>NZ_AP021905.1:4800000-6682531 GCF_018408275.1 Pseudomonas sp. Pc102 | reverse complement strand
TGGACCCGGTGTATAACCTGCCTGTGGGCAACTCGGGCATTCATCCCCAGGTTGTGCCCAGCCGACGCACAGGTCGATCACCGCTTCCGGACAGCCTTATCCTTTGGTCAAGGTCATGGCTCACTAGGCTTTGCCCGGCTTTTCCACAGGCCTGGACCTGTCTAAGAGTTATAAACAAAACGAGTCTTTCTTAAGTACTCTTTTCTTTCTTACATATTTTGATCGGAAGAGTTGGTTGGAAATTGACCTGCCCGCGCTGTTTCTCTAGAATCCCCGGTCTCTTTAAACGGGGGCCACTTCCGGCCCGTTGTGATCAACCAGGTAAAGCATCATGAAACGCACTTTCCAACCCAGCACCATCAAGCGCGCTCGTGTACACGGTTTCCGTGCCCGCATGGCTACCAAGAACGGCCGTGCAGTCCTGTCGCGTCGTCGCGCCAAGGGCCGCAAGCGCCTGACCGTCTGATTCACCCGGAACAGGTGGTGAGTCGAGGCTTCGGCCGGGAAAAGCGTCTGCTGGTTCCCCGGCAATTCAAGGCAGTCTTCGACTCCCCTACCGGCAAGGTTCCCGGCAAGAACGTCCTGCTGCTCGCGCGCGACAACGCTCTGGATCATCCCCGCCTCGGTTTGGTGATCGGCAAGAAGAGCGTCAAGCTTTCAGTCGAACGCAATCGCCTCAAACGCCAGATCAGAGAGTCCTTCCGTCACAACCTCGAGTTGCTGGCTGGCTGGGACATCGTGATCGTGGCGAAAAAAGGCCTGGGCGATCTGGAGAACGAAGAGCTGAGTCATCAGTTCGGCAAGCTCTGGAAACGCCTCGCCCGCAGCCGGCCTCGCCCTGAATCCACGACCGAATCAGGGGTGGCCGACAGTCCCCATGCGTAAACTGGCCCTCGTTCCGATCCAGTTCTACCGCTATGCCATCAGCCCGCTGATGGCCAGCCACTGTCGCTTCTATCCCAGCTGTTCCTGCTACGCGCTTGAGGCCATCGAGAACCATGGTCTCCTGCGCGGTGGCTGGCTGGCCGCGCGTCGGCTCGGCCGCTGCCACCCCTGGAATCCCGGTGGCTACGACCCGGTTCCTCCCGTAAAAACCTCCCAATCCCCTTCGATGGCCGAGTAATCATGGATATTCAACGCTCGATCCTGATCGTCGCCCTGGCAATCGTGTCCTACCTGATGGTTCTCCAGTGGAACCAGGACTACGGCCAGGCCGCCCTGCCGACCGCCAGCGCACCCGCCGCCAATACCGCGACGCTGCCTGACACCGCAACGCCGGCACAGCAAGCAGCCAATGACGACGTCCCGACCGCCGACAACACCGAGCACAGCGCACCTGCCGCTGCCCAGGTGTCGCCGAGCAACGAGCTGATCCGCGTCGAAACCGACGTGCTCAACCTGGCCATCGACCCCAACGGCGGCGACATCGTCCAGCTGACCCTGCCGAAGTTCCCGCGCCGCCAGGATCGCCCGGACGTTCCGTTCCAGCTGTTCGACAACGGCAACGAGCGCCTGTACCAGGCCCAGAGCGGCCTGATCGGCGCCAACGGCCCCGACGCCCGCAGCAGCGGTCGCCCGCTCTACAGCGCCGCCCAGCGCCAATACAAGCTGGCTGACGGCCAGGATCAGCTGGTGGTCGAACTGACCTTCAGCGAAAACGGCGTCAACTACATCAAGCGCTTCACCCTGACCCGCGGCAAGTACGACCTCCAGGTCGCCTACCGCATCGACAACCAGAGCGCCCAGGCCTGGAACGGCAGCATGTACGCGCAGCTCAAGCGCGACGGCAGCGCCGACCCGTCCTCCAGCACCGCCACCGGCGTATCGACCTACCTCGGCGCCGCCGTCTGGACCCCTAGCGAGCCCTACAAGAAGATCTCCATCAAGGACATCGACAAGCAGGACGAGAAGCGCCGCGAGGGCAACCCCGACGCCTGGTTCAAGGAAAGCGTGAGCGGTGGCTGGGTCGCCTGGCTGCAGCACTACTTCGTCACCGCCTGGGTCGCCGACAAGGGCCAGACCAACGTCATCCAGACCCGCAAGGATCCGAAAGGCAACTACATCGTCGGCTTCGTCGGTTCCAGCCTGAGCGTCCCCGCCGGGGCCCAGGGCGAAGCGTCGGCCACCCTGTATGCAGGCCCGAAGGTGCAGAACCACCTGAAGGAGCTTTCCCCGGGTCTGGAACTGACCGTCGACTACGGTTTCCTGTGGTTCATCGCCCAGCCGATCTTCTGGCTGCTGCAACATATCCACAGCATCCTCGGCAACTGGGGCTGGTCGATCATCGTCCTCACCGTACTGATCAAGCTCGCCTTCTTCCCGCTCTCGGCCGCCAGCTACAAGTCCATGGCCCGCATGCGCGCCGTGTCGCCCAAGCTGCAGGCCCTGAAGGAGCAGTTCGGTGACGATCGCCAGAAGATGTCCCAGGCGATGATGGAGCTGTACAAGAAGGAGAAGATCAACCCGCTCGGCGGCTGCCTGCCGATCCTCGTGCAGATGCCGGTGTTCCTCGCCCTCTACTGGGTACTCCTGGAAAGCGTCGAGATGCGCCAGGCACCGTGGATGTTCTGGATCACCGACCTGTCGATCAAGGACCCGTTCTTCATCCTGCCGATCATCATGGGCGCCACCATGTTCATCCAGCAGCAGCTGAACCCGACGCCGCCGGACCCCATGCAGGCCAAGGTGCTGAAGCTGATGCCGATCATCTTCACCTTCTTCTTCCTCTGGTTCCCCGCCGGCCTGGTGGTGTACTGGGTGGTCAACAACTGCTTGTCCATCGCCCAGCAGTGGTACATTACCCGCCGGATCGAAGCTGCGAGCAAGGCGGCGGCCTGACCGCCCACCTTCGCCAACGCTTGAAAAGACGCCCCCTCTGTGGGGCGTCTTGCTATCCGCCCCACGCAGATCGAGGTTCACGCCATGAACGCCCCCCGTGAAACCATCGCCGCCGTCGCCACCGCCCAGGGTCGTGGCGGCGTCGGTATCGTCCGGGTCTCGGGCCCGCAGGCAGCGCACATCGCCCAGGCCGTGGCCGGACGCCCGCTCAAGCCCCGCTATGCCCACTACGGCCCCTTCCACGATGCCAGCGGCGCGACCCTGGACGAAGGGCTGGCGCTCTACTTCCCCGGGCCCAACTCTTTCACCGGAGAAGACGTGCTCGAGCTTCAGGGCCATGGCGGCCCGGTGGTACTCGACCTGCTGCTGCGCCGCTGCCTGGAACTTGGCGCCCGCCAGGCACGCCCGGGTGAGTTCAGCGAGCGCGCCTTCCTCAACGACAAGCTCGACCTGGCCCAGGCCGAAGCCATCGCCGACCTGATCGAGGCCAGCTCCGAACAGGCCGCCCGCAACGCGCTGCGCTCGCTGCAGGGCGAGTTCTCCCGGCGGGTCCATGCCCTGACCGAGAAGCTGATCCAGCTGCGCATCTACGTGGAAGCCGCTATCGACTTCCCGGAGGAGGAAATCGATTTCCTCGCCGACGGCCATGTACTCGGGCTGCTCGACGGTGTGCGCGAAAATTTATCCACAGTCCTGCGCGAGGCCGGGCAGGGCGCATTGCTGCGCGAAGGCATGACCGTGGTCATCGCCGGGCGGCCGAACGCCGGCAAGTCCAGCCTGCTCAACGCACTCGCCGGGCGCGAGGCGGCCATCGTCACCGACATCGCCGGTACCACCCGGGACGTATTGCGCGAACATATCCACATCGATGGCATGCCACTGCATGTGGTGGACACCGCCGGCCTTCGTGACACCGACGACCATGTGGAAAAGATCGGCGTGGAGCGGGCCCTCAGGGCGATCGCGGAAGCGGATCGCGTGCTGCTGGTGGTCGATGCCACATCCGCCGAGAGCGCCGATCCGTTCGCGCTGTGGCCCGAATTCCTCGACAGCCGACCGGATCCGGCCAAGGTGACCCTCATCCGCAACAAGGCGGACCTCTCCGGCGACACCATCGACCTGCAAAGCAGTGCCGACGGCCACGTGACCCTGAGCCTCTCGGCCCGCTCAGGCGACGGCCTGGAACTGCTGCGCGAGCACCTCAAGGCCTGCATGGGCTACGAACAGACTGCGGAAAGCAGCTTCAGTGCACGTCGGCGCCACCTGGAAGCACTGCGCCAGGCCAGCGCCCACCTGGAACACGGGCGCAACCAGCTCACGGCAGCCGGTGCCGGTGAACTGCTGGCGGAGGATCTGCGCCATGCGCAGCAGGCCCTTGGAGAAATCACCGGAGCCTTCAGCTCGGACGATCTGCTCGGGCGGATCTTCTCAAGCTTCTGCATCGGCAAATAGCCCGCAGCTGCTCCAGGCACAGCCACCTCCGGGTGGCTTTTTTATGGCGCATGGATTTATACATGGCGAAACAAACCCTGTGCATAACCACGCCTGAACCCAGTCCATAAGCTTGAGGATAACAGGAGGTATAACAGGCCTGTGGGTAAGTCATCGTTTCATCCACAGGACCTCCACGGCTTACCCGGAGGAAACGGTCAGCTTCAGCACAGGCTTATCATTGTCTGCAGAGCTCTTGGATATTGGGCTTGAGGTAGTTATCCACAAAATTCGTCCACACCATTCATATAAACAATGAACAAGCTCTATAAGAATTCTTTCTCTCTTATTTTCTATTGGCTCGAAGCCTGGGAAACGAAAGCGATCGGATAGATGAAGAGAGGGACTCCTCCGAGTGGTTGGCTATTTTTTGTGCAGAAGGCTTCATTCACCGAGGGGAAGTCCCTATACTTGCCGCCTTCCCTGATTACCCATCTACAGAACAGGCACGAGGTGCGTGGTGGATTTCCCTTCCCGTTTTGACGTGATCGTTATCGGCGGCGGCCATGCCGGCACCGAGGCTGCCCTGGCGGCCGCGCGCATGGGGGTCAAGACCCTGCTGCTGACGCACAACGTCGAGACACTCGGCCAGATGAGCTGCAACCCCGCCATCGGGGGCATCGGCAAGAGTCATCTGGTCAAGGAGATCGATGCGCTCGGCGGTGCCATGGCCGTCGCCACCGACCTCGGCGGTATCCAGTTCCGCGTATTGAACAGCCGCAAGGGACCGGCGGTACGTGCCACCCGTGCACAGGCCGACCGCGTTCTGTACAAGGCCGCTATCCGCGAGATCCTCGAGAACCAGCCGAACCTGTGGATATTCCAGCAGGCATGCGACGACCTGATTGTGGAAAACGATCAGGTGAAAGGCGTCGTCACCCAGATGGGCCTGCGCTTCCACGCGGAATCCGTGGTGTTGACCACAGGAACATTCCTCGGCGGACTTATCCACATCGGCCTGCAGAATTACTCAGGCGGTCGTGCCGGCGATCCGCCGTCCATCGCCCTGGCCAAACGCCTTCGCGAGCTGCCCCTGCGCGTCGGACGCCTGAAGACCGGCACGCCGCCGCGCATCGATGGCCGTTCGGTGGACTTCTCGGTCATGACCGAGCAGCCCGGCGACACGCCGATCCCGGTGATGTCCTTCCTCGGCAACAAGGAGCAGCACCCGCGCCAGGTCAGTTGCTGGATCACCCACACCAACGCACGCACCCACGAGATCATCGCCAGCAACCTGGATCGCTCGCCGATGTACTCCGGAGTGATTGAAGGCGTCGGTCCGCGCTACTGCCCGTCGATCGAGGACAAGATCCATCGCTTCGCCGACAAGGACAGCCACCAGGTGTTCCTGGAGCCCGAGGGCCTGACCACCCACGAGCTGTACCCGAACGGTATCTCCACCTCGCTGCCGTTCGACGTTCAGCTGGACATCGTCCGCTCCATCCGTGGCATGGAGAACGCCCACATCGTGCGTCCCGGGTACGCCATTGAGTACGACTACTTCGACCCTCGCGACCTCAAGTACAGCCTGGAGACCAAGGTCATCGGCGGCCTGTTCTTCGCGGGTCAGATCAACGGCACCACCGGCTATGAAGAAGCCGGCGCCCAGGGCCTGCTCGCCGGCGCCAACGCCGCGCTGCGCGCCCAGGGCAAGGAAGCCTGGTGCCCTCGTCGCGACGAGGCCTACATCGGCGTACTGGTCGACGACCTGATCACCCTGGGCACCCAGGAGCCCTACCGCATGTTCACTTCGCGCGCCGAGTACCGGCTGATCCTGCGCGAAGACAACGCGGACCTGCGCCTCACCGAGAAGGGCCGCGAGCTCGGCCTGGTCGATGACCGCCGCTGGAGCGCGTTCGAGGCGAAGCGCGAGGGCATCGCCCTCGAAGAGCAACGCCTGAAGAGCACCTGGGTACGTCCGGGCACGCCCCAGGGCGATGCCATCGCCGCGCGCTTCGGCACGCCGCTGACCCATGAGTACAACCTGCTCAACCTGCTGAGCCGCCCGGAGATCGACTACGCCGGCCTGGTGGAAGTGACCGGCCAGGGTGCGCAGGACCCGCAGGTTGCCGAGCAGGTCGAGATCAAGACCAAGTACGCCGGCTACATCGACCGCCAGCAGGATGAGATCGCCCGCCTGCGCGCCAGCGAGGACACCCGGCTGCCGGCTGACCTCGACTACGCGACCATCTCCGGCCTGTCCAAGGAGATCCAGCACAAGCTCGGCCTCAGCCGTCCGGAAACGCTGGGCCAGGCTTCGCGCATCCCCGGAGTCACCCCGGCGGCCATCTCGCTGCTGATGATCCACCTGAAGAAGCGCGGCGCCGGTCGCCAACTGGAGCAGAGCGCCTGATGTCGCAGGTCACCTCTCGCCACGCCGACGAACTGTCCCGTGGTGCGCAGCAACTCGCAGTCGAACTTTCCGCCAACCAGCAGGAACTGCTGCTGGCCTACCTGGCGCTGCTGATCAAGTGGAACAAGGCCTACAACCTCACCGCGGTGCGCGACCCGGACGAGATGGTCTCGCGCCACCTGCTCGACAGCCTCAGCGTCGTGCCCCATGTGGCCGCGCTGGGCGACCACTGGCTGGACGTCGGCAGCGGTGGCGGCATGCCGGGCATTCCGCTGGCCATCCTGTTCCCTGATCGGCGCTTCACCCTGCTCGACTCCAACGGCAAGAAGACCCGCTTCCTCACCCAGGTGAAGCTGGAACTCAAGCTGGCCAACCTCGAAGTTATCCACAGTCGGGTCGAGGCCGTTCAGCCCGAGCGCCCCTTCGCCGGCATCATTTCCCGCGCCTTCAGCTCGCTGGAGGACTTCGCCAACTGGACCCGTCACCTGGGCGATGGCGACACCCGCTGGCTGGCGATGAAGGGCGTGCACCCCAGCGACGAGCTGGTCGCACTGCCGGAAGACTTCCGCCTTGAAGCCGAGCACGCCCTGGCGGTTCCCGGTTGCCAAGGCCAGCGCCATCTGCTGATACTGCGCCGCACGGAATAAGGGGGAAAGGCAGCCATGGCCAAGGTATTCGCGATCGCCAACCAGAAAGGTGGAGTGGGCAAGACCACCACCTGCATCAACCTGGCCGCCTCGCTGGTCGCGACCAAGCGCCGCGTGCTGCTGATCGACCTCGACCCCCAGGGCAACGCGACCATGGGCAGCGGCATCGACAAGCACGCCCTGGAGAACTCGATCTACGACGTGCTGATCGGCGAGTGCGACCTGGCCGAGGCCATGCAGTTCTCCGAGCACGGCGGCTACCAGCTATTGCCGGCGAACCGCGACCTGACCGCCGCCGAAGTCGCCCTGCTGGAAATGAAGATGAAGGAGAGCCGGCTGCGCTATGCGCTGGCGCCGATCCGCGAGAACTACGACTACATCCTCATCGACTGCCCGCCGTCGCTGAACATGCTGACCATCAACGCCCTGGTCGCCGCCGACGGCGTGATCATCCCCATGCAGTGCGAGTACTACGCGCTCGAAGGGTTGTCGGATCTGGTCAACAGCATCCAGCGCATCGGCCAGCTGCTCAACCCGAGCCTGAAGATCGAAGGCCTGCTGCGCACCATGTACGACCCGCGCATCAGCCTTACCAACGATGTCACCGCCCAGCTCAAGGAGCATTTCGGCGACAAGCTGTACGACGCCGTCATCCCTCGTAACGTCCGCCTCGCCGAGGCCCCCAGCTTCGGCATGCCGGCGCTGGTCTACGACAAGCAATCCCGTGGCGCCATCGCCTACCTGGCGCTGGCCGGCGAGCTGGTTCGCCGCCAGCGTGCGAACGCCAAAACCGCTACCGCATAAGGAAACCGCATGGCAGCGAAAAAAAGAGGTCTGGGCCGCGGCCTGGACGCCCTGCTGGGCGGCACTACCCCCACCGTCCTGCAGGAGGAGGCCGCCAAGGCCGACACTCGCGAGCTGCAGAACCTCCCCCTGGAACTGATCCAGCGTGGCAAGTACCAACCCCGTCGTGACATGGACCCCACCGCCCTCGAGGAACTGGCCCAGTCCATTCGCGCCCAGGGCGTCATGCAACCCATCGTGGTGCGCCCCATCGACGGCGGGCGCTTCGAGATCATCGCCGGTGAACGTCGCTGGCGTGCCAGCCACCAGGCCGGCCTGGAACGCATCCCCGCCCTGGTACGCGAGGTGCCGGACGAAGCCGCCATCGCCATGGCGCTGATCGAGAACATCCAGCGCGAGGACCTCAACCCGATCGAGGAAGCCGTCGCCCTGCAGCGACTGCAGCAGGAGTTCCAGCTGACCCAGCAGCAGGTCGCCGAGGCGGTCGGCAAATCGCGCGTGACCATCACCAACCTGCTGCGCCTGATCGCCCTCCCCGAGGAGATCAAGACCCTGCTTTCCCATGGCGATCTGGAAATGGGCCATGCCCGTGCATTGCTCGGATTGCCGGCCGAACAGCAGGTCGAAGGGGCGCGACATGTTGTCGCACGAGGCCTGACCGTGCGCCAAACCGAGGCACTGGTACGCCAGTGGCTGAGCAGCAAGGACAAAGCTGTCGAACCGGTCAAGGCCGATCCGGACATCAGTCGCCTCGAACAGCGCCTCGCTGAGCGGTTGGGCGCTCCGGTGCAGATCAAGCACGGCCAGAAGGGCAAGGGCCAACTGGTCATCCGCTACAACTCCCTCGATGAGTTGCAGGGCGTTCTGGCCCACATCCGTTGAAACATTTGGCCATGTAGCGCGCGGTCGGAATTCACTACCCGGCAGTTGAACAGGGGGTATTCCGCCCCTATACTCTGCGCGCAATTTTGTCGGCACAAACTATGCCAAGTTATTGATTCGAGGCGCCGACTCAGAGGACCCGCTGCGATGGACATACGCACGCAAAACCGCCTGCCCTTCCATCGCCTTCCGGTATTCCCGGTACTGCTGGCCCAACTGGTCGTGTTGCTGCTAGCCGCTGTCGTTCTCTGGCAGTGGCGCGATGGCGTAGCGGGATATTCTGGTCTGTGCGGTGGCCTGGTCGCCTGGGTGCCGAACATGTACTTCGCCCACAAGGCGTTCCGTTTCAGCGGGGCGCGGGCGGCTCAGGCGATAGTCCGGTCTTTCTATGCCGGCGAGATGGGCAAGATGATTCTGACGGCGGTGCTGTTCGCACTGACGTTCGCAGGCGTGAAACCCCTGGATGAACCGGCGGTATTCGGTGTCTTCCTGCTGACCCAGGCGGTCAGCTGGTTCGCTCCCCTGCTGATGAGAACAAGATTTTCGAAACCTTAGGGCGTTTGAGGCAAACATGGCAGAGCAAACCGCTTCGGGCTATATCCAGCACCACCTGCAAAACCTGACTTTCGGTAAACTGCCGTCCGGCGAATGGGGCTTCGCCCACACTGCCGAGCAAGCCAAGGAAATGGGCTTCTGGGCTTTCCACGTGGACACCCTGGGCTGGTCCATCGCCGTCGGCCTGCTGTTCGTGATCCTCTTCCGCCTGGCTGCCAAGAAGGCCACCTCCGGCATCCCCGGCGGCCTGCAGAACCTGGTCGAAGTCATGGTCGACTTCGTCGACGGCAGCGTGAAGGACACCTTCCACGGCCGTAACCCGCTGATCGCCCCGCTGGCGCTGACCATCTTCGTCTGGATCTTCCTGATGAACGCCATCGACCTGGTGCCGGTGGACTGGATTCCGGTCCTGGCTGCCAAGATCAGCGGCAACGAGCACCTGTTCTTCCGTGCCGTACCGACCACCGACCCGAACGCCACCCTGGGCATGGCCCTGTCGGTCTTCGCGCTGATCATCTTCTACAGCATCAAGGTCAAGGGCATCGGCGGCTTCATCGGCGAGCTGACCCTGCACCCCTTCGGCAGCAAGAACATCTTCGTTCAGATCCTGCTGATCCCGGTGAACTTCCTGCTCGAGTTCGTGACCCTGGTGGCCAAGCCGATCTCCCTGGCCCTGCGTCTGTTCGGCAACATGTACGCCGGCGAGCTGGTGTTCATCCTGATCGCCGTGATGTTCGGCGCCGGCATGATCCTGCTGAGCGGCCTGGGTATCGCACTGCAGTGGGCGTGGGCCGTGTTCCACATCCTGATCATCACCCTGCAGGCCTTCATCTTCATGATGCTGACCATCGTCTACCTGTCGATGGCGCACGAAGACAACCATTAAGAACGCAGCTCGCACCTGATGTCCTTCTCCCACGGGAGAAGGTGCCCTAAGGGCGGATGAGGGTGCGAGGTTCGAGATGGTCCCGTGTCGGTCGACGCGGGAAGCCCGAAAGGGCAGCTGGAAACTAGTCGATTTCGTTTTACCGCTTCACTTAAACCTTAACCAACACGACATAAAGTCGGGAGGAAAAATGGAAACTGTAGTAGGTCTCACTGCGATCGCCGTTGCTCTGCTGATTGGCCTGGGTGCCCTGGGTACCGCTATCGGCTTCGGTCTGCTGGGTGGCAAGTTCCTGGAAGGCGCTGCTCGCCAGCCGGAAATGGTCCCGATGCTGCAGGTCAAGATGTTCATCGTCGCCGGCCTGCTGGACGCCGTGACCATGATCGGCGTTGGTATCGCTCTGTTCTTCACCTTCGCTAATCCGTTCATTGCTCAGGTAGCCCAATAATCCTCTTCGCAGAGGATTGGACTGACAACGAACGAGCGAGGTGTTGGCGTGAACATTAATGCAACCCTGATCGGCCAGTCCGTCGCGTTCTTCATCTTCGTACTGTTCTGCATGAAGTTCGTGTGGCCTCCGGTCATCACGGCACTGCGCGACCGTCAGAAGAAGATCGCCGACGGCCTGGACGCTGCCAATCGCGCGGCTCGTGACCTGGAGCTGGCCCACGAAAAAGTGGCCCAGCAACTGCGCGAAGCCAAGGCCCAGGCAGCTGAAATCATTGAGCAGGCCAAGAAACGCGGTACCCAGATCGTCGACGAAGCTCGCGATCAGGCCCGTGTGGAAGGCGAGCGACTGAAGTCGCAGGCTCAGGCCGAGATCGAGCAGGAACTGAACAGCGTCAAAGACGCGCTGCGCGCCCAACTGGGTAGCCTGGCCGTCGGCGGTGCCGAGAAGATCCTGGGTGCCACTATCGATCAAAACGCGCACGCGGAGCTGGTTAACAAACTGGCCGCCGAAATCTAAGCGAGGGCGATCATGGCAGAACTGACCACGCTGGCCCGACCTTACGCCAAGGCTGCTTTCGAGTACGCCCAGGCCCATCAGCAGCTGGCCGCCTGGTCGGCCATGCTAGGCCTGGCCGCTGCGGTGTCCCAGGACACCACCATGCAGCAAGTGCTCAAAGCCCCGCGTCTGACGAGCGAAGAAAAAGCCAACACCTTTGTCGAGGTGGTTGGTGACAAGTTCGATGCACCGGCGAGTAATTTCGTCCACATCCTGTCCGAGAACAGCCGCCTCGTGCTGCTGCCGGAGATCGCCAACCTGTTCGAGCTGTACAAGGCCGAGCAGGAGAAGTCGATCGATGTGGAAGTCACCAGTGCCTTCGCATTGAACACTGAACAGCAAGACAAACTCGCCAAGGTTCTCAGCGCACGGCTCAGCCGGGAAGTGCGTCTGCACGCCGCGGAGGATGCCAGCCTTATAGGCGGTGTCGTCATCCGCGCCGGCGACCTGGTTATCGATGGCTCGGTTCGCGGCAAGCTCGCGAAACTGGCCGAAGCGTTGAAATCTTGAGTTTGAAGGGGCAGCAGAGCAATGCAGCAACTCAATCCTTCCGAAATTAGTGAAATCATCAAGGGGCGCATCGAGAAACTCGACGTGTCCTCCCAAGCCCGTAACGAAGGCACCATCGTCAGCGTGTCCGACGGTATCGTGCGTATCCATGGTCTGGCCGACGCTATGTACGGCGAGATGATCGAGTTCCCCGGTGGCGTCTATGGTATGGCGCTGAACCTGGAACAAGACTCCGTGGGTGCCGTGGTCCTCGGCAGCTACCTGACCCTCGCCGAAGGCATGAGCGCCAAGTGCACCGGTCGCATCCTGGAAGTACCGGTCGGTCCGGAACTGCTGGGCCGCGTGGTCGATGCCCTGGGCAACCCGATCGATGGCAAAGGCCCTCTGAACAACGTCGCCACCGACGCTGTCGAGAAGGTCGCGCCGGGCGTGATCTGGCGTAAGTCGGTCGACCAGCCGGTACAGACCGGCTACAAGTCCGTCGACGCCATGATCCCGGTAGGCCGTGGCCAGCGCGAGCTGATCATCGGTGACCGTCAGATCGGCAAGACCGCCCTCGCGGTCGACGCCATCATCAACCAGAAGAACAGCGGCATCCGCTGCGTCTACGTTGCCATCGGTCAGAAGCAATCGACCATCGCCAACGTGGTTCGCAAGCTGGAAGAGAACGGCGCCCTGGCCAACACCATCGTGGTGGCTGCCTCGGCTTCCGAATCCGCTGCGCTGCAGTTCATCGCACCGTACGCCGGCTGCACCATGGGCGAGTACTTCCGCGACCGCGGCGAAGACGCGCTGATCGTTTATGACGATCTGTCCAAGCAAGCCGTTGCCTACCGCCAGATCTCCCTGCTGCTGCGCCGCCCGCCGGGCCGCGAAGCCTACCCGGGCGACGTGTTCTATCTCCACAGCCGTCTGCTGGAGCGCGCTTCCCGCGTTTCCGAAGAGTACGTCGAGAAGTTCACCAATGGCGCCGTGACTGGCAAGACCGGTTCCCTGACCGCTCTGCCGATCATCGAAACCCAGGCCGGTGACGTTTCCGCGTTCGTTCCGACCAACGTGATCTCCATTACCGACGGTCAGATCTTCCTGGAATCCGCCATGTTCAACTCGGGTATCCGTCCGGCCGTCAACGCCGGTATCTCGGTATCCCGCGTCGGTGGCGCAGCCCAGACCAAGATCATCAAGAAGCTGTCCGGTGGCATCCGTACCGCCCTGGCCCAGTACCGTGAGCTGGCGGCTTTCGCCCAGTTCGCCTCTGACCTGGACGAAGCGACCCGCAAGCAGCTGGAACACGGTCAACGCGTTACCGAGCTGATGAAGCAGAAGCAGTACGCGCCCATGTCGATCGCCGACATGTCGCTGAGCCTTTACGCGGCCGAACGTGGCTTCCTGCAGGACATCGAAGTCGCCAAAGTCGGCGCCTTCGAGCAGGCCCTGATTGCCTACTTCAACCGGGATCACGCCGCTCTGCTGGCGAAGATCAACGAGAAGGGTGACTTCAACGACGAAATCGACGCAGGCCTGAAAGCCGGCATCGAGAAGTTCAAAGCCACCCAAACCTGGTAAGCCGCAGCGGGCGTCGCAAGACGCCCGCCTGCTAACCCGATAGGTGTCAAATGGCAGGCGCAAAAGAGATTCGCAGCAAGATTGCGAGCATCAAAAGCACGCAAAAGATCACCAGCGCCATGGAAAAGGTGGCCGTCAGCAAGATGCGCAGGGCTCAAATGCGCATGGCTGCCAGCCGTCCCTATGCGGAGCGTATCCGTCAGGTGATTGGTCATCTGGCCAACGCCAACCCGGAGTACCGCCATCCGTTCATGATCGAGCGTGAAATCAAGCGCATCGGTTATGTCGTGGTGAGCAGTGACCGTGGTCTGTGCGGTGGCTTGAACACCAACCTGTTCAAGGCCCTGGTCAAGGACATGTCGGCGAACCGCGAGAAGGGCGTGGAGATCGATCTCTGCGTGATCGGCAGCAAAGGTGCGGCATTCTTCCGCAACTTCGGCGGCAACGTCGTCGCAGCCATCAGCCAACTCGGCGAAGAGCCTTCGATCAACGACCTGATCGGCAGCGTCAAGGTGATGCTGGATGCCTACCTGGAAGGTCGTATCGACCGTCTCTCGGTGGTATCCAACAAGTTCATCAACACCATGACCCAGAAGCCCACCGTGGAGCAGCTGGTTCCGCTGGTGGCAGATGCCGACCAGGATCTCAAGCACCACTGGGACTATCTCTACGAACCCGACGCCAAAGAGCTGCTGGACGGCCTGATGGTGCGCTACGTGGAGTCGCAGGTGTACCAGGCGGTCGTCGAGAACAACGCAGCCGAACAAGCGGCGCGGATGATCGCGATGAAGAACGCCACTGACAACGCCGGTGACCTGATCAGCGAACTTCAGCTGGTCTACAACAAGGCCCGTCAGGCTGCGATCACCCAAGAGATCTCGGAAATCGTCGGCGGCGCTGCCGCGGTTTAAGAACGGTTCAAATATTCAGAGGACCAAATGATGAGTAGCGGACGTATCGTTCAAATCATCGGCGCCGTCATCGACGTGGAATTCCCGCGTGACCAGGTACCGAACGTCTACGAGGCGCTGAAAGTTCAAGGCGCCGAAACCACCCTCGAAGTTCAGCAGCAGCTGGGCGACGGCGTGGTACGTACCATTGCGATGGGTTCGACCGAAGGCCTGAAACGTGGCCTGGACGTCGGCAGCACTGGCAAGGCCATCTCCGTACCGGTGGGCAAAGCGACCCTCGGCCGGATCATGGACGTGCTGGGCAACCCGATCGACGAAGCCGGCCCCATCGGCGAAGAAGAGCAGTGGGAAATCCACCGCCCCGCGCCGTCCTACGCCGAGCAAGCTGGCTCCAACGAGCTGCTGGAAACCGGCATCAAGGTAATCGACCTGGTCTGCCCTTTCGCCAAGGGCGGCAAGGTCGGCCTGTTCGGTGGCGCCGGTGTCGGCAAGACCGTGAACATGATGGAACTGATCCGTAACATCGCCATCGAGCACAGCGGTTATTCCGTGTTCGCCGGTGTGGGTGAGCGTACTCGTGAGGGTAACGACTTCTACCACGAGATGAAGGACTCCAACGTTCTGGACAAGGTGGCCCTGGTATACGGCCAGATGAACGAGCCGCCGGGCAACCGTCTGCGCGTTGCACTGACCGGCCTGACCATGGCCGAGAAGTTCCGTGACGAAGGCCGTGACGTTCTGCTGTTCGTGGACAACATCTACCGCTACACCCTGGCCGGTACCGAAGTATCCGCGCTGCTGGGTCGTATGCCGTCTGCTGTGGGTTACCAGCCGACCCTGGCCGAGGAAATGGGCGTTCTGCAAGAGCGCATCACCTCCACCAAGACCGGTTCGATCACCTCGATCCAGGCCGTATACGTTCCTGCGGACGACCTGACCGACCCGTCCCCGGCGACCACCTTCGCCCACCTGGACGCCACCGTCGTTCTGTCCCGTGACATCGCGTCCCTGGGTATCTACCCGGCCGTTGACCCGCTGGACTCCACCTCTCGCCAGCTCGACCCGCTGGTGATCGGTCAGGACCACTACGACACCGCTCGCGGCGTCCAGTACGTCCTGCAGCGCTACAAGGAGCTGAAGGACATCATCGCGATCCTGGGTATGGACGAACTGTCCGAAGCGGACAAGCAGCTCGTATCCCGTGCTCGTAAGATCCAGCGCTTCCTGTCCCAGCCGTTCTTCGTGGCTGAAGTATTCACCGGTTCGCCCGGCAAGTACGTCTCCCTGAAGGACACCATCGCTGGCTTCAAAGGCATCCTCAACGGCGACTACGATCACCTGCCCGAGCAGGCGTTCTACATGGTCGGCGGCATCGAAGAAGCCATCGAGAAAGCGAAGAAACTGTAACCCCCTGGGCGCCCGGCAACGGGCGCTTACGTGAGGCAAGCGTATGGCTATTACTGTCCATTGCGATATCGTCAGCGCCGAAGCGGAGATCTTCTCCGGTCTGGTGGAGATGGTGATTGCGCACGGCAACCTCGGCGATCTGGGTATCGCGCCGGGCCACGCCCCGCTGATCACCGACCTCAAGCCAGGTCCGATCCGCGTGGTGAAGCAGGGTGGCGAGGAGGAGGTGTACTACATCTCCGGTGGTTTCCTCGAAGTTCAGCCGAACATGGTGAAGGTCCTGGCCGACACCGTTCTGCGCGCTGGCGACCTGGACGAAGCGGCTGCTCAGGAGTCCCTCAAGGCTGCTGAGAAGGCCCTGCACGAGCAGGGCGCGGAGTTCGATTACTCCGCTGCTGCTGCTCGTCTGGCCGAGGCTGCTGCCCAACTGCGCACCGTCCAGCAGATCCGCAAGAAGTTCGGCGGCTGATCCCGCGCTCTTCATCGCAAGCGAGTAAAAGGGTAGCCTTGGCTACCCTTTTTCTTTTCCGGCTCAGCCGGTTATCCACAGGCTCGGAACCACCCTCCATGTCGCTCGATATCGTCATCCTCGCCGCCGGCCAGGGCACCCGCATGCGCTCGGCCCTGCCCAAGGTCCTCCACCCCGTCGCGGGCAAGCCGATGCTCGGCCACGTCATCGACAGCGCCCGCAAGCTCCAGCCCCAGGGCATCCACGTGGTGATCGGCCACGGCGCCGACAGGGTCAAGGAGCGACTGGCGGCCGACGACCTCGGTTTCGTGATCCAGGCACAGCAGCTGGGAACCGGCCACGCCGTGGCCCAGGCCCTGCCGCAGATCAGCGCCGAGCGCGTGCTGATCCTCTACGGCGACGTGCCGCTGATCGAAGTGGAGACCCTCGAGCGCCTGCTGCAGAAAGTCGGCCCCGAGCAACTGGCGCTGCTCACCGTCGAGCTGGAAGACCCCACCGGCTACGGTCGCATCGTGCGGGACGAGCAGGGCGTGGTGAAGGCCATCGTCGAGCACAAGGACGCCAGCCCCGAGCAGCGCGCCATCCGCGAAGGCAACACCGGCATCCTCGCCGTGCCCGGCAAGCGCCTGGCCGACTGGCTGGGGCGCCTCTCCAACGACAACGCCCAGGGCGAGTACTACCTCACCGACGTCATCGCCATGGCGGTCGCCGACGGCCTAGTGGTGGCCACCGAGCAGCCCCTGGACGCCATGGAAGTGCAGGGCGCCAACGACCGCATGCAGCTTTCCGACCTTGAGCGGCACTACCAGAAGCGTGCCGCCCGCCGCCTGATGGCCCAGGGCGTGACCCTGCTGGACCCTGCGCGCTTCGACCTGCGGGGTGAAGCGAGCGTCGGCCGCGACGTGCTGATCGACGTGAACGTGATCCTCGAGGGCCGCGTGGTGATCGAGGACGACGTCCAGATCGGCCCCAACTGCGTGATCAAGAACAGCACCCTGCGCCGCGGCGCCATCGTCAAGGCCAACAGCCACCTGGATGGCGCCGAGCTGGGCGAAGGCGCCGACTGCGGCCCGTTCGCCCGCCTGCGCCCGGGGGCGGTGTTGGGCGCCAAGGCCCATGTGGGCAACTTCGTAGAGCTGAAGAATGCCGTGATGGGCGAGGGCGCCAAGGCCGGCCACCTCAGCTACCTGGGCGACGCCGAGATCGGCGCGCGCACCAACATCGGCGCCGGCACCATCACCTGCAACTACGACGGCGCCAACAAATCCCGCACCGTCATGGGCGAGGATGTCTTCATCGGCTCCAACAGCGCCCTGGTCGCCCCGGTCAGCCTGGGCGACGGCTCCACCACCGGTGCCGGCTCCGTCATCACCCAGGACGTCCCCGCCCACGCCCTGGCCGTGGGTCGCGCGAAGCAGCGCAACATCGAAGGCTGGAAGCGGCCTGTGAAGAAGAAGTGAGCTGTGGATAACCCCGCCTGTGGATAACCATAGGCCCCACAGAAGGCGACCTTGATCGCCTTCTGTCGTTTCCGGGGTTGACTCGGCCTAAGTCATGAGTTTTGATTCGCACACTTTTTCTTTCGAATCGAAACTTACGAGATGTCGAAGCGCAACACACCCCAGCGCCGCCACGCCATCCTCGCCCTGCTCGCCGAACAGGGCGAAGTCAGCGTCGATGCGCTCGCCAAGGGTTTCGCCACCTCGGAAGTCACCATTCGCAAGGACCTCGCCGCCCTGGAAGCCAACGGCCTGCTCCTGCGTCGCTACGGCGGCGCCGTTCCCGTGCCCCAGGAATTCATGGTCGAGGCCAGCCAGCCGGTGTCCCGGTACAAGCAGGCCATCGCCCGCGCCGCTGCCGCCCGCATCCGAGAACATGCACGGATCATCGTCGACAGCGGCAGCACCACCGCCGCGCTGATTCCCGAGCTGGGCCATCGCCCCGGCCTGGTGGTGATGACCAACTCACTGAACGTCGCCACGGCCCTGCGTGACCTGGAACAGGAACCGGTGCTGCTGATGACCGGCGGCACCTGGGACCCGCATTCAGAGTCCTTCCAGGGCCAGGTTGCCGAGCAGGTGCTGCGCTCCTACGACTTCGACCAGCTGTTCATCGGTGCCGACGGCATCGACCTGCAGCGCGGCACCACCACCTTCAACGAGCTGCTGGGACTGTCCCGGGTCATGGCCGAGGTGGCCCGCGAGGTGATCGTCATGGTCGAGGCGGACAAGGTCGGCCGGCGCATCCCCAACCTGGAGCTGCCCTGGAGCAGCGTCCATACCCTGATCACCGACGAGCGCCTGCCCCAGGACGCTCGGCAACAGATAGAGGCGCGGGGCATCACCCTGGTCTGCGCGCCTGTGGATAACTGAGGAGAGAACATCATGTGTGGCATCGTCGGCGCAGTGGCTGAACGGAACATCACCGCCATCCTCGTGGAAGGCCTCAAGCGACTCGAGTACCGCGGCTACGACAGCGCAGGCGTCGCCGTGCTGGACAACGACGGTGGCCTGCAGCGCCGCCGCCGCGTGGGCAAGGTCAGCGAGCTGGAGCAGGCCCTGGTCGAGCAGCCCCTGGCCGGCCGCCTCGGCATCGCCCACACCCGCTGGGCCACCCACGGCGCACCCACCGAGCACAACGCCCACCCGCACTTCTCCGGCGACCTGGCCCTGGTGCACAACGGCATCATCGAGAACCACGAAGCCCTGCGTGCGCGCCTCAAGGGCCTCGGCTACGCATTCACCTCCGACACCGACACCGAAGTCATCGTCCACCTGCTGCACCACACCCTCAGGGAGACCGGCGACCTGGCCGTCGCCCTCAAGGCCGTCGTCCCGCAGTTGCACGGCGCCTACGGCCTGGCGGTGATCAACCGCGCCCAGCCCGACCGCCTGCTCGCCGCCCGCAGCGGCAGCCCGCTGGTCATTGGCCTGGGCCTGGGTGAGAACTTCCTCGCCTCCGACCAGTTGGCCCTGCGCCAGGTGACCGACCGCTTCATGTACCTGGAGGAGGGCGATATCGCCGAGATCCGCCGCGACAGCGTCCAGGTCTGGGACCAGCAAGGCAACGCGGTGCAACGCGAGGCCGTGCAGTACCACGAAGGCGCCGAGGCCGCCGACAAGGGCGAGTATCGCCACTTCATGCTCAAGGAAATCCACGAGCAGCCCAAGGTCGTGCAACGCACCCTCGAAGGCCGCCTGGGCACCGACCATGTGCTGGTCCAGGCCTTCGGCCCGCAAGCCGCCGAACTGTTCGCCAAGGTGCGCAACGTGCAGATCGTCGCCTGCGGCACCAGCTACCACGCCGGCATGGTCGCCCGTTACTGGCTCGAAGACCTCGCCGGCATCCCCTGCCAGGTCGAAGTGGCCAGCGAGTTCCGCTACCGCAAGGTCGTGGTGCAGCCCGACACCCTGTTCGTGACCATTTCCCAGTCCGGCGAGACCGCCGACACCCTGGCCGCCCTGCGCAATGCCAACGCGCTGGGCTACCTCGCCAGCCTGGCCATCTGCAACGTCGGCACCAGCTCCCTGGTGCGCGAGTCCGACCTCACCCTGCTGACCCTGGCCGGCCCGGAGATCGGTGTCGCCTCCACCAAGGCCTTCACCACCCAGCTGGTGTCCCTGCTGCTGCTCACCCTGAGCCTCGGCCAGGTGCGTGGCAGCCTGGACAAGGACCGCGAGGCGGAGCTGGTGGAAGCCCTGCGTCGCCTGCCGACCCACCTGGGCGAGGCCCTGGCCATGGACAAGACCGTGGAAAAGGTCGCCGAACTGTTCGCCGAGAAGCACCACACCCTGTTCCTCGGCCGCGGCGCCCAGTACCCGGTGGCGATGGAAGGCGCACTCAAGCTCAAGGAGATCTCCTACATCCACGCCGAGGCCTACCCGGCCGGTGAGCTCAAGCACGGCCCCCTGGCCCTGGTGGACAGCGACATGCCGGTGGTCACCGTCGCGCCGAACAACGAGCTGGTGGAGAAGCTCAAGTCCAACCTCCAGGAAGTCCGCGCCCGTGGCGGCCAGCTGATCGTCTTCGCCGACCGTGAAGCCGGCATCGACAACGGCGAGGGCACCCACGTGGTGGCCATGCCGCACATCCTCGATACCCTGGCACCGATCCTCTACACCCTGCCGCTGCAGCTGCTGTCCTACTACGTCGCCGTGCTCAAGGGCACCGACGTCGACCAGCCGCGCAACCTGGCGAAGTCCGTCACTGTGGAGTGATTCCCGGCTGATGCAGTCCAGGTATGCATCGATGGGGAGCGGGTCAAGAAGCCTTGAGAAAACTCAGGTCTTCCTGACCCCTTCCGGGGCCTGGCTCTCCGGGGCGGAAAACTCATGGCACTGCTGCTCCAGTCTCCCGAGAGACATCATTGCGTTCTCGCAAGAGCCGGCAAGCTGGGCTGGTGCTCGAGGAAACGCACCAAGTCCTGTACATGATCGACCTTGCCGAACCATGGGTTGAGCTCGCAGTCTTCTAGGGTGCGGCCACAGCGCGCAGCCATGGCCTCTATCAGATCAAGGTCCAAATCTTCACTGTCCACGCGCAGGTCTCTGTCCAGATGATCACCCACTCGTATGGGCACTGTGCCGCCCAAGTAGGCGTGCAGTTCTTCGTAAACTGCTCGGACTACAGAGGTGTCGACTTCACGGCGTGGAAATGAGCGGGCGAACTGGCAAATGGATTCTCCATGCCGCAATTCGGCCATGCGCCTGAAATGGCGCAAGTCGGCGTGGTGCTGAATTACTCCAGCAAGCACTAACATGGCCGCCACGACGAGCAAGTCCGGTTGCATCCAGAAGGCTGTCAACGCTCCGCCTAGCAAGGCGATGGCGAGCAGACGGTAGCGAAGCTTCAATGCAGGTTTTCCATGCATCGCTTGGGGCGTCTGGCGAGAAGATGTGCGCATCCTGTGCACCACGTTAAAGGTTCGCTCAGGAGCATAGCCAACACTGAGGCGCATAGGTTGTGATGCGCCGCCTGCCGGTGGGATTTTTTCAAATGGCTCGAATTTGAGCCGCATGCCTCTTTCGCTATTCCCACTGCCAGCTTGCACAGGCCACCGCATCGTGCGCATGCAGGCTCTCCGCATGCACCACGCGTAATCGGTAGGCCGCTGCCCAAGGTTGGCGTTGCAAGGCGTGGCCCAGGCGACGCGCGGCGTCTTCGCAGAACAACAGGTTGCGGCCATTGGCTATTGCGAAGGCTTGCTCGTCGGCACGTTTCACGGCGGTCTGCAGGGCGGTACCCAGGGCTGCTTCCGCTTCGTCCAGCAGCGCCACCAGCGGCAGCTCCTCGCCCGCGACGCGCACATGCAGGTGGGCCTGGCTGCGCTGGCTGTGGGGCGTCGCCGGCATGCCCGCCTGGCTGCCGAGCCACTCATGCACGTCTTCGAAGGACGCCAGGCGATCGGTGAAGTGGCGGGCGAAGGCTTGCTGGGTCGCCTGCCGCGACAGCGCCGCCGAGCAGGGACAGGTGGACGAGTAGCCGACCTGCGCTTGCAGTTCCACGTGAAACCCCCATGGATCCAGGCGTGCGGCGATCTCGAAGGGATAGGCCTTGTAGCCGGAAAGCGCGCTCACCAGCGCCGGTCGCTGCAGCAGCAACTCGCCACGCAGCTCCAGGGAGGCGCTTCGCGACAGGCCTTCATGGCTGTCCAGGCAGCGTTGCAGCAGCTGGCGCAGCACGGGCAGCGTCGCCGGCCTGCCGCCCAGCTCCTCACCCAGCGCCAGGTATAGCCGGGACATATGGATGCCTCGCGCGCCGCTGTCATCGAGGCTCACGCCAATATCCACCCGCGCCTGTACCTGCTGGCCACCGAGGATCAAGGGCAGGGCGATGTCGCTCATGCCCACCCAGTCGAGGGGCCCGAGGCAGGGCGCGTTCTGTGTGGCTACGTCGGGCAGGTTCTGGACGTTCATCGGCAATCCGGGGCTTGAGTTCGGTTAGATATGTTATGTTATAACACTTAAAAATCAAGCGAACTTCCCCATGCCCGATCTTCCCTTCAGCGAGCAGGAACTGCTCGCCCAACCTGCCCAGCACTACATGGACGACGCCCAGCAGGCGTATTTCCGTGCCTTGCTGCTGACCGAGCGCGATGACCTGCGCAGCCGCATAGACGAGGAAATCGATGAACTGCGCGAGGTGCAGCCGGCCAGCGACGACGCCGATATCGCCAGCCGCGAGGAACAGCGCCAGTGGCAACTGCGGCGCCTTGAGCGGGAAAAGAAGCTGCTGGACAAGATCGACAGCGCCCTCGAGCGGCTGGCCCGTGGCGAATACGGCTGGTGCCGCGAGACCGGCGAGCCCATCGGCCTGCGCCGGCTGCTGCTGCGCCCCACCGCCGAGCTGTGCATCGAGGCCAAGGAACGCCAGGAACAACGCGAGCGCCACCGGCGCGACGCCTGACACCCCAGAGCGGCCGCCCGAGCCGCCCAGCCTGAACCGGAGAACCCCATGACCGCCCGACTCCCCGTCACCCTGCTTTCCGGCTTCCTCGGCGCCGGCAAGAGCACCCTGCTCAACCACGTGCTGAAGAACCGCGAGAACCTGCGCGTCGCCGTGATCGTCAACGACATGAGCGAAATCAACATCGACGCCAGCGAGGTACAGCGCGACGTCAGCCTCAACCGTGCCGAAGAGCGCCTGGTGGAGATGAGCAACGGCTGCATCTGCTGCACCCTGCGCGAGGACCTTCTGGAAGAAGTCAGCCGCCTGGCCGGCGAAGGGCGCTTCGACTACCTGCTGATCGAGTCCACCGGCATCTCCGAGCCCCTGCCGGTGGCCGAAACCTTCACCTTCCGCGACGAGCAGGGCCAGAGCCTGTCCGACCTGGCGCGGCTGGATACGCTGGTCACCGTGGTCGATGGCGTCAACTTCCTGCGCGACTTCCACGAGGCGCAAAGCCTCGCCAGTCGTGGCGAGACGCTGGGCGAGGAGGACGAGCGCTCCATCACCGACCTGCTGATCGAACAGGTGGAGTTCGCCGACGTCATCCTCATCAGCAAGATCGACCTGATCAGCCAGGCCGAGCGCGAGGAGCTCACGGCCATCCTCGCGCGCCTCAACACCCAGGCCGAGATCCTGCCCATGAGCATGGGCCGGGTGCCGCTGGAGAAGATCCTCGACACCGGTCGCTTCGACTTCGACCGCGCCGCCGAGGCGCCCGGCTGGCTCAAGGAGCTGCGTGGCGAGCACGTGCCGGAAACCGAGGCCTACGGCATCGCCTCCACCGCCTACCGGGCGCGTCGGCCCTTCCACCCGCAGCGCTTCCACGCGTTCCTCAATCGCGAGTGGAGCAACGGCCGGTTGTTGCGCTCCAAGGGCTTCTTCTGGCTGGCCAGCGCCTGGCGCGAGGCGGGCAGCTGGTCCCAGGCCGGCGGGCTGATGCGCTACGGGCATGCCGGGCGCTGGTGGCGCTTCGTGCCGCGCGAGCAGTGGCCCACCGATGAAGACGGCCTGCGCGCGGTGATGAAGCACTGGGACGCGGAGGTGGGTGATTGCCGCCAGGAGCTGGTCTTCATCGGCCAGGGCATCGACTTCGAGCGCCTGCATGCCGAACTGGACGCGTGCCTGCTGGATGCCGCAGAGATGGCCCTGGGGACCGAGGGCTGGTCGCGCCTGGTCGACCCCTTCGACGGCCTGGTAGGGGAGGTCGCCTGATGCAGGCCTTGGCGCTGCGCCTCCCGCCCCGTGCGGCAATCGGCGACACCCCGGCGGTTCTCGGCGAAGCCTTGCGGGAGGAGGTCAATCTCGCCGTGTGGGAACGCCCGCTGCCCCCGCGCATCGCCGACTACGCCCGCTGCCTGCTGCAGGTCGGGGAGCCGCTGAGCGAATCCCTGACCCTGGAGCTGGCGGACCCGGAGGCGCCGCTCGACCTGGGCGACCTGGCGCGGCGCTTCCACGACATCGAAGGCCGCGCCGACTTCATCGCCGACGTGGCCTGGCTGGTACGCGCCTTCGCCTGCCTGCTGGATGCCCGCCGCGTCGGCCTGCGCCTGCGTCGACTGGACCGCGCCATGTGCCCGCGCTACCACGTCGACCATGTGCCGTTGCGGCTGATCACCACCTATGCCGGTGCCGGCAGCCAATGGCTGCGAGAGGGGCAGATGCCTCGCAACCGCCTGGGCGATGCGGCTGCCGAGCCCAAGGCTGCGCCGGCCGGGCAGGCCATGGGCGCGGGTCATGTGGCGTTGTTCAAGGGCGAGAAGTGGATCGGCAATGAGGGGCGAGGGGTTATCCACAGGTCGCCGGACGTCATGCCCGGCGATGCGCGCCTGCTGCTGACCCTGGATTGGCTGGCCTGATCCGGCAGCGACCGAGCCAGGCACAGCCCTGCCAGGGAGCCGGATAAAAAAAGGGCCACCCGGAGGCGGCCCTGTATCACCGAGGCCCTGCCGGCCATGCCGGTACGGGCGAGGTACCCAAGGCTATTGCACACCCTGGCTGTTACCGGCTGATGACGACGGGCCTTCCCAGGTGCCCTTGCTCGGCCCCTCGCAGAAGGGCTTGAGGTAGCGCGCGTCGGTGGCCACGCCGTAGTAGTGGATGTCCTGGCGGTAGGCGATGTTGCTCACCTGGGCGTTGCTGCACACCCCGAACGCGCCACTCGGGCACTGGTCGGCGTAGCTCACCTCCACCTTCTGCCCGGGCATCTCCGGCTTGCAGAAGCCGTCGCGGAACAGCTGCTCAGGGATGCTGCGGTTCTGCTGGCAGACCTTCACATCGAGCGTGTCGCTCTGGCTGTGGACGATGCAGGCCTCGGCCAGCGCATCGGCGGACAGGACCAGCAGCAGGGGCAGTAGGCAGAGACGCATGAACGCAGGACCTCGGGAAAATAATGGGCGCGACTCTAGCACGAGGCTTTATTCCGAACCCGTGACGCAGCACCATAGCGCGATGCTTGCCCATATCCCCACCCACCTGGTGGCCGGCCCCCTCGGCGCCGGCAAGACCAGCCTCATCCGCCACCTCCTGGCGCAGCGCCCGAGCGACGAGCGCTGGGCCGTGCTGATCAACGAATTCGGCCTGGTCGGCCTGGACGCCGCATTGCTGGAGACCGGCGACGACGGCATCGCCCTGGCCGAAGTGGCCGGTGGCTGCCTGTGCTGCGTCAACGGCGCGCCCTTCCAGGTCGGGCTTGGGCGCCTGCTGCGCAAGGCGCGGCCGGATCGGTTGTTCATCGAGCCTTCTGGCCTCGGCCACCCCGCCGAGCTGATGCGCCAATTGCGCGAGCCGCCCTGGGAAGGCGTGCTGGCGTTGCAGCCGAGCCTGCTGGTGCTGGATGCCGCCGCCCTGGCCCGTGGCGAGGCACTGCCCGACAGCCAGCGTGATGCCCTGGAGGGCGCCGGCCTGCTGGTGCTGAACAAGGCCGAGAACCTCGACGAGGCCACCCGCCAGCGCCTGGCGGCGCAATTGCCGTCCCTGCCCCAGAGTTGGACGGTACAGGGCCGCCTGCCCCTGGCCGAACTGCCGGGGCTCGACGCCAAGGCGGGCGCCACTGTGGATAACCCGGCCCTCCCCGGTGGCCAGGCGGCTCCGGCCGCACTGTGGATAAACCCCCGACAGCCCCTCGTCCAGGCACAAGGGGCGGCGGACGGCTGGAGCATCGGCTGGCGCTGGCACCCCTCGCAGGCCTTCGAGCTGATGCGCGTGCAGCTGTGGCTGGCGAGCCTGCCCTGGCGCCGCGCCAAGCTGGTTATCCACAGCAACGCGGGCTGGCTCTCCGGCAATGCCCTGGATGGCGCGCCCTTCCACTGGCAGGCCAGCGAGTGGCGCAAGGACTCGCGGCTGGAACTGATCTTCGCCACACCCCAGGACGAGGATGCGCTCAAGGCTGGATTCGAGGCCTGCCGCCTTTCCTGATCCACCAAAGAAAACGGGCCCTCGCGGGCCCGTCGTCGGGAATAAAACGGCTACGGGTTAGCGCAGCCAGAGCCACTTGGGCTCAAGGGATCAATCCTGGTTCATCCGCGAGTGGGTGCGGGTGTCCTTCATGAACACGTACACCAGCAGCGAGCAGGCGATGCAGCCGGTCACGTACCAGTAGAAGCCGCTCTCCATGCCGATGCTCTTGAACCACAGCGCCACGTACTCGGCGGTGCCGCCGAAGATGGAAACCGTCAGTGCGTAGGGCAGGCCCACGCCCAGGGCGCGGATCTCGGTGGGGAAGAGTTCGGCCTTCACCACGGCATTGATCGAGGTGTAGCCGCTGACGATGATCAGCGCCGCCATGATCAGGAAGAACGCGCCCCACCAGGTCTCGATGGTGTGCAGGGTGCTGAGGATCGGGTAGGTGAACAGCGTGCCCATCACCCCGAAGGCGATCAGGATCGGACGGCGGCCGATCTTGTCCGAGAGCGCACCCACCAGGGGCTGCAGCAGCATGAACAGGAACAGCGTGGCGGCCGAGATCATGGTCGAGTCGTTCTTGCTCATGCCCACGGTGTTGACCAGGTACTTCTGCATGTAGGTGGTGTAGGTGTAGAAGGCCAGGGTGCCGCCCATGGTCAGGCCGATCACGGTGAACACTTCCTTGGGGTGGCGCATCAGGGTGCGCAGCAGGCTTTCCTTGGGCTTGTCCTTCTTCTTGGTGAAGGACTCGGTCTCTTCCATGCCGCGACGCAGGAACATTGCCACCACCGCGCACAGTGCGCCGATGAAGAAGGGGACGCGCCAGCCCCAGCTTTCCAGCTGTTCGGTGGACAGGGTTTGCTGCAGCAGGATCAGCACCGCCAGCGCGATGAGCTGGCCGGAAATCAGGGTCACGTACTGGAAGCTGGAGAAGAACCCGCGACGCTCCTTGGTCGCCATCTCCGACAGGTAGGTGGCCGAGGTGCCGTATTCGCCACCGACCGACAGGCCCTGCAGAAGGCGGGCGACCACCAGCAGGATGGGCGCGGCGATGCCGATGGTTTCATAGCTGGGCGTCAGCGCGATGATCAGCGAGCCGAAGCACATCAGCAGGACCGAGGCCAGCAGGGCGGCCTTGCGCCCCTTGCGGTCGGCGTAGATGCCCATCAGCCAGCCGCCGATCGGGCGCATCAAAAAGCCTACGGCGAAGATCGCGGCGGTGTTCAGGAGCTGGGCGGTCAAATCGCCCTGGGGGAAGAAGGCCTTGGCGAAGTACAGCGAGAAGGCGGCATAGACGTACCAGTCGTACCACTCGACCAGGTTGCCCACCGAGCCGCTGAAAATGGACTTGATGCGTTGGGATGTCGTGCGGGGTGCTGCTGAGGCAGTCAGGGTGCTGGTGCTTTCCATCGTGTTTCCTCTATTCATAGTTGTTGTTGTTAGGCACGGCCTTCGCCGCGCTTGGGGTGCGGGCACATAGCAGGAGCTGTGCCAGTGCCGGAAAGCACCGGAATAGAGGGCTCGAGGGGATTTAACCGGGCATTTGTGCGCGGATTGGCGCTTATCGCGGAGGGGCCATGAGCGGAATTCCGCCTATCCGTTGATGGCCAGGTAGGGGGGAATTCATTCGCCAAGCGGAGCGTAGCGCCGCCAAGGGAACTGAAGTATCCACAGTGCCTTTCCCGGGCGAATGAACTGGCCTCTGCATTGCTCACAATTACTGTGGAGCCGACTGTTAGCGGCCTGTGGATAGATTGCTGGGAGCCCCTTGCGGCGGTGCGTTCAGGAGTGTGCTCAGATTTCGACCACTGCCGCCTATTCGCGGTTGAAACCGCTCCCACAGACGAGGAAGCGCCCGTAGGAGCGAGTTCATTCGCGAGAAATCCCCAGGCGTGCGTACTCATCCCCAGTTGCCCACAATTGCTGTGGAGCCAACTGTGCACGGTCTGTGGATAGATTTATATGGGCCAGTAACCAAGGGGCTTTGAATGGTGTGTTCAGATTTCGACCAGTGCCGCCCATTCGCGGTTGAAACCGCCCCCACAGACGAGGAAGCACCCATAGGAGCGAATTCATTCGCGAGAAATCCCCAGGCGTACGTACTCATCCCCAGTTGCCCACAATGGCTGTGGAGCCAACTGTGCACGGTCTGTGGATAGATTTATATGGGCCAGTAACCAAGGGGCTTTGAATGGTGTGTTCAGATTTCGACCAGTGCCGCCCATTCGCGGTTGAAACCGCCCCCACAGACGAGGAAGCACCCATAGGAGCGAGTTCATTCGCGAGAAATCCCCAGGCGCGCGTATTCACCCACAGTTGCCCACAATGGCTGTGGAGCCAACTGTGCGCGCTCTGTGGATAGATCGATATGGGCGAGTAACCACGGGGCTTTGAATGGTGTGCTCAGATTTCGACCAGTGCCGCCCATTCGCGGTTGAAACCGCTCCCGCAGACGATGATGCGCCCGTAGGACCGAATTCATTCGCGAGAAATCCCCAGGCGCGCGTACTCATCCCCAGTTGCCCACAATTGCTGTGGAGCCAACTGTGCGCGGTCTGTGGATAGATATACGTGGGCCAGTAACCACAGGGCTTTGAACGGTGTGCTCAGATTTCGACCAGTGCCGCCCATTCGCGGTTGAAACCGCTCCTACAGGGGAGAATGCGTCCGTAGGCGCGATGTATTCGCGAAGAAATCCCCAGGCGCACGGATTCATCCCCAGTTGCCCACAATGTCTGTGGAGCCAACTGTGCGCGGCCTGTGGATAGTTAGCTGTGATCCAGAGGGCACAAGGGTTTAACCGGTGTGCTCAGCTTTTGACCGGCCTCAGTCCTCATCCCCCGGCAGGAACTCGCCCCGGGCCAGGCCGTGGCGCTGCATCTTCTCGTTGAGGGTGCGGCGGGGCAGCTGCAGCAGGGCCATCACCGCCTTGATATCGCCCTTGCAACGGGCCAGGGCCTGGCGCAGGCACTGGGCCTCATAGGTTTCCATCAATTCGGCGAGGGAGGGGGCGGCGCCGTCCGGGTTGCGGGCCGCTGTGGATAACCCCAGGACATGGCGCTCCGCGGCGTTGACCAGTTCGCGCACGTTGCCCGGCCAGTCGTGGGCCAGCAGTTGCGCCAGTTCGGCGGGCGTCAGGCTCGGCACCGGGCGGCCGAGGCGCTCGCCGGCCAGGGCGGCGAAATGCTCGAACAGCAGTGGCACGTCCTCGCGGCGTTCACGCAGGGCGGGCAGCTGCAGCTCGGCGACGTTGAGGCGGTAGAGCAGGTCCTCGCGGAAGCGCCCGGCGCGCACTTCTTCCTTGAGGTCCGGCTTGGTGGCGGCGATCACTCGCAGATCGACGCGGATGCTCTGGTTCGAACCCAGGCGTTCCAGTTGCTGCTCCTGCAGTACGCGCAGCAGCTTCACCTGCTGGGCCAGGGGCATGCTCTCGATCTCGTCGAGGAACAGGGTGCCGCCATCGGCGTGTTCCAGCTTGCCGATGCGCTTGCCCTGGGCGCCGGTGAAAGCGCCGCTTTCGTGGCCGAACAGTTCGCTCTCGAACAGGTTCTCCGGGATGGCCGCGCAGTTCAGCGCCACGAAGGGCTTGCCGGCGCGCGGGCCGAAGTCGTGCAGGCAGCGGGCGACCAGTTCCTTGCCGCTGCCGGTTTCGCCGCGCAGGAGGATGTTCACCGGCGTCTGCGCCAGGTCCAGCACCTGGCGGCGCAGCTGTTCCATGGGACGGGAGAAGCCCATCAGTTGCCCATCGAGGCGGGCGCGGTCGTCCACCTGGCGGCGCAGGCGGCGGTTCTCCTGGGTCAGGCGGCGCTTGTCCAGGGCACGGTGCAGGCTGCCCAGCAGGCGTTCGGGGGTGAAGGGCTTCTCGATGAAGTCATAGGCGCCCAGGCGCATGGCTTCCACGGCCTGGGGCACGTCGCCGTGGCCGGTGACCAGCAGGAAGGGCAGCTCGCGATCCAGCGCCTGGACCGCTTCCAGCAGCGCCATGCCATCCATGCCGGGCATGCGCAGGTCGCTGATCACCACGCCATGGAAGTCGGCGTCGAGCCCGTCCAGGCATTCCGCCGCACTGGCGCAGAGGCGCACGGTGAAGCCCGAGAGCTCCAGCCACTCGCGCACCGCTTCGCGGATCGCGGCCTCGTCGTCGACGAAGATCAGGTTCGGGGTCATGGCTGCTCCTCGGCAGGCTCGAAGATGGGCAGGCACAGGCGGAACACCGCGCCGGCGCCGCGATTGCCGGCGCTGAGCCGGCCACCCAGTTCATGGACGATGGCGTAGGAAACCGCGAGGCCGAGGCCGAGCCCCTCGCCCACCGGCTTGGTGGTGAAGAAGGGGTCGAACACCTGGGCCAGGGTGTCTTCGGGGATGCCGCCGCCGTTGTCGGCGACTTCCAGGCACCAGTGCCCGCCCTCACGCAGCAGGGCGATCTCGATGCGCGGCGCGGTCTGTTCGGCGACCGCGTCGAGGGCGTTGCGCAGCAGGTTGACCAGCACCTGTTCCAGGCGGATGGCATCGCCGCGCACCCAGGCCGGCTGGCGCGGGTGCTGCTCGATGTGCACGGCGCCGTCGCGCAGGCGCGGCGCCAGCAGTTGCAGGGCCTTGTCCACCACGCTGCCGAGCTCCAGGGTCTCGCGCAGGCCGCCAGGGCTCTGCCGGGCGTAGGTCTTCAGGTGGGTGGTGAGTGCGGCCATGCGCTGCAGCAGTTCGTCGTGGCGGCCGAGGGCATTGCGCGCCTGTTCCAGCTGCCCGTTGTCGAGCATCAGGCGCAGGCTGCCCAGGTGCATGTGCAGGGCGGTCAGCGGCTGGTTGATCTCGTGGGCGAGGGCGGCGGACATCTGCCCCAGGGCCGCCAGCTTGGCCGCCTGCACCAGGCCGTCCTGGGCGGTGCGCAGGGCGGCGGTACGCTGTTCCACCAGGCGTTCGAGTTCGTCGTGGCTCTGCCGGCGCAGGCGTGCCAGGCGCCAGCGCTGGTGCAGGAACAGGGCGAGGAAGAACAGCGCCAGCCACAGCCCGCCGGCGGCCAGGCTGGCGTCGCGGGCGGTGCCGGCGACGTTCTGCGGGCGATGCAGCAGGTGCAGGGTCCAGCCTTCGCTGGGCAGTGCCTGGGATTCCCACAGGTAGTCGGCCTCGCCGTCGGGCCCCTGCACCCGGACCAGGCGGCTGCCGTCGCCGAAGTCATCGAGGGTACGGTGCACCAGCGGCGTCAGCGGCTTCTTGTCGTACTGGCGGGTGGAGGCCAGCTCGGCGCGCTGCGCGGCATCGATCGGCGCCAGCTCGCGGTAGCGCCATTGCGGCTGGTTGGCGATGAAGACGATGCCCTTGGCGTCGCTCACCAGGATGGTGTCCGGGCGCTCGCGCCATTGCTGCTCGATCTCGGGGAATTCGAGCTTCACCACGATGGCGCCGAGGAAGTTGCCGGCTGCGTCGAGGATGGCGTGGGAGAGGAAGTAGCCGGGGATGCCGCTGACCACGCCCACCGCGTAGAAGCGCCCGGTGCCATGGGTGCGGGTCTGCAGGAAGTAGGGGCGGAAGCCGTAGTTGTGGCCCACGTAGCTGGTAGGCAGGCGCCAGTTGCTGGCGGCGATGGCCAGGCCGTCGCTGCGCATCAGCTCCAGGGTGGAGGAGTGGGCGGCGCCATTGATGCGCTCCAGCTTGAGGTTGAGGCGCTGTTGCAGGTCGGGCGTCAGCGGTTGCTGCAAGGCGTCGCGCAGCTCCGGGTCCAGGGCGAGCACGGCGGGCAGGGCACGGTAGCGGTCGATCAGGGTACGCAGGGCGTCGGCGTAGAGGCCCAGCTGGGCGCCGGCCTGCTGGCCTTCCTCGCGCAGGGCCTGGTGCTCGGCATGGCGGCCGGCCAGGTGCATCGACAGCAGCAGGCCGGCGAAGAGCAGCAGGGTCAGCAGGGCGATGCGCAGGGAACGGGGCAGCACGGGCGGGGTCCGGGTGTCGCGACAGGCGGCGACGATAGCATGACCCGGCCCGGGCTGCGTCCGCGGTGGCTCAGGGGTGGGCGTTGAACCAGGCGAGCACCTTGCCCGGCGATGCGGCGAACCATTCGTGGCCGCCCAGGGGCTCGGTGTAGCGCGCGGTCTCGATGCCCTGGTGGAGCAGGCGGTCGTAGTACAGGTCCATGCTCCACCAGGGCACCACGGCGTCGACGAAGCCGTGCAGGAACAGCGTCGGCGGGTGGTCGGCGGGGAGCTGGTCGGGCACCACGCAGAGCGGGCCGCTGCAGGTGGCGTAGGAGCCGGACTGCACCGCCAGGGCGCGGAACCTGCCGGGGAAGGACACGGCCATGCGGCTGGTGTTGTAGCCGCCGCTGGAGATGCCGGTGGCGTACTGGCGCTGGGCGTTGAGCGGGCCGAAGTGGCCGCTGGCGATGGCGGCGAGGACGTTGCCGAGAAAATCGTAGTCGGTGCTCAGCTCATAGGCCTGGGCGAGGCCGGGGATGTTGGTCTGCCAGAACAGGTCCGCCGGCGCGCTGGGGGCGATCACCGCATAGCCGTTGTCCAGCAGGGCCTGCACCAGCTTGCCCTCGTAGTAGCCACCGAAGGGCAGGTTGCCGTGGTAGCTGAAGTCGTTGAGCGGGAAGAACGAGCCCTGGTAGACCAGCACCACCGGCCAGCCGCCGGCCGGAGGGGCGCCCAGCGGTGTCTGGTAGATGATCTTGCGCTGGCCGACCAGGCCGGAATCCAGCCAGGTGCTCTGGTAGGTGCAGCTCACTTCGGCAGGGCGTAGCAGGGTGCGGGGGCGTTCGCTGCAGCGTGAGGCGGCCAGGGCGTGCTGGCCCAGGCAGGCGGCCAGCAGCAGGCCGCAGAGCAGGGTACGAAGGGGCATGACGGGTCTCCTATTGTTGTTGTTCGACCGCTTTTAAATCGAAACAGAAATTCCGATTCCGTCAATAGGGCTGTTCGATATTCGTCCAGCGCGCTGTGGAGGAGGGCCGTTGCAGAGCCTGTGGACAGCTTCTGAAAAGCGACGGACGGCGCGTGCTTCGCTGGTCAGCCCACAGGCCGGTCCGGCACGCCGGGCGAACCCGACTGAGGTGGCGGAGCTGTGGATAAAAAATAATGCGGTGGCCGTCTTGTCAGCCGTTGGGTGCCGGATTAGATTATTTCGGAACCGATGTTCCGATTCCGATAAAAACAACAGCTGGAGATCATCGTGGCAAATCAAGGAAGAGGCCTGGCAGCAGCCGGCCTGGCGTTGCTCGGCGCGTTGCCCCTGGGTGGCGCACAGGCGTTTCAGGTGCGTTCCGGAGACTGGACCACCTCGCTCGACACCACCCTGTCCTACGGGCTCAGCTACCGCGTGGAGGGTCAGGACAGCAAGCTGATCGCCCGCGCCAACGGCGGTACCGGTGACAACGCCGGGCTGATCAACTCCGATGACGGCGACCTCAACTTCCGCCGTGGCGATCTCTTCTCCGAAGTGGTCAAGGCGGTGTCCGAGCTCGACCTGCGCTACCAGGACCGCTTCGGCGTGTTCGTCCGGGGCCGCGCGTTCTATGACTTCGAGCTGAAGGACGACGAGCGCCGCCACCGCCAGATCAGCCATGCCGGCCTCGATGAAGCCGGCTCCAGCGCCGACCTGCTGGACGCCTTCGTCTACGGCAGCTGGACGGTGAATGACCGCGCCCTGAACGCGCGGCTCGGGCGCCAGGTGATCAATTGGGGCGAGGGGCTGTTCTACCAGAATGGCATCGGCGCCACGAACCCCGTGGATATCAACGCCCTGCGCGCACCGGGCTCCGAGGTGAAGGAGGCGTACATGCCGACCTTCATGGCCTACGCCTCCTTCGAGCTGCGCGACAACCTCAGCGTCGAGGGCTACTGGCAACCGGGCAAGGCCTGGGAAGCCTCGAAGATCGACCCCTGCGGCACCTACTACTCGACCCTCGACGTGATAGGCGAGGGCTGCAACTACCTGTCCGTCTCGCCCCTGCAGGAAGCGGTGGCCGGCGGCCGCGCCTTCGACAACCCGGCGCTGGCCCAGGCCTACGCCGATGCCCTGGCGCCGGGCGGCCTGAACAACCTGCTCAAGGCCTACCTGCCCACCACCTTCATCCCCGCGCCCAGGACATCGACGGCGATGACGCCGCGCAGTACGGCCTCGCCCTGCGCTGGTACGTGCCGGAACTGAACGACACCGAACTGGGCTTCTACTACCTGCGCTACAACATGCAGGTGCCCATGCTCGGGCTGACCGTCGGCCAGCCGGTGACGCTGCCCATCGTCGGCACCCTGCCCAACGCCAGCAGCTCGCGCTACTACGCCGAGTACCTGGAGAAGCGCGACCTGTTCGGCATCAGCTTCAACACCTCCATCGGCGGCGAGAGCATCTTCAACGGCCTGTCGCTGGCCGGCGAGCTGAGCTACCGCCCGGACACGCCCATCGCCCTCGGCCTCAACGAGTACCTGCCCGACGCCCTGTTCAACCCCGCCGGCCTGCCGGTGGGCACCCACCTGGACGGCTACCGCGAGAAGGACATGTACCAGGCCTCGCTGGCCGCCATCTACAACTTCACCGGGGTGTTCGGCGCCGACTCGGCGACCCTGTTCACCGAACTCGTGGCCAGCCGCGTACAGGGCCTGGAATCCGACGTCGACTACTACGAGGCCACCAGCACCGCCACCGGCGCCCAGGCCAGCCTGCAGCTGACCTACACCAACGTGCTCAACCTGGTGAACCTGGTGCCGTCGTTCGGCTACCAGTACAGCATCAACGGCGTGGCGCCCCAGCTCACCAACGGCCTGGACGAGGAGGCGCAGAGCTGGTCGGCGGGGATCGACGCCATCTACAAGGAATCGCTGACCGTGGGCACCCGCTACGTCGGCTACAGCGGCGGTGGCGTATCGAACAAGCGCAGCGATCGCGACTTCGTCAGCTTCAACATCAAGTACAGCTTCTGAGAAGGGATTCGACGCCATGCACAGATCAGGACTTATCCACAGCGGCCTGCTCACCGCGCTGCTGTTGGCCGCGCCGTTCGCCCTGGCCCAGGTGGGGGCCGACCAGGCCGCGCGCCTGGGCGCCGACCTGACCCCGCTGGGTGCGGAGAAGGCCGGCAACGCCGCCGGCACCATTCCCGCCTGGGACGGCGGCCTGGCCCGCGATGCCACGGCCTACGACAAGGCCTCCGGCTACAAGGACCCCTTCGCCGCCGACCAGCCGCTGTTCAGCATCACCGCGCGGAACGCCGAGCAGTACCGGTCCCACCTCAGCCCCGGCCAGCTGGCCATGCTCAAGCGCTACCCGGACAGCTGGAAGCTGGTGGTCTACCCGACCCGGCGCTCGGCCTCCTACCCCGAGGCGGTGTACGCCGCGATCAAGGGCAACGCCACCCGTGCGCGGCTGATCGAGAACGGCAACGGCATCGCCGACTTCAAGGTCGCCACGCCGTTTCCCATCCCCCAGTCGGGGCTCGAAGTGCTGTGGAACCACCTGGTGCGGTTCCGTGGCAACAGCGTCAAGCGCTACTACGCCCAGGCGGTGCCCCACGCCAGCGGCGACTACTTCATGACCCGCATCGAGGACCTGTTCCTGTTCAACCAGGATGCCGGCGATCCCGGCAAGGACAACGGCAACGTGCTGTTCTACTTCCGCCAGTCGGTGCTGGCGCCGGCACGCCTGGCCGGCACCGAGCTGCTGGTGCACGAGACCGTCAACCAGGTGAAGGAGCCGCGCCTGGCCTGGCTCTACGCCGCCGGGCAGCGCCGTGTGCGGCGCACGCCGAACGTGGCCTACGACTCTCCCGGCACCGCCTCGGAGGGGCTGCGCACCACCGACAACTTCGACATGTTCTCCGGTGCGCCGGACAAGTACGACTGGAAGCTGGTGGGCAAGGAAGAGCTCTACGTGCCCTACAACAGCTACCGCTTCGCCTCGCGCAGCAGCAAGTACGCGGACATCGTCCAGGCCGGCCACGTCAATCCCGACCTGCTGCGCTACGAACTGCACCGTGTCTGGCACGTGCGCGCCACCCTCAAGGACGGCCAGCGCCACCAGTACAAGCAGCGCGACCTCTATTTCGACGAGGACAGCTACCAGATCCTCCTGGTGGACCACTACGACAACCGCGACCAGCTGTGGCGGGTCGGCGAGTCCTACACCCTCAACCTCTACGACCAGCCGCTGGTATGGACCAAGGGCGACGCCGTATATGACCTGATCGGCGGTCGTTATGTAATCGGCATATTGTCCAACGAAGAACCGGCGGATGAATTCGATATAGCGCTGAAAGCGTCCGACTTCACCCCGGCACAACTAAGGCGGGACAGCCGGCGTTAAACCCGGCGAACTTCCAGGTAATTGCAGACGAGGTGGGAAAGTTCCCCCGGGACAACTTCCCGGGGGTGACACCGAGGGTGCCGACCATGGTCAGGTAATTGAGACTGGCGAGCAGCATGTGGGCCGTCAGGTCGGCGGCCTGTTGCGGGTGCCGGTGGCCGATCTGCTGCGGGTGGGCGAGGACGATGCGGCAGAAGGCCTGGCCGATGTAGGCATTGAGCTGGTGGAAGCGCTCGCGGAACTGCACGTCCATCGAGCTGCGCCGGATCAGGGCGCGGAGCAGGCCCTCGCTGCCATCGAAAAGACGCGTCACGCCTTCGATGAAACCCTCGATCTGCGTGGTCAGCGGCAGGCCGTCGAGGTGGGCGATGACGCTGTCGACGGCGTCCCGGCTCTGCAGGACGAAGCGCTCGTGGACGGCATAGAGCAGCACGTCCTTGTCACCGAGCAGGCGATAGAAAGTGCCCACCGAGGACTCGGCGAGCTGGGCGATCTGGGAAATGCCGGTTTCTTCGAAACTGTCGTTGGCGAGCAGTTCGGCGGCGACGTTGAGGTAGCGTTCCAGGGCCTTTCTGCTGCGTGCCTGGGTCGGACTGGCAATGCTGTACATGGTGGTTTCTCGAGTCGGCGCTGGGCGATTCTAGGAGGTTTGGAAGGGCAAAGGCAAACACCGGAAACTTGTTCATCGGGCGCCTCGGAAGTTATCCGATCAACCAACTTTTCATCGGTCCGTTTAATAAGGAACGGCGCCTTTTTATTGGCCGATGATTATTCGAAAGGGAATTAAATCGACCATGGAACAGATCAACTTGTCCGGCGGGCGTTTCAACTATATCCGCCAGGGAGAAGGGGCCGCCGTGCTGCTGGTGCATGGCCTGGGATCGTCCCTGGAGGACTGGCAGCCCCAGGTCGAGGCGCTGTCGCGGCACTTTCGCGTGTACGCCCTGGACCTGCGTGGCCACGGCGCCAGTGAGCCGCTGCGGGCACCGGTGAGCATGGGCGAGCTGGCCGCCGACGTGGCCGAGTTCATCGTCGCCATGGACCTGGAGCCGTGCATCCTGGTGGGCATCTCCATGGGCGGCATGATCACCTTCCAGCTGCTCGCCGAGCACCCGCACCTGGTGCGCGCGGCGGCGGTCATCAACAGCTCGCCGTGCTTCCCCCTGGACAGCTGGCAGGCGCGTTGGCAGGTGGCGCTGCGCTTCGCCCTGGTGCGGTTGTTCGGCCCGGCGGGGATGGCGCGGCTGCTGGCCGGCAGGCTGTTCCCCAAGCCGGAGCAGGCGGCGCTGCGCAAGCGGGTGATGGCACGCATCGCCGGCAACGACCGGCGCTCCTACCTGCACGCGATGGGCGCCATCCCGGGTTGGTCGGCGTTGCCCGGGGCCCGCCGGGCGAACACTCCGCTGCTGGTGATCAGCGGTGACCGCGACTACACCCCGGTGGCGGCCAAGGCGGCCTACGTCGCCCAGTTGCGCAACGCACGCCTGGAGGTGATAGCCGATTCCGGCCACGCCACGCCGCTGGACCAGCCCGAGGCGCTGAACCGCCTGCTGGACGCCTTCGTCCGCGAACACGCGGCCATCTGAAGGCAACGGCTGCGCCGGAGGCGGCCCGGCGGATAAACTGCACGCTCTTTCCTTCGAGTGCGTTGCGATGCTGTTGTCCGCCTGGTCCCACCCGAGTTCCGCCGGCTTCACCCTGCGCGGCTGGCACAGCCAGCCCAGCGGCAAGCCGCTGCTGCATTTCCTCCACGGCAATGGTTTCTGCGGCCGTGCCTACACGCCGCTGCTGGAAGCCCTGAGCGAGGACTTCGACCTCTGGCTGTGTGATGTGCAGGGGCATGGCGACAGCGACCACGGCGGGCGTTTCCTCGGCTGGAACCGCAACGCCGAGCTGGCGGTGGAAGCCTTCGAGGCCGGGCGCGGCATCTTCGGCGATGCCCCCCGCTTCGCCCTCGGCCACAGCTTCGGCGGCGTGCTCACCAGCCTGGTGCTGGCGCGCCACCCCGAGCTGTTCCAGCGCGCGGTGCTGCTCGACCCGGTGCTCTTCACCCCGGCGATGATCGGCGTCATGGCCTTCTCCGAAGTGCTCGGCCTGCATCGCCGCACCACCATGGCCAAGCGCGCCCGGGCCCGGCGCAACCACTGGACCGATCGCCCGGCCGCCTTCGCCGCGCTGCACGGGCGCGGCATCTTCAAGGGCTGGACGGACGCGGCCCTCGGCGCCTACGTGGAGCACGCGCTGAAGGACGTGGATGGCGGTGTGGAGCTGAAATGCCGGCCCAGCCGCGAGGCGGAGATCTTCAGCTCCTGCCCCAAGCGCCTGTGGCCGTCGCTGACACGCATCGTCACGCCGACGCGGATCTTCCATGGCCAGGCGAGCTATCCCTTCGTCGCCCGCTCGGTGGCGCGGATCAGCGCCCTCAACCCCCACGTCGGCGCCCAGGTGGTGGAGGGCGGGCACTGCTTCATGCAGGAGTTCCCCGACGCCGCCGCCGAGCGCGCGGCCGATTTCCTCCTGCAGCGATGAGCGACGCGGCGCGGGAGCGGGTCTGGCTGGCGCTGTCCGGGCTGTGGCTGGACACGCAACGGGATGAGGCCGACCTGCGCGTGATCGCCGACACGCTGCGCGCCAGCGCCCTGCCCCCGGCCGAGCTGGAGGCCATCTACCTCTACGAGGTGGCACCGGTGCTCTGGTTGAACGCCTGGAGCGTGGCGGGGGAGTGGAGCGGCTTCGATCCCGAATGGCTCTTCGAGCGTTGCCGGCATAACCGTGCGCGGCGTGCCAGCCGCTTGTTCCGTGGGCGCTGCCGGCTGATGCGCTGGATGATGACCTATGCCAACCGCGAGCAGTGGCAGGTTATCCAGAGGCTGGTCGAAGGCACCTGATCGCGAGGTTTATCCACAGGCTCGCGCTGTGGACAACCGCAGCGTCATTCGACGTGGCGCTGCTCGTCCGGGCGCGGGTGGCTGCGCCGCCAGTCGCTGATCTGGATGACGTTGCCTTCGGAGGCGACGGGCGGCTGGAAGGGGTGGGCATCCAGCTCGATGCGGCCACCGTGGTTGCCGAACATCTGGATGGTCCCCGTGAGGCGTTGCTCGCCGGTGACGGTGAATTCGAAACCGTAGATCCGCGCCAGGCGCCGATGGCCCCTGGCGTCGCGGACGATGGCGAGGCGCTGCAGGGCGACGTTGCCGTCGAGCAGCTCCACGTCGAAACGCGTGCAGTATTGCTTCACCAGCGCCAGTGCGCGCTCGCGAATGCCGTGGCCGCGCCAGAGCCAGGCGGCACCGGCGGCGAAGAGCAGGAACAGGAAGACATCGCCCAGACTGATCATGATCACTCCCCTGGAATGCCCAGAAGCTTAACCCATCCTTGGCGATTTCATCGGGCCAGTTCGACACGGTTGCGACCGTATTGCTTGGCGCGATAGAGGGCCGCGTCGGCGGCCGCCTGCACGTGCAGGAGATCGCCGTTCGGCGGGCTGCCGGCCAGGCCGATGCTGACGCTGACGCTCAGGGCGGTGCCGCTGGCGTCGATGCGCAGGTGCTCGACCGCTTCGCGCAGGCGATCGAGGAAGGCGCGGGCGGCCTCGAGGGTCGTGTCGGGCAGCAGGAAGACGAACTCCTCGCCGCCGAAGCGCGCGAACAGGTCGGTGCTGCGTGCCTCGCGCTGGCACAGCTGGCTGAACGCGCAGAGCACCAGGTCGCCGCTGGCGTGGCCGTGGGTGTCGTTGATGCGCTTGAAGTGGTCGAGGTCGAGCATCGCCAGGCACAGGGGCTGTTCCTGGCGCCGCGCGCGTTGCAGTTCCTGTTCGGCGCGGGCCTGGAAGGCGCGGCGGTTGAGGGCGCCGGTCAGCGGATCGGTGGTGGCCTGCAGGCGCAACTGCTCCTCCAGGGCCTTGCGGTGGCTGACGTCGCGCACCTCCATGAGCTGCTGGCCGCTGCCGTCGAGGTTGGTGACCGCCAGCTCGGCCGGGAAGGTCGAGCCATCACGGCGCAGCGCGAGCGCGTCGGCGGGGGCGCCGTCCCCACGGGCGAGCAACTGGCCGATGCGCGCCCGCTCGGCCTCGACGAACAACTGCTCGGGCGCCTGCCGCTGCAGTGCTTCGCGCGGTTGGTCGAAGAGCGCCTCGAGCGTCGGGTTGCTATCGTGGATGCGCCCGTCCTGCAGCACCAGGACGCCGGCGCTGGTCACCCCCATCAGCCGTTCGAAACGCTGCGCGCTGGCCTCGGCGTGGCGGGCGTTGCGCTGGCTGTCGAGAAGGATGCGGCGCATGGTCATCAGCGCCAGGCCGAGCAGCGCGATGACCCAGAGCGGAATGCCGAAGTTGTAGGGCAACAGGTAGGCCATGGAGCGGGTCACGTCGGCGTGCTCGACGGCATTGAGCCAGTCGTGCACGGCGATGGCGCCCCGCAGCAACGTGACCAGCGCATAGCCGAGCAGGACGATGCCGACGCAGCGGCAGACACTGCGCAGCTCCGGCTCCCGCGGGTAGCGCAGCAGGGCGTTGGCGGCCTGCAGCGGCAGGAGGCCGCCGATGCCGGCGTACAGCGCGATGAGCAATTCGCTGTTCAGCGGCGCCACCCACCAGTGCCAGCTGTTGGCGGCGGCCATCAGCCCGGCGCTGACCGGTACCGTCCACCAGGGCAGCGGGCGGCCGAGGAAGCGGAACACCCCGAGCATCAGCACCGCCTCGCCCGCCAGTTGCGTGGCGTTGCCGAGCACGTTCAGCGGGCGGTTGCCGGTGGCGACGAAGACGAAGAAGGCGAGGATGCCGAAAATCAGCAGCCAGGCCCCGGCCATCCACAGGCCCGGGCCGCGGTAGGGCCGCGAGAAGTACCACAGGCCGGTGCAGGCGACGGCGCTGCCGAGCATCAGGTTGAGGCCCAGCAGCATCGGCGAAAAATACAGGGATTCCATGGTGGCTCTTGCGGCGGAGGATGGGAGAATCTTGCCATCATGGTAGTGAGCCTGTCGCCGTAAGCCAGGCCCGTCCTCCCACCCGTCGAGCCCAGGGTCCACCCAATGTCGCGAACGCCCCATCTCCTCAGCATCCAGTCCCATGTGGTCTTCGGCCACGCCGGCAACCGCGCGGCGGTGTTTCCCGTCGAGCGTCTCGGGGTCAATGTCTGGCCGCTGAACACCGTGCAGTTCTCCAACCACACCCAGTACGGGCAGTGGACGGGCGAGGTGCTGCCGCCCAACCAGGTGCCGACGCTGGTGGAAGGCATCGCCGCCATCGGCGAACTGGGCAATTGCGACGCGGTGCTCTCGGGCTACCTCGGCAGCGCGGCCCAGGGGCGCGAGATCCTCGAGGTGGTGGCGCGCATCAAGCGGGCCAACCCGCGTGCCCTGTACCTCTGCGACCCGGTGATGGGCCACCCGGAGAAAGGCTGCATCGTGGCGCCGGAAGTCAGCACCTTCCTCCTCGAGGAAGCCGCCGCCGTGGCCGACCTGCTGTGCCCCAACCAGCTGGAGCTGAACAGCTTCGCCGACCGCCGCCCCACCTCGCTGGAGGATTGCGTGGGCATGGCCCGGGCGCTGCTTGCGCGCGGGCCGAAGGCCGTGCTGGTCAAGCACCTGGACTACCCGGGCCGCGCCGCCGAGGACTTCGAGATGCTGCTGGCCAGCGCCGAGGGCACCTGGCTCCTGCGCCGCCCGCTGCTGGCCTTCCCGCGTCAGCCGGTGGGCGTGGGCGACCTCACCTCCGGGGTGTTCCTGGCGCGCCTGCTGCTGGGCGACGACCTGCTCGGCGCCTTCGAATTCAGCGCCGCCGCCGTGCACGAGGTGCTGCTGGAGACCCAGGCGTGCGGCAGCTACGAGCTGGAACTGGTACGCGCCCAGGACCGCATCGCCCATCCCCGGGTGAAGTTCGAGGCACGGCGCCTGGGTTGAGCGGGACTTTGCCGCCGCCCACTGCGGCCATCTGACTCAGCCGCTATGCTTCAACCCGTGGCGGCGTGCGGCTAGCATGGCGCCCGCTCTTCACCCCCTCGATTCCGGGACGGCAGCAGTGGCTCGACACACGACAATCCGCAGCGGCGCCTGGCTTGGCCTTCTGGCCATGCTGCTGGTGTTCGCCGGTCCGTTGCTGTCCCAGGCCCGTGCCATGGACCACCAGGGCGTGCCGGCCTGGATGGGCGAGCTGGCCTGCTCCACCGAGCACGGCGCCCCGCAGAAGGCGCCGGGCCAGCCGGGCCACGAGGCGGCCTGGGCCAAGTGCGGCTACTGCACCCTGCTGCTCAATTGCCCGGCGCTGAGTTCTGCACCGCTGGTGGCCTCCGCCCTGGCGGACCTCGCCCGGGCACCTCGCCTGGCCCCGGTCGACTCGGGCCATGCCGGCTCGGCGATCTTCCCCGGCTCACGTTCCCGCGCGCCGCCCGTCTCCCTCGCCTGATCCACGCACCGCGCCATCCTTGCCGCCTTCCCTGGGCGCGTCGGCTGGCGCCAAGCCTCCGCCGCGCCAGCCACGTCGCTGCGCGCGAACCCAGAGAGGCGCTTTCTAGGCGAGCACGACCATGAGCAAACCTGCTGTCTCGTTCTACAACCTGGCCTGGCGCTGGCATTTCTACGCCGGCCTCTTCGTCATCCCCTTCATGATCCTGTTGTCGGTCACCGGCAGCATCTACCTGTTCAAGCCGCAGCTCGACGCGCTGATGTACGCCGACCTGCTGCGGGTGCAGCCGGGCCACCACGCGCTGGACGCCGACGCCCAGCTGCAGCGGGTGCGCGAGGCTTATCCACAGGCCAGCGTCAGCCAGTACCTGCCGCCGGTGGATGCCGGGCACAGTGCCCAGTTCGTCATCGCCGACGCCGGCCGCAACCTGAACCTGTTCCTCGACCCCTACAGCGGCAAGGTGCTGGGCACCCAGGACGCCTTCTGGAACCTGCAGGCGGCCACCCGCGCCCTGCACGGCGAGCTGATGATCGGCACGGTCGGCGACCGGCTGATCGAGCTGGCCGCCGGCTGGGGCATCGTCCTGGTGGTGTCGGGGCTCTACCTCTGGTGGCCGCGAGGGCGGTCCGGCGCCGGCGTGCTGTGGCCGCGCCTGTCCGCGCGCGGGCGCCTGTTCTGGCGCGACCTGCACGGCGTCACCGGCTTCTGGGGCAGCCTGCTGCTGCTGTTCATGCTGCTCACCGGCATGACCTGGACCGGTTTCTGGGGCGCGAGCTTCGCCGATGTGTGGAACCGCTTCCCCGCCGCCATGTGGAACGAGGTGCCGAAGTCCGGCGAGCTGGCGCGCAGCCTCAACAGCGCCAGTGACCAGACCGTGCCCTGGGCGGTGGAGAACACGCCGCTGCCGGAGTCCGACGCCCATGCCGCCCACCGTGCCCACGCCGGGCACGATCGGGCAGCGGCAACCGATACGCCGAGCATCCCGCTGCAGCAGGTGGTCGACACCGCCCGCGAGCGCGGTGTGGTGCCGGGCTACGGGATCACCCTGCCGACCACGCCCACGGGTGTGTTCAGCATCGCCGTGTTCGCCGACGACCCGCGCAACGACGCGACCTTGCACCTGGACCGCTACAGCGGCAAGGTGCTGGCCGATGTGCGCTGGCGGGACTACGGGCTCGTCGCCCGGAGCGTGGAGACCGGCGTGATGCTGCACGAGGGCCGTCTCTTCGGCCTGGCCAACCAGCTGCTGATGTTCGCCGTGTGCCTGATGATCCTGCTCAGCGCGATCAGCGGCCTGGTGCTCTGGTGGAAGCGCCGGCCCAGCGGCCGCCTCGGCGTGCCGCCGCTGCCCCACGGCCTGCCGCTGTGGCGTGGCGCGGTGGTGATCATGCTGGTGCTGGGCGTGGCCTTCCCCCTGGTGGGCCTGTCCCTGGTGCTGGTCTGGGCCCTGGACCGGCTGGTGCTGTCGCGCTTCGGCGGCGGCAGGGTGATGGCGGGCTGATCCCGCCACGGGTTTTCATCGGCGCTCGCATGGCGGGCGCCCAATCTGCTTATCGATTGATGGAGTTGAACATGCGCAAGACACTGCTGACCCTGATCGCCCTGCTGGGCTTCGTCCCCTTCGCCCAGGCCCATGAATACGAGCTGGGCAAGCTGCACATCGAACACCCCTGGGCCCTGGAAGTGCCGCCGGTCTCGCCCAACGGCGCGGCCTACCTGGTGGTGCACAACGGCGGCGACACGCCGGACCGCCTGCTGGGCGCCGACACCCCGCGCGCGAACAAGGCCGAGATCCACGAGCACGCCCACGTCAACGGCATGATGAAGATGCAGCAGGTGCAGGGCGGCCTGGCCATCCCCGCCGGTGGCGAGGTGCGCCTGGAGCAGGGCGGCTACCACCTGATGCTGTTCGGCCTGAAGCAGCCGCTGAAGGATGGCGAGCGCTTCCCGCTCACCCTGCACTTCGAGAAGGCCGGCGACCTGCAGGTGGAGATCGCCGTGCAGAAGGAAGCGCCCGCCAAGGCCGACGGGCAGATGCAGCACATGGAGCACATGGACCACGGCGCGCACCAGCACGCCGAGTGACGGCTCGCGCCGTCGTCAGGCCGCGACCGGTGCGTCCGGGGTGGCCTGGTCGGCGGCGACGCGATCGATCATGGCGCGGGCGATCTCGCGCTCGCCCATGATCACCAGGTCCGCGCCGTTCTGTTCCAGATGCTCCACCTCGGCGTCGAAGTGGGCGCGGGCGATGATGGTCAGCTGCGGGTTCACCGCGCGGGCCTGCTGGGCGATCTGCCCGGCCTCGAAACCATTGGGGATCGCCAGCAGCAGCCAGCGCGCCCGCGCCAGCTGCGCCAGCTCCAGCACCTCGGGTCGCGCCGCGTTGCCCAGTACCGCGCTGATGCCCGCCTCACGCAATTCATCCAGCCCCGCGCGGCTGTCCTCGATCACCACCAGCGGCGTGCCGGCCTCGCGCAGGCGCAGGGCGATCTTGCGGCCGACGCGGCCATAGCCGATGAGGATGGCGTGGTCGTGTTCCTCGATCGCCGGCGGCACGTCCTCGACTGCTGCCTGCTCCGGCAGCAGCTCCGCCGCCTTGCGGTCCTGGCGTGCCTGCCAGCGGCCGATGGCGATGAACAGCAGCGGGTTGACCAGGATCGAGAGGATGGCGCCGGCCAGCAACAGGTCGCGGCCGGTCTGCGGCATCAGCTCCAGGTCCAGCCCCAGGCCGATGAGGATGAAGCTGAACTCGCCGATCTGCGCCAGGCTGGCGGAGATGGTCAGGGCGGTGCTCTTGGGGTGGCCGAAGGCACGCACGATGACATAGGCCGCCACCGACTTGCCGAGCACGATCACAAGGAAGGTGGCCAGCACCGGCAGCGGCTCGCGGATCAGGATCAGCGGGTCGAAGAGCATGCCCACCGAGACGAAGAACAGCACCGCGAAGGCGTCGCGCAGGGGCAGGGTCTTCTCGGCGGCGTCATGGCTGAGCTCCGACTCGTTGAGCACCATGCCGGCGAAGAAGGCGCCCAGGGCGAAGGACACGTCGAAGAGGATGGCCGAGCCGTAGGCGATGCCCATGGCGATGGCCAGCACGGCGAGGGTGAACAGCTCCCGCGAGCCGGTGCCGGCGACCTTGGCCAGCACCCAGGGGATCAGGCGGCGGCCGACCACCAGCATCAGCACCACGAAGGCGGTGACCTTGCCCAGGGTCAGCAGCAGTTCGACGCCGAGGCTGATCTCGCCACCGCCATGGGCTTTGCCGCCGAGCATGCCCGAGAGCGCCGGCAGCAGGACCAGGGTCAGCACCATCACCAGGTCCTCGACTATCAGCCAGCCGACGGCGATGCGGCCGCGCTGGGTATCGAGCAGCTGGCGTTCCTCCAGGGCCCGCAGCAGCACCACGGTGCTCGCCACCGACAGCGCCAGGCCGAACACCAGCCCGCCGCCCAGCGACCAGCCGAGCCCCCAGGCCAGGCCCATGCCCAGCAGGGTGGCCACGGCGATCTGCACCACGGCGCCTGGGATGGCGATGTTCTTCACCGACATCAGGTCCTTGAGGGAGAAGTGCAGGCCGACGCCGAACATCAGCAGGATCACCCCCAGCTCGGCGATCTCCTGGGACAGCGCCTGGTCGGCGACGAAACCCGGGGTGAAGGGCCCCGCGAGAACGCCGGCCAGCAGGTAGCCCACCAGCGGCGAGATGCGCAGGCGGTTGGCCAGGCTGCCGAGCAGGAAGGCCAGCACCAGGCCGGCGGAGAGGGTCGCGATCAGCGGTGTGTGGTGGGGCATGCGGCGGCTCCTTGCACGCAGGGAACATCCAGGCCGCAACGATGCGCGCAACGCTGCGGAGGACGGTTCGAAGGTGGTTCACGGGGCCTGGCCCGTGGCGAACGCGGCTGCCGCCGCGTGCGTCAGGTTACCCGTTGGCTGACGGTGATTGTATGAAAAGTCCGTCAGATTATTTTTCAGGATGTAGCGACGGTTCGGTGCCGTTCTCGCGCAGCTCACGGTAGCGGCGCTCCATTTCCTGGCGGATCTGCCGGCGCTGCTGGCCCTGCAGGAAGCGCCGCTTTTCCTCGGCTGTCTCCGGCTGGCGCGGCGGCACGGGAGCCGCCTTGCGGTCGTCATCCAGCGCCACCATGGTGAAGAAGCAGCTGTTGGTGTGGCGTACCGAGCGCTCGCGGATGTTCTCGGTCACCACCTTGATGCCGATCTCCATGGACGTGGTGCCGGTGTAGTTCACCGAGGCGAGGAAGGTCACCAGCTCGCCCACGTGCACCGGCTCGCGGAACACCACCTGGTCCACCGATAGGGTCACCACGTAGCGCCCGGCATAGCGGCTGGCGCAGGCGTAGGCCACCTCGTCGAGGTACTTGAGCAGGGTGCCGCCGTGGACGTTGCCGGAGAAGTTGGCCATGTCCGGGGTCATGAGGACGGTCATCGTCAGTTGCGCGTTGCCGGGTTCCATGGAAGGGCTCTGTCTCGGGGCTGGGAAGTGAAACTGTAGACGCAGCGAGACAGGCACGGAGCACAGGGGCACCGCCTGTGGATAAACACCCAGCCGCACTCCGCCCCGTAGGATGGGTAGAGCCCCGCGAAACCCATGCTGCCCGCCCGACGCCGAAGTCATGCCGGTACTCGGAATTGATGGGTTTCGCTCCGCTCTACCCATCCTACGAGTTGCGGTTTGCGGCTGGTGGGGTTGTGGATAAGCAACTTGTCCACAACCCCACGCATCAGGCGTGGGTCAGGTACCAGCGCCAGTCCTGCTCGCCTACCTCGCTGACGAACTGGCGGAACTCTTCCCATTTGATGGCGAGGAAGATGTCGAGGAAGCCTTCGCCCAGGGCCTCCTTCGCCCAGGCCGAGCGCTCCAGGGTGCGCAGGGCGGTGAGCCAGTCGGTGGCGAGGGTCTCGCGGGCCTGTTCGTAACCGTTGCCGGTGATGGCTTCGCCCGGGTCGATCTGCTCGCGGATGCCTTTGTGGATGCCCGCCAGCATCGCGGCGGCGGCCAGGTAGGGGTTGGCGTCGGCGCCGCAGATGCGGTGCTCGACGTGCCGGCTCTGGGCCGGGCCGCCGGGGACGCGGAAGGACACGGTGCGGTTGTTCACCCCCCAGCTCTTGGCCAGCGGCGCGTAGCTGTTGGCCTGGAAGCGCCGGTAGGAGTTGGCGTTGGGGCAGAAGATCGCCAGGGCGTCGTCGAGGGTCGCCATCATCCCGCCGATGGCGTGGCGCAGCAGCGGGGTGCCGTGCGGGTCCTCGCTGGCCATCAGGTTGTTGCCCGCCTCGTCGGCCAGGCTGACGTGCAGGTGCATGCCGCTGCCGGCCAGGTCGCCGAAGGGCTTGGCCATGAAGCAGGCCACCAGGCCGTGCTTGTTGGCCACGCCCTTGACCAGGCGCTTGTAGCGCACGCCTTCGTCGATGGCCTGGAGCGCGTCGAAGCGGTGTTCCAGGGTCAGCTCCAGCTGGCCGGGGGCGTATTCGGAGATGGCGGTGCGCAGCGGCAGGCCCTGGGCCTCGCAGGCGGTGTAGAGGTCGTCGAGGAAGGGCTGCAGCTGCTCCAGTTCGTACACGCCGTAGACCTGCGGCGCCTGCGGGCGCACGCCATTGGCCTGCAGCGCCGGCTGCGGGCGGCCGTTGGCGTCGCGGGCCTTGTCCAGCAGGTAGAACTCCAGCTCCACCGCCATCACCGGGTGGTAGCCGTCGGCCTTGAGCCGGTCGATGGCGCGGGCCAGCACGTGGCGCGGGTCACCGGGCGTGGCGGGCAGGCCCTGGGTCGGGTGCATGCTCACCTGCACCTGGGCGGTGGGGCTGCTGCGCCAGGGTTGCAGGGCCAGCGAGCCGGGCACCGGGTAGGTCCAGCAGTCGGCGTCGGCCACTTCCCAGACCAGGCCACTGGCTTCCACGTCCTCGCCCTGGATGGTCAGCGAGAGGATGGAGCTGGGCAGCGGTCGGCCATTCTCGTAGATGGCCAGCAGCTCGTCGCGGTGCAGCAGCTTGCCGCGCGGGATGCCGTTGGCGTCGAACAGCATCAGTTCGATGCTGCGGACTTCGGGGTGGCGGTCGAGGAAGTCGCGGGCTTCCTGGGGATCGGCGAATCGCATGGATTTTCTCGCAGTCAGAGTCGGGCGCCGGGGATGGCCAGGAGCTCGCCCAGGGCCTGGTCGAGGGTGGTGATCAGGCGGTCGACATCGGCCTCGGTGGTGTCCGGGCAGCACAGGGTCATGTTGTGGAACGGGGTGATGAGGATGCCCCGGTTGATCAGGTAGAGGTGCAGGGCCATCTGCAGGCTGTCGTGGAAGGCCGCTTCGGCCTCGGCACCGGTGCGCGGCGAGGTGGCGCAGAACTGGAACTCGCAGCGGGCGCCCAGCTCGGTCACCGACCACGCCAGGTGGTGCTTGTGGATAAGTCCACGGAAGCCTTCGGCCAGGCGTGCCGCCAGGGGCAGCATGTGGTCATAGGCGGCCGGGGTCATCACCTGTTCCAGGTTGGCGCGCATGCAGTGCATGGCCAGGGCGTTGGCCGAGAGGGTGGTGCCCATGCCGCTGTGGCCGTGGCCGCCGGACTGTTCGCTGGCGTGCTTGCGGGCCAGCTTCATGGCCTGGGCCATCTCGGCGGTGCAGCCGTAGACGGAGCAGGGCACGCCGCCGGCGATGGGCTTGCCGAGGGTGATGAAATCCGGCTGCAGGTTCCAGGCGCGGGTGCAGCCGCCGGGGCCGGTGGAGATGGTGTGGGTCTCGTCGATGATCAGCAGGGTGCCGTGGCGGCGGGTCAGCTCGCGGAGCTTCTCCAGGTAGCCGGCATCGGGCAGGACCATGCCGATGTTGGTCATCGCCGGTTCGCAGAGCACGGCGGCGACATCGTTCTGCGCCAGGGCCTTTTCCAGCGCGTCGAGGTCGTTGAAGGGCACGGCGCGGCTGGTCTTGGCCAGGTTGCGCGCCTGGCCGATCAGGCCGCTGCGGTGCACGGTGCGGCCCTCGCGGTGGCGCACCATGACGTCGTCGACGGTGCCGTGGTAGCAGCCGTCGAACACCAGCAGCACCTTGCGCCCGGTGATGGCGCGCACCCAGCGGATGACGAAGCGGTTGGCGTCGGTGGCGGTGGTCGCCACCTGCCAGTAGGGCAGGCCGAAGCGCTCGGCCAGCAGTTCGCCGGCTACCACGGCGTCCTCGCCCGGGAGCATGGTGGTGAGCCCGCGCGCGCCCTGCTCGGCGATGGCACGGGCGATGGGCGCGGGGGAGTGGCCGAACATGCTGCCGGTGTCACCGAGGCAGAAGTCCACGTACTCGTGGCCGTCGACGTCGTGGAAGCGCGCGCCCTGGGCGCGCTCGACGAACAGCGGGCAGGGCGTCGACCAGTCGCTCATCCAGTGCATGGGCACGCCGCCGAACAGCGAGTGGCGGGCACGCTCGGCGAGCGCCAGGGATTTGGGGTTCTGGGCGATGAAACGGGCGCGCTCGGCGGCGGCGAAGGTTTCAACGGCGGATTCTGCAATGCCACTGGCGGTCATGTTTGAACACCTCGTTCGAATTTCCGCACATCCTGTTTTGTGATCACAGATATGTCAATAGCTGGACTGTTTCTGGCAAAAGCCTATGATCGAACTGCTTTTGTGATCACACTATCGGCAGGCCCGTCGGTCTTGTCCCCAGGCGGTCGCTGCGCTTGCAGCGCGCCGGGGCAGTTATCCACAGGCCCGGCCATCCGTCGACCCAGGAGATCCACCACCATGCGCAACTGCAGCCTGACCCTCGCCCAACTGCCGGCACCACCGGCCAGCCAGGAGTGACCCATGGCCGACAACCTGCAGGAACAGCTTTACCTACGACTACGTGAAGGCTTGCTGGCAGGGCGTTTCCAGCCCGGCGAGCGCCTCAAGATCCGCGACCTTGCCGCCGAATGGGGCACCAGCCCGATGCCGGTCCGTGCGGCGTTGCAGCGCCTGGTGGCCGAGGGTGCCCTGGAAGGCGAGCCGCAGCGCTCGCTGCGGGTGCCGATCATGACCCGCGAACGCTTCCAGCAGATCTTCCTGGTGCGCCTGTCCCTCGAAGGGCTGGCCGTGGAGACCGCCACGCCACGGCTCACCGGGGAGGACATCGAGCAGCTGCGACGCTGCGTCGAGAACATGGAGCGGGCCCTGGAGCGGCGCGACGTGCAGGGCTACCTGGACGACAACAGCCTGTTCCACATGACGCTCTACCGCGCCTGCGCCAACCCCACGCTGCTGCGCATGATCGAGTCGCTGTGGCTGCAGGTCGGCCCCTTCTTCAACCAGCTGTTCACCGAGGCCGACCTGTCCCTGCGCCTCAACGACTTCCACGAGGACGCCTTCGCGGCGCTGCTCGCCGGTGACGCCAAGGGGGCGCGGGTGGCGATCGAGCAGGACATGACCTATTTCGGCAACTTCCTGATGAACCTGCTGGAGCTGGAGACCGCCCACGCCAGGAGCGGGGGCTGAAAGGCGGCTGATGCGGCTGCTTCCCCTCGCGGCCCGGCAAAGCTGTTTCGGTTTGTTTCGCCGAAAATGACGGTGCGGTGCCCGGTGTTACTCTGCCGAAAGTTCTGACTAGGAACTTCCCTATTTCATACAGGGGCTCCCAAGGAGCCAAGCGAGCAACCCCGGGCGCGGCACTGTGTCCTGCGCACTGACCAGCAAGAAGGAGCCGGTGCGCCATGCATGCCATAAGTTTCATCCAGGACATGGCCGTGATCATGCTGGTGGCCGGCCTGGTCACCATCCTCTGCCACCGCTTCAAGCAGCCGGTCGTGCTGGGCTACATCATCGCCGGCTTCCTCATCGGCCCGCACACGCCGCCCTTCGCCCTGATCCACGAGGAAGAGACGATCAAGATCCTCGCCGAGCTGGGGGTGATCTTCCTGATGTTCTGCCTGGGCCTGGAGTTCAGCCTGCGCAAGCTGTTCAAGGTGGGGGCCACGGCCTTCATCGCCGCCTTCCTGGAAATCGTGCTGATGATCTGGATCGGCTACGAGATCGGCAGCTTCTTCGGCTGGAGCACCATGGATTCGCTGTTCCTCGGCGCCATCCTGGCCATTTCCTCGACCACCATCATCATCAAGGCGCTGAGCGACCTGAAGATGAAGAACGAGCGCTTCGCCCAACTGATCTTCGGCGTGCTTATAGTCGAGGACATCCTCGGCATCGGCATCATCGCGCTGCTTTCGGGCATCGCCCTGTCCGGCTCGGTGGAGACCGGCCAGGTGTTCGCCACGGTGGGCAAGCTCAGCCTGTTCATGGTCGTCGCGCTGGTCATCGGCATCCTGCTGGTGCCGCGCCTGCTGGCCTACGTGGCGAAGTTCGAGAGCAACGAGATGCTGCTGGTGACGGTGCTGGGGCTGTGCTTCGGCTTCTGCCTACTGGTGGTGAAGCTGGAATACAGCATGGTGCTGGGGGCCTTCCTGATCGGCGCGATCATCGCCGAGTCGCGCCAGTTGGCGCAGATCGAGCGCCTGGTGGAGCCGGTACGCGACATGTTCAGCGCCATCTTCTTCGTCGCCATCGGCCTGATGATCGACCCGGCGATCCTGCTGGAATACGCCTGGCCCATCGCGGTGATCACCGTCGCCGTGGTGCTGGGCAAGATGGTCTCCTGCGGCATCGGCGCGTTCATCGCCGGCAATGACGGGCGCACCTCGCTGCGCGTCGGCATGGGCCTTTCGCAGATCGGCGAGTTCTCCTTCATCATCGCCGCGCTGGGCATGACCCTGCAGGTCACCAGCGACTTCCTCTACCCGGTGGCGGTGGCGGTCTCGGCCATCACCACGCTGCTCACGCCCTACCTGATCCGCGCAGCCGATCCGCTGTCACAGACGCTCGCCGGCATCGTGCCGGCGCCCATCGCGCGGGTGTTCAACCTCTATGGCGACTGGTTGCGCAGCATCCAGCCCCAGGGGCAGGGCGCGGTGCTGGCGGGGATGATCCGCAAGATCCTCCTGCAGGTGGGGGTGAACATCGCGCTGGTGGTGGCGATCTTCCTTTCCGGCGCCTATTTCGCCGGCACCCTGGGCGAGTACCTGAGCGACTGGGTGGCCCAGCAGAACCTGCAGAAGGCCATGGTCTGGGGCGCCGCGCTACTGCTGTCGCTGCCCTTCCTGATCGCCGCGTACCGCAAGCTCAAGGCGCTGTCGATGCTGCTGGCGGAGATGGGCGTGACGCCGGAGAAGGCCGGGCGGCATACCGCGCGGGTGCGCAAGGTGATCGCCGAGGTGATCCCGGCGCTGTCGCTGGGGGTGATCATGCTGCTGCTCATGGCGCTGTCGGCGAGCATCCTGCCGACCCTGGAGCTGCTGCTGCTGATCGCGCTGCTGGCGGCCGGGGTCATCGCGTTGCTGTGGCGCTGGCTGATCCGCGTGCACTCGCGCATGCAGATCGCGCTGCTGGAGACCCTGGAGCAGAGCCGCGACCAGGGCCACCACTGAGGGGCGGGAGGGCGCTCAGCTCTCCAGCCAGACGTCGCGCGCCCAGTGCCAGACGGAGTCCCAGCTCTCATCGGTCATGTCGCCCTCTTCGCCGGACCAGAGCAGCACTTCGCCTTCCAGGTCGACCACGTAGTAGTCGCGGCCGTCCTGGCAGATCGGCACCAGGTCGCGGGGCACGCCCAGGTCCCAGGCCACCGAGGCCACTTCCGGCAGGTAGGTGTGGGACTGCGGGTCGGTGGCGGTCACCGGCTCCAGGCGGCCGTAGACCACATCGCTGACCTTGAGCAGGAACTCGCGCAGCTCGAAGGGCAGGTTGATCAGCAACTGCTCCTCGATCTCCACAAGCAGCTCGTCGTCCGGCAGCTCCAGCGGGACCGGTACGGGTTCGTTGAGTTCGCGCAGCTGTTCGATGACTTCTTCCACGGCGACAGGTCCTCGTGCATTGGGATGCGCTTTATACAGTAGCTGGCGCCCGGAAGAAAAAAACCGCGAGCGGACCGCTCGTCCGGTGGTGGTGCATTGCATACTGCCCCCTTACCCAAACCACGACGGAGCCCCCATGCCGATCACCTGGGCCTGCAGCCACCACAGCGAACTCGACAAGCAGACGCTCTACGACATCCTCGCCCTGCGCACCCAGGTGTTCGTGGTCGAGCAGAAGTGCCCCTACCTGGAAGTGGACGGCCTGGACCTGGTGGGCGACAGCTGCCACCTGATGGCACGCGATGGCGATGCGCTGGTGGCCTACCTGCGCCTGCTGGACCCGCAGCACAACCAGGGCGAGGTGGTGATCGGCCGCGTGGTGATCGCCGAGGCCGCGCGCGGCACCGGCCTGGGCCACCAGTTGATGGAGCGCGCCCTCGAGGATTGCCAGCGACGCTGGCCGGGCCTGCCGGTGTACCTCTCGGCCCAGGCGCACCTGCAGAACTACTACGGGCGCTACGGCTTCGTGCCGGTGACCGAGGTCTACCTGGAGGACGACATCCCCCATGTCGGCATGCGCAAGGCGGCGGTTTGATACCGGTGGATATCGCCCAGTAGGGGCGAATTAATTCGCCAAGGACCGCTAGCGGTCCCTGCTGCCGCCTGCCACGAACGCCGGGTTGCACCCGACCCACAGATTCCGGTCGCGGCCCACGCAGGGTGTGGTGGATGAAAGAGCGTCATCCACCCTCTCGTTCGGCTCAGAGGCTGAGCGAACACCACAAAAGAAAACCCCGGGCATGCCCGGGGTTTCTTCATTGCGCGAGGCGTGATCAGTTCTGGCGGATGCCCGCCACCAGCCAGGGCTGGTTGTCGCCGTTGGCACGCTCCATGCGCCAGCTTTCGCTGAACACTTCGCCCTGGTCGAAGCGCGAGGTCTTCGACACGCCGTTGAAGGTCAGGGTGGCGACGGTCTTGTCGGCCAGCTCGTCGATGCCGTCCAGCTGCACCTGCAGGTTGTCGATGTAGGTGGACTGGAAGCCGTCGCCCAGGCTGGCGCGCTCCTCCTTCAGGAAGCTGAGCATCTGCGGGGTGACGAACTCGGCGATCTTGTCCATCTCGGCCGCGTCCCAGTGCTGTTGCAGGGACATGAAGTGCTCGCGGCCGGCTTCGATGAAACGCTCTTCGTTGAACCAGCTCGGAGCGTTGAACGCGCGTTGTGCCACCGGGGCCGGGGCGGCGGCGCTGCCGAAGATCGGCGCCTGCTGCTGCGGCATCTCGCGCTGGAACGGCGCCCCGGCCATGGCGGGCTGGCCCTGCTGCTGGCGCTTGCGGGCGGCGATGAAGCGGAAGATGACGAAGGCGATCAGGGCGATGATCAGGAAGTCGAAGATCTGCATGCCCTGGAAGCCGTCGCCCATGAACATGGAGGCGAGCAGGCCACCGGCGGCGAGGCCGGCCAGCGGGCCGAGCCAGCGCGAGGCACCGCTGGCGGCAGCGGGCTGGCGACCGGGTGCGGTCGGGGTGGCGGCAGGGGTGTTGGGCTGCGCCTGGCGGGTCTGGTGGGTCGGCGCGGAGCCGAAGGTCTTGCCACCGCCCATACGCTTGGCGTTGGCATCCAGGCTGAGCGTCAGGCCGACGCAAAGGGCCAGGGCGATACTGAGGAATCGGCGCATCAGAGGCATCTCTTGGTTAGGGGTCCACGCGCGCCATGCTGCCCAGTCGCGCCTGCGATGGCTAGCGGCAGAATGTATCGGGATTTTTTACGGCTGCGCTGAGGGGCGTGTGCCGCCGGGGCCGGCGCACTTCCCGTGGGAGCGAATTCATTCGCGATGTTGCTGCCGGCCCCTGAAGGCCATCCGGCGAGCGCTTCGCGGCTGAAGCCGCTCCCACGGCCGAGCTAGCGGGCGGCGCAGCCCGGGCGGGCGCGCAGCTGGTGGTCGGTGCGCAGGCGGATGGCGCCCTTGGCGCCGGGCTGGTAGTCGAAGTTGCGGGCGAACCAGGCGGCGGATTGCTCCAGCGTCGCGTTGACCGGTGGCAGGGTGAATTCCCAGTAGGGGTCGTCCTCCCGCCGGCATCTGGCGTTCAGTACCAGGCCCGGCAGGGGCGAGTCGTCGGCGCGGTCGCTGCCGAAGGTTCGCTGGCCCAGGGTCAGGCGGTCTTTCTCGCTGTCGCCATAGGCGTAGAGCAGGGTCTCGCCGCGGATATCCAGCAGGTTCTCGCCGGTCTGCTCATGGGCGAAGGGCGCAAGGCGCACCAGCAGGCCCGGCTTGCGCAGGTAGACCCAGCCCGGGCGGCTGGAGTCGAAGGGGCTGGCGGGGTAGGGCAGCATGTCGAGGTAGCCCAGGCGCAGCTTGCCGTCGGCCTCGGTCGAGGCGCGCAGCAGTTCGTAGGCGCCGTCACCGCGGGTTTTCAACAGGGCCTCGCCTTGGCCGGTGGGCAGCACCTCGCGGATCGCCAGGGCCTCGGCATAGCCATTGCTGCTGGCGATGTAGCGGTTCACCACGTCGCCCTCGCGCAGCTGGTAGACGGTCTGTTCGATGGCCGCCCCCGTGCCGCCGGGACGATAGGCATAGCGCACCTCCTCCAGCGACCAGCGCGGACTCCCGACCAGCACGCGGGTGCGTGCCGGCAGTACGCAACGCTCCTGGCGCAGGGTGTCCGGCACGCCGGGCAGCGGCTCGCCCAGGCACAGGTCGTCGGTTGGCACCTGGCTGCTGGGGTAGGGCGCCTGGCCGGCATGCAGCGGAGGATTGGGGTTGATGGCCTGGCATTGCCCGGGGACCAGGTCGAGGGTATCGACGAAGTCGTCGGGCTCGGGGCTGGAGGCGTAGTCGAGGGTTTCCGGCGTGCGCGGCTGCGGACCGGCGTCCACCTCGCGCAGGGTCACGCCCCAACGTACCGGGTCGGGTCGCGGCAGTTGCTGGGTCGGGCGCAGGCGCAGGGCCGGTGCGGGCGTGGTGACCAGCTCCAGGTTGCGGTCGAACCAGGCGGGGCCATCCTGGAAGCGCAGGCGCCCGGGGGTGGAGCTGCCCAGCGCGGAATAGATCAGCGGATGGCTGAACTCCAGATCGGGCAGCACGAAGCAGGCAGGGTCCAACTCCAGGCGGGCGACTTCGCGGCCACGCTGCATGTCCACCGCGAGGAAGGCCGGCGGGCGCTTGTTCCAGCCCGGGTCGGCGAGCAGGGCCACCTCGCCGCGCACATCCAGCAGCGCGCCGGGGCCTGCATCGACGATGCGCAGCGGTTGCAGTTGCACCAGGTACAAGCGGTCCGCGCCGCCCACGCTCACCCAGCCTTTGCGGCGGGCGTCGTTGAACCAGTTGTAGGGGAGGTCGCGCAGCAACACCTCGGCCTGCGGCTTGCCGCCGTTCTTGCGGTACAGGCGGGCCAGTTCGAAGTCCTGGCCGCTGCCACGGTTGAAGAGGATCAGCACCTGGTCGGGGCCGTTGACGCGGGCGTCCCAGAGCGTCGGGTAGAGGGTCTCGCCGCCGGGTGCCAGCAGGCGCGAGAGGGCCTTCATCGACAGGGTTTCGCCGTCCAGGCGCAGGGAGGTCTCGGTGCGCTCGCGACGCTGACCGGTGTTCCAGTCGCGGTAGCTGTCGGTTTCGCGCTTCACCTCGAAGCCGGGGGCGGCCTCGATGCCGGTGGCGATGATCAGGCTGAGCAGCAGCAGGGGAAGGCGCACGTCCGTGTTTCCGCAAGAAGGAGGGGAGCGGCCATCCTGCCGTGGCTGTGGATAACTGCCAAGTGCGCGTTGTGCCGGGCTCCGCCATGGCAGCGGGGCCCGGGTTCGGTCAGAGGGCCTGGAGCTTGGCGTAGGCGAGCATCAGCCACTTGCTGCCTTCGCTTTCGAACTTCACCTGCACCCGCGCCTGGGCGCCGGAGCCCTCGAAGTTGAGGATGGTGCCTTCGCCGAACAGCGCGTGCTGCACGCGCTGGCCGAGGTTGAAGTCGGTCTGCGGGATCTCCGCGCCGGAGAACATCGAGCCGCCGCTGCGTGCACCGCCGGCCACCGGGCGGCTGATGCTGTTGCCAAGGCGCACTTCGCGGATCAGTTGCGGGGGGATCTCGCGGACGAAGCGCGAAACCTTGTTGTAGGTCTCGCTGCCATAGAGGCGGCGGGTTTCCGCGTAGGTCAGCACCAGGCGCTGCATGGCGCGGGTGACGCCGACGTAGGCCAGGCGGCGCTCCTCTTCCAGGCGGCCGGACTCCTCCAGGCTCATCTTGTGCGGGAACAGGCCTTCTTCCATGCCCACCAGGAACACCAGGGGGAACTCCAGGCCCTTGGCGCTGTGCAGGGTCATCAGCTGCACGCTGTCCTCGAAGGCATCGGCCTGGGTATCGCCGGCTTCCAGCGAGGCATGGCTGAGGAAGGCCTGCAGCGGGGTGAGTTCGACATCGTCCTCGCCGTTCTCGAAGGCGCGGGCGGCGCTGACCAGTTCCTCGAGGTTCTCCACCCGGGCCTGGCCTTTCTCGCCTTTCTCTTCCTTGTGGTAGGTGATCAGCCCGGTCTGCTCGATGACGGTCTGGGTCATCAGGTGCAGGGGCATCTCCATGACCTTGGCGGCGAGGTTCTCGATCAGCTCGATGAACACCGCCAGGGCGCCGGCGGCGCGGCCCGGCAGGCCCTTGTTGGCCAGAAGCAGGCGGATCGCCTCCCACATGGAGACGTCCTGGGCGCGGGCGAATTCGCGGATGCTTTCCACGGTCTTCTCGCCGATGCCCCGGGCGGGGACGTTGATCACCCGCTCCAGGGCGGCGTCGTTGCCACGACCGTCGAGCAGGCGCAGGTAGGCCATGGCGTTCTTGATCTCGGCGCGCTCGAAGAAGCGCTGGCCGCCATAGATGCGGTAGGGGATCTTCTCCCGCAGCAGCGCCTCCTCCAGCACCCGCGACTGGGCGTTGGAGCGGTAGAGGATGGCGATCTCGCTGCGCGCCATGCCGTCCTTCAGCGCGCTCTCGATGCTCTCCACCACGTAGCGGGCTTCGTCGTGCTCGTTGAAGGCGGCGTACAGGCCCAGCGGCTCGCCGTCCTCGCCTTCGGTCCACAGCTCCTTGCCCAGGCGCCCCTGGTTGTTGGCGATCAGGGCGTTGGCGGCCTTGAGGATGCCGGCGGTGGAGCGGTAGTTCTGCTCCAGGCGGATGGTCTCGGCGTCGGCGAAGTCGCTGGAGAACTGCTGGATGTTCTCGATGCGCGCGCCGCGCCAGCCGTAGATCGACTGATCGTCGTCACCCACCACCATGAGGCTGTCGCCGCCCTGGGCGAGCAGGCGCAGCCAGGCGTACTGCACGGCGTTGGTGTCCTGGAACTCGTCCACCAGGATGTGGCGGAAGCGCCGCTGGTAGTGGGCCAGCAGGCCGGGCTTGTCGCGCCACAGGTCGAGGGCGCGCAGCAGCAGTTCGGAGAAGTCGATGACCCCGGTGCGCGCGCAGGCGGCCTCGTAGGCTTCGTAGATCTTCAGCATGGTGCCGAGGAACAGGTCGCCCCCGGCCTGGATGTGTTGCGGGCGCAGGCCTTCGTCCTTCTGCCCGTTGATGAACCACTGCGCCTGGCGCGCCGGCCAGCGCTGCTCGTCCAGGCCCAGCTCGCGGATCACCCGCTTGACCAGGCGCTGCTGGTCGTCGCTGTCGAGGATCTGGAAGTTCTCGGCCAGGCCGGCTTCCTGCCAGTGCGCGCGCAGCAGGCGGTGGGCCAGGCCGTGGAAGGTGCCGACCCACATGCCCGCCGGGTTGATGCCCAGGAGCTGCTCGATGCGGTGGCGCATCTCGGCGGCGGCCTTGTTGGTGAAGGTCACCGACAGGATCGAGTGCGGCGAAGCCTGCTCCACCTGGATCAGCCAGGCGATGCGGTGCACCAGCACGCGGGTCTTGCCCGAGCCGGCACCGGCGAGGACCAGTTGACGCCCCAGCGAGGCGGCTACGGCCTGGCGTTGGGCATCGTTCAGGGAGTTCAGGAGGAGAGAGAGATCGTCATGCATCGCGGCATTCTATTGACCGGCCCAGGCGAGGGCAAACCGATGACCGCGTGGTCAGCCAGACGGTTCGCGAGCCGCGCCCGGAAGGCCCGCCGAAAGTTGGGCGGCGCATCCGTGAAACACGGCACATAAAGCTTTGGCGGCACGTTCCGCTCGGGTAAGCTCCGCCGACGCCTAGGCAACCATTACAAGAAAATCGCCTATGACCGCGACACCCAACGAAGCCCAGATCGACCTGCCCGGCGGCGACAGCCGCGCCCTCAGCCAGCACTTCGCAACGGACCTGGCCGTGGAGCGCACGCGCCTGCTCTACCAGGGCTCGCAAACCCCCACTCTATTCATGCTGCTCAACGGCCTGGCCTGCGCCTACCTGCTGTGGGAGCCCGCCAACGGCCTGCTGCTGGGCGGCTGGCTGGTGTGGCTGGTGCTGCTGGCGGTGCTGCGCCTGACCCAGGTGGCCGCCTTCAAGGCCGCGCTGCCCTCGCGCCAGGCCCAGCCCCAGTGGCACCGCACCTTCCTTCTCGGTGCCGCCGCCTCCGGCCTGACCCTGGCCTTCCCGGTGATCTTCCTGGTGCCGGGCGATGCCTTCCTGCAGCAGGCGCTGGTCTACGGGCTGATCGCCGCCGCCATCCTCTCCGCCAGCGTCGCCTATGCGGTGAGCCTGCAAGCCTTCCTCACCTTCGCCCTGCCGTGCCTGGTGCCCACCGTGTCCTGGCTGCTGGCCAGCGGCGAGCCGTTGCAGCGCGGCTGGGGCCTGCTCAGCCTGATCCTCCTGGCCGCGCTGATGGTGGTGGCCTGGCAGGTCAACCGCCTGGTGCAGCGCAGCCTGATCCAGCGTTTCCACAACCAGGCGCTGATCGACAATCTGGAGCACGCCAAGGTCCGCGCCGAGGGGCTCAACAGCGAGCTGGCGCGGGAAGTGGAGCAGCGCCGGCGCGCCGAGCGCGAGCTGCGCGCCGCCCACAACGACCTGGAGATCCGCGTCGCCCAGCGCACCCTGGAACTGGCCGACGCCAGCCACGCCCTGGCCAAGAGCGAGGCGCGCCTGGCCCTGGCCCTGGAGGCCAGCGAGCTGGGGCTGTGGGACTGGAACCTGGAGACCGACGAGGTGCACCACTCGCACCTGCGGGAGATCTTCGGCATCGAGATGGACGACGTCACCCGCGTGCTCAGCGACCTCAAGCCGCGCCTGCACCCGGACGACCTGCCGCTGCTGCGCCGGGCCCTGGTCGACCACCTCAAGGGCCGCAGCGACGGCTACGCCATCGACTACCGGGTGCGCCACGCCGACGGCCGCTGGCTCTGGGTCGAGGACCGCGGCCGCGTGGTGGAGCGTGACGAGCAGGGCAAGGTGCTGCGCATGCTCGGCACCCGCCGCGACGTCACCGAGCGCAAGCAGGCCGAGGAGCAGCAGCGCCTTTCGGCCATGGTCTTCGAGGCGGCCAGCGAGGGCATCGTCATCCTCGACCCGGAATACCGCCTGCTGGCGGTCAACCAGGCCTTCAGCGAAGTCACCGGCTACCGCCGCGACGAGGTGCTCGGCCGCACGGTGGTGGAAATCAACAGCACCCGCGAGAGCCGCCGCCAGTACCACCTGATCCGCCAGGAGCTGGAGCAGAGCGGCAGCTGGCAGGGCGAACTGGTGGACACCCGCAAGAACGGCGAGCTCTACCCGCAGTGGCTGCAGCTCAACGTGGTACGCGACGCCCGGGGCAACGCCAGCCACATCGTCGGCTTCTTCGCCGACCTCTCCGCACGCCGCGATGCCGAGGAGCGCCTGCGCTACCTGTCGCACTACGACGAACTCACCGGCCTGGCCAACCGCACCCTGTTCAAGGACCGCCTGCACGAGGCCAGCCAGCGCGCGCGCCAGAGCGGTCGCAGCCTGGCCCTGCTGCACATCGACCTGGATCGCTTCAAGGTGCTCAACGACAGCCTCGGCCATGAAGTGGCCGACCAGCTGCTGCGGCAGATGAGCCGGCGCCTGGCCCAGGCCGCGCCCGAGGCGGACACCATCGCCCGGCTGTCCGGCGACGAATTCGCGGTGATCCTCGACGCCTACGGCAGCCTCTCCAGCCTGGCGCGCACCGCCAGCCGCCTGCTGACCAAGCTGCGCACGCCGATGACGGTGGGCGGCGAGGAACTGGTGGTCAGCGCCTCCCTGGGCATCAGCCTGTTGCCGGACAACGCCCGCGAGATCTCCACCCTGATCAGCCAGGCCAACATGGCCATGCAGCACGCCAAGCACCTGGGCGGCAACACCTTCCAGTTCTTCACCGACAACCTCCAGGCCTGCACCCTCGAACGCCTGCAGATGGAGACCCAGCTGCGCAAGGCCATCGAGGAAGGCCAGCTGGAGGTCTTCTACCAGCCCAAGCTGTGCCTGGCCGACGACAGCCTCAACGCCGCCGAGGCGCTGGTGCGCTGGCGCCATCCGCAACTGGGGCTGGTGCCGCCGGGGGACTTCATCGGCCTGGCCGAGGAGACCGGGCTGATCGCGCCCATCGGCGAGTTCGTGCTGCGCCAGGCCTGCCTGCAGGCGCGCGAGTGGCAGCGCCAGGGGCTGGCGGACATCCGCGTCTCGGTGAACCTCTCCGGCCACCAGCTGCGCCAGGGCAACCTCACCAGCCTGGTGCGCCAGGTGCTCGACGAGACCGGCCTGTCGCCGCGGCTGCTGGAACTGGAGCTGACCGAGAGCCACCTGCTGGAGAACGTCGAGCACGTCATCGCCACCTTCCGCCAGCTGCGCGAGCTGGGGGTGAAGCTGGCGATCGACGACTTCGGCACCGGCTACTCGTCCCTGAGCTACCTCAAGCGCTTCCCGGTGGACTACGTGAAGATCGACCAGACCTTCATCCGCGACCTGTCCTCCGGGGGCGAGGACGCCGCCATCACCCGCGCCATCATCGCCATGGCCCACGGCCTGGAACTCAAGGTGGTGGCCGAGGGCGTGGAGACCCAGGCGCAGATGGACTTCCTCAAGACCCAGGGCTGCGACGAGATTCAGGGCTACCTGATCAGCCCGCCGGTGGAGGCGCCGGTGTTCGCCGCGCTGCTCAAGGAGCAGGCGACGGCGCTGTGGCGCTGACCGCCTCCGGCAGGTCGCGCAGCAGCAGGGCGTACTCCAGGTCGAGGTCGGCGGGCAGCGGGATGTAGAGCACGTGGCCGTCGCCGGGCGCGACATCGCGGCGCTCGCCGGCCTCGGTCTCCAGGCCATGGAGGATGAAGCCCAGGTTGCCCGACGGGGTCATCAGTTCCAGGCGATCACCCACCTCGAAGCGGTTCTTCACCCGCACTTGCGCCAGCTCGCCCCGGCGCACGCCGGTCAGCTCGCCGACGAACTGCTGGCGCGAGGGCCGCGAGCTGCCGTGCTCGTAGTTCTGGTAGTGGTCGTGGGTGTGGCGCCGCAGAAAGCCCTCGGTGTAGCCGCGGTTGGCCAGGGAGTCCAGGCGCTCCAGCAGGCGCGGCTCGAAGGGACGACCGGCGAGGGCGTCGTCGATGGCCTGGCGGTAGGCCTGGGCGGTACGCGCCACGTAGAAGTGCGACTTGGTGCGACCCTCGATCTTCAGCGAGTGCACGCCCATCTCCAGCAGGCGGCCCACGTGCTGCACGGCGCGCAGGTCCTTGGAGTTCATGATGTAGGTGCCGTGCTCGTCCTCGAAGGCGGGCATGTATTCGCCCGGGCGGCTGCCATCCTCCAGCAGGAACAGGCGTTCGCTGGGTGCGCCCTCGCCCAGGGTCGGCTGCGGCGTGCAGCGGTGCACCAGGTCGCCGAGCGAGTCCTCGCGGGCCTCGCCGGCCTTGTACTGCCAGCGGCAGGCATTGGTGCAGGTGCCCTGGTTGGGGTCGCGGTGGTTGATGTAGCCGGACAGCAGGCAGCGGCCGGAGTAGGCCATGCACAGCGCACCGTGGACGAACACCTCCAGCTCCATCTCCGGCACCTCGCGGCGGATCTCGCCGATCTCCTCCAGCGACAGCTCGCGGGACAGGATGACCCGGGTCAGCCCCTGGGCCTGCCAGAACCTCACGCTCGCCCAGTTCACCGTGTTGGCCTGCACCGAGAGATGCACCGGCACCTGCGGGAAGTGCTCGCGCACCAGCATGATCAGCCCCGGGTCGGACATGATCAGCGCGTCCGGCGCCATCGCCACCACCGGGGCCAGGTCCTTGAGGAAGGTCCTGAGCTTGGCGTTGTGCGGCGCGATGTTCACCACCACGTAGAAGCGCTTGCCCTGGGCGTGGGCCTCGGCGATGCCTGCGGCCAGGGTCGCGTGGTCGAACTCGTTGTTGCGCACGCGCAGGCTGTAGCGCGGCTGCCCGGCGTACACGGCATCGGCGCCGTAGGCGAAGGCATGGCGCATGGCCTTGAGGGTGCCGGCGGGGCAGAGCAGTTCGGGGGCTTGGCGGCTGGACATGGGCGAGGCTCGTTGCGCGAAAAACCGCCGATTCTAGGCAAGCCGCGCGGCGCGGGTATTGCGCTGGAGCAATGACGGCGCGGGCCGTTGGTGTTTCGGTGGGGGTGACGGCGTGGGAACTGAAACCGCTCCCACCTGCACGGACTATCCCGTTGCGTAGAGTGGATAACGCTCTTTTATCCACCAGGCGGAGTCACGCCCGGCAGCGAATTCATGGGCGATGGGGTGCAATGCCCGATATCCCAATGATGGGTTTCGCTGCGCTCTACCCATCCTACGGGTCTCGGCGCCAACCTACGGGGCTTTGGGGCGGCCGCGCTTTCGTAGGGGCGAATTCATTCGCCCGCCCTTCTTCCCGCAACCACTCCCTTGGAGGCGGCTCCATTCGCCTCAGTCGTTCCACTCCCGGCCCTGCAGCTCCAGCAGGCTGTGGGCCTGCTCGGGGCCGGTGGAGCCGGCGGGATAGCTGCGCGGGCTCTGGTAGTACTCGTGCCAGCCTTCGAGGATCGGGTCGACCCAGCGCCAGGCGGCCTCCACCTCGTCGCGGCGCATGAACAGCGTCGAGTCGCCCTCGATCACGTCCAGCAGCAGGCGCTCGTAGGCGTCCCAGCGGCGCTGGCTGAAGGCCTGGGCCAGGTTCAGGTCCAGTTCCACCGGCTCCAGGCGCATGCCCTTGCCGGGGTTCTTGGCCATCAGCTGCAGGCTGATGCGCTCCTCGGGCTGCAGGCGGATCAGCAGGCGGTTGGCCTCGCCGCCGTTGAACAGGCGGTGCGGCACCGGCTTGAACTGGATGACGATCTCCGAGTACTTGCGCGCCAGGCGCTTGCCGGTGCGCAGGTAGAAGGGCACGCCGGCCCAGCGCCAGTTGTCGATCTCCGCCTGCACGGCGACGAAGGTCTCGGTGTCGCTGTCGTTGTCGACGTTCTTCTCGAAGTAGTAGGCGGGCACTTCCTGGCCGCCGATCTTGCCGGCGGCGTACTGGCCGCGCACGGTCTTGTCCTGCACGTCGAGCCCGGAGATGGGCTTGAGGGCCTCGAGGATCTTCACCTTCTCGGTGCGCACCGCGTCGGCGTCGAAGCGCACCGGCGCCTCCATGGCCACCAGGCAGAGCAGCTGCAGCAGGTGGTTCTGCACCATGTCGCGCATGGCGCCGGCGTGGTCGTAGTAGCTGCCACGGTTCTCCACGCCCAGGGTCTCGCACACGCTGATCTGCACATGGTCGATGTGCCCGGCGCGCCACACCGGCTCGAACAGGGCGTTGGCGAAGCGCAGGGCCATGAGGTTCTGCACCGTCTCCTTGCCCAGGTAGTGGTCGATGCGGAAGACCTGGCGCTCGTCGAACACCGCGCCGATGGCGGCGTTGATCGCCAGGGCCGATTCCAGGGAGTGGCCGATGGGCTTCTCCAGCACGATGCGCGCCTGGGGCCCGGCGAGGCCGGCGATCTGCAGGTGCCGGGCGATGTCCTCGAACAGGCGCGGGGCGATGGCCAGGTAGTAGACGCGGCCGCGATCCTCGCCCGGCCCCAGGTGGCGGGCCAGGCGGCCGAAGTCGGCGCTCTGGGAGACGTCCATGACGAAGTAGTCGAGCCGCGCGGCGAACCCCGCCCAGGCCTCGTTGGTGAAGTCGGCGCGGGCCACCTGGGCGCGGCAGTGGCGCTCGGCGAGGGCCCGGTACTGCGGGGCGTCGAGGGGATTGCGGGCGATGGCGAGGATGCGCAGCTGCGGATGCAGGCGCCCATCGCGATGCAGGTGGTAGAGCGCCGGGAGCAGCTTGTGCAGGGCGAGGTCGCCGGTACCGCCGAAGACCAACATGTCACAGGGCTGGGTCAAGGGTGCACTCCTGCGTGGTTTACCTGGGCGGAAAAGCGGGTCATGTAGTATAACTACAAGGTCACTACAGCCCGACGGCCGTCGATCATAACCGAGTTGTCCCCACGCGTTGATCGAGCCGTGAGGCGTATCCCCCACTTCGAAGAGCCTGCCCTGTGAATCTGCTGCAACACATCGCCCAGTCGCGCCACCTGCTGCGCAAGTCGGAACTGAAGGTCGCCGACCACGTCCTGCTCGATCCCGCCGCAGTCATGCACAGCTCCATGGCGGACCTCGCGCAGAGCGTCGGCGTCAGCGAACCCACCATCGTGCGTTTCTGCCGCGCCATCGGCTGCGGCGGCTTCCAGGACCTCAAGTTGAAACTGGCGCAGAGCCTCGCCGCCGGCGCGAGCTTCGGCCAGTTCGCGATCCACGAGGACGACTCGGTCGCCGACTTCAGCCTGAAGATCTTCGACACCACGCTGCACACCCTGATGGACGTGCGCGAGAAGCTTGACCCCCAGGCCCTGCAACGCGCCATCGCCGCCTGCGCCCAGGCCCAGCGCGTGGAGTTCTACGGCTTCGGTGCCTCCGGTGCGGTGGCGGCCGATGCCCAACACAAGTTCTTCCGCCTCCTGCTGACCGCCGCCGCCTATTCCGACCCGCACATGCAGGCGATGTCGGCGGTGACGCTCAAGCCCACCGACGTGGCCATCTGCATTTCCCAGTCGGGCCGCTCCAAGGACCTGCTGATCACCGCCAACCTGGTGCGCGAGGCCGGCGCCACGCTGATCACCCTGTGCCCGAGCCAGACGCCGCTGGCGGACCTGGCCACGGTGAACCTGGCCATCGACGTGCAGGAAGACACCGAGATCTACACCCCGCTGACCTCGCGCATCGCCCACCTGGTGGTGATCGACGTGCTGGCGATGGGCGTCGCCATGGCCCGTGGCCCGAGCCTGGTCAACCACCTCAAGAGCGTGAAGCGCAGCTTGCGCAGCCTGCGCCTGTCGCCCAAGTCGATCAAGGCGATGGAAGACTGATCGACCGTCCACGCCCCGGGTGCCACACGGCGCTCAGAGGGTCCTGATCGAGGTGCGGATCGCCCGCGCGCACTCGATCACCGCAGGCGCCAGCTTGCGTTCCGCCTCCTCCATGCTCCAGCGGCTGGTCGGCGCCACCACGTGCACGGCGGCCACCGGCTGGCCCTGGCTGCCGAGGATGGGCGCGGCGATGGTCATGTCGCCGAGGAACAGTTCCTCGTTGTTGATCGCGTAGCCCTTGCGCCGGGTCGCCTCGATCTGCGCGAAGATTTCCTCCGGGCCGGTCAGGGTCTGCTGCGTGTGGCGCTTCAGCTCGCTGGCCGCCAGTGCCGCATGCACTTCGTCATCGTCCAGGGCGCTCAGGTAGGCGCGGCCGGAGCCGGTGCAGTACATGGGGATGCGGCTGCCGATGGGCATGTGGATGGGGATGAACTTGGGCGCCACGAAGCGCGCCACGTAGACCATCTCCAGGCCGTCGGGCTCGGTGAGGTTGGTGGTTTCCCCGGTGATCTGCGCCAGTTCGGCGAGGAAGGGGTTGGCCACGTCCACCAGGGTGTCGGCGGCCAGGTAGTTGTAGCCGATCTCCATCACCCTGGGCGTGAGCTGGAAGCGCTTGGTCTGCGGGTGCTTGCGCACGTAGCCGAGCGTTTCGAGGGTGTGGATCATGCGCTGCGCCGAACTCTTGTTGATACCCGCCGCCTCGGCCACCTCGGCCAGGTTCATGGTGCGTTGCCGGGCGTTGAAGGCACGCAGCACGGCCAGGCCTTTCTCCAGCGACTGGTTGAACAGTGAATTGTTGTTATCGCTCATGTCGCGTCCTTTCAGCGGAGTTTGGCTGCTCTGAATATCGATATTCGATATTTATAAATCTCTTTACGATTTTTGTAAATTGTTTATAGTCGAGAAAACGCCTCCTGCCGATTCAGCCGAGGCCATCCATAGCGCACAACGACAATAAACAGCGTCCAATGGGAGATTCGCCATGCATCCTCGCCTTCGTGCCTTCACCTGCGCCTGCGCATTGGTCGCCGGCCTCGCCACGTCCTTGGCCGCCAGCGCCGAGAGCTACCGGGTCGGCGCCACCGCCACCGGCGTGCCCTTCACCTTCCTCGACGTCAAGAGCCAGAGCATCCAGGGGATGATGGTCGACGCCGCCCAGGCCGTGGCCAAGGCCGGCGGCTTCGAGGTTCAGATCCAGCAGACCACCTTCGCCGCCCTGATCCCCTCGCTGACGGCGAACAAGATCGACGTCATCTCCGCCGCCATGCTGCGCACCCCCGCGCGGGAGAAGGTGGTGCAGTACTCCGACCCGGTGTTCAGCTACGGCGAGGGCCTGATCGTCCGGGCCGACGACGCCACCGCCTACACGCGCATGGAGGACCTCGCGGGCGAGGTGGTGGGCGCCCAGGTCGGCACCGTGTTCATCGACGAGCTGAACAAGCGCGGCATCTTCAAGGAAGTGCGCGGCTACGACTCCATCGCCGACCTGATGCGCGACCTGACGCTGGGGCGGATCAAGGCCGGCTTCGCCGACCGCCCGATCCTCGCCTACCAGCTGGCCCAGGGCACCCAGGACAAGGTGCGCCTGGTGCAGGGCTACCAGCCGGTGATCATGGGTGATGTCTGCCTGATCGTGCGCAAGGGCGATGCCGCGACCCTGGAGCGGGTCAACAGGGGCATCGCCGCGATCAAGGCCGATGGCTCGCTGGACCGCATCATCGCGAAGTGGAAGCTCGACTGACCGCGCTCGCGGCCCGCCGGCCTGGCGGGCCTTTCCCTGAACCCATCCACGGGTAGCCTCCATGTTTCTCCAGAACGCTCTGGACTTCCTCCCCATTCTGTTGAAAGGGGCGGTGGTCACCGTGCAGGTCACGGCCGGGTCCTTCCTGCTCAGTTCCATCATCGGCCTGGTCTTCGCCCTGATGATGGTGTCGAAGGTCCGCGCCATCTCGCTGTTCGCCATCGGCGTGGTCAACGTCATCCGTGGCCTGCCGATCATCGTGCAGCTCTTCTACATCTATTTCGTGCTGCCGGATTTCGGCATCCAGCTCAGCGCCTTCCAGGCCGGCGTCATCGGCCTGGGCATCGCCTATTCGGCCTACCAGGCGGAGAACTTCCGCGCCGGCATCCAGGCCATCCACCAGGGGCAGATCGAGGCAGCCGAGTCCCTCGGCATGCGCGGCGCCATGGTGATGCGCCGGGTGGTGCTGCCCCAGGCCTTCCGCATCGCCCTGCCGCCCTACGGCAACACCCTGGTGATGATGCTCAAGGACTCCTCGCTGGTCTCCACCATCACAGTGGCGGAGATGACCCGCGCCGGCCAGCTGATCGCCTCCTCGACCTTCGAGAACATGACCGTCTACACCCTGGTGGCGCTGCTCTACCTGGCGCTGAGCCTGCCGCTGTCCTACGGCCTGCGCCGGCTGGAAGCGCGAATCGGCAAGAGGAGCAAGGCATGATCGAGATCAAGCAACTGCACAAGAGCTTCGGCAGCCTGGCGGTGCTCGAAGGCATCGACCTGAGCATCGAGAGCGGCGAGGTGGTCTGCCTGATCGGCCCCTCGGGCTCCGGCAAGTCCACCCTGCTGCGGTGCATCAACGGCCTGGAGACCCACGACCGGGGCGAGATCCTGGTCAGCGGCCAGCCGGTGAACCGCCACCACGACAGCATCCATGAGATCCGCACCCAGGTGGCCATGGTGTTCCAGCGCTTCAACCTGTTCCCCCATCGCACGGCTGTGGAAAACGTGATGGAGGGGCCGATCTACGTGAAGAAGGAAGACCCCCGCGAAGCCCGCCGCCAGGCCGAGGCGCTGCTGGAGAAGGTCGGCCTCGCGCACCGCATGAACGCCTACCCGGACGAGCTCTCAGGCGGCCAGCAACAGCGCGTGGCCATCGCCCGCGCCCTGGCGATGAAGCCCAGGGCGATCCTCTTCGACGAGCCCACATCCGCCCTGGACCCCGAGCTGGTGGGCGAGGTGCTGGCGGTGATGCGGCGCCTCGCCGACGAAGGCATGACCATGATCGTGGTCACCCACGAGATGGGCTTCGCCCGCGATGTGGCGGACAAGGTCTGCTTCCTCCACAGCGGCCGCATCGTCGAACAGGGCCCGGCCCGCGAGGTGCTGAGCGCGCCGAGCCACCCGCGCACCCAGGACTTCCTCAAGCGCCTGCTGAACAGCGGCGAGGTGCCGGCATGAACGCGCCCCTCGCACCCGCGCTGCCGTCCTCGCTCTGGGCCGCCACTGCCACGCCCGGCATCGCCACGCCGGCGCTGGAGGAAGACCGGCAGGTCGATGTCGCCATCGTCGGCGCCGGCTACACCGGGCTGGTCGCAGCGCTGCACCTGGCCGAGGCGGGCATCGACGTTTGCGTGCTGGACGCCGGCGAACCCGGCTGGGGCGCCTCCGGGCGCAACGGCGGGCAGGTGATCCCCGGCCTCAAGTTCGACCCCGAGCAGCTGATCGCCAAGTTCGGCGTGGCCCGTGGCGAGGCGATGATCCAGGCCGCCGGCGGTGCCGCCGACGAGGTGTTCGCGCTGATCGAGCGGCTCGGCATCGACTGCGACGCCACCCGCAAGGGCTGGATCCAGCCGGCCGCCTCGACCGTGGCCATGCGCGGCCTGGAGCAGCGCGCCGGGCAGTGGCGCGCGCGCGGCGTCGAGGTGGAGCTGCTGGACGAGCCGGCCGTCGCCCGGCGCATCGGCAGCGTCAACTACCTCGGCGCCTGGGTCGACCCGCGTGCCGGCAGCGTCCAGCCCCTGAGCTACGCCCGTGGGCTGGCGCGGGCGGCGGTGCAGCGGGGCGCGGCGATCCATGGCCACAGCCGGGTCACCGGGCTGCGCCGCGAAGGATCGCGCTGGCAGTTATCCACAGCCCGTGGCGCGAGCATCAGTGCCGAGCGCGTGCTGCTGGCCGGCAACGGCTACACCGATGACCTCTGGCCCGGCCTGCGGCAGACGCTGATCGCCGCCAACAGTTTCATCGTCGCCACCCAGCCGTTGCCGGCGCACCTGCGCCACAGCGTGTTGCCGGGCGGCGAGGTCTGTTCGGATGCGCGGCGCCTGCTGCTGTATTTCAAGCAGGACGCCCAGGGGCGGCTCCTGCTGGGCGGGCGCGGGCCCTTCCCGGAGCCGCGTGAGGCTGCCGACTGGGCGCATCTGGAGCGCTCGCTCACCGGGCTCTTCCCGCAGCTCGCCGGGGTGCCCATCGAATACCGCTGGAGCGGGCGCGTGGCGCTGACCCAGGACTTCCTGCCCCATGTCCACGAACCGGCGCCGGGGCTGTCGATGCTGCTGGGCTACAACGGTCGCGGCATCGCCCTGGCCACCAGCCTGGGGCGGCACATGGCGGCGCGCCTGGCGGGGCAGGGCGGGGACTTCCCCTTCCCGATCACGCCGGTGCGGCGCATTCCCCTGCACGGCTTGCAGCGCCTCTACCTGGGCGCGGGGATCGCCTGGTACCGCCTGCTCGACGCCCTGCTCTGAACGGCCGGTGGCTGTCGCAGGACGGTCATCGGAGTTTCACGACCCTGCCCTCAAAGCGTCATGCCGCTGGCCGATGCTGGTGCTCCCCGCACTTCGTCCTGGGAGACCTGACATGCCTCGACACCATGCACAGCGTTTTGACGAGCCGGCCATCGACAGCAAGACCCGGCGCAAGCTCGAAGACCAGCGCCGGATGCAGTTCCGCCGCGCCATCGAGGAGCGTGCCGAACAGCGCCGCCTGCTGGCGGACCTGGATGGCTACCCCGACCTGATCGCGATCAACTACCTGTTGTCGTCAACGGCAGAGCGCCGTCGAACCTCTGGGAAAGCGTGCTGATCTGGGCGCGTTCTTCGCGGATAAAGGCCATCAACGCCTGGGCGACCGGTGACAGCCGCTTGCCCTTGGCGTGGACCACGCACCAGCTGCGGTAGAGGGGCAGCTCTTCCACCGGCAGCTCGCGCAGCACGCCGGTGGCCAGCTCCAGGCTGACCGCGTGGCGGGGCAGCAGGCCCAGGCCGAGCCCGGCCACGACGCATTCGCGCAGGGCATCCAGGGAGGCGACTTCCTGGGTCTGGGCGAAGTGCGCGCGCTTCTGCTGGAAGTATTCCTCGCAGGCCTTGCGGGTGCCCGAGCCGGCTTCGCGGATCAGCAGCGGGAAGGGCTCCAGGTCCTTCAGCGTCAGGCTGCGCGCGTGGCACAGCGGGTGATCCGGCGGCGCCACGGCGATGATCGGATTGTTGAGGAACGGCAGGAACTCCAGGGCCATGTCCTGGGGCACCAGGGACATGATCACCAGGTCGTCGCGGTTGTCCGCCAGGCGCTTGATCACCTGGGCGCGGTTGACCACCGTCAGGTGCAGGCTGACGTCCGGGTGGTGCTGCTTGAAGGCGGCGAACAGGTGCGGCACGAAGTACTTGGCGCTGGATTCCACCGCCAGGTTGAGCTGGCCCTGCAGCGAGCCCTGCAGGTCCGAGAGCTGCATGTCGAGGCTGGCCAGGCGCTGGAAGATGTCGCTGCTGGCCACGTACAGCGCCTCGGCGGCATCGGTCTGGTAGAGCTTCTTGCCGACGTATTCGAACAAAGGCTGGCCCACCAGCTCCTCGAGCTGGCGGATCTGCAGGCTGACGGCCGGCTGGGTCAGCGCCATCTCTTCCGCCGCTCGGCTGTACGAGCGGCTCTCGAACACGGCACGGAACACCTGGAGCTGGCGCAGCGTCATGCGCAGCAGGGTCTTGCGCATAGGTGGAAGCCTCGGAAAAGGGGGATCGCGGCGCCGACTATAAGGCTTTCCTAATGGATACCCCAATAATTATTGATTTGGGTTATCCCAGGGCTGGGCGTAGGTTAATCACGCACCGCTACAGCATCGGCGGTCACTCGCCGAACGGCCTGCCGTTCGCCTGCCCACTTGGTCGAGGGAACGCTCGTGATCAAGAAAATCCTCATCGCCAACCGGGGTGAGATCGCCGTCCGCATCGTGCGCGCCTGCGCCGAGATGGGCATCCGCTCGGTGGCCGTCTACTCCGACGCCGACCGCCACGCCCTGCACGTCAAGCGTGCCGACGAGGCCCACAGCATCGGCGCGGACCCGCTGGCCGGCTACCTCAACCCGCGCAAGCTGGTGAACCTGGCCGTGGAGACCGGTTGCGACGCGTTGCACCCCGGCTACGGCTTCCTCTCCGAGAACGCCGAGCTGGCCGATATCTGCGCCGAGCGCGGCATCCGCTTCATCGGTCCGTCGGCGGAAGTCATCCGCCGCATGGGCGACAAGACCGAAGCCCGCCGCAGCATGATCAAGGCCGGCGTGCCGGTCACCCCGGGCACCGAAGGCAACGTGGCGGACCTCGATGAGGCCCTGCGCGAAGGCGAGCGCATCGGCTACCCGGTGATGCTCAAGGCCACCTCCGGCGGTGGCGGTCGCGGCATCCGCCGCTGCAACTCGCGCGCCGAGCTGGAGCAGGCCTACCCGCGGGTGATCTCCGAGGCCACCAAGGCCTTCGGTTCCGCCGAGGTGTTCCTGGAAAAATGCATCGTCAACCCCAAGCACATCGAGGCCCAGGTGCTGGCCGACAGCTTCGGCAACACCGTGCACCTGTTCGAGCGTGACTGCTCGATCCAGCGCCGCAACCAGAAGCTCATCGAGATCGCCCCCAGCCCGCAGCTCACCCCCGAGCAGCGCGCCTACATCGGCGACCTCTCCGTGCGCGCCGCCAAGGCGGTGGGCTACGAGAACGCCGGCACCGTGGAGTTCCTGCTCGCCGAGGGCGAGGTGTACTTCATGGAGATGAACACCCGGGTGCAGGTGGAACACACCATCACCGAGGAAATCACCGGCATCGACATCGTCCGCGAGCAGATCCGCATCGCCTCCGGCCTGCCGCTCTCGGTCAAGCAGGAAGACATCATCCATCGCGGTTTCGCCCTGCAGTTCCGCATCAACGCCGAGGACCCGAAGAACAACTTCCTGCCCTCGTTCGGCAAGATCACCCGCTACTACGCCCCCGGCGGCCCCGGCGTGCGGACCGACACGGCGATCTACACCGGCTACACCATCCCGCCCTTCTACGACTCCATGTGCCTGAAGCTGATCGTCTGGGCACTGACCTGGGAGGAGGCGCTGGACCGCGGCCTGCGTGCGCTCGACGACATGCGCGTGCAGGGGGTCAAGACCACCGCCGCCTACTACCAGGAAATCCTCCGCGATCCCGAGTTCCGCAGCGGCCAGTTCAACACCAGCTTCGTCGAGAGCCACCCGGAGCTGACCCAGTATTCGATCAAGCGCAACCCGTCGCACCTGGCCATCGCCATCGCGACCGCCATTGCCGCCCACGCGGGCCTGTAAGGGAAGGATGCAGAACATGAGCAAGACCCTCGAAACCAAGAAGATCAGCGTCACCGACACCATCCTGCGTGACGCGCACCAGTCCCTGCTGGCCACCCGCATGCGCACCGAAGACATGCTCCCCATCTGCGACAAGCTCGACCAGGTCGGCTACTGGTCGCTGGAAGTCTGGGGCGGCGCCACCTTCGACGCCTGCGTGCGCTTCCTCAAGGAAGACCCGTGGGAGCGCCTGCGCAAGCTCAAGGCCGCGTTGCCCAACACCCGCCTGCAGATGCTCCTGCGCGGGCAGAACCTGCTGGGCTACCGCCACTACAGCGACGATGTGGTCCGCGCCTTCGTGGCCAAGGCGGCGGTCAACGGCATCGACGTGTTCCGCATCTTCGACGCCATGAACGACGTGCGTAACCTGCGCGTCTCCATCGAAGCGGTGAAGGCCGCTGGCAAGCACGCCCAGGGCACCATCGCGTACACCACCAGCCCGGTGCACACCATCGATGCCTTCGTTGCCCAGGGCAAGGCCATGGCCGCCATGGGTGTCGACTCCATCGCCATCAAGGACATGGCCGGCCTGCTGACCCCCTACGCCACCGGCGAACTGGTCAAGGCGCTGAAGGACGCGCTGCCGCTGGACGTGGTGATCCACTCCCACGACACCGCTGGCGTCGCCAGCATGTGCCAGCTGAAAGCCATCGAGAACGGCGCCGACCGCATCGACACCGCCATCTCCAGCATGGCCTGGGGCACCAGCCACCCGGGCACCGAATCCATGGTCGCGGCCCTGCGCAACACGCCCTACGACACCGGCCTGGACCTCGCGCTGATCCAGGAGATCGGCATGTACTTCCATGCCGTGCGCAAGAAGTACCACCAGTTCGAAAGCGAGTTCACCGGCGTCGACACCCGCGTGCAGGTCAACCAGGTGCCGGGCGGGATGATTTCCAACCTCGCCAACCAGCTCAAGGAGCAGGGTGCCCTCAACCGCATGGGCGAAGTGCTGGAGGAGATCCCGCGCGTGCGCGCCGACCTCGGCTTCCCGCCCCTGGTCACTCCGACCTCGCAGATCGTCGGTACCCAGGCGTTCTTCAACGTGCTGGCCGGCGAGCGCTACAAGACCATCACCAACGAGGTGAAGCTCTACCTGCAGGGCCGCTACGGCAAGGCGCCCGGCCAGATCAACGAAGAGCTGCGCCGCCAGGCCATCGGCAACGAGGACGTCATCGACGTGCGCCCGGCCGACCTGCTCAAGCCCGAGCTGGACAAGCTGCGCAAGGAAATCGGTGCCCTGGCCAAGAGCGAGGAGGACGTCCTCACCTTCGCCATGTTCCCCGACATCGGCCGCAAGTTCCTCGAAGAGCGTGAAGCCGGCACCCTCAAGCCCGAGGAGCTGCTGCCCATCCCCAATGGCCAGGGCGCGGCCCCGGTTGGCGGCGAAGGCGTGCCCACCGAGTTCGTGGTCGACGTGCACGGCGAGAGCTACCGCGTGGACATCACCGGGGTCGGCGTGAAGAGCGACGGCAAGCGCCACTTCTACCTGTCCATCGACGGCATGCCGGAAGAAGTGGTGTTCGAGCCGCTCAACGACTTCGTAGCCGGCAACAGCAGCAAGCGCAAGAACGCCAGTGCGCCCGGCGATGTCAGCACCACCATGCCGGGCAACATCGTCGATGTGCTGGTCAAGGAAGGCGACAGCGTCAAGGCCGGCCAGGCCGTGCTGATCACCGAAGCCATGAAGATGGAAACCGAAGTGCAGGCGCCCATCGCCGGCACCGTCAAGGCGATCCACATCGCCAAGGGCGACCGGGTCAACCCGGGCGAGGTCCTGATCGAGATCGAATGATCGCGAGCTAGAAGTCCCCTGGGGAGCCCTCGGGCTCCCCTTTTTTGTCTTTACCCGGGCCGAAATATTTTCAATGGCCGCCATGCAGATAGCCGTCTGGCCGGGCCCTGGCCGCCGAAGCCATGCTGGGCGCCCATCAGGTTCAACCCAGGAGGATCACCGATGAAGACCGTTGCCCAGATGCTCCACACCAAGCCGCTGCAGCAGGTGCACACCGTCACCGCCGAAGTGCCGATGCTCGATGCCCTGCGCCTCTTGGCCGAACACAATATCGGCGCCCTGCCGGTGGTCGAGGATGGCCGCCTGGTGGGCATCGTCAGCGAGCGTGACTACGCCCGCCGTGGCGTGCTGCAAGGGCGCTCGTCGGTGGCCACGCCGGTGCGCGATTTCATGACCGAGGCGGTGCTGACGGTGAACGGCCGGCAGAGCATCCGCGAATGCATGGCGCTGATGACCGACCGCCACCTGCGCCACCTGCCCGTGGTGGAGGACGGCCAACTGGTCGGCCTGCTGTCCATCGGCGACCTGGTCAAGGAAGCCATCGCCGAACAGGACGCACTGATCCAGCACCTGGAGCAGTACATCCGGGGTGAGATGGCCTGATTCGCGTTGCCGGGAAGCCTATGGTCACGCCTCGTCCATATCGGGACCGGCCATCTCCAATGCCTGCTGGTAGAGCGTGTCGTCGAGGGTGACTGTGATGCGCATGCTTCGGTCCCTCCTCCGGGCAAGGGTGGACGTCGCTCTTTACGTCCACCAGCGGTGCTGCCTGGTACTCCGCAACGGTGGACCGGTGAAGCGGGGTCCACCCTACGCGAGCCGGCCAGGTCGTGCGGGTGGTGGTTGGGGCCGCTCTGCGGCCCTTGGCGACTGAAGTCGCCCCTACGGGTTCGTCACTCCACCCGTTCGCCGCACAAATCCAGGGCGAACCAGCGCTCGACGTCAGCAGGGGCGAGGCCGGCGCCGATCAGGGCGAACAGCTTGGCCAGGGCGGCTTCGCGGGTCATGCCGCCGGCGGAGACCAGGCCGCTGGCCGCCAGTTGGCTGCCGGCGGCGTAGACGCCGAACTCGACGTGCCCGGCCGGGCACTGGCTGATCGCCGCCAACACCACGCCGCGCTGGTGCGCGGCCTTGAGGACGGCCAGCAGCTCGGTGTTGTCCGACGGGCCGGTGCCGCTGCCGTAGCACTCCAGCAACAGACCCTGCACGCCGGAATCCAGCAGCGCCTGCACATGGCCCGCCTGCAGGCCGGGGAACAGCGGCAGCACCGCCAGGTTCACCGGTACGCGACGGGTGTTGAAGCCGAGCAGGGCGGGCAGGGCGTCGGCGCGCTCGCCGCTGCGCTGGCGCGGCAACACGGTGAAGGCGTCGAAGGCATCGCTGCGCAGCTTGCTCACCCGCGCGCCATGCATCAGCCCGCCGTTGAAATACAGGTGCACGCCCGGCTCCACGCCGCCTTGCAGTGCCGCGAGGGCGCCGCAGAGGTTGGGCCAGGCGTCGCTGCCATCGCAGCCTGCCGGGAGCATGGCGCCGGTCAGCACCACCGGTACGCCCAGGCCCAGCAGCAGGAAGCTCAGGGCGGCGGCGCTGTAGGCCAGGGTGTCGGTGCCATGCAGCAGCAGCACGGCGTCATGGCCGCCCTCGACCACCGCAGCGACGATCTCATCGCGCATGGCCAGCCACTGGGCCTGGGTCATGTTGGCGCTGTCGAGCAGCGGCAGCATCTCCTGGAAGACGAACTGCGGTGCGGGCGTGCCCGCGCTGGCCAGGTGCTCGCGCATGCGCGCCTCGAAGCCGCCGGCCGGTGCCAGGCCCTGGGCCGTCTGCAGCATGCCGATGGTGCCACCGGTATAGAGGACGAAGAGGTTGTTGACTGCGCTCATGCCTTGTCCTGGCTCACTCGGGGAATAAAACGGTGGGCCAGCATAACGCTGAATCCGGCTGCCATCGCGAGCCGATCCCACCAGAAACTGTTGCCTGATACGACGATGCCGCTTCCCCGCGTGGCGGAGAAGCGGCATCCGGTGCAGCGCTCGGGAGCGCTTAGCGGTGGCTTTCCGCCAGGGCCGCAGGGGCCTGTTGCGGGGCTGCCTCGACGGCCGGGTTGGCCGGCCAGGCGGCACGGTCCAGGTCCAGGTCGGCGAACTTGGCGGCGTCGAACACCGGCTGGTCGATACCGGCCTTGCGCTGTTCGTCGTAGTCGCGCATCACCCGCAGGCCGACCTTGATCAGCAGGGCGAGGGCGATGAGGTTGACGAAGGCCAGGCAGGTCATGGTGATGTCGGCGAAGGCGAACACGGTACCCAGGTTCTGCATCGAGCCCCAGCAGATCAGCGCCAGTACCAGGCCACGGTAGGTCAGCAGGGCGGTGCGGCTGCGGCCGGCGAGGAACTGCAGGGCGTTCTCGCCGAGGTAGTAGTTGTAGAGGATGCAGGTGAAGACGAAGAGGCTCAGCGCGACGCTGACGAAGATCCGGCCCCAGTCACCGACCACGGCGGCCAGGGAGTTCTGGGTCAGGACGATGCCGTCGCCTTCGAAGCCCGGGGTGTAGAAGCCGGACAGCAGGATCAGCAGCGCGGTGCAGGTGCAGATCACGAAGGTATCGAGGAACACGCTGAACGCCTGGACCACGCCCTGGGCGGCCGGGTGCTTCACGGCGGCCACGGCGGCCACGTTCGGGGCGCTGCCCAGGCCGGCTTCGTTGGCGAACACGCCGCGCTTCACGCCCATCACGATGGCGCTGCCGAGCAGGCCGGCGAAGGCGGGCTCGAGGCCGAAGGCGCTCTTGACGATGGTCACCAGCATGCCCGGGACCAGTTCGATCTGGGTGGCGATCACGTACAGGGTCACGCCGATGTAGGCCAGGGTCTTCACCGGGACCAGCAGGTCGGAGACGGAAGCGATGCGCTTGATGCCGCCGATGAACACCAGGCCCAGCAGCACGGCCAGGCCGATGCCGGTGTACTGCACCGGAAGGCCGAAGGCGTTTTCCAGAGAGTGGGTGACGGTGAAGGACTGCAGGCCGTTGAAGGCGAAGCCGTAGGTGACCAGCAGCAGCACGGCGAACACCATCGCCATCCAGCGCAGCTTCAGGCCGTGCTGGATGTAGTAGGACGGGCCGCCGCGGTACAGGCCGTCGCCGTCGGCGCGCTTGTAGACCTGGGCCAGGGTGCACTCGAAGAAGCTGCTGGACATGCCGACCAGGGCGGTCACCCACATCCAGAACACGGCGCCCGGGCCGCCGAGGGTCACGGCGATGCCGACGCCGGCGATGTTGCCCGCGCCGACGCGGCCGGCGAGGCTCAGCATCAGGGCCTGGAAGGAGCTCAGCTGGCCGGCCTGGCCACGGATGGACTCCTTGAACACGCCGAACATATGGCCGAAATGGCGGAACTGCACGAATCGCGAGCGCAGGGTGAAGTAGGTACCCAGGCCGACGATCAGCACGATGAGCACCTTCCCGGACAGGAAGTCGTTGAGCATTTCGAGCATGGAGGATTCCTCGATTCTTATTGTTCGGACGGTGAACGCCGCGACCCGGTCGCGATCAAGGCGCGCATGTTTGGCCAACGGCCGCCGGTCAGGCAATTTCGCAGGTCGATTCGAAGTGGCGCGAGTTGATGCTATATTCGCGCCGCTCGCATCGGTGGAGTTCAGACCTTGTCGGACAATCTGGGGGAAAACCTCAAGCTGCTCTGCAGCCACTACCGCTCTATCGCGGAGGTTTGCCGCAAGCTGGCGATCAACCGTGCACAGTTCAACAAGTACCTCAGCGGGCAGAGCCGTCCGACGGCTTACAACCTCAAGCGCATCGGCGATTTCTTCGGCGTCGAGGATTACGAGCTGAGCCAGCCGACCGAGCAGTTCGCCCGCCTGATCGGCGCCCGCCGCCGGGAAGGCGATGCTTCCCCGGCCAGCGACCCGCTGCTGGACCTGCTGCGGCCGCTGCGCGAGGAGTCCGGCAACCTGTCGCGCTACTGCGGCTACTACTTCGAATACTCCAACTGCATGTCGGTGCCCGGCACCATCCTGCTGTCGCTGGTGCACCTGTGGGAGGAGCGCGGCACCTTCCTCTTCGAGCGCCAGGAACGCCAGGAGCGCTCCAGCAGCACCGACGTGCAGGCCGAGGACTGGGTGCGCTGCCGCTACCTGGGCGCCGCCTTCCAGCTGCAGGATCGCGTGTTCCTGATGGACTACGAGTCGCTCACCGTCAACGAGATGAGCCAGACCATCCTCATTCCCAGCTTCAAGAGCCGTATCACCCGCCTCAACGGCCTGAAGACCGGCGTCTCCAGCGGCGACCGGCGCAACCCCGCCTGCACCCGCGTGGTGTGGGAATACCTGGGCCCGGAGATCAACCGGGTCAGCGCCTACCGCCAGGTGATGCTGTACCGCCCAGACGACCCGCGCATCGACGCCGACATCCGCCAGCGCCTGGATGTCGCGCCGCTGAAGAACGGGCTCTTCGAGATCGAGTGAGCGCAAGACCGCTGCACCGATGGACCGTCCATTTTCCGATCAAGGACCGAACCTCATGATTTCGCCTTCCCCTTCTGCCGCACGCGGCGCCCTGCTGGCTTCCCTCCTGCTGGGGCTGACCGGCTGCGGTGGCCTCACCGGCAAGGGCTACCTCTTCACCCGCGACAGCCAGCCCCTGCAATTGAGCGACGAGGCGCAACTGCGCCAGGGCCACATCGAGCTGGAGTTCGACCCGGACCCGATGTGGTCCGCCGACCTGCGCCTGCACAACGAACGCAGCGACTTCAGCGTCAGCGTCCCGTCGAGCGCCTACCAGGGCCGGTCCTTCTTCCTCGCCAGCCGGGAGAGCGGCCTGCGCTATGACATCCAGGCGCGCTGGCGCGAATCGAAGGAAGACAAGGTGGAGCGCGACAGCAGCGAGAGCTGCGCCGCGCCCGGCTTCTGCAGCAAGACGGTGCGCCGCCTCAAGTGCGCCGGCAAGACCTACCGCAGCGGCACCGATCGCTACGAGAAACACCTGGGTGACGAAGGCTGCCAGGAGGTGCTGGTGACCGAGAACGGCAACTTCCCCGACTGCCCGGGCACCCGCTCCGTGCGCAACCGCTACCAGATCTACCGGCTGCTGGTGAGCCTGGAGTTCACCGAGCCTACCAACAAGCGCCAGCCGCTGGCCGAGTTCGACGGCGAAAGCCAGCGCAAGGAGCGCCTGCTGGAGACCGTGGCCCAGGGCGCCTGCCGCACCTATTGAAGCAGGCGCTTCCCCGTAGGCGGCGAGTCACCCCATGGCGCCTGAATTCGCAGGTGGCATGGGGGTTGGGCCTGGCTCCGCTCGGTGGATGGAAAAGCGTTATCCACCCCACGCACCGGGATGCACCTCGGTCCGGGCGACGCTCGATGCCACCTGTGGGAGCGGCTTCAGCCGCGAAAGGGCGGCGTAGCAGCCCCTTTGCTTTCAGAGCCCCATCTGCCACTGGGCGACGATGGCGTGGTTCTGCGCGTTGCCGCCCAGCTCGCCGCTGTAGCCGAGGCCGATGCTCTGGGTGCTGCTCAGGCCGATGTCGAAGCCGGCGTCGAGCAGCAGGCTGTTGCGGTCCAGGGCGCTGCCTTCGACGCTGAAGGCGCTGCCGCCGCTGAGGAAGGACTGGCGGGTGCTGCTGTCGACGGTGCCGTAGACGTGGCGCCAGGCCACCGAGAGGCGCGGGGTGAAGGCCATGCCGTTGTCCAGGGTATCGAGGCGGGCGATGCGCACGCCGAAGGTGCTGGTGAGGTTGCCCTGGTCCTGGTCGTCCACGTGCAGGGCAGCGGCGCCGCCTTTCTCGTCGTAGCCGTCGCGGGCGTAGTACTGGTAGCCGATGCCGGCGAAGGGCTCGGCCTGCACGTTGCCGCTGCCCATGGCGTAACCCACCTCGGTGAAGGCCTGGAAGCTTTCGGCGTCGTAGCGGCCGCGCAGGTGGTCGGTGAAGCCGCCGAAGGCCACCTCGCGCTTGCTGTCGCCATCGTGGCGGCTGTAGGCGGCACCCAGGCGCAGGGCCACCGGGCCGTCCTGGCGCAGGCCGTAGACGCCCAGGTGCAAGCTGTCGACATCGCCCTCGAAGCCGCTGCCGGCTTCCAGGTCGGTGCGCGAGTAGCCGCCGAGCACGCCCAGGCGCCAATCGCCGCCCACGGCCCAGTCGACACCGACTACGGCGCCCCGGGTGTCGCTGTCCAGGTCGTGGCCGCCCTGGGTGCCATCGAGGTTGCCGTGGCTGCCCAGGGCCTGGACCCAAAGACGCCCGCGCGCGGACGGGTCGTTGAGGTTGCGGGCATCTGCCGACACGCCGGTGGCGGCCAGCAGTGGGCCGTCTTCGACGTTCAGCGAACTCTGCAGGTTGCCGCCGAGGCCGCCGCTGAAGGATTGCAGGGCACCGAGCATGGCGCCGCTGACCTGGCTGGTGCTGCCCAGGGTGCTGCCGGCCAGGCTGGCGTTGCTCGTCGCGGCCAGCTGGTTCAGGGCGTCACGGGCTTCGCCGGTGCTGCTGGTGACCAGGGCGTTATACAGCTGCGGGCTGCCCTGGGCGCTGATGCTGCCCGCGACCCTGGCGCCGTTGCCGTTGTCGGCGATATCGGCGAAGGCGACGTCGTTGCGGGTCAGGTCCAGCTCCACGCTGTCGGCTTCGTAGCGCAGGGTCGGGGTGAGGAAGGCGAAGTTGCAGGTGACGCTGGCGAAGCGGCCACTGACGCCGTCGGCGGCCTGGATCACCTGGTAGTGGCGGGTGTTCGGGTAGGTGCCGGCGCTGGCGCGCACCTCCAGGCGGGCGCCGTGGAGGGCGACGTGCCCGTCGGCCAGCAGCGGGCTGTGGCTGCCATCGGCGGCGACGGCGAAGGCCAGGGTGGAACCGGCGGCCAGGTCGAGGTTATCCACATGGCCGCCGCCGCCGTAGGTGGCGCCCGAGGCGATACCCAGGGTGCCGCCGATGCGGCCGAGGTTGACCAGCTCGGCGCCGGCCAGCACTTCGCCGCCTTCGCTGAAGTCTTGCGTATCCAGGGTCCAGCGGCCGGCGCTGACCTGCAACCACTCGAAGTGGGCGCTGTTGCCGAAGCTGCCGCCGCCGACATCGTCCAGGGTCAGCACGTCGCGGCCGGTGCCGCCGTCCACCCGGCCGACGAACTGGCTGCCGCTGCGCAGGGTCAGGCTGTCGGCGCCGCCGCCCAGGTCCAGGGCCACGCCGCCGGTGCTGCTGATCAGCCCGCCGTTGATCACGCTGTCGGCCTGTTCGCCGATGATGCGCACCGCATCGCCGCCCAGGCCGAGGATCTGCCCGAAGTTCTCCAGGTGGGTGGCATAGGGCGCGCCGCCGGTGGCGCTGTCGTCGATGAGGATGGCGTTGGCCGCCCCGCTGATGGTGGCACCGGCGTGGTTGAGGATCGTCCCTCCGCCCATGGCGATGCCTTCGCTGGTGTTGGCCGAGCCGTCCTTGGAGCCGCCGGCGCCGGTGCCTTCGATGATGCCGTGGTTGTCGATCCAGCCCTGGCCGTCGATGTCCACGCCATCGCCGTCGCCATCGGGCACCAGGCCGTTGTAGGCACCGGTGATGCGCCCGTAGTTGGTGACCCGGCCGTTGCCGTCGGAGCCGAAGCCCGAGCCGTTGCGGCCGATGATCACGCCGCCTGTGTAGTTGACCAGCTCGGCGCCGGCGTCGGTGGTGATGCCGTGGCGGCCACCGGAGAGGGTGCCGTGGTTCTCCACCTTGCCGCCGGTGGAGGCGTCGAAGTCGATGCCGTCGAACTTGGCGTCGGCACTGGTCATGTCGCCGCTGCTGATGGTGCCGTAGTTGGTGATGGTGGCGTTGTTGCCGACGCGCATGGCGTCTTCCTTCACACCACGGATCAGGCCGGTGGCGCGGTTGGTGATGTCGATCTGCACATTGGTCTTGAGGTCCTTGAGCATGATCGCGCGGTCGGTCTGGGAGACGAGGGTGCCGGCGTTGTCGATGGTCACGTGGGTGCCGGCCAGGTCGCCGCTGATGCGTATGGCCTGCTTGGAGGCGTCGATGGTGGCGCCTTCGCGGTTGATGATCTGGTAGGTGCGCGAGGGGTTGCTGCCCGAACTGTCGAGGCCGCGATCGCCGGTGGACTTGATCAGGCCGCGGTTGTCGACGATCACCCCGGCGCCGCTGGTGGCGTTCTTCAACTCCACGCTCTTGCCGCTGGTGGTGATGCTGCCGGCGCTGCCCACCTGCAGGGTGGTCTCGCCGGTGAGCACCTGGCCGCTTGTGGTGGCGTTGTCCACAGTGACGGTGGCGGCACCAGCGAAGGAGGAGAAGCCGGTGAGGGCGAGGGCGACGCAGCGGGCGAGCGGGGTCAGCGTGCGGTTCATGGCGGCAACCTTTGTCGTGATCTTGTTGGTTGGCCGCTGTTTATAAGGAAGAAGTCTTACGGTTTCGTAACAGAAGGGTTACCGGAATAAGGGAGGTTTTCTTGATGGACTCCCGTTTCCGTGGGGGCTGGTTCGAATGGGCCGGGCGACGAAGCGAAACCCATGCGGTTATGGGGCACTCCGCAATGATGGGTTTCGTACCTCTACCCATCCTACGAGGCGCGGGCCGCCCTCAGGATTTCCTGAAGTCTTCCAGGCGGCGCTTCTGCCGGCCGTCGCCATCGAAGTTATCCACAGCCAGCCAGGCCTCGAAGGCATCGCGTATCGCCGGCCATTCCTTGTCGATGATGGAGAACCAGGCGGTGTCGCGGTTGCGGCCCTTGATCACCATGTGCTGGCGGAACAACCCCTCGTAGGTGAAGCCCAGGCGCTCGGCGGCGCGCATGGAGCGGGCGTTGAGGGCGTTGCACTTCCATTCGAGGCGGCGGTAGCCGAGCTCGCTCATGGCCAGGCGTGCCAGCAGCCAGACCGCCTCGGTGGAGGTGGGCGAGCGCTGCATGGGGGCGCCGAAGGCGATGTGGCCGATCTCGATGCAGCCGTCGTTGGGGGCGATGCGCAGGTAGCTGAGCAGGCCTGCCGCGCGGCCGCTGGCGCGATCGATGACGGTGAAGAACAGCGGGTCGGCACTGGCCTGGCAACCCGCCAGCCAGGCGTCGAAGGGCGCGCGGTTGGCGAAGGGGCCGTAGCCGAGGTAGTCCCAGAGCCGGGGGTCGCCGTCCGGGCTTTGCAGCGCCACCCACAGGTCGTCGCCGTGGCGGTTGGCGTCCACCGGCTCCAGGCGCACGAAGCGGCCGTCGAGGGGCGCGCGGGCCGGGGTGGGTACGGGGTGCCAGTCGAGTTGGATTTCGTCGTTCATGGAAGGCCCCTGGTCAGAGCAGCTTGCGGTATTGGAGGAAGCCGGAACGGTCGGCGATGCGGTCGTACAGCTGCATGGCGTCGGTGTTGGTCTCGTGGGTCAGCCAGTGCACCCGCGAGGCGCCGGCCGCCCGTGCCTTTGCATAGACGTGTTCGATCAGCGCGCGGCCGATGCCTTCGCCGCGCAGGCCATCCTCCACGTAGAGGTCCTGCAGGTAGCAGTAGTCGCCCACCGTCCAGCAGGAGCGGTGGTAGATGAAGTGCACCAGCCCCACGGCGCGCTCGCCCTGCCAGGCGAGGGCGGCGTGCATGGGTTCGGCGCCGTCGAGGAAGCGCTGCCAGGTGATGGCGGTGGTCTCGGCGGCGATCTCGGTCTTGTAGAAACGCTGGTAGCCCTGCCACAGCGGCAGCCAGGCGGCGTGGTCGGCGACGCCAACCGGGCGGATTTCGAGGGACATGCTGCTTCCTTGTCGTGGTGGGTCAGAGGGAGGGGGCCATGCGCCGGGCCAGCTCGCGATCACGCTCGTCGGTGCTGGCGCCCAGGCCTTCGCGCACGCCGTCCTGGTCGGCCTGGCTGCGGTTCTGGCCGAGCTTCCACTTGCCTTCGATACGACGGATCGGCAGGGCGAAGCCGACGATGGCGCGCAGCATGGCGTCGATGTACTCGCGCGGTGCGTCGCCCAGCGCCCAGGGCTGCGGTCGCCCGGCCTCGTGCCGGTCACTGAGGCGGCCGACCAGGTGCAGCAGGCGCTCGGCGTCGTCGAACACCTCGGCCTGGCCATGGGCGTGCACGGCGATGTAGTTCCAGGTCGGCACCACCTTGCCGTGCTCGGCCTTGGCCGCGTACCAGCTGGGGGTGACGTAGGCGTCCGGGCCGTTGAACACCGCCAGCGCCTCGACGCCATCGGCGAGTGCGCGCCAGTGCGGGTTGGCCCGGGCCAGGTGGCCGTAGAGCGTGCCGTACTCGCCTTCGCCGGGCTCCAGCAGCAGCGGCAGGTGGCTGGCCACCAGGCCTCCGGCGCCCTGGCAGACCAGGGTCGCCAGGCGGCTCTGGTGGATCTGCAGGTGCAGCTCGGCGAGGTCTTCCTGGCGGAAGGCGGCGGGCAGGTACATGGCGATTCTCCTGGCGTGATGGACGCATGCTAGGCAGGATATTGGTCCGTTGTAAGAGCCATTTCCCGCGACTTTCACAGGGCCAATCCATGCCGATCGCCGTACCGCTTCCCGTCGATCTATCCGGCATCCGCCTGGATGCGCGCCAGGGCCTGGCCCGCCAGCTCTATGAAAGGTTGCGCGAGCGCATCCTCGATGGACGCCTGCAGGGCGGCACGCGGCTGCCGGCCAGCCGCGACCTGGCAGCATTGCTGGGCATTTCGCGCAACACCGTGACCCGTGCCTTCGACCAGCTCTATGCCGAGGGCTACATCGAGGGGCGCATCGGCGATGGCACCTACGTGGCCGAGTTATCCACAGCCCCGCGCGCTGCGCCCCCCGTGCCGGTGCGGGCGGCCGCCGGCGAGGCGCTGTCGCGCCTGGATGCCCACCACCTGAAGCCCCCGCTGAGCGGGCCGCCCCGGGCCTTCCGCGTCGGCGTGCCGGCCTTCGACCTGTTCCCCTTCCAGACCTGGGCGCGGCTATCCGCGCGGTTCTGGCGCAAGCCCTCGCCCGCGCGCCTGGGCTATGGCGACCCGGCGGGCGACGGGCAGCTGCGCGAGCTGATCGCCGCCTACCTGCGCAATAGCCGCGGCCTGCATTGCGACCCGGCGCAGGTGATCATCACCTGCGGCGCCCAGCAGGCCATCAGCCTCTGCGCGCAGCTGCTGGTCGAGCCGGGGGACCGGGTGGCCATCGAGAACCCCGGCTACCGCGCCGCCGGGCATGCCTTCGCCGTGGCCGGCGCGCAGCTCGCCGGCATCCCGGTGGGCGCAGAAGGGCTGGATACCGCTGCCCTGGAGCGGGCCGGGGTTTGCCGCCTGGTCTACGTCACGCCGTCCCACCAGTACCCCATCGGGGTGACCCTGTCCCTGGCGCGGCGCCTGGAGCTGCTCGACTGGGCCGAGCGCCATGACGGCTGGATAGTCGAGGACGACTACGACGGCGAGTACCGCTACAGCGGCACGCCCCTGGCCCCCCTGGCGGCGCTGGACCGGCAGGGGCGGGTGCTGTACGTCGGCACCTTCTGCAAGATCGCCTTCCCGGCGCTGCGCCTGGGCTACCTGGTGCTGCCGCCGGCGCTGGTGGAACCCTTCGCCCGGCGCCGTGCCCTGGACATGCGCCACTCGGAGATCGGCACCCAGGCGGTGATGGCCGAGTTCATCGCCGCCGGGCACTTCCAGCGGCACATCCGCCGCATGCGCGCTGCCGCCCGCAGCCGCCGCGATGCGCTGCTGGCGGGCTGGCCTGTGGATATCCCCGGTTGCGCGCCGATGCCGGCGGTGGAGGCCGGGCTGCACCTGTGTGTGCGGGTTGCGGGTCTCGCTCGCGAGCGCGAACTGATCGCGGCGGCCGACACGGCCGGTGTCGAGCTCACCGGGCTCAGCAGCTACTGGCTGCCGGGGGACGAGCCGCCTGTGGATAACCGTGCGGGGCTGGTGCTGGGCTTCGCCGCCGTGCCCGAGGCGGAGATCGCCAAGGCGCTGCAGGCGTTGCGCGGGGCGTGGAAGCTGTAGGGGCGAATGCATTCGCCCAGGGCCACCCGCACGGTTCTCCCGGCAGAGGGTGGTGGCACTTGTAGGAGCGGTGTTGGGATCGGCTCCGCTCGGTGGATAAAAGAGCATTATCCACCCTAAGTCCGGAGAGGAGCGGTGCCGCCGAATGGCTTGTGGATAACCGTTTTTCCACAGGCAAAAAAAGGATGGCGGGCGCCATCCTTGAAGGATGAAGGGGCTGGGCCCCTCCTGGTGAGTCGGGTGTCGCGTCAGGCCTTCAGGGGCACCAGGCGCGGGGCGATCATGTTTTCCGGGCGGAGGATGTCGGCGAGCATGGACTCGTCCAGCAGCTTCTCCTCGCGCACCAGTTCCAGCACGCCGCGGCCGCTGACCAGCGCTTCCTTGGCGATGCGGGTGGAGTTCTCGTAGCCGATGTAGGGGTTCAGCGCGGTGATCAGGCCGATGGAGTTCTCCATCAGCGCGCGGCAGTGGGCTTCGTTGGCGGTGATGCCAACGATGCAGTGCTCGCGCAGCATGTCCATGGCGCGTTGCAGCAGGCGGATCGAGTCGAAGATCTTGTAGGCGATCAGCGGCTCCATCACGTTCAGCTGCAGCTGGCCGCCTTCGGCCGCCAGGGTCAGGGCGAGGTCGTTGCCGATCACTTCGAAGGCGACCTGGTTGACCGCTTCCGGGATCACCGGGTTGACCTTGCCGGGCATGATCGAGCTGCCCGGCTGGCGTGCCGGCAGGTTGATCTCGTTGATGCCGGTGCGCGGGCCGCTGGAGAGCAGGCGCAGGTCGTTGCAGATCTTCGACAGCTTGACCGCGGTGCGCTTGAGCATGCCGGAGAAGAGCACGAAGGCGCCCATGTCCGAGGTGGCCTCGATCAGGTCGGCGGCGGGTTTCAGCGGCTGTCCGCTGATGGCGGCGAGGCGCTCGACGGCCAGGTGCTGGTAGCCCGGGTCGGCGTTGATGCCGGTGCCGATGGCGGTGCCGCCCAGGTTGACCTCGGTGAGCAGTTCCGGCGCCAGGCTGCGCAGGCGGCCGAGGTCTTCACCCAGGGTGGTGGCGAAGGCGTGGAATTCCTGGCCCAGGGTCATGGGCACGGCGTCCTGCAGCTGGGTACGGCCCATCTTGAGGATGTGCGAGAACTCGACGCCCTTGGCGGCGATGGCCTGGATCAGGCTGTCGAGGCTGGCCAGCAGCGCGTCGTGGCCGAGCAGCAGGCCCAGGCGGATGGCGGTCGGGTAGGCGTCGTTGGTGGACTGCGCCATGTTCACGTCGTTGTTCGGGTGCAGGTACTTGTACTCGCCCTTCTGCTTGCCCATCGCCTCGAGGCCGATGTTGGCGATGACCTCGTTGGCGTTCATGTTGGTGGAGGTGCCGGCACCGCCCTGGATCATGTCCACCACGAACTGGTCGTGGAAGTCGCCACGGATCAGGCGGGCGCAGGCCTCGCTGATGGCGGCGTGCTTCTCGGCATCGAGGTGGCCGAGCTGCCTGTTGGCATCGGCGGCGGCCTGCTTGACCATCGCCAGGGCGATCACCAGTTTCGGGTAGTGCGACAGGGGCACACCGGAGAGGCGGAAGTTCTGCACGGCGCGCAGGGTCTGGATGCCGTAGTAGGCATCGGCGGGGACTTCGAGGGTGCCGAGCAGGTCTTTTTCGACGCGGAAGGATGCAGCGGAGGACATGATGTAATACATCTCGGGAAGGACACGGCCAGTGCCGCGATGCCCAATAGACTAAGCTTCCAGCCTTTCGTCGACCAATGCTGTTATCCGCTGGGTCATGCATAAACGGCATAATGTGGCCGTGACCCGCTTCGTTCGAGAAGCGTGTGCACCAAAATCGGGCAAGGGGGCCGAGATGAACCTGGAAACCAAATGGCTGGAGGACTTCGTCGCCCTGGCCGCCACCCGCAGCTTTTCCCAGGCGGCGGAGAAGCGCTTCGTCACCCAGCCGGCCTTCAGCCGGCGCATCCGCAGCCTGGAGTCGGCCCTGGGGCTGACCCTGGTGAACCGCTCGCGCACGCCCATCGAACTCACCGAGTCGGGCCAGCTGTTCCTGGTGACGGCGCGCAGCATGGTCGAGCAGATGGGCGAGGTGGTGCGCCACCTGCACCACCTGGAAGGCCAGCAGGGCGAGGTGCTGCAGTTCGCCGCCGCCCACTCCCTGGCGCTGGGCTTCTTCCCGCAGTGGATCGCGCGGCTGCGTGGCGAGGGCCTGAACATCGCCAGCCGACTGATCGCCACTAACGTCGGCGATGCCGTGCATTCCCTGCGCGAGGGCAGCTGCGACCTGATCCTGGCCTTCTACGACCCCGACGCCTCCCTGCAGATGGACCCGGAGATCTTCCCCTCGATGCACCTGGGTAGCACCGAGATGCTGCCGGTGAGCGCCGTGGATGCGCATGGCGAGCCGCTCTACAGCCTGGAGAGCGGGCAGAGCGTGCCGTTGCTGGCCTATACCGCCGGGGCCTTCCTCGGGCGCTCGGTCAACCTGCTGCTGCGCCAGCGCGCGCTACGTTCCACCACCGTCTACGAGACGGCCATGGCCGACAGCCTCAAGAGCATGGCGTTGCAGGGCATGGGCGTGGCCTGGGTACCGCGCCTGAGCGCGCAGGCCGAGCTGGCGCGCGGGGAGCTGGTGGTGTGCGGGGGCAGCCAGTGGCATATCCCGCTGGAGATCCGCCTGTACCGCTGCGCCCTGGTGCGCAAGGCGTCGATCCGCCTGCTGTGGCGCAAGCTGGAAGGCGGGGCGGGCAGCGAGGGGGCGACCCCGGCCTGAGCCGGGGCCGCGGGGCGGTCACATCTGCAGGACGACGCGGCCTTCTATCTGGCCGGCGCGCATGCGGTCGAGGATGGCGTTGATGTTGTCCAGGCGGTCGGTGCTGAAGGTCGAATGCACCAGGCCTTCGCCGGCGAAGTCGAGCGCCTCCTGCAGGTCGGCACGGGTGCCGACGATGGAGCCGGTGATGCTGATGGCCTTGAGCACCACATCGAAGATCGGCGTGGGGAAGTCGCCCGGCGGCAGGCCGACCAGGGCCACGGTGCCGCCACGACGGGCCATGCCGATGGCCTGGCCGAAGGCGCTGTTGGACACCGCGGTGACCAGCACGCCGTGGGCGCCGCCGATGTCGCGCTGGATCACCTCGGCGGGGTTCTCGTTGCGGGCATTGACCGTGAGGCTGGCGCCGAGCTTGCGCGCCAGCTCCAGCTTGGCGTCGTCGACGTCGATGGCCGCCACGTGCAGGCCCATGGCGCGGGCGTACTGCACGGCCACGTGGCCGAGGCCGCCGATGCCGGAGATGGCCACCCACTGGCCGGGTCGCGCGCCGGTGACCTTGAGGCCCTTGTAGACGGTGACGCCCGCGCAGAGGATCGGCGCGATCTCGGCGAAGCCGACGTTCTTGGGCAGCAGCCCGACGTAGTTGGGGTCGGCCAGCACGTATTCGGCATAGCCGCCGTTCACCGAGTAGCCGGTGTTCTGCTGGCCTTCGCAGAGGGTTTCCCAGCCGGTCAGGCAGTGTTCGCAGCAGCCGCAGGCGGTGTAAAGCCAGGGCACGCCGACGCGGTCGCCTTCCTTGACTCGGGTGACCCCGGCACCCACCGCCGCCACGTAGCCGACGCCTTCGTGGCCGGGGATGAAGGGCAGGGCGGGCTTGACCGGCCAGTCGCCCTCGGCGGCGTGCAGGTCGGTGTGGCAGACGCCCGAGGCCTCTATCTTCACGAGGATCTGGCCGGGGCCGGGGAGCGGGACCTTCACCTCTTCGATCCGCAACGGTTCGCCGAAGGCGTGGACGACGGCGGCTTTCATGGTCTGGTTCATGGCATGCACCTCCTGGAAAAGGAGCCTGGAGTGTGCACCCGCAAGCCGGGAGGTCCCTTGCTCCAGGGCAATTTCCGGGCGCCTTGGCGAGCCGCTGGACGGACGGTAGGCAAGGGCGGGCTTTGCGTTATACTGCGCGGCCTTCGGCCGGCAGCGCACGCCGGCCCACATCGCAGACAAGCCACGCCATATGCGTGGCTTGTTGGTTTTTCGACCCTTGATGAGGCACGACGATGAGCGCACTGGTAGGCGTGATCATGGGCTCCAAGTCCGATTGGAGCACCCTCAGCCACACCGCCGAGATGCTGGACAAGCTGGGCATCCCCTATGAAGTGAAGGTGGTCTCCGCCCACCGCACCCCGGACCTGCTGTTCCAGTACGCCGATGAGGCCGAGGCCCGTGGCATCCAGGTGATCATCGCCGGTGCCGGCGGTGCCGCCCACCTGCCGGGCATGTGTGCGGCCAAGACGCACCTGCCGGTGCTCGGCGTGCCGGTGCAGTCGTCCATGCTCTCGGGCGTCGACTCGCTGCTCTCCATCGTGCAGATGCCGGCGGGCATCCCGGTCGCCACCCTGGCCATCGGCAAGGCCGGCGCGGTGAATGCCGCCCTGCTGGCCGCCAGCATCCTCGGCCACCAGCACCCGCAGTACCACGCGGCGCTGAAGGCCTTCCGCGACGAGCAGACCCGCTCGGTGCTCGACAACCCGGACCCGCGTGAGGCCTGACAGATGAAGATCGGCGTGATCGGTGGCGGCCAGCTCGGCCGCATGATGGCCCTGGCGGGCACCCCGCTGGGCATGGACTTCGCCTTCCTCGACCCGGCCCCCGACGCCTGCGCCCAGGCGCTCGGCGAGCACATCCGCGCCGACTACGGCGACCAGGACCACCTGCGCCAGCTGGCCGACGAAGTGGACCTGGTGACCTTCGAGTTCGAGAGCGTGCCGGCCGAGACCGTGGCCTTCCTCTCCCAGTTCGTGCCGGTCTATCCCTCGGCCAATGCCCTGCGCATCGCCCGTGACCGCTGGTTCGAGAAGTCGATGTTCAAGGACCTGGGCATCCCCACCCCCGAGTTCGCCGACATCCAGTCCCAGGCGGACCTGGACGCCGCCGTGGCCGCCATCGGCCTGCCGGCGGTGATGAAGACCCGCACCCTGGGCTACGACGGCAAGGGCCAGAAGGTCCTGCGCACCCCGGCGGACGTGGCCGGTGCCTTCGCCGAGCTGGGCAGCGTGCCCTGCATCCTCGAAGGCTTCGTGCCCTTCACCGGCGAAGTGTCCCTGGTGGCGGTGCGTGCCCGCGACGGCGAGACGCGCTTCTACCCGTTGGTGCACAACACCCATGACAACGGCATCCTGCGGCTGTCCATCGCCAGTACCGACCACCCGCTGCAGGGCCTTGCCGAGGACTACGTCGGCCGCGTGCTGCGCGAGCTGGACTACGTCGGCGTGCTGGCCTTCGAATTCTTCGAAGTGGACGGCGGCCTGAAGGCCAACGAGATCGCCCCGCGCGTGCACAACTCCGGCCACTGGACCATCGAAGGCGCCGAGTGCAGCCAGTTCGAGAACCACCTGCGCGCCGTGGCCGGTCTGCCGCTGGGTTCCACTGCCAAGGTGGGCGAGAGCGCCATGCTCAACTTCATCGGCGAAGTACCGCCGGTGGAGAAGGTGATCGCCGTCGGCGACTGCCACCTTCACCACTACGGCAAGGCCTTCAAGGCCGGGCGCAAGGTCGGCCACGCCACCCTGCGCAGCGCGGACCTGGCGACCCTGAAGGCGCGCATCGCCGAGGTCGAGGCGCTGATCGCCGGCTGAACCCCGGTGGCTGCTTCCAGTCTGAAAAAGGGCGTGTCCACGGACACGCCCTTTTTTCATTCAGGAGTAAATGCCATGGGGCTCATCGGAACCATCTTCATCGGCCTGATCGTCGGTCTGGTCGCGCGCTTCCTCAAACCCGGCGACGACAGCATGGGCTGGATCTGGACCATCCTCCTGGGCATCGGCGGCTCCGTCGCCGCGACCTACGGCGGCCAGGCCCTGGGCATCTACCAGGCCGGCGAGGGTGCCGGCTTCATCGGTGCCGTGGTCGGTGCCGTCATCCTTCTGGTGATCTACGGCGCCATCAAGAAGAGCTGAGGGGCTGGGAACCGGGAACGGGCGCCGCTAGAAGGCCGTTGAAAAACGTAGACGAGGCAGCCGATGCAAGGCGAAAACGGCCGAGAAAGCGCAGTTTACTTGGGTAAATGAGCATTTTGAGGGCGTTTCAACGCCGCAGCGGCAACGCAGTCAGTTTTTCAACAGCCTGCTAGTCTTGGCGCCTGTTTCTTTACGTGAGTCCTGCCCGATGCGCCGCGCCCTGCTTTTCTCCCTGCTGCTGTGCAGCACCCTGGCCCACGCCCGGCTCGAGCTGCCGGAAACCGACTGGCTCGAGCTGATGCCCCCCGAGGACCGCAAGGCCCTGGAGGAGATGCCCGAGATCAGCCACGACACCCCGGAGGCGGATGGCACCTTCGGCAACAAGGGTGGCCTCAAGCAGCAGGACAAGGACCTGCCGGCGGTGATGTATTCGGCGAAGACCGTGGCCAGGCTCGACGGCCGGAAGATCCGTATCGGTGGCTATCCGGTGCCGCTGGAGACCGACGCCAAGGGGCGTGGCACGCTGTTCTTCCTGGTGCCCTACCCGGGCGCCTGCATCCACGTTCCGCCGCCGCCGCCGAACCAGATCGTGCTGGTGCGCTACCCCAAGGGCGTCGCCCTCGACGATATCTACACGCCGCTCTGGGTCACCGGCACCCTCAAGGTGGAGCAGGTCAGCAACGACCTGGCCGACGCCGCCTACGCGCTGGATGCGGGCGAGGTGAGGGTGGTGCAGGACGAGGATATCCAGTGAGGCGGCGTTCGGGTGGCGCGCCCCGCCAATACCGGGTCGAGCCATCACAATTTGCCGCGTTTGGCTCTGCCTGGTGGAGGTAAAAAGCGACCTCCACCCTACACAACGGTCATGTCCGAGCCTGTGTAGGGGCGACTTTAGTCGCCAAGCGCTTCGCTCCAAAGGCTGACGGCCATGCTGTGACTGGCGCCGGGTTGCAACAGCAGGGCGTCGTCCAGCACGCGGGCGGTTTCGATGCAGAGCATGCGCTGCCAGGCGTCGTCGGCGAACTGGGAGAGGCGGGCGGCCTTGTCGATCCAGGGGTTCCACACCACTGCCGAGGCGGAGTCGCTGGCTTCGATCAGCACCCGGCGCTGCCAGGCCTGGTCGCGGATGGCCAGGCGGGACGGGGTGCCCAGGTAGATGCGGTCGGTCTCGCCGGCGAAGCCGACATCGCCTTGCTGGACGCGGCGCTCCCAGCCTTCCAGGGTCTCGATGTAGTCGCAGCCGTCCAGGCCTTCCACATGGGCCTGGTGGATATCGCCGATGGCGAAGTAGCTGTGCAGCGCCTGGGTCAGGGCCAGGGGCGCGGTGCCGCGGTTGCGGGTTTCCAGTTTAAGGTGCAGGCGCTGGTCGAGGCGGATCTCCAGGCGCAGCTCGGCGTCGCCGTTCCAGCCGGGCAGGGGCGAGCGGCGGCTGTCCCAGGACAGCACCAGGCGTGCCGCGCCCTCCAGGGCCTCGACGCTTTCGAGTTCCCAGTCGAGGCTGCGCACGCCGCCGTGGGCCGGGGCCTCGCTGTCCGCCGGGTAGTGGGCCTGCACGTCCAGGGGGTTGCGCCGCAGGTCGCCGAACCAGGGCCAGCACACCGGCACGCCACCGCGCACCGACTGGCCGCGCTTGAACGCCGCCTGCTCGCTGAGCCAGATCAGCGGCTCTTCGCCGTTGCGCTGGTAGCCCAGCACCTGGGCGCCCTGCTGGGCCACCAGCAGTTCCGCGTCGGCGGTGCGCAGGCGCCAGCACGCCAGTTCGTCCATCTCGATCCGCTCGATCTGCGGAACCTTGCTTTCGCTGTTCATCCGGGGGCTCCTGGGCCTGTGGCTGCTTGCCGTCTCCATTGGGCAGGGGCGGGCCGGCGGGGTTCCCCCGAAACCGGCGAATGCGTGAGCAAAATCAGGAAGAAGGGGCGTTCGCGGCTGCGGCGCCCCTCGTGCTGCTCAGCCGCGGCGCGGCGGAACGGGGCGGGTGCGACCGCTGCCGTCGATGGCGACGAAGACGAACACCGCTTCGGTGACCTTGCGCCATTCACTGGAGAGCGGGTCGTCGCTCCATACCTCGACCAGCATCTGGATCGAACTGCGGCCGATCTCCAGTGCCTGGGTATAGAAGGAGAGCTGGGCGCCCACGGCCACCGGGACGAGGAACGCCATGCGGTCGATGGCGACGGTGGCGATGCGGCCGCCGGCGACCTTGCTGGCCATGGCCGTGCCGGCGAGGTCCATCTGCGAGACCAGCCAGCCGCCGTAGATGTCGCCGAAACCGTTGGTTTCGCGCGGTAGCGCGGTGATCTGCAAGGCCAGGTCGCCCTGGGGAGTCAGGTTTTCTTCTTCTTCGATCTCGATCATGCCTGGGGTGCCTCTGCCCCTGTGCTGCTCTGGATGGCTTCTATGGACGGGGAAGGACAAGGTGCCCTGCAAAGTTCCCCCTGCGCCCGCCGACCCACTGCATGTCGCCCGCGCGCAACAGCGCGCAGTATATAGCTCGCCGCGTCGGGCGACGACCGCCGGGTTTCGCTTTTGACCACCCATACGTCAGAGATTGTGTGCGCCCGGCGGCTTTTTGCTATTTTGCGGACCGGCCCGCCGCCAACGCAGCGGCGGGGCATGCCCTGCCTGCACTGACAAGAGACCTTCCATGTCCACCGTTACCGCCTCCGAGGCCCCCGCGCGGCCGTTGACCCGCAGCGACTACAAGACCCTCTCCCTGTCCGCCCTGGGCGGTGCCCTCGAGTTCTACGATTTCATCATCTTCGTATTCTTCGCGGCGGTGGTCGGCAAGCTGTTCTTCCCCGCCGAGATGCCCGAGTGGCTGCGCCAGTTGCAGACCTTCGGCATCTTCGCGGCCGGTTACCTGGCGCGGCCCCTGGGCGGCATCGTCATGGCGCATTTCGGCGACCTGCTGGGGCGCAAGCGCATGTTCACCCTGAGCATCTTCCTGATGGCGGTGCCGACGCTGATCATGGGCCTGCTGCCGACCTACGCGCAGATCGGCATCTGGGCGCCGCTGGCCCTGCTGTTGCTGCGGGTGATCCAGGGCGCCGCCATCGGTGGCGAGGTGCCCGGTGCCTGGGTGTTCGTCGCCGAGCACGTACCGACCCGGCACATCGGCTACGCGTGCGGCACCCTGACGTCGGGGCTGACCTTCGGCATCCTGCTGGGCTCGCTGATGGCGACCCTGATCAACACCCTCTACACCCCGGAAGAGGTGCAGGCCTGGGCCTGGCGCGTGCCCTTCCTGGTGGGTGGCGTGTTCGGCCTGTTCTCCGTCTACCTGCGCCGCTGGCTGCACGAGACGCCGGTGTTCGCCGAGTTGCAGCAGCGCAAGGCGCTGGCCGAGGAGGTGCCGCTCAAGGCTGTGCTGCGCGAGCACCGTGGCGCCATCGCCATCAGCATGCTGCTGACCTGGGTGCTGTCGGCGGGCATAGTCGTGGTCATCCTCATGACCCCCACCGTGCTGCAGACCGTGTACGGCTTCGCGGCCGCCACCGCGCTCAAGGCCAACAGCCTGGCGATCGTCTGCCTGACGGTCGGCTGCGTCGCCTCCGGTGCCATCGCCGACCGCTTCGGCGCGGGCCGTACCTTCCTGGTGGGCGGGCTGTTGCTGGCGGCCAGTTCCTGGACCTTCTACACCAGCCTCAAGGCGCACCCGGACTGGCTGTTCCCGCTCTATGCGCTGACCGGCCTGTTCGTCGGCACCATCGGCGCGGTGCCCTATGTGATGGTCAAGGCCTTCCCTCCGGTGGTGCGCTTCTCCGGCCTGTCCTTCTCCTACAACCTGGCCTACGCCATCTTCGGTGGGCTGACGCCGATGATCGTCTCGCTGCTGATGAAGTGGGACCCGCTGGGCCCGGCCTATTACGTGGCGGCGCTGTGCGGGCTGGCGATGGTCATTGGTCTGTACCTGATCGGCAAGAAGCGCTGATCAAGGGCATGGCGCTGCGGTGATGGGCGCCATGCCCCTGCAGGAGCACTTCGTGCTGGGGCATTCCCCTAGGGTGGGCTTCAGCCCACGCTGACCCCCGCTGGTGGGCTGAAGCGGAACGCCGCCCGGCCCACCCTTGTATCTCGACTAATACCTCCACAGGGGTAATAGTCCCCGACTGATCATCGGGGGAGGGGCTGGAAGTCGTGTCCACCCTTAGGCCGCGAGCCTGCAACGTAGATAGTGCTCCGCCCCTCCACACTCACTCGAAAAATCCGAACGGTATCCAGAGCCTCGAGCTCGCATCTACAAGGTTGGGTCGGGTGCAGTGATGATCGCGTCTGAACGGATCGGAAGGAGTACTCATGCCCAGCGTCATCGGCCTCGACATCGCCAAACACACCTTTGACCTCGCCACCCTGCAGCCCAACGGCAAGTACCGCACCAAGGCCAAGCTGGCCAACGACAAAGCGGGTTTCGCCGTCTTGCGCGACTGGCTGAACAAACACAGCGAACCCGGTGCCTGGGTCGTGATGGAGGCCACCGGCATCTACCATGAAGCCCTGGCCGAATGGCTGTTGGAGCACGGCTATCGGGTCTGTGTCCTCAACCCGGCACAAATCGCCCACTACGCCCGTAGCCAGTTGCAGCGGGTGAAGACCGACAAGGTCGACGCCAAGCTGATCGCCGAATACGGCGAGCGCCATCAGGACAGTCTGCGCCCCTGGCAACCCGAGCCCCGTGCCGTGCGGCGCTTGAAAGCCCTGGTACGGCGCCTGGAGGACCTGCGCGAAATCGAGCAGATGGAGCGCAACCGCCTGGAAGTGGCCGATGCCAGCGTCCAGGCCTCGATCCAGTCGGTGCTGGAACATGTCGGGCAGGAGATCGAAGAGACCCTCAAGGCGATCGACGACCACATCGACAACGACCCGGATCTGCGCGGCAAGCGCGACCTGCTGACCAGCATCGACGGGATCGCCGACAAGACCGCCGCCCTGCTCCTGGCGGAGCTGGGCGACCCACTGCGCTTTGCCAACAGCCGCGCCGTCACTGCCTTTGCCGGGCTCAATCCGCGGCTGCAGGAGTCCGGGAACCACCGGGGACAGACGCGCATCTCCAAGACGGGCTCATCGCGCCTGCGGGCCGGCCTGTTCATGCCCGCGATCAGCGCCCTGACGTACAACGAGGCGATCAGGGCCCTGAGCGAACGGTTGAGGGCGAAGGGCAAGACCGGCAAGCAGATCGTCTGCGCAGCGATGCGCAAGCTGCTGAACATCGCCTATGGCGTCTTGAAATCGGGCCGGCCATTTGACGCAAAACTGGCCCTTGCTCACTAGGAATCAAGACGGTATCTACATGGCCGCCACGTACGGGGCATCGATGCGGTTCGCTGAGCTCACCGCATCCTACGGACCGGCTCTATGCGCTGCGGCGATGGGCGCCATGCCCCTGCAGGGAGCACTTCGCGAGCAGAGCTCGCTCCTACAGGGGTGAAGCTCGGCGGGGCTGGCCTGGCCATCACTGGGCGGTGGAGGTCACCCGCCAGACTTTGTTGCCCACGTCGTCGGTCACCAGCAGGGCGCCGCGAGCGTCGAGCATGACGTCCACCGGGCGGCCCCGGGCGTTGCCGTCGGCATCGAGGAAGCCGGTGAGCACGTCCACCGGCTGGCCATTGGGCTTGCCGTCCTTGAAGGGCACGAAGATCACCTTGTAGCCGCTGTGCGGTTCGCGGTTCCACGAGCCGTGCTGGCCGACGAACAGGCCGTTCTGGAAGTCCGCCAGCGCGCTGCCGCGGCCGAAGGCGATGCCGAGGGAGGCGGTGTGCGGGCCCAGGGCGTAGTCGGGCACCAGGGCCCTGGCGACCATATCCGGGTTGGCCGGCTCGACGCGCTCGTCGACGTGCTGGCCGTAGTAGCTCCAGGGCCAGCCGTAGAAGCCACCGTCCTTCACCGAGGTGATGTAGTCGGGCACCAGGTCGCTGCCGATCTCGTCGCGCTCGTTCACCGCCGTCCACAGTGCGCCGGTCTCCGGCTCCCAGGCCAGGCCGTTGGGGTTGCGCAGGCCGCTGGCGAACAGGCGCTTGGTGCCGCTGGCGCGGTCCACTTCCCAGATCGCCGCGCGGCCTTGCTCCATCTCCAGGCCGTTCTCGCCGACATTGCTGTTGGAGCCGACGGTGACGTAGAGCTTGGTGCCGTCGCGGCTGGCGATGACGTTCTTGGTCCAGTGGCGGTTGATGCCCGCCGGCAGGTCGGTGACCTTCTGCGGCGTGGCGTCGATGCGCGTCTGGCCTTCCTGGTAGGGCACGCGCACCAGGGCGTCGGCGTTGGCGATGTAGAAGTCCCCGCCCACCAGGGCCATGCCGAAGGGCGAGTGGAGGTTTTCCAGGAAGGGCGTCTTCAGGTCGGCCACGCCGTCGCCGTCGGTGTCGCGCAGCAGGGTGATGCGGTCGGCGCTGGGGGTGCGGGCGCCGGCCTTCTCCATGACCTTGCCGGCGATCCAGCCCTTGAGGCTGAAGCCGCCATCGGAGGCCGGGGCGTTGCTCTCGGCCACCAGCACGTCGCCATTGGGCAGCAGGTAGAGCCAGCGCGGGTGGTCCAGGCCTTCGGCGAAGGCCTTCACCTGCGTACCGGTGGTGGCGGTCGGCAGGCCGCCTTCGGCCCAGCCCCTGGCCGGGGCCACGTTCACCGTGGGCAGCAGGGTCTTGTTCGGCGGCGGCAGCCTGGGGTTGGCGCCGGTGCCGTCGCTCACCTCGAGGGTGGCCTTGTCGCCGCAGGCCGTGCAGGCGGCGAGGAGGACCGCCAGGGGCATCAGTCGTAGGGGGTGCATGGTCGTTCTCCTGAGGGTGCGGGCTCATTCAAGCAGGTTTGGACCGTCATGATGGCCATTCATCCAATTGTCATATTCGGTTCATAGAGTGTTCATACGGCCTGCAGATACTGGCCCCCGATTCATCCAACCCGATCCTTTGCTAGGAGCAAGGCATGAAACTGAAGCGTTTGATGGCGGCCCTGACTTTCGTCGCCGCCGGCGTTGCGACCGCCAGCGCGGTTGCCGCTGTCGACCCGTCCATCCCGTCCTACACCAAGACCACTGGCGTATCCGGCAACCTCTCCAGCGTCGGTTCGGACACCCTGGCCAACCTGATGACCCTGTGGGCCGAAGCCTACAAGCGCGAATACCCGAACGTGAACATCCAGATCCAGGCCGCCGGTTCCTCCACCGCGCCGCCGGCTCTGACCGAAGGCACCGCCAACCTGGGCCCGATGAGCCGCAAGATGAAGGACGTCGAGCTGCAGGCCTTCGAACAGAAGTACGGCTACAAGCCGACCGCCGTCCCGGTCGCCGTCGACGCCCTGGCGATCTTCGTGCACAAGGACAACCCCATCAAAGGCCTGACCATGCAGCAGGTCGACGCCATCTTCTCCGCCAACCGCCTGTGCGGTGGCAAGAGCAACATCAAGACCTGGGGCGAGCTGGGCGTGACCGGCGACCTGGCCGAGAAGCCGATCCAGCTGTTCGGCCGCAACTCGGTATCCGGCACCTACGGCTACTTCAAGGAAGAAGCCCTGTGCAAAGGCGACTTCAAGGCCAACGTCAACGAGCAGCCGGGTTCGGCTTCCGTCGTGCAGTCCATCAGCCAGTCCCTCAACGGCATCGGCTACTCGGGCATCGGCTACAAGACGTCCAGCGTGAAGACCGTCGCCCTGGCCAAGAAGGAAGGCGGCGAGTTCGTCGAAGACAACGAGCAGAACGCCCTGAACGGCAGCTACCCGCTGTCCCGCTTCCTCTACGTCTACGTCAACAAGGCCCCGAACAAGCCTCTGGCCCCGCTGGAAGCCGAGTTCGTGAAGCTGGTCCTGTCGCAACAAGGCCAGCAGGTCGTGGTGAAGGATGGCTACATCCCGCTGCCGGCCAAGGTCGCTGAAAAAGCACTGAAGGATCTGGGCCTGTAATCCAGGACAGATGAAGGGGGCGGCCGCTTCGCAGGCCGCCCCGCAAGGACGCGACGATGGCGGGAGACCCCCGCCATGGAGGCCCGCCCCCGGCAGCATGCCCAGGGTGGGCCTCGTTGCGTCACCTCGCTGTAATCTTTCTGTCATACGAAGGCTTTAGGGTGTGCCCATGAATGACCTGGCCAGTTCCCCCATGACCTCGACGAATCCCCCCGAGCGCATCGACTTCAATACGCCGGCGCTGCAGCGCAAGCGTCGCATCCGTGCGCTGAAAGACAACCTGACCCGCTGGTACGTACTGGTGGGCGGCCTGGCCGTGCTCGCGGCCATCACCCTGATCTTCTTCTACCTCGCCTACGTGGTGCTGCCCCTGTTCCAGGGCGCCGAGCTGACCGCGAAGAAGGTGCAGAGCCCCGCCTGGCTCCAGCAGGACGCCGGCAAGGCGCTGCTGCTGACCATCGAGGAGCAGAACCAGGTCGGCATGCGCATTTCCGACAAGGGCGAAGCGGTGTTCTTCGCCACCAAGGACGGCGCCGAGCTCAAGCGCACCCCGCTGCCGCTGCCTGCCGGCGCGAGCGTGGTGTCCATCGGCCAGGACCAGCCCGGCAGCCCGCTGGTGGCCCTGGGTCTCTCCAATGGCCAGGTGCTGCTGTTCAAGCACAGCTATGCGGTGACCTACCCGGACAACAAGCGGGTCATCACCCCGCAGATCGACTTCCCCTACGGCGACAAGCCCCTGGTGCTGAACCAGGACGGCGGCGCGCTGGAGCACGTGGCGGTCAACCACAACGACGAAACCCTGCTGCTGGCCGGCTCCACCGGCAACCAGCTGCACGTGCAGGAACTGGTCAGCGAAGAAAACATGATGACCGGCGAGACCACGGTCGAGCAGAACGCCATCGCCCTGCCGCAGATGACCGAGCCGATCAAGGCCATCTACGTCGACCCGCGCCAGCAGTGGCTGTACGTGGTCAACGGTCGTGCCCAGGTGGATGTCTTCAGCCTGCACGACAAGAGCCTCAACGGCCGCTACAAGCTGTTCGAGGAAGGTGATCGCGAAGTGTCCTCCAGCAACCTGCTGCTGGGTGGCATCTCCCTGATGATCGGTGACTCCAAGGGCGATGTGAGCCAGTGGTTCATGGTCCGTGGCGCCGACGGCGAAGCCCGCCTGACCCACATCCGCAGCTTCCAGCTGGGCCAGGCGCCGGTGGTGCAGATCGCCCCCGAGGAGCGTCGCAAGGGCTTCCTCGCCCTGGATGCCAGCGGCAAGCTCGGCGTCTTCCACAGCACCGCCGAGCGCACCCTGCTGATCGAGCAGGTCACCGACGGCGCCGGCCTGATGGCCTTCTCGCCCCGCGCCAACCGCGTGGTGATCGAGGAAGGTGGCCAGCTGCTGCCCTTCAGCCTGCGCAACCCGCACCCGGAAGTCTCCTGGAGCGCGCTGTGGGGCAAGGTCTGGTACGAAAGCTACGACGCACCCAAGTACGTCTGGCAATCCACCGCCGCCAACACCGACTTCGAACCCAAGCTGAGCCTGGCACCGCTGACCTTCGGCACCCTCAAGGCCGCCTTCTACGCCATGCTGCTGGCCGCCCCGCTGGCCATCGCCGCCGCCATCTACACCGCCTACTTCATGGCGCCGAGCATGCGCCGCAAGGTCAAGCCGGTGATCGAGCTGATGGAAGCGCTGCCGACGGTGATCCTCGGCTTCTTCGCCGGCCTGTTCCTGGCGCCCTACGTCGAGGGGCACCTGCCGGGCATCTTCAGCCTGCTGCTGCTCACGCCGATCGGCATCCTGCTCGCCGGCTTCCTCTGGAGCCGCCTGCCCGAGTCGATCCGCCTGCGCGTGCCGGACGGTTTCGAAGCGGCGATCCTGATTCCCGTGGTGCTGCTGGTGGGCTGGTTCGCCCTGGGCATGAGCCCGCTGCTGGAAGCCTGGTTCTTCGGGGGCGACATGCGCCTGTGGATCAGCAATGACTTAGGCATCACCTACGACCAGCGCAACGCCCTGATCGTCGGCCTGGCCATGGGCTTCGCGGTGATCCCGAACATCTTCTCCATCGCCGAGGACGCCATCTTCAGCGTGCCGCGCAGCCTCACCTACGGCTCCCTGGCCCTGGGTGCCACGCCCTGGCAGACGCTGACCCGCGTGGTGATCCTCACCGCCAGCCCGGGCATCTTCTCCGCGCTGATGATCGGCCTCGGCCGTGCGGTGGGCGAGACCATGATCGTGCTGATGGCCACCGGCAACACCCCGGTGATGGAAGTGAACATCTTCGAAGGCATGCGCACCCTGGCGGCCAACGTCGCGGTGGAGATGCCGGAATCCGAGGTGGGCGGCTCGCACTACCGCGTGCTGTTCCTCGCGGCCCTGGTGCTGCTGATGTTCACCTTCGTCATGAACACCCTGGCAGAGCTGATCCGTCAGCGCCTGCGCAAGAAATACGCCTCGCTTTAAGGTGGAGAATTCCGTGAAACAGGTTTCCCTCAAATACTGGTTCAAAAGCGGCGCGCCAGGTGTGTGGATGAGCGGTGGCGCGGTATCCATCGCCGTCATCATGACCATCGGCCTGCTGTCGGTGATCGCCGTGCGCGGCCTCGGCCACTTCTGGCCGGCCGACCTGATCGAAGCCCAGTACAGCGTTCCGGGCCAGGCGCCCAAGGCGCTGATCGGCGAAGCGGTGCAGATCGAGGAAGTCTCCCGCGCGCGCCTGAAGGGTGCCGGCCTGCCGGTGCCCGAGGAAGGCCCCGAGTTCATGACCCGCGAGCTGGTCAAGGTGGGCAACCGCGAGGTGTACGGCAGCGACTTCACCTGGGTGGTGGGCGAATGGCTGCAGGACCAGAAGAAACCCGCCGAGCTGGTCGCCATGGAGCGCCGCGAGTGGGGCAACTTCTACGGTCGCCTGGTGAGCGTGAAGGAGAACGGCCAGGTCGTCGCCGAAGGCGAGGCCGCCATGGCCGAGCTGCAGAAGCGCCTGAAGCGCGTCGACGACCTCTACGCCCAGCTCTACAAGCTGGAGAAGAAGGACATCGGCGCCATCAACCACGGCCTCGAGCGCCTGCGCCTGGAACGCCGCAAGCTGGAGCTGGACGGCAAGCTGGACGCCGCCGCGCAGGCCGACCTGGCTGCCGCGCGCGCCGAGCTGGAAGCCCGCTACAAGGGCCTCGAAGCGCAACTGGGCGGCCTGCACGAAGCCTTCAACCGCGACAGCGTGGTGGTCCGCGAGGCCGGTGGCCAGGAGCAGGAGATCTCCCTGGGCAAGGTGGTGCATGCCTACCAGCCCAACGCCATGGGCCTGTTCCAGAAGATCGGCTTCTACTTCGCCAAGCTGTGGGAGTTCCTCGCCGACGACCCGCGTGAAGCCAACACCGAGGGCGGCATCTTCCCGGCCATCTTCGGCACCGTGATGATGACCCTCATCATGGCCGTGATCGTCACCCCCTTCGGCGTGGTGGCGGCCATCTACCTGCGCGAGTACGCCAAGCAGGGCCTGCTGACCCGCATCATCCGCATCGCCGTGAACAACCTGGCCGGCGTCCCGGCCATCGTCTACGGCGTGTTCGGCCTGGGCTTCTTCGTCTATGTGCTGGGCGGCTCCATCGACCGCCTGTTCTTCCCCGAAGCCGCCCCGGCGCCGACCTTCGGCACCCCGGGCCTGCTGTGGGCCTCGCTGACCCTGGCCATCCTCGCGGTGCCGGTGGTGATCGTCGCCACCGAGGAAGGCCTGGCGCGCATCCCCCGTGCGGTGCGCGAGGGCTCCCTGGCCCTGGGCGCGACCAAGGCCGAGACCCTGTGGAAGATCGTCCTGCCGATGGCCAGCCCGGCCATGATGACCGGCCTGATCCTCGCCGTGGCCCGTGCCGCCGGCGAAGTGGCGCCGCTGATGCTGGTGGGCGTGGTGAAGCTGGCCCCGAGCCTGCCGGTGGACGGCAACTACCCGTACCTGCACCTGGACCAGAAGATCATGCACCTGGGCTTCCACATCTACGACGTCGGCTTCCAGAGCCCCAACGTCGAGGCCGCCCGCCCGCTGGTGTACGCCACCGCGCTGTTGCTGGTGCTGGTGATCGCGCTGCTGAACCTCTCGGCCGTGGCGATCCGCAACCACCTGCGCGAGAAGTACAAGGCGCTGGATAACTGAGTCAGCCCCGAGCGGCGTGCAGCACGCCGCTCCGCTTGAAACTTGAAGCTTGTAGCCTGGCGCTACGAACGGAGTGAAACCATGCAACACGAAAGCCACAGCCACGGCGTCAACATCTCCGCCCTCGGCCGCAGCAAGCAGAGCCTGAGCCTGGCGCAGGAAACGGTTGCCCTCGAAGTGCCGGGCCTGAACCTGTTCTACGGCGAGAAGCAGGCGCTGTACGACGTGCAGATGAACATCCCGAAACAGCGCGTGACCGCCTTCATCGGCCCGTCCGGCTGCGGCAAGTCCACGCTGCTGCGCTGCTTCAACCGCATGAACGACCTGGTGGACGGCTGCCGCGTCGAGGGCGAGATCCGCCTCGACGGCAACAACATCTACCGCAAGGGCGAGGAAGTGGCCGAACTGCGCCGCCGCGTCGGCATGGTGTTCCAGAAGCCCAACCCCTTCCCCAAGAGCATCTACGAGAACGTCGTCTACGGCCTGCGCATCCAGGGCATCAACAAGAAGCGCGTGCTCGACGAAGCCGTCGAGTGGGCCCTCAAGGGCGCGGCGCTGTGGGAGGAGGTCAAGGACCGCCTGCACGAATCCGCCCTCGGCCTCTCCGGCGGCCAGCAACAGCGCCTGGTCATCGCCCGCACCATCGCGGTCGAACCCGAAGTGCTGCTGCTCGACGAACCCTGCTCGGCCCTGGACCCGATCTCCACCCTCAAGGTGGAAGAGCTGATCTACGAGCTCAAGAGCAAGTACACCATCGTCATCGTCACCCACAACATGCAGCAGGCCGCGCGCGTCTCCGACTACACGGCGTTCATGTACATGGGCAAGCTGATCGAATTCGGCGATACCGATACCCTGTTCACCAACCCGGCCAAGAAGCAGACCGAGGACTACATCACCGGTCGCTATGGCTAGTCGCGTGGGACGCGACAGCTGCAAGCCGCAAGCTTCAAGCGGCAAGTCAGCTCAGGGACACGAATCAACCGACTTGAAGCTTGCAGCTTGAAGCTTGCGGCTTTCGCGGAGCGAAAACATGATCGACAAAGACAGCCTCACCCATCACATCTCCCAGCAGTTCAACGCCGAACTGGAGGAAGTGCGCAGCCACCTCCTGGCGATGGGCGGCCTGGTGGAAAAGCAGGTCAACGACGCCGTCACCGCGCTGATCGACGCCGACTCGGGCCTGGCCCAGCAGGTGCGCGAGATCGATGACGAGATCAACCAGATGGAGCGCAACATCGACGAGGAGTGCGTACGCATCCTCGCCCGTCGCCAGCCGGCGGCCTCCGACCTGCGCCTGATCATCAGCGTGTCCAAGTCGGTGATCGACCTTGAGCGCATCGGCGACGAAGCCTCGAAGATCGCCCGTCGCGCCATCCAGCTCTGCGAGGAGGGCGTGTCGCCGCGCGGCTATGTCGAGGTCCGCCACATCGGTGACCAGGTGCGCCGCATGGTGCAGGAATCCCTGGACGCCTTCGCCCGCTTCGACGCCGACCTGGCCCTGTCGGTCGCCCAGTACGACAAGACCATCGACCGCGAGTACAAGACCGCCCTGCGCGAGCTGGTCACCTACATGATGGAAGACCCGCGCGCCATCAGCCGCGTGCTCAACATCATCTGGGCCCTGCGTTCACTGGAGCGCATCGGCGACCACGCGCGCAACATCGCCGAACTGGTGATCTACCTGGTGCGCGGCACCGACGTGCGCCACATGGGCCTGGCGCGCATGCAGGAAGAAGTGAAGGGCACCGCCAACAAGGCCGGCGACACCCCCGCCAGCTGATCCGTCCCGCTTCGGCAAGACGCCCGGCCATGCCGGGCGTTTTCGTTTGTGGCTCCACCCCTTTCTCTACCTCCCACCGTAGGAGCGGGCTCTGCTCGCGAAGCGTCTCCTGCCGTGTGGGAGCGAATTCATTCGCGATGCGTTCCTCCGCGGCGACGTCCCGCGAGCCCCACCAATCCCCTGTCGACCAAGGCCCTGGCGCCACCTTTCACGCGAAAGGGTGCGCGATGTCGCATTCAGCTTGGCAAAGCGCTATCAGCCGAGGCTATGCTTACGCCCGTTCTCTGAGGAGTGGTCGATGAGCAAGGTGACAGTGCTGGTAGTGGACGATGCGTCCTTCATTCGCGACCTGGTGAAGAAGGGGCTGCGCGACCATTTCCCCGGCATCCAGATCGAAGAAGCGATCAACGGGCGCAAGGCCCAGCAGATGCTGGCGCGCACGCCCGTCGACCTGATCCTGTGCGATTGGGAGATGCCGGAGATGTCCGGCCTCGAGCTGCTCACCTGGTGCCGCGCCCAGGACACGCTGAAGACCACGCCCTTCGTCATGGTGACCAGCCGCGGCGACAAGGAGAACGTGGTGCAGGCCATCCAGGCCGGGGTTTCCGACTACATCGGCAAGCCCTTCTCCAACGACCAGCTGGTGACCAAGGTGAAGAAGCAGCTGGCCCGCGCCGGAAAGATGGAGGCCCTGGCCGCCGGCGCGCCGCCGAAGATGCTCAGCTCCGGCGGCTTCGCCAACGATTCCCTCGCCGCCCTCACCGGTGGCAAGGCCGAGGTGGTCAAGCCCGCCGCGGCGCCCAAGGCCGCCGTCAAGACGGCTGCGCCCACCCCTTCGGCCAAGGCTGCCGGCCAGGCGCCGGGAGGCCGTGGGCAAGCCCAGCTGCGCCTGCCCAGCGGCGTCCTGTCCTGCGTGATCAAGACCATCAGCCTCAAGGACGCCCACCTCGTGGTGAAGCGCGGCGAGCCGCTGCCCCAGGTGCTGGAAAGCGCCGTGCTCGACCTGGAACAGGGCGAGGGCGGCGAGGTGGCGCGCCTCAACGGCTACCTGCACGCCGTCTCGGCCCTCGAACCCAAGCCCGACAGCGAGTGGCTGCAACTGACCTTCCGCTTCGTCGACCGCGATCCGCAGAAGCTCGACTACCTGTCGCGGCTTATCGCCCGTGGCTCGGCACAGAAACATTTCGTACCCGGCGCCTGAGCCAACCCCGTCACAGCCCGACGGCCGGTGCCTCGCGCGGTGCCGGCGGCGCTGCTAGGCTTGCCAGCTCGAACACCCATAACCACTAGATCCATGCAGTCATGCTAGGGCGCATCCTCCTTCTCTGCGGTTCGCTGGCGGCAGCCCTGCCGGCGTGCGCGCTGACCATCTACAAGTACACCGATGCCAACGGCGTGGTGACCTACACCGACAAGGCCGTCGCCGGTGCGCAGGTGTTCGTATTCCGCGATCGCATGGTCGAGCGCCTCGACCTCTCGGTGAAGCTGGAAACCCAGAAGCATGACGCTGGCGAGACCCTGCTGGTGCGCAACGATCTGTATGCGCCGGTGGAAGTGGAGCTGAGCCTGAACAACGTCAGCAACGCCGTGGGTGCGCCGGAAAAGCCCATCCGCTGGGTGTTGCCGCCGCGCAGCAAGATCCGCCTCGCCACCCTGGCCCCGGCCGACGCCAGCAAGGCCATGCGCTACAAGCCGCGCCTGCGCTACGCCCTGGGCGACCCGCGCCAGCAGCCCTCGCTCTACCGCTACCCGCTGCCCTGGGTGGGCGGCCCGTTCCGCCTGACCCAGGGCGCCAACGGCCAGTACAGCCACTTCACCCCCAAGGGCCGCTACGCCCAGGACGTGGCCATGCCCGAAGGCACGCCCATCGTCGCGGCGCGGCCCGGCATGGTGGTGAAGATCGAGAACCAGCAGAGTGGGCGGGGCAACAACCCCTCCGGCAACTTCGTGCGCATCCTCCACAACGACGGCACCATGGGCGTCTACCTGCACCTGATGCGCGGCTCGGTGAAGGTCCAGGAGGGCCAGCGCGTCGCCATCGGCGAGCAGATCGGCCGCTCCGGCAACACCGGCAACAGCACCGGCCCGCACCTGCACTTCGTCATCCAGCGCAACGTCGGCCTTGCGCTCGAATCCATCCCCTTCCAGTTCGCCCAGCCGGTGGACACCCTGCCCAACTTCGCCGTGGGCGGCGACGAATAGCCCCGGCTAGCGCGCGAAGTAGCGCCCCGGCGTCACGCCGAAGTGGCGCCGGAACATGGCGATGAAGGCGCTGACGTTCTCGTAGCCCGTTTCCAGCGCCACCCGCGTCACCGCATCGCCCGCCGCCAGGCGCTCCAGGGCCCTCAACAGGCGGGCGCGCTGGCGCCACTGGCCGAAAGCGAAGCCCGTCTCCTCGACGAAGCGCCGGGCCAGCGTCCGCGATGAGACCCCCGCCCACAGCGCCCAGGCCTCCAGGCTGCGGTTGTCCGCCAGGTCATCGGCCAGCGCCTGGCAGACCTTCAACAGCCTCGGGTCCACCGGCAGCGGCAGGCCGAGGGGCTCTTCCGGCAAGGACTGCAACTCGTCGAGGATCACCCCGGCGATGCGCAGCCTGCGCTCATCCAGCAGCCCATCGTCCCAGCTCGACGCACGCAGCACCGCCTCGCGCAGTAGCCCCGAGGTGGCGATGATCCGTGGCGACTGCGGCAGCGCCTGGCAGGCCTCGGGCCTGACGTAGACGCTCCAGCCATCGAAGGGCCCGTGGGAGCGCAGGGCGTGTTCACAACCGGGTGGCACCCACACCGCGTGGGTGGCGGGCACCACCCAATGGCTGTGGGCCGCTGCCACCGATAGCAGGCCGCGACCGGCACCGAGCAACTGGCCACGGGCGTGGGAATGCCTGGCGGTCCGCCGCTCGCCGGGGCTGTGCTGCCACACCGCGACCAGCAGCGGGCCGCCCTCGGCCTGGACGAGCGAAGGGAGAAGCAGGGGCTGTGACATTGGCATTTTCACGTTATCGATCGGCAGGGATAAGGCAGTCTAGCCATTGGCCCGGTCGCAGAATGAGCCCTCATCCACAGGAGGACATCCCATGCGCGCCGAAGACCTGCTCCCCCGACCACCTCGACCACCGCGACTTCAACGGCACCCGCGTGCGCAAGGGCACGGTGGGCGCCTTCCTGATCAACGCCCGGCTCTGGTGCGACCCGGCGGCAACGGCGGAGCAGCGCCAAGTCGCCGAGCGCAAGTTGCTGGCGGCCCTGCCGGCGCTCCAGGCGCTGGGGCTGTTCGAGCTGATGCAACTGCGCGATCCGGCCCTGCGCGCTTTGTGCGGGCAGTCATGACCCCGGCATGACGGGATTGCGCGGCGGCGCGGATCGGCCTAGGATTCGCGCCTTCTTCTCCCCTCAACCGACAGCAAAGGAGGTCCATCATGCAAACACTGATCACCCCTTGCAGGTCGCGCCTGGCTTAAACGCTTCTTCCGTCCTTCTTCGCGACGGTTCCGCACTGCCCGACCCAGACCTGCCAAATCCAAGCATTTTTCGTTTCAACCCATTTGGATTGGACCATGGGCACTTGCATTCGCAATCTGGCCGACGGCATCACCCTGATCGCCGCGGACGACACCTGGATCGAAGGAAAAGCGATCCAGCAACTTGAAACCACCGCCCGCCTGCCGGGCATGCAACGGGTGGCCGGCATGCCGGATCTGCACCCGGGGCGCGGCTACCCGGTGGGCGCCGCGTTCTTCTCCAGCGGCCGCTTCTACCCGGCGCTGGTGGGCAACGACATCGGCTGCGGCATGGCCTTCTGGCGCACCGACATCCCCGTCGCCAAGCTCCACCTCGACAAGCTGGAGAAGCGCCTGGGCTCCCTCGATGCGCCGATGGACGACAGCTGGCAGGCGGCGATCGCCGCCTTCGGCCTGCCGCCCTGCGGGCACGAGCGTTCCCTGGGCACCATCGGTGGCGGCAACCACTTCGCCGAGCTGCAGCAGCTCGACGAGGCCTATAACGATACGGCCCTGGCGGCCCTGGGCATCGACCGCAAGCACCTGCTCCTGCTGGTACACAGCGGCTCGCGCGGCCTGGGCGAAGCCATCCTGCGCGAGCAGGTGGACCGCTTCAGCCACGCCGGGCTGGAGGCCGGCAGCCCGGAAGCCGAGCACTACCTGGCCCGCCACGACGGCGCCCTGCGCTTCGCCGAGGCCAACCGCCAGCTCATCGCCCGACGCATGCTGGAACGCCTGCGTGCGAACGGCGAGCAGCTGCTGGATGTGAACCACAACCTCGTTTCCGCCGCGACCCTCGGCGGCGTCGACGGCTGGCTGCACCGCAAGGGCGCCACGCCTGCCGACCAGGGCGTGATGGTCATCCCCGGCTCCCGCGGCGACTACAGCTACCTGGTGGCCCCGGTGGCCGACGAGCGCAGCCTCAATTCCCTGGCCCACGGCGCGGGGCGCAAGTGGATGCGCAGCGAGTGCAAGGACCGCCTCGCCAAGCGCTACAGCGTCGAGCAGCTGGAGCGCACCGCGCTCGGCAGCCGGGTGATCTGCGCCGACCGCGCGCTGATCTACGAGGAAGCGCCGGAAGCCTACAAGGCCATCGACTCGGTGGTCGGCGCCCTGCGTGACGCCGGGCTGGTGCAGGTGCTGGCGCGGCTCAAGCCGGTGCTGACCTACAAGACGCGCGGAGGGTGCTGCTGATGATCCTCCTGCAACTCTCGGCGGCCCAGGGGCCGGACGAATGCGCCCTGGCGGTGGCCAAGGCGCTGCAACGGCTGCTGGACGAAGCCGCCACGCTGGACGTGCAGGCGCAGGTGCTGGAGCGGGAGGAGGGCGCGCGTCGCGGCACCCTCGCCTCCGTGCTCCTGGCGCTGGACGGCGCGCATGCGGACGCGGTGGCCGGGCGCTGGGAAGGCTCCCTGCAATGGACCTGCCCCAGCCCCTACCGGCCCAACCACGGGCGCAAGAACTGGTTCTTCGGCGGGGCGCGGTTCGCCGCACCGCCGGCCAGCCTCGAAGGCGAGATCCGCTTCGAAGCGCTGCGTGCCTCGGGGCCGGGCGGCCAGCACGTCAACACCACCGACTCGGCGGTACGCGCCACCCACCTGGCCAGCGGCATCAGCGTCAAGGTGCAGAGCGAGCGCAGCCAGCACGCCAACAAGCGCCTGGCCGTCCTGCTCATCGGCCAGCGCCTGGCGCAGCGGACCGAAGAGGCGGACGGCGCCCTGCGCGCGGAGCGCCGCCTGTTCCACCACCGGGTGGAACGCGGCAACCCGGTGCGCTGCTTCCGAGGCGAGCGGTTCGAGCCGGTGTGAGCCGGCGTTCACCCACCCATGAAAAACGGGGCCATTGGGCCCCGTTCTTCATTTCAGCTGGCGCTTATGCCCGGGCTCATTCCCCCGGGATGTCCTTGCGCAGCTTGACCGGGTCTTCCTTGCGCCCGCGCGCGGTGCGCATGCGGATGTTCAGCGCTTCCACGGCCAGGGAGAAGGCCATGGCGAAGTAGACGTAGCCCTTGGGCACGTGGACTTCGAAGGACTCGGCGATGAGCACGGTACCGACCACCACCAGGAAGGACAGCGCCAGCATCTTCAGGCTCGGGTGCTTGTCGATGAAGTCGCTGATGGTGCCGGCGGCGGCCATCATCACCAGCACGGCGACGACGATCGCGGCGACCATCACCGGCACGTGGGACACCATGCCCACGGCGGTGATCACCGAGTCCAGGGAGAACACGATGTCGATGATGGCGATCTGGATGATGGTGCCGATGAAGTTGCGCGCGGCGCCGCCGGCCTGCGGCTGCTCGGCTTCGTCCTCGCCTTCGAGGCTGTGGTACATCTCGGTGCTGCTCTTCCACAGGAGGAACAGGCCGCCGAAGAACAGGATCAGGTCGCGCCCGGAGATGCCCTGGCCGAAGACGTGGAACAGGTCGGCGGTGAGCCGCATGATCCAGGTGATCGACAGCAGCAGGAGGATGCGGGTGACCATCGCCAGCGCCAGGCCGAAGAAGCGGGTGCGTGCCTGCATGTGCGGCGGCATGCGGCCCACGAGGATGGCGATCATGATGATGTTGTCGATGCCCAGGACGATCTCCAGGGCAGTCAGGGTGAAGAAGGCGACCCAGATTTCCGGGCTGGTCAGCCATTCCATGATGCGGATTCCTCGTGTGTTTCAGCGGTCAGGGGGTTGGAGCACGCCGAAGCCGGAACGTGCGCAGGCGCATTTCCGGCTTCGGCGAGGGCGCGTCGCCTGCGGTTCAGTGTGTACCGAACAGCGGGAACACGCCGAGTAACAGTGCGGCGAGCAGGATACACAGACAGATCATTACCGCCCACTTCAACGTGAAGCGCTGGTGGTCGCCGAATTCGATCTTCGCCAGGCCCACCAGCAGGTAGGTGGAAGGCACCAGCGGACTGAGCAGGTGCACCGGCTGGCCTACGATGGAGGCCCGCGCCATCTCCACCGGGCTGATGCCGTAATGGGCCGCCGCCTCGGCGAGCACCGGTAACACGCCGTAATAAAAAGCGTCGTTGGACATGAAGAAGGTGAACGGCATGCTCACCAGCGCCGTGATCACCGCCATGTAGGGCCCGAGGGATGGCGGGATCACCGCCAGCAGGCTCTTGGACATGGCTTCCACCATGCCGGTGCCGGTGAGGATGCCGGTGAAGATGCCGGCGGCGAAGATCAGGCCCACCACCGCCAGCACGTTGCCGGCATGGGCCGCGACGCGCTCCTTCTGCTGCTGCAGGCAGGGGTAGTTGATGATCATGGCGATGCTGAAGGCGATCATGAACAGCACCGGCAGCGGCAGCAGGCCGGCGATCAGCGTGACCATCAGGGCAGCCGTCAGCGCCGCGTTCACCCACAGGAGTTTCGGCCGGCGCGCTTCCGGGTACTGGGAGACGCTGATCTCGTCGTGGCGGGTCGGCTCGTCCGGGAGGTGCAGCACGCCGAGGCGGGCGCGCTCGCGCTTGCCATAGGCCCAGGCCAGGCCGAACAGGGCCAGGGAGCCGGCGATCATGGCCGGAATCATCGGCACGAAGATGTCCGACGGGTCCACGTGCAGGGCGCTGGCGGCGCGGGCGGTGGGGCCGCCCCAGGGAGTCATGTTCATGATGCCGCCGGCGAGGATGATCAGCCCCGCCATGATCAGCGGGCTCATGCCCAGGCGGCTGTAGAGCGGCAGCAGCGCAGCCACGCAGATCATGTAGGTGGTGGCGCCGTCACCGTCGAGGGAGACGATCAGCGCCAGCGCGGCGGTGCCCACCGAGACCTTCAGCGGGTCGCCCTTGACCAGGCGCAGGATGGCGCGCACGGCGGGGTCGAACAGCCCGGAGTCGATCATCAGGGCGAAGTAGAGGATGGCGAACATCAGCATCACGCCGGTGGGCGCGAGCTTGCCGATGCCCTCCAGCATCATCGGGCCGATGCCGGCCGCGAAGCCGCCGAGCAGGGCGAAGGCGATGGGGACGATGATCAGCGCGATCAGCGCGGACAGGCGCTTGGTCATGATCAGGTACATGAAGGTCATGACCATGGCGAAGCCGAGGAAGGTCAGCATGGGGAATCTCCGGACGAGGGCGAGGGCGGGGCTGGATCAGCGCGCGGGTCGGGTACGGAGAGGGGGCGGAACGAGGCCGTTGAGGCAGCAGGAGCGGAGCATGGCAATCACCCATCTTGTTGTTGTCGGGGTTGCCGGGTGGAGCGGGTGCAGCACCCGGCGGCCGGTCTTCGCCGGCGGTGGGGCGATGCTAAGGGGCGAAGCTTTCAGCCAGCTTTCGCCGGGAATCGGCGGCGAACGTGCCGCGAATTCCAGACGGGCGGCGCTCAGAGCGTACGGGCGAGGATTGCCTCGGCCAGTGCCCGGTCGTTATGCCCGGCCAGCTCGCTACGCTGTCGCAGCAGCTGCAGCGCGCTTTCCAGCTGGGCGCCACGGATGGCACCGTCGCTGGCGAGGAAACTCGCCGCATCGTCACGCGCCAGGGCCAGCCTGGGCTCGCCGCCGCCCATGGAGCGCACGCTCAGGGTGGTAATGAAGAAGGGCGAAAGCGTGAGGATCGCCGCGTAGGCCGACCCCAGCAGAAGCGGGTTCTCCTGCTCGATGTCCGCCAGCGCCGGCTGGAGCGCCAGGCAGGGCAGCAGCCCAATGAGCCAGCGGGCCTTCATGCCATGGCCTGCAGCAGGGCCAGTATCAGCACCAGGGTGGCGCCGGAGAGCAGCGTCTGCAGGGTGATGATCCCCGCCATCAGGTGGCCGTCGCCGCCCAGCTGGCGGGTCAGCACATAGGCGGTGGGGGCGGTCGGCAGGGCGAAGAATAGCACCAGGATGCTGCTCTCCATCGCCGGCAGGCCGAGCAGGCGTGCCACGGCGAAGGCCAGGGCGGGCATGGCCAGCAGGCGCGCCGCGCAGTTCCACCCCAGGGCCGGCAGCTCGCCACCCAGCTCGCGGGGCTGCAGCGCCGCACCGACGCAGAGCAGGCCCAGGGGCAGGCTGGCCACCGCCAGCAGGTTGAGCAGCCGGTCGATGCCGCCACCCAGGCCGAACCCGGCAAGGTTGTAGGCGGCGCCGGCGAGGCAGGCGAGGATCAGCGGGTTCTTCGCCATCGGCAGCAGCAGGCCCCGGGCGCTGACGCCGCGCTCGGCGGTGAGCGACCACACCGACAGCAGGTTCACCGTCGGCACCATCAGCGCCAGCATCAGCGCGGCGATGGCCAGGCCCTCCTTGCCGAACAGGCTGCCGATGGCCGCCAGCCCCAGGTAGGTGTTGAAGCGCAGCACGCCCTGGGTGATGGCGCCGAAGCGTGCCGCCGGCCAGCCCATCACGCGGCGGGCCAGCAGCAGGACGGCCCAGCCGACGCCCAGGCCCAGCAGCACCGCCAGGGCCAGGCGCGGCAGCGCGGGGTTGTCCAGCGGCGCCGTGGCCAGGCTGCTGAACAGCAGCGCAGGGAAGAGGATGAAGTAGTTCAGGCGCTCGGCGGCGGGCCAGAAGGCATCGCCGGGGAAGCCCTTCAGGCGCAGCGCGTAGCCGCCGACGATCAGGGCGAAAAGGGGCCAGAGGGCTGCAAGCAGTGCGGTCACATCGGGTTCCGGTGGTCCGGTCGGGAGGCGGCCATCTTGTGCAACGCCGCGCACATCCGCAAGCCGACCATTGGCCGATGCGCCTTGCAGCGACTAGGTTTTCCCACTGCACAGGAGGACGTACCCATGACCCAGGTCCATATGGGCGGCTGCCATTGCGGGCGGCTGCGCTACCGCATCGAAGCCCCGCTCACCGATATCGCCCACTGCCACTGTTCGGACTGCCGGCGCACCACCGGCGGCATCGTCACCACCTGGATCACCGTGCCGCTGGCGTCCTTCACCTGGACCCGTGGCGAGCCGGCGCAGTACCACTCCTCCCCCGGCTGCTCGCGCTATTTCTGCGGCGGCTGCGGCTGTCTGCTCGGCCTCTTCACCCAGCAGGCCCCGGGCACCATGGACGTGACCATCGCCACCCTGGACGACGTGGCCGAGGCCCTGCCGGACCGCCACATCTGGGTGCGCAGCCGGCTGCCCTGGCTGCACCTGGACCCGGGCCTGCCGGAGGAGCAGGAAGAGAAGCTGTGAGGGGCGAGCGCCGCCCTCAACTGAGCACGGCGACCCGGGGCAGGTCGGCGTAGGGCACCCACAGCCGCCCCTGCCACTCCAGCACGCTCACCTGATGGCCCTCGCTGACGAGCTGCCGGCGGCGGGGCTGGGCGAGGTCGCCGCGTTCTTCGCTGCGCAGGGTCAGGACCACCTCGTGGGTCAGCCAATGGCGGATGCAGCGGTTCTCCGGGTGGTAGTAGTGGATGAGCGTGGCGTACACGGCGGACTCGCTGATCAGCAGGCCGTGCTCCAGCGCGCCTTCGGCATCGAGGAACCAGGCCCACTGCCATTGATCGGCATCAAGGTTGTTGCGGACCCGCTCCTCCAGCGGGTGCTGCATTAGTCGGCCGAGGTCGCGCACGCTGAACCAGGCCTGGTCGTCGAGCAGGAAGGCACGCAGCTGACGACGGTGGCGGATGAAAATGCGGGGGTAGAGGGTTGGGGTGTCAGGGGACTGTGCCTGATCGGCTTGGGATGACTCCATCATCGAATGGCTCCTGTGAGTTCGTTGAATGCCACCCCTGTTGAGAGGGTGGCCGGGCACTTCAACACCGCTCACAGACGGCCCGCAGATTTCCCCCCGAAGGAGTCTTTTATTGCTGCGCGCTACCCGGCCATGACACTGACCGCCGCGCTGTCGGGGACGGTAGCCGCTGTGAGAGGTGTGTTGAGCACCGGCGGCGACACTAGGGAGCCAAAAGCGCGCAAACAACGGGATCACAGGGGAATCGGATTGTACGGAGGCGATCCAATCCGATTCCTGCACCGTCTTCATCCGGTTGTGTAGGAAAGGGCGTAAAGATGCTTAGTGAGGATGTGGATAAGTCTGGCGACGTAACGACCTGCTGGGCACTGCTTCTGCGTAGGGCGGGTGAAACCCCGAAGGTCCTGTGCACGGAACGCCGGTTCGCACCCGAGCTACGGGGCTCATGCCACGGCGTGGCCGCTCCCCGTAGGGTGGGTAGAGCGGAGCGAAACCCACGCGGATGGTTTTCGGCGCAAGTCATTCCCTATCGGCCTGCGCCTTGATCGTAGGGTGGGCTTCAGCCCACCGGTGGGGCTGGACGTGGGGCAAAGCCGTCAGGGCAGCTCGAGCCCGCCGGCGTCCTTGTGCAGCTGGCGCAGGTGGGCGCTGAGCTGGTCGAGGTTGAGTTGCACGGCGTCCAGCTCGGCGAGGATGCGCGGGTCGATCAGGTGGCGCACTTCGCGGTCGAGGTCGTCGGTGAGGCTGCGCAGCTTCTGCTGGCGGCTGCTGCTCTCGGCCTCCAGGCGCTGCCACTCGCTGGCCTGGGGCAGGCCGTAGCCGCCTTCGAGCATGTCCGCCGGGCGGCTGAGGAAGCCGCTGTTGGCGAGGATCTGCTCCAGGGTGCCGCCGGCCCTGGAGAACTCGGCATTGCCGAGCTTCTCGCGGCTGTCGAGGTAGCGGCGCTTGAGTTCGTCCTGGGCCAGCAGCATCTGCTTGCGCATGGCCGCCTGCTCCAGCAGCAGCAGGGCGGCGCTGGCGCGCAGGTCGGCGTCGGCGATCCAGGGTCGGCGCCGGTCGGCGGGCAGGTCGAGCCAGGTCTCGACATCGGCCTGGGGCAGGGCCAGGCGCTCGCGGGCGATGGCGAACATGGCCTGGTAGCGGTCGCGGAAGGAGTCGAAGCGGTAGCCCAGGCGCAGGGCTTCCTTCGGGTCGCGCAGCGGTTGCGGGTCGGCCACGCCACGCCCTTCGAGCAGGGCCAGCAAACCGTTGGGCATGATGCTGTCGAGATCCGCCAGGCGCGGGTCGGCGGTGCCGCTGCGCAGCAGCTTGAGGGTCTCCACCGCGCAGTTGTTGGAGAGGAACCAGTAGTCGCCGTCGTAGCTCCAGTGCATCTCGGTGGCGCGCTCCACCAGGCGCTCCACCTGGTCGCGGTCGAGCTTGAGCGGCACCGAGGCGAGGCTGCGCATTTCGACCTTGGTGTATTCGTCGATCACCTGGGACAGCGGCAGGACGAACAGGCGCGAGGGGTAGGCGCCGGTGAGGCCGTCCCAGCTGGAGAGCTGCACGTCGCCGACGAAGGCGCGATAGGACAGCACCAGGTGCTGGTCGAGGTCGAGGCGGCAGTCCGGGCCGCGCGGTCGGCCGGGGGCGCAGATGACCAGGCGCAGCATGCTGTGGCCCCAGCGGCTGACCCAGTTGTCGTTGGCTTCGGCGAACAGGTAGTCCACTTCGTAGACCCGCTCGGGGTCGAGACGGCCCAGGGGTTCGCGCCCGAAGTCGCGCCCGGCGTTGAGGTAGGCCAGCTCCCCGGCGCACTCGGCCTGCTGCGCGGGGGCCCAGCCGAAATGCTGGCGCAGGTAGCGGTAAAGCGCCGGGCGGCGGCAGGCGAAGGCGGGGTCGAGGAGGAAGTACTCCATGTTCACCGCGACGAACTCGCGCGGGTTGCTCAGCTCGTAGAGATCCGGGCTGCGCGCGACCTGGTGGTTCTCCGCCTCGCGGTCACCGCGCCGGCCGACCTGTTGCGGCCAGCCGGCGAGGTCGAGCAGGCGCGGGTCGTCGCTGAGGCTGAAGCGCCGCGCCACCTGCCCCCGGCATTCGCCACGCTGCCCCACCAGCCCGGTGCTGTCGGCCGCCAGGCCACAACGGAACTGCAGGCTGCGCTCGGCCGGGGTACGCCAGCGGGCGCGGTCGTAGAGGTGGGTGAGTTCGTGGAGCACGGTGGCCAGCAGTTCGCGGCGCACGGTGCCGTGTGGGCGGCGGGTTTTTTCCTGCGCGGCGCTGCCATCGGCCAGCTCCGGCAGCAGGGCGCGGTTGAGGTCGAGGGCGTCGATGCGGGTGGCGCGGCCGTAGGCGTTGTCGGGCAGGTCATCGGCCCAGGTGACCTCGACGCGGCGGTCGAGGCGCTGGACGAAGCTCGGTGGCAGGGCGGCGAGGGCTTCATCCAGCAACGCTTGGCTGGCCTGGCGCTGGGGCGCGCTCAGGCCGTCACTGTTCAGGTCCAGTTGCAGCTCGGCCCGAACTGTTGCGCTCGCCAGCAATCCCGCCAGGCAAACCCAGCGCAGGACAGTGGGCAGGCGCACGGCCAAGACGGCGGTCAGAGGGTGATCAGAGCGCGAGAATGGCCTGGGCCAGGGCCTCGTCGCTGGCGTCGCGGGCCTCCGGCAGGCGCTCGCGCAGGGTGCTGAAGGCGGCCTCCAGCTGGACGCCGCGGATGTCGCCTGCGCTGGCGACGAAGCTGGCGGCATCGTCGCGGGCTTCGCGGATCACCTTCATGTCGCGGATCGAGGTGGTGGTATCGGAGGTGAAGTCGATGCTGCGGCCGAAGGCGCGGACGATGATGTTGCTGGTGGCAACCAGGGTCTGTGCCTGGACGGCGCCGGCGACGAGGGTGAGGGCGGTGGCGGCGGCAATCAGCGTGCGACGCATTGGATCTCTCCGAAGGTGAAAACTGTACGGGTTATTGGACGGAAAACCCCTGGCGCAGTTCAAACCGAGCGAAGCGGCGCAGGAGGTTGCCGGGCCCGGGGCGCGGCGGGCGCCAAGGCTAGCGGAATGCGGGGTTCACGGCCAGGGCCGGCAGGCGCGGGGAGCGCCCGCCGGGAGGGGCGTCACAGGGCGAGGATGGCCTGGGCCAGTTGCAGGTCGCTGGCCTGCAGCTGCGGCTGGACGCTGCGGATGTGCACGAGGGCGGCCTCCAGGCGCGCGCCACGGATGTCGCCTGCGCTGGCGACGAAGCTGGCGGCGTCGTCACGGGCGGCGAGGACGAGCTTGTCGTCGCGCAGGGAAGAGGTGACGTCCGAGGTGGCATCGAAGGTGGCGCCGACGGCACCGACGACGGCATCGGTGGTGACCACGAAGCTGGTGGCCGAGGCGCTGGTGGCCAGGGCCAGCAGTGCGGCTGCGCCGAGCAGGCGGGAGAGGGACATGGGAATAACTCCTGTGCGGGACTAAGGGCGCTGCACGCGCAGCGCCCCGTGGTGTAGAGCCTAGCGAAGCGGCGGGAGTCGTTCCAGTGGTGGCACGCGTGGTGTCCGCGCCTAGCGCCAGAAGGGCTTGTCCAGCTCCTGGCTGCGGTCGCACTCGCTGAGCCCGATGTCCGCCAGTTGCTGCGCGTTCAACTGTGCCAGCTGGTAGCGGGTGCGCATGTTGCGCTGCCATTCGGCCACGCGGGCGAACAGGCGGATGGCCAGCGGGGTGCGTTGCAGGGACGGGGCGGCGGGGGCAGGGGAAACGAAGCTGCGTTCCATGGCGGTCTTCCTTCCCGCGTCTGGGCGGGTTCGGGTTATGGGAGACCATGTTCGCGCGCCGGGGCGCGTGGCGGCAGGGACAGCGGGGCGCAATTGTAGGGGGTCAGTGCCCCAACTTGGCCAACTGTACCGGCCCTATCGGGCCGCGCTGTTACGCAGGTTTCCGGGCCCCGAAAAAACGAAACCCGCCGGCGATACCTCTGCGGCGGGTTCTGTCAGGTGTTGCAGTGCGGCTGGCGCCGCTTCGGGCTTAGCGCCAGAAGGGCTTGTTCAGCTCCAGTTCGCGCTGCGCCTCGCTGATGCCGGCATCGGCCAGCAGGCGGGAGTCGAGCATCGCGAGCTGATGGCGGCTGGAGATGCGACGCTGCCACATCAGCAGGGTGGAGATGACGCGCAGCGGCCAGGAGGCCTTGGCGCTGGATTCGGAGGAGCTGAGGATCAGGTCGGAACTGAGGGTACGTTCCATGGTGGCGCTTCCTTCCCGCTTGTGGCGGGGCTAGAGGGGTTTGTCTGGTGCCTATTTTCTGTCCAGAACAAACGACCCAGTAGTCACAGCTGATTGAAATTGTACGGGTAGTACTGAGCAAGCTAACTAACTGTGCCTGCGAAATTTCCATCAGCTGTATTGGTGCCCCGTTGAAACCCTCGGCGAACGACGGGAAACCGGATTTTTCACTGCCGAAGCGAACTTCGGCAGGGATTGGCAGCAGTACAGTTGGCCTTTTACCGGAAGCTGTTTTTTGACCTGTTCGTCAGCAAAACGCCCGCTGTACCGATTCAGCTGGCGATCATGCGCCCGGTTTCTTCCAGGTTGATGTGCCAGTCCATGGCTTCGCGCAGCAGATGGGGGGTGTGCCCGCCCTTGGCGCAGGCGCGCTCGAAGTAGTCGTCCAGTGCGGCGCGGTAATCCGGGTGCACGCAGTGGTCGATGATCGCCCGGGCGCGTTCGCGCGGGGCCAGGCCGCGCAGGTCGGCCAGGCCCTGTTCGGTGACGAGGATGTCGACGTCGTGCTCGGTGTGATCGACATGGCTGACCATGGGCACGACGCTGGAGATGGCGCCGCCCTTGGCGATGGACTTGGTGACGAAGATGGCCAGGTGGGCGTTGCGGGCGAAGTCCCCCGAGCCGCCGATGCCGTTCATCATCTTCGTGCCACCGACGTGGGTGGAGTTGACGTTGCCGTAGATGTCGAACTCCAGGGCGGTGTTGATGCCGATGATGCCCAGGCGCCGCACCACTTCGGGGTGGTTGGAGATCTCCTGCGGGCGCAGCACGAGCTTGTCCTTGTAGCGTTCGAGGTTGCCGAAGACATCGGCGTTGCGGCGCGCGGAGAGGGTGATGGAGCTGCCGGAGGCGAAGCGCAGCTTGCCGGCGTCGATCAGGTCGAAGGTGGAGTCCTGCAGCACCTCGGAGTACATGCTGAGGTTCTGGAAGGGCGAGTCGATCAGCCCGCACATCACGGCGTTGGCGATGCTGCCGATGCCGGCCTGCAGGGGCGCCAGGCTGTTGGACAGGCGCCCGGCCTCCACTTCGCGGGCGAAGAAGCCGATCAGGTGGTCGGCGATGGCCTGGGTCTCGGCATCCGGCGGCAGCACGGTGGAGAGCGAGTCCGGCTGTTCGGTGAAGACGATGGCGGCGATCTTCTCCGGGGGGATCGGGATGGCGGTGGTACCGATGCGGTCGTCCACGCGGGTCAGGGGGATGGGCGTGCGGGTCGGCCGGTAGGTGGGGATGTAGACGTCGTGCAGGCCTTCGAGGTTGGTGTCGTGGGCCAGGTTGATCTCGACGATCACGCGCTTGGCGAAGATGGCGAAGCTGGCGGAGTTGCCCACGGAGGTGGTGGGCACGATGTGGCCTTCCTCGGTGATGGCCACGGCCTCGATGACGGCGATGTCCGGCAGCTTGAGCTGGTGGTTGCGCAGCTGTTCGACGGTTTCCGACAGGTGCTGGTCGATGAACATGACGCTGCCGTCGTTGATCGCCTTGCGCAGGGTGCTGTCCACCTGGAAGGGCATGCGCCGGGCCAGCACGCCGGCTTCGGTGAGTTGCTTGTCGAGGTCGTTGCCCAGGCTCGCCCCGGTCATCAGGGTGATCTGCAGCGGCTGCTGCCTGGCGCGCTCGGCCAGCGCCCGGGGCACCGCCTTGGCCTCGCCGGCGCGGGTGAAGCCGCTCATGCCGATGGTCATGCCGTCTTCGATGAGGGACGCGGCATCGGCCGCACTCATTACCTTGCCCAGCAGCGAGGGCAGGCGTACGCGATCAGGGTGCATGGGGGAACCTCGGGCAACGGGGGGAACGAGCCGCGCAGTCTAGGGGCTCCGAGGGCCGCCGCCTTCTATACCAAGGTCGAAGACCGGGTAGGGGTGAGGCAAGCGAGCGGGGCGCGGCCATGGGCATGGGAGCGAATTCATTCGCGATCCGGCGTGGCTCGGTGATGGGTTTCGCTTCGCTCTACCCATCCTGCGGTGTGGCCCTGTGTTCCCTGGTACCCATAAAAGAAAACCCCGGCACTGGGCCGGGGTTTTCGGTGGTGCGGGGCAGGGGTCAGTCGACCGCCTTGACCATGTCTTCGATGACCTTCTTGGCGTCGCCGAAGACCATCATGGTCTTGTCGAGGTAGAACAGTTCGTTGTCCAGGCCCGCGTAGCCGCTGGCCATCGAGCGCTTGTTGACGATCACGGTCTTGGCCTTGTAGGCCTCGAGGATCGGCATGCCGGCGATCGGCGACTTCGGATCGTTCTTCGCGGCCGGGTTGACCACGTCGTTGGCGCCGAGCACCAGGACCACGTCGGCCTGGCCGAACTCGGAGTTGATGTCTTCCATCTCGAACACCTGCTCGTAAGGCACTTCGGCCTCGGCCAGCAGGACGTTCATGTGGCCCGGCATACGGCCGGCGACCGGGTGGATCGCGTACTTCACGGTCACGCCACGGTGGGTCAGCTTCTCGGCCAGCTCCATCAGCGCGTGCTGGGCACGGGCCACCGCCAGGCCGTAGCCGGGGACGATGATGACGGTGTCGGCGTTGGTCAGCAGGAAGGCCGCGTCGTCGGAGGAGCCCGACTTCACAGGGCGCTGTTCCTTGCTGCCGGTGGCGGCGCCGGCATCCGCATCGGCACCGAAGCCGCCGAGGATGACGTTGAAGAACGAGCGGTTCATCGCCTTGCACATGATGTAGGAGAGGATCGCGCCCGAGGAGCCCACCAGCGAACCGGCGATGATCAGCATCGAGTTGTTCAGCGAGAAGCCGATACCGGCCGCCGCCCAGCCCGAGTAGCTGTTGAGCATCGACACCACCACCGGCATGTCGGCGCCACCGATCGGGATGATGATCAGCACGCCGATGACGAAGGCCAGGGCCACCAGCAGGGCGAAGGCGCGGATGTCACCGGTGAAGGTGAAGTACAGGCCCAGGCCGAGGATCGCCAGGCCGACCGCCAGGTTGACCATGTGCTGGCCCTTGAACACCACCGGGGCACCCTGGAACAGGCGGAACTTGTACTTGCCCGAGAGCTTGCCGAAAGCGATCACCGAACCGGAGAAGGTGATGGCACCGATGGCTGCGCCAAGGAACAGTTCCAGGCGGTTGCCTTTCGGAATGGCGTCGCCCAGTGCGGCGACGATACCCAGGGACTGGGGCTCGACGACGGCGGCGATGGCGATGAACACGGCGGCCAGGCCGATCATGCTGTGCATGAAGGCGACCAGCTCCGGCATCTTGGTCATTTCGACGCGCTTGGCCATGACCGAGCCGGTGGTGCCGCCGACCAGCAGGCCGACGATGACGTAGCCGATGCCCTGGGTGGCGAGCTCAGCGCCGAGCTTGTAGATCAGGCCGACGGTGGTGAACACCGCGATGGCCATGCCGATCATGCCGAACAGGTTGCCGCGACGGGACGTGGTCGGGTGCGACAGGCCCTTCAGTGCCTGGATGAAGCACACCGAGGCGACGAGGTAGAGAACAGTGATCAGGTTCATGCTCATGGTCAGTGCTTCTCCGCCGACGCCTTGGGCGCTTTCTTCTTGAACATTTCCAGCATGCGTCGGGTGACCAGGAAGCCACCGAAGACGTTGACCGCGGCCAGGGCCACGGCCAGGGTGCCCATGGCCTTGCCCAGCGGGGTGACGGTGAGGGCGGCGGCCAGCATGGCGCCGACGATCACGATCGCGGAGATGGCGTTGGTCACGGCCATCAGCGGGGTGTGCAGGGCGGGGGTCACGTTCCAGACCACGTGGTAGCCGACGTAGATCGCCAGCACGAAGATGATCAGGTTGTAGATGCCGTCAGAAATCATATCCATGTCCGCTGCCCCTTAGCCGTTGGTGCGGACGACTTGCCCGTCGCGGCACATCAGGCACGCGGCGACGATGTCGTCTTCGAGGTTGACGTGGAACTGGCCGTTCTTGTCGATGACCAGCTTGAGGAAGTCCAGCAGGTTGCGCGCATAGAGGGCCGAGGCATCCGCCGGCACCAGGGCCGCCAGGTTGCTGTAGCCGACGATGGTGACGCCGTGCTTGACCACCACCTGCTCGGCTTCGGTCAGCGGGCAGTTGCCGCCCTGTGCCGCCGCCAGGTCGATGACCACGGAGCCCGGCTTCATCTCGGCGACGGTCGCCTCGTGCAGCAGGGTCGGTGCCTTGCGGCCCGGGATCAGCGCGGTGGTGATGACAATGTCGGCCTGCTTGGCGCGCTCGTGCACGGCCTTGGCCTGGCGCTCCATCCAGGAGGCCGGCATCGGGCGGGCGTAACCGCCAACACCCTGGGCGCATTCGCGCTCTTCATCGGTCTCGAAGGGCACGTCGACGAACTTGGCGCCGAGGGATTCGATCTGCTCCTTCACCGCGGGGCGCACGTCGGAGGCTTCGATCACCGCACCCAGGCGCTTGGCCGTGGCGATGGCCTGCAGGCCGGCGACACCGGCACCGAGGATGAGGATGCGTGCGGCTTTGACGGTGCCGGCGGCGGTCATCAGCATCGGCATGAAGCGCGGGTAGTGATGCGCGGCCAGCAGCACGGACTTGTAGCCGGCGATGTTGGCCTGGGACGACAGCACGTCGAGGCTCTGGGCGCGGGAGGTGCGCGGCGCCGCTTCGAGGGCGAAGGCGGTGATGCCACGGGCATTCATGCGCGCGATGGTCTCGTTGCTGAACGGGTTGAGCATGCCGACCAGCACGGCGCCGGCCTTCATGAGGGCCAGTTCGGCGTCGGACGGGGCGACGACTTTCAGCACCAGGTCGGCACCGAAGGCGGCGGCGTCGCTGCCGAGGGTGGCGCCGACGGCTTCATAGGCCGCGTCGGTGATGCTGGCGCTGACGCCGGCACCGCTCTGGACGGTGACCTGATGGCCTTGGCCGATCAGTTTCTTGATGGTCTCGGGAGTCGCGGCTACCCGCGTTTCACCGGCCAGGGTTTCGAGAGGAACACCGATGTGCACGTAAATTCTCCTGCGTGATCGTTGTGATTGACCAGCGCACTACGTTGGCGCTCTGGCGGGGGCGGATCAGCACAAAACCGCTCGGTGCACTGGGTGCTGACCGGCGGGCGCGGCATTTTGCAGGCGAACCGCGAGTGCTTCAAGAAGTTCTGAAGTAAAACGCGGCAGTAACTACAAGTCACCAATTGACCGGGAAAACGGCCATTTGATTCAAAGCGCCGTCCGGACTGGCTGCGCAGCCTATCCGGAGGCCCTGTGGGCGGGGAATGACATCCCTGACATGAATGGATGTCCATCAGGCCATGCCCGACCCACCGGGAGGCCGCGACATCCTGCCGTCATTGGCGGCGCGACTGTTAGTCAGCGTTTTTTATAGTTGCCATAAGTGTCTGGAAAACGGGGCTTCTGTAGCTTTGATGAATATTTGACTACAGGGTCAAATATCGCCGAAAAGCCCGTTCCAGAGGGGGAAGTGCAGGACGGGCGGGCGCGCCCTGTGGTGGATTGTCGCGGTTGCGCCTCAAACCAGCAGGCCGAGGCTCTTGGCGCGCATCACCGCCTGGGTGCGGCGCTTCACGCCGAGCTTGCTGTTGATCTTCTTGGTGTGGGTTTTCACCGTGTTCACCGAGATGAACAGGTAGCTGCCGATCTCCTGGTTGGAGAAACCCTCGGCGAGCAGCTGCAGGACCGAGCGTTCGCGCTGGCTGAGCAGGTTGCTGTGGTCGCCCGTGCCCGCCGTGCCGCTGCGCTCGCCGGTCTGGCCGGCGGCGGGCCACTCCTGCAGCAGGCCCTGCATGCCGAGGTGGGCGGCCTGTTGGCGAGCCTCGCGCTCCAGGTTGGCGGCATCCCCCTGGCCGAGCCAGCGGGCCGCCTCGGCCAGCGCCAGGCCGACTTCGCAGGCCAGCGGTCGGTACTGGAGGAATTCGCAGCGCTGCAGCAGTGGGCGCAGCATCGCCTCGGCCTGTTCGGCGCGGCCCGCCGCCAGGTGCCCCCGGGCCAGCAGGAGCAGGTTGCGCAACGGCAGGGTGGGGTAGTCCAGCGGTGGCATCCAGGGGCTGTCGCCCTCGAAGTAGCGCTGGATGCGCAGGCCCACCGGCTCGACGCGGTCCCAGCGCTGCTGCCGGGCGAGCACGCGCATGCTCTGCAGGCTGAGCACGCCGTTGAAGGACAGGCGCCAGACCTGGCGGCAATGCATTTCCCGTTCGGCATCACGCAGGTGGACGAAGGCCTGGTCGAACTCGCCGCGCCGCGAGCGGAGTTCGGCAAGGCCGAGGTAGCCGTGCAGGGCGAAGGGGTCGGCGCATTCCAGGGCCTGTTCCAGGCCGATGCGCAGTTCCGTCTCGGCGTCGTCGAGGCGGCCGTGGATCAGGTGCAGTTCGCCCTGGATCAGGTGCAGGCGGCCGAGCAGCAGGCCGTCCACCGCCTTGCGCTGGCCGATCAGGGCGAAGCTCTGGGTGACCAGCCCCTGGGCGCGGGCGAACTCGCCGCGCAGCAGCAGCAGGCGGGTGCGGTCGAGGTTGATCAGGGTTTCGAACAGCAGGCTGCCCTGGCGCCGGGCGATCTCCAGGGCGTCGTGCAGGCGCACCGGGGCGAGGTCGGGCTGGCCGCTGGCCATGGCGATGCGGGCGAGGGCGGAGTGGCACAGCAGGATCGGCATCCAGTCCCGCTCGGGCAGGTGCTCCAGGGCTTGCTGGCAGTGCAGCGCGGCGTCCTGACCGGGGCGGCCGCGCAGGGCGCCGAGCACGCCGTGCAGGGCCTGCCAGTTGGCCAGCAGCTTGCGGTTGCGGCGGGCATCGGCCTGGGGCAGGAAGCGGCCGAGCTTGTGGATGCAGTCCTCGGCTTCGTCCAGGCGCCAGGCCAGCAAGAGCGCCCAGGCGTTGAGGGTGAGCAGGCGCGGCGTGCTCTCCAGCAGCAGCGGCGGCAGGCGGCCGCGCCAGGCGAGCAGGTGGGCGAGGTGCTGCTCGCCGGTGAGCCATTCCTGGCCGAGGTGTTCGAGGTAGTTGGCGGCGACTTCCGGTTGCCCGGCGCAAAGCGCTTGTTCGATGGCGTCTTCCACCTGGCCGGCGGCGATGAACACCCGGCACGCAGCCAGGTGCAGGTGGGCCGCGGCGGTGGCCGAGATGCGGTTGCGCAGGACCTTGGCCACCGCGGGCAGCACGCGGTACCAGTGGCCGTCCTCGTCCAGCGGCATGCAGAAGGCCTGGCGGGCGAGCAGGCGCGAGAACAGTTCGGCGCCGTCGCTTTCCTCCCACAGCTGGCGGCACAGTTCGGCGGAGACCTTGGGCAGGTGGACCAGCGCGAACAGGCAGCGGGCTTCCTCGTCACCCAGGCGCGCGAGCAGTTCGTGGTCGAGGTATTCCTTCAGCCAGCAATGGCTGGCGGCGGCAGCGGTGCCGGGGCCGTGCGGGTGATTGCGGCTGGACAGCTGCAGGCGGGCGCCGGCGCACCAGCCTTCGCTCTCCTGCCAGAGTTCCTCGCGCTGGGCGTCGCTGGCCTGGGGAGCGAGCTGGTCGACCAGGCGCTCCAGTTCGTCGCGGGCCAGGGCCAGGTGGGTGGCGTCCAGTTCCTGCAGTTCGCCGGCCAGCAGCAGGCGTGGCAGGTTCCAGTCCGGCCGCTGGCGGGCGCTGACCAGCAGCTGCAGGTTGGGCAGGGCGCGGGCGAGCAGTTGGTCGATGCAGGCATCGAGTGCTGCCGGGGGCTGGCTCGGGTAGTCGTCGAGCACGAGCCACAGCGGCTTGCCGCCGCCATCGAGCAGTTGCAGCAGGGCGAGCGGCGCGGGCAGGTCGGGGACCGGGCGCTGCAGGGCGCCGGCGATCTGCGCGATCAGCTGCTCGGGGTGCAGCGGCTGGCCGGCGAGGTTGAGCCAGAGCACCTGGCCGGGGTCGCGCAGGCCCAGCAGCAATTCGCTGAACAGCACGCTCTTGCCGAAGCCGGCCGGGGCGCAGAGCAGGCGCAGCCGGCTCTGTTCGGCGAGCAGGCGTTCGGTCAGCCGGGGGCGCGGCACATGGGCCGGCGGCAGGCGCGGGATGCTGGAGTGAGGGGCGCGAACGGACGGAACGCCGGAGCTGCTGCGGGGCATGGCGGTTCTCGCGGATGTTGTTGTTATGGGATGAACCGTGGTCATTGAGACTAGACCCAAGGCAGCGGCAGGTGAAGCGCTATGGCCGCGAATGATTGTGCGCCATAACGCAGCCCCGGAACGCGCGCGCCCCGGACATGCCGGGGCGCGGGTGGAGCGGGTGGATCAGCGGATGCCGGCGTTGCGCAGGGCGGCCGGGGTGTAGTCGGCGCCGCTGGCCTTGAAGCCGAATTCGGTGCCGTGTTTCTCCTCGTTCTTCAGGCCCAGGGCGATGTAGCGGCCGGCGATGATGTCGTACAGGGCCTCCAGGGTGTAGCCGGAGACCTGCTGGCCGTAGTGGTACTCGGCGTGGCCTTCGCCGACGCGCCACAGCTGGCCGCGACCGTCGTAGTGATCCACCAGGGCGACCTGCCAGCTGTCTTCATCGATGTACATGTGGCGCTTGGCGTAGATGTGGCGTTCGCCGGATTTCAGCGTGGCCTCGACTTCCCAGACACGGTGCAGCTCGTAGCGGGTCAGGTCCTGGTTGATGTGGCCGGCCTGGACGATGTCCTTGTACTTGAGGGAGGTGGAGTCGAGCTTGTAGCTGTTGTAGGGGATGTACATCTCCTTCTTGCCGATGAGCTTCCAGTCGTAGCGGTCGGGCGCGCCGGAGAACATGTCGAAGTTGTCGGCGGTGCGCATGCCGTCGGCGGCGGTGCCGGGGCCGTCGTAGGCGACCTGCGGCGCCCGGCGCACGCGACGCTGGCCGGCGTTGTAGATCCACGCCAGGCGCGGCTCCTTGACCTGGTCGATGGTCTCGTGGACCAGCAGCACGTTGCCGGCGAGGCGCGAGGGCGCGAGGACCCGCTGCTTGAAGTAGAGGAGGATGTTGGCGGCCTTGTCCTGGTCGAGGTCGCTCATGTCGCCGGGGAAGGCGACTTCGTCCTGGAACTGCACCGGGGAGAAGGAGCCGTTGGTTTGCGGGGTGACCTGCACCACCAGGCGCCGGGCGTTGCCGCCGCGGTAGCGGGTGATGTGGTTCCACAGCACCTGGACGCCGTCCTTGGGAATCGGGAAGGCGTAGTAGTGGCTGGCGGCGAAGTTGGACAGGCCGTTGCCGCCGTCCACCGGCTGGGTGTTGAGGGCGCTCTGCTTGGCGGCGGCGTAGATGGCGTCCGGCGCGGCGGCGGTGCGGTGGGTGGTGTAGACCGGGATCTTGTAGGTCTCGGGGTAGCGCTTGAACATCGCCAGCTGGCCTTCGGAGAGCTTGTCCTTGTACTGCGCGGCGTTGGCGGCGGTGATGGTGAACAGCGGCTTCTCGCTGGCGAAGGGGTCGGCGAGGAAGCCGTTGGCGTCGATGGCGGCCGCGTTCTTGGGCAGGCCCCCGGTCCATTCGGGGATGCTGCCATCGGCATTGCCGGCCTTCTCGGCGCCCAGCGGGGTGAGGCTGGTGCCGAGCTTGGCGGCCTCGTCGGGCGATACCGCGGCCATCACGGTGGCGGCCAGCAGGCTGAGGGCCAGCACACCGCCTTGCAGGATTCTTGTGGTTCTCATTGTGCGAGTCCTATGCGGTCGTTGATCAGAAGTTCAGGCCGAAACTGAGGGCGATGAAGTCGCGGTCAGTGGTGGTGTTGTAGTGGCCGCCGAAGAAGTCGGTGTAGCTGAGGCTGGCGGTGTAGGTGTTCTGGTATTCGGCGTTGAGGCCGAGGCTGATGGCCTTGCTGCCTTCGTTGAAGTTGGGGCCGTAGCCATCCACGTCATGGGACCAGGCGAGGCTGGGGGTGAGGTTGATGCCGGCGAAGACGTTGCTGTAGTCCAGGGCGGCGCGGGCGCGGTAGCCCCAGGAGCTGCTGGTGTAGAAGCCCTTGTCGTTGCACTCGCGCTGGGCCGGGCTGGTGGCGGTGAGCGCCAGGCAGGTGGCTTGCGAGGAGAGCTGGCCGGGGCCGTAGATCGGGTCGCGGCCGTAGCGCAGCGAGCCCATGTCGTCGTCGAGGCCGCCGATGTGGTTGTAGCCGACCTCGGCCACCAGGGTCAGGCGGCTGGCGCCCATGACCTGGTCGACGAACTGGGTGGCGGTGACCTGGGCCTGGGTGACGGGCTTGCGCTCGTAGCCGTGGAGGATGGCGCCGGCGGTGTTGCTGCCGTGGCCGCTTTCGAAGATCGGCGAGGAGGGGACGGCCAGGGCGGCGAAGGACAGGTCGGTGCTGTTGAGCTGCAGTGGCATGTTGGGGCGGAAGCTGAGCTCGCCGGCGACCGAGGTGCCTTCGATGTTGGTCTGGAAGCTCACGCCGTAGAGGCGGATGTCCTCGGGGTATTCGATGAAGTAGCGGGCACCCGGCGCGCCGGGGATGACCGCCAGGCTCGGGGTGGTGGTGCGGATGGTGCTGAACACCGGCCCGCGGCTGTGGTAGTTCATCGCATAGGCACCGAACTCGGTGTCGTTGAACTCCGGCACGAACCAGCGCAGGGCGACGCCGAACTGGCCGCTGTCGCGGGCGTCCTTGTCGCCGGCGCGGGGGATGTAGAGGGTGGCGCCGGTGTTGGTGGAGACGCCGGGCGGCAGGTCGGGGCCGTTGACGATGAGGCGGTCGGTGCAGCCGTCGGCGACCACGTCGGAGGTGGAGAAGAAGGTGCCGCAGTTGTCGGCGACCGTCTGGTCCCACTCCAGCTGGTAGAAGGCTTCGGCCGAGAGGCTGTCGGTCAGGCTCTGGGAGACGTAGATCATGTTGACCGGGATGAGGCCTTCCTTGATCTCGGCGCCGGGACGGCGGAAGGCGGCGGCGTCGATGGGGTTGATGCTGTTGATCGAGTTGCCGATGAAGGTGCTCTCGCCCCAGCTCACCACCTGCTTGCCGACGCGTACGCTGCCGGGCAGGTCGCCCAGGTTGTAGTTGTGGTAGATGAAGGCATCGAGGATCTGCGCGCCCGAGGACTTGGCGCCCTCTTTGCGGTTGTGGTCGTCGATGTCGTAGAACTCGCGGTGCTCGTCCTTCAGCTCGAAGTCGTACCAGTACTTGCCGCGGATGAAGACGCCGGTGTCGCCGTACTTCAGTTCGAGGTCATGGATGCCCTTGAAGATCTTCGAGAAGGTCTCGCCCTTCTTGAAGTTGAGGCGGCCGTCGTCGGAGGTGCGCGAGAGCGCTTCGCCACCGCTGGCGACGGAGATGAATTCCGGGTCCGGCGCGCGGGTGCCCCAGCTCGCGCCGACCGACAGCGATGAGTCGAACTGCGCTTCTATCTCCCCGATGTTGAAGGTGACGGCGAACGAGGGGGCGGTGAATCCCAGTGCCACGGCGGCGGCCAGCGCGTGCGGCCGGAAGATTCCGCGCATTGTTCTTGTTGTCATGCGGCTCTCCAGTGAAGGATGAAGGAGGCCTCATGCTAATCAGCCGAAAGTCTGCCCATAACTGCCTGAACGGGCGATTTCACCCATCACCCGGGTGGGTGATGCCATCACCCGCGCGGGCCTGTGCGGGGGCTTTTCAGGGCGACGAAGGGCGGGCGGGGCGATACGGCCCGGCGGGCTGCTACTTTGCGTGACAGTGGCGGGTGTGTGGACTCAGTCCTGGCCGGCCTGCTGGCGGTAGAGGCGCGCGGCTTCCACCAGCCAGTCGCGGAAGGCGCCCAGGGCGGCGGATTCGACCTTGCGCTCGGGGATGATCAGGTAATAGGCCTTGTCGCTGCGGAAGCTGTGGTCCAGCGCGGTGACCAGGCTGCCGTCGGCCAGTTCGCGCTGGATGAGGAAGGGCGGGATGAGGGCGATGCCCATCTCGTGGGTGGCGGCCTGGGCGAGCATGGAGAAGAGTTCGTAGCGCGGGCCGCTCATGTCACGCGGGACATTGAGGCCGAGGGAGCCGAACCACTGGCGCCAGGCGTAGGGGCGGGTGGTCTGTTGCAGCAACGGGAGGCCGGCGATCTCGCTGGCGCTGAGGCGCGTGCGGCCGCCGAGCAGGCGCGGGCTGCACACCGGCACAGAGTGCTCGTGCATGAGGAAGTGGGATTCGGTGCCCGACCAGTCGGCGTCGCCGAAGTAGAGCGCGGCGTCGAAGGCGGTGTCGGCGAAGAGGAAGGGGCGGGTGCGGTTGGTGAGGTTGACCGTCACTTCCGGGTGCAGGCGCTGGAAGTCGGCCAGCCGGGGGACCAGCCACTGGGTGCCGAAGGTGGGCACCACGGCCAGCTCGATGGCCATGGCGCCCTGCTGGCCCATCACGGCGAGGGTGTCGCGTTCCACGGCATCCAGCTGGGTGGCGATGCGCCGGGAGTAGGCGAGGCCGGCTTCGGTGAGCTTCACGCCACGGCGCGAGCGGCGGAACAGTTCCAGGCCGAGGAATTCCTCCAGCCCGCCGATCTGCCGGCAGATGGCGCTCTGGGTCAGGGCCAGTTCTTCGGCGGCCTTGGTGAAGCTCTGGTGCCGCGCGGCGGATTCGAAGGCGATCAAGGCACTGGTGCTGGGGATCTTGCGGCGCATGCTGTACCTCTGCCTCACAATTGAGTGGCGTAAACGGCGGCTTGTGCGATTTCGGAGTGAGAAATTAGCACAAGAGGGTGCAAAATCCTCGTTTGCCCCTGGCGGCCGGCACTGTCTAGGATGAATGCATACGACAAGACGGGCGCGACCCGTTCCGCATCCACCGCATACCGAGGATTCCTTCATGGCTGCCAAAGCTGCTTTCAACTGGATCGACCCGCTGCTGCTGGACCAGCAACTAACGGAAGAGGAGCGCATGGTGCGCGACAGCGCCGAGCAGTTCGCCCAGGACAAGCTGGCGCCTCGTGTGCTGGAAGCCTTCCGTCATGAAAAGACCGATCCGGCGATCTTCCGCGAGATGGGTGAGGTCGGCCTGCTGGGCGCGACCATCCCGGCGGAGTACGGCGGCAGCGGCCTGAACTATGTGTGCTATGGGCTGATCGCCCGCGAGGTGGAGCGCGTCGACTCCGGCTATCGCTCGATGATGAGCGTGCAGTCGTCCCTGGTGATGGTGCCGATCAACGAATTCGGCAGCGAGGCGCAGAAGCAGAAGTACCTGCCGAAGCTGGCCAGCGGCGAGTGGATCGGCTGCTTCGGCCTGACCGAGCCGAACCACGGTTCCGACCCGGGCTCGATGATCACCCGCGCGCGCAAGGTGGAGGGCGGCTACCGCCTGACCGGCAGCAAGATGTGGATCACCAACAGCCCGATCGCCGATGTCTTCGTGGTCTGGGGCAAGGATGATGCCGGCGATATCCGTGGCTTCGTGCTGGAGAAGGGCTGGGAAGGTCTGAGCGCGCCGGCCATCCACGGCAAGGTGGGCCTGCGGGCGTCCATCACCGGTGAGATCGTGATGGATAACGTGTTCGTCCCCGATGAGAACATCTTCCCCGAGGTGCGTGGCCTGAAGGGGCCGTTCACCTGCCTGAACTCCGCCCGCTATGGCATTTCCTGGGGCGCCCTGGGGGCCGCCGAGTTCTGCTGGCACACCGCGCGCCAATACGTGCTGGACCGCCACCAGTTCGGTCGTCCGCTGGCGGCCAACCAGCTGATCCAGAAGAAGCTGGCCGATATGCAGACCGAGATCACCCTGGCCCTGCAGGGTTGCCTGCGCCTGGGTCGCATGAAGGATGAAGGCACCGCTGCGGTGGAGATCACCTCGATCATGAAGCGCAACAGCTGCGGCAAGGCGCTGGACATCGCCCGCCTGGCCCGCGACATGCTGGGCGGCAACGGGATTTCCGACGAGTTCGGCATCGCCCGTCACCTGGTGAACCTGGAGGTGGTCAACACCTACGAGGGGACCCACGACGTGCATGCGCTGATCCTCGGTCGCGCGCAGACCGGTATCCAGGCGTTCTTCTGATCCGGAGTTGCCACTCCCTCTATATATAGAGGGGGTGGTGCCTGTCCTTCCTTCTCCTTTGGGTGATTCCATGGCCGGTGCCCTTTCGCATATCCGCGTGCTCGATCTTTCCCGTGTGCTGGCCGGGCCCTGGGCCGGGCAGATACTCGCCGACCTCGGTGCCGAGGTGATCAAGGTCGAGCGACCGGGGGCCGGGGACGACACCCGCTCCTGGGGCCCGCCCTATCTGAAGGACGCCGATGGCCGGGATACCAGCGAGGCGGCGTACTTCCTTTCCGCGAACCGCAACAAGCAGTCGGTGACCATCGATTTCACCCAGGCCGAGGGGCAGGCGCTGGTGCGCAAGCTGGCGGCGGAGTCGGACATCCTCATCGAGAACTTCAAGGTGGGTGGGCTGGCGGCCTATGGGCTGGACTACGAATCCCTGAAGGCGATCAATCCGCGCCTTATCTATTGCTCCATCACCGGCTTCGGCCAGTTCGGGCCCTACGCCAAGCGCGCGGGTTACGACTTCATGATCCAGGGGCTGGGTGGGCTGATGAGCCTGACCGGGCGTTCGGATGCCGAGGAGGGAGCCGGGCCGGTGAAGGTGGGGGTGGCGCTGACCGATATCCTCACGGGGCTGTATTCCTCCGTCGCCATCCTCGCTGCGTTGACCGCGCGCGGGACGACCGGGCGTGGGCAGCACATCGACATGGCGCTGCTGGACGTGCAGGTGGCTTGCCTGGCGAACCAGGCGATGAACTACCTCACCACGGGGAACGCACCTCGCCGGCTGGGCAATGCGCATCCCAACATCGTGCCGTATCAGGACTTCCCCACCGCGGATGGGGATTTCATCCTCACCGTTGGCAACGATGGGCAGTTCCGCAAGTTCTGCGAGGTCGCCGGCCACCGGGAGTGGGCCGACGACCCGCGTTTTTCTTCCAACAAGGCGCGGGTGGCGAATCGTGCCGAGCTGATCCCGCTGATCCGCCAGGCGACCGTGTTCAAGACGACGGCCGAGTGGGTAGCGGCGCTGGAGGAGGTCGGTGTGCCCTGTGGGCCGATCAACGACCTGGCGGCGGTGTTCGAGGATCCCCAGGTGCTGGCTCGTGGGCTGAAGGTGGAACTCCCTCACGCGCTCTCCGGGCTGGTTGCCCAGGTGGCGAGCCCGCTGCGTCTTTCCGACACCCCCGTGGAATACCGCCTGGCGCCACCGCGCCTGGGTGAGCACACCGACGAGGTGCTGGCACGCGTGCTGGGCCTGGGCAGCGACGTCATCGCTGCACTGCGTGGGCAGCAGGTGATCTGATCCCTCCATATATAGAGGCGAGTGGCTGATTCCTGACCATTCGAACAAAAGATTCGGCTTTTTTCGAATAGGGGGTTTACACCTGTCCTCGCTCATGTAGAATGCGCGCCTCGCTGAAGCGGAAAGCTCTGCTGAAGCGAGTAAGTTGTTGTAAAGAAAAGAAATTTTCAAAAAACAACTTGACGCAGTGCCGGGGCGATGTAGAATGCGCCCCTCGCCGAAGAAGACGAAGTCAACTGAAGCGCTAAGTTGTTGAGTAGAATGAAAAATTCTTCGAAAAACAGCTTGACAGAAGGAAAGGCTGCTGTAGAATGCGCGGCCTCGGTTGAGACGAAAGGCTTGATCGAAATTGCTCTTTAACAACTTGAATCAAGCAATTCGTGTGGGTGCTTGTGATGTAAGACTGGTAGTCGACTGATTATCAGCAACACAAGTAACACTCGTGAATTCGAGAGTTTATTTGCGATTGCTGAGCCAAGTTTAGGGTTTTCTCAAAACCCAAGCAGTATTGAACTGAAGAGTTTGATCATGGCTCAGATTGAACGCTGGCGGCAGGCCTAACACATGCAAGTCGAGCGGATGAGTGGAGCTTGCTCCATGATTCAGCGGCGGACGGGTGAGTAATGCCTAGGAATCTGCCTGGTAGTGGGGGACAACGTTTCGAAAGGAACGCTAATACCGCATACGTCCTACGGGAGAAAGCAGGGGACCTTCGGGCCTTGCGCTATCAGATGAGCCTAGGTCGGATTAGCTAGTTGGTGAGGTAAAGGCTCACCAAGGCGACGATCCGTAACTGGTCTGAGAGGATGATCAGTCACACTGGAACTGAGACACGGTCCAGACTCCTACGGGAGGCAGCAGTGGGGAATATTGGACAATGGGCGAAAGCCTGATCCAGCCATGCCGCGTGTGTGAAGAAGGTCTTCGGATTGTAAAGCACTTTAAGTTGGGAGGAAGGGCAGTAAGTTAATACCTTGCTGTTTTGACGTTACCGACAGAATAAGCACCGGCTAACTTCGTGCCAGCAGCCGCGGTAATACGAAGGGTGCAAGCGTTAATCGGAATTACTGGGCGTAAAGCGCGCGTAGGTGGTTCAGCAAGTTGGATGTGAAAGCCCCGGGCTCAACCTGGGAACTGCATCCAAAACTACTGAGCTAGAGTACGGTAGAGGGTGGTGGAATTTCCTGTGTAGCGGTGAAATGCGTAGATATAGGAAGGAACACCAGTGGCGAAGGCGACCACCTGGACTGATACTGACACTGAGGTGCGAAAGCGTGGGGAGCAAACAGGATTAGATACCCTGGTAGTCCACGCCGTAAACGATGTCGACTAGCCGTTGGGATCCTTGAGATCTTAGTGGCGAAGCTAACGCGATAAGTCGACCGCCTGGGGAGTACGGCCGCAAGGTTAAAACTCAAATGAATTGACGGGGGCCCGCACAAGCGGTGGAGCATGTGGTTTAATTCGAAGCAACGCGAAGAACCTTACCTGGCCTTGACATGCTGAGAACTTTCCAGAGATGGATTGGTGCCTTCGGGAACTCAGACACAGGTGCTGCATGGCTGTCGTCAGCTCGTGTCGTGAGATGTTGGGTTAAGTCCCGTAACGAGCGCAACCCTTGTCCTTAGTTACCAGCACGTTATGGTGGGCACTCTAAGGAGACTGCCGGTGACAAACCGGAGGAAGGTGGGGATGACGTCAAGTCATCATGGCCCTTACGGCCAGGGCTACACACGTGCTACAATGGTCGGTACAAAGGGTTGCCAAACCGCGAGGTGGAGCTAATCCCATAAAACCGATCGTAGTCCGGATCGCAGTCTGCAACTCGACTGCGTGAAGTCGGAATCGCTAGTAATCGTGAATCAGAATGTCACGGTGAATACGTTCCCGGGCCTTGTACACACCGCCCGTCACACCATGGGAGTGGGTTGCTCCAGAAGTAGCTAGTCTAACCGCAAGGGGGACGGTTACCACGGAGTGATTCATGACTGGGGTGAAGTCGTAACAAGGTAGCCGTAGGGGAACCTGCGGCTGGATCACCTCCTTAATCGAAGACATCAGCTTCTTCATAAGCTCCCACACGAATTGCTTGATTCACTTGCGAAAAGCGATTGGGTTGTTAGACCCGAGAGTAAGACGATTGGGTCTGTAGCTCAGTTGGTTAGAGCGCACCCCTGATAAGGGTGAGGTCGGCAGTTCGAATCTGCCCAGACCCACCAATTGTCATGGGCGTGGCAGGTCTTCGAGGGGCCATAGCTCAGCTGGGAGAGCGCCTGCTTTGCACGCAGGAGGTCAGGAGTTCGATCCTCCTTGGCTCCACCATCCACTCTTAAATCGCTGAAAGCTCAGAAATGAGTGCCTTGAGAATGGCATTGATTTCTGGTCTTTGCGCCAGAACCGTTCTTTAAAAATTTGGGTATGTGATAGAAGTAGACTGATTAATCTCTTTCACTGGTGATTAATCAAGTCAAGGTAAAATTTGCGAGTTCAAGCGCGAATTTTCGGCGAATGTCGTCTTCACGTTAGAGACAATAACCAGATTGCTTGGGGTTATATGGTCAAGTGAAGAAGCGCATACGGTGGATGCCTTGGCAGTCAGAGGCGATGAAAGACGTGGTAGCCTGCGATAAGCTTCGGGGAGTCGGCAAACAGACTTTGATCCGGAGATCTCTGAATGGGGGAACCCACCTAGGATAACCTAGGTATCTTGTACTGAATCCATAGGTGCAAGAGGCGAACCAGGGGAACTGAAACATCTAAGTACCCTGAGGAACAGAAATCAACCGAGATTCCCTTAGTAGTGGCGAGCGAACGGGGACTAGCCCTTAAGCTTCTTTGATTTTAGCGGAACGCTCTGGAAAGTGCGGCCATAGTGGGTGATAGCCCTGTACGCGAAAGGATCTTAGAAGTGAAATCGAGTAGGACGGAGCACGAGAAACTTTGTCTGAATATGGGGGGACCATCCTCCAAGGCTAAATACTACTGACTGACCGATAGTGAACCAGTACCGTGAGGGAAAGGCGAAAAGAACCCCGGAGAGGGGAGTGAAATAGAACCTGAAACCGTATGCGTACAAGCAGTGGGAGCCCACTTTGTTGGGTGACTGCGTACCTTTTGTATAATGGGTCAGCGACTTATTTTCAGTGGCGAGCTTAACCGAATAGGGGAGGCGTAGCGAAAGCGAGTCTTAATAGGGCGTCTAGTCGCTGGGAATAGACCCGAAACCGGGCGATCTATCCATGGGCAGGTTGAAGGTTAGGTAACACTGACTGGAGGACCGAACCGACTACCGTTGAAAAGTTAGCGGATGACCTGTGGATCGGAGTGAAAGGCTAATCAAGCTCGGAGATAGCTGGTTCTCCTCGAAAGCTATTTAGGTAGCGCCTCATGTATCACTGTAGGGGGTAGAGCACTGTTTCGGCTAGGGGGTCATCCCGACTTACCAAACCGATGCAAACTCCGAATACCTACAAGTGCCGAGCATGGGAGACACACGGCGGGTGCTAACGTCCGTCGTGAAAAGGGAAACAACCCAGACCGTCAGCTAAGGTCCCAAAGTTATGGTTAAGTGGGAAACGATGTGGGAAGGCTTAGACAGCTAGGAGGTTGGCTTAGAAGCAGCCACCCTTTAAAGAAAGCGTAATAGCTCACTAGTCGAGTCGGCCTGCGCGGAAGATGTAACGGGGCTCAAACCATACACCGAAGCTACGGGTATCACGTAAGTGATGCGGTAGAGGAGCGTTCTGTAAGCCTGTGAAGGTGAGTTGAGAAGCTTGCTGGAGGTATCAGAAGTGCGAATGCTGACATGAGTAACGACAATGCGAGTGAAAAACTCGCACGCCGAAAGACCAAGGGTTCCTGCGCAACGTTAATCGACGCAGGGTTAGTCGGTCCCTAAGGCGAGGCTGAAGAGCGTAGTCGATGGGAAACAGGTTAATATTCCTGTACTTCTAGTTACTGCGATGGAGGGACGGAGAAGGCTAGGCCAGCTTGGCGTTGGTTGTCCAAGTTTAAGGTGGTAGGCAGAGTGCTTAGGTAAATCCGGGCGCTTAATGCTGAGAGCTGATGACGAGTCGTCTTTTAGACGATGAAGTGGTTGATGCCATGCTTCCAGGAAAAGCTTCTAAGCTTCAGGTAACTAGGAACCGTACCCCAAACCGACACAGGTGGTTGGGTAGAGAATACCAAGGCGCTTGAGAGAACTCGGGTGAAGGAACTAGGCAAAATGGCACCGTAACTTCGGGAGAAGGTGCGCCGGTGAGGGTGAAGGACTTGCTCCGTAAGCCCATGCCGGTCGAAGATACCAGGCCGCTGCGACTGTTTATTAAAAACACAGCACTCTGCAAACACGAAAGTGGACGTATAGGGTGTGACGCCTGCCCGGTGCCGGAAGGTTAATTGATGGGGTTAGCGCAAGCGAAGCTCTTGATCGAAGCCCCGGTAAACGGCGGCCGTAACTATAACGGTCCTAAGGTAGCGAAATTCCTTGTCGGGTAAGTTCCGACCTGCACGAATGGCGTAACGATGGCGGCGCTGTCTCCACCCGAGACTCAGTGAAATTGAAATCGCTGTGAAGATGCAGTGTATCCGCGGCTAGACGGAAAGACCCCGTGAACCTTTACTGTAGCTTTGCACTGGACTTTGAGCCTGCTTGTGTAGGATAGGTGGGAGGCTTTGAAGCGTGGACGCCAGTCTGCGTGGAGCCATCCTTGAAATACCACCCTGGCATGCTTGAGGTTCTAACTCTGGTCCGTCATCCGGATCGAGGACAGTGTATGGTGGGCAGTTTGACTGGGGCGGTCTCCTCCTAAAGAGTAACGGAGGAGTACGAAGGTGCGCTCAGACCGGTCGGAAATCGGTCGTAGAGTATAAAGGCAAAAGCGCGCTTGACTGCGAGACAGACACGTCGAGCAGGTACGAAAGTAGGTCTTAGTGATCCGGTGGTTCTGTATGGAAGGGCCATCGCTCAACGGATAAAAGGTACTCCGGGGATAACAGGCTGATACCGCCCAAGAGTTCATATCGACGGCGGTGTTTGGCACCTCGATGTCGGCTCATCACATCCTGGGGCTGAAGCCGGTCCCAAGGGTATGGCTGTTCGCCATTTAAAGTGGTACGCGAGCTGGGTTTAGAACGTCGTGAGACAGTTCGGTCCCTATCTGCCGTGGACGTTTGAGATTTGAGAGGGGCTGCTCCTAGTACGAGAGGACCGGAGTGGACGAACCTCTGGTGTTCCGGTTGTCACGCCAGTGGCATTGCCGGGTAGCTACGTTCGGAAGAGATAACCGCTGAAAGCATCTAAGCGGGAAACTCGCCTCAAGATGAGATCTCACTGGGATCTTGAATCCCCTAAAGGGCCGTCGAAGACTACGACGTTGATAGGTTGGGTGTGTAAGCGCTGTGAGGCGTTGAGCTAACCAATACTAATTGCCCGTGAGGCTTGACCATATAACACCCAAACAATCTGACGATTGTTGTTATAAGGTGAAGTCGACTTAGCCGAAAATTGGCCAGAACTTGCAAAGCCTTATCACATACCCATTCGGGGTCGCGTCCCAGACGATACCCCAACCGAATTGCTTGACGACCATAGAGCGTTGGAACCACCTGATCCCATCCCGAACTCAGTAGTGAAACGATGCATCGCCGATGGTAGTGTGGAGTTTCTCCATGTGAGAGTAGGTCATCGTCAAGCACCTATACCAAACCCCCGATCTTCGCAAGAAGGTCGGGGGTTTGACTTTGCGCCTGAGAAAATCCGCCGGGCGATGTGAGGTGTCTGCGGCGCTGGCTTGGAACAACCCTTGATCCAGCCAGGTGCAGCGGCACAGCTCGCCGGGGCGACTGTAGGGGCGACTTGCGCTGCCAGGCAGATCTTAGGGCTGCTATTTCGATGGACCCTCATGGTTAACCTTGGAACAGCCCACGGAAAGAAGTCCGGGCTATACAGGCAGTGTGATCGACAGGAACTGCGCGCAACAAAAAGGCCACCCTAGGGTGGCCTTTTGCATTTATGCAGCAGAAGAATCAGTCGCCGCGATACTCACACCCACTGGTGCAGGTCTCATGGATGCGCACCCGGCTCAACTCCCGAAGTGTTGCCAGATCCACTTGGCTCCAACCAGGAGATATCTCAGGCAGATGAGCAGCCAGTCCCTCAAGTCGCTTTTCCCAATCGCCCTCTCCGCAAATTGGATGAGTTAACGGGCGTCCCTCGCCGCTCCCCACCCACCAGCCCGGATAACCAGGCCAGCACCATCGAACCGCCAAACAAAAAGCCACCCGCAGGTGGCTTCACTTCAACAATCAATCATTGCGGCGGTAGCGGTACGGATTTGATCTTCAACTCCTTCTCCGCACTGTTGATGCGTTCCGGCAGCGTGGGTACCCCCTTCGCGATGTCCTGGTCGGCATAACGCAGCTGGCGCTCCCGGATGAAGTTGTACTTGCCTTCGGTCAGTTGGTCGGCATGGTCGAAGTCATTGATGATGGTCGGCTTGATGAACACCATCAGGTTCTTCTTGTTCACTTCCTTGCGGTCACTGCGGAACAACTGCCCGATGATCGGGATCTTGCCCAGGAAGGGTACCTTGTCGCCCGAGTCCCTCACCTCGTCCGAGATGAGGCCGCCCAGTACCAGCGTCATGTTGTCCTTGATGAGGACCCGCGTTTCCACCGAACGCTTGTTCGTCACGATGTCCGCGGCACTGGTGTCGTTGGTGACGCTGGATATCTCCTGGTAGACGTTCAGGGTCACCGAGTCCCCTTCGTTGATCTGCGGCTTGATCTTCAGGGTGATGCCCACGTCCTGCCGCTCGATCGTCTGGAAGGGGTTGGTGGACGGGTTCGAGGCGCTGGTCGAACTGCCGGTAACGAAGGGCACGTTCTGGCCGACCACGATCTTGCCTTCCTCGTTGTCCAGGGTGACCAGGTTCGGCGTCGAGAGGATATTCATCGAGTCGTCGGTGGACAGCGTACGGATCAGCGCCCGGAGCGAGCCGTTGCTGTAGAAGCCCAGGCTCAGCCCGGCATCCAGCTTGGCCGGGTTGCCGCCCGGGAAGGAGTCGATCGCATTGCCCTTGAGCGACGACTTGAAGCCACCGAAGAAGCCGTCGCCGCCGATGGCCCCGTCCGAGGTCTTCCACTGCACGCCCAGCTCGTTGACCTTGTTGTCCGAGACTTCGACGATCACCGCCTCCACCAGCACCTGCGCCCGGCGGATGTCCAGCCGCTGCACCACCCCTTCGACGGTCTTCATGATTGCCGGCGGCGCGCTGATCACCAGCGCGTTGGTGGTGTCGTTGGCCTGGATGGAAATCTCCGCCCCGCTGATGCCCACGTCCTTGTCCTGCTTCTGCAGGCTGGTGGCCACGTTCTGCAGGATCTGCGCGACCTCCGACGCCTTCAGGTAATGCAGGTAGATCACCTGGGTGTCGCGGATGATGTTCCCCGGGCGATCCAGGTTGGCCAGCACATCGCGCAACTGCTGGCGCTTGCTCGGGTCGCCGGAGATCAGAATGCTGTTGGTGCGCTCATCCACCGACACGCTCATCTTGCTCGCGCCCTCGGCACCGCCGCCCTGGGGCACCAGGTTGCCAAGCATGCTGGAGAGCTCCTTGGCATTGGCGAACTTCAGCGGGATCACGTCGATCTCGAATTGCCCGGCCCGGTCGATCTCGGACACCAGCTTCAGCAGCTGGTTGATGTTGGAGGCCCGGTCGGAAATGATCAGCGCGTTGCTGTCCGGGTAAGCCGCCAGGTGCCCCACCTGCGGCACCATCGGCCGGAGGATGTTCACCAGTTGCGTCGCCGGCACGTGCTGCGTGCGGATCACCCGCACCACCTGCTGGTCATCGTTCAGCGTGTCGTCGTCCACCAGCGGCACGCCGCTCTGCTTGGCGTTGGCGTCCGGGATGACCTTCACCGCGCTGTCCGACTCGATGGCGGAGAACCCGTGCACCTGCAGCACCGACAGGAAGACCCGGTACGCCTCCTCCGGCTTCATCGACTCGTTGGAAATCACCGTCACCTTGCCGGTCACCCGCGGGTCGATGATGAAATTCTTGCCGGTCGCCTTGGCGATCCACTCGATGAAGGAGCGGATGTTGGTGTCCTGCATGTTGATCTTCACATCGCTGGCCGCCACGGGCGCCTCGGCCGCCACCGGTTTGTCCTCGGCGTGGGCGCTGGCGAAGGGGACGAGCAGGCACAGACTGAGCAGCAGGCACGACGGGGCTCTGGTGGACACTTCTCTCACTCGACTACTTGTTCTGCGCGAGCTTGCGCTGAATGTATTGCTGGTAAGCGGTGGGTACGCCGCCCTGGCTCGCCACCGCCGGCTCCGGTGCGGCAGGCAGTGAACTGGCCAGGGTGTCGGTCACCGGTTCGATGTTCTGGGCGACGGGCATGGGGCTTTCCGGCGCCGGGCTGCTGCCGGGCATCTCGCCGAAGCCGCGGAAGCTGATCTGCTCCAGCTTGCCATTGCGCTTGAGCGTGATCCGGTGGCTTTCGATGCGCTGCACGGCGATGCCGGGGCGCACCTCTTCACCCGGCTTGAGAATGAGGGTGCGATCGCCGTCTTCCAGGATCACCGTGCTCTGCTCGGCGGGCGCCATGAAGAAGATCGCCGACACCTGCAGGTCCAGGTTGCTCTCGGGCAGCTTCTCGAGCGCTTCGGCCGCCACCGATTCGGCTTCGGCGCTGGACCCGAACAAACCGAGCAGCCCCCTGCCGAGCGGCGTCGGCCCGTCCTGCGGGCCGGGCTCGTTCATCGCGCTGGGCGCCAGCACCGGCGGTTGCAGCGCAGCACGCAGCTGCAGGCCGTGCCAGGTCAGGGCGGCGAGCATGAGAAGGGAGCACAGGGACAGCGCCGACAGCTTTACCGCGCGTGTGGCTGCGAGCTGGGTCAGCGTGTGAAGGATGGTGGCCATGGACTCTTCCCTGTGATGGCGCGGCAATACTATCCATTGCTCTATCGGGTGCAAAGCCGGGTCAGGACGGGTGGTGACGGATGATGGCGATATTTGACGCCGATCACGTTCCCTACCGTTTATGCCTGTTCGGCATTTGTACCTATCTTGAAATAAGATTTTTCCGTGTATAGCATTCTGCCATTGGAAAGGCTAAGGCTATCGAAGTCCTACGCCTGAATGCGCAAAATAAATGGAACTTTTCCCCCAAGATGCTGCAAGGATGCCGCCATACAGGGTTTCGCCGGGTGCTCGCCGCGCTGATCGCGCTAGCGGCCCCTGAAACCTTTGCATCCGAAATAGACATCCGCACCGCCTCCGCCCTCGGTTCCACCGGCAACGCCGCCGACTACGTCCTTTCCCTCGATGATTGCCGTGACCTGGCCGAAGTCAGCATTCCCGCCAGCGGCAAGCGTTTCCTGCCGACCGATGCCACGCGTGACACCGACTCCAGCGTCGCCTGCTCCTTCAGCTTCCGTCTCGAAGGCGGCGACGTCCTGCAGCCGGCGGTCAAACTGATCTACGCCGACGGCCGGATCCAGGACTACAGCGAAACCTTCCAGCAGGAAGCCGTGGCCCCGCAGCTGGAACTCACCCAGCTGGCGATCGAGAGCCAGGATGGCGAGCAGTACCTGGTGGCCAGCTTCGACGCCCAGGACGACATCGACCTCAGCTACCTCAGCCTGTCCCTCACCGGCCTGCGCGCCTCCGACCTGCGCGCCGCCGGCGGCGTGGTCAGCCAGGCCGAGCGCAAGGCCTTCCTGCGCATGCCCGAAGCGCGCCGGGTCTTCCCCAAGGTCGACGGCCAGCAGCGCTACAGCCTGCGCCAGCGCCTGGACGCTCCCCTGAGCGCCGAAGAAGTGGCACGCAACGCCCTGGTCATGGTCCAGGCGGTCGCCGTCGATGCCTCCGGCAACCAGAGCAGCTTCTCCGACATCCGCTTCATCGGCGAGAGCGTCGAGGAAGCCGCCCGCTCCATCGCCGTGCACCCCGATCGCCTGGTGTTCAGCGACGCCCTGCAGTCGGCCCGCCTGGTTCCCGAGGTCGACTTCGAATTCCGCGGGCCGACCCCCCTGGCCGGGCTGGGCAACGGCATCAGCTACCGTTCCTCCAACCCGGACCTGGTCTGGGTCAGCGCCGAAGGCGTTGTCTATCCATTGCAAGAGACCGCCTCCGAGGCGGTCTTTGTTTATGTGAGCTACCCCGGCCTGCCCGAAGTCAGCCTGCCGGTGAAGGTCGACTACAGCCGCCGCCTCACCGCCCTGCGTTTCGAAGGCCAGGCCGCCGGCCAGCCCCTGGTGCTGCCGCGCCTCAACGACTTCCAGGCGTTGCCGGCGATCCTCGCGGTATTCGACGACGGCAGCGAGTCGCCCCTGGCCGACAGCCTCGCCGTCGAGCTGCAGCTGCCCAACGGCAGCGAAGGCATCCTCGAGCGCAACGACCAGCTGCAACTGCGCGCCCGTGCCCAGGTGCCCGAGCAGAGCCCGATGCTGCTGCACGCCCGCCTGCAGCGTTACCCGGACATCGGCGTCGACCTCCCGGTCGCCGCCCAGGACTCCGCCCCCGCAGTCGACCTGCAGCCCGAAGCCAGCATCGCCGTCGGCTCGGTGCTCGAACTCCAGGCCAGCGCCAGCGACGACGTCGGCGTGAAAAGCGTCGAGTTCTGGCTCGACGGCGCCATGGTCGGGCGCCGCCTGTCCCCGCCCTACGCCCTCAGCCTGCCCATCGAGCAGGAACTGGAAGGCCGCACCCTGCGCGTGCGCGCCGTGGCCTTCGACGAAACCGGCAAGAGCCAGAGCAGCCCCGAGCGCGCCGTGCAGGTCGTCGCCAAGAGCAATCCCAAGGCCCCGAGTTCATCTTCGAATCGCCGGTGGACGCCCAGCGCGTCGTCGAGAACAGCCCGCTGCGCGCCGCCATCAGCGTCAACCTGGGCGTACTGCCGGACGTCGAGTACCAGAGCGGCATCAGCCAGGTCGAATACTTCATCGACGGGCGCAAGGTCGGCGAGACCCGCTTCCCCATCTTCGAACAGCGCCCGCTGGAGAGCGACCCGAGCAAGAAGCAGCTGTTCGAGGTCTGGCAGGTCACCCTCCAGGTGCCCGAGATCTCCCTGCGGGAAACCAGCATGGCGCTCTCCGCCCGCGTGCACGCGCAGAACGGTGCCGTGGTCGACGCCCCGGCCCGCCTGCTGCGCGTGCTGGAGAACCAGCGGCCCACCGCCCGCATCACCCAGCCCGCGGCCGGCAGCATCGCCACCGTGGGCCAGACCGTCAGCGTCACGGTCGAGGCCACCGACGACACCCTCGAAGGCGGCACCGACATCTTCCTGCTGGTCAACGGCGAGGAAGTGCAGTCCTACCGCCACCAGGACCGCGACTACGACGGCACCAAGCTCGGCCTGCGCAGCACCAGCCACAGCTTCCAGCTGCCGATCAAGCAGGACTGGCTCGGCCGTACCCTGGAACTGCGCGCCCGCGTGGTCGACCTGCACCAGCAGTCCAACCTCTCCGAGCCCCTGACCCTGCCGGTCAAGGGCGACCAGACGCCGACCGTATCCTTCAGCCACCCGGTGGAAGGCGCGCACCTGGTCTCCGGCCAGCCGGTCGAGCTGCGCGCCAACGCCACCGACGACCTGGGCCTGCGCCAGGTCGACTTCTACGTCAACGGCAAGCTGGCGGGCACCGACCTCAAGGCGCCCTTCGCGGTGATCTACCAGGCGCCGGCCGGCGTGGACAAGGAAACCCCCCTGACCCTCCACGCCGAGGCCATCGACAGCGCCGGCCAGCTGACCCGCAGCGCGCCGGTCAACGTCACCCTGGGCAAGGACGAGGAAGACCCGGTCATCAACCTGGCTTCCCCCTCCATCACCATCAGCGACGCCGGCGACGACCTGGCCCCGGTGGTCGAGGACAGCACCTTCGTGCTCAAGGTCACCGGCTACGACAACGTCGGCGTCGAGCGCCTGGACCTCTACGGTGTGGCCAAGCAGGAAGGCGTCGGCTTCTACCTCACCGGCAACCCCAACGACCACCTGAGCAGCGCCGATGGCAGCCTCTCGGTGCAGGCCATCCCCGGTGCCCTCAAGGCCTTCTCCACCCTCAAGGTGGTGGCGGCGCCCAAGTTCAAGCACCTCGACGGCGTGCGCTACGACCGCTATCCGATCCGCGTCGTGGCCACCGATGGCACCGGCAACGACAGCGAAGTGAAGGTGCTGATCGGCATCGCCGACGACGCCAAGCCCGAGGTCCGCGGCCTCAACCCGGTGCAGAGCCGCGTCTACAGCCAGGACAGCCTGCAGGTGGACGTGGTCGCCCACGACGACCGCGCCGTGCACGCACTCGAAGCCAGCCTCTGGGCCGAAGGCGGCAGCACACCGCTGTGGCACAAGCGCATCGACCAGCAAGGTGGCCTCGTCATCGGCCCGGATACCGTCAACCGCCTGGTGATCGACCTCAAGCCCCTCAACCTGGGCAACCAGGACCGCGCCCTGCGCCTGAAGGTCGCCGCCATCGACGACGGCGGCCAGCAGGGCGACAACCGCGAACTGCCCCTGCAGGTCATGGCCGACACCCTCGGCCCGCGCCTGGCCGTGGTCTCGCCGATCCAGGGCGCACCGCTCTACGCCGGCAACCGCATCCAGGTCCGCCTGCGCGGCGTCGACGACACCCGCCTGGTGGCCTTCAGCGCCCTCAGCGGCAGCCGCACCCTGTATTCCAAGGCCCTCACCGGCGCCCAGCAGGTCGCCAGCTTCGAAGACAGCTTCGAGATGGAAGTCCCCTCCGACCAGCAGGAGCTGGTGATCGAACTGCGCGGTCGTGACCAGTACGGCAACGACGCCGATCCCACCCTCTGGCGCTTCCCCATCGGCAAGGACCAGCCGCCGAAGATCGCCGTCCGCGCCCCGGCACCCGGTTCGCGCCTGTACGAGGGCGAAGCCTTCACCGCCCAGGCCCTGGTCACCGACGACCGCCAGGTGAGCCGCGTCGAGTTCATCCTGCGCCAGGGCGGCCAGGTGCAGGTGCTCAAGACCGTCAGCGGCAGCGACCTGGCCAAGTCCCAGGAAGGCTATGTCGGCGCCGCCCTGCGCGTGCCCAACAAGGCCGGGGCCGACACCGATATCGCCGTCCGTGCCTACGACAGCGCCAACCAGGTCAGCGAAGCCTCGCTGGAGCTGGAGATCATCGACGACACCGAGCCGCCGACCCTGCAGCTGAGCAAGCCGGAAGGCGACTTCAGCCTGCCGCCGGGCACCAACTTCCAGATCCAGGGCAGCGCCGGCGACAACCAGTACGTCGACAGCCTCGACCCCCTGCTGATCGACCCGGACACCCGCGAAGAACACGCCGTGGCCTGGGAACTGTTCAGCCGCAAGGACCGTGTCGAGACCGTCAAGGTGCCCAACCCCGGCACCATCGGCGCCATCCTCGTCGGCCAGCGCTTCTACGCCGACTTCGACGGCCGCCTGCGCCTGACCCCCGAGCTCAGCCGCCGCTACGCCGGCAAGGTGCTGCAGCTGGTGCTGCGCGCCCGTGACCGCGGCATCAACGAAACCCGTTCCCCGGCCATCAACATCAAGGTCCTCGGCGACGAGACCGGCCCGCAGATCAACATCCAGTCGCCCACCGAACGCCTCTTCGAGCGGCAGAAGACCAAACTGCAGGTCAGCCTGCAGGACGACACCGCCGTCGCCTCCTACGAAGTGCGCCTGCTCGACGACCAGGGCCGCGACGAACTGGTGGCCAAGGCCGAAGGCCTCAGCACGCCGCAGGTCAGCGTCCCCGCCGCCGGCGCCAACGACCTGCTCGATATCGAACGCTACCGGCCCCAGGCCGAGCCCATCGGCCTGACCCTGGTGGTCAAGGCCAAGGACCTGCTGGGCAACGAGAGCCAGGTGACCCGCCGGCTGCTGGTCCAGCGTGACCAGGCGCCCCTGCTCAGCTGGAAGGACAGCACCCCCTCCGCCCAGCAGCAGCGCGGCATGCCCCTGCGTGGCAGCCTGGTCGTGCAGGACGACTTCAACGACGGCGCGCCCGCCAGCACCGGCCGCTACCTGCTGGCGGCCAGCTCCCTGCGCGACCTGGGCGGTGCCCGCGACATCCGCGGCCTGACCAAGGTCGACGCCACCAGCCAGCAGAACAGCCCGCTGATCAGCATCGCCTACCCCGAGGCCCAGGGCTGGCAGGGCGACCTGCTGCTCAACGAGAAGCCCTTCCTGCAGGTCAAAGACGGCCGCCTGATCCTCTCCGGCAACGAGCAGCTCGGCTCCCCGCGCCTGCTCAAGCTGGGCACGCAGACCAGCAACTGGCAGGTCGAGACCTTCTCCCGCAGCCTCTGCCAGGTGCGCCCCGAATTGCGCGACGTGCAGGCCGTCGGCGGCCTGCTCGACCTCGCCGCCCTGGGCGGCCCCGACGTCACCCGCCTGGTGCTGCGCCCGCGTGCCGGCGCGCCCGCCTTCATCCGCGAGCTGCAGATCACCCAGCTGGAAACCTCCCAGGCCAACGTCAGCACCGACGGCGGCACCCGCGTACCGGGCCGCAACGTCATCAACCTGCTGCTCCAGGACGGCCTCGACGGCAATGCCCAGACCGCCTTCCTGCAAGTGGGCGACAGCGGTGCCCAGAGCCGTGCGGAAGAACGCTACAACCTGCTCCTGCCGGTGCCCGCCGAAGTGCAGAGCACCAGCCTGAGCCTGATCGGCCACGCCACCGACCGCCTGTCCCACGAGCGCGGCGACCTGGTGCTCGGCACCCTGCTGCAACAGCCCCTGCGGGTCGACGAGCAGGCGCCCCAGGCGCGCATCGTCAGCCCGGTGGCCGGCTCCGTCGCCGTGCCCATGCAGCAGCTGGACCTCAAGACCACCTTCGGCGACGACAGCCTCGGCCTGAAGAGCCTGCGCCTGCTGGAGAACCGTGGCCGTGTCGTCCACGACCTCGGCACCTACCTCGGCCAGAGCGCCCTGCAACTGCCCTACCGGGTGCCCCGCGAGTTCTCCAGCGGCGAACTGGAGCTGACCCTGGTGGCCGAGGACTGGAGCGGTCGCACCACCGAACACAGCCTGCGCTACCCGCTGGCCGCCAACGAGAAGCCGCAGCTCAGCCTCACCGGCTTCAACACCTACTGGGTGGACGGCAAGTACGAGAAGGCCCTCACCGACCCGGCGCGCATCAACTACGGCGAATTCTGGGTGCGGATCAACGAACGCTTCCGCCTCGACACCGACCTGCGCGACGACGCCGGCCTCGCCACCTACCGCATCCTGCGCCTCAAGCGCGACGGCAGCGTCGCCGCCGTGGTCTACGAGCGCGGCTTCCAGGTCAACTGCCCCGCCGCGCCGCCGCTGCAGGCCGCCGACCAGGCCGAGGTCCTCTTCGACCAGAGCGAGCCCACCGAATACCGCATCGAACTGACCGACACCTACGGTCATGTCAGCGACCGCACCATCCTGGTCCACCCTCTGACCAACATGGTCCCCGAGGTGCGCATCACCGCCCCGGGCGATGAGCAGGAGATCGCCGCCGGCACCTTCCGCATCCGCGTCGGCCTGGTGGCCGCGGACGACCGCAAGCTCACCGCCAGCCGCCTCAAGGTCTTCGCCAACGGCGTGCCGCTGCCGGTGATCGGCTCCAGCGACGGCGTCACCGGTGGCGACAAGGTGGTCGATGCCGCCTTCGCCAGCATCCACGACAGCATCCATGCCCGCTACGACAAGTCCATGGCCGACGATTTCGGCCGCAAGGACAGCCCCTACGCGATGCAGCGCACCTTCGTGCTGGAAGTGCCCCAGGGCCTGATCCGCCATAACGAAGAACTCAAGCTCACCGCCCAGGTCGAGGACTCCGACGGTGCGGTCGGCCTGTTCGAGCGCAAGATCAAGGTGATGGCCGATACCATCAGCCCGAAACTGCTGTTCAAGCGGCCAACCCTCGGCTTCGGCGCCATCGAGGACAGCGACTTCACCCTGGTCTACCAGGCCTTCGACAACGTCAAGGTCAACCGCCTGGTGCTCTCGCGCGGCTACTCGGTGCGCGTGCGTGGCGAAGCCCAGGACCGCGAGCAGCCCTTCACCGTGGTACGCACCATCGACGGCATCCCTTCCGAGGACTACGAGCCGGTCACCACGGTCGACATCGACACCCCCGAATACAGCCAGCTGATCCACGTCGACCGCCTGGCCGAGATCGTCCGCGCCTTCGGCCTGACCAGCGACCAGATCGAGCGGGTCAGCGTGCGCGTGCGCCTGGAAGGCTTCGACGCGGCCAACAACGCGGTGCTCACCAACAGCTACCCGATCAACATCGACGCCCGCCCGGTGATCGACGTCGTCGAGCCCGTGCCCGGCGCCAAGGTGGTGGAAGGCAACCCGCTGTACGTCAACGCCAAGGCCTTCGACGACGTCGGCGTGGAGTACGTGCACCTGCGCGCCACCTACGGCAACGGCCAGCCGCCCTACGAGATGCGCCTGCGCCAGTCGCCCTACAACTTCTCCGTGCCGATGCCCGCCTTCGACCCGGACAACCCCCAGGCCAACCAGGTGCAGCTCAGCCTGGAAGCGGTGGACACCTACGGCGTCGCCCACGGCGATCTCGACGCCCACCGCGCCGAGGAACACCTCACGGTGGAAGTCACCCGCGACCAGCTGCCCAGCGTGGTGGTCGGCGCGCCGCAGAACAACAGCGAGACCACCGAAGGCCAGCTGCTGCTGGTGGAAATCAACGCCGTGGACGACGTCGGCATCGACCGCGTGGTGCTCAACATCGGCGGCCTCAAGGGCGGCGACCGCAGCCTCACCGACATGGTCTTCCCCTACGAATTCCTCGTCGAAGTGCCCTATGGCCAGGCCGGCACCGACCTCAGCCTCACCGCCAGTGCCCTGGAGCGTCGCGCCGACGGCAAGGGCCGCAGCGTCAGCACGCCCCAGGCCGTGCGCGTGCGCGTACTGAAGGACGACAAGGCGCCGCAACTGCTGGTCAAGCAGCCGCTGGCCAGCGGCGCCAGTATCGCCGAGAAGCGCAACCTGCCGTACCAGCTGGAAGTCAGCGACAACGTCCGCGTCGGCTCGGTGAGCCTGGGCCTGTACGTCGACCGCAACGGCGACGGCACCTTCGCCCCCGAGGAGCGTGTCTCCGATCGCCTGCTGCTCACCGGCCCCTATATCGGCAGCCTGCCGGTGGCCAGCATCGCCGACTACCTGGGCCGCACCGACACGCTGCCCGAATCCCTGCCGATGCAGCTGCAGATCACCGCCCGCGACCCGGCCGGCAACGAGGCCAAGGAGATCATCCCGGTCAACCTGCTGCGCAACCAGCCGCCGGAGGTCAACGCCATCAAGCTGCTGGATGCCCGCGGCTTCGCCATGGGCGAGGTCACCGAGCTGACCGAGGGCCGCGGCGTGGTCGTCCAGGTCCAGGCCAGCGACCCCGAGGTCGGGGTGGACGCCGCCGCGCTCTACTACGCCATCGGCCCGGCCGGCTCCACGCCCAAGTACCAGGCCCTGGGCGAGGATTCCGCCGCGCCCTACCAGTTCCACTTCAAGGTGCCCACCGGCCGCGTCGACCAGGTGCTGCGCTTCCGCGCCAAGGCCCGCGACCTCGACGGCTACGAGTCCGCCATGGTGGACCTGCCGGGCAGCATCCTGATCAAGGCCGACAAACCGCCGCAGGCGCGCATCGTCAAGCCCGACAACGACAACGCCGTGGTGATCGACGGCCAGGACCTCGAAGTCTTCGTCGAGGCCTTCGACGACCTCGGCCCCGAGGGCATCGACCACGTCACCTTCTACGTCAACGGCGTACCGGTCATCACCACCGAGCAGAGCTACGGCCAGCAGGTCGGCAGCCACGCCCAGGACCACGTCTACCGCGCGCGCCTCGCCGCCCCGGCGGGCGTCCAGGGCTTCACCGTCCAGGCCATCGCCTACGACGTGCTGGGCCAGGCGGGCGAGTCCCAGGTGGTGCGCGTCGGCAAGCTCGAAGACACCGTGGTACCGCGCCTCGCCGTGCTCTACCCGATCGACAAGGACGTACTGACCATGGGCGAAAGCCTGCGGGCGGTGGTGTCCGTCGAAGACATGGGCGGCGCCATCCAGGACGTCAGCATGCTCTGGCGCCGCGAATACCAGAACGACGCCGGCGAATGGAAGGTGGCGGACGAGTACCCGCTGACCCTGTTCCGCGACGACCAGCGCCAGGCGGGCGACACCACCCCGGTCAGCGACCCGGACAAGCACTACTACATCTACTGGGCCGACTTCAGCCAGGGCAACGTGCTGCGCCGCACCGGCCTGCGCAACGAGCGCCTGCACGTGCTCACCAAGGTGGTCACGCCGAACCACACCGTCACCCGCGACACCTACCACGAGATGGGCTGGCCGCTGAGCGAGCGCCGCTTCATCGCGCCCCAGGCCGGTGCCCAGGCCCAGGCCAAGGGCGTGCACTACACCGCCATCGACCAGTACCGCGCCCTCGACCGCAGCGGCGCGATGATCGCCGCCTGGGCCAGCGTCGACCCGCTGCGCATCGAGCAGGGCCTCGGCCTGCTGGGCAAGGAGGACGCCCTGCGCGGCCTGCCCGAGGCGCGCACCGGCATCTACATCATGGATGCGGTGGACGAGACCCAGGGCAACCAGAAGGGCGACTACTTCGCCTATTCGCCGCTGCTCAACGGTGCCGCCGAGATCTTCAGCGGCACCATCGGCGAACTGGTCACCGACGAGAACATCGTGCTGGCCGGCAAGTCCGGCGTCACCGATGCCGGCAGCTGCCAGTCGGGCGACGCGGCCTGCCAGTTCGTCAGCCAGTTCAGCGAAGAGATCCGCAAGGACTGGCACGGCGGCGACACCCCGAGCGAAGGCACCGGCGCCCTGTACCTCGACAACAAGGCCGGCGAGCTGCTGCTGTTCGGCCAGCGCAACGGCGACGGCCAGTTCGGCCTGCCCTACCTGATGATGGGCCGCGTCGACATGCCCTACCCGGATGTCTACGGCCTCACCCGCAGCGGCAACCTGGCCCTGGTGGCCAACGGTGCCGGCGGCGTGCAGGTCATCGACATCACCAACATGACCGCGCCCTACCACGTCGGCTACATCAAGCCCAACGGCTTTGCCCGCGACGTCAAGGTGCGTGGCCACTACGCCTACATCGCCGCCTCCGAAGAGGGCGTCGTGGTCGCCGACCTGAGCACCCCGGCGATGCCCCAGGTGGCGCGCATCGACACCCTGGGCGTGGCCAACCGCCTGCACCTGGTGGGCAACCAGCTCTACGTCACCGACATGGCCGGCAGCGGCGACAGTGCCCGCCTGACCCGCATCGACATCAGCGAGCCCGACCAGCCGCGCCTGGTGCAAGTGGTGGAGATCAAGCCGCACCGCCCCGACCAGGCCGCCGATGGCCTCTACGACGTGCACGTCTCCGGCAACCTTGCCTACGTCACCGAGCTGCTCTCCGACCAGGAAGACAAGCCGACCCAGAGCCTGGTGCAGATCCTCGACCTGGCGCGCATCGGCGAGAGCGGGCTGGACGCCAGCGTCCCGGTCATGGTCCAGCGCAACGCCACCCCCGACAACTTCGCCATCCGTGGCGTGACCCTGGCCCGTGGCGCCATCCAGGTCGCCGCCGGCAAGGGCGGTATCGGTCGCATCGACCTGCCGGCCCTCACCGTGCTGCAGCACAACCCGCAGGTGGGCGAAAACGACGTCAGCACCCAGCTGCCGGCCATGCTCATCGAACTGTCGGCGGTGCTGCCGGAGCAGACCCGACTGGCCGACTTCGTCCAGGTGCTCGAAGGGGATGCCCAGGTGGGCCGCGACGTCACCGGCTTGTTCGACCTGGCCTTCGCCGCCCGTGGCAGCGACACCACCAAGCGCCGCATCCAGCTCACCCGCAAGGACGGCCAGAGCCTGCAGCCGCGCCAGCGCTACTACGTGCGCATCAAAGAGGGGCTCACGCCCGTCACCGGGCAGCCGCTGGCCGCCGACTACGTCTTCAGCTTCAGCACCGCGCCGGCCGATGCCGCCTACCCGGACATCCAGAGCATCTGCACCCGCGAAAGCGCCGAGCGCAGTGCCTGCGTCAACGTCGGCGACGTGCGCGGCGGCACCGAGCTCATCGTCCGTGGCCTCAACTTCGGCGACCAGCCGCGCCTGCTGGTGGGTGGCGAGCCGCTGGTGATCGAGCGCCGCGCGGTCGACGCCGCCAGCGGCGTGATCAGCCTCTACGCCCGCACCGTGCCCAACTACCCGGGCCCGGCGGCGGTCAGCCTGTACACCGAGGCCGGTCTTTCCGACACCGTGCTCGGCGGCTTCGTGTTCGTCGACGAGTTGTCCATCTCGCACCTGGCCCCGGCCGTGGTGCGCGTCGCCCAGAGCGGCAAGAACGACCGCGTCGACCTGGTCGGCAAGGGCTTCCACGCAGGCCTGACGCTCACCGCCTACAAGAGCGGCGAGCCGAACCCCGAGAAGAAGGTCATCAAGGTCGGCTCGGGCGATCTGCGCCTCTACAGCGCTGAGCGCATGAGCCTGCTGGTGCCCGACTTCCGCGACGAGAACGGCAAGGGCTACCGCGGCTTCATCGACCTGGAACTGGACGACGAACTCGGCCGCCACTACGTCCAGCGCAACGCCCTGTTCTACGGTCGCCTGCAGCTCGATCGCGGCCTGGAGACCGAGAAGCCGATGTCCGCCGAGGTCATCGACAAGCGCCTGGAGACCCTGGAGAAGGGCGGCATCACCGACTACGTGCCGGACCCGCTCAAGCTGCCGCCGGGCCATATCGTCGACCTCGCCGTCGACAGCGACCTGCACATGTTCTACGTGCTCGGCCGAGGTGAGCTGGGCAAGGGCTCGCCAACACCGAACCAGGTCTTCAGCCGCGAGCAGCTCGAGCACTACTACGCCCCGGGCTGGATCAGCCTGGTGAAATACGACCCGGCCAAGGTCGGCGAAGCCGCGCCGCGCCACGGCCTGGGCTACTACAACCTGCCGCAGGACATGAAGCCCAGCGCCATGGCCCTGGCCGACAAGCAGCTCTACGTGGTGGGCCGCGGCTACGACTTCCCCTACATCGACACCGAATACGAAGGCCGCAGCGTGCTGCTGGTCTACGACCGCGAGATCCGCGACCCCGACGACCTCACCGAGCAGCCCCCGGGCAAGGACCGTGGCATCCGCTACAGCCTGCCGCTGCCCTTCACCCAGGCCGTGCCGGAGAAAGTGGTCGCCCACCAGGGCCTGCTGCTGGTCTCCACCACCGCCGAAGGCATCGCCGTGGTCAGCGTCGCCGACCCGCTGCGCCCGACCGTGGTGCGCCGCATCACCCAGGCCAGCATCGACGGCCGCGTGCAGACCCTGGGCAACGTCCAGGACATCGCCGTCATCGGCGACAGCCTGCACGTGGTCAACGGTGGCGCCCGCGTGGTCTTCGACCTGTCGCGTCCGTCCCTGCCGCAGCTGGGCGAATCCCGCGTGGGCGGCTACATCGGCCTCACCGCCGACGGCAGCCGCTTCGCCACCGGCAACGGCCTGAACCTCTACGACGCCAGCCGCCCGGCCTTCATCCGCGAGCAGGGCCGCTACCTCTCCGGCGGCTTCAGCGTGCCGGGCGACAGCCGTGGCATCGCCGCCCAGGCCACCACCGGGCTCAACCTGACCTACACCGGCAGCGACGACCTCGCCGCCTGCGAGAAGGGCCTGCAGGCCTACCTGGGCTTCTACGACTTCAGCCGCCCGGCCGACATCGGCCTGCTGGACGCCCTGAGCCTGCCCTACTGCGTGCGCGCCGCCGACTACCCGGACGACTACGACAACCTGCTGAAGAAGCCCTGGCGCACCCAGCCGCTGGTGATCACCGACCAGGGCATCGCCGGCTTCGCCCTGCGCGGCGACGCCACCGGCGGCAAGGTCTCCCACCTCGGCCTGGTGGACCTGCTGACCCTGGAGCTGGTCGGCTCCACCCCGCGCGACCAGGCCGACGGCGTGCCCCTGGACAGCCCGCTGGTGCTGCGCTTCACCCGCTCCCTGGGCGCCATGAGCGACGAGCAGCTGCGCCAGTTCCTGGTCCTGCAGCGCGACGCCCAGGGCGACCAGCCGGCCGTCAGCCTGCCCTTCGCCCTGCAGCGCAGCGCCGACCAGCGCACCCTGATCCTGGTCCCCGAGCAGGCGCTGCTGGCCAATGCCAGCCACCAGCTCATCCTCAAGGGCGATTTGGCCAGCCGCCGCAGCCGTGGCCTGATGGAACACGCCATCCACTTCCGCAGCGGCCTGGCCGGCGGTGCCCAGGTGGCCATCCTCGACAGCCGGCCGTCGATGCTCGACGTCGGTGGCGGCGAGATCGACGTGCGCCTGTCCGGCGTCACCGGCCAGCCGCAGTTCACCGTCTCCGGCCAGACCGCCACCGGCACCCTGGCCGAATCCCTGCCCGACGGCAGCGCCCGCTACCGCGTCCAGGCACCGGCCAGCCTGCCCGGCCCGGCCAGCCTGCAAGTGGTGGCCGGCAACGGCAGCAAGGCCACCCGCGTCGGCGCCGTGCAGTTCGTCGAGCCGCTGCTGCTGCGCTCGCTGTCCCCGGCACAGGGTTCGCTGAACGGCGGCACCCGCGTGCTGATCAAGGGCCAGGGCTTCCGCAGCGAACTGGGCGCCATGACCGTCAGCTTCGGCGACATCCTCGCCGAGCAGTTCAAGGTGCTCGACGGCGAGACCCTGGAAGTCATCACCCCGCCCGGCCCCATCGGCACGGTGGATGTGCGCGTGCGCCTGGCCAACGGCCAGCAGGGCGCCCTGGCGCAGTCCTTCACCTTCCAGCAGCCGCCGCAGTCGCAGATCCGCGACAAGGGCCGCGTCTACGACCTGGCGCTGGACCCCAGCGGCAGCTACCTGTTCTCCGCCCAGGGCAGCAACGGCGTGCTGGTCTACGACCTCAACGCCGGCAACTACACCGCCGACCCGCAGAAGCCGCTGAACCCGGACGACCTGCTACGCCTGATCGACCGCAACCGCGATGGCCGCGACGACCGCGTCATCTCCGCCATCAGCCTGCCGTCCGGCTACATCGCCGTCGGCGTCGAGCCCTACTTCGAGCGCAGCTCCGACCGCGTCTACATCACCGCCGTGCGTCTCAATGGCGGCAAGCCCGACGCGGCGCAGCTGTTCACCGTGGCCTTCGACAGCCTCGACCCGTCGCGCACCACCCTGATCGGCTCCCTGGAGCTGCCCTCCAGCGCCGTGCGCGGCCTGCGGGTGCGCAACGCCCGCGTGCTGCTGGCCATGGGCGAGGAAGGCCTGGGCGTGGTCGACGCCTTCCTGCCGAACAAGACCTACCTGGTGGAAAGCCTGGCCAGCGACCCGCGCATGCCGATGCTCGACGTCGCCACCCGCGACGCCGCCGCCGGCGAGAGCGGCCTGCTGGTCACCGTGGGCGGCGCCTTCGACTTCCCCAGCAACCGCCTGCTGAGCAAGGAAGAGAACGGCAGCGGCGGCTTCCAGGTATACGGCCAGAGCAGCGGCCAGGGCCTGCAGCGCCTCGGCCACCTCGACCTGCCGGGCACCCGCGTGGTGCTGCAGGGCCGCTACGCCTACGTGGCCGCCGGCGCCAGCGGCGTCGCCGTGGTCGACCTGCAGGACCCGAACCGTCCCCAGGTGGTCGCCCGCGTCAACGACATCGGCTACGTCTACGACCTCGACTACAACGGCAACACCCTCTATGTGGCCCGTGGCGACAAGGGCGTGCTCAGCATCGACGTCACCGACCCGCTGCGCCCGCAGCCCAGCCGCAGCATGCAGGCCCCCGAGGGCGGCACCGTGGAAAGCGTGGTGGCCAGCGAATACGCCGCCCACGCCGGTGGTGTCGACGCCAAGGGCAGCGTGCTGCAGGTGGTGCCGGACGTGGTGCTCAAGCTGCACACCGTCGACCCGCGCAACGGCATCCTCGACCGCCAGGTCGACGGCAGCCTGCAGGTCATCGCCCGCTTCAACAAGGCCATCGACCTCTACCCGTCGAACGCCGCCCTGTTCAGCCTGCTCGGGCCCCAGGGCGAGACCCTGCCGGCCACCGTGCAGATCCTCAACAACGACGCCCGCCTGACCCTGGCCGCCAGCGTCGCCGACACCCTCAAGGCCGGCGACCGCCTGACCCTGCTGGCCAAGGCCGGCATCGCCTCGGTCAAGCCGCTGTCCGAGCGCGACATCGTCGTGCTCCAGCGCCTGGCCCAGGACCAGCGCGTCGGCCTGACCTACCGCGGCGCCCGCGACGACACCCTGAGCCTGGAGGCCGTGGTGCCGCGTCGTATCGCCCAGAACACCACCAGCCTGATCACCGTCAGCGCCCGCGGCATCCCGGCCAACCTGGCCCAGGTGCGCCTCTTCGCCGGTGACCGCGCCCTGCAGATCGAAGGCGTCACCCGCGACAGCGACACCGCCCCGGCCGTGCTCAAGGTCAGCGTCCCGGCCATGCCGCGTCCCGGCCAGTACAACCTGACCCTGTCCGTGCTGCGCGACGGGCTCTGGCAGCAGGCCGTGCTCGAAGGGGCGCTGCTGGTGGACGCACCGATCCGCTTCGACGCCCTGGCGCCGCTCTGGGGGCCGATCACAGGCGACACCAGCGTCACCATCAGCGGCGACGGCTTCGAACCCGGCAACAGCGTCATGGACGGCCTCAAGGTGCGCTTCGGCGGCCTGCCGGTGGGCCGCATCCAGGTGCTCTCCACCAGCCGCATGCGCGTCACCACCCCGCGTGGCGCCCCGGGCAAGGTGGAAGTGCTGGGTGAAGACCGCTACGGCAACCAGGCCCGCCTGAACGGCGAGCGCAGCTTCGGCTACGGCCTGCGCAAGCTGGCCGAGCTGCACCCCTCGCTGATCTTCCCCAGCGACCTGTGGATCGACCGCGACACCGGCGTCGCCGTGAGCAACGGCGGCCTCATGGTGGAAGGCTACGGCCAGCAGAAACTCGCCGCCGGCGGCTGGCTGCCGGAGAACTACCGCGCCGCCACCTTCTCCGTGCAGGACCCCGCCAAGCCGCTGCTGGTGGGCGGCTCGCCGGCCCTGCCGAGCGACGCCCAGCGCCTGTCCCTCAAGACCCAGGCCATGGCCATCTCCAAGCGCCTGTCGGACGGCTTCCTCGCCAGTGGCGAAATGGAGCCCACCGAAGAAGAACAGGAGCTGCTCGACCGCCAGGCCGCCCAGGACTTCACCCTCGGCCTCGATTCCCTGCAGATCGCCCCGACCCGCGAGTGGGAAGGCAACACCTGGCGCAAGCGCCTCTACATCGCCAGCGGCAATGGCGGCGTCGCCCGCCTGAACCTGGACGAGCAGAACGGCCTGCAGGTGATCCAGGAAGAGAAGCTCAGCGGCCTCGTCAGCCGCCTGGTCAAGCAGGGCGACGGCCTGTTCGCCGCCACCGCCTCGGTGGATGTCGACCCGCCGAACAGCGATACCTGTGCCTTCAAGATCGGTGGCTCCAGCGGCCTCGGCCTGGCCGCGCTGAACTACCAGGATGGCGAGGACCCGGTGCGGGTCGCGGCGCCGGAAGGCCTGAGAGGCGCCGGCCTGCTCAAGCTCGACAACGGCTGGCTGCTCAGCGGCGGCCTGGTGCAGGGCGCCAAGTGGGTCAACTGCCCGGGCTGGGACGAGACCCTGGCCAAGGCCACCGATTTGGAAAAAGGCGAGATCCGCAGCCTGAACCTGTTCGACCCGAGCCAGACCCGCGTCTACAGCTTCACCGCCAACCCGCAGGACGCGCTGGTCTACGGCCGCTACCTGGTGGTGGCCGTAGGCGGCCGCGGCGTCGAGATCGTCAACCGCGACGAGCCCGAAGAACGCGTGCTGGTCACCCTCGACAAGCAGCTGCAGGCCGTCGCCGGCCGCGGCATCGCCCTGCGCATGGCCGGCAACCTGCTGTTCGTCTCGGCGGAAAGCGGCGTGGTGGTGCTGGACCTGGCCCAGCCGCTGCAACCGCGCGTGGTCTCCGCCGGCAACCAGGAGCGCATCGAAGCCCTGGACCTCTTCAACAACCGCCTGGTGGCCGGCTCCGGCAAACAGGGCCTGACCGTGCTCGAGCTGCCCGGCGCCCTGGTGCTGGACGCCGGCGTCGCCCAGGGCGGTGTGATCCCGGCCAGCGAGCAGGCCCTGAGCCTGAGCTTCAACGAACCGGTGACCCTGGAATCCCTGCGTGCCCCGGGCGCCCTGCGCCTGCTGGACATCAGCAACGGCGAGCGCGAACTGCCGGCCCCGAGCGTCGAGGCCGTGGGCGGCGACGGCCAGTCCGCGACCCGCGTGACCCTGCGCTTCACCCCCGCCGCCGGCGCCAGCCTGCGCCTGCAGCTGGCCTCCGCGCGCAACCTGCGTGGCGGCGGCCTGTGGGCGCCGTACCAGGTGGACTTCAAGGTGGCCGCCGCCGGCGCCACCCAGCCGCGCATCCGCAACCTGGAGAACGCCCGCTTCCACCGTGGCGCCCAGGACCGCGTGGTGATCAACGGCAGCGGCTTCTCCAGCACCGTCAAGGGCTACGTCAACCAGTACCCGGTGGCCCTGCAGTGGGTCAGCACCGAGCGCCTGGAAATCGCCCCGAACGCCCTCGACATGCTGCCCCTCGGCCCCGGCCAGTGGCACCTGCGCCTGGAAGACGGCGGCCTGCGCGAGGACTACCTGGGCGCCCTGGTGATCGGCGCCGAGCAGGCGCTGGACCAGGTCAAGTACCGCATCAGCCCGGATTCCGCGAGCAAGAAGGGCGGCACCCTCGTCAGCATCAACGCATCCGCCGACGTGCTGCTGCCGGGCACCCGCGTGGTCCTGCGTGCCCGCCACGGCGCCACCGAGATCTACACCGGCCGCAGCCCCATTGTGGAAGAGCCGGGCCGTGCCGCCATCGACCTGCAGGACGACGTCGAGACCCAGCGTGACTTCGACTTCATCCTGCCGGGCGTGATCGACCCGGACATCTACGACGTCTTCCTGCGCATCCCCAGCGGCGCCAGCACCCGCGAGGTCAAGGTCGGCGCGCTGTCCTACACCCTGCCGCAGGGCCTGGGCATCGTGCTGCCGAACTACCCGCCGATGCAGATCGGCGCCGCCCAGGTGGTGGGCGACACCCTGTTCGTCGGCGTCAAGGCGGGCTCCGCGCCCACCAGCTCCAACCGCTTCCTGATGCCGGCCGGCCTGGAGATCTACGACATCGGGCTGTGGGAACGGCCGATCCGCCTGTCCCAGCTGCGCCTCGACCAGCCGGTGCTGGGCCTCGAGACCCTGGGCAGCCTGGTGTACCTGGCCAACGACCGCGACGGCGTGCGCGTGGTGGACGTCAACGACCTGGGTCGCCCGCTGCTGGTCTCCAGCCTGACCCTGCCCAACCACCGCGCCCTCGACCTGGCCGTGGAGAGCGAGCGTGGCGCCCTGGCCGTGGCCGCCGCCAACGACCTGGGCACCGGCTACGTGCGCTTCCTGCCCCTGGGCCGCAACGAACTGGGTGCCCAGGCGCCGCTGCCGAGCATTCCCTTCGACGGCAGCCTGCGCGCCGACCTGCTGGGTGCGCCGGTGGACCTGCAATGGCTCAACGGCCAGCTGTACGTACTGTTCCTGCGCGACAAGCAGCTGCACCTGGCCACCTTCAAGGACTTCGGCGACAAGCTCGACTACCGCGTCCAGGCCATCGAACGCGGCACCGTCTCCGGCGACTCCATCAGCGCGAACCTCGGCCGCCCGACCCTGCAGGTCCAGCAGGGCCTGATCAGCGTCGGCACCGGCGACACCTACCTGCTGCTGGAAGCCAATGCCCAGGGCCAGTACGAAACCATCTACTGGCAGAACCAGAAGACCGGCGGCGAGCTGCTCAGCGTCGGCGGGCAGGTCATGCAGGGCAACGGCAAGGGCGTGCAGATCAACACCTCGCCCTACCTCGCCGTCGCCTCGGCCACTCCGGGCAATGGCGCGGTGCTCGGCAGCGGCGAATCGGTGCAGATCGCCTTCAACAACCTGATCAACACCGACCCGGCGCACCTGGCCCAGGCCATCCGCGTGCTGGGCGAGGGCGGCCAGGCGCTGCCGGCCGGCGCCTTCGAGATGACCGGCACCAACACCCTGCGTGGCGGCCAGGTGCAGATCGCCTTCAAGGGCGACTACCAGGGCGCGCTGCGCATCGAAGTGGGCACCGCGCTCACCGACCTGGCCGGCCACGCGCTGCGCCAGGCCTTCGTGCTGCAGCTGGAGCGCCTCACCGGCATCCGTCCGCAGGTCACCCAGGTCCAGCGCGAAGCGGCCGGCGTCGCGGGCCTGCACTACTTCCACGCCACCGGTGGCGAGATCGCCGTGATCAAGGGCAGCGGCTTCGGCGTCGCCCCCGACCAGCTGGCCGTGTGGCTGGGCGAAACCCGCCTGCAGCCGCAGCAGATACTGGAACTCAGCGACACCCAGCTGCGCGTCGAGGTGCCGGACCTGCAGATGGCCGGCATCAGCGCCAGCCTCGCGGTGAAGGTCGAGCGCATCGACCAGCGCCTGTCCTACCTGCGCCAGGGCGCCATGACCGTGCTGCCGCAGATCGAGATCGACGACCTGCAGCCGCAGACCGGCCCGCCCCAGGGCGGCAACCTGGTGACCCTGCACGGCCGTGGCTTCAACCACTACATGCAGGTGCGCTTCGCCGGCGCCCTGGCCGGCGACCTGAAGATCCTCAGCAGCAACCGCGCCGAAGTGCGCGCGCCCGCCGGCAGCTTCGGCAAGGCCAAGGTCGCCGCCACCAGCCAGCTGTTCCCGGGCGAACAGACCGACTCGCCGGTGGATTACTTCTACACCGGCATCCCCACCGGCTCGGTCAACCTGCCGGCCGAGATGGCCAGCCCGGTCTCCGCCATCGCCCGCCTCGACGGCGCCGAGAGCCAGCTGCTGTACGCCGTCACCGGTGGCAGCTTCGACAAGCTCGACAGCCAGGGCCGCGTCGCCACCCTGACCAGCAACGCCGCGCGCCTGCTGGTGGCCGACATCAGCGACCCGGTGCACCCGGTGATCGTCACCCGCGAGTTCGCCGGCCAGACCAAGGCCTACCACTACGAAGCGCCCAACGGCCTGTCGCCGCGCGGCTTCGTCGACCTGACCATCAACGATCGCCAGCTGTTCGTCGCCGGCGGCCGCAAGCTGCTGCAGTTCGACCTGACCCTGCCGGCCGCGCCGGAGAAGCTCGCCGAACTGGACATGGCCGGCGAGATCAACGCCCTGGCCAGCCGCGACGACCTGCTCTACGTCGCCTACAAGGACGGCGTACGCCAGTACCGCATCGGCCAGGACCTCAAGCTCACCGACCTCGGCCTGATCGGCGTGCAGCAGCTGGGCGGCGTGCCCGGCCGCCTGCGCCTGGCCGGCGCCAGCCTCTGGGCCACCCTGCCGCAACAGCGCCAGCTGGTGGAGCTGGAACTGGCCAGCGGCGAATTCCGCGTGGTGCGCCGCGTCGCCACCCGCGACCAGGCCGGCAACCCCTTCGTGCCCGAGGACCTGCTGGTGGCGCCCGAGCGCCTGCTGGTCTCCAGCGGCAAGAACGCTACCGTGCAGCTGTTCAACCTGGACCGCAGCGATGACGCCACCCCGGTGGCCGACCTCAAGCTCACCTACCTGGTCAGCCGTGGCGACCTGTTCGCCGGCCAGCTGCAGCTCGCCGGCCAGACCCTCTACGTGGCCGGCGGCCAGGGCGACGTGCAGCTGTTCGACATTTCCCCGTGGCTGAATGGCGATGCCCGCGCCAGCATCGGCCTGCGCGACTACTTCAGCGTGCTCGGCAACGTCAACAGCCTGTCCCTGGGCAGCCAGGCCCTCTACGCCGGCAGCGCCTTCGTCTACCTGGACGGCGCGCCCGCGGAGAACCCGCTGCCGAGCCTCGACGCCGGCAACTACCTGGGCGGCAGCCTCAACACCCTGGCCTACCAGAACCTCGCGATCCTGTCCCAGCAGCCGCTGCCGTCCGGCCGCCTGCCGCGCGACGGCGCCATCGAGGTGCAGTTCAACCGCCTGCTGGACAACGCCCAGCTGCGCGACCAGGGCGCCCAATTGGTGCAGTTGCTGCTCGACGGCACCCCGGTCCCGGCCCAGGTGGCCCAGGTCGGCGTCGGCCGCCTGGTGCTGCGCCCGGCCTCGCTGCAGGCCGGCAAGCAGTACCAGGTGCAACTGGGCGCCGCCCTGCGCGACCAGCAGGGCCGCACCCTGGGCCACGACTACCGCTTCGGCTTCGTCGCCGACGACCAGCAACTGCCGGAGCTCGACAGCATCTCCCCGCGCCAGGCCAGCTGGCGGGGCGGTGCCGAGGTCACCCTGCGTGGCCGCAACTTCGCCGAGGGCCTGGCGATCGAGGTGGGCGGCCAGCGCGTGCCGGCGGCCGACGTGCTGCATCGCGACGACAACCAGCTGCGCTTCCGCGTGCCGGGCCTGGTGGCCTCGCCGGACCGCAACCTGCCGGTGGGCCTGCGCCTGAAGCAGGGCGGCCAGGAAGTCTTCCGTGGCGCCGCGCTGACCTACGTGGCCGATCCGCGCATCGACCAGTCCGGCCTCTACGACCGCCTGGCCGGCACCCTCAATGCCCAGGCCAAGCGCTTCACCTACAACGCCGGCGAGATCATCGGCCTGCAGGGCCGTGGCTTCGGCGAATCCACCGTGGTCCGGGTCAACGGCCGGCAGATCGCCGAGACCCGCCTGGAACGCGCCGATCTCATCAGCTTCGCCGTGCCGGAGAACAGCCTCGGCCAGCTGCTGGTGGAAGTGAGCAACCAGGGCTTCGCGGGCGATCTTTCCAGCGACGCCAGCCTGCGCATCGAACTGCCGGCCCGCCGCCAGCTGCAAAGCGTCCAGCAGTTCCGCCGCCAGGGCGACCTGCTGCTCACCGGCAATGGTCGCGACGTGCAGCTCTACAGCCTGCGCGACGGCAGCACGCCGCAACTGCTGGCCAAGTGGCAGGCCGCCGCCGAGCTGGTCGACCTGGCCCTGGGCGATCGCTACGCCGCGGTGCTGGGCGACAAGACCCGCCTGCAGGTCTTTGACCTGGCCAACCTCTACTCGCCCCAGGCGCTGCCGGCCCTGGCCAACAGCCGCCAGGTCGCCTACGACAAGGTGCGCATCGCCGGCGACCTGGTGCTGGCCAAGTCCGGCAACCGCGTGTTCCACGGCCAGGTCCAGGGCCCCGAGCTGAAGGAGCTGACCCTCGCCGCCGGCACGCTGGTCGACCTGGCGCTGGATGGCCGCGCCCTCTACCTGCTCTATGGCGACCGCCTGGAAGTGCGCAACGTCCGCGACCCGTCGCAGTTGCTGGCCACCCAGGTCCACGGCCTGGCCGGCGCCAGGTCCCTGTGGCTCGACGGCTCGCGTCTCTACCTGCAAGGCACCTCCGGGCTGCAGGTGCTGCAACGCGCCGCCCTGCTGCGCGGCCGTGGCGAGCCGGTGCTCGGCGAGCTGGAACTCCCCGCCCGCATCGGCAAGCTCACCAGCCAGGGCGAACTGCTGGCCTGGTTGGACAACGGCCGCCTGCAGGTGCTCGACCTCGACCTGGACGCCCAGCGTCGCCTGGTCGCCCGTGAAGTGGCCGCGATCACCGTCGGCAGCGCCGAGGTGGGTTCGCTGGGGCAACTGGAGCTGCACGGCGACCTGCTGGAATGGAGCAACGGCGGCAACTACTTCAACGCCGCCGTACCGCTGAACAACGCCTGGGGCCTGGCCCCGGAAAGCCTGGCCGCCGCCGACGAGCCGGTGGGCCTGCGCCTGTCCGGTGCCGAATACGCCTGGCGCGAGGCGCGCCTGGCGCTGTCCTCGGCCAGCGGCGAGAGCATCGCCAGCGACTCCCAGGCACTGGGCCGCGAGCTGCGCGCCCTGGTGCAACAGCCGAGCTTCCAGCCGGCCGGTCTCTATCGCCTGCAGCTGAGCCAGGCACCGCTGGACTGGCTGCAGGGCGCCGAGGTGAACATCGACCTGCCGTGGCTGGTGGATGCCGTGGACTTCTTCGGCGCCGCCCAGGTGCGCCTGGACAGCCTGCAACCCAACCGCAGCATCAGCGGCGTACCGCGCGACTACGTGCTGCGTGGCCGCCAGCTGCACCTGATCGACGAACTCCAGGTGGGCGACCGCGTGCTCGGCCGCAGCCAGCTGCAGGCCAACGCGACCGGCGACCAGCTGAGCTTCCGCCTGCAGATGGAACAGGCCGGCCTCTACAGCCTGCAGGCCCGCTACGGCGACGAACGCGCCACCCTGCCCACCGCCCTGGCCGTGGTCACCCCGCTGGCCATCGACGCGGTGCAGTCCGCCCATGCCGCCGGTGCGGTGGTCAGCGACGCCGGCGGCACCCAGGTGCACATCGCCGCCCAGGGCCTGTCCGAAGGCCTCAGCCTGCACTGGTACCCGGCCGGCCAGGGCATCCAGCCCACCGCCAGCAACCGCGTGGCCTTCACCCTGGCCGACGACGGCCTGAACTTCGTCACCCCGCCCAGCCAGCCGGGCTGGCAGTACCAGGTCTCGGTCGTGCGCGAATCCAGCGGCGAGCGCGTCGACAGCGTCCCGGCCCAGTGGCTCACCGCCATCGACGACACCGCCCCGAGCGTGCGCCTGATCAGCGCCCTGGGCGCGTCGCAGTCGCTGGTGCTGGAGGCCGACGAGCCGCTGCAGGCCCAGGGTGTCAGCGTCATCAAGGTGTTCAAGGACTACGAGACCCACGCCCAGCCGAGCGAAGACGTCAGCGCCCGCTTCCAGCCGCTCATCGCCCAGGGCAAGCGCCTGGAGCTGCGCCTGCGCGCCGATGCCCAGCTGGAGGCCAACGCCCTCTACCAGATCGCCCTGACCGGCATCCGCGACGCCGCCGGCAACCCGGCCCGCGACAACACGCTGATCAAGGCCGGCGCCTACAACGGCGTGTTCCAGGCCGAAGACCGCCTGGCGCCGCGCTACGACTCCCTGCAGGTCGCGCTGCAGGATGGCCGCCCGCTGAGCCCGGCGGTGCGCCTGAAGACCGGCAACCGCTACGGCTTCAAGGTCAGCGCCCAGGACAACCTGCAGGCCGCCGACAAGATCGCCTTCGCCTATCGCCTGTCCGCCGATGGCGGCCAGACCTGGAAGACCGACTGGGTGCCGGTGCAGAAGGGCGAGTTCAGCCTCGACCTCAACGGCCAGTACCAGGGCTTCAGCCTGCTGCTGCGCGCCAGCGACGGCCGCAACAGCGTCGACCGCCGCTTCGACGCCGACATCAGCGCCCCGGACCTGGGCCTGGCCTCGTTCAGCACCCTGCCGACCCCGGTGGAAGAGAGCACCCCGGCCGAGCTGCGCTTCGCCATCAGCGGCGACCTGGACCTGGTGCGCAGCACCGAGGTACGCCTGCTGGACGGCCGCTACCAGGCCGCCACCTTCGACCGCGCCAGCGGCCTGGCCAGCCTGAGCCTGCCGCACCCGCGCCTGCGCGACCTGCCGGGCGCGCCGACCACGGCCACCCCGATCACCGCCGAGCTGCGCGTGGGCTTCGGCCTGGCCGGCCAGGAAAGCTACCGCTACTTCCAGGTGGGCTACGACCTGCAGCCGGACCGCACCCCGCCGCAGCTGTCGATCATCGCGCCGCTGGACGGCGAGTTCGTGCCCCGTGGCGAGGTGACCGAGGTCATCCTGCGCAGCTACGACCGCTACGGCATCGACCGCGTCGAAGCCTGCGTCGACAGCCGCAGCGCCGATCCCTTCGCCGACGCCCAGGCCTGCCAGCGCCTCGCCGACCCGGGCCGCCTGCGCCTGCCGGTCGCCGCCGACGCCACCCAGCCGATCCACGTGGTGGCCCGCGCCATCGACCTCAACGGCCTGGCCAGCGCGCCGGCCAGCGTCACCCTGCAGCCCTACGACAGCCGCAGCGGCGCGCCGGAACTGAGCTTCCTGGTCCCGGCCGACGGCCTCGACGTCCAGGCCGGCGAGACCATCCCGGTGCGGGTGCGCATGCGCAAGCTGGAACAGGCCACCCTGAACCTCGACATCGCCGGCAACCCGCAGCACCCGGGCAACCCGGCGGCGCGCAGCCTGACCCGCGCCGCCGACGGCGACGAGGTGGTGGAGCTGGCCGTGCCCATGCCCCAGGTCGCCGCCGACGGCGTGCTGGTGCTGCGCCTCGAAGCCACCTGGCAGGGCCAGACCCTGCGCAGCCAGCGCATCCTCAACCTGCATGCCGACAACGGCATCGACCAGGACGTGGCCCTGCTGCTGCAACCGGCGAGCACCCTGCTGGCCGGCACCCAGCTGTGGATCGACGCGCCGCCACCGGCGGGCATGACCGACTTCAGCCGCGATTCGAGTCTCGACCTGTTCGACCCGGCCGATGCCGGCATCGCCGCCGCGCACCTGGCCTTCGGTGACCGCCGCCAGGTCTGGAACAGCCGCATCGACGGTGCCGGCCTGCGCCTGGCCGCGACCCTGCGCGACCGTTCCGGCCACGAGAAACAACTGGACCGCAGCCTGGCCAAGCTGGCCTACCTGCAGGCCGAAAGCCGTCGCGAGCCCATCGAGACCGGCTACCAGGCCGGCCACCTGACCCGCCTGCCGGGCCTGGCCCAGGGCGCCGCCTGGGTCGAGAACGCCCAGCGCGACGGTTACCGCATCCGCACCCTCGACGGCTTGGTGGAAAGCCGCGACAGCGGCCGTGTCCGCCAACTGGCCTTCACCGGCACCGGCCTGGCGGCCCAGGTCCGCCGCGACGGCCAGGACTACCTGCGCTTCTGGCGCTGGCAGGACGGCGCCTGGCTGGCCGCCGTGGAACAACCCATCGCCGGCACCCTGCTGGGCGGCAGCGGCGACCTGCTGTACGTCCGCCATGGCCAGCAACTGGGCGGCTACGCCGTCGACGGTGGCGCCATGGCCGAACTGGTGGGCCTGAGCCTCGCCGACGAGATCCGCCAGGTGCAGCTGGACGGCCAGCGCCTGCTGGTGCTGACCGACAAGGGCCTGGAATGGCTGCAGCTGGACGACAGCCGCCTGCCGCAACTGGTGCGCCACGCCGGCCTGGCGCTGCCGGGCCGCCTGGGCTTCGCCCTCGACGGCGAGCGCCTGCTGGCCTGGACCGCCACCGAAGCCGCCCGCTACACGCCGGTGCTGGATGCCGACGGCTGGCGCCTGGGCGATGCCACCGTGCTGGCTGTCGACGGCCGCGTGCAGCGTGCCCGCTTCGACGGCGAACTGGCCTGGCTGCGGGTGAGCGACGACCTGCACGGCGACAGCTGGCAGGCCTGGCGTGACGGCGAGCGCCTGGGCGCCCTGGCGGGCGAACGCCAGGACCTGGCCTTCGGCGCGGGCCGCCTGGTGTCCCTGCAACTGCGCGAGGGTGTGCAGCACCTGGTGGTCGAGCCCCTGGAAGTGCCCGCCGCACCGGCTGCCGCACTGACCGCCAAGGCCGTGCGCCTGCCCTTCGGTGTCCTGGTCGGCGGCTTGCCCGCTGCCGCCGAGGCCGCGCTCGGCCAGGCCGACCTGAGCCTGCGCGATGGCGCCGACAAGCCCCTGGCCGCCCAGGCCTTCTGGTACCAGGGCGAACTGGATGTCTACCTGGGCGAGGCCTTCCCCCAAGGCCGCGCCTGGCTGCTGGCCAACCCGCCGGCCAGCCTGCGCCTGGTGCTGCAGGACCACGCCGGTGAGCAGGCCCTGGACCTGGCCGTACCTGCAGCCACCCATGCCGCCGCCGAACTGACGCCCGACCAGGGCGCCGTCCTCGCCGCCGGAGCCCGCCTGCCGCTGGCCGCCGCGTTCGCTGCCGGCAGCGACGGCCGTGGCGCCACCCTGTCCCGCGAGGGCCAGGTGCAGCCCGGCATCAATGGCCTGCGCCAGCGCTTCAGCTGGATCGGCCTGCCCGCCAGCGGCGAAGCCCGCTACGCCTGGCAGGATGCGGCCGGCACCCGCGAGATCGGCCTGTTCACCAAGGCCAACCCGTCCACCAGCGCCGTCACCCTGAGCGGTGCCGGCAACAACCAGGTGTTCGCCGAAGGCTCCAGCCTGTCCCTGGCCTACCAGGTGGGCGACGTCCCGGCCTGGGTGGAGATCGAACTGCTGAGCTTCAACGGCCAGTCCGTGCAGCGCATCCTCGACGCCGGCCAGCAGGGCCGCTTCAGCCTGCGCCTGCCCCAGGTGGCCGTACAGGAAAGCTATGTGCTGCGCGCCCGCGCCTACTTCCCGGGCGACTTCCACTACAGCGAGCAGCAACTGAACCTGCGCGTCGCGCCGGCCCAGCAACTGCCCCAGCCGCAACTCGCCGGCCTGCCGAGCCTGCTGTACGCCGGCAGCCGCGTGGACCTGAGCCTCTCCGGCGTGGACGCCAGCCGCTTCCGCATGAGCCTGGAAGCCCTGGACCAGGACGACCGCCTGCTCGCCAGCGGTGCCGGCACGCTCGGCCTGCGCCTGCCGGCCGGCATCCGCGAACTGCGCGTGCGCGCCCTGATCGACGACGAGCTGGGCAACCGCCAGGAGCAGCGCTGGAGCGCGCCGGTGGTGGACGCCTGGAACCTGCAGAGCGAAAGCGCGCGGCTGCCCTTCGACCTGATGCTGCCGCAGGTCGGCGGCTACTGGCTGGCACGCGGCGCCGAACTGCACGACGCCCAGGGCCTGCGCCAGCGCCTGGACGGCCCCATCGCCGCCATGGACAACCTGCAGCGCTACCTGCTGTTGAGCATCAAGGGCTTCGGCCTGACCCTGCTGGACCCGCAGGACGGCCTGCGCAGCGCCGGCAGCCTGGCCGTGGCCGCCCCGATCAACCACCTGGCGGTGCAGGGCGAGCGCGTCCTCGGCGCCAGCGGTCGCGACCTCCATTGGTTCGACGCCCTGGGCGGCCAGCTCAAGGCCACCGGCACCCAGACCCTGGGCGCCGAGGTCCGCCAGCTGCTGGCCCGCGACGACGGCTTCCTGGTGCTCACCGCCGGCCAGGTCCTGCGCCTGTCCGCCAGCGGCCAGGTCATCGCCAGCTTCAACGGCGAGAACCTGCTGGCCATGGCCCGCAGCGGCGACCAGTTGCAGGTGTCGGATGCCGCCGGCCGCCTGTGGCGCCTGGACGCCGCCCTGAAGGGCACCTCCGTACAGCTGGGCACCGCCGCCAAGCGCCTGTTCGCCCTGCCGGGGCAACTGCTGGCGCTGGCCGACGGCCGCCTGCAACTGATCGACCTGGCCACCCGCCAGCGCATCGCCGACTGGAGCCTGGGCAACGCGCCCGTGGCCGCGGCCCAGTGGACCGGCGGCCGCCTCTGGCTGGGCGGCAGCGAAGGCCTGGTGCTGCGTCCGCAGGCCGGCAGCGGGGGCTTCCACCTGTTGCACGACAGCCGCAGCCTGGCCACCCCGACCCGTGGCAGCGTGGAAGACCTGGGCCTGCGCGACGGCCAGGTACTGGTCGCCGCCGACAACTTTGGCGCCCAGCTGCTGCGCCAGGACGACGCCGGCACCTGGCAGTCCACGCTCTACCCGAGCCAGGCCTTCACCCAGGCCGCCAGCCAGGTGGCCAGTGCCGGGGACCTGTGGTTCCTCGCCCAGGATCAGCAACAGCAGGTGGTGGCGCTGTCGCGCTCCACCCTGGCGGCGCAGACCGTCTTCGCCCAGACCCCGGTGAACGACCTGGCCATCGCCCGTGGCCAACTGCTGGCGGCCAGCGGCGGCAGCCTGCAGATCGCCGCCCTGGACAACCTGGCCAGCCGCCGCAGCCTGCTGGTCACCGCCCAGGAAAGCCTGCGCCAGCTGTCGGCCCACGGCAGCCGCGTCGCCGCCCTGAGCCAGAGCGGCCGGGTGTTCCTGGTGGACCTGCGCAGCGACGCGCGCCAGCCGGTCAGCGAACTGAGCGCCCAGCTCGGTGGCGAGGTCCGCCAACTGGCCTTCGATGGCGATGCGCTGTTCTACCTCTCCGCCGAGCGCGCCTGGCGCTACGACCTGCGCAGCGGCCAGCGCAGCGAGCTGCTGGCCGGCGCCACCGTCACCCAGCTGTACCTGGGCGGCAACCTGCTGTGGATCGAACAACCCCAGGCCCAGGGCGTGCGCCTGCTGGCCCTGGACCCGGCCAGCGGCCAGGCCATGGCCGGTGGCGAGCTGCGTCTCGCCCAGCGCATCAGCGCCCTGGCGGTGGAGAACAACCGCCTGGCCGTCGGCCTCGGCAGCCAGGGCGTGCTGGTCTATGAGCTGCCCTACGGCCTCGGCGCCAGCACCACCTCGCTGCTGGAACCCCTGGCCGGCAGCCACCTGCAACCGGCCCAGGCGCTGGCCCTTGGCCTGGCGGAAGACGGCCTGCGCGGCGTCGAATTCAGCATCAACGGCCAGCCGGCCGGCACCCTCGGCCAGGGCCTCGGCCGTACCAGCCTGCGCCTGCCCGCCAGCCTGCCGGGCGGCCAGTCCCTGGCGCTGGGCCTGCGCGTCGAGGACGCCTTCGGGGTGATCCGCCAGGGCAGCGCCCGCGACCTGTTCATGGAGCCGGGCGATGGCGTGGCCAACCCCTTCAGCATCGCCCTGGTGGCCGACGAACATTCCTGGCTGCCCCTGCCGCTGACCGTCAGCGCCCAGGTCAGCGGTAGCCAGCAGCCCCTGGCCCAGGTGGAATTCCTGGTCGCCGCCGGCAGCAACGGACCCTGGCAGCGCGTCGCCCTGCGCAGCGCCCAGCCCTACCAGGCCAACCTGGCCCTGGACGCCAGCTTCTCCGGCCAGTACCTCAAGGTCCGCGCGGTGGACGTGTTCGGCAACAGCGCCGAGTCGGCGGCCAAGCGCTTCTACCGCCACCAGGACACCAAGGCTCCCACCGTGAGCCTCGGCTACCAGGGCAGCGCGGTGTTCAAGGACAACAACCGTGCCGTGCGCGGCTACCCCTTCACCGTCACCGCCCAGATGGCGGACGAGGAGGGCGCCCTCGACAAGGCCACGCTGATGCGCAACGGCCAGGTGGTGGCGGTGGCCTTCGGCCAGAACCAGCTGAGCTACCAGGATGCCGCCACCAGCCTTGGCGAGCAGGTCTACAACGTCGAGGTGCGCGACCGCGCCGGCAACGTGACCAGCGCCGAGCTGCGCGTCACCGTGATCGACGACGCCTTCCCCGAGGTCACCACCCTGAACCTGCCGGCCGAGGTGATCGAACGCGGTCGCTTCGACGTCCAGCTGGCCGCTCGCGACGACGTCGGCCTGAAGGGCGTCGACCTGCTGTGGAACGGCTTCACCGACCACTACGATGTCACCGGCACCACCCTGAACCGCAGCTTCAGCGTCCAGGACCGCCGCACCGAGCGCGTCGCCAGCAGCGTCAACCAGCCGTTCAAGGTGCGCCTGACCGACAGCCGCGGCCAGGTCAGCGAATCCCCGGCACAGGCCCTGCGCGTGGTCCGCGACCGCGCGCCGGATGCCGCCGCCCTGCAGGTGAGCCTGCCGGCCCGTGGCGTCTACGGTGGCCTGGTCACCCTGCAGCTGAACAACCTCAACGCCCTGGACGACACCGGCGGCCTGGGCCTGCGCGTGCTGCAACTGGTGGGCAGCGAGCGCAAGGAGCTGTTCAACTGCCTGCGTGAGGACACCGGCAACTTCCGTTGCGGCAACGGCGCCTACTGGAACGGCCACAGCCGCGACCTGCGCATGCCCGAGGCCGCGCTGCCGGGCGACAGCTTCCGCGTGCAGGTGGAGCTCACCGACCGCATCGGCCAGCAGACCCTCAGCCGCGAATACGCCGTGGCCCTGACCCAGTCGCCGAACCAGCTGCGCTTCAAGGCCGTGCAGGGCAGCGACAACCCCGCCCAGGCGCGGGTGCAGGAGCGCCCGGTCTATCGCGTGCAGGTGCTCGACGCCGCCGCGCGCCCGGTGCCGGAGCAGCCGGTGCAGTGGCGCCTGCGTCGCCTGGCCGACGGCTATGTGGAAAACCTCGGCACCAGCAACAGCGACAGCGGTGGCTACGCCAGCCTGACCTTCAACGCCGACCGCAGCCTGGGCGACTACCAGCTGTGGGCGGACCTGCCGCAGTTCACCCAGGTGGCCCGTGCCGAGGCGGCCATCGGCCTGCTCGCCGGCCCGACCCGCAACCTGCTGCTCAGCTACCTGCCGCCGGTGGCCGCGGGCGAGACCGTGGCGCTGGACATCCAGTCCCAGGACCTGGTGCTCAACCCGGTGACCGACGACCAGAGCAGCGTGCTGATCCTCACCCTGCCGGCCTCCGACTACCACGCCCAGCCTGGCGCCGGCATCCAGATCGGCAGCACCACCCTCAACGGCCAGACCGTGGAGCGGGTGCAGGTGACCGTGAAGGACGGCCGCGCGCGGCTGAACCTGCAGGTCGGCCAGAAGGCCGGCCAGTTCAGCCTGCCGCTGTCGAGCAACGGCAATAGCATTCGCTACACCTACGACGCCCGCGGCAATGTCAACTGCTGCTACAGCAACCTCGACCTCACCGTGCTGCCGGCCGTGGCCAGCCACCTGCGCCTGCTCAACGACCAGGGCCGGGTGCAGGACGACGGCGCGGTGCTCACCCGTGGCATCAAGCAGGACGTGCGCCTGCAACTGATGCTGCAGGACCGCTTCGGCAACCCCATCACCCAGGTCGACGGCAAGCCCGCCAACCTCGCGGTCAACGTCCAGGCCAGCGGCTCCGCCCTGGTCGACGGCAAGGCCGGTGGCGCCACCGTGCAGCTGAACGCCGGGCTGGGCTGGATGGCCATCAGCGACGAAACCTTCGAGGACGTCACCGTCAGCCTGGCCGGCCCGGTGCAGGCCCTGCCGAACCTGGACCTGACCAGCCGCTTCCGCATCAGCTTCACCGTGCAGCCGCCTGAAGTCGTCCGCGCCCTGATCGAGGCCCGCCAGGGCACCGCGCTGCGCGCCTACTTCGACTTCGACGAGCCGGTGCGCCTGGCCAGCGGCGACGCCCTGAAGTTCTTCGAGGGCAACGCGGCCCGTGGCGGCAGCGCCACCCTCAGCAGCGACGGCCGCACCCTGAGCTTCGACGCGCAACCCGCGCTGGCCCTGGGCCGCTGCTACCGCTACGACACCACCGGCTCCGGCCTGCGCGGCGTCGCCCGCGACGACCAGGTCCGCGAGCAGGGCGCCGAGCTGTGCGCGCCCCATGCGCTGTTCAGCCTCGCCGGCCCGCTCAAGGTGCTGGCCGGCCAGAGCGTGCAGATCCCGCTGACCCTGGCCGACAACATCAGCTGGTACAACGTCGCCAACGGCCGCGCCGAACTGGGCGGCACCAGCCAGGGCTTCAACTGGTACTACGGCCCGACGCGCACCCTCACCGTTCCGGCCCTCTTTGGCGCGGCCAATGAGCCGATCGCCGACGGCGCGCTGCTGCCGCTGACCCTGACCGGCACCCTGCCGGGCACGCCGGCCAAGCCGGTGGTGCTGGGCAACGCCCTGAAACTGCAGGTCTTCGACCCGGCCGGTGACTTCGACGGCGACGGCCTGCGCAACAAGCTGGAAATGGAAACCCAGGGCCTCGACCCGGCGCTGCGCGACTCCGACGGCAACGGCATCGAGGATGGCGCCGAGGACCTCGACGGCGACGGCCTGAGCAACCTGGAAGAAGCCGCCCTGGGCACCAAGCTGCGCGTGGCCGACACCGACGGCGACGGCCTCTCCGACGGCGCCGAAGTGCGCACCCACCACACCGACCCGCTGAAGGCCGACACCGACGAGGACGGCCTGTCCGACGGTGCCGAGGTCAGCAACATCCCGGCGTCCTCGCCGCTGAAGAAGGACACCGACGGCGACGGCATCCCCGACCCGCTCGAACTGCAGATGGGCCTGAACCCCAGCGACCCGGCCGACGGCCTGGCCGACAAGGACAACGACGGCCTGAGCAACGCCCGCGAGGCGCAGCTGGGCACCCTGATCAACAACCCGGACAGCGATGGCGACACCCTGCTGGACGGCGTCGAGGTCAACCAGAAGGGCACCGATCCGCTGAAGGCCGACACCGACGGCGACGGCCTGCGCGACGACGAAGACGCCGAGCCCCTGGTCAAGGACACCCAGGCGCCCCGCGTGGGCCTGGACACTCCGAAGGTCGGCCAGACCCTGATCAAGGGCCTGCGCATGACCCTGGTGCCGACCCTGCAGGACAATGGCCGGGTCACCAAGGTGGCGTTCCGCCTCAACGGCGCCCAGATCGCGCTGGTCAACGCCGCGCCCTTCACCTACAGCCTGAACCTGCCGAGCGACGCCGACAGCCTGCGCCTGGAGATCATCGCCACCGACACCAACAACAACGTCGGCAGCAGCGGCGAACATGCCTTCGCCCTGGTGCAGGACCCGCTGACCACCGTGATCGGCCGCGTGCTCGACAGCAACGGCCAGCCGGTGGTGGGCGCCCAGCTCGACGTCGGCGGCCAGACCGCGGTCAGCGGCGGCGACGGCAGCTTCGTCATCACCCGCGTGCCGGTGGCGCCGGGCGTGGTCTCGGTCATCGCCAGCGGCCTGCTGGGCAACCAGGCGGTGACCGCCACCTCCGCGCCCACCGATCCGGTCTGGGGCGGCACCACCGACGTCGGCACCATCACCCTGCAGCAGCCGAAGGTGCGGGTGGGCTACTTCAACGCGCGCTTCAACGCCGGCCAGCCCTCGCAGCGGCTGATCATCGAGCGGGCCGGCTACGAGCCGGTGCAGGTGAGCAACCTGGCCAGCTTCGACCTGTCGCAAGTCGACATGCTGATGGTGGACAGCTCGCGGGACTACTACGGCAACAGCAACTACTCCAGCAACCGCGCCAAGGTCTTCGCCTTCGTCCAGAACGGCGGCACGCTGCTGTTCAGCGAGAACTACAACACCAGCTCCAATGCCGTGCTGGCGGACGTGCCCGGCCAGCCCGCGGAGTCGGTGTGGACGGGCAACTGGGTCCGCCTGACGCCGGTGCAGCGCTGGTCCGATGCCAGCGAAAGCCGCGTCGGCTCCTGGTGGCCCTATCGCAACGGCAACTATGCTGGCCATGCCTACATGCCGCTGGACAAGCTGGCGCCCGGCACCGTGCCGCTGATGTTCACCGACGCCCGCGCGGACAAGCGCGTGGCGGCCATCCGCTATGCCTATGGCGCCGGCCAGGTGTACTTCGGCTTCACCCCGACCGAGTCGGGCCGCCCGGCCGACAACGACCCGCTGTTCACCGTCTACCACCCGGGCATCCTGGTGATGATGCACGAGCTGACCCTCAAGGACAGCGACAACGACGGCCTCAAGGACGTCTACGAATATGGCAACGGCACCAGCGCCTTCATCGCCGACCGCGATGGCGACGGCCTGCTGGACGGCTTCGAGGTCAAGTACGGCTTCAACCCGCTGGTGGCCGGCGAGCAGAACCTGGACAGCGATGGCGACGGCCTGAGCAACCTGCGCGAACAGGAGCTGGGCACCCACCCGCGCCATGCCGACAGCGACGAGGACGGGCTGACCGATGGCGCCGAGGTCAACCAGCACAACAGCGACCCGCTGAGCGAGGACGTCGACTACGACCGCGTGCTCGATGCCCAGGAAGTGCAGTACAAGTCCAACCCGCGCAAGGCCGACAGCGATGACGACGGCATTTCCGACTACGACGAGATCAACAGCTACGGCACCCGCCCGGACCTGGCGGATACCGACGGCGACGGCCTGTCCGACTTCATCGAGCTGAAGGGCCCCTATGCCGACATCCTCAACCCGCGCAACGCCCAGGACGCCGGTCAGGACTACGATGGCGACGGCCTGAGCAACAAGCAGGAGCTGCTGGAGACCCTCACCAATCCGAAGGTGGCGGACACCGACGGCGACGGCCTGTCCGATGGCGTGGAAGTGACCCGTGGCCTGAACCCGCTGGACGCGGACATGGACAAGGACGGCCTGCTCGACGGCGAGGACAGCGCACCCACCGAGAAGGACACCCAGGCACCGAGCGTGAGCCTGGTGTCGCCTGCGGCGGGGGTCAGCCTGGCCCACGGCCAGCAATTGCGCCTGCGCGCCGATGCCAGCGACGACGGCCGCGTGGCGAGCGTGACCTTCTATGTCAACGGCGTGGCCGTGGCCACCTATGACCGCGCGCCCTACCAGCATGTGATCCGCGTGCCGGCCGTGGGCGCGCAGCTGGATATCGAAGCCAGCGCCCGTGACACCAACGGCAACGAAAGCCGCAGCGGCGTGCGCCGCCTGAGCCTGGTGGACGACGCCGGCACCCAGGTCACCGGCCGCGTGCTGGATGGTAACGGCCGCGCCGTGGAAGGCGCCCAGGTGACCCTGGTCGACGGCTACGAAGCCGCCCGCATCAAGCCGGTTTCCTACACCCTGGACCAGGGCCTGGACTGCTGGCACTACTGCTATGGCGACGAATACAACCGCCAACTGATCGATGGCCAGCTCGGCGCGGCCGGTTACGCGACCAACCTGGGCGCGGGCAACGCCTACGAGTGGCTGGGCTGGAACGACCGCACCATGAACGTCGACTTCGACTTCGGCCGCGTGGTCAGCCTCACCAGCCTCCAGGTCGGCACCACCCAGAACACCCTGTCGGACTACGTGCTGCCGTCCTTCGACGTGCTGCAGAAAGTGGGCAACGACTGGGTGCCGGTCGGCACGCTGAACACCGCCCCGAGCAATGCCAACAACCGCGATCGGATGTCCCTCGACGCCCATGCCCAACTGACTCTGTCCGGGCTGAACATCAACAGCCGCTACGTCCGTGTCAGCTTCCGCGCCAACGGTCCCTGGACGCTGGTGGACGAAGTGGCCTTCAGCAATGGCACCGGCCCGATGCCGTCCTCGGCCACCGTGGCCAGCGACAGCCAGGGCCGCTTCACCCTGTCCGCGTCCACCCTGGCCCTGGAGCCACGGGTCAAGGCCGAGGCGCGCTTCGGCAACCAGCTGGTCTCCGCTGCCAGCGAGGTGTTCGAACTGGCCCGTGGCGGCAGCTCGGATATCGGCGACCTGGTTCTGGCCGCACACGGCCGCACGGCGTTCGAACCGATCCAAGAGCGCCATGTGGCCGCCGCCGAGGAAAGCACCTCCTACAACCGCCAGGTGAACAATAACGTCCGCTGGGACTTCAACAGCTACGGCGGCATCGACAACGGCACCTACGCCTCCAACTGGACCTTCAGCGGTGCCCAGTACCTGGTGGTCAATGGCACCAACTACAGCAGCAGCACCTATCGCACCCGCCTGGATGGGCGCGAGCTGATCTACCCGGCCAAGCAGCTCGGCAATGTCATGGTCAGCCGCAAGGCCTATGTGCCGGCGGACCAGAACTACGCCCGCTTCATCAGCGTGCTGGAGAACCCCAGCGACCAGCCGGTGACCGTGCCTTTCTATGTGTACGGCAACTTCTACGCGACCCGCCCGGTGGTACAGACCTCGTCCGGCGACGCGGGCTTCGACCCGGAAGACAGCTACCTGCTGACCGATGACGCGGCGCCGGAAGGCGGCCTGTACGCCGCCGGCGTGGTGCTGGGCAGCCCGGATGCGCCCCTGCGCCCGGTTTCCACCTGGCGCAACGGCAACGAGTACCGCGCCAACTACCAGGTCACCCTGGCGCCGCGCAGCCGCCAGGTGCTGGTGCAGTACCTCGTGCAGGACGCCAGCCGCGAGCGCGTGCGCAGCACCCTGGAGCAACTGGCCAGCCGAGATGTGCAGGAGCCGAACCTGACGCTCGAAGAACAGCGTGGCATCGTCAACTGGACCACCCAGGCGGACAGTGACGGCGACGGCCTGGCCGATGCCCTCGAATACCTGCTGGGCCTCGACCCGCTCAAGGCAGACAGCGACGGTGACGGCCTGCGCGATGGCTTCGAGCAGCGCTATGGCTTCGATGCCAGGCAGGCCGATGGCGAGGCGTCCGAGGACAGCGACGGCGATGGCCTGACCAACCTTCAGGAGCAGGAAGCCGGCAGCCACCCGCGCCTGGCCGATACCGACGGCGACGGGCTCACCGACGGCGCCGAGGTGCTGGTGCATCATTCCAGCCCGCTGACCCGCGACACCGACCTGGACCGCATCCTCGATCCGGACGAGATCGCCCGTGGTACCCGTCCGGACCTGGCCGACACCGATGGCGACGGCCTGAGCGACTACGCCGAGATCAACAACCACGGCACCGATCCGCTCAAGGCGGACAGCGACGACGACGGCCTGCCCGACAAGTACGAGGTGGACAACAACCTGCTCAACGTCGGCGCCCAGGACGACACCGACGGCGACGGCCTGAGCAACCTGGCCGAATTCCAGGCCGGCACCTCGCCGCGCAACGTCGACACCGACGGCGACGAGCTGCTGGACGGCTGGGAAGTGCTGGGCACGCCGCCAAGCGACCCGCTCAAGGCCGATGGCGACAACGGTGGCCGCCGCGACATCAACGAACGCTTCGTCGATGGCACCGATCCCAAGGTGGCCGTCGACGACCGCGCGAACATCAATGGCTACCGCACCGCCAAGGACGAGAACAACCGCGACTGGAACTTCTATTACGGTGGCGAGCTGCACTCGACCACAGGTTCTGCCGTGGACTCGAGCTACTGGGCCAACCTGCTGTTCGTCAACGGCAACCGCTATGGCTACTCCTACAACCATGCCACCAGCAGCGCCAACGGCCGTGAGTACCACTACGAAGGGCGCCGCATGGGCAACCTGGTGGTCAGCCGCCGCGTACTGGTGCCCAGCGTCGGCGGTGCCTATGCCCGCTACCTGGAGATCCTCGACAACCCGAGCGGCACCGAGCAGGTGGTCACCCTGCGCCTGCAGTCCTACTACGGCGCCAACGATGCCCAGACCGCCATCGTCACCAGCAGTGGCGACGACCAGCTGACCCTCGCCGACGACTACCTGGCGCTGCGCGACACCGCCACGCCGACCCGTCCGGTGCTGCTGCAGGTGCTGGGCGGCAACGCCAACCGTCGCCAGGGCACCAGCCTGGTCAGCCGCAACGGCCGTCAATGGCTGGCGGAGTACCAGGTGCGCATCCCGGCGGGCGAACGCCGCGTGGTCATGCACTTCTCCACCCTGGAAGGCTCGGCCGATGCCGCCATGCAGACCGGCGCCCGCCTGCGCAGCCTCAAGGGCCTGGGCCTGGACAACCTCGACCCGACCCTGGCCGGCAAGGTGGTGAACTTCTTCGCCTTCTACGACCAGGACGAAGACGGCCTGAGCGACGCCGACGAAGCGCGCCTGGGCACCGACCCGGCCAACCCGGACAGCGACCATGACGGTATCCCCGATGGCAAGGACAGCGAGCCGCTGGTGCCGGACGCCACCGCGCCGAACGTCACCTTCCAGCCCCTGGAGCCGGCGCGTCGCTATGGCGGCGACTCCCTGGACCTGACCGCGCTGATCAGCGACAACGGCCTGGTGGCCAAGGTCGAGCTGCTGCAGGACGGCCTGCTGCGCGAGACCCGCACCAGCGGCGGCAGCCAGACCTTCACCGTGATCCTGCCCAACCAGGACAGCACCCTGCTGCAGGTCCGCGCGACCGACAGCAACGGCAACGTGCGCACCGCGGACCTGACCGTGGCGATCGCCACCGTGCCCGAGCTGCAGGTCTCCGGCCAGGTGCAGGATGTCCTCGGCAAGGGTGTCGCCGGCGCGTTGGTACAGGTCAAGGGTGTCCAGGCCACCACCGACGAGACCGGCCATTACCAGTTGCAGGTGCTGACCATCGATACGGTCCTGCAGGTCGAAGCCAGCGCGCTGTTCGGCAAGCAGCCGATGACTGCCCTGGTCAGTGCGCCGGTGCCGGTCGACTCGGAAGACGTGCATGTCGAGCCGCTGGTGCTCAAGGCACAGGGCCGCCTGGTGCGTGACCCCATCGCCGAGTCGCAGCTGAGCTACGAGGGCAGCACCGGCCTCGGCTACAACCTCTTCGGCAATGGTTACCGCTGGGATATCCAGTCCGACGGCGGGATCAGCGACGGCACCAGCGACGCCTACGACGGCGGCCAGTCCCTGACCGTCAACGGGCAGGGCTTCCCCGGCGTCAACCAGGGGCTGCTGCGCCTGGCCGGCCGCGAAGTGACGCTGGCGCCCACGCAGCTGGTGAACGGCATCTTCAAGGTCAGCCGCACCGTCTACGTGCCGGACAACGGCAACTACGCGCGCTTCATCGAGCGGATCGAGAACACCAGCGATCAGGAAATGACCATTCCGGTGCGGATCAGCGGCAACCTGGGCTCCGATGGCGGCACCTACACCATCGCCACGTCCAGCGGCGACCAGGCCTTCACCACCGCCGACAACTGGCTGCTGACCGACGACGGCAGCAACGGCGGCGGCGACCCGGCCGTGGGCCTGATGTTCGGCAGCGCCAATTCGCGGGTACGCCCGAGCTCGGTCAGCCTCAGCGGTGACGTCTACTCCGTGGCGTACAACCTGACGCTCAAGCCCCATAGCCGCCAAGTGCTGATGCACTACGCCGTGCAGCACTACAACCGCAGCGAAGCCGAACGCGTGCTGCGCGAGCTGGCCTCGGAAAGCTTCGTGGACGTCGGCCTGACCCGTGAAGAGGTGCGCGACCTGGTCAACCTCAGTGGCCTGGTGGACTCCGATGGCGACGGCATGCCGGACGCCGATGAAGTACCGCTGGGCCTCGACCCGGAGAACCCGGACGTCGATGGCGACGGCATCCCGGATGGCCGCGACCCCGAGCCGACCGTAGCCGACACCCAGGCGCCCACTGTGACCATCGCCCACAGCGAAGGTCCGTTCTACCCGGGCGACCCGATCACCCTGACCTTCGACGTGCAGGACGCCGGCATCGTCGGTGAAGTCGAGCTGCTGATGGACGGCGAGCAGCAGGCCGTGTTCAACGGCGCCGGCCAGCACCAGCAGCAACTGACCCTGCCGGGCGAGGGCACCGTGCGCTTCGAGGTCCGCGCCACCGACAGCAACCACAACGTCGGTCGCCAGACCCTGGAGATCGAGGTGGTGGCGGTACCGCCGAGCAGCATCGCCGGTCGCGTGGTCAACGAGCTGGGCGTGCCGCTGGCGGATGTCCAGGTCAGCCTGGCCCGCAACCAGGACCAGGGCGGCGAAGTGCCGTCGTTCATGGCGCGCCTGCTGGACGATTCCAGCACAGTGACCACGGGCGCCGATGGCCGCTACCTCTTCGAGGGCATCGACCGCCGTGACAATGCCCAGTGGCTGGTCAAGGTCGACAAGGAGGTGCTGGGCTACCCGGTGCGTGCCGAACAGGCCGTGCAGCTGAACATCGACGGGCCTTACGACGCCGGTGACGTAATGCTGGGTGGCGAGGACAACTACGTCGAGCCGCTGAGCGGCGATCTCGGCGAGCGTAACGACGAGCCCTACATCAACCTGCAACTGCCGGCGGACTTCGCCTTCGCCGACAAGTCACTGTCGATCAACGTGCGCGAACAGCAGGTCGAGATCGGTGGCAGCATCCAGAACATCCCGCTGCAGCGCCTGGTGGAGAACGCCCAGGGCACCCAGGCCTTCCACCTGGCCACGCTGCCGGATCGCCTGGTACTGACCTGGAGCGATTGGGGCCGCGAAGGCGTCACCAGCGATGATCGGGTGGACGTGCAGACCGTGATCCACCGTGACGGCCGCATCGAGAACCGCTACTACAAGGTGCCGTTCGACGGCTGGCATTGCGGCCTGCGGGTTCGCACGCGCTTCGCCCATGGCTACTGGTATGGCGCGGTGGACTCGCAGCACCTGCCGGACGTCGACGGTCGCCTGGTCTACCCGGACTACGCCATCGAGCAGGGCGGCTACTGCAACTTCGACCTGCACGGCTACACCGTCACCTACGTGCCCACGGCCGAAGGCAACTACCGGATGGAGCTCGACCGCCTGCCGGGCCACCTGGACACCGATGGCGACGGCCTGTCGGACATCCGCGAGACGCTGCTGGGCACCCGTACCGATGCGGTGGACAGCGATGGCGACGGCCTGAACGACCGCTTCGAGCTGAACTACGGCCCGGCCCCGCTGGAAGCCAACCCGGAAGCGGCGGGCGAAGACTGGGACGACGACGGCCTGAGCAACCTGGAGGAACAGGAGCACGGCACCAACCCCTACAGCAACGACACCGATGGCGACGGCCTTACCGATGCCGACGAGGTACGCCTGCACCACACCGACCCGACCCGTGTGGACAGCGATGGTGATTGGCTGAACGACGGCGAAGAGCTGGACAACCAGGCCGACCCGAGCAAGGCGGACACCGATGGCGACGGCCTCACCGACTATCAGGAAGTGCGCCAGTACGGCACCCGGCCGGACAAGCGCGACAGCGACGACGACGGCATGGACGACCCCTTCGAGATCGAATACGGCATGGATGGCACCAGCCCGGACGGTGACGAAGACGGTGACGGCCTGAGCAACGTCGAGGAGTTCCGCCTGGGCACCCACCCGCGCATGCTGGACGGCGATGGCGACGGCCTGCCGGACAAGCTGGAAATCGAGCTGGGCCTGTCGCCGGTCAAGTACGACAGCGATGGCGGTGGCCGTGGCGACGGTGACGAGCTGTTCGCCGATGGCACCGATCCCGAGAACCGTGGCGACGACCGGATGCTGCTGGGCAGCACCGAATCCCCTTCCATGGAAATGGAGGCCGGGCTGATCGCGACCCTCGAACAGAATGGCCGCGTGCGCCTGACGCGCACCGATAACTTCAGCAACATCGGCGTGGAGTATGCCCTGGAGTTCGGAGGGCTCGGCAGCCCGCCCGCAGCGGCGGCGATGCGGGCGCTGGGTGCTCCGATCCAGACCCAGCCCCATGCCTACAGCCGCACGAGCGACGAGCCGATCTGGCGCTCCCCGCTGAAGGCGCTGGACGGCGGCCTGCTGCTCAGCCGCGAGTACTACGCACCGGCCACGGGGCGTGGATTCCTGCGGGTGCTGGACAGGTACTACAACGTCAGCGGCCAGGCCAGGACCATCACCCCGGTCCTCAACTCGAGCCCGCTCTACTGGGGGCCGGGCAACCGCCAGCAGACGTCCAGCGGCGATGACCAGCTCACTGCCGACGACAGCTGGCTCAGCATGCGCAAGCGGAGCTACGGGGGAGAGGAGGGCGACATACTGGGCCCGATCTCCATGGTCCACGTCTTCGCCGACCAGGCTGGGCGTGCGTCGCTCAACAGCGACGAGCTCTACAGCGATGCCTACTACAGCTGGCGCATCGGCTACCGCTTCGAGATCCCTGCCAACGAGCACCGCGTGGTGATGTCGTTCCTGGCGGTGGAGAACGCCGAGACAGGCCCCCAGGACATGGCCAGTGTGCTCCAGGGCCTGGGCGAGAACGCGCTCCATGGCGTCCCCGCCGCGGACCGCGAGCGCATGGTCAACTTCACGCCCTGCCGCGACGACGACCTGGACCTGCTGTGCAGCGCCGCCGAAGTCCAGCAAGGCTCCAGCGACAGCAACCCGGACAGCGATGGCGACGGTTTCGCCGATGCCATGGAAGTGCGCCTGGGCAGCGACCCCGGCGACCCGGCCTCGATCCCGGAATTCGAGGTCTACGGCCTGGAAGACGCCGATGGCGTGGAGACCAGCCGGGTCCTGAAGCAGACCGGTTTCAGCGGGCCGATGACGGCGGCCGGCGAGCTGAACGGCTGGTATGTCAGCCTGGACGTGAACAACGCCGGCGAACTGTGGACGGCAAGCCCCGGCTCTTCGGAAGGGTTCGGCTACGACGCCTACGAGCTGCCGTCCCTGGGGAGGCTGGAGGAGGGCGCCTGGGCGAGCCGCGGCGGACAGCTGCTCGACGATGCCCAGGGCAACATGACCCACCTGCTCATGTCCGAGAACATCGATGACCAGGAAATGCTCGCACTGCTCCAGCTCCGCCGCACCCCCTGGGGCCAGCCGGAGTTGCAGGACCTCGTCCACCTTCCGGCGGACCTCGGTTGTGGCACCGGCCTGGCCCACTGGCAGGGTGAACCCCTGCTGCTCAATGGCTGCAAGCTGAGCCGCCTGAGCCCGAGCAACGGTTTGGCGGAGCTGGTCGAGCTGAGCTTCGGCGACGGCTTCGGCAGCACCCCGAAAGTGCTTTCCATGGACGACATGCCCCAGGCGGACGGCGTCATGGTGCTGGTCGAGGATGAAGTGGACGGCACGCTGCGCCGCAGCCTCGGCTTCGTCGACCTGAAGACCGGGCGGGTGAAGCGCCTGGGTGAGGTGCCGATCGGCGTGAAGGCGATCTCGGTGAAGTTCCGGGGCTTCCAGAACCAGCCGAAATGGCCAATTGATATCGTTCCTAGCTGATTTGTGAGTCGAGTCACACCCCTGTTTGTGGCCGACCTGTATATCGCACCCGCGATAAAAGGAATTTGACCTTATTAAGGTGGTGATCCATGAAGCAGTTCCCACGCCTCGCCTTGGCGTCCTCGATCCTGGCCCTGCTCCTGGCGGGCTGTGATTCCTCCAGCGATTCCATCGCCGAGGTGAACGGCAAGCCGGTCACCCAGGCGCAGTTCGACGCCTTCCTCAAGTTCAAGCGGGTTCCGGCGCAGAACGCCGAATGGGTCAGCCGCGAGCTGGACGAGTACCTGGAGCGCGAAGGCCTGGCCGGCCAGATCGAAGCCCAGGGCCTGCTGCCCGCCGAACAGGTCGAGACCGAGGTGGCCGAGTTCCGCAAGCAGATGCTGATCAGCCGCTACTTCGAGGAGTTCCTCCGCGAGCGGGTGACCGACGAAGCGGTGCGCAACTTCTACGCCACCAACCCCGACCAGTTCCAGGCGCGCAAGGTGCACGTCGCCCATATCCTCCTGCGCACCAACCCCGGCATGAGCGAGAACGAGCGCCAGGCGTTGCTGAGCAAGGCCCAGGAAGTGCAGTCGCGGATCAACGCCGGCGAGGACTTCACCGCGCTGGCCGCCACCTTCTCCGAGGACCAGTTGTCCGCCAAGCAGGGCGGCGACCTGGGCTGGCTGCAGGAAGGCGCCATCGACCCGGCCTTCAGCGGCAAGGTATTCGCCATGAAGCCGGGCGAGGTGTCCGAGCCGGTGGTGACGCCCTTCGGCTTCCACGTGATCAAGGTGATCGAGGGGCCGCAGGTGGTGAAGCAGCCGTTCGAAGCGGTCAGCGGCGACATCCGTTATCGCCTGCGCCAGGAAGCCAAGCAGGCCGAGCTGGAGCGCCTCAAGGAAGCGGCGAAGATCGACCGCAAGACGCCACCGGCCCCTGCCGAGGGCACTGCCGCCAAGGAAGGCGAAGACCGTGCTGCGGGTTGAGTGGACGCTGGGTTGCCTGCTGGCGGCGCTGCTGCTGGCCGGCTGCCGTGACGACGACGGTGCCGAGGCCCTGGCGCAGGTACCGGTCGAGCCGTCGGCGACCCTGGTCACGGTGGACGAAAGCCCCATCACCCGGGCCCAGCTGGAGCTGACCGTCGAGCGCACCCTGGGCGAGTCGGCACCGCTGTTCGCCAACGACGAGGTGGAACGCAAGATCCTCGACAGCCTGGTGGCCAGCCGCGCCATGGCCCTGCTGGCCGAGCGCGAGCTGGACGCCGGCGAGCGCGCCCAGCTGGACCTCAAGGCCCAGGCCTACCGCGAGGAACTGCTGGTGCGCCATTACCTGGAGCAGCACGCCACGCCGGAACCGGTCACCAGCGAGCAGGTGGCCGACTACTACCAGCGCCACCCCGAAGAGTTCGGCGGCGGCGTGGAGAAGAGCTTCGAGATCATCGCCAGCGACCAGGCGCTGGAAGAGCCCCAGCGTGCAGAACTCATCGCACTGCTCAGCGGCGCCGAGGCCAAGTCTCGCGACTGGCAGAAGCAGGTGGCCGCCTGGCGCGCCGCCGGCAAGCCGCTGGAGTACCGCAGCAACCGCATCAAGCCCGAATTGCTGGAGCAGCCGCTGCGCGGCCTGGTGGAGTCCACCGAGGTGGGCAGCATCGCGCCGCTCCATGCGGACGGCCAGTTGCTGCTGGTGCGGGTGACGGGCGAGGAGCGCCTGCCGGCCAGGCCGCTTTCCGACGTGAGTGGCGAGATACGCGAGAAGCTGGCGCCGCAGTCCCTCAAACAGGCGGTGAAGAGCCTGAGCGAAGAGGCGACGCGCCAGGTGAAGGTGCAATACAGCTCGCGCTAGACGAGCCGATTGCAAAGGGCCGGCCGATAGGTGCCGGCAAAGGGAAACGGCAGGGCAGCCTGTACAACAGTGGACGGACGAACTATGGGGATGCTGGGGGGGCAGGGCAAGCGGTGCCGGTTGCTGGCGGGGCTGGCATGGCTCCTTTTGACCAGTGGCGGCCTGGCGCAGGCGGCCGAGTCCTGTCGCGCCCTGTTCACCGGCGGCCTGCAGACCCATGGCGCCGGTGGTGTCGTCTTCCAGTGGGGCGGCACGCTGCAGAACAACCCCAGCCAACTGATCGACACCCCCCGTGTGCAGAACCCCTGGGGCGCGCCCAGCTGCGGCAGCCGCGACTGCCAGGCCAGCGGCATGGCGGCCGCCGACTTCGCCGGCCTGGCACTGCCCGAGATCAAGGGCGAGCATGACCTGAGCCTGGGTTACCTGGGCGTGGGCGAGGCGGGCGGCGGCGATCTCAACCGCTACCGCACCATCAGCGTCGATGGCGGCGCGACCCTGTCCTTCAACGCCCGCCACCAGGCCTACTACATCCAGCGCCTGAGCATCGGCTATGGCGCCAAGGTCACCCTGGCACCCGGGCGCTACTGGATCGGCCAGCTGGACATGGCCTCCAGCAGCCAGCTGCTCATCGCCGGCGGCAACGCACGGGTGATGGTCGGCTCGTCACTGAACCTGCCCTACCAGGCCAGCCTCAATGGCGAAGGCAGCGCCGAAGCGTTGCAGCTCTTCGTGCGCGGCAACCTGAGCCTCGAGTCGTCCGCCACCGTCGGCGCCCTGGCCTATGTGGAAGGGGATTACCGCGGGGCCTTCGCCTCGCGCCTGCGTGGCGGCCTCAACGCCCGCAACGCCGTGGTGGACACTGCCGCGCGCATCGAAACGCGCATGGACGCCGTCGCCACCCTGGGCTGGAACACCCAATGCAGCGAGCGCCGCGACCTGGATGGCGACGGCGTACTCGACCTGTTCGACGCGGACACCGATGGCGACGGCCATGACGACGAGACCGAGCGCCTGGCGGGCAGCGACCCGCGCAACGCCCAGAGCGTGCCCCAGGTGGCGCCGCCCACTCCCCAGCCGAGCCAGTGCACCGCGGCCTTCGCCAAGGGCCTGCAGAGCCACGCCGCCGGCGGCCGCATCAGCTTCGGCCTCAACGCCCAGCTGCGCGATGGCGTATCCGCCTACCTGCCGGCCAGCCGGGTCGATAGCAGCTTCGCCTCCCTCAGCCGCAGTTGCGGCACCCAGGATTGCCAGCCCAGCTATACGCCTGCGCCCGTTCCGCAACTGCCGGCCTTCCTCAAGACCGGCTCCAGCTTCAACCAGGACCTGGGCTACGGCGCCACGCAGGTGATGGACGGCAGCCGCACCGAGTGGCGCCGGCTGAATGTCGCCGGCATGGCCACCGCGCGTTTCACCAAGCCGGGCGCCTACCGCCTGCGGGAAGTGGAAGTGGGCTACCGCGGCACCCTGGAACTGTCCGCCGGCGACTACTGGATCGAGAAGCTGACACTGGCCAGCGAGGCGCGCATCGTTCCGCGTGGCGCCGGCACCGTGCGGCTGCACGTGGCGCAGAACCTCGAGCTGCCCTGGCAGGCGCGCTTCAACGCCGAGGCTTCCGGCCAGGCCCGCGACCCCTCGCAGCTGCTGGTGCTGGCCGAGGGCAACGTGGTGCTGGGCTCCAACACCACGGTGTCCGGTTTCGTCTACGCCCGGGGCAACCTGACCCAGCAGTACGCGTCCCAGCTCACCGGCGGTGCCGTGGCCGCCAACCTGTCCCTGGAGACCCAGGCCCTGGCGCGCCAGGACCTGGCCGCGCTGGGTAAGCTGGACTTCGGCCTGTTGTGCGACCTGGACGGCGACGGCATCGGCGATAACCTCGACCCGGATCGCGACGGTGACGGCATCTCCAACGACTACGAGATCCAGCTCGGCTACAACCCGGACGACAAGACCAGCACCCCGCCGGACATGGACAAGGACGGCATCCCCGATGCCCTGGACGATGACCGCGACGGCGATGGCGTGCCCAACGGCCAGGACGCCTTCCCGGACGACCCGACCGAGAGCAGTGACTTGGACGGCGACAAGATCGGCGACAACGCCGACACCGACCGCGACGGCGATGGCGTGTCCAATGACATCGAAATCCAGCTCGGTTTCGACCCCAACGACAAGAACAGCACCCCGCCGGACCTGGACAAGGACGGCATCCCGGACGCCCTGGACGACGACCGCGACGGTGACGGCGTGCCCAATGCCCAGGACGCCTTCCCGGACGATCCCAAGGAGAGCAGCGACCTCGATGGCGACAAGATCGGCGACAACGCCGACCTGGATCGCGATGGCGACGGCATTTCCAACGACTACGAAACCCAACTGGGCTTCGACCCCAATGACAAGAACAGCACCCCGCCGGACATGGACCGCGACGGCATTCCGGATGCGCTGGACTACGACCGCGATGGCGACGGCGTAGAGAACGACAAGGACGCCTTCCCGGACGACCCGACCGAGAGCAGTGACCTGGACGGCGACAAGATCGGTGACAACGCCGATACCGACCGTGACGGCGACGGCATCGCCAACGACATCGAAATCCAGCTGGGCTTCGACCCCAACGACAAGACCAGCACGCCGCCGGACCTGGACAAGGACGGCATCCCGGATGCGCTGGACGACGACCGTGACGGCGACGGTGTGCCCAACGCCCAAGACGCCTTCCCGGATGACCCGGCTGAAAGCAGCGACCTCGACGGCGACAAGATCGGCGACAACGCCGATACCGACCGCGATGGCGACGGCATCTCCAACGACTACGAAACCCAGCTCGGCTTCGACCCCAATGACAAGACCAGCACGCCGCCGGACCTGGACAAGGACGGCATTCCGGATGCGCTGGACGACGACCGCGACGGCGACGGTGTGCCCAATGCCCAGGACGCGTTCCCGGACGATCCCACCGAGAGCAGCGACCTCGACGGCGACAAGATCGGCGACAACGCCGACACCGACCGCGATGGCGACGGCATCTCCAACGACTACGAAACCCAGCTCGGCTTCGACCCGAACGACAAGACCAGCACGCCGCCGGACCTGGACAAGGACGGCATCCCCGATGCCCTGGACGATGATCGCGACGGCGATGGCGTGCCCAACGGCCAGGACGCCTTCCCGGACGACCCGACCGAGAGCAGTGACCTGGACGGCGACAAGATCGGCGACAACGCCGACACCGACCGCGACGGCGATGGCGTGTCCAATGACATCGAAATCCAGCTCGGTTTCGACCCCAACGACAAGAACAGCACCCCGCCGGACCTGGACAAGGACGGCATCCCGGACGCGCTGGACGACGACCGCGACGGCGATGGTGTGCCCAACGTTCAGGACGTGTTCCCGGACGACCCCAGCGAGAGCAGCGACCTCGACGGCGATCTGATTGGCGACAACGCGGACACCGATCGCGATGGCGACGGCATCTCCAACGACTACGAAACGCAGTTGGGCTTCGACCCCAATGACAAGACCAGCACCCCGCCGGATATGGACAAGGACGGCATTCCCGACGCCCTGGACAACGACCGTGATGGCGATGGTGTTCTGAACCCTGACGACGCCTTCCCGGACGATCCCACCGAGAGCAGTGACCTGGACGGCGACAAGATCGGCGATAACGCCGACACCGACCGCGATGGCGACGGCATTGCCAACGACATCGAGATCCAGCTCGGCTTCGACCCGAACGACAAGAACAGCACCCCACCGGACCTGGACAAGGACGGCATCCCGGATGCCCTGGACGATGACCGTGATGGTGACGGCGTGCCCAACGCCCAGGACGCCTTCCCGGATGATCCCACTGAGAGCAGCGACCTCGACGGCGACAAGATCGGCGACAACACCGACCCGGATCGCGACGGCGATGGCATTGCCAACGATATCGAGATCCAGCTGGGCTTCGACCCGAACGACAAGACCAGCACCCCGCCGGACCTGGATAAGGACGGCATCCCGGACGCGCTGGACGATGACCGTGATGGCGACGGCGTGCCCAATGCCCAGGACGCGTTCCCGGACGATCCCACCGAGAGCAGCGACCTCGATGGCGACCTGATCGGCGACAACGCGGACACCGACCGCGATGGCGACGGCATCTCCAACGACTACGAAACCCAGCTCGGCTTCGATCCGAACGACAAGACCAGCACCCCGCCGGACCTGGACAAGGACGGCATCCCGGATGCGCTGGACGACGATCGCGACGGCGACGGCGTGCCCAACGCCCAAGACGCCTTCCCGGACGATTCCACCGAGAGCAGTGACCTCGACGGCGACAAGATCGGCGATAACGCCGATACCGACCGCGACGGCGACGGCATCTCCAACGACTACGAAACGCAGTTGGGCTTCGACCCGAACGACAAGACCAGCACGCCGCCGGACCTGGACAAGGACGGCATTCCGGACGTGCTGGACGATGATCGTGACGGTGACGGCGTGTCCAATGCCCAGGACGCCTTCCCGGATGACCCCACGGAAAGCAGCGACCTCGACGGTGACAAGATCGGCGACAACGCGGATACCGACCGCGACGGCGACGGCATTTCCAACGACTACGAAACCCAGCTGGGCTTCGACCCGAACGACAAGACCAGCACGCCGCCGGACTTGGACAAGGATGGCATCCCGGATGCGCTGGACGATGATCGCGACGGCGACGGTGTGCCTAATGCCCAGGATGCGTTCCCGGATGACCCCACCGAGAGCAGCGACCTCGACGGCGACAAGATCGGCGACAACGCCGACCCGGACCGCGACGGCGATGGCGTCAGCAACGACGACGAGGTGGCTGCCGGCACCGACCCGAACGACCCGAGCAGTTTCCCGGATCGCCAGCCGCCGGTCGTGGCCATCGAAGGGCCCGAGGTCATCAGCGTCAACGAGGACAGCGTCACCCTGCGCGGCAGCGCCAGTGACAGCGCCTCGGGCATGGCGCGCCTGGAGTTCGCCTCCGATCGTTTCCCCGGCACCCGCTTCGCCGTCACCCTGCAAGGCAGCCAGTGGACCGCCAGCGTACCGGTGCTCGAAGGCACCAACCGGCTGACCCTGACCGCCTTCGACAAGGCCGGCAACCAGGCGAGCCTGGTACGGACTGTCGAACGCCAGCCGCTGGCCAGCGATATCGCCCTGACGGTGGATTACCCGCTGCCGGGCGCCACGGTGAAGGACGCCAGCCTGGTGGTGCGCGGCCAACTGCGCAGCGACAAGGCCGCCCAGCGCATGGAAGTCCTGGTCAATGGCCAGCCCGCCAGCCTGTCGGCCACCGGCCAGGTGACCCTGTTCGGCTTCCAGTCGGCCCCCATCACCCTGCAGTCGGGCCCCAATACCCTGACCCTCCAGGCGTGGGTGGACCAGCGCAGCATCCAGCGCAGCATCGTGGTGACCTACCAGCCGCCCCAGGCCAGCTTCAAGCCGCCGCGCTTCGACAACCTGTCGCCCGCCAACGGCAGCCTGCTGCCGGGCAATGGCTTCATGCTCGGCGGCCAGGTGTTCGCCGAGGCGGGCCTGGAGCGCATCAGCGTCGCCGGGCGCAACCTGGTGTTGCGCGAGCCGGGCGCCCAGCTGTACGACCTGCGCGAGGCGCTGAACGTACCGGTGGGGCAGAACAGCTACTCCGTCGAACTGCTGGCCCGCGACCGCAGCGGCCAGGAGACCCGCCAGACCCTCAGCTGGAAGCTGGACCAGGAGCCGCCGCAGATCACCCTCGACCAGGCCCTGGTGGAGCTGCCGGCGAAGAACCGCGTCGGCGAGCAGCCCTATCCCATCAAGGGCACCCTGCGCGAGGCCAACCTGTCGAGCTTCCAGATCAACGGCAACGACGTGACCCTGGAGCCTGGTGGCCAGGCGGGCGAGTTCCGCTTCGCAAGCCGCATCGCACTGCCCATCGGCCAGCCCGTGAGCGTGACCCTGGTAGCCCGCGACCAGGCCGGCAACCAGCTGCGCCGCGAGTACAGCCTGGAGCTTTCCGCCCAGGCGGCGATCAACTGGGTCATCCCCACCGAAGGCACCGAACTGCTCAACCTGGGCGAGCCGGTCTCCCTGCAGGTGGCGGCGCGCATCGAGGACCTCAGTGGCCTGCTGGCGCCCCGGGCCATGTTGCTGGCGGCCAACGGCGACCTCATCGCCGACGCACCGCTGACCGGTGACACCACGCTCAAGAGCGCTACCCTGCAGATTCCGCCGCAGAGCGGCCAGTACCAGTTGCTGGCGGTGCTCCAGGGCGGCAATGGCCAGGTGGTTGCGCAGAGCGCGCGGTCCATCTCCCTGGTCACCCCGCAGCAGGTGCCGGTGGCCCTGGAGCGTGTCGAGCCGGCGAACAACGCCCGCTTCGTCGAGCCCAACGGCTTCATCAGCCTCTACTTCAACCAGGCCATCGACCTGGCCAAGCTGGAGATCAAGGTCTACGAGACCGCCCACGGCATGAGCTACGTGGACCTCGACGGGCTGGGCACCAATGCGCTCAAGGCCCAGGGCTACCAGCTGGTGCGGGTCGACCGCGACCACCAGGCCGTGGTCGGCGCGCTCTCCGAACTGCCGGGCAGCCAGGTGATCGCCTTCTATCCGGAGAAGGACCTGGCCTACGACGCCGAGGTGTCGGTTGAAGTGCGCTACGACGGCCAGGAACTGGAGCGCCTGCGCTACCGCACCCGGCCGCTGCCGACCTTCATCTCCGGCGTGGTGCTGGACCAGCTGCAGGAGCCGGTGGCCAACATCGAGGTGCGCCTGGAAGAGCTCAACCGCAGCGTACGTACCAACCGCGACGGCGCCTTCAACTTCGGCTTCGGCGACACCGCCGAGCAGGCCATTCCCGGTGGCCAGTACCGGCTGCTGCTCAACCCGGGCTCGGGCAACCGTGGCTACGGTGCCGACAGCCGCAGCGTCACGGTCCAGGGTGGCGAGCGCAACGACTTCGGCCAGATGCAGCTGGCGCAGCTCAACACCACGCTGCCCTACGTGCCGGTGAAGGGCGGCAGCCAGCTGAGCCTGCTGGAGGGCGAGTTCAAGCTCGACCTCGGCGGCGCACGCCTGGTGTTCCCCGATGGCCGCCAGGAAGGCGACCTGCATGCGCAGATGCTGCAGTTCAGCGAGCTGCCGTACCCGGTCGAGCCGCTGGCCATGCCCTACTGGATGTACGCGCTGCAGCCCGCCGGGGTGAGTGTGCAAGGCACGCTCAGCGTCGACCTCGCTGCCCTGCGCCTGGGCAACACCCTCGACTACCTGCCGCCGGACGGCTCCTACGTGGTGATGGTGGGGCTGGATCGCCAGGCCGCGCGCATCGTCCCCGTGGGCGTGGGCGTGATCGGCAACGGCCGCATCCGCAGCCAGGGCGTGCTGGCCCAGGACAACCTCGATCTCTTCGGCTTCGCCCTGGCGGGCCTCGAAGCGCAGCCCGCGCTCAAGGCCTATGCCGACGGCGAGCTCAACCTGCGCCAGCTGCAGGCCGAACTCTATCGCTTGAACAAGGGCCGCTGAGGCGGCCAAGGGAATCTCTGACAGATGGATATGTTGGTCATGCCTTCCGAATCGAAACGCCGCAGTCGCGCATGGCTGGGCCTGGCCCTGGGTGCACTGCTGGCCGGCTGGACCGCTACGGCCCAGGCGTTCTTCGGCTTCGGGTTGATCCCCGGTATCTATGTCCCGCAGACCTACTACAAGTTCGGGGCCGTCTACACCCGCGCCATCGTGCTCAGCCCCAACGGCAAACCCATCTGGGTGGAATACGGCAGCGACGGCAAGGAGGCCCGCGAGATCGGCGAAGCCACCGGCCCGCTGGAGCAGGCCCAGGTGATGTCCGGCGACGTCTACCGCGCCTACCTGCAACGGCTCAAGGATGCCCGCGAGCGCTATCCGAACGGCGAGGTGATGACCGCCGCCACCTACCGGGGCACGTCCTTCAAGACGGTGGATGGCAAGGCCATAGACAAGCCCAGCCTGAGCCCGAGCAGCCTGACCGTGCTGGTGCGCGGCGAGAAGGAACGCTTCAGCACCAAGGGCGATGAACTGCTGCTGTTGCAGATGCCCATCGACAGCAACGTCACCCCGTCCTCCAACAGCAAGGCGCTGCTGCTGTCCAAGGAAGGGCAGATCCTCCACCAGGGCACCAACAGCATCGGCTTTCGCGCGGGCTTCTTCGGCAAGGACGGCAAGGTCGACGACAAGAACACCCGCGACCGCGACGCCAAGATCTACGGCCCGCTACCGGGCGTGGGCGTCACCCTGGGCAGCCACGTCACCGGCGGCTATGCCCTGACGGACGACGACGGCAAGTACAAGATGAACTACTTCCTGCCGCCTTGCCCCGGGTTCTTCTTCGAATACACCACCCCGGCCTACCTGGAGCTCTACTACAAGCGCTTCAACCCCCGGGGCAGCTCCAACATGCCCTACTACCTGACCCGGCCGGACTACGACACCTGCAACGGCATGGGCCTGTGGAGCCTGGACGCCGCGATGGTCGTCCTCACCGCCGCGACGCCCATGAAGCAGGCCATGGACTTCCCCATCGACCTGATGGTGCTGGACGGTTCGGCGCAGTTCGGTGGCGGCGTGAAGCTTGGCGACAAGACCGCCTACAGCGATAAGACCGGCAAGCGTGATCACTACCTGCAGGAGAAATACGACTTCGACGGCGACGAGAAGCCGGACTGGGTGGTGCCTGGAAAGAAGGTGACCAAGGAGATCGAGGGCAAGCAGAAGGAAGTCTTTACCAGAACCTCCCTGGAGTCAGCGGAACTGCAGGGTATCTACCTGTCCAGCCGCTATGGCAGTGCCCCGGCGGACACCGAAAAGACACCGCCCGACTTCACCCGACTGATCGACACCGCTCCTGATATGCAGAACCGCGGCCTGCTGGAAAGCATCAGCAAGGACGACCTGAAAGACACGGACATCTACGTATTCCGCGAATCCAACGGCCAACTCGTGGCCGAGCGTCGCGGACTGCACGAGGACGAGCTGTACAAGAACTACTCCGGCGTCGACGAGAAGGCCGGCAGCTTCCGCTACACCATCCAGCTGCGCGGTTCGAAGGAGAACAACTACGCCATCGTCGGCCGCACCGGCGAGGCGGCCTTCAGCAAATGGCAGAGCGCCGGCGGCTTCAAGGAGGAATTCCAGAAGCGCGCGGCCAACCACCTCAAGGCCGGCGAGACGGTGCGCATCATCGCCATCAACCGCCCGACCGGGTACATGGGCAGCGTCAAGCTACAGCTGCAATCCGCCACGGCCAGCGGCAATTTTCTCAACTTCGCCAGTCAACGTATCGAGCTGTCTCCGCCGAACCTGAAAGTCTGGGCCGAGCGCAAGAACAAGATCGAAAAGGGCATGACTAAGGGCGAGGTGAAGAAGCACGTCATCGGCAACGAAGGGGCGGGCCTGGGCAGCGATATCAGCATCGCCATCTACACCGACTGGCGCGATATCGATGGCAGTGCGTTGCCTGAGGAGTTGGCCGACTACGGCTTTACCGGGCGCTTGGCGAAGATCGTCGCGGCGAACCAATTGGCGCCTGTCGGGGCCAACAACCTGTCCCAATTCAAGATCAAGCCTGGGCAGCAGGTCCAGGTCATCCAGTTACCGGAAAAGGTCCTGGCGAAACAGCACCTCTATCTGCAGGTAACCGGGCAGCCTGAAAACCGCAATCCCGACTTCTCATCCAATGGCCAGGCCTCGGGGATCCTCAAGTACCGGCCCACTCACTATGTTCCGGTCCGGGTGCCCCTGCATGACGAAGAGGGCACCGAACTGGCGCGCCAGTCGTACAGGAAGGCGTCCAGCGAGAAACCGGACCTGAAGTTGAAGCAGCCGGAGCCCATATACGGGTGGAGCTACCGGCCGGAGATGCAGTTCAGCCTCTATGAGCTGAACGTCAAGGAGATCCGGCGCGAGTACCTGGATGGCGACTCTTATAACGTCCTGCCCAACAAGTACCCGACCATCGGCGCGGGCGACAAGTACCTGGCGTTTGTCTACGACCTGATGGCGTCGCAAATAGGGGCTCTGGAGTCATGGGACTTCAAAGGCGAACGAGAGATGGTGCTGGCCCTTGGGGCTGGGGAAGTAAAAGCCACCGTGGGCGCGGATAAGACGATCCGCTTCCAGGACATTGCGCAGCTGGCCAGCCTGGAGGAAAGCGACTTCCTCACGCTTCGGCTCTATACCAACAACGACATGGGCAACGTGCTCTGGGAGTACGCCTTCAACAAGGTGTACATGTACCCCGAAACCTCCCCAGGGATTCCGTTGGTTGACCTGTCTGCCGATGATGCGGGCGCGGTTCCCTACAGTGCCGTCTACCCGGTGACCCCCGAGGCACCGGTCGGTATGCGCTGGAGTGCGATCAGCAGTGAATCAGTCACGTTCGATCCTCCGGTTCAGAATTCGCCTAGTGGTGTGTTCAACACCCTGGCAAAGCTGCCAACCAAGTCGGACACCGTGGTGCAGGTCCTGGCCAGTGACCTGAACAATGCAAAGAACAAGTTCTTCTCGGCGGCCTACAAGATCATTCCGGGTGTGCCCGCGAAACTGGAGGCCAAGGAGACCGGCAAGACCGCGGTAACCGGCTTTGGCGAATTCAAGGTCGATATCGATGTAAGGGACCAATTCAATAACCCGGTTGGCGACGGTACTGCCGTCAATGTCAGTTCTTCCGATCTGACAATAGATGCCGATCGGTTCACGACTTCCGGGCTCGCCACGATCCGGGTACGGGGTGGTTTTACGCCGGGCGTACAGAACCTGGAAATCACGGTCGGCGATATAAAGAAGGTCATCGCTGTCAACGTGCACGACGTTAAGCTCACGATCGACTTCCCCTCGAAAATCGAGATAGGCAGCACGGTTCCCCTGAAGGTAACGGCATCGAGTAGTTATGGAAGTCTCCAGGGCTTCGCCATTGAGCTCGGGACCGTACGGGCGGCCGTCCAGGGCCGCATAAAGACGCTGGATAGCAGCAACTCCGTAACCGTCAGCGCCTTCGTTGGCGACTTCATCGGGGAGGGGCGTGTATTTGCCTCCTTCGCCGACAGGATTGAGCGGAAGGACTTCGAGGTCGTCGACACTTCGCCCGTCAAACTGCTTGACCGCGTGGTCGTGGCGGGCGTCCCTGGCAAGGGCTCCTTCAATTTCGAGGGGCGCACCTATGAATACACGTCGCAGACAGGGGTTGCCGTTTCGGGCAGGCCAGGCGAAGTACTGACCGCCTCCTTGATGGATTATCTTGCTCCCCCGTTGTTGGCAGAACTTAACTACTCGATGCAGTCGTTAACAACGGAAGGACAGATCCAAGACAGCATCATCGGCGTTCCCGCACAGGTATCAAATGCCGAGCGCGTCTTGAGTCAGTTCGAACAGAACATATTCGCGTATGACTTGCGCGCCAGTGGGCGGATAACACTCGACTACAGCCGCCTGAAAGCCATTCGAAACCCTGGCGTCGTGGTCAATATTCGCCCGCAGAAGCCCGGCACCATTGCCGAGTGGACGGCCCTGGGGCTCAAGTTGAAGCTGGATAGTGCCTCGAGGCTGGTGCTGTCGCGTACAGAGGGCAATCAGACACTGGATCTGGCGTCTGCTGCAGTCGACCTGAACACTTGGCACAAAGTGGGTGCGCACTTCATCAATGGGCAACTGGTACTGCAGGTTGACGACGCGGTCTATAAAAGCGACGAGCTGATCCCCCTGATCACATCGGGTGACTCGACCCGGTTCGTATTGGGCAATGGGATGCAGGGCCAGGTATCCGATCTGTCTCTGTATGACTGGGACGCGGAGAAGGTCGCCAGCTTCGACGGCGGTAGTCTGGAGAGCAGCGTCGTCGTAGGGAACAGCGGTACGGCGGTTATAAACGTAGGGGCGTCCTCCGCCAATCTGTTCGCTGTGGCCAAGCAGCGCAGGCTTGAATACTGGAAAGACAAAGAAGGGTCGACGTTCTTCGAAGTGGCTTATGCCGCCGAAGAGGATTGCAAGCCTGTTGACCCGACCAAGATGAATGAGTTCGACCAGATCATCGGTGCCGGTGCGGCTTACGCACACTTCGTGGCGGACTGCAAATTACTGCCAAGAATGAAGAAGGCGCTGATCAGCGTCAGGACAGAGTCGGGTGTCTTCAAGAAAAGCCTTGCGGTAGCGGAACTGGGGCTTTTAACCGGCGTTTACATGCAGACGAAAATGGTCGAGCTGCAGATGATCCTGGGGCCCCAGTGTTTGAAGGGGGCTATCACGGGTGATGTAAAAGATGTTGGAAGTGCGGTCTGCGACATCATTACTTCGTTCTTCCTGATCGGCGATCTCAGGGACTTCGCTATCCACAGTAAGTATTTCTACTGGGATAACGACATGGAGAAATTCGATTACGCGACCTACGTATTCTCTGGCCTTGGCATTGCTGCAGATGCGGCCAGCCTGCTGGGTGTGGGTATCCCGATAAACCTGGGGCTGGCGGGTGCGAAGACCGGTGCCAAGATAATGCGTGGGCCTTACATGAGGGCCATGGCCGAATTCCTCTACAAGAGGATGGACGGCGACCTGATGAACGTCGACAAGTTGATCCCGGCGATAAAGGTTGCCATGCCACTGTTGCAGGTGACGGCGGCGGTTATCTTGTTCAAGGACGACGTCAAGGAGCTGTACCAGGCACTCAGTAATATAAAACCTGAACAGCTCGTGGGCATGATGAATTATGCCCACTTCGCACTAAAGCAGGCCGGCGCCGAGTTGATCGCCGAGGAGGGCTCAGGCGGGCACTACCTGGTGCGGGCCTATGCCATCGACAAGGATGGTTTGCTCAAGCTGCTGGGGAACTCCGATGCGGCAGGGAAGGGCATCAAGAAGCTTATCTTCGATATGCAGGCGGCTCAGACCAAAGCGAACAAGTCACCCCTCTTCAAGGGCAATACAAGCTATATCGGCGAGCTGTTCACGGACGGGCTGAGCAAGTTTGGCAGCAAGATCGATGAGTTGACCAACGAAGACCTGATCAAGATCGTTGCGGACGACAAGTTCCTCTCGGCCCTTATATACATGCAGCACATTGGGTCGAAGGGCGAGAAAGCCATCCCCTCTCAGGACATCATCGAATCGGTTCGGCGCTTCCATTGCACGCCAAGTGCGTGTGGTTGGCCTGGCGGGATTGATTCGATGAAGGCGTTCTTCGGTCTGTTTGACAAGATCGCCACGAAGCACGCCGATAAATTCAAAGATGATGCCGCATTGGCCAGCGTTCAAGAGATCATCCGGGACATGGGGCGGGCGGGTGACAAGAACCAGGGACTGCGCTCGGCGCAAGGTGCAACTGAAGCGCTGATCCAGATGACGAAGATGATGGACGAGGGGTGGACCCTGGTCAGGACGGAGTCGAAATTCCTCGATGACGTTGCCACCACGCATGTGCACGACCTGGTCATGATCAAAGACGGCAAGCACATGTACATCGAGGTGAAGAACTGGATGATGCCCGAAGGCGCGGGCTATCTGTGGACCTCCATGCGGGGTGCGACCGAGGCAGCGGACAAGAAGCCCGGCCAGCTTTTCCACGATATGGTAAGAGCCTATGGCGGGGAACTGAGCAAGATTGATGTGCAGTGGATATTCGGCGCCCGCTCGGGAGAGGCCAGCAAGATCATTGACGCCATGATGGCTTCCGCCAATAGAAACCCTGACCGTGTACTGGCCGTGCTTAACAAGGCGGGTGCGAACAGACAATATAAAAAGCTTCTTGAAATCATCCAGAAGGGCCAGGGATCCAATGAGGCGGCCATAAAGGCGTTCATGCGTCAGGAATTCCTTCCTGTTCTGGAAAAAGTCATCAAATCCGGTGGCAAGCTATCTGATGTGGCAGGGTGAGTAATGAGCGTTCACGGTAAAGCAGTCATCTGCTCGGGGTCCGAAGGTAATTTTCAGATTTGTGCCGATAAGCTGTTCGTGCGGGCCTCTGGTTTTCTTTGGAACGTGGCCAAGGAAGGCAGCCCCATCGTCTACAGCAGCGACGCACAGGAAGGGAGTTTCACCGACGAAGATGGGCAGGTATTTGCCGTTCGGTCTGATGGTATCTATCGGTTGGATGCGGCTGATGTAAACGCCAAGGCACCTGCCACTGTTCAAGCCGATGAGCCGGTGAAGTCTGTCGCCTATGGGGATGTGATTCACACGGAAGACGAAAGCGATTATCCGGCGCTGCTGCACAGGCTAACGCGCGTAGATGGGCACCTTATATTTGAAATCAAAGAGCGCTACCTGAGTTTCGTGGGGCACGTGGGTGGGGTGTTCATATTCCATCGCTGGAGCCCTAAGGAGTTCTTTGCGGTCGGGGCGGATGGGCGCGAGCAACGGCTCTACCAGGCCGATGAACTGACCCACACCCAGTGCGTCGGCAATTGCATGCTGATGTCGGTTCAGCTGGCAGACGGCCAGGCCCGGTGCGACGTGTATGACCTGGGCAAGAGGGCAGTGGTCGATAGCTATGTTATCGACTCGGACAGCGACGGCTTTTCTACCCCCATAGAGATCAACGGCGCATGGACAGTTCTGTGGTGTGACGAATTGTTCTTGCTGGGCCCTGATGGCCTGACTCGAGTCTTCCCGGGCAAGAAGGTTCGGTCCTATCTGCCAGCGCAGGAAGGCGTATACGTATCGTTCGAAGAAGAACCTGTTCTTTATCTCTACGACACCGCGTTGTCGCACGTTCGCGCCCGTCTCCTTTCCCCCGCTGAAGGGTTTCGATTTGCGTTGTTGGAGGCGTTTGGCGATGGCTTGGCATGCTGCCTGTTCAACGCGGAGCGGATGAACGGCCTGGCGTATGTCCTGTACCTGACAGAAGCCCTGAGTGGCGATGCAGTTGATATCGAGTGTGAAGAGCGGCTGTTCGAATTTGAAAAGCGCAGCACTGGTGAGTCGTTTACCTGTGTCATCACATTTGCCCGCACTGTTCACTACGATGCGCTGGTTCGTCAGGCCCTCGCTGCGGTGGATGAGGCCTTCGGCTACTTCTCCGAGCGTAACCCGGAGACGCTGTTGTTTGATGGGCATGTCGACGTCGTGGTGGACGGTGGGGCGTTGAGTCAGGAGCAGAAGCGTGCGCTGACTGAGGGCTGCAATAAAATGGCGCAGCAGTATTTCTACCGGAACAGCCCCGTCACCGGTGACGCATTCAACGTCAGCGTTAACTTCAGCGAGTAAGTGAGCGGGGCATGTAATCTGTCCCGCTTATGACAGCTGTGGCCTTCGCCTGGATGGCTGACAGGGGAATAGACCCCAGGGTTCTGCTGTCCAGGCTGTTTTCCTTGTTATCACCCAGTACGTAGACATTGTCGGGCGTTATTTCGGCTATGCGCTTGATGACGTTGATCCCATGCATCTCCGGGTGGTCGAAAATTACGATATCCCCTTCGTTCAGTCGTGCAGGGTCATGCCACTTGTCGGCGATGACGACATCGCCCGGAAGCATCGTGGGTGCCATGGAGTTGGACGGAATGTAATAAAGCTCCATCCCCAGGGCCTGGGCCCGATAGGGGTGGAAGGCAAGAGGCACAAGAGCATTCAAGATACCGAGTGCCGCCCAGCCCAGGAGCCAAGTGGGCAGAGACAGGCCTTTATGCTTCGGCAGGCTGGCGCCATGAACCCAAGAGATGACGTGAGCCAGGGCCATCGCGGACAAACAGACAATTATTCCCGTTGTCGTTGTAATCGCTCTCGTTGCCGTCAGCAGTACGAGCGTCAATAAGCCTATTGCCGGGGCCAGCATCGCGAGGTACAGCCGGCCTCTATATAGGTAGAGGGCGCCCGGTATGCACAGTGACAGGATCAACTTCAGTGGTTTCAAGGTCGTGGCTCTTTTACAGAGTGCAAGGAGAGAATCCGGTGGCGCATCTTTCTGTCGGAACTCGATGTATTCATCATCACCCTTACCTAGTTTTGCCTTGTCTTGCCCGTTGATCGGGACGGCTCATCGTAACAACGGGGCCAATCGCTTCACATAGGGCAGCGCCACTCGTCGCGGCCCATCGGAACCACCCCACATTCCTCGCTTTCCCGCCCATTCCCGGGCACTTCATCTGTGATTTAATTGCACCGTGCCATCGCTCCCCGCCCGGGGGGCGGTGGCGCTCTAGGCTTTGGCAGGCCGGGACTCCGCCTGCTGTCCGTCGGCCTCCAACGCAATGGATTCTGCGATGCCCAGCGCCAGCCCTCTCGATCCCGTCGACTCCCCTGCCGAGGCCGTCAGCCTGCGTCGGTTGCCGTTCGCCTATGCCAAGCGCCACGGGGTGCTGGTCCAGGTCGGGGCGGATGGGGCGCGGCTGGTGTACCGGCCGGGCACGGCCCTGGCGGCGGTGGGGGAAGCGTTGCGTTTCGTCGGGCGGCCCCTGGCGTTCCAGGCGCTGGATGCGGCGGCCTTCGATGCCGCGTTGAGCGCGGCCTACCAGCATGATTCCTCGGCGGCCATGCAGATGGTGGAAGGGCTGGGGGACGAGCTGGACCTTGCCAGCCTGGCCGAACGGGTGCCGGAGACCGAGGACCTGATGGAGCAGGAGGACGATGCGCCGATCATCCGCCTGATCAACGCCATCCTTGGCGAGGCCATCAAGGAGAACGCCTCCGACATCCACGTCGAGACCTTCGAGAAGCGCCTCGTGGTGCGCTTTCGCATCGACGGCATCCTCCGCGAGATGGTGCAGCCCCGGCGCGAGCTGGCGGCGCTGCTGGTGTCGCGGATCAAGGTCATGGCCAAGCTGGATATCGCCGAGAAGCGCGTCCCGCAGGACGGCCGCATCTCCCTGCGCGTGGCCGGGCGCGAAGTGGACATCCGCGTCTCCACGCTGCCTTCGGCCAACGGCGAGCGCGTGGTATTGCGCCTGCTCGACAAGCAGGCCGGGCGCCTGACCCTGCAGCACCTGGGCATGAGCCCGCGCGACCGTGCGCAGATGGAAGAGACGGTGCGCAAGCCCCACGGCATCCTGCTGGTCACCGGGCCCACCGGTTCGGGCAAGACCACCACCCTCTACGCCAGCCTGGTGACGTTGAACAACGGCACCCGCAACATCCTCACGGTGGAAGACCCCATCGAATACAACCTGGAAGGCATCGGCCAGACCCAGGTCAACGCCAAGGTCGACATGACCTTCGCCCGTGGCCTGCGTGCCATCCTTCGCCAGGACCCGGACGTGGTGATGGTCGGCGAGATCCGCGACCGCGAGACCGCCGAGATCGCCGTGCAGGCCTCGCTCACCGGCCACCTGGTGCTTTCCACCCTGCACACCAACAGCGCCATCGGCGCCATCACCCGCCTGGTGGACATGGGGGTCGAGCCCTTCCTGCTGTCCTCCTCCCTGCTCGGCGTGCTCGCCCAGCGCCTGGTGCGCGTGCTCTGTTCCCACTGCAAGGAGCCCTACCAGGCGGACGCCGCCGAATGCGAGGTGCTGGGGCTCGACCCGGCGCAGCCGCCGACGCTCCACCGCGCGCGCGGCTGCAGCGAATGCAACCAGTCCGGCTACCGCAGTCGCACCGGCATCTACGAACTGGTGGTGTTCGACGACCACATGCGCACCCTGGTGCACAACGGCGCCTCCGAACAGGAGATGACCCGCCATGCCCGTACCAGCGGCCCCAGCATCCGCGATGACGGCCGGCGCAAGATCCTCGAAGGCTCGACCACGGTGGAAGAAGTGCTGCGCGTGACCCGGGAAGAATAAATGGCCGCCTTCGAATACATCGCCCTGGACAGCCGGGGCCAGCAGAAGAAGGGCGTGATGGAGGGCGACAGCGCCCGCCAGGTGCGCCAGCTGTTGCGCGACCGCCAGCTCGCCCCGCTGGATGTGAAACCCACCCGCACCCGCCAGGAATCGGTGGGCAGCCGCTGGAGCTTCCAGCGCGGGCTCTCGGCCATGGAGCTGGCCCTGCTCACCCGGCAGATGGCGACCCTGGTGCAGGCCGCCATGCCCATCGAGGAGGCGCTCGGCGCCGTCGCCGCGCAGAGCGAGAGCGGCCGGGTCAAGGCCATGATGCTGGCGGTGCGCTCCAAGGTGCTCGAAGGCCACAGCCTGGCCGGCGCCCTCAAGGAATTCCCCAGTGCCTTCCCCGAGCTGTACCGCGCCAAGGTCGCGGCCGGTGAGCACGCCGGCCACCTCGGGCCGGTGCTGGAACAGCTCGCCGACTACACCGAGCAACGCCAGCAGTCGCGGCAGAAAGTCCAGCTCGCGTTGCTCTACCCGGTGATCCTGATGTGCGCCTCCCTCGGCATCGTCGGCTTCCTGCTGGGCTACGTGGTGCCCGACGTGGTCAAGGTCTTCGTCAACACCGGGCAGGAGCTGCCGGCCCTGACCCGTGGCCTGATCGCCGCCAGCGACGTGGTCAAGCACTGGGGCTGGCTGATCCTGCTGGTGGCCGTGGCGGCCATCAGCGGCCTCAAGGCATCGCTGCGCAGGGACGCTGCGCGCCTGCGCTTCCACGTCATCCTGCTGCGCATTCCGCTGGTGGGGCGCCTGGTGCGCGCCACCGACACCGCGCGCTTCGCCTCCACCCTGGCGATCCTCGCCCGCAGCGGCGTGCCGCTGGTGGAGGCGCTGGGCATCGCCGCCCAGGTGGTGGCCAACCGCGCCATCCGCGCCAAGGTGGTCGTGGCCGCGCAGAAGGTCCGTGAAGGCAGCAGCCTGACCCGCGCCCTGGAGCAGACCGGCGAGTTCCCCGCGATGATGCTGCACATGATCGCCAGCGGCGAGAAGTCCGGCGAGCTGGACCAGATGATGGCCCGCACCGCGCGCAACCAGGAGAACGACCTGGCCGCCCGCATCGCCATGCTGGTGGGGCTGTTCGAGCCCTTCATGCTGGTGTTCATGGGTGCGGTGGTGCTGGTCATCGTCCTCGCCATCCTCCTGCCCATCCTTTCCCTCAACCAGCTCGTGGGGTAACCGCGTGAAATCAGGTCGTACGCAAGCAGGCTTCACCCTCATCGAAATCATGGTGGTGGTGGTCATCCTCGGCATCCTCGCCGCCCTGGTGGTGCCGCAGGTGATGAACCGCCCGGACCAGGCCAAGGTCACCGTCGCCAAGGGCGACATCAAGGCCATCGGTGCCTCGCTGGACATGTACAAGCTCGACAACTTCGCCTACCCCAGCACCCAGCAGGGCCTGGAGGCATTGGTGAAGAAGCCCAGCGGCAACCCGCAGCCGAAGAACTGGAACAAGGACGGCTACCTCAAGCGCCTGCCGGTCGACCCCTGGGGCAACCCGTACCAGTACCTGGCACCCGGCACCAAGGGCGCCTACGACCTCTACTCCTTCGGCGCCGACGGCAAGGAAGGCGGCACCGACGCCGATGCCGACATCGGTAACTGGGACAACTGATGGGGGGCGCGCGCGGCTTCACCCTGATCGAGCTGCTGGTGGTCCTGGTGATCATCGGCTGCCTGGTCAGCGTGGCCGTGCTCGCCAACGGCAATGCCAGCAGTGGCCGCGAGCTGCGTGACGAGGCCGAGCGCCTGGCGGCGACGATCGCCATCCTCGCCGACGAAGCGGTGCTGGACGGCCGCGAGTACGGCTTGCTGGTGACCGCCGAAAGCTACCGCGTGCTGGCCTACGACAACGCCTCCGGCACCTGGGCCGACGACGCCACCCGCCCGGAGCGGCGCCCCGCCGCCTGGATGCGCCTGAGCCTGGAGCTGGAAGGGGAGGCCCTCAAGCTGCCGGAGCCCAAGGCCAGGGAAGAGAGCCGCCCCGGCCTGGCCAAGGACGTGCCCGAGCAGGACACGCGCAAGGAAAAGCCCGTGCCCCAGGTGCTGATCCTCTCCAGCGGCGAACTCACGCCCTTCAGCCTGCGCCTGGAAGAGCGCCGCGCCGACGGCAACGCCTATGCCCTGGCCAGCGACGGCTACCAGCTGCCCAGCGCCGAGCAGGCCAAGGAGCGATGAGCATGCGCCGCGCCCGTGGCTTCACCCTGCTGGAAGTGCTGATCGCCCTGGCCATCTTCGCCACGGTCGCCGCCTCGGTGCTGACCGCCGCCAGCCGCAGCCTGATCGTCGCCGGGCAGCTGGAAGACAAGACCTTGGCCGGCTGGATCGCCGACAACCGCATCACCGAATTGCAGATCAAGCTGCCCACCCCGGGCGAGGGGCGCGAGGACAAGGTGCTGGAATATGGCGGCCGCCAGTGGGAGACCCACAGCGAGATCGAGGCCACCAGCGACAAGGGTCTGCGCCGCGTCACCGTCTGGGTGGCACCCAAGCCCGAGCGCGGCGGCGGTGCGCCGGTCAAGGAACGCTCCGTGTTCAGCCTCACCGGCTTCCTGGCGGTGCGTGGATGAGCCGGCAACGCGGCTTCACCCTGCTGGAGGTGATGATCGCCATCGCCATCTTCGCCCTGCTCGGCCTCGGCACCTACCGCATGCTGGCCACGGTGATGAAGGCCGACGAGGTGACCCGCGAGCACGAGAAATCCCTGCGCGAACTGGGTCGCGCGTTCGCCTCCATCGACCGTGACCTGGGCCAGGCGCTGCCGCGCGTGGTGCGCGATGCCTACGGCGACGAGCGCGGTGCCCTGGTCGGCGAGCTGGGCGCCACCGACGGCACCGCCGCCCTGGAATTCAGCCGTGCCGGCTGGCGCAATCCCCTGGGCAGCACCCGGTCCCAGTTGCAGCGGGTGCGCTGGCGTCTGGCTGGCTCGACCCTGGAGCGCGTCTATTGGTCGGTGCTCGACCAGGCCGTGGACAGCCCGCCGCGGGTGCAGAAGGTGCTCGAAGGCGTCAGCTCCGTGGAACTGCGCTACCTCGACGACAAGGGCCAGTGGCAGGAGCAGTGGCCGCCGAGCCTGGGCGATTCGGACCCGGCCAAGGCCCGCGGGCGCCTGCCGGTGGCGGTCGAACTCAAGCTGGAGCACCGTCACTACGGCGGGCTGACGCGGCTCTACCGGTTGCCGGAGATGGGCATTGAAGAGCAACCCGGCGACGGTGGCACCCCTCCCGACGACGACAGGAAACCGCCCCCCGAACCCAAGCCCGACGCCGGCCAGGAGAAGGGCGCATGACCCGCCAGCGGGGCGTCGCCCTGGTCACCGTGCTGCTGGTGGTCTCCATCGTCACCGTCATCTGCGCGGGGCTCATCCTCCGCCAGCAGCTGTCGATCCGTGGCGCCGCCAACCGCGTCGCCATCCAGCAGGCCTGGCACTACGCCTTGGGCGGCGAGGCCCTGGGCCAGTCGGTGCTGCTGCGCGACCTGAAGAAACCCGGCAGCGACCCGCGCGCGCCAATCGACCACCCCCTGGAGGACTGGGCCCGGCCACTGCCGGTGTTCCCCATCGACCAGGGCGAGATCGGCGTGCACATCGAAGACCTGGCCGGGCGCTTCAACCTCAACAGCCTGGTGCAGGGCGACAAGGTGGACAAGCTCTCCGTCGAGCGCTTCAACCGCCTGCTGCTGCGCCTGAAGATCGAGAAGCCCTACGCCGACCGCCTGGTGGACTGGCTGGACAAGGACCAGGAGCCCAGCGGCGAATACGGCGCCGAGGACAACCAGTACCTGCTCGCCCAGCCCCCCTACCGCACCGCCGGTCGCGAGCTGCAGGACGTCTCCGAGCTGCGCCTGCTGCTGGACATGACCGAGGAGGACTACCGCCTGCTCGCCCCCTGGGTCTCGGCATTGCCGGCCAGGGTGCCGCTCAACGTCAACACCGCCAGCCCCCTGGTGCTCTCCTGCCTCGCCGACAACCTCGACCCGGCCGCCGCCCAGTCGCTGCTCAGCGGCCGTGGGCGCGAAGGCTACACCGACATCCGCAGCTTCCTCGACCAGCCGGCCATGGCCGGCACCGGCGTGCGCGCGGCGGGCCTGGCCGTGGGCAGCGCCTATTTCCAGGTGCGCAGCGAGGTGCGCCTGGGCGAGCGCAAGGTGGTGTTGCTCAGCACCCTGCAGCGCGACCCGAAGGGCGTGGTCCGCGTGCTCAAGCGTGATCTCGGGCAGCCGGGCTACCTGGCCCAGGCGCCCCTCGAACCACAGGAAGAATGATCATGGATTGCCTGTTCATCCCGCCCGCTGGCGGGGCGGTCCTCGGCCCCGCGTGCCAGGTGCACTGGCAGGAGGCGAGCGGAGAAGGCCGCAGCCTGCCGCTGGCTGAATGCGCGGCGCTGCTGCAGGGGCGGCCGGTGGCGCTGGTGCTGCCCATGGAGGCGGCCAGCGCCTTCGTGGTGGGCCTGCCGACCCAGAAGGCGCGGCTGATGCACCAGGCGCTGCCCTACGCGGTGGAAGAGATGCTCGCCGAGGACGTGGAGCTGTTCCACCTGGCCCTGGGCGCGCAACTGGCCGACGGCCGCTACCCGGTGCTGGTGCTGCGCCGTGCCCAGCTGGCCGCCTGGCTGGAGGAACTGGAGGACTTCGGCGTGAAGGTCGCCGCCATCCACCTGGACGCGGACCTGCTGCCCCGTGATGGCGAACAGCTGCTGGTGATCGGCGAGCGTGCCCTGCTGGGGGGAGCCTGCGAGACGCGCCTGGCCTTCCCCTTCGCGCACTGGCCGGCCCTCGGCGCCCTGTGCGCGGCGGATACCCTGCCGCGGCGAGAAGACGAGCCCTACCGCCTGCTCGCGGCCGGCCGCGCGGGTGCCATCGACCTGGCCCAGGGCGAGTTCGCGCCGCGCAGCGATAACCGCGCCTGGACGGTGTGGCGCCCGTTCGCGGCCCTGGCCGGTGTCGCCGTGGTGCTGTTGCTCGCCTTCAACCTGGTGCAGGCCTGGTTGCTGGAGCGCAGCGGCGATGCCTACGTCGAATCCAGCCATGCGCTCTATCGCCAGCTGTTCCCCGAGGACAAGCGCATCGTCAACCTCAAGGCCCAGTTCGCCGAGCACCTCAGCCAGGGCACCCGCGTGCAGGGCGGCTTCATCAGCCTGCTGGACCAGGCCTCCAGCGCCATCGCCGAGGCCCAGTCGGCCCTGACGGTCACCAACGTCGACTACAGCCAGACCCGTGGCGACCTGGCGCTGCAGGTCCGCGCCAAGGATTTCTCCGACCTGGAGAAGCTGCGCAAGCGCCTGGTGAAGGCCGGCCTGAGCGTGCAACTGGGGTCGGCCAGCCGTGAGGAAGGGGGCGTGACCGCCCGCGTGGTACTGGGAGGTGGGGCATGAACGCACTGACGGAGGTCGGCACGCGCCTGCGCGCCGGGCTGGAACGATCACCGCTGTGGCAACGCTGGCAGCACATGCCCCCGCGCGACCGGATGGCGCTGGCGCTGCTGGGGGGCTTCCTCGCCCTGGTGCTGTTCTACCTGGCGGTCTGGTCGCCGGTGGCCGCCCGGGTCGAGCGGGCCCGCGCCTACCAGCAACAGCAGCAGGCGCTGTTCACCTACATCCAGGCCAACGCCGGGCAGGCCCGCCGCCAGGCCGCCAGCGCCCGGGTGGAGCTCGCCCCCGACCAGCTCCAGGGCCTGGTCACCAGCACCGCGCAGAAGCAGGGGCTGACCCTGGAGCGCTTCGACAACGAAGGCAACGGCGGCCTGCTGGTCACCCTGACCCAGGCCTCGTTCGAATCGATGCTGAAGTGGCTGGCCGAGCTGGACAAGCGCGGCGTCACCCTCACCGAGGCCAGCCTCGACAAGGTGGCCACCGGCAAGGTGGATGCGCGGCTCACGCTGATGGTGGCGGGGCAGGGCGGCTGATGGTGGCTCCCGTCGGGTAGCTCTTGCCATCGAAGGCAGTTGTAAGCATCTGGTTTACAACTGCCTCTTCAGCCCGCTCTGCATCAGCAATGATGGTTTGGGCATGCTTGCCATGTTCCATTCTCTACCTTCGAGAGGGCGCGGTGGGTTGTCAGGCCGTCGTACTGCCATTGCCGCGTAGCTGAGCATTCATAGCCGCTGACGATCTTCCTGCCACCCCACTCGATGTTGCGCACACAACGGCTGTGACGCGGTTACGGGGTGCTCCGGGCGCTGCGTAACCGGGGCACGCTCGTGGCGCCGGCTGGTCAGTTCCCCGCCGACACCCCGCGGTCGATGGCCATGTCGGCCCCGGTGATCGAGGCGGCGGCCGGCTGGCAGAGGAAGTAGGCCAGCTCGGCCACTTCGGCCGGTTGTATGAAGCGCGCGTCGGCGCCTTGCGGGTACTTGGCCAGCAGTTCGCGGTAGTAGCCCTGTGGATCGCCGTTGCCGTAGCGCTCCGCCTGGAACTTCAGCATCGGCGTCTCGATGTCGCCCGGGGAGACCGCATTGCAGCGCACGCCGTCGGGCGCGAGGTCCAGCGCCAGCGTCTTGGTCAGCAGCGTGACGCCGCCCTTGCTCGCGCAGTAGGCGGCCGCGTTGCGGTTGCCCTGGCGGCCGGCGTCGCTGGAGATGTTGACGATGCAGCCCCGGCTCTGGCGCAGCGCCGGGATGGCGGCCGCGCACATGAAGAAGGTGCCTTTCAGGTTGACGTCCAGGACGAGGTCGAAATCCTCCTCCGAGCAGGACTCGACCGGGCCCTCACGCCACACGCCCGCCGCGTTCACCAGTGCATCCAGCCGTCCCGTCGCCGTGATGGCGGCCCCGACCACCTCGCGGCAGGCGCCGGGCTGGCGGATGTCCACGGCCAGGTGGCCGGCCAGGGGCCGTTCGCTGGCCAGGGCCTGGAGCGAGGGGGCGTTCTGGTCGGTGGCGAACACACGCCAGCCGCCCTGGATGAAGCGTTCCACCAGCGCGCGGCCGACGCCGCCGGCGGCGCCGGTGATCAGGACTACGGGATTCATGGGCTGTTCTCTCGCATGGCTAAGGGCTGTGCTCAGGGCGCCTTGTTTTCCACGAGGCAGTTGCCGCCGTCGACCACCAGCACTTCGCCGGTGATGTAGCTGGCCTCGGGCGAGGCGAGGAAGGCCACGGCCGCGGCGATCTCCTCGGGGCGGCCGGCCCGGCCGATGGGGACGAACTGCGCCGCATGCTGCTCTTCGGGCGTACTCGAGGCGGTGGCGATCCATCCCGGGGCCACCGAGTTGACGGTGATGCCCTCCCGCGCGACTTCCAGCGCCAGCCCCATGTTCATCCCCAGCATCCCGGCCTTTGCCGCGCTGTAGGCGGCCTCGCCCGGGTTGCTGCCCCGGGTCCCGGTGGTGGAGCTGATGTTGACGATGCGGCCGTAGCGACGGGCGCGCATGCCCGGCAGCACGCCCCGGGTCAGCAGGAAGGCGGTGGTGAGGTTGCGCGCGAGCGACAGGTTCCACATCTCCAGGCTCATGCCCGCCACCTCGGCGAAGGGTTCCGGGCTGCCCTGCATCGCCATGCCGGCGTTGTTCACCAGGATGTCGATGCGCCCCCACAACCCTTGCGCCCAGGCCAGGAGCTCGTGCACGGCGGCTTCGTCGGTGAGGTCCGCAGCCTGCCCCTGCGCGTCGAACCCCTCCGCACGCAGCTCGGCCACCCGGTCGGCGATGCGCGCGCTGCTCGCGGTGACGATCAGCTTCGCGCCGGCACGCCCCAGGCGGCGTGCGATGGCCATGCCGATCCCCGATTCGCTGCCGGCCCCGCTGACCAGGGCCACCTGGCCCATCAATGCTGGTTCGGACATGGTTGCTCTCCCGCATGGCTGTGTTGAGCTGGAAGCTAAAGGTGTTTAGCTGATAGAAAAAGACAACCGTTATCAGCAGAACTGACAACCCCATGGCCTTTAGCAGCGAATCCCTGAAAGTCTTCCTCGCCGTGCTGGATGCCGGCTCGTTCTCGGCGGCCGCCAGGGCCCTGGGGCGCGTGCCGTCGGCGGTCAACATGGCGATTTCCCAACTGGAGGCGGAGCTGGACCTGGAGCTGTTCGACCGCTCCTCCCGCCGGGCGCTGCCGACCGCTGCGGCCAGGGCGCTGGAGCCCCAGGCGCGGCAGGTGGCGGGCCAGCTCAACCTGCTGGACGCGCACGCCCTGCAGCTGCATGCCGGGCTCGAGCCGCGCCTGGTGCTGGCCATGGCGCCGGAGCTGCAGAGCGGCGCCTGGAGCCAGCCGCTGTCGACGCTGGCGCGTGAGTTCCCGACGCTGGAGATCGAAGTCCGCTCCGCTGCCCAGGCCGATGCCACGCGCATGCTGCATGAAGGCAGCGTGCAGCTGGCGCTGGTGTTCGAACGCCCGGGGATCGATGAGCGCGAGGCCTTCGTCGAGGCGGGAAGCCAGTTGCTGGCGGCCGTCGCCGCGCCTGGTTACAGCCAGGCGGCGCTGAGCGAATCCCGCCTGGCCGAGCTCCGGCAGATTGTCGTCGCGCTTGGCGACCCCAAGGCGTCGGACCCGCAGATCGTGCTGTCCCACAGAGTCTGGCTGACCGACAGCTACCTGGCCACGCTGGGCCTGGTGCAGGCGGGGATCGGCTGGGCCTACCTGCCCCAGCCGCTGGTGCAGCCGCTGATCGCATCCGGTGCGCTGGAGCACGTCGCGTTCGCCGACATGGCCAACCAGATGCGGCTGTGGGTCGATGTCGTCTGGCTGAAGAACCGCCCGCTCGGGCTGGCGGCCCGGCGCTACCTGGAGCTGCTGCGCGAGCAGACCCGCGCCGAACCGGGCCGGGCGTGAGCCGCCGCGATGCGCGCGCCGAACGGCGGAAACGAAAAAGCCCGCGCGAGGCGGGCTTTCCGGGAGCCGCGACCGTCATGGGACGGTCGGGACATCGATCTGGCGCATCCGGCGGGATTCGAACCCACGACCCCTGCCTTCGGAGGGCAGTACTCTATCCAGCTGAGCTACGGATGCTTGAAGAGGCGCGCAATGATACCTGCAAGGGCTGCCAGCGTCCACGTTGGCACGAATGTTCGTGATTTCGAACGAAAATGACGCTCGTGCTCGATTCTGCACAGTAAAACCTGCAAAATTTTCCCTTTTTCGTCTGTTTTATCGAACAGGCTATTGCCCTTTACCCCCTCTGGCCCTAGGATTCGTTTGAGATTTCAAACGCCCCTTGCAAACGCCAAGTCAGGCCGTTCCAATCGGATCCCCCTCCTGGCCAATCCCGTGTTGGCCGAACAAAAACAACGTGCCCCCGGCTCCTTGTAACCGGTGTGAAGGAGACAGCGATGCAATTGAAAGATGCCACCCTGTTCCGCCAGAAAGCCTATATCGACGGCGCCTGGCTGGACGCCGACAGCGGCCAGACCATCAAGGTCAACAACCCGGCCACGGGCGAGATCCTCGGCACCGTGCCGAAGATGGGCACCGCCGAGACCCGTCGTGCCATCGAAGCGGCCGACAAGGCCCTGCCGGCCTGGCGTGCGCTGACCGCCAAGGAGCGCGCCAACAAGCTGCGCCGCTGGTATGAGCTGATGATCGAGAACCAGGACGACCTCGGTCGCCTGATGACCCTCGAGCAGGGCAAGCCGCTGGCCGAAGCCAAGGGTGAGATCGCCTACGCCGCCTCCTTCATCGAATGGTTCGCCGAAGAAGCCAAGCGCATCTACGGCGACGTGATTCCCGGCCACCAGCCGGACAAGCGCCTGATCGTCATCAAGCAGCCCATCGGCGTCACCGCGGCCATCACCCCGTGGAACTTCCCCGCCGCGATGATCACCCGCAAGGCCGGCCCGGCCCTGGCTGCCGGCTGCACCATGGTGCTCAAGCCCGCCTCGCAGACCCCTTACTCCGCCCTGGCCCTGGCCGAGCTGGCCGAGCGCGCCGGCATCCCCAAAGGCGTGTTCAGCGTGGTCACCGGCAGCGCCGGCGAAGTGGGTGGCGAGCTGACCAGCAACCCCATCGTGCGCAAGCTGTCCTTCACCGGCTCTACCGAGATCGGCCGCCAGCTGATGGCCGAATGCGCCCAGGACATCAAGAAGGTGTCCCTGGAGCTGGGCGGCAACGCGCCCTTCATCGTCTTCGATGACGCCGACCTCGACGCCGCCGTCGACGGCGCGCTGATCTCCAAGTACCGCAACAACGGCCAGACCTGCGTCTGCGCCAACCGCCTGTACGTGCAGGACGGCGTGTACGACGCCTTCGTCGAGAAGCTGAAGGTGGCCGTGGCCAAGCTGAAGATCGGCAACGGCCTGGAAGAGGGCATCACCACCGGCCCGCTGATCGACGAGAAGGCCGTGGCCAAGGTCCAGGAGCACATCCAGGACGCGGTCAGCAAAGGCGCCAAGGTCGTCTCCGGCGGCAAGCCCCACGCCCTGGGCGGCACCTTCTTCGAGCCGACCATCCTGGTCGACGTACCGAAAACCGCCGCCGTGGCCAAGGAAGAGACCTTCGGCCCGCTGGCCCCGCTGTTCCGCTTCAAGGACGAGGCCGAAGTCATCGCCATGTCCAACGACACCGAGTTCGGCCTGGCGTCCTACTTCTACGCCCGTGACCTGGGCCGCGTGTTCCGCGTGGCCGAGGCGCTGGAGTACGGCATGGTGGGCATCAACACCGGCCTGATCTCCAACGAAGTGGCGCCCTTCGGCGGCATCAAGGCCTCGGGCCTGGGTCGTGAGGGCTCCAAGTACGGCATCGAGGATTACCTGGAGATCAAGTACCTCTGCCTCGGCGGTATCTGATTGGGAGCTTGTCCGGCTCGACCGTTCGTAGCGAGGGGAAGACCGGTTTGAGACAGGTTTTTCGAGTTTCTGAGGAGAATAGCGAGCTATTTGACGAGGGAAATCGGAAAAGATGGCCAAAGCCGGCTTTCACGCAGTAGAACAGTGTCGGGCCCGGCAGGCTCCCCTAGACGGGGCAAGGCGCGAAAGAGCGCGCGGCGCCCCAGCGGTACCCATGAACCACATCGAGCCTCCGGCAGGCCCGCGCAGTCGATCATCGAATGCTGCGCTGCAACCTGCCGGGGGCATTCATCCTTGAAGCTGCGCCGCCCGATGAGCGGCCGTGAGGAACCCATGAGCAAGACCAACGAATCCCTGCTGCAACGCCGTGCCGCCGCCGTCCCCCGTGGCGTGGGCCAGATCCACCCGGTCGTCGCCGAGCGCGCCGAGAACGCCACCGTCTGGGACGTGGAAGGTCGCGAATACATCGACTTCGCCGGCGGCATCGCCGTGCTGAACACCGGCCACCTGCACCCGAAAGTGGTCGCCGCCGTCCAGGAGCAGCTGACCAAGCTGTCCCACACCTGCTTCCAGGTGCTGGCCTACGAGCCCTACATCGAGCTCTGCGAAGAGATCGCCAAGCGCGTACCGGGTGACTTCGCCAAGAAGACCCTGCTGGTGACCTCCGGCTCCGAAGCCGTCGAGAACGCCGTGAAGATCGCCCGTGCCGCCACCGGCCGCGCCGGCGTGATCGCCTTCACCGGCGCCTACCACGGCCGCACCATGATGACCCTGTCGCTGACCGGCAAGGTGGTCCCGTACTCCGCCGGCATGGGCCTGATGCCCGGTGGCGTGTTCCGCGCCCTGGCGCCCTGCGAACTGCACGGCGTGAGCGAAGACGACTCCATCGCCAGCATCGAGCGCATCTTCAAGAACGACGCCCAGCCCCAGGACATCGCCGCGATCATCATCGAGCCGGTGCAGGGTGAAGGCGGCTTCTACGTCAACTCCAAGCCCTTCATGCAGCGCCTGCGCGCCCTGTGCGACCAGCACGGCATCCTGCTGATCGCCGACGAAGTGCAGACCGGCGCCGGCCGTACCGGCACCTTCTTCGCCACCGAGCAACTGGGCGTGATCCCGGACCTGACCACCTTCGCCAAATCCGTCGGCGGCGGCTTCCCCATCTCCGGCGTCTGCGGCAAGGCCGAGATCATGGATGCCATCGCTCCCGGCGGCCTGGGCGGCACCTACGCCGGCAGCCCTATCGCCTGCGCCGCGGCCCTGGCCGTGCTCAAGGTGTTCGACGAAGAGAAACTGCTGGAGCGCAGCCAGGCCGTGGGCGAGCGCCTCAAGGCCGGCCTGCGTGAGATCCAGGCCAAGCACAAGGTCATCGGCGATGTCCGCGGCCTCGGCTCCATGGTCGCGATCGAACTGTTCGAAGGCGGCGACGAGAGCAAGCCGGCTGCCGAGCTGGTCGGCAAGATCGTCGCCAAGGCGCGCGACAAGGGCCTGATCCTGCTGTCCTGCGGCACCTACTACAACGTCATCCGCTTCCTGATGCCGGTCACCATTCCCGATGCGCAGCTCGACAAGGGCCTGGCCATTGTCGCCGAGTGCTTCGACGAACTCGCCTGAGGCTCACCAGCCAGGCGTACTTGAGACCCGCTCCGGCGGGTCTTTTTTTGCCCTGGATCAAGCCGTTCCTATCCAGGTGGTCAATATCCCCAAAAGGCCACTATCCAGCCCGTGGAGCGCGGTTTAGACTGCGCGCTCGCTTTTTTTGCCAACTCCATCGCATTCCCGGATTCCAGGCCACGCCCCTGGATCGCGCTGCCCTTCGAGGTTCACATGCCCGCCCATGCCAAGGTCCCGGAAATCCTGATTGCCGAGGCCGACCCCTGGACGGCGGACCTGCTCGCGCAACTGGTGCTGGATGTGCGTGGCGATGCCAGCCTGGTGCGTGTCACCGACACCCAGGCGGCCCTGGCCCGCTGCAAGCGACGCCTGCCCGACCTGGTGATCGCCGATGGCGAGCTGCAGGGTGGCGGCGGCCTCGAGCTGTTGCGCCAGCTCCGGCGCCACCCGCGTACCCCGGTGCTGCCTTTCATCCTCATCAGCGAGAAGGTCGACGCCAGCAGCGTGCGCGCCGCGCTGCCCCTGGCGCCCAGCGCCTACCTGGGCAAGCCCTTCAATGCCGAAGGCCTGCGCCAGCGCCTGGGTACCCTGCTGCCCGGTGCCGACCAGGGCCGCAGTGCGGTGGCCCCGCTGCTGGTCGGCACCCTCAGGGAGTACCTCGACAGCGTGCGCGAGGAAGGGCAGGGCGCGCCGCTGCTCAGCGATGTGCGCGACGCCGTCAGCCAGTGCCTGCAGGCCAGCGATGTCGACCTGCGTGACCTCGACGACGTCTTCTCCCGCGACCCGCAGATCACCGCCAAGCTCATCGCCGCCGCCAACAGCGCCGCCCATCACCTGGGCGTGCCCTGCCAGACCCTCGGCCAGGCGCTGCACCGCCTGGGTGTCACCCGCGTGCTCAACCTGGTGCTCGGCATGGCCCTGGAACGCAACGCCCGCCTGCATGACCCGCGCCTCGCCGAGCTGGCCGAGATCGCCTGGAAGTCCTCCCAGCGCAGTGCAGAGCTGGGCTACTGGATGGCCAGCGAGCTCGATCTGGATGCGGAGCTCTGCTACACCGCCGGCCTGCTGCACAACATGGGCGAACTGGCCCTGCTGCGCAGCCTGCAGGACTGGCAGGACGCCGGGGGCGAACTCGGTGATGAAGAGCTGCTGGAAACCCTGCGCAAGCGCGCCGCCAGCTTCGGCTCCGCGCTGCGCATCCGCTGGCGCCTGCCCTTCGGCCTGCGCGAACTGGTGGCCGCCTTCTACGGCCTGGGGGCCGGGGTCTTCTCCCGCGAGGCGCTGGCGATGAACCTCTGCGCCGGGCTGCTGCGCCTGCCCGTGGGGCAGGATGTCGGCGCGCTGCTGGAAGAACGCGCCGCGCGCCTGCTGCGCCTCGACCCCGACCTGCTGCGGCGCCTGCCCGCCCGGCTGCTGCAGGCAGCCTGAGGGCTCAGCCCAAGGCTTCCTCGATGAAGTCCAGGCGGTCCTGGCCGAAGAACATGTCGGTGCCGACGAAGCAGGTCGGCGCCCCGAACACCCCGCGCTTCACCGCCTCCTCGGTGGCCGCCTTCAGGGCGTCCTTCACCGCCTGGTCACCCACCAGCGCCAGCAGTGCCTGCGGATCGAAACCGGCCTCGACCAGGGTCGCGCCAAGGATCGCCGGGTCGCCCAGGTTGCGCCGCTCCTGCCACATCGCCCTGAACATCGCCTCCAGGTAGGCCTCGAAGCGCTCCGGCTGGTGCAGCTGGATGCCGATGGCGCCGCGCATCAGCGTCAGCGTGTTGATGGGAAAGTGCGGGTTGAACACCAGCGGCACGCCATAGCGCCTGGCGTAGCGGTCCAGGTCGATCATCGAGTAGCGGCCCTTCATCGGCACCGCATTGGGCGAAGCATTGCCCGTGGCCTGGAACACCCCGCCCAGCAACATCGGGCGGTACACCAGGGTCGCGCCCTTGCGGGCACACAGGGCAGGTAACTGGGTCCAGGCCAGGTAGCTGGCCGGGCTGCCCAGATCGAAGAAGAATTCGACGTTCTTGCTCATTTTTTGTCCTTCGAATAACTCTACGGAGTCGAGGCCGAGCGAGCGGCACTCAGGCTAGGCGGCGGGGCGTCGGGAAAGCGGAGTTGGCGTCTGCCAATGAGCATTTCACGGCGCCACGCCAACAACGCCTGAGCGTCGCGCAGCCGGCCGTCGGTAATCACCAGCGTTCCATCCAGGGACGGAGGTCGAGCTCGAACGTCCAGGCGTCCCGGGGTTGGCTATGCAGGAACCAGTAGTTCTCGGCGATGTGCTCGGGGTCGAGGATGCCGTCCTGCTCCTTGCGGGCGTAGATGTCCGGGAAGGTGTCGCGGATGAAATCGGTGTCGATGGCGCCGTCCACCACCACGTGGGCGACGTGGATGTTCCGTGGCCCCAGCTCGCGCGCCATGCTCTGCGCCAGGGCGCGGATACCGTGCTTGGCGCCGGCGAAGGCGGCGAAGTTGGCGGCGCCGCGCAGGCCCGCCGTGGCACCGGTGAAGAGAATGGTGCCGCGCCCACGGGTGACCATGCGCCGGGCCACGGCCTGGCCGGTGAGGAAGCCGGAGAAGCAGGCCATCTCCCAGATCTTGAAGTACTTGCGCGCGGTCTCGTCGAGGATGCTGCAGGGCACGTTGGCGCCGATGTTGAAGACGAAGGCCTCGATCGGGCCGATCTCGCGCTCGATCCGTTCCACCAGCTCGGCCACCTCCTCTTCCTTGCGCGCGTCGGAGGCGAAACCGTGGGCCTGGCCGCCCTCGGCGCGGATGCTGTCCACCAGCGGCTGCAGCTTGTCCGCGCTGCGCCGGGTCACGCAGGCGATGTAGCCCTCGCGGGCGAAACGCCGGGCGATGGCACCGCCGGTGGCATCGCCGGCGCCTATCACGAGCACCACCTTGTTGTTGTTCGATTCGGTATTCATGGCAGTCACCTTTAACTAAACGGTCGTTAGCTGAACGGACGTTATGCTACAGTCCAACCCGCGTCAAGCAGTGTGTCTTGCGGAGGTCGACATGCGTTATTCCCCCACCCACAAGGAAGAAACCCGGCAGAAACTGTTGGAAAGCAGCGGCGCCATCGCCAAGGCCGGCGGCTTCTCCAGCACCGGCGTGGATGCCCTGATGAAAGCCATCGGCCTTACCGGCGGCGCCTTCTACAGCCACTTCCCGTCGAAGGACGACCTGTTCACCGCCATCGTCGAGCGCGAGCTGTCACGCAGCCTGATCGGCCAGGTCGCCCAGGGTGAAGGCTTCGACCAGGCGCGGCTGCAGCGCTGCCTGGAGCACTACCTGAGCATGGCCCATGTGCGCAATGCCGAAGGCGGATGCGCGATTCCCGCCCTGGGCGCCGAGATCGCCCGTGCCGGCCTGCCGGTGCGCGAGACCGCCGAGCACTGGATGCTGCAACTGCAGCAGGCCTGGGCGGAAATCCTCGAAGACGGCGAACTGGCCTGGGCGGTGATCTCCCAGTGCGTCGGCGCCCTGGTGATCGCGCGCATGCTCGCCAGCGAGCCCTTGCAGGAAGAGGTTCTCGGCGCTGGCCGCCAATTGCTGATGCAGGCGCTGGAGCGGCGCGGCCAGGGGGATCCACAGCCACTCTGATACGCGGGGCAGGCGCCCCACGCGGTGTGTGCGGGATATCCGGTATCTGGGAAGTCCCTGCGGGCGGACTTCCCGGCCGTGCCCTCAGATTTCCTGCATCTCGAAATCCATCTTGCCCACGCCGCAGTCGGGGCAGATCCAGTCCTCGGGCACGTCCGCCCAGGGGGTGCCGGCGGCGATGCCCTCGTCGGGCCAGCCCTTGGCTTCGTCGTAGATCAGGCCACAGACCACACAGATCCAGGTTTTCATGCCGGTACCTCTTCGTTCTTCTTCACGGTTGAGCGGATTTTCCGCGGCGCGATGCCTGCCGGGCCGTGGGTGGCCGGGGCGCTGTCGTTGGCGGAATGGCGGCGATAGTAGGCGCAGAAGGGCCGCGAGGCGGCCCATCTTAGGTTTGGGGTTACGGGGCAGGCGTCAGGCGGTCTGTGCGCGCTCGGCCACCGGTTGCGGCTGCGCCCGCCAGCGGTTGGCGCGGGCGAAGGTGCCGATGTCGTTGAAGCGCACGCCCATCTCGCGCATCACCTTGTGTGCCACCGGGGCGGTCATCTGGCGGATGTAGAAGGGCTCCTTGACCACGAAGTGGTGGATCGCATGGGTGCTGCCGAAGTTGAAGCAGAACGCCTGCAACGGCCACAGCCACCAGGGGTTGAGCACCTGGGTCTGCTGGATCACGTTGCCCGGCTCCACGTCGCCGTAGTAGTGCATGTTGGAGCTGACGAAGTGCAGGCAGAAGGTGCGCAGCACGTTGGGACCCACCAGCACCACCACCGCGATATCCACACCCTGCATCACCGCCAGGGTGGTGCCCGACCAGGCCACCGGCGCGCCCAGCAGCGCACTCACGCCGTTGATGGCGTGGAAGCCGAGGAAGAGATACCAGGCGCTCCAGTTCATCAGCGCCAGCGGTGCATAGACCTTCAGCGTGCGCACCAGGATGAACTTCTTGTGCTCCCAGCTCCTGGCCCGCAGCATGCGGATCAGCGAGGACATCACGTTGTCGCCCACCATCAGCAGCCGGGCGATGCCCCAGGGCTCGCCGTTGGTGATGGCGCGCTCCTCCATGTCGGCCTCGGTGCCGGAGACCTTGTGGTGGTTCAGGTGCAGGTGGCGGCGGACCCACGGGTTGATGGTGCTCGGCCGTGCCAGCCACACCAGCGCCATCATCAGGTTGTGCGCCACCTTCTGCTTGCGGAAGTACATGCTGTGGATGAGGTCGTGCTCCAGCTCGTGGGTCAGCGAGGCGAGGAAGGCGTTGACCAGCAGGCAGGCCCACCAGGCGATCGCGCCGTTCAGGTAGAGCACCGCCGAGCCGACCATGCCGGCGAGGGCGAAGGCGAGGATGCCGGCGCCGATCAGGTCCTGGCGGTTGAGGATCGGGTAGCGCTGGCGCAGCTCTGCGCCGTGGGCCATCACCACTTCACGAATATGGGCTGATCGCTGTTGATCATTCAGCTTTGCGGGGCTTGCGGTAGTCGGGGACATGCTTACATCCTCTTGCTCGTCGTGTGCCCACTCTGCCGAGGCGGTGCGCGCCACGCCTGACCCTGAACGCCAACCTGTTGACCGGATACGCCAACCTGCATGAGCGACGAGCCCTCCACCCTCGCCAGCTGGACCCGAGCCCTGCGCAAGCAGCTGGACGCCCTCGGCCTCGACAGCGACGGCCTGTGCCGCCAGGCCGGCCTCGACCCGGCGCTGATGGACGACCCCAACGCCCGCTACCCGCTCTCCGCCACCACGCGCCTGTGGCAACTGGCGGTCCAGGCCAGCGGCGACCCGGCACTGGGCCTGAAGATTTCCGGCTACGTCAGCCCCACCACCTTCCACGCCCTGGGCTACGCGCTGATCGCCAGCGCCAGCCTGCGCGAGGTCTTCGAGCGCATCGAGCGCTACCACCAGGTGGTCAGTGACGCGCTCGCCCTGCAGCTGAGCCGGCGCGGCGAGCGCTACGAGTTCCGCCTGCAGGTACCCGAGGAAGGCCCCTCGCCAGCGCCCGAGGCGGTCGACGCCTTCGCCGCCATCTACGTGCGCACCTGCCGCAACCGCCTGGGCCGCGACTACGCGCCGCTGGCCGTGCACCTGCGCCGCCCGCAACCGGCCGACCCCGCACCCTGGCACCAGGTGTTCCGCTGCCCGCTGCATTTCGGCGCCCCGGAAGATTTGATCGAATTCGCCTGCGAGGACTTCGAACGGCCCCTGGAAGACGCCAACGCCGAGCTGGCCGAGCACAACGAGACGGTGCTCAAGCGCACCCTGGAACAGCTGCAGGTGCCCACCTGGGCGCGCAAGGTGCGTGCCTGCCTGGAGGCCCAGTTGCCCAATGGCGAACCCTCGGCCGAGCGTATCGCCCAGTCCCTGCACCTGAGCCTGCGCAGCCTGCAACGCCACCTGGCGGAAGAGGGCAGCAGCTACGAGCAACTGCTCGGCGACACCCGCCAGGCCCTGGCCCTGGTGCACATGCGCGACCCGCGCTGCTCCATCAGCGAGATCGCCTACCTGCTCGGGTTCGCCGACACCAGCAGCTTCAGTCGCGCCTTCAAGCGCTGGACGGGCCAGGCGCCGAGCCAGTACCGCGAAAGCCTGGGGCGTTGAGCCTTCACGCAAGGCATCCGTGCTCCAGAGGCTTTTCGCACGCGTGCCAGAACTGGCCAGTCGCCAGCCGAACGGCCAGAATCCTCTCCACTAACAAGAACCATCCGAGAAGCCCATGCGTCCCGCCTACGCCCGCCATCCCTATGCCGTCGCGTTCCACACCCTGGGCCTGGCCCTGCTGATGCTGGTCTACACGCGCTGGCAGGTGCCGCCCGCCTGGAGCATCCCGGCCTACCTGGTGCTGGCGCTGTGGCCCTGGCTGGGGCCCTGGAAAGTACCGGAGGAACCGCGTGACGAGCCGCTGGAAGACCAGGCCCCGCGCCTGGCCGAACTGGCGGTGCAGGCCGACCGCCACGCCGCCGAACGGCTGCGCCTGGAGGGCCTCGCCAGCCAGCTCGACAGCCTGTTGCGCCAGCGCCTGGAGGACGGCGCGATCTGGCTCCAGCGGCATGACGCCGGGGTGGTGCCGCCCGATCTCGACCGCCTCGAACAACTGGCCAAGCAGCTGCAGCAGGCCGGCACCGAGGGCCGCGCCGAGCTGGACCAGGCCCGCCAGGCCTTCGCCGCCTTGCTCGCCGAGAGCGGCACCGGCCGCGAGCGCGTCCAGGCCCTGGCCGAGCGCAGCGGCGAGATCCAGAAGGTCGCCCAGAGCATCCAGTCCATCGCCAGCCAGACCAACCTGCTGGCGCTCAACGCCGCCATCGAGGCTGCTCGTGCCGGTGACGCCGGGCGTGGTTTCGCCGTGGTGGCGGACGAGGTGCGCAACCTCGCCGCGCGCACCGCCGTTGCCACCGAGGAAGTCGGGCGCATGGCCGAGGACATCCAGCAGCAGACCGCCGCCGCCGTCGCCCACCTGGCCGGGCAGGATGCCGGGCTGGCCGGGGGCGTCGCCGCACTGGAGCCCCTGGGCGATCGGATGGCCGGCCTGGACGGGCAGGGTGCGCAGTTACGCGAGGCGCTGGCGCCGCTGCCGGATCACTGGGCGCTGCAGCACGAGAAACAGCAGGCCTGGCGCCAGGAGATGGCGCGCCTGGAAGGCCGGCTGGAAGAAGCGGTGGCGCTGGGCCGTCAGCTCGCCGTGGCCCTGCGCGGGCCGGCCTGACCCCTCACAACCTCGCCGCCTGGCGCAGGCCGGCGAGGTCGAGGATCTCGATCTCGCCGTAGTTCAGGTGCACCACGCCCTGGGCTTCCAGTTCCTTGAGGATCTGGTTGGTGGTCTGCCGCGACACCGCCAGCATCAGCGCCAGCTGCTCCTGGGCCAGGTGGATGACCCGGCGCCGGCCACTCGTCTCGCCGTAGCCCTCGGCGATCATCAGCAACCGCCGCGCCAGGCGTTGCGGCGCCGGCAGCAGGCTCATCTCCTCCAGCGCGATGAAGGCCAGGCGCAGCTTCTGGCTCATCAGCAGGGCGAACTCGCGCCACCAGGCCGGCTCCGTCTCCAGCATCTTCTGCAGCGCCGCCTGGGGCACGTTGAGCAACTGCGTCGGGCCTTCGGCGAAGGCGTCATGGGTGCGTGGCTGGCCGTCGAACAGGCAGATCTCGCCGAACCAGTGCGGCGGCTCCACCAGGGCCAGCAGCGCCTCCTTGCCGTTCTCCGCGCTGACCCCCACGCGCACCGCGCCCACGATCACCGCATACAGCCCGCAGGGCGGATCGCCCCGGCGGAACAGGCATTCGCCCGCTGCCAGGTTCAGGGGGCGTGCCTGGCTCACCAGTGCGTCCTGCAGGCGTGCGGGCAGGCCGGCGAACCAGTGGCCGGTGAGCAGGGAGGTGCGGCAGTCGGAAAGTTCGGGCATCGGGCGATGGGCTTTGTCGGCTAGCTGACAGAGGATAGGTCAGGACAGGCGCCATTATCGACGCAACTGCCTGCAACCTGAGGACATAACAATGAAAACCCTCGTCGATCATCTCTCCCAGTACGCCGAATACCACCGCGACCGGCGCAACATCTTCAGCCACTTCATCGGCATCCCGCTGATCGTCGTCGCCGTGGCCGTGCTGCTGTCGCGCCCCGGCCTGGTCGCCGCCGGCCTGTGGATATCTCCGGCGGCCCTGGTGGCGCTGGCCTCCGCCGTCTTCTACTTCCGCCTCGACCTGCGCTTCGGCCTGGTGATGACCGCACTCCTCTGGCTCAGCCTCTGGGCCGGCGCCGCGCTGGCCGTGCAGTCCACCGCCCTGTGGCTGAGCGCCGGCCTCGGCCTGTTCGTGGTGGGCTGGGTGATCCAGTTCGTCGGCCACTACTACGAAGGCCGCAAGCCGGCGTTCGTCGACGACCTGATGGGCCTGGTGGTTGGCCCGCTGTTCGTGGTCGCCGAGCTGGGCTTCATGCTCGGCATGCGCAAGGAGGTCGAGCAAGCCATCGAACACCGCGCCGGCCCGACCTGCATCCGCGAGAAGAAAGCCACCGCTTGAGGCGATGCGCGGTTGGACCGCCTCCCCCTGTGGGAGCGGCTTCAGCCGCGAAAAACTCACCGCCGGCTCTCGGCTCCGAGTGGCTGGAAGCTCCATCGCGAATGAATTCGCTCCCACAGCGAGGGGCGAGGCATTGGTGTTCGGGGCGAGTCCGCCTGGTGGATAAAAGAGCGTTATCCACCCTACCCAGCGGGGGAGTCCGTGCGGGCAAGAGGTGCCAGGCGATGTAGGGTGGACCGCGCTTCACCGGTCCACCGCTACGGTGCTGGGCCGGGCACTTGTGGGAGCGGCTTCAGCCGCGAAAGGCTCGCCGCCGGCTCTCGGCTCCGAGTGGCTGGAAGCTCCATCGCGAATGAATTCGCTCCCACAGCGAGGGGCGAGGCATTGGTGTTCGGGGCAAGTCCGCCTGGTGGATAAAAGAGCGTTATCCACCCTACCCAGCGGGGGAGTCCGTGCGGGCAATAGGTGCCAGGCGATGTAGGGTGGACCGCGCTTCACCGGTCCACCGCTACGGTGTTGGGCCGGGCTCCGCCGCCTGTGGATAACCCGCGCTGCCCCGTTGCCTCAGCCGCCCGCGGCCAGCAACTGCGCGCTCATCGAGCGGGCATGGCGGTCGACCATCATCGGCGCGTAGGGCCGGCCGGAGGCGCTGACCAGGGTGTTGCTCTGGCTGTTCATGTCGCTGAGGGCGGTCTTGAGGAAGCTCCAGCGGGTCTTCAGCTTGCCCACCGCCGGATCGCTCTTGTCCATCGGTTGCAGCTGGGCGTCGATGGCCGGCAGCAGGGTGCGTTCGTCCTGGCCGATGTAGGTGTCGTTGCTTTCCCGGGCGATCTCGAAGGTGCCGATGTAGGCGCGGCTGAGGTACTGCACGGCGAGGTATTCCACCTTGGCCGGCAGTTCGCCGTCGGCGGTGTTGCCGGGGGTGGCACGGGCGGCGATGAGGAAGTCGCGCAGGGACTTGGCCAGTTCCTGGGGGAAGCGCCAGGGCACGTCCTCTTCGTTGTGGCCGTAGGAAACACCTTGCTGCAGTTGGGTAACAAGCGCGCGGTACTTCTGCCGGAGCCCGTCGCTGGGCTGCGGAACGCTCTGGAACGCGGCATCCAGTGCCTTGATGTCGGCATCGAAGCGGGTCTTGTGGGTTTCCTGGAAACCTTCGCCGCGGAACAGCAGCAGGCTGCTGGTGGCGCGGCAGGCGTGGACCTGTACCTGGTCGATGGGCGCGAGTTCGGCGGCGAGGGCCATCCCGGCCCCGGCGAGGCCCAGCAGCAGTCCGATGAAAGCGCGTGATAGAGCGTCTGAAAGCATCCCGGCGTGCTCCTTTTGTTGTTGTTGTGAGCAGACAAAGCGGTGGGTTGTGTGGGCACCAATCGGTGCGCGCCCAGCCTACTGCGCCGGGCCCTGGAGGGTATTACCCGAAAGAGTGATTTATGACGGTCGGGCGATAAATCATCCCATCCGGAGGATCTGCTTCAGCCGTTCGGCGCTCTCCGGGTCGGCGGGGAACAGGGTCTCCAGGGCCAGCTCCGAAAGGGTCACGTCCACCGGGGTGCCGAACACCGTGATGGTGCTGATGAAGCTGATCACCCCCAGCGGCGTGTCCAGCTGCAGCGGCACCAGTACGCCATCGGCGACCAGGGCATCGGGCGCGGCCGGGGCCGGGTAGGCGGTGAGTTCGTCGTACAGGGTCTGCAACTCCTCATCACCGCTCACTTCGATGTCGTGCCGAAGGCGCTCCAGCAGGTGGGCGCGCCACTGGCCGAGGTTGGCGATGCGCGGCGCCAGGCCCTGCGGATGCAGGGTCAGGCGCAGCACGTTGAGTGGCGGGCCGAGCAGGGCAGGGGCGACGCCGGCGATCAGCGCCAGCACCGCGTCGTTGGCCGCCAGCAGGTTCCAATGGCGGTCGATGGCCAGCGCCGGGTTCGGTTCGTGGGCCTTGAGCAGCTGTTCGATGGCCTGGCGCGCTCCGGCCAGGGCCGGGTCGTCCAGGGTGCGCTGGGGGAACAGCGGTGCGTAGCCGGCAGCGGCCAGCAGGCGGTTGCGTTCGCGCAGGGGGATGTCCAGCTGCTCGGCCAGGTGCAGGAGCATCTCGCGGCTGGGCCGGGCGCGCCCGGTCTCGACGAAGCTCAGGTGGCGCGTGGAGATCTCCGCGTCGCAGGCGAGGTCGAGCTGGCTGAGGCGGCGGCGCTGGCGCCACTGGCGCAACAGGGCGCCGACGGGGTGGGTGGGTGCGTTCATGGCAGCGACGATAGTCGAGCCGGTGAGGCCCGGCCATTACCTGGCAGGTAATCGACGCGATTCTCCGTTCGGCGAATCCTGGCGACCAGGCACCGGCAACCGCCGGGCCGTCTTGTCCAGGAGATACGCCATGACCACCGTGCAACCCTCCCCCCTGCTGCGCCGCGCCCTGCAACTCGATGCCCTGGTCAGCGGCGCCGCCGGCCTGCTGATGACCCTGGGCGCCGGCCCGCTGTCCGCCCTGCTGGCCCTGCCTGCCACGCTGCTCACCGGCGCCGGCCTGTCGATGCTACCCTGGTGCGCCGTGCTGCTGTGGCTCGCCCGTCGCGACACCCTCGACCGTCGCGCGGTGTGGGCGGTGATCGCGGTCAATGCCGTCTGGGTGGTGGACAGCGTCCTGCTGCTGGCCGGCGGCTGGGTGCAGCCGACCCTGCTGGGCCAGGCCTTCGTGATCGCCCAGGCGCTGGCGGTGGTGCTGTTCGCCGAGCTGCAGTTCCTCGGGCTCAAGCGCTCCGTCGAAGCGGCCTGTGGATAACTTGGGCATCCTGCCTTTTTCGCGAATGAATTCGCTCCCACCAGAGGGCGGGGTCGTAGGTTGGCGCCGAGCTTGCGAGGCCCAACGGTGCCGGGGTCGGGTCCGTTGCGTTGGGCCTCATGCTTCGGCCCAACCTGCGTTTTGCACCCATGAAAAAGCCCCTCGCAGGAGGGGCTTGTTCGTTGCAGCGCGGCGATCAGCCGTGGGCGACGGGCTGCCAGGCCTTGGGCTTGAAGTAGAGGGTTTCGCCACGGGCGAGGCCGACCAGGCTGTCGTGGTCCTTGACCACTTCGGCTTCGATCAGCTCGTCCTGGCCGTCCACCTTCAGGGTCACCCGGGTGATGGCGCCGAGGGGGCGGATGTCGCGGACTTCTGCGGCCTGGTGCTCGTCCTCGGCCTCCTTGGACAGCGAGACTTCGTGGGGACGGAACAGCACGTGGCGGTCATCGCCCAACTGCAGGCGGTTGGAGTCGCCGAGGAAGTGGTAGACGAAGGGGCTCGCCGGCTTCTCGTAGACCTCGCCCGGGGAGCCGATCTGCTCGATCACGCCCTTGTTCATGACCACGATGCGGTCGGCCACTTCCATGGCTTCCTCCTGGTCGTGGGTGACGAACACGGAGGTCAGGTTGATCTCCTCGTGCAGGCGCGCCAGCCAGCGGCGCAGCTCCTTGCGCACCTTGGCGTCGAGGGCGCCGAAGGGTTCGTCCAGCAGCAGGATCTTGGGCTTTACCGCCAGGGCGCGGGCCAGGGCGATGCGCTGGCGCTGGCCGCCGGAGAGCTGCTCCGGGTAGCGGTCGGAGAGCCAGTCCAGCTGCACCATGTTGAGCAGCTCGTGGACCTTCTCGGCGATCTCCGGCTCGCTCGGGCGTTCGCCCTTGGGCTTCATGCGCAGGCCGAAGGCGACGTTGTCGAACACGCTCATGTGGCGGAACAGGGCGTAGTGCTGGAACACGAAGCCGACGTTGCGATCGCGCACGTCGTGCTGCGAGACGTCCTCGCCGTGGAACACGATGTTGCCGGCGTCCGGGGTCTCCAGGCCGGCGATGATGCGCAGCAGGGTGGTCTTGCCGCAGCCGGACGGGCCGAGCAGGGCCACCAGCTCGCCGCTGTGGATATCCAGGTTGATGTCGTTGAGCGCCTTGAAGGCGTTGAAGTTCTTGCTGACGTTACGGATTTCGATGCTCATGACTCACTCCTCATCAGCGCTGGATTTAAGACGGGACAGGCGGGCCTCGCTCCACTGCTTGAGCAGCAGGATGACCAGCGCGAGGATCAGCAGCAGGCTGGCGACGCTGAAGGCGGCGACGTGGTTGTACTCGTTGTAGAGGATCTCGACATGCAGCGGCAGGGTATTGGTGACGCCGCGGATGTGGCCGGAGACCACCGACACCGCGCCGAACTCGCCCATGGCGCGCGCGGTGCACAGCACCACGCCGTAGATCAGGCCCCATTTGATGTTGGGCAGGGTCACGTGCCAGAACATCTGCCAGCCGTTGGCGCCGAGCAGGCGCGCGGCCTCTTCCTCCTGGGTGCCCTGTTCCTGCATCAGCGGGATCAGCTCGCGGGCGACGAAGGGCACGGTGACGAAGATGGTGGCCAGGACGATGCCGGGGATGGCGAAGACGATCTGGATGTCATGCTCGCTCAGCCACCCGCCGAAGTAGCCCTGGGCGCCGAACAGCAGCACGTAGATCAGGCCGGCGATCACCGGGGAGACGGAGAAGGGCAGGTCGATCAGGGTGACCAGGATGCTCTTGCCGCGGAACTCGAACTTGCTCACGCACCAGGCGGCGGCCACGCCGAACACCAGGTTCAGCGGCACCGAGATGGCGACGGCGATCACCGTCAGCTTCAGCGCGGAGAGCGCGTCGGGCTCGAAGATGGCGGTGAAGAAGGTTCCGAAGCCCTGCTTCAGTGCTTCGCTCAGCACGATGTACAGCGGCAGCAGCAGGAACAGGCCGAACACCAGCCAGGCGGCGACGATCAGCGCACGGCGACCCCAGGCGTTGCCCCGGCGGGCAGCGTTGGCGGAGGCGGCGGCAGTCAGGGTTGCACTACTCATGACGACGGCCTCCTCAGGGGGTTTCGATGCGGCGCTGCAGCAGGTTGATCAGCAGCAGCAGGATGAAGGAGACCACCAGCATCAGCACGCCGATGGCGGTGGCGCCGGTGTAGTCGTACTGGTCGAGCTTGACCATGATCAGGAGCGGCAGGATCTCGGTCTTCATCGGCATGTTGCCGGCGATGAAGATCACCGAGCCGTACTCGCCCACGCCCCGGGCGAAGGCCAGGGCGAAGCCGGTGAGCCAGGCGGGCAGCAGCGCCGGCAGGAGGATGTGGCGGAACACCTGCAGCGGCCTGGCGCCCAGGCAGGCGGCGGCCTCTTCCACCTCGCGGGGGATGTCGGCCAGCACCGGCTGCACCGTGCGCACCACGAAGGGCAGGGTGACGAAGGTCAGCGCCAGGGTGATGCCCAACGGGGTGTAGGCGATCTTGAAGCCCAGGTCCGTGGCGAACTGGCCGACCAGGCCGGCCGGCGCGTACAGCGCGGTGAGCGCGATGCCGGCCACGGCGGTGGGCAGGGCGAAGGGCAGGTCGATCATCGCGTCGATGATCTTGCGGCCGGGGAAGTCGTAGCGCACCAGCACCCACGCCAGCAGGGTGCCGATCAGGCCATTGAGCACGGCGGCGGCGAGCGCGGTGCCGAAGCTGAGCTTGAGTGCGGCGAGTACGCGGGGTGCGCTGATGATGTTCCAGAACTGCACCCAGGTTAGGTCGAAGGTCCTGAGGAACATGGCGCCCAGGGGAATCAGCACCAACAGGCTGAGATACACCAGGGTGTACCCCAGAGTCAGCCCGAAGCCGGGTATGACCGGGGAGATACGTCGAGACATCATCTGTCCTTTTTCTGCGTTGGAACGCTCAAGCCCGCCACCGGAATATCACCGGCCCGGGCACGGCAAAGGGAAGCTCGCGCTTCCCCTTGTCAGGGCAGGGCCTGCGCCCCACCCATTTTCTTGCAGCTTGCAGCTTGCAGCTTGCAGCTTGCAGCTTGCAGCTTCGGCTTATTGCGCCTGGTAGATCTGGTCGAAGATGCCGCCGTCGTTGAAGAACTTCGGTTGCGCTTCCTTCCAGCCGTTGAAGTCCTTGTCGACGGTCACCAGGTCCAGTTTCGGGAACTGCTTGGCGAACTCGGCGGCGACCTTCGCGTCACGGGGACGGTAGAAGTTCTTCGCGGCGATGCGCTGGCCTTCCTCGCTGTACAGGTACTGCAGGTAGGCTTCGGCGACCTTGCGGGTGCCTTTCTTGTCGACGTTCTTGTCGACCACGGAAACCGGCGGCTCGGCGAGGATCGACAGGCTCGGCGCGACGATCTCGAAGTTCTCGCCACCCTGTTCCTTGAGTGCCAGGAAGGCCTCATTTTCCCAGGCCAGCAGCACGTCGCCAATGTTGTTGTTGACGAAGGTGATGGTCGAACCGCGGGCGCCAGTGTCGAGAACCGGAACGTGCTTGTACAGCGCCTGCACGTATTCCTGTGCCTTGGCATCGCTGCCGTACTGCTTCTTGGCCCAGGCCCAGGCGGCCAGGAAGTTCCAGCGGGCGCCGCCGGAGGTCTTCGGGTTCGGGGTGATGACTTCCACGCCTTCCTTGGTCAGGTCGCCCCAGTCCTTGATGCCCTTGGGGTTGCCCTTGCGTACCAGGAACACGATGGTCGAGGTGTAGGGGGTGCTGTTGTCCGGCAGGCGCGCCTGCCAGTTCTCGGGGATCAGCTTGCCGAGCTTCTGCAGCTCGTCGATGTCGCCGGCCAGCGCCAGGGTCACCACGTCGGCCTTGAGGCCGTCGATCACGGCACGCGCCTGCTTGCCGGAGCCACCGTGGGACTGCTGGACCTTGAGGTCGTCGCCGCCCTGGGCCTTCCAGTGCTTGATGAAGGCGGCGTTGTACTCCTGATACAGCTCGCGGGTCGGGTCGTAGGAGACGTTGAGCAGCTCGGTGGCGGCGGCGACGGGGCCGGCGACCAGGGTGGTGAGCAGGGCGCTGGCCAGGGTGGCCAGGGCGAAGCGGCGAATCGACATGGATGGAGCTCCTGAATTCCGGGTTCTTATGGTGTTGGCTGGTTTGTCTTTCAGGCACGACGGGCGTTCACGGCGCCCGTCGCAGTCGACTCGGTTCGCGTCTCGGGTTGACCCCTCCGGCGACCCGGTCGGGTGTTCGGGTCAGCTGTTCTTGCCGGCGGGTGGTTGCAGGCGGAATTTTTCCTTGCGCTCGATCTGCACCACCTGACCGTTGTGGACGGTGATCTCTACGGCACCGAAACGCAGGCCGTGCAGGGCGCTCTGGATTTCACGCAGGATGCTGGCTTCGTCCTGGCCTTCGAGGCTGCGGAGTGTTGCGCTCATGTTCGTGCTCCTTGGATGGGGTGCCCGCGTCGGTGGTCAGGGTTTTCGCGTGGCGTGGGCGCATCTTAATCAGGGCACGAATATTCTTAAAAATACTGTTTAAGAATTTTTATATAACCGTTGGTTTTATTGGATCAAGCGCAAGCGCAACGGCGGGCCCGGGCGCTTGGCAGCCTTGATGCCGGGTGGGCGCGGGCCCACCGGGAGAGGGTCAGAGGAGGCTGATCTGTTGCGGGCTGGTGCCGGTGGGAGGGATGAGCTGCCACATCTGCTCCAGCTGCTGCGCCGATTGTGGGCGGCTGAACAGGTAGCCCTGGCCATGGTCGCAGCCGAGGGTACGGAGGAAGTCGGCCTGGCGCTGGTCCTCGATGCCCTCGGCCAACACCTGCAGCCCCAGGCTGTGACCCAGGGCGGTGACGGCCTTGGCGATGGCGATGTCGTCGCGATCGTCGGGCAGGTTCTTCACGAAACTCTGGTCGATCTTCAGTTTGTGCACCGGCAGGCGCTTGAGGCGCTGCAGGGACGAGTAGCCGGTGCCGAAGTCGTCAATGGACAGGCGCACACCGAGCTTGCACAGGCGGTCGAGCAGTTCCAGGGCGGTGTCCGGGTCCTCCATCACCGCGCTCTCGGTGATCTCCAGTTCCAGGCGACCCGGCTCCAGGCCGGTGTCGGCGAGTACGCGGGCGACGCGGGTGTCCAGTTCGCCACGGCTGAACAGGCGGCAGGAGACGTTCACCGCAATGAACGACAGCTGCAGGCCGCGCTCGGTCCAGTCGCGCATCTGCCGGCAGGCACGTTCCAGCACCCAGGCGTCGATGGCACCGATCAGGCCGCTTTCCTCGGCCACCGGCAGGAATTCCGCCGGCGGCACCAGGCCGCGCTGTGGGTGCTGCCAGCGAACCAGGGTTTCGACGCCGATCAGGTGGCCGTCGTTCAGGTCGTGGATGGGCTGGAACACCAGGCGCAGCTCGTCCTGCTCCAGGCCCTGGCGCAGCGCGGTGACCAGCTCGACGCGCTGGCGTGCCTGCTCGGTCAGTTCCTGGCTGTAGAAGGCGAAGGTCTCGCGGCCCACGCTCTTGGCCTTGAACAGCGCCGAGTCGGTGTTGCGCAGCACCTGCTCGACGTTCTCGGCGGCGCCGGGGAAGGTGCTGATGCCCAGGCTGGCGCTGATGAAGAGGTTCTGCGTCGACAGGTGGAAGGGCGCGGCCAGGCATTGCTGGATGCGCCCGGCGAGGTCGGTGGCCTGCTCCGGGCTGAAATCCTCGCAGAGCAGGCCGAACTCGTCGCCGCCCAGGCGCGCAAGGGTCATGCCGCCGGCCATCAGCGTGGCCAGGCGCTCGCCCACCGCCTTGAGCAGCAGATCGCCGTGGTTGTGGCCGAGGCTTTCGTTGATGTGCTTGAAGTGGTCGAGGTCGAGGAGGATGACGATGCCTTCGCGGCCATCCCGGCGCGCGCGCTCCAGGGCGTGCTCGACGCGCTCGGTGAACAGCAGGCGGTTGGGCAGGTTGGTCAGCGGATCGTGGTGGGCCAGGTAGTCCAGCTCGTTCTGCGAGCGCTTGATGGCGCTGACGTCGGAGAACACCGCCACGTAGTGGGTCAGCTCGCCTTCCTCGTCGTGGATGGCGCGGATGTTCTGCCACAGCGGGTATACCTCGCCGTTGCGCCGTCGGTTCCACACCTCGCCGCTCCAGGCGTGGCGGTTCTTCAGTGCGTTCCACATCGACTGGTAGAACGCCTCGTCGTGGCGACCTGACTTGAACAGCACCGGCGTCTGTCCCAGCACCTCGCGCTCCTCGAAGCCGGTGATGCGGGCGAAGGCGCGGTTGACGTGGACGATGTGCTGCTCGGCGTCGGTGACCAGGACCCCTTCCTGGGTGGCATCGAACACGGCGGCGGCCTGGCGCAGGCTGCTCTCCTGCTCGCGGCGTGCCTGCAGGTAGGCGCGCAGGCGGCGCATGTGCAGGCACACCAGCAGGTACAGCAGGCCGCTGGTGACCACCACGAAGAGCATGCCCTTGGCGGACTGCAGCGCATTCAGGCGGCTGCCATCCAGGCTCAGCACCTGAAGCAGGTGGTCGCTGAAGAGGATCCAGGCGCTGGCGAGGAGGAAATAGGGCAGCACCAGTTTCATGGCGCTGAGCTTGGGTTTCATAGGTGATTGGTGCCGTGCCGGATGTGATCGGTTTCGCATTATAGATGAATGGAGATTCATCTCTTTCTTATCTAAAGAACGGGATGGTTTTCTCACAATTCATGGGGATAATGCCTGTGTTTGTCCGACAACCTCGCCCTTCCTTCCCCCGAGGCTACGCACTCCATGTGGTACTACGGTTTTCTCGACCTGTCGCTGTGGCAACTGGTGGCGGTCACCCTGGTGATGACGCACATCACCATCGTCGGCGTCACGGTCTACCTGCATCGCTATTCCGCCCATCGCGCTCTCGAACTGCACCCGGCGCTGAAGCATTTCTTCCGTTTCTGGCTGTGGCTGACCACTGCGATGAACACCCGCGAATGGACCGCGATCCACCGCAAGCACCACGCCAAGTGCGAAACCGTCGACGACCCGCACAGCCCGGTGATCAAGGGCCTGGGCACCGTGCTGCGCCGCGGTGCGGAACTGTACCGCGAAGAGGCCGAGAACGAGGAGACCTTGCGCATCTACGGCAAGAACTGCCCGGATGACTGGCTCGAGCGCAACGTCTATTCGCGCTACCCCATCGGTGGCGTGACCCTGATGGCGGCCATCGACCTGGCCCTGTTCGGCGTCGGCGGCATCACCATCTGGGCCGTGCAGATGATGTGGATACCGGTCTGGGCCGCTGGCGTCATCAATGGCCTCGGCCATGCCGTCGGCTACCGCAACTTCGAATGCCGCGACGCCGCCACCAACCTGGTGCCCTGGGGCATCCTCATCGGCGGCGAGGAGCTGCACAACAACCATCACACCTACCCGAACTCGGCCAAGCTGTCGGTGAAAAAGTGGGAGTTCGACCTGGGCTGGGCCTGGATCAAGCTGTTCAGTTTCCTGCGCCTGGCCAAGGTGCAGCGCGTCGCGCCCATCGCCCATCGCGTGGAAGGCAAGGGCAGCCTGGACATGGACACCGCCATGGCCATCCTCAACAACCGTTTCCAGATCATGGCGCAGTACCGCAAGCTGGTTATCGCGCCCCTGGTGAAACAGGAACTGGCCAAGGCCGACGAGTCGGTGCGTCACCTGTTCCGTCGCGCCAAGCGCCTGCTGTCCCGCGAGACCAGCCTGCTGGACGAGCGCCACCATGCGCGCATCGCCGCCATGCTGGAGCAGAGCCAGGCACTGAAGGTGATCTACGAGCGTCGTCTCGCCCTGCAGCACATCTGGGTAAAGACCAGCGCCAACGGCCACGACATGCTCGAAGCCATGAAGCAGTGGGTGCACGAGGCCGAGGCCAGCGGCATCCAGTCCCTGCGCGACTTCGCCGAGCAGCTCAAGACCTACTCGCTGCGCCCGGCCGTCGCGGCCTGATCGCAGCAACCCCGAAGAAGGCCGGCCATCGCCGGCCTTTTTCATTTGGGCCCCGTAGGTTGGCGCCGAGCCCGCGAGGCCCAGCGCAGCGAGGCCCGCTGGCGCCCCTTCGCGATTGAGTTCGTTCCTACGGGAGAGGGGCGAGGCGTCGGTGTGTGGGGCGAGTCCGCTTGGTGGATAGAAGAGCGCTATCCACCCTACCCAGCGGGGAAGTCCGTGCGGGTACGAGCTGTCAGGCGATGCAGGGTGGACCCCGCCTCACCGGTCCACCGCTGCGGGGTTGGGCCGTGCTCCGCGCCGTGCCCTCTGCAGGAGCGGCTTCAGCCGCGAAAGGCACACCGCCGTCTCCCTGCTCCGAGTGGCTGGACACTCCTTCGCCAATGAATTCGCTCCTGCCCTGACCCTCCCGCCTGCACCGCCCCATATACGCCTGCACCTGAATCTCGGCCAAAAAAAACCGCCCGGGGGAGGGCGGCTGGAACAAGACGTCGAAAGGAGCAATCGCATCGACGTCAGGAGGTAAGGAGGAGGTGCGGGTCGATCAGCTGTCCTGGTCGGCGTCGGCCTTGCGCTCGGCGCCCTGCTTGGCGACGGCCTGCTGCTGGGCGGCGTCCTGGGCGCGCTGCTCATACTGCGCATTTCGCGCAACAAAGGCGGACGACTCTTCGGCGAAGGAGAACTGGGTGAAGGACAGGGCGAAAGCGGTGAAGGCGGCAGTAACAAAGAGATTGCGTTGCATAGCGTGATCCTCGGCGGGATGCATCTGGAAACCGAGGCCATCTTAGGGGCCGGGCCGGTGGTGAAAAACCGCGGCCCAGGTGAATCACAATTGCTTCTAACGCAACAATTGCGTGCGCACAGCCCAGTGGCGGGGATCGTCCAGCACGGCATCGTCCTGGGCGAAGAGGGGCGGCAGCTCGGCCTTGAGGAAATCGACCCAGGTCCGGGTCTTGGCGTCGAGGAAACGCCGTGACGGGTACACCGCGTAGATGTTGCGCTCGCGCAGGCGGTGCTCCGGCAGCAGGCGCCGCAGCGTGCCCTCGCGCAGCGGCTGGCAGGCGACGAAGGAGGGCAGCAGGCAGAAACCCATGCCCGCCTGGGCGGCGCGGGCCAGGGATTCGGCGACGTTGACCTGGAAGGCCTCCGCCGGCAGCACGTCGTACTCGCCGTCCTCGTCCTGCAGCACCCAGTTGTCCTGGTAGAGCGGGTCCAGCAGGCGCAGGTAGCGGTGATGGCGCAGGTCCGCCGGCCCCGTGGGCACGCCATGCTGCTCCAGGTAGGCGGGCGCCGCGCAGACCACGCTGTACATCTGCCCCAGGGATTGCGCCACCATCTGCGAGTCCGGCAGCTCGCGGGCGAAGGTCAGCACCACGTCCTGGCCATCCTCCAGCGGGTCGGGGTTGCGCTGCGACAGCGTCAGGTCGATCACCACCTCGGGGTACAGCGCGGTGTAGCGCGCCACCAGCGCGGTGATGTGCTGCAGGCCGAGGCCGGTCATGGTGTGCACCCTCAGCCGGCCGCTGGGCTTGAGGTGCGCGCCGCGCGCCTCGGCGGCGGCCTGGTCCACCTCGTTGAGGATCGAGCGGCAGCGTTGCAGGTAGCGCTCACCCACCTCGGTCAGCGCCAGGCGCCGGGTGGTGCGGTGCAGCAGCCGCGCCTGCAGCTGCTGCTCCAGCTCCGAGACCAGCCTGGAAACCTGCGCGGTGGAAAGATCCAGCGCCTGCGCCGCCGCGGTGAAGCTGCCGGTCTCGATGACGCGGGTGAACACGCGCATGCTGTTCAGGGTGTCCATTGTTACTCCTCGCGCAAGGCTGATTCTCGAAGGGCGCTGATTATCCAGGAAACGCCGGTAAATATACTGCCAGCCCTGAGCTGTTTGCCGTTTTCCCGGATCACCGCCCATCGCCCCGCCTGCGGGCTCGTGGCCCTGCCGATCCGCCCTGCATTGCCGAGGTATCCATGACCCCCGACCAAAGGTTCGCCCGCCGGGTGCGGAGCGCCATCGTGGCCTTCGTGCTGCTCTTCGCCTACTTCCTCGCGGCCGACCTGTGGATGCCCATCACCCCCCAGGCCCAGCTGACCCGCCCGGTTCTGCGCCTGGCGCCCCGGGTCAGCGGCCAGGTGCTGGACATCGCCGTGACCAACAACGCCCACGTCGAGGCCGGGCAGTTGCTGTTCCGCCTCGACCCCGAACCCTTCCGCCTCGCCGTCAACGCCGCCGAGCTGGCGCTGGAGCAGGCCGCTCAGGACAACGCCGAGCTCGACGCCAGCCTCGCCGCCGCCCGCGCCGACAAGCTCGCCGCCGAGGCCTCGGCGCAGGAGCTCGCGCGCGAGACCGAGCGCCTCGGCAAGCTGGTGGCCAGCCAGCACGTTTCCCGCCAGTTGTTCGAGCAGACCCAGTCGCAGCGCGCCGCCGCCCGCGCCAAGGTGGCCGCCGCCACCGCACGCATCCACCAGTTGGCCGCCGAGCGCGGCGCGGCGGGCGACGGCAACCTGCGCCTGCGCCAGGCCCGCAACGCCCTCGACCAGGCGCGCCTGCAACTGCAGTACAGCGAAGTCCGCGCCGAGCGCGCCGGCACCCTCAGCAACCTGCAGCTGTCCCCCGGCGCCTTCGTCGCCGCCGGCAGCCCGGTGGCCGCCCTGGTCGCCGATGAGGCCGACGTCAGCGCCGATTTCCGCGAGAAGGCCCTGCGCTACGTGGGCCTGGGCGATGGCGCCAGCGTGGTGTTCGACGCCCTGCCCGGGCGCATCTTCGCCGCGCGGGTCAGCGCCATCGATGCGGGCGTCAAGGAAGGCCAGCTGGACGCCAACGGCGACCTCGCCGCCCCCGCCACCTCCGACCGCTGGGTGCGCGACGCCCAGCGCCAGCGCCTGCACGTGCTGCTCGATGCGCCTCCGGAAGCGCCCCTGCCCAGCGGCGCCAAGGCCACGGTGCAGCTCTACCCCCACGAGTCGCCCCTGGCCGCGTTCTTCGGCCGGGTGCAGATCCGCCTCATCAGCCTGCTGCACTACATCTACTGATGGAGCGCCCGGCCCTCAGCGAGAACGGCCTGCGCCAGTGCCTGCGACTGGCCTGCGGCGGCACCCTCGGATTGTTCGTGTGCAAGCTGATGGACTGGGACAACGGCTCGTTCTTCTGCGTCTACCCCATGCTGCTGCTGGGCCTGGTGCCCACCATCAACGCCCATGTGATCCGCCAGTTCCTCGCCCAGGCGGTGCTGGTGAGCCTGGAGACGCTGGTGATCTACGGCCTGTTCGGCGACCGCCCGCTGCTCATCGTGCCGCTGGTGTTCGGCGCCTTCCTCTGGCGCTTCAGCCTCATGGCGCGCGGCCCGCTGTTCATGTTCGGCGCCCTGGGCTGCGTGTTCCTCTCCATGCAGCTGCACTTCGCCAGCTACCCCGAGACCCATCTCTACGACCTGGTGGCCAGCAACCTGGTGGCCGCCGCGCTGACGGTGCTGGTCGCCTGGCTGATGTTCTTCCTCTTCCCCGACGCCGAACCCCGCGAGCCCCGCGCCGCCGCTCCCAAGGACCTGGCCAGCCAGCGCCACGAGGCCCTGCTCGGCGCCTCGATCGCCACCTTGTCGTTCATCCTGTTCCAGACCTTCGACCTGAAGGATTCGCTGTCCGCGCAGATCGCCTCGATCCTGGTGCTGTTCCCCATGCACTGGAACGGCATCCGCTTCGCCGGACGCATCCGCGCCCTCGGCACCATGCTCGGCTGCCTGATCGCCCTGGTGCTGCAACTGCTGCTCTACGATCACTACGACGTGCTACCGCTCGTCGCCTCGCTGTACTGGATAGCCGCCTTTTTCTGTGCCCGAGTGCACGTATTGGAGGGTGCGCAGGGAATCGGCTTCGGTGCGCTGACAACTTTGGCCATCGTTTTCGGTCAATACCTGACGCCGAGTCACGACATGATGTTCAGCCTGGCCTATCGGCTCAGTTCGGTTTGCGTTGCGGTATTCATCACCCTGCTTGCGGTGTTCGTCCTGCACCGCCTGTTCAACCGTTTTGCAGCCATTCGTCACCAGAGTCATGCCTGACGCCGGCCACTCATGCCCACCGCTTCGTCGTGGGCGTAACGTGACCCGAATACGCGAAGGCAGGCTATGGGCCGGATGGAAAACTTCGAGGAAACACCCAGCGAGCTGGAAAAGCTCACCCTGGCACTGCTGCACAGCCGCGGCGAGGTGGAACGCCTGCGCGAACGCGAACTGCTGTTCAACAGCCTGCTGGGCAGCGTCAACGCCGTGCTCTGGGCCTTCGACTGGGACGAGCAAAAGATCATCTACGTCAGCCCCCACTACGAGCGCATGTTCGGCCGCCCGGCCGAGCTGCTGATGGTGGACTTCAACGAGTGGCGCAACTGCATCTACCCCGATGACGTCGAGTACGCCGCGCGCAGCCTCGCCGAGGTGCTCACCAAGGGCGCGGTGGAGGTGCGCGAGTACCGCATCATCCGTGGCGACGGCCAGGTGCGCTGGCTCAGCGACAAGTGCTTCGTCAGCCGCCAGGGCCAGGCCGGACAGAGCACCCTGGTGGTGGGCATCGCCGAGGACATCACCGAGAAGAAGACCCTGGAGGCCGAGCTGCAGCGCCTGGCCACCACGGACGTGCTGACCGGCACCAGCAACCGTCGGCACTTCTTCGAATGCGCCCAGCGCGAGTTCGACGTCGCCGAGCGCTATGAACGGCCCCTGGCCTTCCTGCTGCTGGACATCGATGACTTCAAGAAGATCAACGACACCTACGGCCACCAGGTCGGTGACCTGGTGCTGCAGCGCATCGCCCAGTGCGGTGCCGGCGCCCTGCGGCGGGTCGACCATTTCGGGCGCATCGGTGGCGAGGAATTCGCCGCCGTGTTCCCCGGCTGCGACCCGGCCCAGGCCCTGCAGGTGGCCGAGCGCCTGGAGCGCGAAGTGCAGCGCCTGTCGTTCAGCGCCGCCGGCCAGATCTTCAGCGTCACCCTCAGCCAGGGCCTGACCACCCTGCGCCCCGGCGACACCCTGGAACAGCTCTACGCCCGCGCCGACGAAGCCATGTACACCGCCAAGCGCAGCGGCAAGAACCGCATCGTCCAGGTCTAGCCACCCGGGCGATCCGGGGTTCGTGCCGTAGGGGCGGCTTCAGCCGCCAAGCGGGCCGCAGGCCCGCCCTTCGGAATCCATGGGACCGCTATGCGGTCCTTGGGCGAATGAATTCGCCCCTACAGGTTCATCGCCACCACGGTCCACCCTGCGCCCCCATTCTTCGCGCTCGCCCTACGGCTGGAACGGCGACTCGCTGAGGATCACCCCCGTCTCGTCCACATAGCGCTGCCAGGCCGCGATCAGCCCGGCCAGCGCTTCCGGCCGCTCCTGGGCCAGGTCGTGGATTTCCCCCGGGTCCTTCTCCAGGTCGTACAGCTGCCAGGTTTCCGGCCCCACCGGCGCGGGGATGTACACCGCCTTCAGGTGCCCCTGGCGGATGGCGCGCATGCCGAACAGCTCCCAGCCGGTGGCCGTCTTGCCGTCGTGCACCTGGGGCGTCTCGCCCGAGAGGTAGCCCAGCCAGGAGCGCCCGCGCACCGGCGCCACCTCGCGACCGCGCCAGCGGGTGCCCGGGTGGCGCACGCCGGCCAGGTCCAGCACCGTCGGGGTGATGTCCATCACCGTGGCGAAGGCGTGGCTCACCTGCTTCTGCCGCCGCAGCTGTGGATAACGCACCAGCGCCGGCACGCGGATGCCGCCCTCGGTGGTGAAGGCCTTGTACAGGCGCGACGGCGCCGTGGCCGCCTGGGCCCAGCGGGGCCCGTACCACACGTAGGAGTTGGCGCGGCCGATGTTCTCCAGGCTGTTGTCGTAGTGCTGGTCGAGGAAGCTCTTCAGGTTCGGGCCGAACTTGGGGAAGGCCTCCAGCAGCGCGCCCTCGGCGACGTTGTCGGACATGAAGAGGATGAAGGTATCGTCCTCCAGGCCCTGCTGGCGCAGGTAGTCCAGTACCCGGCCGATGTTCCAGTCCATGCGCTCCACCATCGCCGCATAGACCTCCATGGTCCGCGCCGACACCTGGCGTTCCGCCTCGCTCAGCGCGTCCCATTCGGCGCTGATCGCCCGCACCGGGTGCGCTTCCACATCCGCCGCCACCAGGCCCAGCGCCTTGAGCTTCTCCAGGCGTTCCAGGCGCAGCGCCTCGGGCCCGGCGTCGTAGCGGCCCCGGTAGTTATCCACAACCTCGGCCGGCGCCTGCAGCGGCCAGTGCGGCGCCGAGAAGGGCAGGTAGGCGAAGAACGGGCGGCTCTGGTCGCGCTCCTTCAGGTACTGGATCAGCCGGTCGGCGAAGGCGTCGGAGGAATAGAACCCCTCCGGCAGCTGCTCGATGAAGCGGTCGTCTTCCACATACAGCGCTGGCGTCGCCTTGAGGATGCCCGGCGTGGTCTCGTCGTAGGGTGGCTCGTAGCCATAGTGGTTGGCCGCCCCCGGCAGCAGCGAGAAGGAGCGCTCGAAGCCCCGCGCATGGGGCGCCCGCTCGGCGGTCAGGCCCAGGTGCCACTTGCCGGACATCAGCGTCTGGTAGCCCGCCTCGCGCAGCAGCTCCGGCAGTGCCACCACACGGTCGTTGAGGTAGCCCTCGTAGCCCGGCTTGCCGATCAGCTCCGGCGTCAGCGCCTCGGCCATGGTGCCGATGCCGGCGATGTGGTGGTCGGTGCCGGTGAGCAGCATCGAGCGCGTCGGCGAGCAGGTGGGCGCGGTGTGGAAGTCGGTCAGGCGCAGGCCGTCGAAGGCCAGGCGGTCCAGGTTCGGCGTGGCGATCTCGCTGCCGAAGGCGCCCAGGTCGGAGAAGCCCAGGTCGTCGGCGACGATGATCAGGAAGTTCGGGCGTTTGCTCATGGAGGCTCCAGGGTCAGAGGGCGATGGATTCGAACGGCAGGTCGGCCAGCCGGGGCGGCTGCGGCGGGCGGTAGTCGCCATCGCCGGTGAGCTGGTGCAGCAGCGCCTCGCGCACCTGGTGGAAGTCATGGCCGGTGCGCTGGCGCGGGCGCGGCAGGTCGATCGGCACCACCTGCTTGATGCGCCCGGGGCGGGGCGCCATCACCACCACGCGGTCGGCCAGGTAGATGGCCTCCTCGGCGTCGTGGGTGACCAGCAGGGTGGTGATGCGCTGGCGCGCGCGGATGGCCAGCAGCTCGTCCTGCATCTGCTGGCGGGTCAGCGCATCGAGGGCGCCGAAGGGCTCGTCCAGCAGCAGGATGCGCGGGCTCGCCACCAGCCCCCGGGCGATGGCCACGCGCTGGGCCATGCCGCCGGAGAGCTGGTGCGGGTAGGCCCCCTCGAAGCCGCCCAGCCCCACCAGCTGCACGAACTGGTGGATGCGCCGGGCGCGCTCGCCCTGTTCCAGTTTCTCGTTGACCAGGCCCAGGCCGATGTTCTGCGCCACCGTCAGCCAGGGGAACAGGCGGTGCTCCTGGAACACGATGCCGCGTTCGCCACCGATGCCGCGCACCGGCTGGCCGTCCACCTCGATGCGGCCGTCGAAGGCGGTGTCCAGGCCCACCAGCAGGCGCAGCAGGGTGGATTTGCCGCAGCCGCTGGAGCCGACGATGGCGATGAACTCGCCCTCCTCGATATCCAGGCTGAAGTCCTGGATGGCCTGGAAATCCTGGCCATCCACCTCGAAGACCTTGCCGACCCCGGCGAAGCTCACGGTGGGCGGGGGCGACAGGGGCTGGTTGGCCGCCTCCACGGCGTTGCGGTTGAAGGCGTTCATGCGGTTCTCCAGCGCGTCGCGCGCGCTTCGATGCGTTGTCCGAGGTTGCCCAGCAGGGCGCCGACCAGGCCCACCAGGACCATGGCAGCCATCACCTGGTCCATGCGGAACAGCTGCTGCGCGCCGAGCATGTAGCTGGCGATGCCGCCGTCCGAAGGCATGAAGTACTCGGCACCGATGGTGCCCAGCCAGGCGTAGATCAGCGCCAGGCGCAGGCCGGCGAAGATGGCCGGTGCGGCGCCCGGCAGCACCAGCAGGCGCAGGCGCTGGCCCAGGCCGAGGCGCATCACCCGCGCCGCCTCGCCGAGCTGCGGCGAGAGGCCGGCGACGCCGCGCTGGGTGGCGATGAACAGGGGGAAGAAGGCGGCCAGGGCGACGAAGGCCAGCTTGGCCGCCTCGCCGAGGCCGAACCAGGCGGTGAGCAGCGGCACCCAGGCGAAGATCGCCACCTGGCGCAGGGCCGAGAGGCTGGGCCCGGCGATGCGCTCGGCGCGGTTCGAGAGCCCCAGCAGCAGGCCCAGCGCCAACCCCGCGCCGCCGCCCAGCGCCAGGCCTGCCACGGTGCGCTCGAGGCTGGCGCCCATGGCCTTCGGCAGGCTGCCATCCAGCAGCCCCTGGTGCAGGGCGCGCAACACATCGAGCGGGGAGGCGAGGATATTGGCGTCGACCCAGGCCAGGGCGCTGCTGGCCTGCCACAGGGCCAGCAGCGCCAGGGGCAGCAGGGCCGCCTGCAGCCGTTGCCAGCCATGCAGGCGCGGACCGCGCGGGCGCTCGGCGGTGGCCGGGTGGGGCCAGAACAACAGCAGCGAATCGAGGCGGTTGATGCCGCGATCCATCAGTGCGCCCACCAGGCCGATCACCAGGATGCAGACGAACACCAGGTCGAGCATGAACAGCTGGCGGCCCCAGACCATCAGGTAGCCGATGCCCTCGCTGGAGGCCAGCAGCTCCACCGCCAGCAGCGAGGTCCAGCCGGTGGCCAGGGCCAGGCGCAACCCGGCCATGAAGGCGGGCAGGGCGGCCGGAAGCACCAGGCGCCAGGCCAGAAGGTGCGGCGGCAGGCGCAGCACCGCCGCCGCCTCGCGCAGGCGCGGCTGGGCGTCACGCACGCCAACCAGGGTATGCAGGGTCACCGGCACCACCACGGCCTTCACCAGCACCACCAGCTTGAGGGTTTCGCCGATGCCGAAGAACAGCATGAACAGTGGAATCCAGGCCAGGGTCGGAATCTGCGCCAGGGCCACGAAACTCGGGTAGACCAGCGCCTCGGCCCGGCGCGACAGGCCCAGCCAGGCACCGAGCAGCACCCCGCCGGCGACACCGGCGAGCAGGCCGATGCCGAGGCGCTGCAGGCTTATCCACAGGTGCGCCCAGAGTTCGCCGGAACCGAATTCCAATGCGCTCTGCCACACCAGGGCGGGGGCGGGGAGGATCTGCTCGGACATCCAGTGGTGCCTGGCGGCCAGCCACCAGAGCAGGAACAGCCCGATGGGCAGCAGCCAGGGCAGGGCCCGGTCGAGGATGCCGGCGCCGATGGCCGGCAGATGGAGCCGGGCGGGAGGCCGCAGGCTCGGCAGCGTCTGGATCTTGCTCATCGGTGTCTCCCGGCGCCAGGGCTCTAACGTTATTTCCGTGTGAAATATAAAATCTGAAAATCCATTTATTTATGGATAAGAGGCGTCATTAGATAGGGAAGGGGCCGGAGAGCGGCAAATGCCTTTGCCGAATATTTTTTATGCATTTCCTGCATAGCGCGCTGGAAGCCGCTGTGGTCCTGATTTATGCGTTTCAGTCATTAAAAAATGAATTTTTAGTATTTAATTTCGATTTCCTCCTGTGCCTATCTGGCGCTCTCACCGAACCCTCGCGCAGGAGCGCCCATCCATGAAAACCCTGATCAACAGTGTCCTCGGGCTCTTCGCCCCCACTCTGCTGGCGGGCGTGCTCGGCGCGGCTCCGCTGCTCGCCCAGGCGGCCGAGGCACCCAAGGAAATCCGCATCGCCGTGCCCGACCTCAGCGCCGGCAGCGAACACAGCGGCGGTGGCGTGGTGGACGTGCTGCGCAGCCGGCAGATCCTCGAACAGGAATTCGCCAAGGACGGCATCGAGATCCAGTGGCGCTTCTTCAAGGGCGCAGGTCCCGTGATCAACGAAGCCCTGGCCAACGGCCAGGTGGACTTCGCCTACCTCGGCGACCTGGCCGCCATCATCGGCAAGGCCAGCGGCCTCGACACCCGCCTGCTCAGTGCCACCGCCCGCGACGTGAAGAGCTACCTGGGGGTGGTGCCCGGCTCGGGGATCAAGACCCTGGAAGACCTCAAGGGCAAGCGCGTCGCGGTGTTCCGCGGCACCGCCAACCAGCTGTCCTTCGCCAACGCGCTGGCCAGCCGCGGCCTGTCCGAACGCGACTACAAGGTGATCAACCTCGACTTCAACGCCGCCAACGCCGCCCTCGCGGCCAAGCAGGTGGATGCCTCCTGGGGCCTGGCCGGGCTCATCGCCCTGCGTGAGAAGGGCCTCGCCGAACTGCCGCTCAGCACCCGCGACCTGGGCGGCGCCGGCAGCACACAGGCGGTGCTGGTAGGCACGGGCGCCTTCGTCCGCGACTACCCCGAGGTCACCGCGCGCCTGGTCAAGGCCCAGCAGCAGGCGGTGACCTGGCTGCGCGACGAAGACCACAAGCAGGCCTACGTCGAGCTGGTCTCGCGCCTGGCCAGCTACCCGCCGGTGATCCTCGGCACCGACCTCAAGGACGACAGCTTCAAGGACATCTTCGACCCGCAGCTGGACCCCGCCTTCCTCGCCCGCCTGCAGAATGGCGTGGACTTCGCCGCCGAACAGCGGCTGATCCGCAAACCCTTCCAGGTGAGCGACTGGGTCGAGCCGCGCTTCCTCGATGCGGCGCTGAAGGAGCCGGTGCAGGCATCGCGCTGAGCCGTCCGGGCGACTGAAGTCGCCCCTACAGAGAAGCTTGAACCGTGCGTAGGTTGGACGTCGCTCTTCACGTCCACCAGCGGAGTTGCGAGTGGCCCCGATGGTGGACCGATGAAGCGTGGTGCACCCTACATTCCGGGATACCTCGTGCCTCTTCGCGAATGAAGTCGCTCCCACAGAAGAGCCAGCCCGTAGGATGGGTAGAGCGCAGCGAAACCCATGCTGTCCGGCCCGCTGCGTGCGACCTGGGTGAATGAATTCGCCCCTACAGAAGAGCCGGCGGAGTCGCGGGTGGCCTCGAGGGTGGACCGATGTGCACCGTGCCTCGCCGAGGGGCTGTCAGGCGATGCGCCGGGCCTCTGCGGCCTCGGCGCCGTCCAGTTCGACGACGATTTCGATCAGCGCGCGCGCCGCCGGGGAGAGGCGGTAGCCGGTGCGGGTGACGATGCCGCAGCGGGCGGAGAGGCTTTCCAGGTTCTCCGGCAGGTTGCGAAAGCGCAGCAGCTCCAGCTCGCCGCTCTCCAGCAGCGGTGCCAGGGTCTCCAGCATGCCCACGCCAATGGCGTCGGTGCGGCGCACCACCTGCATCAGCGCGGGCACATGCTCGCATTCCAGGTTGAGGGTGAAGTCGGCCTTGCCGCTGAAGCCTGCCAGCAGCTTGCGGATGCCCGCCGGCAGCCGCGTGGCGGCCAGCGGGTAGTCGAACATGTCGTTGGTGGAGAGGCTTTCCTTGGCCAGCAACGGGTGCCCCCGACGGCAGAAGAAACGCCCGTTGCGCGGAGTCAGTTCGCGGGTCTGGAAGTTGGGGTCGATCTCGAACTGGCGTATGTCGGCGATGAAGAACTCGATCTCGTCGCGGGCCAGCAGGCGGCCCAGGGTTTCCCAGTTGTTCACTTCGAAACGGGTGTTGATGCGCGGATGGCGGGCGATGAACTCGGCCAGGGCGTCGGGCACCAGCTTGGCCGCCGGCGCCGGGCCGCAACCGAAGTGCAGCTCGCCGGCATCCAGCTTGGTCATCTGGTCGATCTCCCGAGCCAGGTTGCTCGCCCCCTGCACCAGGCGCAGGGCGTGCTGCAGCACCACCTGGCCTTCCGGCGTGGGGCGCAGGTCCTTGTTGCCCCGGTCGACCAACTGGCAGCCGAAGGCCTGCTCCAGGCCCTGGATGCTGCGGCTGAAGGCCGGCTGGGTGATGCCCATGGCATCGGCCGCGCGGACGAAGCTGCGGTGTTCCACGAGGGCGATGAAGTAACGGAGTTGGCGCAGGTCCATCATGCTTTACCGGCATCGAAAATATAGGTCGAAGGCATTTGCCCCCATCTGGGTGCTGGTTTTAAATGCAGGCTCTTATTCCGTCAACGAAGCTTGTTTAGATAAATAAGATTAAAAAGGAATAAGTATATGGCCCAGCCCGAAGGGGGATACCCGATGACCACGCCAGCACGATTTCCCGCCCTCGCCATGACCCGGCTCCTCGCGCCGCTCATGTGCGCCTGTCGCTGACAGCCGGACCCTGAGCCCGGCGGCCATCCAAGCCGCCTGACGCTCCCCCGAACACACGCCGCCCCGACCGTCGCCCTGCGTGCGATGCGGGCCCGCTCCGCCCGGAAAAAGCCGGGCCCCGAACAAGGATCGCCCCATGTGCCAACGCCGTACCGCCTTCCCCTCGCCCCTCGCCCGACCGCTGGCGCTGCAGCGCCTGGCCGCCGTGGACTATGCACTGACCCTGCTGCTGGCCCTTGGCGCCGGTAGCGCCTGGGCCGCCGAGGGCAACACCGAGCAGCAAGTGGACAAGGATGTCGCCCTGCAGAAGGTCACCGTCACCGCCCGCCGCCGCGAGGAAGACGTGCAGGACGTGCCCACGCCCATCACCACCCTCAGCGGCAGCGCCCTGGAGACCCAGCGCATCTACAAGGTGCAGGACCTGCAGCAGGTGCTGCCCAGCGTCAACGTCGCCTTCATCCATGCCCGCCAGTCCAGCGTCGCGGTGCGCGGCATCGGCAACAACCCGGCGAGCGACGGCCTCGAAGGCAGCGCCGGGGTCTACCTCGACAACGTCTATCTCGGTCGCCCGGGCATGGCGGTGTTCGACCTGCTGGACATCGAGCAGCTGGAACTGCTGCGTGGCCCCCAGGGCACGCTGTTCGGCAAGAACACCACCGCCGGCGTGCTCAATATCAGCACCCGCGCACCCACCTTCAGCCCCGAGCGCACGGTGGAGGTTTCCGGCGGCCAGGACGGCTACTTCCAGGCCAAGGGCACGGTCAACGGCGCCCTCACCGAAACCCTCGCCGCGCGCCTGTCGGCCTACCGCACCCGTGACGACGGCTTCATCAAGAACATCCACGACGGCAAAGACCTCAACGGCGGTGCACGCCAGGGCGTGCGCGGGCAGTTCCTCTTCGAGCCCAACGAGGACTTCAGCCTGCGCTGGATCAACGACTACAACGAGGAGGATTCGAGCACCGGCACCATGGTCGTCTACGGCGCGCCGGCCCGTTACTGGCAGCGCGCGGCCCTGGCGGGTGCCTCGCCGGTGCGCGACCCGGACGACAGGAAGGTCAACATCGACGGCCGCCAGAACGTCAGCGTGCACCAGGGCGGCAGCTCGGTGGAGGCTAACTGGAGCCTCGCCGGCGGCTACAAGCTGACCTCCATCAGCGCCTACCGCTACTGGCACTTCACCCCGGCCAACGACGAGAGCCTCAACGTGCCGGCGCTGCTCAACACCGGCGTGGAAGTGCACGACCGCCAGTTTTCCCAGGAGATCCGCCTGGCCTCGCCCACCGGCGGCGCCTTCGACTACGTGGTCGGTGCCTACGTGTTCAACCAGAACCTGGGCAACAAGACCTTCACCGACTACGGCTCCCGGGCCGACCTGTTCCTGCTCGGCGCCAACCTGGGCGCCATCAACAACGTCAGCACCAAGGCCAACGGCAAGATCGAGACCGACAGCTACGCGCTGTTCGCCCAGGGCACCTGGCACCTCACCGACCGCCTCGACTTCACCGCCGGCCTGCGCGGCACCTACGAGGAAAAGGACGCCAACGTGCAGCGCTTCGCACCGGTCGGTGGTGCGGCGGTGACCGGCCAGGCCGCCGCCATCCGCGCGGCGCAACTGGGGGCCTATGACTCGGGCGACCTCGGCCTGCACAACGCCGCGCCCTCCTTTTTGCTGAACCTGGCCTACAAATTCGACGACGACCTGCTGGGCTACGCCTCCCTGGCCCATGGCGAGAAATCCGGCGGGGTGAACCTGGCCGTGGGCTCGGCCCCGGTGGCCGGCGCCGACTCGCTGCTGGTCGGCCCCGAGCGCGCCAACGATGCCGAGCTGGGCTTCAAGAGCACGCTGCTCGACCGCCGCCTGCTGCTCAACGCGAACCTGTTCTGGACCGGCATCCACGGCTACCAGGCCACCACCCTGTACCAGGCGCCGGGCTCCCCCAACGTCGTGCAGGTGCTGGCCAACGCCGGCAGCGTGCGCTCGCGCGGCCTGGAGTTCGAAGCCACCGCGCTGCCCGTGCGCGGCCTGACCCTGAACTTCAACGGCTCCTACAACGACGTCACCTACCTCAGCTTCAAGGACGCCCCGTGCCCCGGCGAGGTGAGCACCGCCCCCGGCGCGCCGGCCACCTGCGACCTTACCGGCGAACGCGTGGTCGGCGCCTCGAAATGGATCGCCAACCTCAGCGGCGAATACAAGTGGCAGCTGGAGAACCGCATCGAGCCCTACCTCACCGCCAGCTATTCGTACCGTTCCGAGGCCGAAGGCACCCTGGACAACTCCGACCTTTCCAAGATCGACGGCTACGGCCTGGTCAACCTCTCGGCCGGCGTGCGCCGCGACCTGGGCGACGGCCAGGTGGACGCCTCCATCTGGGTGCGCAACGCCACCGACACCGACTACTACCTGAGCGCCTTCGCCTACCTGAACGGCGCCTACACGGCCTCGGTGGGCGCCCCGCGCACCGCCGGCGTCTCCCTGCGCTACGACTTCTGACCCCCAGCAGCACCCACCCAACGCGAGGACCGCACCATGAGCAACGCAGCACTGGCCAGCCAGCAGCCCGATATCCAGCTGGACATCCACCCCATCGCCGGGCGCATCGGCGCCGAGATCCGTGGCATCAGCCTCTCCGCCGAGCTGGACGCCGCCACCGTGGACGCCATCCAGGCCGCCCTGGTCCGTCACAAGGTGATCTTCTTCCGTGGGCAGACGCACCTCGACGACCAGGGCCAGGAGGCCTTCGCCAAGCTGCTCGGCGACCCCGTCGCCCACCCCACCGTGCCGGTGCGCGAAGGCACCCGCTACCTGCTGCAGCTCGACGGCGCCGAAGGCCAGCGGGCCAACTCCTGGCACACCGACGTGACCTTCGTCGACGCCTACCCCAAGGCCTCCATCCTGCGCAACGTGGTGGCCCCGGCCGCCGGCGGCGACACCGTCTGGGCCAACACCGCCACCGCCTACGCCGACCTGCCGGGCGAACTGCGCGAGCTGGCCGACAAGCTCTGGGCCATCCACAGCAACGAATACGACTACGCCGGCGTGCGCCCCAACGCCCCGGTGGAAAAGCTGGAGGAGTACCGCAAGGTGTTCACCTCCACCGTCTACGAGACCGAGCACCCGGTGGTGCGCGTGCACCCCGTCAGCGGCGAACACAGCCTGCTGCTGGGGCATTTCGTCAAACGCCTCAAGGGCCTGTCCCAGTCCGACTCGGCGCACATCTTCGCCGTCCTCCAGGGCTACGTGACGCGCCTGGAGAACACCGTGCGCTGGCGCTGGCAGCCCGGTGACGTGGCCATCTGGGACAACCGCTCCACCCAGCACTACGCCGTCGACGACTACGACACGCAGCCGCGCATCGTGCGCCGCGTGACCCTGGCCGGCGACGTGCCGGTGGGCATCGACGGCCAGCGCAGCCGCACCACCCGCAAGGGCTGACGCGAGGCGTGCGGCGGGCCTTCGCGGATGCGCGGGCCCGCCGAGCCATCCCACCCCATGACAGGAGACCGACCATGACCCTGGCCACCCACACCCAGGCAGAACCCGCCGCACCGTTGCACCACGACGCCCCCTTCGCCATCACGCCCCTGGCCGCGCCCCTGGGGGCGGTGGTCAGCGGCCTCGACGCCACCCGCATCACCCCCGCCCAGGTGCTGGCCCTCAAGCAGGCCCAGCGCGAACACCACATCCTGCTGTTCCGCGACCAGCACCTGGACGACGCCCAGTACCTGGCCTTCGCCACCCACTTCGGCGCGGTGTTCCAGCCGCCGGCGGACATCCCGGTGCTGTCCTCCGGTGTCGACGGCAAGGCGCCGGAGATCGTCAAGGTGGCCAACACCGAGGACGGCGAACTGGGCAACACCGCCATCCCCGCCCACGCCGACCACCACTGGACGCCGACGCCGTCCTCCGGCTCCTTCCTCTACGCGCTGGAAGTGCCCTCCAAGGGCGGCGAGACCCGCTTCACCAACCTGGCCCTGGCCTATAGCGCGCTGGACGAGGCCACCCGCCGCGAGATCGACCCGCTGCGGCTGATCACCTACAACCCCTTCATCCGCCTCAAGAGCGGTGGCTACAACGGCGGCTTCGTCACCTACCGCACGCCGGATATCCCCGCCATCCAGGGCACCGAGCACCCGCTGGTGCGCACCCACCCGGAAAGCGGCAAGCGCCTGCTGTTCCTCGGCGTGCACACGGAAGTGGAAATCCCCGGCGCCGACCCCGAATACGGCAAGGCGCTGATCGGCCGCCTGCGCGAGCACCTGGAAAACCCGCGCTTCCACTACGCCCATGCCTGGCGCGCCGGCGATATCGTCTGGTGGGACAACCAGGCCGTCCTCCACGCCCGCAACGGCTTCCCCGCCACCGAAAAACGCCGCATGAAGCGCATCAGCCTGAGCGGCAGCCGCCCGTTCTGATCCCTCCGCCCCGCCAGCCTCCACCCTGTGGAAGCCAATCCGTTCGCGAAAGGGCCCGACGCCAATGCGTGGGGCCTGGTGCAGGATCGATCCGTGCGATGCCGGAATGAACCTGTAGGGCGGCTCCGGTCGCCAAGCGGTGCGCCGCATCGCCGTCCCCCACCGCTTTCAATGCCTTCCCGGCATATTTTCGATGCCTACAAAGCATTCGAAATTAAAAATCCTTATTTTTCATGAGTTTATAAATTTATATTCCATTAGGTAATTAATGAATCATTAAAAATTACTTTATGGGATAAGCCGCAAAACCAATCATTTCCCCGTGGCCGACCGCTCTGGAATGGCCCTCATGCAGCTCCTCAGCTGCCCTCCGATCACTTTCCGGTGCACAGGCCGGATTTTTTCCAACCGGGAGTCTTGCCGATGGGCAATGTCCTCAAAGCCGACAGCGCGAGCGACCTGCTGTGGCGTGAAGCGCGCAGCCCTGGCGAAGTGCGTGACCTCGGCGTGCCGCTGCGCCATGCCCTCGGCGCGTCGCGCTTCAAGGGCCGCGACGGTCGTGTGCTCGGTCGTCGCGAAGCGCTGTTGCTGAGCGCCTTCGCCCTGGTGCTGCATGCCGGCGTTCTCTACTGGGTGAGCAACAAGCCCACTCCGGCGCTGCCCGAGGTGCCGCCCGAGATTCCGCCCATGACCATCGAATTCACCACGCCGGCACCGCCCGTGGTGGAACCGCCGCCGCCCGAGCCGCCACCGCCTCCGGTCGTCGAGCCGCCGCCCCCCGTGGTGGAGGAGCTCGCGGTCAAGCCGCCGCCGCCCAAGCCGGTGCCCAAGCCGAAGCCGAAACCCGTGCCCAAGCCGGCACCCAAGCCGGTGGAGGCACCGCCCCCGCCGCCCAAGGTGGAAGCGCCGCCCGCGCCCCCGGCACCCCGGCTCCACCCGCGCCGGCACCGGTCACGCCGCCCTCGGCCAACGCCGGCTACCTGCGCAACCCGGCGCCGGAGTACCCCTCCTTCGCCCAGCGTCGCGGCTGGGAAGGCACGGTGCTGCTGCGGGTGCACGTACTGGCCAGCGGCTCGCCCAGCGAGGTGCAGATACAGAAGAGCAGTGGTCGCGACCTGCTCGACGAGGCGGCGATCAAGGCCGTCAAACGCTGGACCTTCGTACCCGCCAAGCGCGGCGACGTGGCCCAGGATGGCTGGGTCAGCGTGCCCATCGACTTCAAATTGAACTGAACAGATTCGCGCCCCGGCGCACTTGGAGGATCGCAACATGGACCTACTCAACAACCCCTTCGGCTCGGTCGAGCACCTCGTCATCTGGCTGCTGATCGGCTTCTCGGTCGTCACCTGGGGCCTGGCCCTGGTCAAGGGCATCCAGTTCGCCCGTCTCAAGCACCAGGACCGCAAGTTCCAGAAGCTGTTCTGGAGCGCCACCAGCCTGGACAGCGCCGCCGACCTGGTGCAGGACCACGCCGGTGCCGTCGCCCACGTGGCCCAGGCCGGTTTCGCCGCGATCCAGGTGCAGGGCGGCCAGCCCGGCGACCTGAGCCAGGCGATCAACCACCAGGACCGCCTCGAGCGCGCCCTGCGCCAGCAGATCCAGCGTGAGCGCCGCTCCCTGGAATCGGGCCTAGCGGTGGTCGCCTCCATCGGCTCCACCTCGCCCTTCATCGGCCTGTTCGGCACCGTGTGGGGGATCATGGAAGCGCTCAAGGGCATCAGCCTGGCCGGTTCCGCCAGCCTGGAAACCGTCGCCGGCCCCATCGGCGCGGCGCTGATCGCCACCGGCGTCGGCATCGCCGTCGCGGTGCCCGCGGTACTGGTCTACAACTATTTCCTGCGCAGCCTCAAGCTGACCGCCGCCGACCTCGACGACTTCGCCCACGACTTCTACAGCCTGGCCCAGAAGAGCGCCTTCAAGGTCATCGTCAACCCTGCCGCCGGCAAGCAGGGCGCCGCTCAGAAAGTGAAGGAGGCGTCCTGACATGGCCTTCTCCACACAAGACAGCGACGAAGTTCTCTCCGAGATCAACGTCACCCCGCTGGTGGACGTGATGCTGGTGCTGCTGGTGGTGTTCATCGTCACCGCGCCGCTGCTCACCAACGCCATCCCGATCAACCTGCCGAAGACCGAAGCGGTCGCACCGCCGGACCAGAAGGACCCGCTGGTGGTGAGCATCGACGGCGAAGGCAAGCTGTTCATCAACAAGGACGAGATCCAGCCGGACCTGCTGCAGGGCAACCTGGAGGCCGCCAAGGCCAAGGACCCGGAGCTGCGTGTGCAGCTGCAGGCGGACGACAAGGTCGACTACGGCGCGGTGGCCAAGGCCATGGCCTCCATCGAGCGCGCCGGGATCACCAAGCTGGCGGTGATCACCGCCCGCTGAGCATTTGGCCACCCGCCTTCAGGCAGGGGGAGGGTGGCCTTTTTTATTCGAGGACGCGCAATGACCACCCTGTTCATCTCCCCGGGCGCCTGCTCGCTGGCCTGCCATGTCGCGGTGCGCGAGCTGGCGCTGCCGATCCAGGTCGAGCGCGTGGCCTTGCGCACCGCTGATTCGCCCATCCACGCCATCAACCCGCTGGGCCGCGTGCCGGCCCTGCAACTGGACGACGGCACCGTGCTCACCGAGAACAGCGCGATCCTCCCGTACCTCGCCGACCTGGTGCCGGGCACGCCGCTGTTCGCTCCGGCCGGCAGCGTCGAGCGCGCGCAGATCCAGGGCTGGCTCGGCTACCTGGCGGCGGAGGTGCACGCCGCCTCCTTCCGCCCGCTGAACCGCCCCGAACGCTACTCCGCCGATACCGGCGCCCACGACGGCATCCGGGTGCAGGCACGGGTGCAGCTTTATCGCGCCTTCGAACATATCGAGCGCCACCTCGAGAACCGCACCTGGCTGGTAGGTGAGCGCTTCACCCTCGCCGACGCCTACCTGGGCGTGTTCAGCCTGTGGCTCGGTCGCATCGGCGGCGAGTTCGAGCAGCTCACCGCCGTGGCGCGCCTGCGCCAGGCCTTCCTTGGCCGGGCTGCGGTGCGTGAGGCGCTGGGGGTCGAGGGGCTGGCCTGAAAGAAGCCGCACCGATAGATGATCGGAGCGGCGGTTTTCTATGCAGGATTCTTGATAAGAATTATCATTCGCTGCCTTTCGAAGCCCCGGTCTTATCCGGAGCGCGCCTCAGCAGTGATCCGATGTCCGATTCCGACGCCCCGGCCGAGCCCCGGCCGCAGACCTCCGACGAGCCATTGGCGCGCGAGGACCTGCTGCGCGTGTTCCTCGCCCAGCGGGAGCGGATGGAGGCGCTGGTCAGCCGGCGCGTCGGCTGTCGCGCCACGGCGGCGGACCTGGTGCAGGACCTGTTTCTGCGCTTCTGGCGGCGCCCCGCGGCACCGGTGGAAGACCTCGCCACCTACCTGCTGCGCAGCGCCCACAACCTCGCCATCGACCACATGCGCAGCGAGGGTGCGCGGACCCGTAACGAGGCCGGCCTGGCGCTCGAGCAGGACGAGGCGCCGCCCCCGGAGGTGGCGCTGGAGGCCGGGCACGACCTGCGGCATGTCGACGCGGCGTTGCGCTCGTTGCCCGAGCGCACGCGCCACATCTTCCTGCTCAACCGCATCCACGGCAGCACTTATGGCGACATCGCCCGCGCGATGGGGCTGTCCCTGTCGGCGGTGGAAAAACATATGATGCGTGCCTTGGAAGCCTGCAAGGCCAGCCTGCTGGACAGGCCGGCCGTCATCTCGCCGGGGAGCGCGAAACCATGAGTCTCGATCAGCAGCGGCCCAGCGCCGCCAGCACCAGCCAGCAGGCGGCCGAACAGGCGGCGTGGCTGTGGATCGGGCGCATGCAGGGGCGGCCCTCGGCGGCCCAGCGCGAGGCCTTCGAGCGCTGGCTCTACGCGGATGTCACCCACATCGAGGCCTACGCCCAGGCCCAGGAACTGTGGAAGCGCACCTGGCCCGCGGCCTCCGCGCTGGCCGCCGAGGAGGATGCACGCCTGCGCCAGTACCTGGTGCGCATGGCCGAGCGCCCGGCGGCCGGACGGCGCTGGGGCGCCGTGCTGGCGATGGCGGCGAGCCTGGCCCTGGTGGTCTGGGGCGGGGGCTGGAAGCCCGTCGACTGGCTGCAGGACCTGGGCGCCGACTACGTCTCCGCGCCGGGCGAGATACGCACGCTGACGCTCGCCGATGGCTCGGTCGTCACCCTGGACGCCGACAGCGCCGTGAGCGTCGACCTGCGCGCCGACGAGCGTCATGTCGAGCTGCGCCGGGGTGCGGCCTTCTTCGAGGTCAGCCACGGCGAGGTGCCTTTCGTGGTGGAAGCCGCCGGCGGCGAGGCGCGGGTGCTCGGCACACGCTTCGGCGTGCGCCTGCGCCATGGCGGCGCGCGGGTCACGGTGGAGCAGGGCAGGGTGGGCGTCACCGCTGCGCCCGGGCAACCGCAGGCCGTGCTCGGTGCCAACCAGCAGCTCGCCTACAGCGATGGCAGGGCCGCCGAGGCCTGGACCGTGGACGCCCCGGCCCAGCTGTCCTGGCGCGAAGGTCGCCTGACCTTCTACAAGACGCCCCTGGCCGATGTGCTGGCCGACCTCGCGCGCTACTACCCCGGCCGTATCGTCCTGCTGGATGACGAACTGGCCGCGCGCCGCATCAGCGGCAGCTTCCCCAGCAACGACCCCCACGCCATCCTCGACTCCCTGCGAGCCGTGGTCGGCTTCCGCCAGCACGAGGTGCTGGGGCGGCTGATCGTCCTGCGCTGAGCCGGCGTGACTCAGGGGCACGGATCGATGGATTCGTGTCCCGTGGAACGCCGCCCGCCCATCTGCGGAACATCGGCCCCGCAGGGGCGAGTGGCGCTGCCTGCATGAGCGGTTGTGAACCTGATGCGAAGCCTCAAGCCCGGTGCTCTTCGAGCATTCATGGCGCCCTCACGTCCACCGCGCGGGTTTCGCTTCGCGCTACGCCACCCTACGGGAGCCACTGCGCCCCGAGAGCGCTGCCGGGCCGAAGCCCGGGCTACCCGTCAGAGGCCATCCAGCGCCTGCACGAAGTCCGCGACGATGTCGTCGGCGTCTTCGATGCCCACCGAGACTCGGATGGTGCCGTCGTGGATGTCGAGCTCCGCCAGGGCCTCGCTGGAAAGGGCGCGGTGGCTGGTCTTGCCCGGGTGGGTGATGCTGCTCGCCACGCCGGCCAGCGAGGGCGCGAACGCGGTGCGCTGCAGGCCGCGGATCAGGCCGTCCACCTCCGCCAGGCCACCCTTGAGGGTGAAGCTCAGCATGCCCGAGGCGCCCTTGGGGAACAGCCGCTGGGCCAGCGCGAAGTCCGGGTGCGAGGGCAGCCCCGGGTAGAACACCTTCGCCACCTTTGGATGGGCCTCCAGCGCCTCGGCCAGGGCCTGGGCGTTGGCCGAGTGGGCCTTCATGCGCAGGGCCAGGGTCTTGGCGCCACGGAAGGTCAGCCAGGCTTCGAAGGGGCTGGCGCTGCCGCCGGCATTGATCTGGAAGCGCCGCGCCTGGGCGATCCATTCGGCGTCGCCGACGAGGATGCCGCCGGTGGCGTCGCTGTGGCCGTTGAGGTACTTGGTGGTGCTGTGCAGCACCAGGTCGGCGCCAGCGGCCAGCGGGTTGTAGAGCGCCGGGGAGAGGAAGGTGTTGTCCACCAGCAGCTTCAGCCCGTGGGCCCTGGCCAGCTTGGCCAGGGCGGGGATGTCGCTGATGCGCACCAGCGGGTTGGAGGCCGTCTCGGTGTAGATCAGCCGCGTGGCCGGGGTGATGGCCGCCTCCACCGCCGCCAGGTCGTTGATCTCCACCAGGGTGGCGGTGATGCCGAAGCGCGCCAGTTCCTTCTCGATCAGGCTCTGGGTGGTGCCGTACAGCTCTCGGCTGGCAATGAGGTGGTCGCCGGCATTCAGCCGGCCCAGCAGCGCCGCGCTCACCGAGGCCATGCCGGAGGCGGAGAACAGCGCCGCCTCGCCACCTTCCAGGTCCCGCACCAGCTGCTCCAGCGCCGCCTGGTTGGGGTTGGCGATGCGGGTGTACATGTAGTTGTCCGGGTTGCCGGCGAGGAAGTCGTCCACCTGTTCCAGGTTGTCGTAGACGAACACCGAGGACTCGTAGATGGGCAGCGTCTTCGGGCGGGTGACCATCTTGTGGTCGACATCGTTGCCGCTGTGCACCGCGCGGGTGGAAAGGCCGGGTCTGGATTCAGGCATGGAGTCCTCCGAGAAATCGTGCGGAATGGGGGCAATGCCACCACCCAAAAAAGAACGCCGACGATAGTCGAGACTCGTCGGCGTGAGGAGAGGCGTGGGCACAGGCGGTGCCCACACCATCGTGGCTCGGGGGGGGCGATCAGAAGGCCGGGACTACCGCGCCGGAGTACTTCTTCTCGATGAAGGCCTTCACTTCCGGGCTGGTCAGCGCGGCGGAGAGTTTCTTGATGGCGTCGCTGTCCTTGTTGTCCGGGCGGGCGACCAGGTAGTTCACGTAGGGCGAGGTGCGGTCTTCCAGCACCAGGGCGTCCTTGGACGGGTTGAGCTTGGCTTCCAGCGCGTAGTTGGTGTTGATCAGGGCCAGGTCGACCTGGTCCAGCACGCGCGGCAGCAGGGCCGCTTCCAGTTCCTTGAACTTGAAGTTGTGCGGGTTCTCGGCGATGTCCTTCGGGGTGGCCAGGGCGTTGCTCGGGTCCTTGAGCTTCAGCAGGCCGGATTTCTGCAGCAGGAGCAGGGCGCGACCGCTGTTGCTGCCTTCGTTGGGGATGGCGATGGTGGCGCCGTCCGGCAGCTCCTTCAGGGATTTGTACTTGCTGGAGTAGCCACCGAAGGGCTCGACGTGCACGCCCTTGACGATCACCAGGTGGGTGCCCTTGCCGCTGTTGAAGTTGTCCAGGTAGGGCTTGGTCTGGAAGTAGTTGGCGTCCAGGTGCTTCTGGTCGACCTGCAGGTTCGGTTGGACGTAGTCGGTGAAGACCTTCACTTCCAGATCCACGCCTTCCTTCGCCAGCTGCGGCTTGATCAGCTCGAGGATCTCGGCATGGGGAACCGGGGTGGCGGCGACGGTGAGTTTCTCGGCGGCGCTGGCCAGGGAGGCGGAAAGGGCGGCGGCCAGGGCGGTGAGGAGCAGGGTCTTCTTCATGAGGGTCCTTGGTGTTCGGCAAGCTCCGGCTGGATCATCAGCCGCGAGCGGGGTGTCGGGGTTCCCGGTCTGGGTGTTGCCGGGTTGGATGCGACACTACGGCGATTTTTTATAACCAACAAATATCGTTTTATTATTTTTATATTCCATTAGTGCCTTGATCAGGCGGGGCACGGAAGTGGCTCCAGCGTGCATCGATGTCGCTTCTGCGAATTGCTCCCAACGCCGTCGCTCACTAGAGTGATGCCCCATCTCCCGCAACACGAAGCCCCGCCATGATCGCCGCCGCCCTCGCTCGCGTCCCCCGCCTCGAACTGGTCACCTCGCCGACTCCCCTGGAGCCGCTTGCGCACCTTTCGCGCCAGCTCGGCCGTGACATCCGGGTCAAGCGCGACGACATCACCCCCTTCGCCCTCGGCGGCAACAAGGTGCGCAAGCTCGAATACCTGGCCCAGGACGCCCTGGCCCAGGGCGCGGATGTGCTGGTCACCGCCGGTGCCATCCAGTCCAACCACGTGCGCCAGACCGCCGCCCTCGCCGCGCGCCTGGGCCTGGGTTGCCTGGCGCTGCTGGAAAACCCCATCGGCACCGCCGACCGCAACTACCTGGAAAACGGCAACCGCCTGCTGCTGGATTTGTTCGGCACCGAGGTGCAGTTGGTGCCCAACCTCGACACCGCCGACCAGCTGCTGGCCGAGGCCGCCGAGCGCCTGCGCGCCGAAGGCCGCACCCCCTACGTGGTGCCCATCGGCGGTTCCAACGCCCTCGGTGCACTGGGCTACGTGCGTGCCGGACTGGAGCTGGCCGAGCAGATCAAGGCCGGCGGCGTGCGTCCATCCGCCGTGGTGCTGGCCTCCGGCAGCGCCGGCACCCACGCCGGGCTCGCCCTGGCCCTGGAACACACCCTGCCCGGCATCCGCGTGGTGGGTGTCACGGTGTCGCGCCCCGACGCCACCCAGCGCCCCAAGGTGGAAGGCCTGCTGCAGCGCACCGCCGAACTTTTGGGCGTCCCGGTGCCCACGGGGCTGCGCGTGGAGTTGTGGGACCAGTACTTCGCCCCGCGCTACGGCGAGCCCAATGCGGGCACCTTCGGCGCCATCCGCCAGGTCGCGTCCAGCGAAGGGCTGCTGCTCGATCCCGTCTACACTGGCAAGGCGTTCGCCGGCCTGCTCGATGGCCTTGAACGTGGGGCCTTCGAGGGGAACGGCCCGGTGATCTTCCTGCACACCGGCGGCTCGCCCGCGCTCTTCGCCTACCACAGCGCCGGAGATGCGCAGGCTTGAGTGCTTATTCCCTTAATGGCGACAATCCAAACTTATTATTATTTTATTGAATAAAGCGACATCCCCAGAATTGCCACACTTTCGCCACCTGTCCCGTGAGGCTCACCCATGAAATTCGCAACCCTGCGTCGTCAATTCCTCATCGGCACCCTGGGCCTCGCCCTGGGCGCCAGTTTCGTCGGCAACAGCGCCGTGGCCGGCGAGCTGCTGCAGCAGATCAAGGACAAGGGCTCGGTCAAGGTCGGCCTGGAAGGCACCTACCCGCCCTTCAACTACCAGGATGAGAACGGCAAGCTCACCGGCTTCGAAGTCGAGTTCGCCGAAGCCCTGGCCAAGGAGCTGGGCGTGAAGGTCGAGTTCCAGCCGAGCAAGTGGGACGGCATCCTCGCCGCGCTGGAGTCCAAGCGCCTGGACCTGGTGATCAACCAGGTGACCATCTCCGAGGAGCGCAAGAAGAAGTACGACTTCTCCACCCCCTACACCGTTTCCGGCATCCAGGCCCTGGTGCGCAAGGGCAGCGAGGACAGCATCAAGAGCGCCGCCGACCTGGCCGGCAAGAAGGTCGGCGTGGGCCTGGGCACCAACTACGAACAGTGGCTGAAGGAAAACGCGCCGAAGGCCGATATCCGCACCTACGACGATGACCCCACCAAGTTCCAGGACCTCAACGTCGGCCGCATCGACGCCATCCTGGTGGACCGCCTGGCCGCCTTCGAAATGGTCGAGAAGACCGGTGGCCGCCTGGCGGTTGCCGGCGAGCCCTTCTCCCGCCAGGAGGCCGGCATCGCCCTGCGCAAGGGTGACCCGGAACTGCTCGCCGCCCTCGACAAGGCCATCGCCAAGCTGAAGGCCGACGGCACCCTCAAGGCGATCTCCGAGAAATGGTTCAAGGCTGACGTGACCCAATGATCGAAACCAGCCTGCAACTGGCGCTGGACTCCGCACCCTTCCTGCTCAAGGGTGCGCTCTACACGGTGGTACTGAGCCTCGGCGGCATGTTCTTCGGACTGCTGCTGGGCTTCGCCCTGGCCCTGGCGCGCCTCTATGCCATCGCCCCGGTGCGCGGCCTGGCGCGGGTCTACGTCTCGTTCTTCCGTGGCACCCCGCTGCTGGTGCAGCTGTTCATCATCTACTACGGCCTGCCCCAGCTCGGCCTGGAGCTGAGCCCACTGCTGGCGGCGCTGATCGGCTTCTCGCTGAACATGGCCGCCTACACCTCGGAGATCCTCCGCGCCGCCATCGCCTCCATCGACAAGGGGCAATGGGAAGCCGCCGCCAGCATCGGCATGAGCCGCAGCCAGGCACTGGTCCGCGCCATCCTCCCGCAGGCTGCGCGCACCGCCCTGCCACCGCTGGGCAACAGCTTCATCTCGCTGGTCAAGGACACCGCGCTGGCCGCCACCATCCAGGTGCCGGAGCTGTTCCGCCAGGCACAGCTGATCACCGCGCGCACCTTCGAGATCTTCACCATGTACCTGGCCGCCGCGCTGATCTACTGGGTGCTCGCCACCGTGCTGTCGCACTTCCAGGCCCGGCTCGAAGCGCGGGTCAACCGCCATGAACAGGACAGCTGATGATCACCGTCCGTAACCTGACCAAGTCCTTCAAGGACCAGGCGGTGCTCAAGGGCATCGACCTGACCATCGAGCCGGGCGAAGTGGTCGCCATCATCGGCCCCAGCGGCTCGGGCAAGACCACCCTGCTGCGCTGCCTCAACCTGCTGGAAGAGCCCGACGGCGGCACCATCCAGGTGGGGCGGATCGAGATCGACGCCAACCAGCCGCTGAAGCAGCAGCAATGGCTGATCCGCCAACTGCGCCAGCACGTCGGCTTCGTGTTCCAGAACTTCAACCTCTTCCCCCACCGCACCGCGCTGGAGAACGTCATCGAAGGCCCGGTGGTGGTGAAGAAGGAACCCCGCGAGCGCGCCATCGACCGTGCTCGCAAGCTGCTGGCCAAGGTCGGCCTGGCGGGCAAGGAAGACGCCTACCCCAAGCGCCTTTCCGGCGGCCAGCAACAGCGGGTGGCCATCGCCCGCGCCCTGGCGATGGAACCGGACGTGATCCTCTTCGACGAACCCACCTCCGCCCTCGACCCCGAGCTGGTGGGCGAGGTGCTGACCACCATCCGCGGCCTGGCCGAGGAGAAGCGCACCATGGTCATCGTCACCCACGAGATGAGCTTCGCCCGGGATGTGGCCAACCGCGCGATCTTCATCGACAAGGGCGTGATCGTCGAACAGGGCGACGCCAAGACCCTGTTCAGCGCCCCGAAGGAAGAACGTACCCGGCAATTCCTCGCCAAGTTCCTAGTGGGTTGAGCGGTCGCCCCGACGACCTCCTGTAGGGGCGACTTCAGTCGCCAAGCGGGCCACAAGCCCGCCCTGCGGAATCCATGGGACCGCTGCGCGGTCCTTGGGCGAATGAATTCGCCCCTACAGCCGTAGCTCATTCGCGCCCTCAGACCGATCGTTCCGACGAACCTCTGTAGGGGCTACTTCAGTCGCCAAGCGGGCCGCAGGCCCGCCCTGCGGAATCCATGGGCCCGCTGCGCGGTCCTCGGGCGAATGAATTCGCCCCTACACGACCAAAGCCCATGCATGGGGTCCTAAGGCCGCCACACCGCACTCCCGACATCCACCCGCTTCGGCAGCAGCCGGTTCTCCAGGAACAGGTCCGCCGTGCGCTGCTGGGCGGCGGCGATGTCGTCGGTGACCGGGCCGATGGGCGAGGCCGGGCGGTGCTGGAAGCTGCGCTCGATCACTGCCGGGGGCAGGCCCATGAACTTCGCCAGCAGGGCGATGCTGCCGTCGCGGTCGCTGCGGGTCAGGGCCTCGGCCTCCGAGATCACCCCCAGCACCTGCTGCACGAACGCCGGGTCGGCCTCGGCGTAACCCCGCGCGGCCAGGTAGAAGGGCCCGCTCAGCCCCAGCCCCTCGCCATTGGCAAGCAGCCGTGCATGCCCCTCCAGCTCCATGGCCGAGTAGTAGGGATCCCAGATCGCCCAGGCGTCCACGCTGCCCTGCTCGAAGGCAGCGCGGGCATCCGCCGGGGTGAGGAACAGCGGCTGGATGTCGGCCATGGACAGCCCCGCCGCCTTGAGCGCGCGCAGCAGCAGGTTGTGGGCGCTGGAGCCCTTCTGGAAGGCCACCTTGTGCCCCTTGAGCTCGGCCACCGAGCGGATCGGGCTGCCCTCCGGCACCAGGATCACCTCGGCCTGGGGCTTGGGCGGTTCGGCGCCGACGTAGAGCAGGTCGGCCCCGGCGGCCTGGGCGAAGATCGGCGGGATGTCGCCGGTGGAGCCCAGATCCAGGCTGCCGACGTTGAGCGCCTCGAGCATCTGCGGGCCGGCGGGGAACTCGATCCACTGCACCCGGGTGGCGGGGAAGCGCTGCTCCAGCAGGCCGTGTTCCTTGGCCAGCACCAGGCTGGCGGAGCCCTTCTGGTAGCCGATGCGCAGGGTCGCAGGGTCGGCCAGGGCGCCTTGGGCCAGGGCCAGCAGCGCCAGCAGCGCGGCGCCCAGTCGAAGTCGTTGCATGCTCAGGCCTGCCAGTCGGTGGAGGGTTTTTCCCAGAGGTTGATGCCGCCTTCCACGGCGTGGCGGTCGATCTCCGTCAGCTCCTCGGCACTGAAGGCGAGGTTGTCCAGGGCGGCGACGTTCTCGACGATCTGCTCCGGGCGGCTGGCGCCGATCAGCGCCGAGGTCACCCGCGCATCGCGCAGGGTCCAGGCCAGCGCCAGCTGGGCCAGGCTCTGGCCCCGGCGCCGGGCGATCTCCGCAAGGGCGCGGGCACGGGCGATGTTGGCCTCGGCCAGGTGCTCCGGGCGCAGCGAGGCGCCGCCGGGGCGGTTGACCCGCGCATCCGCCGGCACGCCGGTGAGGTACTTGTCGGTGAGCAGGCCCTGGGCCAGCGGGGTGAAGGCGATGACGCCGGTGCCCAGTTCCTCGGCGGTGGCCAGCAGGTCCTTCTCCACCCAGCGGTTGAACAGGTTGTAGGCCGGCTGGTGGATCAGCAGCGGCACCTTCCACTCCCCCAGCAGCGCGGCGAGCTCGCGGGTCTTGCCCGCCGAATAGGACGAGATGCCCACGTACAGCGCCTTGCCCTGCTGCACCGCGCTGGCCAGGGCGCCGGCGGTTTCCTCCAGCGGCGTGTCGGGGTCGAAGCGGTGGGAATAGAAGATGTCCACATAGTCCAGCCCCAGGCGCGCCAGGCTCTGGTCGAGGCTGGCGAGCAGGTACTTGCGCGAGCTGCCGCCCTGGCCGTAGGGACCGGGCCACATGTCCCAGCCGGCCTTGGTGGAGATCACCAGCTCGTCGCGGTAGGCGCGGAAGTCTTCCTTGAGCAGGCGGCCGAAGTTGATCTCGGCGCTGCCGTAGGGCGGGCCGTAGTTGTTGGCCAGGTCGAAGTGGTTGATGCCCAGGTCGAAGGCGGTGCGCAGCAGGGCACGCTGGGTGTCGAGGGGCGTGGCGTCGCCGAAGTTGTGCCACAGCCCCAGGGACAGGGCCGGCAGCACCAGCCCGCTGCGGCCGACGCGGCGATAGGGGATGCGCTCGTAGCGGTCGGGGGCGGCGATGTAGGTCATGGAAGGGTCTCGCTTCAGGTTGTCGGGGCCGCGCTGGCGCGGGGCCCCGGTGAATGTCAGGCAGGGCGTGCGAACCGGTTCGCCGGCCGCGCCAGGCCCAGGTGTTCGCGCAGGGTGCGGCCCTGGTACTCGGTGCGGAACAGGCCGCGGCGCTGCAACTCCGGCACCACCTGGGTGGCGAAGTCCTCCAGGCCGGCCGGCAGGTGCGGCACCAGCACGTTGAAGCCGTCGGCGGCGCGGCCTTCGAACCAGGCCTGCAGCTCGTCGGCGATCTGTGCCGGGGTGCCGATCAGGCTGTGGTGGCCGCGCCCGCCGGCGATGCGCCGGCCGAGCTGGGCCAGGGTCAGGTTCTCCTGGCCGGCCAGCTCGGTGAGCAGCTTCTGCCGGCTCTGCTGGCCGTCCTGGGTCAGCGGCAGCTCGGGCAGCGGGCCATCCAGCGGGTATTCGGAGAGGTCGAAGTTGCCGAGCATGCGCCCCAGCAGGGCGACGCCGACGCGGGGCTCCACCAGCGCCTGGAACTGCTCGAACTTCTCCTTCGCCTCGGCCTCGCTGGCGCCGACGACGACGAAGGCGCCGGGCATGATCTTCAGCTCGTCCTCGCGGCGGCCGAACCTGGCCAGGCGCCCCTTGAGGTCGGCATAGAAGGCCTGGGCCTTGGCCAGTGAAGTCTGCGCGGTGAACACCACGTCGGCGGTCTCGGCGGCCAGCTCGCGGCCGGTCTCCGAGGAGCCGGCCTGCACCACCACCGGCCGGCCCTGGGGCGAGCGGGCGACGTTGAGCGGGCCCTGCACGCGGAAGTGCTCGCCCTGATGGGCGAGCACGTGGAGTTTGCCCGGGTCGTAGTACTGGCCGCTGGCCTTGTCGCGGAGGAAGGCGTCGTCCTCCCAGCTGTCCCACAGGCCGGTGACCACCTGGTGGAACTCCCGGGCGCGGGCGTACCGCTCGGCATGGCCCAGGTGGGCCTCGCGGTTGAAGTTGAGCGCCTCGGCGGCGGCGTCGGAGGTCACCAGGTTCCAGCCCGAGCGGCCGCCGGAGATGTGGTCCAGCGAGGCGAACTTGCGCGCTACGTGGTACGGCTCGTTGTAGCTGGTGGTGACGGTGCTCACCAGGCCGATGCGCTCGGTGACGGCGGCCAGGGCGCTGAGCAGGGTCAGCGGTTCGAAGTAGGTGGAGCGGGCCATGTGGCTGGCGATGTCGCCGGTGGGCGCGGCGACGCTGTCGGCGACGAACAGGGCGTCGAACTTCGCCGCTTCGGCGATGCGTGCCAGGTGTCTGTACTGGGCGAAGTCGAGGGTGTCGGCGGGAACGTCCGGGTGGCGCCAGGCGGCCACGTGGTGACCGGTGGCCATCAGGAAGGCGCCGAGGGAGAGCTGTCGGGATCGGGTCATGGTGTCGTTACCGGGGTCGGTGGGGGTGCCGCCCGGCCGCTCTGCGGCGGCTCGGGCGGTTCCTGCACGCAGGCGCGGGTCAGAAGTCGAAATCCTTGCGCAGCTGGACGCCGAAGTAGCGCTCGTCGTCCCGCGGCACGGCGCGGTAGATGTAGCTGCCGCCGCTGGCCAGGGACTGGGCGTAGGAGGTGTCGGCGAGGTTCTTGCCCAGCAGCGCCACGCGCCAGCCGGCGTTGTAGTCGGCCAGGGCGATGCTGGCGTTCCAGATGCCGTAGGTGTCCTGCACGGTGTCCGGGTTCTGGTCGAGGCTGAACTGCACCTCGTCCTGCCAGCTGTAGTCGGTGGACAGTTCCACATCCAGGCCGTTGTCCAGCGGGATGCTGTAGTCGGCGCGCACGTAGGCCTTCCAGTCCGGGGTGAAGGGCAAGCGGCCGCCGTCGATGTCGCAGGTGGCGGCGGCGCCGGGCGGGCAGTTGAAGTGGTCCACCCGCGCCTTGGTGTAGGCCAGGGCGGCGGACAGTTTGAGCTGGCGGGTGGCCTGGAAGCTGGTGTCCAGCTCCACGCCCTGGGTCTTCACGCTGCCGGCGTTGATCAGGCGGGTCACCACCTGGTTGGCCACGGTGTCGAAGAAATTCGCCTGGTAGTCGTCGTAGTCGGTGTGGAACACCGCCAGGTTGGCGCTCAGGCGCTTGTCCAGGGCGGTGGCCTTGAGGCCCAGTTCGTAGGAGTCGGAGGTCTCCGGCTTGAGCGCCCCGGTGTCGCGCGGCTGCATGTTGAAGAACACGTTGTAGGCCGGGCCCTTGTAGCCGCGCGAGTAGGTGGCGTAGCCCATCAGGTCGTCGCTGAAGTCGTACTGCAGGCCGGTGCGGCCGGACCAGCCGTCCTCGTCCACCGAGCCCGAGCTGGCGGTGGAGGGCTGGATGCCGGTGACGGCGGTGGCGGAGGTGGACGTGCGGCGGTGGTCGTACTCCAGGTCGTCGTGGGTCCAGCGCAGGCCGAACAGCGCGCGGAAGTCGTCGGTGAGGTTGAAGGTGTTCTCGCCGAACAGCGCGAGGCTGTCGTTGGTCACGCTGTAGTCGGCGCGGCCGCTGTTGGGGGTGCCGCCGTTGACCGACAGGCGCCGGTAGGTCTCCTCGGAGCGGCCATGGAAGTAGTAGGCGCCGACCACGTATTCGTTGAAGCCGCCCTTGGGCGAGGCCAGGCGGAACTCCTGGGAGTACTGGTCGTAGTCCACCTCGCCCTTGTCGTGGGAGGCGGTCAGCGGCAGCTGCGCCGAGCGGTCGCCGTCCTGGTACTGGGTGTTGTCCCAGCCGCGCCAGGCGGTGATGGAGGTGAGGGTGAAGTCGCCCAGCTTCCAGTCCACCTGCCCGGACAGGCCGCTGTTGGTGTCCTCGACGTAGGTCTTGTAGTCGCTGCGGATGTCGCGGTTGTGGTCGCTCGGCACCACCGGGCGCAGGGCGCTGGCGAAGGCCGCGCTGCTGGTGGAGGTGATCACGCCGCTGGGCAGGGTGTCCTCGCCCTCCATGCGGTCGGCGATCAGGGTCACCTTGAGCGCGTCGTCCGGCTCGAACACCAGCTTGCCGCGCACGCCCTTGCGGTCGTAGCCGTTGACGTCATGGCCGTTGGCGAGGTTCTCGACGTTGCCGTCGTAGCGCCCCAGCAGGGTGCTCAGGGAGCCTTTCAGGGTGTCGCTCAGGCGTCCGCCGATGCCGAAGCGCAGGCGGTTCTCGTTGCCGCCGCCGAAGTGCGAGTAGTCCACGTAGCCGTGGCCCTGCTCGGGCGGGTCCTGGCTGACGATGTTGAGCACACCGGCCGAGGCGTTCTTGCCGAACAGGGTGCCCTGGGGGCCGCGCAGCACTTCGATGCGCTCCAGGTCCAGCAGGTCCAGGGTGGATTGCCCGGGGCGGCCGAACACCACGCCGTCCACCACCGTGGCCACCGTGGGCTCGACCCCCGGCGAGGTGGAGATGGTGCCGACGCCGCGGATGAACAGCGAGGTGTCCTTGTTGGAGGCACCGGTGCGGTAGTTGAGGGTCGGCACCTGCTGGACGATGGCGCCGACGTTGTTGCGGTTGTCGCGCTCCAGCTGCTCGCCCTGCACCACGGAGACGGCCACCGGCACGTCCTGCAGGCTGGCTTCGCGGCGGGTGGCGGTGACGGTCACCGTCTTCAGCGTGGGCGCGGCCTTCTGGCCGTCGGCGGTGCTGTCGGGGGTGCGCTCGGCGGCCCCGGCGGCGCTCCCCAGCGCCGCCAGGAGGATGCCGATGGCCAGCGGGCTGCGGCGCCCGCCGTGGGAGGTGCGAAGGCCGCGCGGTGCGGCCGGATTGCTGTGGATGCTCATGCTCGTTTCACTGCCCTGCGGAGACCAGACGTGCCTGCTGCTTGGCAGGCTCCTTGTGGGCTGTCGCGGTCTGGTCTCGCTCGTGCGAGTGGCAGCAAAAAGGCAGACAGCCGTTGTTTGTTAGCGCTAACATCGCCAGTATCCGAGCGACGCCAATAGATCGTCAAATAATTAAAAATTACTTTTATATGCCTACAAGGATGGTCAATCCATGAGCAGCCCCCGCAAGCGCCGAGGCGCGGGACGCGTCACCCTCAGCGCCGTGGCCGAGCGCGTCGGCGTTTCCGCCATCACCGTGTCGCGCTACTTCAACCAGCCGGAGCAGGTCTCCGAGGAACTGCGCGGGCGCATCGAAACGGCGGTGGCCGAGCTGGGCTACGTGCCCAACCTGGTGGCCGGCGGCCTCGCCTCGGCGCGCGGGCGCATCGTCGGCATGGTCATCCCCAACATCTCCGGGCCGATCTTCGCCAACACGATCCAGGGCTTCAGCGACACCCTGGCGCGTCACGGCTACCAGCTGCTGCTGGCCTCCAGCTACTTCTCCGAGGAACAGGAAGAGAGTGCCGTGCGCGCCTTCCTCGGCTGGTCGCCGGCGGCCCTGGTGGTCACCAGTCATTTCCACAGCCCCGGCACCGAGAAGATGCTCGCCGAGGCGGACATTCCGGTCGTCGAGGTCTGGGACTACCAGCCCGAACGCGCGCCCATGCAGGTGGGGTTCCTCCACCGCGACGTGGGCGTCGCCGCCGCCCGCTACCTGCTGGACAAGGGGCACACGCGCATCGCCTTCGTGCAGAACAGCGCCGCCGGCGACTTCAGCGCCCTGGACCGCCGCGACGGTTATGCCGACACCCTGCGCGCCGCCGGCCATGAGCCCTGGGTCTTCGTGCCCAGCAGCGGGCTGGCACCCTTCGAGGCCGGCAAGCAGGCCATGGAGGCGCTGATGAAGCGCTCGCCACGGCCGGACGCGATCATCTTCGCCAACGACAACCTCGCCGCCGGCGGCCTGCTCGCCGGCCAGCGTGCGGGCCTGGACCTGCCGGGCGACTGCGCGGTGATGGGTTTTGGCGACTACCCGTTCGCCGAGATGCTGCTGCCCAGCCTCACCACCATCCGACCGCCGGCGCTGGAGATCGGCGAGCGCGCCGCCACCCGGGTGCTGGAGGCGCTGGGCGTGCTGCCGGTGGAGGGCGAGGTGGAGCGCCTGAATCTGCTCGACTGCCAGGTCATCGCCCGGGAAAGCGCGTAGAATCCGCGCCCCCTCGCAACAAGCCCTGCCTCTTGCCATGAATCCCTCGACACTTCTCTCCCTCCCCCTGCTCGCCCTGGCCCTTGGCGGCTTCGTCGTCGGCAGCAGCGAATTCATCATCATGGGCCTGCTGCCCGAGGTGGCCCGGGACCTCTCCGTGAGCCTCTCCGACGCCGGCCTGCTGGTCAGCGCCTACGCCATGGGCGTGGTCATCGGCGCGCCGCTGCTGGGCCCGCTGCTGGGGCGCCTGCCGCGGCGCCAGGCGCTGCTCTGGCTGATGGGCGCCTACGCCCTGGGCAACCTCGCCTGCGCCCTGGCCCCCAGCTACGAATGGCTGCTGGCGGCGCGCATGTTCACCGCTTTCAGCCATGCCGGCTTCTTCGGCTGCGCCACCCTGCTGGCCGCCGAGCTGGCGCCGCCCCATCGCCGTGCTTCGGCCATGGCGCTGGTGCTCAGCGGGCTGACCATCGCCAACGTGCTCGGGGTGCCGGCCGGCGCCTGGCTGGGCCAGGCCACCAGCTGGCGGGTGACCTTCATGGTGGTGGCGGGCCTGGGCCTGCTGACGCTGCTGGCGCAGTTCCTCTGGCTGCCGGCCACTGCCAGGCCGCAGCCCAATGCCGCCGGTGCCTGGGACGGCATCTTCCGGCGCCCGGTGCTGCATGCGCTGGGGGTGTGCAGCCTGTCGTCGGTGGCGCTGTTCGGCGTGTTCACCTACATCAGCCCGCTGCTGCGCGATGTCTCCGGCTTCAGCCCGGAGCACGCCAATTTCGCCCTGCTGCTGTTCGGCATCGGCCTGACCCTCGGCAACCTGCTGGGCGGGCGCCTGGCGGACAAGGGCTTCCGCTTCGCCCTGCCCGGGGCCTTCGCGGTGAGTGCGCTGTGCCTGGTGGGGCTGTTCGTCTTCGCCCAGGTGCCGGTGCTGGCGCTGGCCTGCCTGTTCCTCTGGGGCGTGGCGAGCTTCGCCATCTCCTCACCGCTGCAGTTGCTGCTGGTGGAACAGGCCGGCGAATCCGCCAGCCTCGCCGCTACCCTCAGCCACGCGGCCTTCAACCTGGGCAACGCCAGCGGCGCCTTCGTCGGCGGCCTGTGGCTGAGCACCGGAATGGGCCTGGCCAACCTGCCGCTGATGGGCGTGGCCGTGCTGGTCGCCACCCTGCTGGTGTGCCTGCCCCTGCCGCGCCTGCGCGCCACCCGCGAGCGGCTGAAGGAGGCAGGGCGGATTCATTGATCCAGGCCCCGCGAGATGAAGCATCCGTGGGGTGGATCGCGCTTCTCCGATCCACCGTCCAGCTCCGAGCCGCGCGCCGTGCATCGGCGCGATGGGCTTCGCATAGCTCAGCCCATCCTGCGGGCGGTATGAGCCGCACCTGCGTGATGACGGTTGGGAGGGTTCGCGGTACGGAACCCCGGGAGCTGCGGGATCGGCCCGGGCGGGCTAGGCTCTGGCCTTTCCCACGCAACTGGAGCACGGACATGGAAGCGGAACGCCAGGCCATCGAGGCGGTGGTACGGGATTACGTGGAAGGCATGGTGCGGGCGGACGCGACGCTGTTGCGCAGCGCCTTCCACCCCGACAGCCGCATCGTCGGGCACTTCGGCCCGGACCTGCAGTGGCTCTCGCCGGAGGCCTTCATCGCCGACCTGCAGGCCAGGGGCCCGGTGGTGGCCGAGGGCGAAGCGCCGGTGTGGCGGCTGGAGTCCCTGGACCTCACCGGCGACACCGCCCTGGCCAAGGTCACCGACGTCTACGCCGGCCTGGACTTCACCGATTACCTCTCGCTGCTGAAGATCGACGGCCGCTGGCGCATCGTGCACAAGCTGTTCCACCTGCACGGCTAAGGCCTGTCTCCGGGTGGGTCACATCTCGTCGACCCACCCCTTGCCCTCTCGACGCCCTACCCCGCCAGCACCTCGGCGAACAGCTGCCGCAGGTTATCCACATCGTTGGCGGCCAACTGGCGCAGTTGCAGGGCGAGCTGTGCATAACTCGGCGCGGGCGGCAGGTTGAGGTGCTGCGGCAGCACTTCGTCGCCATCGCTGACCAGCAGCGCGAAGTGCACGCTGTTCTCCAGCTCGCGGGTATTGCCCGGCCAGGGGTAGCTCTCCAGCGCCGCCTGGGCGGCGGTGCTGATCAGCGGCAGCGGCAGGTCCAGGCGCTGGGCGTAGATGCCGAGGAAGTACTCGGCCAGCGGCAGGATGTCGTCCGGGCGTTCGCGCAGTGGCGGCAGCTCGACCCGGCCTTCGTCCAGGTACTGGTACAGGCGCTCGTTGAACTTGCCGGCGGCCACCGCCTTGGCCAGGTCGATGCTGGTGGCGGCCACCAGGCGCACGTCCACGGGCGTGGGCTGGGCGGCGCCGACGCGGATCACCTCGCGGCTCTCCAGGGCCGCCAGCAGCTTGGCCTGCAAGGGCAGCGGCAGGTCGCCAATCTCGTCCAGGTAGAGGGTGCCGCCGTTGGCCGAGCCGAACCAGCCGGCGCGGCTGCTGGCCGAGCCCGCGTGGGCACCGGGCGCGTGGCCGAACAGCTCGGCCTCGGCGTAGACCTTGCTGATGGCGCTGCAGCTGACCGCCACGAACAGCCCCGGGCGCTCGCTGCCCTTGTGGATCTGTCGCGCCAGCAGCTCCTTGCCGGTGCCGGTCTCGCCCTGGATAAGCACCGGCACGGTGGCCGGAGCCAACTGTTCGACCTCCTCGCGCAGGCGCCGCGAGCGGGCATCGACGAACACCAGCGCGCGGGCGCGGATGCTCAGGGGGCTGCGGTCGGCGTCGGCGAAGCTCAGCAGCGGTTGGCCGGGTTTTTCCTGGGTCATGGACGAAATCTCCCGCCGGGCCTGGCTGCGAAGCAGCGGGCCCTGGCGTCACATTGAAGAATGAGCCTGTTCAGGGTCGAGCGCGCTGGGGATGAACAAGGCGAAAACAGCCGGGGGGTGGAGTCCACGAGCTGCAAATGAGCGAGCCCGAAGCCGTTTTCAACGCAGTTGTTCCGACGCGCAGCCGATCCCGGGCAGGTTCTCAGGCGCGCTTGCGGGCCAGTTGCTCGATGCGCCCCTGCAGGCGGTAGAGGTAGGCGAAACCCTGCTCCCAGAGGTGGTGGCCGGACTTCACGTTGATGTGCCCGGCGCCCGCGAGGATGGCCGGCTCGGCGCCCCAGTGGCGGGCCAGTTCCAGCGCGCGCGGCGTGCTGGCGGCGTGGTCGTTGTCCGAGCCCACCAGCAGCGTGGGGAAGGGCAGCGATGCCTGGGGAATGGGGGCGAAACCGCGCAGCGGCTCGGGGCAGCCGGGGCGCTCGACGTCGGCCGGCGCCACCAGCAGCGCGCCACGCACCCGGCGCAGTACATCCGGGTCGGCCTGCCTGGCCCAGTGGGCGACGGTGACGCAGCCCAGGCTGTGGGCGATGAGGATCACCGGCGTGCGCTCGGCGTCGATGGCGCGCTCCAGCGCCGTGACCCAGTCCTTGCGCTCGGGCAGGTCCCAGTCGGCCTGCTCGACGCGGCTGGCGTTGGGCAGTGTGCGTTGCCAATGGCTCTGCCAATGCTCGTCTGGCGAGCCCTGCCATCCCGGCAGGATCAGGTAGCGAATGGCCTGGCTGCGCATGGCGAGCCCTCCGTGCAATGTTTCGACGAAGGGGAGTCTAGGGGCTGCTCATATATCTGTTAAGGAATAAGAATTTATTTGCTTATGCATTATTAGCTTATTCACTAAAGGTCCCATCGGGTTCGCGGGCGCGAGCTTGTAGGATGGCCTCTTCGCTCCAGCCACCCGGACGCGGTGCCATGCAGATCGACGACGAACTCACCCTGAAGAAGTTGCAGACCTTCCTCGCCTTCATGCGCAGCGGCAACCTCTCCCGCGCGGCGGTGGAGCTGAACACCAGCAACGTCAGCGTGCACCGCGCCATCCACTCCCTGGAGAGCGCCCTGCGCTGCCCGTTGTTCAAGCACGAGGGGCGCAACCTGACGCCGCTGGAGAGCGCCTTCGTGCTGGAGGAGCGCGCGCAGAAGCTGGTGCAGGACGTGCTCGAGACGGTGCGCCTGACCCGTGAAGCGGCAGGCTTCTCGGCCGAGCGCTTCAAGCTCGGCTCGCTCTATTCGCTGACGGTGAAGACGGTGCCGCAGCTGATCATGGGGCTGAAGCTGCGGCGCAGCGAGCTGAACATCGACCTGATCCTCGGCTCCAACGTCGATCTTTTCTACAAGCTGAAGAACATGGAGCTGGACGCCATCCTGGTGTCCCTCGACGAGGGCGTGAGCGATGCCGATTGCGAGCAGCTGCCGCTGTTCTCCGACGACATCTTCCTCGCCGTGCCCACCGACTCGCCCTTCGCCGGCCAGCCCGAGGTGGACCTGGCGGACCTGGCCGACTCCACCTTCATCACCCTGACCCAGGGCTTCGCCACCCACCGCGATGGCGGCCGGGTGTTCGAGCAGGCGGGCTTCGAGCCGAAGGTGGCCATGCAGGTGAACGACATCTTCACCCTGCTCAGCATGGTCAGCTCCGGGGTCGGCTACGCCCTGCTGCCCGGGCGCATCGCCGCGGTGTACGAGAACCGCGTGAAGCTCATCCCGCTGCAGGCGCGCTACCGCCTGCAGCAGCACATAGGCGTGGTTTTCCTCAAGGCCAAGGAGCGCGACCCGAACCTGCTGGCGCTGCTGGCCGAGTGCCGGATGTACAGCCTGGCGCGCGGGGGGTGAGGGCAGCAGAGACGTGGCCCGGGCTTCAGCCCGGGAAAACCCGCGGCTTCCTTACAGCATCACCCACTGCAGCACCGCCAGCAGAGGCAGCAGTACGGCGCAGGACCAGAGCAGGTAGCCGAAGAAGCTCGGCATCTTCACGCCGCGCTGCTCGGCGATGGCCTTGACCATGAAGTTCGGCGCGTTGCCGACGTAGGTCATGGCGCCCATGAACACCGAGCTCATGGAGATCGCCAGCAGGGTCTGCGGCAACCGCTCCATCATCACCCGCGCATCGCCGGAGGCGAGGTTGAAGAACACCAGGTAGGTGGGCGCGTTGTCGAGGAAGCTGGAGAGCACCCCGGTCATCCAGAAATACATGGTGTCCAGCGGTTGGCCATCGGCCCCGGTGACGGCGGCGACCACCGCCGCCAGGTGCCCGTCGTGGCCGGCACGGAGGATGGCGATCAGCGGGGTGAGGGTGATGAAGATCCCGGCGAACAGCTTGGCCACCTCGACGATCGGCCCCCAGTTGAATTCGTTGCCCTTGCGCGCCCAGCCGGGGGTCAGCCACAGCGACAACCCCGCCAGGGCCAGCAGCAGGCCGTCGCGAACCAGGTTCTGCAGCTCCACGCGGATGCCGGGCAGCTCGAAGCCGACGCCCGGCTTCCACACCCCCGACAGCAGCACCGCACCGACCACGCCGGCCAGCAGCAGGAAGTTGAATTGCCCGTGCACGTACAACGGCGTATCGGGGGTGGGGTCGGCGGGAGCCAGTTCGTCCTCGCGGCTGAAGAGGTAGCGATCGATCAGGTAGAAGATCGCCAGCAACGGCAGCGCCATCGCCAGCACCGGCAAGGCCATGTGCTTCAGGGTCCAGAAGAAGTCCACGCCCTTGAGGAAACCGAGGAACAGCGGCGGGTCGCCCAGCGGCGTGAGCCCGCCACCGACGTTGGCCACCAGGAAGATGAAGAACACCACCACGTGGGCGTTGTGCCGGCGGTTGTCGTTGGCGCGCAGCAGCGGGCGGATCAGCAGCATGGCCGCGCCCGTGGTGCCCATCACCGAGGCCAGCAGCGTGCCCAGGGCGAGCAGCCGGGTGTTGAGCCAGGCCGAACCGTGCAGGTTGCCCTGCACCAGGATGCCGCCGGAGATGGTGAACAGCGCCAGCAGCAGCACGATGAAGGGCAGGTATTCGGCGAACAGCACGTGCATGCCCATGGCCAGGGTCGCATGGGGGCCGAAGCTGGCGATGAAGGGCGCCAGGAACAGCAACGTCCAGCCGGCGGTGATCTTGCCGAAATGGTGGTGCCAGAAGTCACCGGCGATGATCGGCAGCAGCGCGATGCTCAGCAGGATGCCGGCGAACGGCAGCGCCCAGAGCAGGCTAAGGCTGGCGCCGTCGATCTCGGCGGCCTGGGCCAGGCCGGGCAGGAGCAGTAGCGGGATGAGCAGGCGGGCTCGCAGTACGGGCATCGGGACGACCAGGCTGGGTGGGACGAAGACGGCGCGGCGCCCCGGCGGGCCGCCGCGCCCCGACGAGAGCGGGGATGCTAAACCAAAGCTCGGCCCCGACCTAGCAGGCTGTCGAAAAGCCGGGTGCGTTGCGCTGCGGCGTTGGAGGCGCCCTCGGCCGGCGGCCTGCCGGCCCCGTCAGCCCATCAGGGCGCGCATGACGAAGAACAGCAGCGACGGGCCCAGCAGGCAGCCCAGGGCGGTGTAGAAGGCGGCGGTCAGGCAACCGTAGGGCACCAGCTTCGGATCGGTGGCCGCCAGGCCCCCGGCCACGCCGCTGGAGGTGCCCATCAGGCCGCCGAAGATCACCGCCGTGCGCGGGTTGTTGAGGCCGATGAAGGGCGCGACGAAGGGCGTCGCCACCATCACCAGGATGGCCTTCACCAGGCCGGCGGCGATGGACAGCGCCATCACCTCGGAGCTGGCGCCGATGGCCGCGCCGGTCACCGGGCCGACGATGTAGGTCACCGCCCCCGCGCCGATGGTGGTCAGGCTCACCGCATCGGTGTAGCCGAAGGCCAGCGCCACGCCGACACCGGCGACGAAGGAGGTGCCGATGCCGAGGAACAGCGCCACCACCCCGGACACGCCGGCGCGCTTGAGCTCCTCGATGTTCACCCCGAAGGCGGTGGCGACGATGGCGAAGTCGCGCAGCATGGCGCCGCCGAGCAGGCCGATGCCGGACAGCAGCGGGATGTCCACCAGGCCCTTCTGCCCGCCGGTCATCACGCCGCCCACGTAGGACAGCACCAGGCCGAGGAAGATGGCGATGGCCGAGCCGTGCAGGCGGCCCCGGGTGAGCCTGTCGGAGAGCCAGTAGGACAGCCACATGGTGACGCCGATGACGGCGAAGCCGCTGATCAGGCCGTAGCCGCCGATCACTTTCATCATGGATTCGTACATGGCGGTCACCGTTGCACAGGCTTCAGGGCGTCAGCGGCGGTCGCCGCGTCGGGCTTCTTTTGGCCGAGGCGGTCCAGCACCGGGACCATGGCGAAGCCGAGGGCCACCGCCGCGATGCCGGCGAGGATCGCCATGGGGCCGCCGGACAGCGCGCCGAGCACGTTCTGCTGGGCGGCCATGGCGACCACGATGGGGATGTAGATGGCGCTCCAGAATTCCACGCCCTGCTCGCTCTTGGCGCCCATCAGGCCGCGCTTGTGCAGGGTGCTGCCGATGAAGATGAGCAGCAGCATGGCGATGCCCACGCCACCGACGTTGGCGGGTATGCCCAGGAGCTTGCCCAGGAGTTCGCCGATGAACAGGCCGACAAGGGTGCACAGGGCCAGGAAGGCCACACCGTAGATGATCATTGTTGTTGTCCTCGCATTGGGTCGAAGTTGCTTGTTGTTGTCCTTCGAAGCGCACGGCGGTTATCGGGTCCGGCTCACCTCCCGACGCAACAGGGCGTCCAGCGTATCGCGGCGGGTGCCCTGGAAGGCGATCACCGTGCCTGGGTCGAAGATGCGCCGCGCCAGGCCGCTGAGCACGGCACCGGGGGGCAGTTCGATGTGCAGGCGCACGCCACGCTCATAGGCGTTGCGCAGGGTGCCGTGCCAGTCGACGACGCGGCACATGTTGAAGGCGAGGTCGTCGCGCAGGCGCTCGGGGTCGTGGATCGGCCGCGCCGTGGTGCCGCTGAGGTAGCCGATCACCGGGCGGTGCATCCGTACGTCGGCGAAAGCGCTGGCCAGCTCGCGGGCCGGCGCCTCCAGCAGCGGGCAATGAGACGGCACGCTGACCGCCAGGCGTTTCGCCAGGCCGGCCCCCAGGGCGCGGGCACGCTCGGCGACGGTGGCCATGGCCGCATCGCTGCCGGCGATCACCTGCTGGTTGTCGGCGTTGATGTTGGCCAGGAACACCGGGCCTTCGGCCTCCGCGAGCAGCGCTTCCAGGGTGCCGAGGTCGAGCCCGCCGATGGCGGTCATGCCGTAGCCCTGTGGATAAGCCCGCTGCATCAGCTCGCCACGCAGGGCCACCAGGCGCAGCGCATCGGCGAAATCCAGGGCGCCGGCGACCACCGCCGCCCCGTAGGCGCCGATGGACAGGCCGGCCACATGCTCCGGCGCCGGGCTCTCCTGCAACAGCAGGCGTGCGCAGGCGACCCCGGTGATCAGCAGGCACAGCTGCACGGCGCGGGTGCCTTGCAGCGCCTCGCCCGAGTCCAGCGCCAGCACGTCCTCGCCCAGCGCCGCGCTGGCCTCGTCCAGGCTCGCGCGTGCCTCGGGCGGCAACTGGTGGAGCATGCCCACCTGCTGCGCACCCTGGCCGGGGAAGGCGAACAGGCTGCTCACGCCGCGTGCTCCAGGGCCTGCCAGGGGTTATCCACAAGGCGCGCACCTTCGGCGCACTTGAGCAGCACGCGGCGGGAATCGCCGGCCCACTCGCGCAGGGCGATGGCGCCGGAGGGGGTTTCCAGTTGCAGGTCGATGCGGCAGCGGGTGCGTTCGAGCAGCGCCAGCAGCTCGCGGGCACGGGGGCGCTCGAAGGGCCCGGAGGTGCGCAGCAGCAGGTCGAGATCGCTCCCGGCATGCAGCACCGGCACGCCTGTGGCCAATTCGAAACCGACGCTCCCGGTGGGGCCCCAGGGCAGGCCCGTGGCCTCCAGCAGCGGCGCGACCTCGACCAGCGCGCGCAGCGCCGGCCAATGCCCGGCGGTGCGCGGACGCAACTGGTGCGGGCTGATGCTGCGCTGGATGGCGGCAAGCGGCATCAGCGTGGCGAGGCGCTGCTCGCGGCGGGCGCCGCGGATGCCCACGGCAACCAGGCCCGGCTCGCAGAGGGCGCGCCGCACCACCACCGGCTGGCCGGCGGCGAGCGCCTGGCGCGCCCAGCTCGGGGCATCGGCGGGGAGCTGTTCCGGGGCGAGGCCCCAGAGCAGGTCGTGCGGGCGTGGTGGGTTGTCCATCAGCACCTCCAGATCACAGGTAGGTTGGCGCCACGCGCCGCGCGGCCCAACGATCCACGGCTCGGTTTTCACCACCCGGCCTCACCATTGCGCCCGCAGCATCTCGCGCACCCGCGAAGACGCCGCGCGGTTCTCCGCCCCCAGGCGGCCACGCAGGTCGGTGCCGGTGCCGATGTCCGCCACCGCGCGCACCAGGCAGTCCCGCACCCGCTCCAGGTCAGCGGCGCCGGGCTGCTCGACGTTATCCACAGCCAGGCGCTCCCAGAGCAGGCCGAGGGAGGCGTAGCTGCCCAGGTCGTAGGCCATGGGCGGGATGGTCGCGGCGAGGGCTTCCAGCTCGTCGACGCTGCGCAGGGTGATGCGTGCGGCGGCGGCCTTGCCCATGGCGTGGACCATCACCCCGGTATCGTCCAGGGCGATCAGCCGCTGGGCCTGGTAGCCGTGGGCGAGGAAGGCGCCGGACATGGCCTTGCCCACCAGCAGGCCGATCACCGGGTGCCCGGCGAGGCGGGCACGGGCGTAGGCGTCCACCGCGCCGGCCAGGGCCTGGTGGATCCCCAAGGCTTCTTCGCGGCGGCCGTAGGCCTGGCTGGGCACGTCCACCACGGCCACCAGCACGCGCTTGTCGGCACGCCCGGCATCGGCCTGGATGGCGTCATCCACGGCCTTGGCCAGGCCCCAGCCTTCCAGCAGGCCCACCTCGCCGTTGCGGGCGCGGGGGAAGGGGTTGCGCGGGTCGGGCACCACGGCGATGAAGCGCGCGGCGCGGCTGCCCACCTCGCCGTCGATGACCTTCACCGAAGCCGGATAGCCGGCCCGCTCATCCGTGCCGGCGAGGGCGTGCAACCAGTTCATTCCACGGCTCATGGCTGTTCTCCGGCGTAGAGGGCGCGCACGGCGGCGGCGTCCAGGTGTGCGCAGTCATCGCCCAGGCGTGCCAGGCGTTCGAGGAACCAGGCGTGGCGGCGGCTGCGGGACTGCGCCTGTTCAGGGCCGGCGAGCAGCGCGCGCACGGCCTCGCGGATGGCGTCGATGTCGTCGGCGACATACCCATCCACCAGGTGGCTGGCCATGCGCTGTTCACCCCCGGTGAGGCTCCAGATGAAGGGCCGGTCGCGGGAGTCGTATTCCTCGATGCCGGCTTCCTGTTCGATCACCTGCGGGCCGTTGAGGCCCAGGCGCGCCTCGCGGGTGACCAGCAGGTGGCTGCACAGCCCGGCGGCGATGGACATGCCGCCGAAGCAGCCCACCGGCCCGGCCACCAGGCCGACAACCGGCTGGTACTGGCGCAGTTCGACGATGGCGGCCTGGATCTCGGCGATGGCGGCCAGGCCCAGGTTGGCTTCCTGCAGGCGCACGCCGCCGGTTTCCAGCAGCAGCACGGCGCAGGTGGGAATGCCCTGGCGGTTGTCCTCGGCGGCCAGCTCCAGCGCGCCGGCGATCTTGGCGCCGCCGACCTCGCCCATGCTGCCGCCCTGGAAGGCGCCTTCGATGGCGGCGATCAGTGCCGGCTGGCCGTCGATGCTGCCCTTGGCCACCACCACGCCGTCGTCGGCCTGGGGAACGATGCCCTGGCGCGGCAGCCAGGGGGAGACGACGCGGTCGAAGGGGCCGACCAGCTCGCGGAAGGTGCCGGGGTCGAGCAATTCGCGGGCGCGCTGGCGGGCGCCCAGTTCGACGAAGCTGCGGGTGGCCAGCAGGCGTGCGGGGTCAGTCATGGGTCACCTCTTCCAGGGCCTGTTCCAGGCGCAGGCGCACCACGCCGGGGGTGGCGCCGAAATCGTGGATGTCGATGCAGAGCGCTGGCAGCGACTGGCCGGCGAACATGCGCTCGAACAGGTGCCGCCAGCGCGGCTCGCTGCCGTTCACCGAGGTCACCACCTGGATCGACAGGCGGCCGGCGAGGCCAGGCTCCAGCAGCACCTCCAGGTCGCCGGAGCCGACGCAGCCCACCAGCGCGCGACCCCGGGCGGGTTGCCCGGCGGGGAATTCGAAAGACAGGGTTTCCATGGTCAGCTCCCGACTCGGTCGATGAACAAACAGGCGGCGAGCAGATCGGCCGCGCCGCCCGGCGAGGCATTGAGCCCCAGCAAACGGGTTTCCAGTTCGCGCAGCCGGCGCCGTCCGGCGAGGCTGGCGCAGCCCCCGGCAGCGAGCACCGCGCGGGCGCCTTGCTGCATGGCGTCGAGCCCCTCGGGGCCGGCGCGCCAGAGCACGCAGGTGTCCTCCAGCTCGGCCATGATCGCCAGCAGCGCATCGAGGCGGGCGTTCTGCTCGCCGCTGCCCTGGGCGCGGCTGCGCTGCAACTGCGGCAGGCCGTGGAGCAGCACGCCGGGGAAGCCCAGCTGGGCTTCTTCACGCGCGCCCCGGGCGCCATAGCGCTGGGCGACATGGCTGCCGTGGCTGTCCTGCCGGGGCGCGGCGCGGTCGTCGATCAGGGCGATGCGTGCGGCGCGGGTGGCGAGGGCGGCGGCCGCGGCCTTGCCCGGCTCCAGTGCGGCGGCGGCCACCAGCAGGCCGAGGGCCCAGATGGCGCCGCGATGAGTGTTCACCCCACCGGTGACGGCGAGCATGGCGGCCTCGCCTTCACGGCCGATGCGGCCCAGTGCCTCGCGCAGCGGCTGGCCGACTGTGCCGAGTTCGATGGCGGCTTCGGCCATGGCCTTGAAGGCCGGCCACAGCGCCAGCGCCGAGGCGTGCATCAGGCCCAGGTGCAGGTCGGTGTGGGCGCCGCTGCCGCGCCGGTCCACCAGGGCCGGCTTGGGCGAGAGATCGGCCTCGTCGATCAGCGCGTCGACGGCCTGGTCCGCCAGCCACTCGGCCAGGGGCAGCCTGGTGCTGGGTGCGATCAGTGCGTTCATCACCAGCTCCTGAACTTGGCCGGGGGTTGTAGAGGCCGCCGGACCACTCCACCAGCTCGGCGATGCTCTTGGCGGCGAGCAGTTCGCGGGTCGCGTCGGTGCGGCGGATGCCGAGGTCCTCGGGCAGGGCGATCAGCCCTTCGCGGCGCATGCGCTCGGTGTCCCTGGGGTCGTGGCGCAGGCCGATGGCGGTGACCCCGGCGACGGCGGCGATCATGGCGCGGCGTTCCTCTTCGGAACGCGCCTTGTACAGGTAGGCGATGCCTTCCTCGGTGAGCAGGTGGGTGACGTCGTCGCCGTAGATCATGATCGGCGCCAGGGGCATGCCGCTCTTGCGGGCCACGTCGACGGCGTCGAGGGTCTCGACGAAGGTGGGTTTGCCGCCTTCCTGGAAGGTCTCGACCATCTGCACCACCAGCTTCTTGCCACGCGCCAGCAGGGCCTCGGGTTCGGCGCGCATGTCCAGCCAGGCGGGGGTGGAGTGGCGGCGGCCGCGCGGGTCGTGGCCCATGTTCGGCGCGCCGCCGAAACCGGCCAGGCGGCCCCGGGTGACGGTGGAGGAATGGCCGTCGCCGTCCACCTGCAGGGTGGCGCCGATGAACAGGTCCACCGCGTACTGCCCGGCCAGCTGGCACATCATGCGGTTGGAGCGCATCGAGCCGTCGCGGCCGGTGAAGAACACGTCCGGGCGCTGGGCGATGTAGCCCTCCATGCCCAGCTCGGTGCCGAAGCAGTGCACGCTTTCCACCCAGCCGGTCTCGATGGCGGGGATCAGCGTCGGGTGCGGGTTGAGCGTCCAGTTGCGGCAGATCTTGCCCTTCAGCCCCAGGGACTCGCCGTAGGTGGGCAGGATCAGCTCGATGGCGGCGGTGTTGAAGCCGATGCCGTGGTTGAGGGACTGGACATTGTGTTTCTCGTAGATGCCGCGGATCGCCATCATCGCCATCAGCACGTGCACCGGCTTGATGTGGCGCGGGTCACGGGTGAACAGCGGCTCGATGTAGAAGGGCTTGTCGGCTACGACCACGAAGTCCACCCAGGAGGCGGGGATGTCCACGCGCGGCAGGTCGCCGACGTCGTCCACCAGCTCGTTGACCTGGACGATGACGATGCCGTCGGAGAAGGCCGTGGGTTCCACCAGGGCCGGGGTGTCTTCGGTGCTGGGGCCGGTGTAGATGTTGCCGTGGCGGTCGGCCATGAAGCCGGCCACCAGCGCGACGTTGGGGATCAGGTCCACCAGCAGGCGCGAATACAGCTCGATGTAGGTGTGGATGGCACCGACTTCCAGCAGGCCGTCTTCCAGCAGCTGGCTGATGCGCAGGCTCTGCGGGCCGGCGAAGGAGAAGTCGAGCTTGCGGGCGATGCCGCGCTCGAACAGGTCCAGGTGCTCGGCGCGGCTGACGCTGGGCATGATCATGTGCAGGTCGTGCAGGCGCCCGGGGTCGGCCTTGGCCAGGGAGCGGGAGAGGAAGTCCGCCTGCTTCTGGTTGTTGCCTTCGAGCACCACCCGGTCGCCGGGGGCGATCAGGGCCTCCAGCGCGGCGACGATGCGCTCGCTGGGCAGCACCACGCCGTCGGCGAGGGATCGCACCTGGTCGAGGCGACGCTGCTTTTCCGCGCGCCGACGCGACCATTGCGGCGGTGGGGAGATTGTCGTTGTCATTGGAGGCTCCACGGGTTCCGCTGTCGTGGAGCGAACCTTAGGAGCGCGACCGGTGGGTCATCAATCAAGCCCGGCGGCGGATCGTTACGGCCAAGTTAACGATCCCTCATGGCTGTGCCGTCCGGGGCTCCGCCCGTGGGAGCGAATTCATTCGCGAAAGCGGCCGGCACCGCTGTTGCGGTGGGGGGCCGGATGTAGGGTGGACCCCGCTCCACCGGTCCACCATGCGGAGTTGGGCATGACTCCGCTGGTGGACGTGAAAAGCGACGTCCACCCTACGCAGGCCTTCGAGATCGCCGTGTTGGGCCGGCAGTCAGAACGCCCTTTCCAGGTCGATCACCAGGGCGCGGTAGCCGACGCTGCCGGGCTGGCGGCTGTGGACCTTGAGCTCCACCTGCACCTCCTGGGTGCCGTATTTCACTTCGTTGAGCACGCTGGTGGTGAGCTTCTCCGGGGTCAGGTAGCCCACCGAGGCGGAGTAGATGAACTGGGTGTCTCGGTCGGCGCGGTATTCCACCACCGAGGTGATGGGGCTGTACCACGCATCCCCGCGTTCCTTGCCGTATTCCCACACCTGCTCGACGGTGCCCCGGGCTTCGTCGATGCGGTACTCCACCGCGCGGCTGTAGTTGCCGGCGAGCCGGGTGGGGGCGAAGTGGCGGCCCCAGCCGTTGTCGAACACGGTCAGCGTGCCGCGCCCGCTGAGCCAGGCGGTGTGCTGGGTCCAGGACCAGTCGAAGTCCTCGGCGTAGACGCCGTCCTGCTCCGCCAGCGCCTGGCCCTGGGCGTCCACCGGGGTCAGCACCTTGGCGCGCAGGCGCTCGGGCCAGCCCTTGGGCGAGGCGAGGATCCACTTCACCTGCTTGTCGCGGCCGATCTTCACCACGCCCTGGTGGCGGGCCGAGATGATGAGGCTGTCGTCGCTGGGGTCGTAGTCGATGGCGTTGACGTGGGCCCAGTTGCGCCCGGTGCCGACGCCGGGGGTGTCGCCGAAGGGCAGGTCGCCTTCGAGCAGTTCGTTGGCGGCGGTGTCATCCTGCTTCTCCACGCCGGCGGGCAGCTGGAGGGCGGCCTTGCCGAGGGTCTCCAGCAGTTCGCCGCGATAGGGGTCGAGGATCTGGTTGAGGTCCCAGAACTCCAGCACGTCGCCGGCCTCGCTGACCTCGATGATGTGGTCGCGGATGGAGCGCACGCGCTTGCCGTCGGGGCGGCGGTAGTCGCTGGTGCCGACCCGCAGCAGGTAGGTGCCGTGGGGCGTCTCGCGGATCTCGTGGGAGAAGTCGGCGAACTTGTCCGGCAGGTTGCGTTGCCAGATGCGCCGGCCCAGCAGGTCGTACTTGGAGTAGGTCTGGCCCTGGCCCCAGATCAGCTTGCCGTCGCGGGTCTGCTGGAAGCCCATGGTGCCGCCCAGGCCGTCGCGGCGGTTGGAGTCGTGGATGCGTTCGATGTCCAGGTACCAGCGCACGTCGCCATTGCTGTCGGCGATCCAGTTGTTGCCCACCTGGTCCCATTCGGCGGCACCGCCCAGGGCGTTCCACTTGAAGGCACGGCCGCCGGGGATCTCGCCCAGCAGGTGGTTGAACAGGTACAGGCGCTGCTCGAAGCCGGGCGCGACCCTCACCGGCTCCACCTCCGGCAGCGCGGCGGTCTGGCTGGCCACCACCGGCAGGCGCACCGCCGGGGCATACACCTGGTAATGCTCGACGATGTGCTCGCCATCGAGCTTGTAGGTCACCTCCACCTGGTTGACGTGGTCGGGGTAGAGGCCGAACACCGGGATGCCGCCGTGGGTCCAGAGCGCGCTGTCGGAGACCTCGTAGGCCAGGGTCACGCCGCGTTCGCCACGGCCCAGCACGCGGACATGGGCGGTGCTGATGGCGCGCCCGCCATCGCGGATCACGGCGGTCAGCGGCGCCAACTGGTAGGGGTTGACCACCACGTCGCCCAGCAGGCGGGTGTCGGGGGTGGGTACGCGGGCGGTGATGCAGGCGCCTTCGGGCAGTTCGGGGGTATCGGTCTTGGCATTCATGGCCTGTGTCCTTCGAGAAGCCCCGGGAGCGGATCGCGAACGGATTCGCTCCCACGGGGCGGGGGTGATCAGGGGTGGGTGGAGACGCGGAACTGTTCAAGGGCCGGCGGGGTGACCGCCTGCTCGGAGCGCGGCGTGCCTTCCGGGACCCAGTCGTAGGGCACCGGCAGCGCGCGGTAGAGCCAGTTGCTGCGGGCGTTGCCCAGGGGCGCCTTGCCGAAGTAGGGGCTGACGTATTCCCAGACGATCTCGCCCTTGGCGGTGACCTGGAACACCCGGCCGAACTTGCCCTCGTCGATCAGGGTGTTGCCGTTTGGCAGGCGCCGCGCGCTGCTGATGAAGGCGCTGAAGAAGGCCCAGCCCGGCTGGCCGCTGTCGGCGGCGCTGTACTGCCAGACGATCTCGCCCTTCACCGGGTCGATCTCCAGCACCCGCGAGCCGCCCAGCAGGCTCAGCGGCACGCGCGGGTAGCCGGCCTCGCCCTGGTTGTCGAACACCAGCAGGTTGCCGGCGCCGGGCAGGCCGGCGGGGATGATGTGGGCATCGTGCTGGCCGGAGAACTGGTCCACCGGGCGCGGCACCTGGGCCGGCGCGTAGGGGTTGAGCCTGGGCAGGTTGGGCCCGAGGCGCCAGGCCACCTTGCCGGTCTGGCGGTCGATGATGGCGATGAAGTTGGCCTCGCGGGAGTCGAGCAGCAGGTTGTCCGGGTGGAAGCGCTGGTCGCCGGCGTCGAACCATTTGTTCGGGCCCACCGGGCCGAGGTTGTTGATGTGCAGCACGTCGGGGTTCTTGCTGGCGCGCACCAGCTTGAGCTGCTCGGCGGTGAAGCCGAACTCCTCCAGGTGCTCGGAGGCGGTCCAGCTCCAGGCCACCTGGCCGGCGGGGGTGACCTCGTAGATCACGTCGTCGATCACCTGGGGCACCTCGAAGCCCTTCACCGGGTGCAGCCGGTTGGCCAGCACCAGGGTGTTGCCGTTGGCCAGCCGGCGCTGGTCATGGTGCTGCTGGGCGGCGCCGCCCGGAGCCTTGTCGCCCCATTGCCAGACCACCTTGCCGTCCCAGTCCAGCTCGCCCACCACCTTGTTGCGCAGGCCGTTGCCAGCGGAGGCCAGCTTGCTCGGCTCCTTCACCTCTTCGAGCTGCACGAACAGGTGGCCGCGCTTGCCGCCGTTGAGCGCCGGGTCGATCAGCGCGGCGGGGAAGCCGGCGTTTTCCCAGCGCCGCACCTCGTTGCCGTTCATGTCGATGAGGCGGGTCTGCTTGTCCGGCGCGCTGAAGATCACGTAGCCGTTCCAGGCCCGCGCCGGGTCGTAGATCGTCACCCCGGTGGGGTAGACGCTGGGGGCCGCGGCGGCCTGGCCGGCGACCAGGGCGGCGGCGAGGCCAAGTGCGTTGAATTTCATGTTTCTTTCCTTGTGGGTAAGGGGCTCGCGTAGCCCCGCTGACTCAGAAGTCGTAGCGGGCGGTGGCACCGAGGGTCCGTGGCGTTCCGAGGACACCGGCATAACCGCCGTTGGCGGAGTTCCACAGGCTGGTGAAGTAGGTCTTGTCACCGGCGTTCTTCAGCCACAGGGAGAGGTCGAGCACGCTGTCGCCCTGGTCCAGGCGCACGCCCCCGGAGAGGTTGACCACCGCGTAGCTGGGGATCTGGCCGTACTCGGAGTCGTCGATGGTGCCGACGGCTTTCGAGCGGAAGGCGTAGCTGGCGGTGACGTAGGGCTCGATGCGGTCCTGCAGCTGCCAGCGGTACTCGCCGTTGAGGTTGGCGATGTACTTGGAGGCGCCCACCACCTGGTGCCCGGAGAGGTCGCAGGAGGCCGGCGCGCCTGGGGCGAAGCCCACTTCCGGCGCGCAGGGCGCGTCCTTGTAGGCGAGGTAGCGCACGTCATTCCACGAGCCGTTGGCGTTGAGCGTCAGGCCGCGCACCGGTTGCCAGGTGGTCTCCACTTCCAGGCCGCGCGAGCGCACCGAGCCGGCGTTGGTCAGGTAGGAGGTGCGCGTGCCTTCGTCGTAGGCGTTGGCCTGGTAGCCGTGGACCTCGGTCCAGAACAGGTTGGCGTTGAGCAGCAGGGTGCGGTCCAGCAGCGTGCTCTTGAAGCCGATCTCGGCGTTGTTGGCGCGCTCGGTGCCCACCAGCAGGGAGTCGGCGCCGGCAGTGGGGGCGCTGGCCACGGTGAGGTTGATGCCGCCGGATTTCTCGCCGTGGGACAGCGAGGCATAGCCGAGCAGGTCGGGGTTGATCTGGTAGCTCAGGGCGAGCAGGCCGGAGGGGCTGAAGCTGTGCTGGCTGAGATCGCCCGAGTCGTAGGCCCCGACCCGGCCCCGGCGCGCGGTAGCCGCCGCACCGCTGACCGCCGCGCCGCCGGTGGGGGCGAAGCGCTCGACCCAGGCGTCCTTCTCCTCGTAGGTGCCCCGGATGCCGGCGGTGAAGTCCAGGCGCTCGGTGAGGTGCCAGGTGGCCTGGGCGAACAGCGCGTAGCTGTCGGTGTCGATGTGGCCGTCGCCCAGGGTGGTGACATTGGCCAGGGCGCCGGCGGGCGTGCCGTTCCAGATGTCGGCCTGGGGCCCGTAGTAGGTGAAGGCGTGGTTATCCAGGTCCTGCTTGAAGTAGTAGGCGCCCAGCACGTAGTCGAAGGCGTCGCCCTTGGGCGAGGCCAGGCGGATTTCCTGGGAGTACTGCTTGTCGCGCACCGAGACGCCGGCGTTGATCGCTGCCGAGACGTTGAGGCCGTCGTCGTTGCGCGGGGTGAAGTCCCACCAGCGGTAGGCGCTGATGGAGGTGAGGGTGAAGTCGTTGGGCAGGGTCCAGTTGGCCTCCACCGAGGTGCCGCCCTGGAACACCGTCACCTGCTGGTCGGAGTCGAAGTTGACCTTGCGGTCCTTGCCCGAGACGAGTGTGGCGCCGGCTGCGGCGGCGCGCTGCTCGTAGCGGTTGACGCCGTTGATGGTGGGGCCGGTGCTGTACAGGCTGAGGATGCCGTTGTTGGAATCCTCCTCGTTGTATTCGCCGATCCAGCGCAGGTTGAAGGTTTCGCTCGGCTCGAACAGCAACTGGCCACGGAAGCCCTGGCGCTTGCCGCCGTTGAGGTCGTCGCCGTTGTAGAGGTTCTTCACGTAGCCGTCGTCTTCGGTGCGGTAGGCCGACAGGCGCCCGGCGAGGGTCTCGGTGAGGCCGCCGGAGACGCTGCCCTGGGTCTGCCAGTAGCCGTCCTCGCCCACCGAGCTCTGGAGGCTGCGCTCGGTGGTGAAGGTGGGTTTGCGCGAGGTGATGTTGAGCACGCCGGCGGTGGTGTTCTTGCCGAACAGGGTGCCCTGGGGACCGCGCAGGACCTCCAGCTGCTCCACGTCCAGCAGGTCGAACACCGCCATCCCCGGGCGGCCCAGGTAGACGTTGTCCAGGTAGACGCCGACGCTGCCTTCCAGGCCATCGCTGGCCGGGTTGTTGCCCAGGCCACGGATGGAGATGCTCGACTGGCGAGCGTGGACGTAGGCGACGTTGGTGCTGGGCACCAGTTGCTGCAGGTCCTGCACGCGGTAGATGCGCTGGGTCTCCAGGGTCTCGGCGCCGAGCACGCTGATGGGCGTGGGCACGCTCTGGGCGCTTTCCTCGCGGCGGCGGGCATTGACGGTGACGGTGCCGAGGCGCTTTTCCTCGCTGGCGGCAGGCTTCTGCGCGCCGGTCGCCGCAGGGGCGTCGTTGCCGGCGGTTTCGGCCTGGGCCAGGCCAGCGGCGGCCAGCAGCACGGCGAGCGCCAGCGGTTTGAAGGACGGTGAAGGGCCGCTCGCGATGGCGAGGCGGCGCGGGATGACGCGATTCATGCACATGCTCCTGTGGGGGTCAGCCGAGCGAGCACTTCCGTATGGCGGAACCGAATCGCGGTGGCGAATCACTTATTCATCAATTGCATATCAATAGTTTTATTTCGTTTTTTGAGGAATAAGAGATTGCCTTTATAAGGAGCAGGAGCTGCCTGCGGCAATTGCAATCCACCGAATCTTTTCATGTAGAAAATGCATATCGACCTGCGCCAGCTCCGCCACTTCGTGGCCCTCGCCGAACACCGCAGCTTCGTCGCCGCGGCGGCGGCGGTGAACCTTTCGCAGTCGGCCTTCAGCCGCAGCATCCAGGCCCTGGAACACAGTGCCGGCTGCCGCCTGGTGGACCGCGCGAGCAAGGAGCTGCACCCCACCCGGCAGGGCCTGTTGGTGCTGGAGCATGCGCGGCGCCTGGTGCATGGCGCGCACAACCTGGCCAACGAGATCGGCCAGTTCAACGGCCTGCAGTCGGGGACGGTGCGCTTCGGCAGCGGGCCGGCGCCGGCGGCGCAGCTGATCCCGCGCGCGGTGGGAAGCTTCATCGGCGAATTCCCGCAGGTGCGGGTGCAATTCCAGGTAGACGCCTGGCAGGAGCTGAACCGGCGCCTGGTCAGCGAGGAGATCGAGTTCTTCGTCGCCGACACCCGCCGCTTCGAGGCGGACCCCGACTACCGGGTTCACAAGCTCAAGCCGCAGAAGTGGCACTTCTGCTGCCGCGCCGGCCATCCGCTGGCGCAGCGGGAGGCGGTGCGCACGGCGGACATCTTCACCTACCCGCTGGCCACCACCTTCCGCCCCCGAACATCCGCAAGGTGCTGGTGGACTACAGCGGCCGCCAGGACTTCACCCCAACGTCGAATGCGAACACGGCTACGCGCTGCTCAACGTGGTGCTCAACTCCGACGCCATCGGCATCGCCGGCCAGAGCAACCTCGCGCCCTTCCTCCGCGACGGCGCCCTGGTGGCGTTGCAGCCGGTGGACCTGCCGGCCGACCTGGAGGAGTGCTACACCCGCTACGGCGTGGTCAGCCGCGTCGGCTACAGCCTCTCGCCCCTGGCCCAGGCCATGGTCCGCCACATCACCGAGGCGGACGAGGCCACGCCCGCCGGGCTCGCGGGCCTGGAGACCGATCGTTTCGGCGTCTGACCGCAGTCGCGCCCGAAGCCGCCACCCTACGCACGGCTCCGGCTTTTCCGTGGGAGCGAATTCATTCGCGAAGGGATCGGCACCGATCCGTTGGGCCTCGCTCCATCGGTCCACCACGCGGTGCCAACCGGGGCTCTGCGGGTGGACGTGAAGAGCGACGTGCACCTTACGCAGGCCATGCCCCGAGCACGGAGCAATGCCGGATGTAGGGTGGACCCCGCTTCACCGGTCCACCATGCGGAGTGGACCGGTACTCAGAACTCCAGGGTGCTGGAGAGCTGCACCAGGCGCGGGTCGCCGATGGAGACGTTCCACTGGTTCACCGAGGAGCTGTAGTAGGTCTTGTCGAAGAGGTTCTTCACGTTGAGCTGGAGCTTGAGGCGCTTGTCGTCGCCCAGTGGTGTTTCGTAGCTGGCGAAGGCGTCGGCGACGGTGTAGTGGGGCAGCTCGAAGCTGTTGGCGACATCACCCTCGCGGGAGCCCACATAGCGACCACCCAGGCCGGCACGCAGGCGGTCGCCGTCGAACAGCGGGCCGAAGTCGTAGACGGCCGAGAGCGAAGCGGTACGCCGGGCGACGTTCTGCAACTCATTGCCCTTGTAGAGCGGGTCCTTGGTCAGCTCCGCATCCAGCCACGCGAAGGTGCCGATCAGGCTGAGGTTGTCGGTGACCTGGCCGGTCACATCCAGCTCGATGCCCCGTGACCGGACTTCGCCAACCGCGCGATTGGAGCCATCGAGCTCGGTCACGGCGACGTTTTCCTTGACGATGTCGAACAGCGCCAGGGTGCCGGTGATGCGGCCGGGCATGTCCAGCTTGGCGCCAATCTCCCAGCTTTTGCCTTCCTCCGGCGCCATCTCGTTCACCGACCCGGTGCCGGTCAGCGGCGCAATGGTGGAGTTGGGCTTGAACGACTCGGTGTAGCCGCCGTAGAGGGACAGCTCGTCGGTCATCTTGTAGACCAGGCCGACCCGGGGCACCCATACCTGGCCGTCGATGTCGGTGTTTTTCTTGAACGGGCGGCCCCGGCCGGCGAGCTGGTCGTAGAGCTGGTAGCGGGCCCCGGCGATGAAGATCCACTGCTCGTTGAGGTGCACCGAGTCCTGGAAGAAGGCGGACTGGCTGACCACGCGGTCGGTCTGGTCGCTGTCGCTGGCGGCCACCGTGGTGGGCACCGGCACCTGGCCATAGACCGGGTTCCAGGGGTTGAAGCTGACGGTGGTGGTCTGGCGGATCAGGTCCTCGCGGAAGAACTTGCGGTACTCGTGGTCCACGCCCATCAGCAGGTCGTGCTGCATGCCGCCCAGCTGCACCTGGCCGTCCAGGTCGAAGGTGGCGAAGTGCTCGGTGCTCACCGCGCCCCGGGTGCCGTCCAGGCGGCGCCGCAGTGTGCCGTTGGGGTTCTGGCTCTGCACCCGCGCCTGGTAGTCGTCGTAGGTGTCGCGGTTGTAGCTGTAGGCGAAGTGGGCCTTCCAGGCCTCGTTCAGCTGGTGTTCGAGGTCAAGGATCATCAGGTCCGACCGGCCCTCGGTGACGTTGTAGGGCTCGTCCAGGCGGCGGGTGGCGGGCACCGCCAGGGGCTTGCCGTTGAGGAAGAGGGTGCCGCGGTCGAAGGGGGTGCTGTACTCGCGGTGCTCGAAGCTGAGGTTCACCGTGGTGTCTTCGCCGTACCAGGCGAAGGAAGGGGCGAAGGTCTTGTCGCGGCTGTGGCCGAAGTTGCGCCAGTAGTCGGCGTCGTCGTAGTCGGCGATCACCCGGTAGGCCAGGCCGGAATCCCCCAGCGGGCCGGTGACGTCGAGGGTGCCGCCGCTGCCGTCCTTGCCGTCGCCGTAGGTGGAGGCGCGCGCGGTGATGGCGCGGTAGGCCTGCAGTTGCGGCTTCTTGCTGATGACGTTGATCACCCCGCCCGGGTCGAGGATGCCGTAGAGCATCGAGGACGGGCCCTTGAGCACTTCCACGCGCTCGGCGCTGGCGGTGAGGTTGCGGCCCTGGATGGTGCGCATGCCGTCGCGCAGGATCGAGCCGTCGCGGTTGTCGCCGAAGCCGCGCTTCATCACCGCGTCCAGGGTGCTGCCGAGGGTGTTGGCCTGGGTGATGCCGCTGACGTTGGCCAGGGCGTCGTCGAGGTTCTGCGGCTGCTGGTCGAGCAGCGCCTGCTGGGGCACCACGGCCACCGCCTGGGGAATGTCCAGCAGCGGGGTTTCCGAGCGCATCAGGCGCGTGGTGGGCGGAGGCTGGTAGCTGCCGTCGGCCAGTTGGCGGGAGTTGATGTTCACCGCGTCGAGGTTCAGTGCGCCGTCATCGCTGCGGGGTACCAGGGTCAGGGTGCCGGCGTTGACCTGTGCATAACTCAGCCCGCTGCCCGCCAGCAGTCGTGCCAGGGCCTGCTCGGCACTCATGCGGCCGTTCACCGCCGGGGCCTGGACCTGGTAGGCGGCGTCCTCGGTGTAGACCAGCGCCAGTCCGGTGGCCCGGGTGAAGGCGGCCAGGGCCTGGGGCAGTGGCTGCGCGGCGATGGCGAACTCGTGCACGCTGGCCAGCGCGGTGGCGGGGGCCTCGGCATCGGCGGCCATGGCCTGAGGCAGCACGCCGGCAGGGCCGAGGTCGAGCAGCGCCGAAACCAGACCGAGGCGCTTGAACGCGCCACCCTGCAACCGCAATGTCCTGTACTTCATGGGTGTGACCTGCCCCTGGCTGATGGATTTCTTTGCGAATAAATCGCATTCCACCTCCTACACGGACGTCGTGGACCGATACCTCACCTGGAAATGAAAAATATTTTCAAAACGGTGTGGGTCGGCTTCTAACCTTATTCGATATCGGTATTTCCGCCGCGCTGGTTATGCTCGCTATTCTCGCGCCATAACTTGTTATAACAAGTAAGGATCACGAGCGAGCGACGACATGGCCGAACTGCTTCCCCTCTCCCCGGTGCCCCTCTACAGCCAGCTCAAGGAGCTGCTGCGCGGGCGCATTCTCGATGGCACCTACCCGCCCCACAGCCGCATGCCCTCGGAGGCGGAGCTGGGCAAGGCCTTCGACGTCAGCCGCATCACCGTGCGCCAGGCGCTGGGCGACCTGCAGAAGGAAGGGCTGATCTTCAAGATCCACGGCAAGGGCACCTTCGTCGCCAAGCCCAAGGCCTTCCAGAACGTCTCCACCCTGCAGGGCCTGGCCGAGTCCATGACGCAGATGGGCTACGAGGTGCTCAACCGCCTGCGCAGCTTCAAGCAGGTGCCGGCCAGCGCACTGGTGGCCGAGCGACTGCAGGTGGAGGAGGGCAGCCCGGTGATCGAGATCAAGCGCGTGCGCCTGATCAACCGCGAGCCGGTGTCCCTGGAACTCACCTGGCTGCCCCTGGCGGTCGGCGAGAAGCTGGAGAAGGCCGACCTCGTCACCCGCGACATCTTCCTCATCCTCGAGAACGACTGCGGCATCCCCCTGGGCCACGCCGACCTCGCCATCGACGCCGTGCTCGCCGACAGCGACCTGACCCAGGCGCTGGAGGTGGAAGAGGGCTCGCCGATCATGCGTATCGAGCGCCTGACCCACACCGCCGACGGCGCGCCGCTGGACTTCGAGCACCTCTACTACCGTGGCGATGCCTTCCAGTACCGCCTGCGCATCGACCGCCAGAAGGGAGCACCGGCATGAACACCCTGGAGCAGGAATACGACATCGTCGTCATCGGCGGCGGCACCGCCGGGCCCATGGCCGCGATCAAGGCCAAGGAGAAGAACCGCGAGCTGCGCGTGCTGCTGGTGGACAAGGCCAACGTCAAGCGCAGCGGCGCCATCAGCATGGGCATGGACGGGCTGAACAACGCCATCATCCCCGGCCACGCGACGCCCGAGCAGTACACCAAGGAAATCACCGTGGCCAACGACGGCATCGTCAACCAGGCCGCCGTCTACGCCTATGCCACCCACAGCTTCGCGACCATCGAGCAGCTGGACCGCTGGGGCGTGAAGTTCGAGAAGGACGAGACCGGCGACTACGCGGTGAAGAAGGTCCACCACATGGGCGCCTACGTGCTGCCGATGCCCGAGGGCCACGACATCAAGAAGGTGCTCTACCGCCAGCTCAAGCGCGCGCGGGTGAACATCACCAACCGCCTGGTCACCACCCGCGTGCTGCTCGACGAGGAGGGCGCCGCCTGCGGCGTGCTCGGCTTCGACTGCCGCAGCGGCGACTTCCAGGTGATCCGCGCCAAGGCGGTGATCCTCGCCTGCGGCGCCGCCGGGCGCCTCGGCCTGCCGTCCTCGGGCTACCTGATGGGCACCTACGAGAACCCCACCAACGCCGGCGACGGCTACGCCATGGCCTACCACGCCGGGGCGGAGCTGGCGAACCTGGAGTGCTTCCAGATCAACCCGCTGATCAAGGACTACAACGGCCCCGCCTGTGCCTACGTCACCGGCCCGCTGGGCGGCTACACCGCCAACAACAAGGGCGAGCGCTTCATCGAGTGCGACTACTGGAGCGGGCAGATGATGTGGGAGTTCCACCAGGAACTCGAAGGCGGCAACGGCCCGGTGTTCCTCAAGCTGGACCACCTGGCCGAGGAAACCATCCAGACCATCGAGGAGATCCTCCACAGCAACGAGCGCCCCAGCCGTGGCCAGTTCCACGCCGGCCGGGGCACCGACTACCGCCAGCAGATGGTGGAGATGCACATCTCCGAGATCGGCTTCTGCTCCGGCCACTCCGCCTCGGGCGTGTGGGTCAACGAGAAGGCCGAGACCTCGGTGAAGGGCCTCTACGCCGCCGGCGACATGGCCGCCGTGCCGCACAACTACATGCTCGGCGCCTTCACCTACGGCTGGTTCGCCGGCATCAACGCGGCCGACTACGTGGCCGGGCGTGACTTCGCCGCCGTCGACCCGGCCCAGGTGGAGCGCGAGCGCGAGCGGGTCTACGCGCCGCTGCACCGCGAGCACGGGCTGCCGCCGGCCCAGGTGGAGTACAAGCTGCGGCGCATGGTCAACGACTACCTGCAGCCGCCCAAGGTGACCAGGAAGATGGAGATCGGCCTGACCCGCTTCGCCGAGATCGAGCGCGACCTCGGGCAGATGAAGGCCAACAACCCCCATGAGCTGATGCGCGCCATGGAAGTGGCGGTGATCCGCGACTGCGCCGAGATGGCCGCCCGCGCCTCGCTGTTCCGCGAGGAAAGCCGCTGGGGCCTGTACCACCATCGTGTCGACCACCCCGAGCGCAACGACGCCGAGTGGTTCTGCCACTGCCACCTGAAGAAGGGCGATGACGGCGCCATGACCAGCTTCAAGAAGCCGGTGGAGCCCTACCTGATCGCCCTGGATGCGGAAGAACAGAGCGCCTACGACCGCCTGCGGGTGAAGACCGAGGCCGCCTGACCCGGCACTGAACCGTAGGGTGGGCTTCAGCCCACCAATGGCGCCATGCAGGGCTTTCCCGGTGGGCTGAAGCCCACCCTACATCCCAAGAACACAGAGAGCCCCAAGGCTCCAAGGACCCGTGACATGGCCTTTCAACCCCAGGAAATCTTCTTCCGCAGCAGCGCGCCGGTGACGATCGACGAGGACAAGTGCATCGCCCACAAGGGCTGCACCGTGTGCGTCGAGGTCTGCCCGATGGACCTGCTGGCCATCAACCCGGCGACCCAGAAGGCCTACATGGCCTTCGACGAATGCTGGTACTGCATGCCCTGCGAGAAGGATTGCCCGACCGGCGCGGTGAAGGTGGAGATTCCCTACCTGCTGCGTTGACCGGTTCCACCATCGAAGAACAACGACCGCCATCCGGCCCGCCGCCGGACGCCTTGCCTGCAAGACCCCTCGTTTCCCACCACCGACGATGTGGCGGAGACGACGACCCGACCAATGATTCGAGGGGAACCATGAGCCTACGTGCAACCATCGCCGGCCTCGCGCTGGCCGTCACCACCGCGTCCGCCTCCGCCGAGACCATCCGCATCGCCATCGGCACCCAGGACACCACCATCAACTGCGCCACCGGCGGCCTGCTGATCCGCGAGCTGGGCCTGCTGGAGAAGTACCTGCCCCATGACGGCAAGTACCAGGACGCCCACTACGAGGTGGAGTGGAAGAACTTCACCAGCGGCGCGCCGCTGACCAACGAGATGGTCGCCGGCAAGCTGGATTTCGGCGCCATGGCCGATTTCCCCGGCTCCTTCAACGGCGTCGCCCACCTCGATGCCGGCAAGCGCAGCCTGTTCATCAGCGTGCTCTCGGGCAGCACCCGGGGCAGCGGCAACGGCATCGTGGTGCCGGCTGCCTCGAGCGTGCAGTCCATCGCCGAACTCAAGGGCAGGACCATCTCCGTGCCCTTCGCCTCCACCGCCCACGGCATGCTGCTGCGCGCCATCGCCGCCCAGGGCTGGGACCCGGAGAAGGACGTGCGCATCATCGCCCAGCCGCCGGAGATCGCCGGTTCCGCCCTGCGCAGCAACCGCATCGAGGCCCACGCCGATTTCGTGCCCTTCGCCGAGCTGTTCCCCAACCGTGGCTTCGCACGGAAGATCTACGACGGCTCCCAGGCCGGGGCACCGACCTTCCACGGCGCGCTGGTGGACGCCGCCTATGCCGAGAAGTACCCGGAAGTGGTCACCGCCTACCTGCGCGCCAGCCTGGAGGCCGACCGCCTGCTGGCCGCCGAGCCGGAGAAGTACAGCGAGCTGATCGAGAAGGTCGCCGGCATCGAGGCCGAGGTGAACTACCTGTTCCACGGCCCCCTCGGCCTGCAGACCCGCGACCTGACCTGGAAGCCGGAGTACCGCCAGGCGGTGGCCACCTCCATCGACACCCTCAAGCTGCTGAAGAAGACCGACCGCGGCCTGGACACCGGCACCTTCATCGACGACCGCTTCATCCGCGCAGCCTTCCAGGCGGCCGGGCAGGACTACGACAAGGCGCTGAAGAACTACGCCCCGCTGCCGCTGGTGGCCAAGGACGCCGCCACCGGCCAGCCGATCACCGACTTCAGGCGCCTGGCGCAGATCTGGGTGCGCGGCGAAGACAAGGTGCGCCACTACGCCTCGCCGGAAGCGGCGCTGGCGGCCCTGGCCCAGCTGGAACAGGAGGGCAAGGACATCCGCGCCATCTACGCCCAGGCCGCCGACAGCGGCATCAAGCTGCTGGCCAACCAGGCCTGGTTCGTGCGCAACGACAAGGGTGAGCTGAGTGCCTTCCTGCTCAAGGACCAGGCCGAGCGCTACGCCCGGGAGAACGGCGGCACGGCGCTGGACTTCAGCAGCGCCAACCAGAAGCAGGCCGTCGCCAGCCGTTGAATACGTAGGTGGGTGCCGGGCAGGGCCATGTTGGGCCGCGCTCCGCTTGGCGCCAACCTACAGGAGGACCTCATGACTCACTTCTACCGCTGGCCCCTGCGCCTCGCCTCCCTGGCCGCCTGCCTGCTGTGCTGGCAGCTGGCGGCCACGGCGCGGCTCGACCTGGGGCTGATCACCTTCAGCTACGTGCCCACGCCGGGCGCGGTGCTGGAGGCCGCCTGGCAGCTGGTGCATTCCAGCAAGCTGCTGGCGCATCTCTCCAGCAGCCTGGCGCGGGTGTTCGCCGGCTACCTGACCGCCGCCGTCCTGGGTGTGTTGCTGGGCCTGGCCATCGGCCGTTCGCGCTGGGCCGAGTACAGCCTGCTGCCGCCCCTGGAAGTGCTGCGGCCGATCCCGGCGGTGGCCTGGATCCCCCTGGCGATCCTGATGTTCCCATCCGCGGAGCTGTCGATGGTGTTCATCACCTTCACCGGCGCGCTGTTCCCCATCCTGCTCAACACCGTGCATGGCGTCGAAGGCGTCGACCCGCGCCTGGTGGCCTCGGCGCGCAGCCTCGGGGCCGGGCGCCTGGCCATCCTGCGCGAGGTGGTGCTGCCCGGCGCGGCGCCGAGCATCGTCACCGGCCTCGCCATCGGCATGGGCACCTCGTGGTTCTGTCTGGTCACCGCCGAGATGATTTCCGGGCAGTTCGGCATCGGCTACTACACCTGGGAGTCCTACACCCTGCAGAACTACCCGGACATCGTCGTCGGCATGCTGCTGATCGGCCTGCTGGGCATGGGCAGCAGCGGCCTGGTGAAGCGCCTCGGCGGCCTGGTCACGCCCTGGTACCGCACGGGGAGGAACGCCTGATGAGCGCATTCGAGCAGGCCGTCGAACCCGGCCGCATCGAGGGGCGGCAACTGTCCATCCGCCTCGGCGAGGGGGCCCAGGCCTTCGATGCCGTGCAGGCCCTGGACTTTTCCATCGCCCCCGGCGAGTTCGTCTGCATCCTCGGCCCGTCGGGCTGCGGCAAGTCCACCCTGCTCGGCGCCCTGGCCGGCCACCTGCGGCCGCGCACCGGCACCCTGGAGGTGGATGGCCGCGCCGTGGGCGGGCCCTCGCCGGAGCGCGGCATGGTGTTCCAGCACCACACCCTGCTGCCCTGGCGCAGCGTGCTGGACAACGTCGCCTTCGGCCTGAAGATGCAGGGCATCGGCAAGGACGAGCGGCGCCGCCAGGCCGCCGAATTCCTGCGCCTGGTCGGCCTCGCCGATTTCGCCGGGCGCTGGCCGGGGCAGCTCTCCGGCGGCATGCAGCAGCGTGCCGAGATCGCCCGGGTGCTGATCAACCGCCCGCGCCTGTTGCTGATGGACGAGCCCTTCGGCGCCCTCGACGCGCAGACCCGCTCGCGCATGCAGGAGCTGCTGCTGGATATCTGGACGCGCATCCGCACCACCGTGGTCTTCGTCACCCACGACATCGACGAAGCGCTGTTCCTCGCCGACCGCATCCTGGTGATGAGCCCGCGCCCCGGCCGCTTCATCGAGGACCTGCGCCTCGACTTCCCGCGCCCGCGCCGCGCCAGCCTGCTGACCAGCCCGGGCTTCACCCACCTCAAGCGCCACTGCCTGGAACTGCTGCGCCACGAGGAAGGCCGCGAACTGCCGCGCCTCACCCCGCTCGGCCTGCCTACCGACCACCCGCCCTTGCGAATCGCCCTATGACCGACCGTGAAACCACCCACCCCGACATTCTCGACCTGCTGCCGCGTCTCGCCGCCGACGATGCCGGCGTGCGGCGCATCGCCCTGATCGAACTGGCCGACCTGGAAGACCCCGAAGGCCTGCCCTGGCTCACCGACGCGCTGGTGGCCGACGCGGCCGCCGAGGTGCGCGCCGAGGCCGCGCGCCTGCTGGAAGCCTGGGAGGAACCCGATGTGGTGCAGGCGCTTTGCGCCGCCCTGGCGGACCCCGCCGAGCCGGTGCGCCTGGCCGCCGCGCAGAGCCTGAGCGAGCTGAAGAGCCTGGATGCGGGCGAGCTGATCCTGCCCTGGGTGCGCCATGCCGACGCTTTCGTCCGCACCAGTGCCTTGCGCGCCCTGCGCGAGCTGCGCCTGGACGCCGCCGCCACGCCGGCATTGCAGGCCCTGGAGGACGGTGACGCTGGCGTACGCCGCGAGGCGGTGGGCATCCTCGGCTGGCTCAAGCGCAGCGATGCGCTGCCGGCCCTGGCGCGCCTGGCCAGCGATGACCCGGACACCGAAGTGCGCCGCGCCGCCACCGGCGCCCTGGGCCTGGCCAGCGACGCCAGCGTGCTGCCGGCCCTGCGCGCGGCCCTGGCCGACGAGGCCTGGCAGGTGCGCGAAGAGGCTGCCACCACCCTCGGCAAGGTGGGCCTGGACGAGGCCGGCCCGGCCCTGCTCGCCGCCCTGGACGACAGCTACTGGCAGGTGCGCCTGCGCGCCGCCCGTGCCCTCGGCCGCCTGCGCCACCGCCCGGCCGCACCGGGGCTCGCCGGGCTGCTGGTGCACGGCATCGCCAACCTGCGCAAGGAAGCTGCGCTGGCCCTGGGCGAGCTGGGTGACGCGTGGGCCGTGCCGGCCCTGCGTGCGGCAGAAGCCGATGGCGATCCGGAGGTGCGCAAGGCCGTGCGCATCGCCTTGGTCCAGCTGCAGGGGGCGGCCTGATGGACGCCCCGTCCGGCCTGCGCAATTCCCGCAGCGAAGGGCGGCTGACCCTGGAATGGCACGATGGCGCGCACCAGGCCATCAGCCACGCCCGCCTGCGCGGCGCCTGCCCCTGCTCGCAGTGCAAGGCTGCGCGCATCCGTGGCGCCATACCGCTGGTGGACGAGGCGGTGCGCCTCACCGCCATCCACCCGCAGGGCTACGGCGTGCAGCTGGTGTTCAGCGATGGGCACGAGCGCGGGATCTATCCCTGGGACTACTTGCGGGAACTGGGCGCATCCCCGGGCTGAAGCCCGGGCTACGGAGCCGAAAGGTGCGGGAATCGGTGTAGGGGCGAATTCATTCGTCCAGCAGGCCGCAGGTCTGCCCTCCCGGGCATGGGGCCGCTGCGCCGTCCTTGGCGACTGAAGTCGCCCCTACAGTTCGCCGTGCAGTTCGTAGGATGGGTCGGGCGGCGTTCCGCGAGCGAAGCGAAACCCATGCTGTTGCCGGACACGGCCGCCCCTCCTGCGGGACCGTTCTGTGCGATAGGGCGATGCGCAGGATCGCGAATGAATTCGCTCCCACAGAAAGGCGCCGGGCCTGGCACCTGTGCCGTGGGAGCGAGCTCTGCTCGCGAAGCTTTTGGCGACTGAAGTCGCCCCTACAGGCCGCCCACGGAAGCGGGGCGGGGCTCAGAAATCCACGGCGAAGTGCCAGCGGATTTCCTGTTCGGCGAGGGCGTTGAGCACCCACTCGTACTCCTGGAGGTCTTCGAGGAAGTCGGTGGAGTTGGACAGCGCGCGGGGCTCGGTGACCAGGTGGCCCTGCAGGGCGCGCACGGTCTTGAGGCCGTCCTCGGCGTTGAACCACTGCTCGTCGGGCAGGCTGTCGCCGAGGTCCGGCACGTCGCCTTCTTCTAGCAGGTCGGCGAAGTCGCCCGGGTCCTGGCTGACGAAGGCCCAGAGGGACTTCACCTTGAGCCGTTTGCACAGCTCGTCGAGCTCGACCTCGTCCACGCTGGCCACGGCTTTGCCGTTGACGAAGTCATCGATGCCCGCGAGGGGCTTTTCAGGAACGATGTAGATGGCTGCACTCATGGCTGACGGGCCCTGTCTGTGTTGACTCTCACTCCAGTTAGGCAGCCAGCATAGCGACAGTTCCCCCGGAAAAGGGGGGAACGAACAGGTTTGCCAAGGGGTTCACACGCGTTTCAGGAACTGCGTTGCGACCCCAGTACATGACGGCAGAAGCCTACGCACACCAGGGCGAAGACCAGCAGGCCGAGCCACTGCGCGGTGCCCGAGAAGCCCGCCTCGACCAGTGCCAGCGGGGCGTCCTCGCCGGTCCCGCCGATCAGCCCGGCGAGCAGGATGCCCATCAGGCTCTCGCCGACGATCAGGCCCGAGGCGAGCAGTACCCCACGGCGGCGCGGCACCTCGGCGTAGCGTTCCGGGTCTTCCCCGGCGGCCTGGGCGCGGGCCTGCAGGCGGCCCTCGATCACCCGGCTGAGCACGGCGCCGACCACCAGGGTCATGCCGATGGTGGGCGGCAGGTAGATGCCCAGGCCCACCGCGAGCACCGGCAGGCTGGCCTTGCTGGTACGCCGCAGGATGATGTCGATGAGGATCAGCGCGACGCCGAGCACCACGCCGATGAGGATCATGTTCCAGTTCAGCGCGTTCTTGAAAATGCCGCTGGCGATGGCCGTGAGCAGGGTGGCCTGGGGCGCGGCCAGGGCCTGTTGCGGGTCCATCCCTTCGCGGGGAAGGGCGCCGGCGAAGCCGTAGGCGTTGTAGAGCAGGTCGAGCACCGGCGGGATCACCAGGGCGCCCGCCAGGCAGCCGACGATCAGCGCCACCTGCTGGCGCCAGGGCGTGGCGCCGACCAGGTAGCCGGTCTTGAGGTCCTGCAGGTTGTCGTTGGAGATGGCGGCGATGGCCAGCACCACGGCGGTGGTGAACAGCGCCAGGGCGATGGCCACCTTGCCGCCGGCCAGTTGCAGCAGGCCGGTCTCCAGGCTGCCCATGCCGAGGATCAGCAGCGAGACGAGGATCACCGCGATGATGCCGATGCCGGAGATCGGGCTGCTGGAGGAGCCCACCAGGCCGGCCATGTAGCCGCAGGCGGCGGCGATCAGGAAGCCGAAGAAGAAGGCGAACAGCACGCAGCCGGCGACCATGCCCCAGAAGCCCGGGCCGGTGAGTTCCGGCGCCGCCTCGTGGAGGAAGAAGCCGAACACGGTGAACAGCGCCAGCAGCAGGACGCCCGCCAGCGACAGGATGGCCCGCGCCGAGAGGTCGCGCTCGGTGCGCGCGGTGCTGGCCTCGGCCTTGCCGCGCACGGCCTGCAGCGAGGTCCACACGCCCTGGGCCATGGGCTTGAACAGGGTGGCCAGGGTCCAGAGCGCGGCGATGCCGATGGTGCCGGCGCCGAGGAAGCGCACCTGGGAACTCCACATCTGGGTGGCCAGGTCGCTGATGGCCTGGCCCTCGGCGGGCGTGGCGTTGATGGTGAGCAGCGGCACCGCGACCCCCCAGCAGATGAGCACGCCGATGAGGATGGCGATGCCGGCGGTGATGCCCATCAGGTACCCGGCGCCGACCAGGGCGAAGGAGAACCCGGTGGTGAAGCGGAAGGCGGCCTGCCCGGCGGTGGCCCAGACACTGATGCCTTCGCCGAGCACCTTGAAGCCGCTGCTGCACAGGCTGAAGGCCGCGGCCACCAGGCCGCCGCCGAGGATGTCGCGCAGGCCGGGCTCGTTCTTGTCACGGGCGGTGGGCGTGCCATCGGCGCCCTCGTCATCGCCGCTGCCGACACGGAGGATCTCCGCCGCCGCCACGCCTTCGGGGTAGGGCAGCTCGCTCTGCACCACCATCACCCGGCGCAGGGGGATGGTGTAGAGCACGCCGAGGATGCCGCCGATGGCGCAGATGGCCGCGGTCTGCCAGAAGGGGAAGCCGGCCCAGTAGCCGATCATCAGCAGGCCGGGAAGGATGAAGATGATCGAGCTCAGGGTGCCGGCCGCCGAGGCCTGGGTCTGCACCATGTTGTTCTCGAGGATGTTCGAGCCCTTGAAGTAGCGCAGCACCGCCATGGAGATCACGGCGGCGGGGATCGACGAGGCGAAGGTCAGCCCGACCTTGAGGCCGAGGTAGACGTTGGACGCGGTGAACACCAGGGTGATCAGCGCGCCGAGGACCAGCCCGCGCAGGGTCAGTTCGGGCAGGTCGAGGTGGTCGGGGATGCGGTCCGTCATGGGGCTCTCCAGGGGTATGCCGGCGCGCATTCTGCCGACGGGGGAAAGCCTAGACCAGCGGGTGCGGCCTTTGGTTGCAGGGAACGGACGTGAACGTGCAGGGATCGGCCATGGTGCGGCTGGGTGCCGAAACATGCAGGGGCGACTCGTAGGAGCGAATTCATTCGCGAAAGGAGCGCGAAGCGCTCCCCGGTGTTGCCAAGGGCAGCCTTGCAGGCTGCTTCGCGAATGAATTCGCTCCCACAGACGGTGGGCGGGAGCCCCTTAGAACGGCTTGTCGCCGAGGATGGTGGCGCGGTGCATCACGCGGCGGGCGGGGCGGTAGTCGTCGACGGCGAAGTGCTGGGTGATGCGGTTGTCCCAGAAGGCCACGTCGTTCTCCTGCCAGCGCCAGCGCAGGGTGAACTCCGGGCGGGTGGCGTGGGCGAAGAGGAAACGCAGCAGGGCGTCGCTTTCCGCCGCCGACAGCTCGTTGATGCGGGTGGTGAAGCCTTCGCTGACGAACAGCCCCTTGCGCCCGGTGACCGGGTGGGTGCGCACCACCGGGTGGCTGACCGGCGGGTGCTTGCGCTTGGCCGCTTCCAGCTTCTCGCGTTCCTGTGCCGTCAGGCTGAAGCGCTCCTCGGGGAAGGAGCGGGCCAGGTCGTGGGTGGCGGTGAGGCCTTCGAGCATCCGCTGCAGCGGCGCCGACAGCGCTTCGAAGGCGGCGCTGCTGCTGGCCCAGAGGGTGTCGCCCCCCACCGGCGGCAGCAGCTTGGCGCTGAGCACGGCGCCCAGGGCCGGGGTTTCCATGAATGTCACGTCGGTGTGCCAGAGGGCGTTGTCGCGCACGTCGGTGACGGCGGTGTCGAGCACCAGCACTTCCGGCTGCTCGGGGATGTTGGGGTAGATGGGGTGGATGTGCAGGTCGCCGAACTGGGCGGCGAAGCGTGCCTGCTGGGTGGGCTCCAGGGGCTGGGCGCGGAAGAACAGCACCTGGTGCTGGAGCAGGGCGGCCTCGATGCCATCGCGGTGTTCGGTGCTCAGCGGCTCGCGCAGGTCGACGCCGCCGACGAGGGCGCCGAGGGCGGGGCTGAGGGGGGTGATGTGCAGGGGCATGACGGGCCTCGATCAGTGGTTCTGCCCGTGCCAGGGCACGAGCTTGCGTTGCAGGGTGCGCAGGCCGAGTTCCAGGGCGAAGGCGACCAGGGCGATGACCAGGATGCCGAGCACCACGACGTCGGTGACCAGGAACTGCGCGGCCGACTGGACCATGAAGCCGAGGCCCTGGGTGGCGGCCACCAGTTCGGCGGCGACCAGGGTCGACCAGCCGACGCCGAGGCCGATGCGCACGCCGGTGAGGATGTCCGGCAGGGCGCTGGGCAGGACCACGTGGCGGATCAGCTGCGCCGGGGTGGCACCGAGGGACTGCGCCGCGCGCAGGCGCGCCGGGTTGACGTTGCGCACGCCGGTGGCGGTGGCGATGGCGATGGGGGCGAAGATGGCGAGGAAGATCAGCAGCACCTTGGACAGCTCGCCGATGCCGCACCAGATGACGATCAGCGGCAGGTAGGCCAGCGGCGGGATCGGCCGGTAGAACTCGATCAGCGGGTCGAAGATGCCGTGGGCGATGCGGTTGCGGCCGATGGCGATGCCCAGGGGGATGGCGGTGAGCACGGCGGCCAGCAGGGCGGTGCCGATGCGCGCGAGGCTCGCCAGCAGGTGCGCCCAGAGGCTGGAATCCATGTAGCCCTGGGTGGCCAGCTGCCAGCCCTTGCGCAGCACCGCCTGGGGGCTGGGCAGGAACAGCGGCTCGATCAGGCCGGCGGTGGTCACCGCCCACCAGGCCAGCAGCAGGCCGACGAGGGTCAGGCTGCTGATGGCGAAGGTGGAGAGGCGCCAGGTGCGGGATGCGGGGGTCGCTGCCTTGTTTTCCGGCAGGGGCAGGTCGAGGCTGCTCATGCGCTTCTCCTTTGCCGTTCGGCGAAGACCTGGGCGAGGACGTGCTCGCGGGTTTCGATGAAGGCCCGGTCGGACTTGATCGCCCGTGCACTCTCGCCGGCGGCGTAGCGGCGGCCGAAGTCGAGGGTCAGGCGCTCGCTGATGCGACCGGGGTTGGGTGACAGGAGGATCAGGTCGGTGGCGAGGAACACCGCTTCCTCGATGTCGTGGGTGATCAGGAACACCGGCTTGGCGGCGCGCTGCCAGACCTGCAGCAGCAGCTCCTGCATCTGTTCGCGGGTGAAGGCGTCGAGGGCGCCGAAGGGTTCGTCCATCAGCAGCACGCGCGGGTCGGCGGCCAGGGCCCGGGCAATGCCGACGCGCTGGCGCTGGCCCCCGGAGAGTTCCCAGATCTGCCGCTTCTCGAAGCCGGCGAGGTCGACCAGGGCGAGCATCTCGCGGGCCTTGGCTTCGCGCCGCGCACGGGGCACGCCGGCCAGTTCGAGGCCGAAGGCGACGTTGCCGAGGACGTTCTGCCAGGGCAGCAGGGCGTCGTCCTGGAACACCACCCCACGCTCGGCGGAAGGGCCCTGCACGGGCTGGCCGTCGAGGCTGATGCGACCGTCGCTGGGGGGCACGAAGCCGGCGATGAGGTTGAGCAGCGTGGTCTTGCCGCTGCCGGAAGGCCCCAGGGCGACCAGCAGCTGCTGTGGCCCGAGGGAGAGGGAAATGTCGGTCAGTACCGGCTCGGCCGTGCCGGGGTACTGTGCGCTGATGCGCTCCAGCTGGAGTAAGGCCATTTTCTTTTGCGCTCTTCTGAATGTGTCGGATCGAGCGAGTTGGAGCGGGGCCAGTCGCAAACGACCGGGGCTGCTGCGGGTGAGCAAGCCCAGGTCGTTTTCAACGACGCCCCGCCGACGCGCAGCCGATCAGTTGGTGACGTACTTGGCGCTCACGTAGGGGGCGTAGTCCGGCAACACCGCATCGACCTTGCCCTGCTCCTTGAGGAAGGTGGCGGTCTGGTTGATGGCCTGGGTGGTCGGTGCGCCGAGGGCGGTGACCTGGTCGGCGGCCAGCGGGAAGACGTTGCCCTGCAGCAGCAGCGGGATGTCCTCGGCCTTGGCGCCGGAGAGCTTCACCACCTTGTCGATGTTGGCCTTGTCGGCCAGCCAGGCTTGCGGGTCCTTGCGGTAGTCGGCGTAGGCGTCGAGGGTCACCTTGGCGAAGGCGCGGACCGCCTCGGGGTGCTTCTCGGCGAAGTCCTTGCGCACGATCCAGGCGTCGAAGGTCGGGGCGCCGAGCTTGCCCAGCTCACCGGAGCTGATCAGCACCTTGCCGCTGGACTTGGCCACGCCGAGCGCCGGGTCCCAGACGTAGGTGGCGTCGATGTCGCCGCGCTGCCAGGCGGCGATGATGGCCGGCGGCGCGAGGTTGAGGATGGTCACCTTGCTGGGGTCGATCTTCCAGTGCTTGAGGGCGGCCAGCAGGCTGTAGTGGCCGGTGGAGACGAAAGGCACGGCGATCTTCTTGCCGACCAGGTCCTCGGGCTTGGCGATGCCGGCGCCGTTGCGGGCGACCAGGGCCTCGGCGTCGCCGATCTGGGTGGCGATGAGGAAGGTCTGGATCGGCAGCTGGCGGGTAGCCGCCGCCGCCAGGGGGCTGGAGCCGACGTAGCCGATCTGCACGTCACCGGAGGCGACGGCGGTGATGACTTCGGCGCCGCTGTCGAACTTGCGCCAGTCGATCTTGGAGGCGCTGGCCTTTTCATAGGCGCCGTCGGCCTGGGCGACTTTCGCCGGGTCCACGGTGGTCTGGTAGGCGACGGTGAAATCCGCGGCCTGCGCGCTGATGGCCAGGCCGCCGAGGGTCAATGCCGCCAGCAGGCGACGGGGGAACAGAGAGCTGATCATGGTGGTGCTCCTAAACGGGCGACGGGCCGGTTCGGAGGCCGGGCCACGGGACGGGAATCGGGGTTTTCTCAGGGTGTCCGGTGATCCGGTGGAGCGAATCTAAATGATCTAAAAAATTCAGAATAAATACTTTTTAGTCATTAGCTTATGAGTGCTGGCTACTTGCCCCGTCCAGGCGAAGGGCCCGGCTCGCGGGCCCTAGGAGTGAGTCAGTGGGCTTCCGGGGTCCAGATGGGCAGCGCCAGGGCGTCCACCTTCTTGGGCAGCAACCCTTCGGCGAAGAAGGCATCGGCGATCTTCTGCTGCTCCGCCAGGCTGCCTGGCTGCACGGCGCGTACCTGGTAGCTGCGGTGGGTGTTGGCCTGCTCGACGATCGCCGGCGCCAGGCCACCCCATTGCGGGCCTAGGATCTCGGCCGCCTGGCGAGGATTGGCGCGCAGCCAGTCGCCGGTCTTCACCAGCTCGTCGAACACCGTCTGCAGCACCTTGGGGTTGGCCTTGGCGAAGGCGCTGCCGGTCAGGTAGTAGCGCTGGTAGTCGGCCAGGTGCGCGCCATCGCTGAGGGTACGGGTCGGCAACTGCTCGCGTGCACTGGTGAGGAAGGGCTCCCAGGTGACCCAGGCGTCGACCTTGTGGTTTTCGAAGGCGGCGCGCCCGTCGGCTGGGGTGAGGTAGGCGGGCTTGATGTCGGAGAACTTCAGCCCGGCCTTGTTCAGGGCGGCGATCAGCAGGTAGTGGCTGCCAGCGGCCTTGGTCACCGCGACGGTGCGGCCCTTGAGGTCGGCGAGGCTTTTCAGCGGTGAATCCGCGCGCACCAGTATCCCCTGGGCGGAAGGTGATGGCGCTTCCTGCGCGAAATAGGTAAGTTGCGCGCCCGCCGCCTGGGCGAACACCGGCACGGTGTCGGCGACATCCGCGGAAAGGTCGACGTTACCCAGGTTGAGGGCTTCCAGCAGCGGCTGGCCGCTGGGGAATTCGTGCCAGCTGATGGCGATGTCCTGCTTGGCGAGCTCGCGCTCCAGGCCGCCCTGGGATTTGAGCAGGGTGATCAGGGTCGAGGATTTCTGGAAGCCGATGCGCAGCTGCTGGCTGGCGGCGTCCACGGGCAGGGCGGCCAGCAGGCCGATGCCCAGTGCGAGGGCGAGCAGTGCGGTACGGGTGAAGGGTTTGGCCTGGGCCATGACGAACCTCTCGAAGATGCGCTTTCCGGCGATCTCGGGAGGCCGGAACGGGACCCCGCTTTCATCGCGAAGCGGGAAGTTCGTCCGGTTGTCCGGTGGCGAGAAGCTAGGTGATCTAAAAAAGGCGGGACCAATAATTTTTAATCATTAGCTTATGCGGCGAGATGAGAACGGGTTCAAAGCTCGTCCGTGATGCTTTTTATGCGATTTAGTTACAATAAAGTGACAATAAATTCTTTTTAAGCCTTAAGCGCCTTGCCCTAGATTGCCAGCCATCCGGGGCGGGGTGCTTTCGCTTGAATCGCGCTGGAAATCCATGACCCTGTGGTCATACTGCCTCGCTGTATATTTTTATATACAGCGAGGCGTGAGCGCGCCTCACCTCTAAAACTAAAACACCAAGAAACAAGCACCATCTGGAGCACGAGCATGAACAGATCTTCCCTGGCCTTGGCCATCGCTGCCGGTGTACTGGCCCAACAGGCCGTCGCGGGCGGTTTCGTCGAGGACAGCAAGGCCACCCTCGGCCTGCGCAACTTCTATATCAACCAGGACAACCGCGAAGGCACTGCCAACCCCTCCAAGCAGGAAGAGTGGGGCCAGGGCTTCCTCTTCAACTACACCTCCGGCTACACCGAGGGCACCGTGGGCTTCGGCGTCGACGCGCTGGGCCTGCTGGGCGTGCGCCTGGACTCCGGCAAGGGCACTCACTACAACGCCGGTAGCAATGCCTACGGCGGCACCGTGTTCCCCACCGACGGCGACGGCCGTGCCGTGGATGACTTCGGCAGCATCGGCGTGACCGGCAAGGTCCGCGTCTCCAAGACCGAAGCCCGCATCGGCACCCTGCAGCCCAAGCTGCCGGTCGTGACCTTCAACGACGGTCGCCTGCTGCCGCAGACCTTCGAAGGTGGCCAGGTCACCTCCAACGAGATCGACGGCCTGACCCTGGTCGGGGGCCAGCTCGAGCACGCCAAGGGCCGTAACTCCAGCGACGCCCGTGGCCTGTCCATCGGCGGTGCCAACAGCCTGGGCTCCCCGGCCACCTACAAGAACGGGCAGTTCAGCAACAAGTTCTACTACGCCGGTGGCGACTACAAGGTCACCAAGGACCTGACCGCCCAGTACTACTACGGCAACCTGGAAGACTTCTATGAGCAGCACTTCCTTGGCCTGACCCACGTGCTGCCGGTTGGCCCGGGTTCCCTGAAATCCGACCTGCGCTACTTCTACAGCGACTCCGATGGCAAGAACGCCAGCGCCGCCGGCCGCCTCGAGGGCTATCGCAGCTCCGGCAACTGGGCGACCACCGACGCGAACCGCTGGGAAGTCGACAACAAGACCTGGAGTGCCTTCTTCACCTACACCCTGGGCAGCCATGCCGCCAGCCTGGGCTACCAGCAGGTGTCCGGCGACAGCGCCTTCCCCTTCCTGAACCAGGGTGACGGTGCCACCGCCTACCTGATCACCGACCGCCAGATCGGCAAGTTCCTCAGTGCCGGCGAGCGCACCTGGGTGGCCGAGTACGGCTACGACTTCGCCAAGGCCGGCGTACCGGGCCTGAAGGCCGTCGCCACCTACCTGAAGGGCAGCAACATCGAGACCCAGGGCAGCGACCAGGGCGAGTGGGAGCGTGACTTCCGCCTGGACTACACCCTGCAGGACGGCCCGCTGAAAGGCCTGGGCCTGTCCTGGCGTAACGCTGCCCTGCGCAGCGACGCCACCCGCGACCAGGACGAAAACCGCCTGATCGTGAGCTACACCCTGACCCTGCTGTAAGCAGCGTCACCGAGCCCCGCTTCCGCCCCAGGCGGAGGCGGGGCTTTTTTGTGGGCGCGATTCGGGGCAGGCGGCAAATCGGGCTTCGTAGGATGGATAGAGTCGAGCGAAACCCATCATTGCGGAGTGCCCAGGACCCCATGGGTTTCGCTTCGCTCTACCCATCCTACAAGTGCTGACCGGGTGTTTGAGTGGATGGGGAGATATAGCTCTTAAAGTTATAAATAAATTGTTATTTATTCTTTTTGATTTCCTTCGAGGCTGGGCATAGTGAGCGCACAGAACGACGAATCCAGTCTCAAGGAGCTGCACATGAGCATCAGACTCGGCGACATCGCCCCCGACTTCGAACAGGACTCCAGCGAAGGCCGCATCCGTTTCCACGAGTGGCTGGGCAACAGCTGGGGCGTGCTCTTCTCGCACCCCGCCGACTTCACGCCGGTGTGCACCACCGAACTGGGCCTGACCGCCAAGCTGAAGGACGAATTCGCCGCCCGTGGGGTCAAGGCCATCGCCCTGTCGGTGGACCCGGTGGATTCGCACCTGAAGTGGATCGACGACATCAACGAGACCCAGAACACCGTCGTCAACTTCCCCATCATCGCCGACGCCGACCGTGCCGTTTCCGGCCTCTACGACCTGATCCACCCGAATGCCAACGACACCCTCACCGTGCGTTCGCTGTTCATCATCGACCCCAACAAGAAGGTGCGCCTGATCATCACCTACCCGGCCAGCACCGGGCGCAACTTCAACGAGATCCTGCGGGTGATCGACTCCCTGCAGCTCACCGACAACCACAAGGTCGCCACCCCTGGTAACTGGCAGGACGGCGATGACGTGGTGATCGTGCCCTCGCTGAAAGACGAGGACGAGATCAAGCAGCGCTTCCCCCGTGGCTACAAGGCGATCCGGCCGTACCTGCGCCTGACGCCGCAGCCCAATCGCTGAGGCATTGAGCGGGCCCCGCCTGTGCGGGGCGACGGGGCGGCCCTCGGTCAGCCCCCCAATGAATGAAAGAGCAGGGTTCGGACCGGTGCGCCGGTCCGTTTTTTATCGAAGAGGAACAGTCCCGATGTTGGTGGTGACCCTTTCCGGCAGTCCCAGCCTGGAGTCGCGCTCGGCAGCCCTGCTGACCCGCGCCCGCCAGTGGCTGGAGCGGCATGGGGTGGAGCTGGCGGGCTTCGCGGTACGGGACTTCCCCGCCGAGGACCTGCTGCACGCACGCTTCGACAGCCCCCGCGTGCAGCACCTGATCGAGCAGGTCGGCCGCGCCGACGGGCTGCTGGTGGCGACGCCGGTGTACAAGGCGTCCTTCGCCGGTGCCCTCAAGACCCTGCTCGACCTGCTGCCCGAGCGGGCCCTGGAACACAAGGTCGTGCTGCCCATCGCCACCGGTGGCAGCAAGGCCCACATGCTGGCGGTGGATTACGCACTGCGGCCCGTTCTGACGGCCCTCAAGGCCGAGGAAGTGCTGCACGGCATCTTCGCCGACGACGGCCAGGTGGAGCACCAGAACGGCGGTGTGCAACTCGCCCCGTCCCTGGAGCAACGCCTGGACGAATCACTGGAACAGTTCCAGCGGGCCCTGGCCAGAAGGCCTCGCCCCCTGGAGCCGGATGCCCTGCGCAACGCGCGCTGGAGCATCTGAAGTACGGCAGGACACTCCCCCGGGGGTGACAAGAACAAGGCCTTACTCGCCCGCCAACGGGCAAGCAGGCGCAACCACTACCCAAAGCAGAGTTCGAGGAGAGCGCCATGCGCACCATCACTTTGCGTCGGAGCCTGGTCGCCCTGTTTGCAGCGGCCATCACCTTCGGCGCCATCACCCAGGCACAGGCCGAGACCTTGCGGATCGGCTACCAGAAATACGGCACCCTGGTGCTGCTCAAGGCCAAGGGCTCCCTGGAGAAGCGCCTGGCCGACCAGGGCATCGAGGTGAAATGGACCGAGTTCCCCGGCGGCCCGCAGCTGCTGGAAGGCCTCAACGTCGGCTCCATCGACTTCGGCGTCACCGGCGAGACCCCGCCGGTGTTCGCCCAGGCCGCCGGTGCCGACCTGCTCTACGTCGCCTACGAGCCGCCGGCGCCCACCAGCGAGGCGATCCTCGTGCCCAAGGGCTCGGCGATCCAGTCGGTCAAGGAACTGGCCGGCAAGAAGGTCGCCCTGAACAAGGGCTCCAACGTGCACTACCTGCTGGTCCGTGCCCTCGAAGAGGCGGGCCTGAAGTACAGCGACATCCAGCCCGTGTACCTGCCGCCGGCCGATGCCCGCGCCGCCTTCGAGCGTGGCAGCGTCGACGCCTGGGTGATCTGGGACCCCTTCCAGGCGGCCGCCGAGCAGCAGCTGCAGGCCCGCACCCTGCGCAACGGCACCCAGCTTGTGGATAACCACCAGTTCTACCTGGCCACCCGGCAGTACGCGACCCAGCACCCGCAGGTGATCAGCACCCTGGTGGAGGAAGTCCGCGCCGTGGGCGAGGACTCCAAGGCCGACCCGGACACCGTCACCGAACAGGTCGCGCCGCTGCTCGGCCTGCCCAGGGACATCACCTCCATCGCGGTGAAGCGCCAGGGCTACGGCGCCCAGTTCCTCACCCCGGAGGTGGTCACTGCGCAGCAGAAGATCGCCGACACCTTCACCGACCTGAAGCTGATCCCGAAAAAACTCAGCATCAAGGATGTGATCTGGACGCCGCCCGCCAAGGTCGCCCAGCAGCAGTGATTGGCGCCTCGCCCCGCGCCAGGACGGCGCGGGGGAGGTTTCGATACCCGTAAACGAACCATCATCGCGCGGCTACGCCACGCCGGCGCGCTCACCCTGGAGTTATTGCGATGAGTCTCAACCTCTTCTGGTTCCTGCCGACCCACGGCGACGGCCACTACCTCGGCACATCCGAAGGCGCCCGCGCTGTCGACCACGGCTACCTGCAGCAGATCGCCCAGGCGGCCGACCGCCTCGGTTTCGGCGGCGTGCTGATCCCCACCGGTCGTTCCTGCGAGGACTCCTGGCTGGTTGCCGCCTCGCTGATCCCGGTGACCCAGCGCCTGAAACTCCTCGTCGCCCTGCGCCCGGGGATCATTTCGCCCACCGTCGCTGCGCGCCAGGCCGCCACCCTCGACCGCCTCTCCGGCGGCCGGGCCCTGTTCAACCTGGTGACCGGGGGCGACCCGGACGAGCTGGCCGCCGACGGCCTGCACCTGAACCATGAAGAGCGTTACGAGGCTTCCGTCGAATTCACCCGTATCTGGCGCCGCGTGCTGGAGGGCGAGACCGTCGACTACGACGGCAAGCACATCCAGGTGAAGGGCGCCAAGCTGTTCTACCCGCCGCTGCAGCAACCGCGCCCGCCGCTGTACTTCGGCGGCTCCTCCGAAGCCGCCCAGGACCTGGCCGCCGAACAGGTGGAGCTGTACCTGACCTGGGGCGAGCCGCCGGCCGCCGTGAAGGAGAAGATCGAACAGGTGCGCGAGAAGGCCGCCAAGCTCGGCCGCAGCGTGCGCTTCGGCATCCGCCTGCACGTGATCGTGCGCGAGACCAACGAAGAAGCCTGGGCCGCCGCCGACCGCCTGATCGCCAACCTCGACGACGCCACCATCGCCAAGGCCCAGGCGGCCTTCGCCCGCTTCGACTCGGTCGGCCAGCAACGCATGGCCGCCCTGCACAATGGCAAGCGCGACCAGCTGGAAGTCAGCCCCAACCTCTGGGCCGGCGTCGGCCTGGTGCGTGGCGGTGCGGGCACTGCGCTGGTGGGCGATGGGCCCACCGTGGCCGCGCGGGTCAAGGAATACGCCGACCTCGGCATCGACACCTTCATCTTCTCCGGCTACCCGCACCTGGAAGAGTCCTACCGCGTGGCGGAACTGCTGTTCCCCCACCTGGACGTGGCACGCCCGCAGGCGAGCGATGGCCTGGCCTTCGTCAGCCCCTTCGGCGAGATGGTGGCCAACGAGGCGCTGCCCGAGCGTCGCCTCAAGGTCTCGCAGAGCTGAGGGCGCCGAGATGAATTTCCAGTCAATCCTCCAGCGCCTGGCGCCCTGGGCACTGCCCTTCGTGCTGCTGGCCACCTGGCAGCTCGCCGTCGAGACCGGCCTGCTCTCCACCCGCATCCTCCCGGCACCCAGCGCCGTGGTCACCGCCGGCTGGCAACTGGTGGCCAGCGGCGAGATCTGGACCCACCTGGCCATCAGCGGCTGGCGCGCCGGCATCGGCTTCGCCATCGGTGGCGGCCTCGGCCTGCTGCTGGGCTTCATCACCGGCCTGTCGAAATGGGGCGAACGCCTGCTCGACAGCTCGGTGCAGATGATCCGTAACGTGCCGCACCTGGCGCTGATCCCGCTGGTGATCCTGTGGTTCGGCATCGACGAGTCGGCGAAGATCTTCCTCGTCGCCCTCGGCACCCTGTTCCCCATCTACCTCAACACCTACCACGGCATCCGCAACGTCGACCCGGCGCTGGTGGAGATGGCGCGCAGCTACGGCCTCTCCGGCTTCGGCCTGTTCCGCCAGGTGATCCTGCCCGGCGCGCTGCCCTCGATCCTGGTGGGCGTGCGTTTCGCCCTCGGCTTCATGTGGCTGACCCTGATCGTCGCCGAGACCATCTCGGCCAGTTCCGGCATCGGCTACCTGGCGATGAACGCCCGCGAGTTCCTGCAGACCGACGTCGTGGTGCTGGCGATCCTGCTCTACGCGGTGCTCGGCAAGCTGGCCGACGTCGCCGCCCGTGGCCTCGAACGCCTGTGGCTGCGCTGGCACCCGGCCTACCAGGCCAAGGGAGGTGCGGCATGAATGCCCTGTCCACGCCCCAGCGCCTGAAGCGCGGCATCCCGCTGGCGATCCGCAGCATCGGCAAGTCCTTCGGCGAGCGCGAGGTGCTCAAGGACATCGACCTGCTGATTCCCGCCGGCCAGTTCGTTGCCGTGGTCGGTCGCAGCGGGTGCGGCAAGAGCACCCTGCTGCGCCTGCTGGCCGGGCTCGACCAGCCCAGCCGGGGCGAGCTGCTGGCCGGTTCGGCCCCCCTGGCCGAGGCCCGCGAGGACACCCGGCTGATGTTCCAGGACGCCCGCCTGCTGCCCTGGAAGCGGGTGATCGACAACGTCGGCCTCGGCCTCTCCGGCAACTGGCGGCCCAAGGCCCTGGAAGCGCTGGAGGCCGTGGGCCTGGCCGACCGTGCCCAGGAATGGCCGGCGGCGCTGTCCGGTGGCCAGAAGCAGCGCGTGGCCCTGGCCCGCGCCCTGATCCACGAACCGCGCCTGTTGCTGCTGGACGAACCGCTGGGCGCGCTGGATGCGCTGACCCGCATCGAGATGCAGCAACTGATCGAACGCCTCTGGCAGAAGCACGGCTTCACCGTGCTGCTGGTCACCCACGACGTCAGCGAGGCCGTGGCCATCGCCGACCGGGTGATCCTGATCGAAGACGGCGAGGTCGGCCTCGACCTGGCCGTGGAACTGCACCGCCCCCGCGCCCGTGGTTCGGCACGGTTGGCGGCACTGGAGGCCGAGGTGCTGGAGCGGGTGCTGTCGCAACCCGCCTCGCCACCGGAGCCGGAACCCTTTTCACCCCTGCCCACGCAGTTGCGTTGGGCGCTTTAACCCTCAGCGGCAAGCGCAAGCCACAAGCCGCAAGGAAGAGCAGGACGCTCCGACTTGCCGCTTGGAGCTTGCAACTTGAAGCTGCTTTTCGACCCCAGGAGAAAACGCCATGACCATCAAAGCCATCAACGTCCGCAACCAGTTCAAGGGCACCATCAAGGAAATCATCGAAGGCCCGGTGCTGTCGGAAATCGACGTGCAGACCGCCGCCGGCATCGTCACTTCGGTGATCACCACCCGTTCCGTGCGCGAGCTGGAGCTGGGCATCGGCTCGGAGGTGATCGCCTTCGTGAAGTCCACCGAGGTGTCCATCGCCAAGCTGTGATCCGGTGGAAAGAGGTTGCGTCAGCTGCCTTGTGCCGACATGAAGAGCCCCCGCGCATGCGGGGGCTCGTTCGTTTGGGGGCACGTGTGGGAGCGAATTCATTCGCGATGCGGACCGCAGGGCCGCCCGGCAGTATCGGGATCGCTACGCGATCCTTCGCGAATGAATTCGCTCCCACAGAGGCGTGGTTCGTAGGATGGGTAGAGCGGAGCGAAACCCATGCGGTCCTGGGCACGCCCGATGATGGGTTTCGTACCTCTACCCATCCTACGGGTAGCTGGTGCCTTGTGTCGGAATGAAAAAGCCCCGCTTTCGCGGGGCTTCGTTCATCCAGCGGTGGCTCAGCGCTTCTGCGGCGCCGGCTGCTGCTGGGTGATGCAGTGGATGTTGCCACCGCCGAGGAGGATCTCGCGGCCCGGCACCATCACCACCTCATGCTGCGGGAACAGGCGCTTGAGGATGGCTTCGGCCTCGGCGTCCTTCGGGTCGTCGAACTTGGGCGCGATGATGCCGCCGTTGACGATCAGGAAGTTGACGTAGGAACCCGCCAGGCGGATCGACGGGTCGCGCTCCTGGGTACCGGCCACCAGGTCGACGCCGGCGCACTCTTCGTCCGTGGCGTAGAGCGGGCCGGGAATCGGCATCTTGTGCACCACCAGTTGGCGGCCCTTGGCGTCGCGGGCCTGCTCCAGCACCTTCATCGCCGCCTGGCAGCGCGGGTAGTTGGGGTTGGCCGGGTCATCGGTCCAGGCCAGCAGCACCTCGCCCGGGCGCACGTAGCAGCAGAAGTTGTCGACGTGGCCGTCGGTCTCGTCGTTATAGAGGCCATCCGGCAGCCAGATGATGCTGTCCACCGCCAGGTGGTCACGCAGCACTGCCTCGATCTCCTCGCGGTTCAGGTGCGGGTTGCGGTTGCGGTTGAGCAGGCATTCCTCGGTGGTGATCAGGGTGCCTTCGCCGTCCACGTGGATGGAGCCGCCCTCGAGCACGAAGCCTTCGGTGCGGTAGCCCTGGCAGCCTTCGATGCGGAGGATCTTCGAGGCCACCTGGTCGTCGCGGTTCCAGGGCGAATAGAGACCGCCGTCGAAGCCGCCCCAGGCGTTGAAGGCCCAGTCCACGCCGCGCACCTCGCCCGTGTCGTTGGTGACGAAGGTGGGACCGGTATCACGCACCCAGGCGTCATCGGTGGTGATTTCCACCACGCGGATGTTCGGCTCGTCCAGGCGCTGGCAGGCGTTTTCGTACTGGCCGGCGCTGACGCACACGGTCACCGGCTCGAAGCGGGCGATGGCGCGGGCCACGGCGGTGAAGGCCGCCTGCGCGGGCTTGCCGCCGAGGCGCCAGTTGTCCGGGCGTTCTGGCCAGACCATCCAGGTGCGGCTGTGGGGTTCCCACTCGGCCGGCATGCGGAAGCCATCGGCGCGGGGTGTGCTGTTCAGAGGTTTCATGCGGGTTCCCTAGGGTCGCCCGGTCAGGGGCGATGCGGTGGCTGTGGAGTGGGCCCCGCATGGGCGGGGGCCACTGTAAATGGGTGTCAGGACTCCAGGACGCCGTCCAGGGTCTTCAGCGGGCCGTACAGGTTCGGGCGACGGTCGCGGAAGCTGCCCCAGGCGCTGCGGGTGTGTTCCAGCTTGTCCAGGTCGAAGCTGTGCACCAGCACGCCTTCCTCGGTCTCGTTCAGTTCCTCGACCTTGGCGCCGAACTGATCGGCGATGAAGGAGGAGCCGTAGAAGGTGATGTCGTAGCCGTCCTGCTCCTCGCGACCGATGCGGTTCGACGCCACCAAGGGCATCAGGTTAGCGCCTGCGTGGCCCTGCTGCACGCGCTGCCAGTGGTCGCGCGAAGTGATGCTGGCGTCGTGGGGCTCGCTGCCGATGGCGGTGGGGTAGAAGAGGATCTCGGCGCCCAGCAGCGCCATGCTGCGGGCGCACTCGGGGAACCACTGGTCCCAGCAGATGCCGACGCCGATGCGCGCGTAGCGGGTGTTCCACGCCTTGAAGCCGGTGTCCCCCGGGTTGAAGTAGTACTTCTCGTGGTAGCCGGGACCGTCCGGGATGTGGCTCTTGCGGTACACGCCGAGGTTGCTGCCGTCGGCGTCGATGATGGCGATGCTGTTGAAGCGCGCCCGCCCGGCCAGCTCGAAGTAGCTGATGGGCAGCACCACCTGCAGTTCGGCGGCGACCTTCTGGAAGTGGGCGATGGCGGCGTTGGCCTCGGTGCGGGTGGCCAGTTGCAGGTAGTCGGGGTTGGGCTTCTGGCAGAAGTAGGGGGTCTCGAACAGCTCCTGGATGAGGATGATCTGCGCGCCCCTGGCGGCGGCCTGGCGCACCAGTTTCTCGGCGTTGGCGATGTTCGCGGCGCGATCCCAGGAGCAGGCCATCTGGGTGGCGGCGACGGTAACGATGCGGGGCATGGAGACACCTCGTCAGGACGATTGCTGTCGATGAGCGGGCGTGAGTCGCCCGGATGGCGACTTTATAATCGATAAAAATCCGATTTAAAAGTGGTAATAAAATATTTGAAAGAAATAATGCCCAGTAATGCCGATGTTTATCGGCTATTTATCGGATAAAAATCGAAGGCTTCAGAGGGCGTCCGCCAGCGCGGCGGCACGTTTGGGCAGGAAGGGCGGCAGGTAGAGGCCGAGGTAGGCGTCGAAGACGCGCATGCCTTCCTCGGCGAAGCGCGGGGTGATTTCGCCGTGCAGTTGCACCGAGCGGGCGTAGACGCGATCGCCCAGTTCCATGGCCAGGGCGAAGACGTCGAGGTCGCCCGGCAGCGCCGGCAGTTCGAAATGGCGCTCGAACAGGCGGTGCATCAGGCGACCCAGCTCGATGTCGTGCTGGCGGTCGGCCTGGGTCACTTCGGTGAGGCCGTGCTGGGCGAGGATCAACTGGCGCGCGGCGGTGTCCTCGGCGTAGATCGCCAGCATGCGTTCTTCCACCAGGCGCGAGAGGTCGCGCCAGTTGGCCAGGCGCTCGTGCTCCACCGGCTCCTGCAGGCAGGCGCGGAAGGCGGCGTGGACTTCGGCGGTGAGGCCTTCGAGGATCGCCGGCACGCTGGCGAAGAAGTGGTAGACGGAGGAGGGCGGCATCTCCGCGCGCTCGGCCACGCTGTAGATCGACAGGTTGGCCACGCCTTCCTCGGCCAGCAGCGCGCGGGCGGAGTCGAGGATCCCGGCGATGCGCAGCTGGCTGCTGGCGCGGGGTTTGCGGGGGGTGGCGGGACGCGGCATGGACGGCTCCTTGGCATGAGGCGGCTATTGGACGTTAGCCATGAGCCCCATGCAATACCGACGCGTCCCGTTCGTTCAACCGGCGCTGACCGGTTCGACCTTGAGCAGCACGCCGTCCTGGCCGATGACACGCACCTGGGCGCCAACGGGCAGGTCGGGCCCGACCACCAGCCAGACCGAGTCGCCGGCCTTGATCTTGCCGCGCCCGCCTTCGATGGCCTGGTGCAGGGCGAACTGGCGGCCAATGAATTCCTGGCCCCGGCGGTTCAGCCCAGGCTGGTCGGAGGGCTTGGCGGCGCTGCGCTGGCGGCGCCACCAGTAGACGGCGGTGCACACCGAGAGCACGCCGAAGAGGAGGAACTGCACCTCCCACGGGATGCCCGGCACGATGAAGGTGAGGGCGCCGACCGCGGCGGCGGCCAGGCCGATCCACAGCAGGTAGCCGCCGGCGCCGAAGACTTCGAGGATCAGCAACAGGGTGCCCAGTGCCAGCCAGTCCCAGAAGGACAGGGTCTGCAGGTAGCCGAGCATGGTCAGACCTTCTTGTCGCCGAAGGTGGCCTTGACGATCTCGCCGATGCCGCCCACCGAGCCGATCACCTGGCTGGCCTCCAGCGGCATGAGGATCACCTTGCTGTTGTTGGCGCTGGCCAGGTTGCCCAGGGCCTCGACGTATTTCTGCGCGACGAAGTAGTTGACCGCCTGCACGTTGCCGCTGGCGATGGCCTGGGACACCACGCGGGTCGCCTCGGCTTCGGCCTGGGCGGCGCGTTCGCGGGCCTCGGCTTCGAGGAAGGCGGCGGCACGCTCGCCCTCGGCGCGGAGGATCTCCGCCTGCTTGTGGCCCTCGGCGGTGAGGATGGCGGCGGAGCGGGAGCCTTCGGCCTCGAGGATCTGCGCGCGCTTCAGGCGCTCGGCCTTCATCTGGCTGGCCATGGCTTCGACCAGGTCGGCGGGCGGGCTGATGTCCTTGATCTCGATACGGGTGACCTTGATGCCCCAGGGCGCGGTGGCCTCGTCGACGGTGCGCAGCAGGCGCTCGTTGATGGCGTCGCGCTGGCTGAGCATGGCGTCCAGCTCCATGGAGCCGAGCACGGTGCGGATGTTGGTCATCACCAGGTTGCGGATGGCGTGCTCGAGGTTGTTCACCTCATAGGCCGCCTGGGCCGCGTTGATCACCTGGAAGAAGCACACGGCGTCGATCTCGACGATGGCGTTGTCGGCGCTGATGGCTTCCTGCGGGGGGATGTCCAGCACCGCCTCCATGACGTTGAGCTTGCGCCCGATGCGGTCCATCACCGGGACGATGATGTTCAGGCCCGGCTTCAGGGTGTTGGTGTAGCGCCCGAAACGCTCCACCGTCCATTCGTAGCCCTGCGGCACGACCTTGAAACCCATGAAGACGATAGCCACGGCGAGCGCGACGAAGAGAAGTACGACTGTGGTGATGCCCATGACTGTTCCCTGTAGGTGAGTGCCGGAGCGGCCTTTCTCGGTGATCCGCCCGGATTCTGCGCCGGGCGGCGGTGGTTACTTCTGTTCGCTCTGCGGCGTGACCCGCAGCACTTCCTCGACCGTGGTGAGCCCGGCGGCGACCTTCTGCGCGCCGGACAGGCGCAGGCTGCGCATGCCTTCCTTGAAGGCGTTGCGACGCAGGCCGACGAGGTCGGTATCGGCGGTGATGTAGCTCTTCACCGAATCCGACAGCAGCATGATCTCGTAGACCCCGGCACGACCCCGGTAGCCGGTGTCGCGGCATTCCAGGCAGCCCACGGCGCGATGCGCCCCGGTGGGCAGCGGTGCGCTCCAGGGGCGGGTGAGGTTCTGCCAGTCTTCCTCCTCCAGCTCGATGGGCGCCTTGCAGTGCGGGCACAGGGTGCGCACCAGGCGCTGGGCCATGACCCCGAGCAGGGTGGCGCGCAGCAGGTAGTAGGGCACGCCCAGTTCCAGCAGGCGGGTGATGGCGCTGGGGGCGTCGTTGGTGTGCAGGGTGGAAAGCACCAGGTGTCCGGTGAGCGCCGCCTGGATGGCCATCTCGGCGGTCTCCAGGTCGCGGATCTCGCCGACCATGATGATGTCCGGGTCCTGGCGCATCAGGGCGCGCACGCCGCTGGCGAAGGTCAGGTCGATGTTGTGCTGCACCTGCATCTGGTTGAAGGCGCCCTCGATCATCTCGATGGGGTCTTCGATGGTGCAGACGTTCACCTCGCTGGTGGCCAGCTGCTTGAGCGTGGTGTAGAGCGTGGTGGTCTTGCCCGAGCCGGTGGGGCCGGTGACCAGGATGATGCCGTTGGGCTGGTTGGTCATGCTCTGCCAGCGCTTGAGGTCGTCCTGGGAGAAGCCCAGCTGGTCGAAGCTTTTCAGCAGCACCTCGGGGTCGAAGATCCGCATCACCATCTTCTCGCCGAAGGCGGTGGGCAGGGTCGACAGGCGCAGTTCCACCTCGCCGCCCTCCGGGGTCTTGGTCTTGACCCGGCCGTCCTGGGGCTTGCGCTTCTCCGCCACGTTCATGCGGCCGAGGCTCTTCAGGCGGCTGACGATGGCCATCGTCACCTGGGGCGGGAACTGGTAGACGGTGTGCAGCACGCCGTCGATACGGAAGCGCACGGTGCCCTGCTCGCGGCGCGGCTCGATGTGGATGTCGCTGGCGCGCTGCTGGTAGGCGTACTGGAACAGCCAGTCGACGATGTTGACGATATGCGCGTCGTTGGCGTCGGGTTCCTGGTCGTTCGCCCCCAGTTTCAGCAGTTGTTCGAAGTTGCCGACGCCGCTGATCTTCTGGTCCACGGCGTTGGCGCCGCTGACCGACTTGGCCAGGCGGTAGAACTCGACGGTGAAGCGCTGGATGTCCGCCGGGTTGGCGACGATGCGCTTGATCGGGCGCTTGAGGACGTGGGTCAGGTTGCCTTCCCAGCTGTGCACGAAGGGCTGCGCGCTGGCGATGGTGACGCTCTCGCTGTCGGCGGCCACGGCGAGGATCTTGTGGCGCTGGGCGAAGGCGTAGGACATCAGCGGGGTGACCGCGGCGACGTCGATCTTCAGCGGGTCGATGCGCAGGTAGGGCTGGCCGGCGTACTCGGCGAGCCATACGGTCAGGGCTTCGAGGTCGAGCTTCTTGCCGGGGCGCTTGAGGTCGTCGACCTGCTGGCTGGCGAGGAATTCCAGCGGGTGCTGCTGGTTGTTCACCGCACTGCGGCGAATCGCCATGCACTGCTCGGCGGTGTCCTGGGCGATCCGGCCCTGGTTCACCAGCTCCCGCAGGAGGTCGTTGAGGTCCAGCCAGCGATCCTGGGCGGCTGAGGCAAAAGCGGACATGCAGGCTCCTTGGTCACGCGATCCCGGTCAGGGAAGAGTAGCCAACGCACTCTTCCGTGGAGGGTGCACAGGATGCCCGAATCGGCGCCCCGGAGCGAAGGGCAATGCGTGACCGGGTGCACCGAACGGCGCGGTCAGGATGCCGCAGGCTGCACGTCCACCGAAAACACGCTGACCAGGGAACGCATCTTCTGCGCGATCACCTCGGCGCGGTGCAGGGTCAGGCCGTCCTGGCGCAGTCGCAGCAGCAGCTCGTCGCCCTGGCGGCTCGACTCCAGCCACTGCGGCACCAACTGCAGCTGGGCGAAGTAGGCGAGCAGGCGGCTGAGGATGTCCGCGTCGGCCTCGGCGAGGATGGTGAAGCTCAGGGTGCGCGCCTGGCCGGGCAGGTGCGTCTTGCTCCATACATCCTCACGCGGCGCCAGGGCGGTGGGGAAGGGCAGTGGCGGGGTGACGCGGGGCGATTCGTCGAGATCGAGCATGGTGGCGTGGCTCCGGAGGCGATGGCCTATTTTCCGGGCGCCGGAGGGAGAATTTCTGCCTGTTTATTGGTCGTTCCGACTGATTGGGGAATAGAATTTCCCCTATATCCATTTATTGGGGTTTTTCATGCCTATCGAGCTCGATCCCTACGATCGCCGCATCCTCGAGCTGCTGCAGGAGGACGCCGGCATCGCCACCGCCGAGATCGCCGAGCGCATCGGCCTGTCCCAGTCGCCCTGCTGGCGGCGCATCCAGCGGCTCAAGGAGGAGGGGGTGATCCGCCGCCAGGTGACCCTGCTGGACCGGCGCAAGATCGGCCTCAACGCGCAGATCTTCGCCCAGGTGAAGCTCAACGCCCACGGCCGCTCCAACCTCACCGAGTTCGCCGAAGCCATGCAGGGCTTCCCCGAGGTGCTGGAGTGCCATGTGCTTATGGGCGCGGTGGATTTCATGCTGCGCATCGTCACGAAGGACATCGAGGCCTACGAGCGCTTCTTCTTCGAGAAGCTGTCGCTGGTGCCGGGCATCCAGGAGGTCAATTCCATTGTCGCGCTGTCGGAGATCAAGTCCACCACCTGCTTGCCGGTGGGGGGTTAAGAGAAAAGCGGAGGGAGCAACGGTATCTGTGGGAGCGAATTCATTCGCGATGGCAGCCGATAGGCTGCCGCTCCTTGCCGGGTAGCCCCTGGGGGCCGCTGCGCGGCCCTTTCGCGAATGAATTCGCTCCTACCGGTCATATGGGCTCAGGCCTGCTGGAAGTCCTTGGGCGAATGAATTCGCCCCTACAGGAGCATGCCGATGCGCTGGCTGCCGTAGGGCAGGTGAAACCCGCCGGCTTATCCCGCGGAAACGAAAAAGCCCCGCATCGGCGGGGCTTTTCCAGGGTGGTGCGGATCAGGCGTTGAGGCCGGTGGCCTCGTCGGCGCCGATGTGCACGTTCATGCACTGCACGGCGGCGCCGGCGGCGCCCTTGCCGAGGTTGTCCAGGCGCGCGACCAGGTTGAGGCGCTCGGCGGAGCCGAAGACGAAGAGGTCGACGCGGTTGGTGTCGTTGCAGCCCTGGACGTCGAAGAAGCCGCCGTCGAGGTTGCCTTCGTCACCGGCCGGCATCACCCGCACGAACTGCTCGCCGGCGTAGTGCTGGCGGTAGATCTCGGCGATCTCGGCGGCGCTGGCCTTGCGTGCCAGGCGCTCGGTGTAGAGCGGCACGGTGACCGCCAGGCCCTTGAGGAAGGGGCCGACGATGGGGTTGAACACCGGTGCCTGGGCCAGGCGGCCCTGCACGCGCATTTCCGGCAGGTGCTTGTGCTCCAGGCCCAGGGCGTAGGGACGCGGGCTCATCAGCCTGGCGTCGTTGCCGGCTTCGTACTCGGCGATCATGCCCTTGCCGCCGCCGCTGTAGCCGGTGAGGGAGAAGGCGGAGAGCGGGTAGTCGGCGGGCAGCAGGCCGGCGTCGATCAGCGGGCGCACGGCGAGGATGAAGGCGCTGGCGTGGCAGCCGGGCACGGCGATGCGCTTGCTGGTGCGGATCTTCTCGCGCTGGCCGGCAGCCAGTTCCGGCAGGCCGTAGGCCCAGCTGTCGTCGGTGCGGAAGGCGGTGCTGGCGTCGATGATGCAGGTGTTCGGGTTGGTCACCAGGGACACCGCCTCGCGCGAGGCGACGTCGGGCAGGCAGAGGAAGGCGACGTCGGCGGCATTGAGGAAGCGTGCACGCTCTTGCGGGTCCTTGCGCTTGTCATCGGCGATGCGCAGCAGCTCGACATCGGCACGGCCGGACAGGTAGTCGAGCAAACGGAGGCCGGTGGTGCCTTCCTGACCATCTACGAACACTTTGAAAACCATGGCGGACTCTCTCGGACAGACGAATGAAGAGCGGGGCGCGCATTGTAACCAGCGCGGCGGCGCCTTGGCCAAGCGCGTCGGCGGATCAGGTCCGCGAGGCGTCGGGCGGCGTGGTGGCGGGGGGTGGTGTCAGGCCCATGGAGACATAGATGCTGGTCAGCGCATCGACCCCCATGTCGGCCGGGCGCACCCAGTCCACCGGTACGTAGAGCAGGCCGCCCCCCACCGGGATGGGCGCGGTGGGCACCAGGATGGCGCAGTAGGGCCGGCCTTCCAGTTCGATGGGCGCGGAGCTCGGTTGCAGGGCGAGCACCGCCGCGCCGTCGCCACCGAAGAAGCACCAGACCGGCTGCATGGTGGTGATGTCGGCGTTCTTTTCCTTGTCGAGCATGCCGACGAAGCGGTCGGCGATGTTGTAGACGTTGCCGATCAGCGGGGTGCGCCGCAGGGTCTGGTCGAACAGCCAGGCCAGCGGCCGGCGCAGGCCCAGTTGCACGGCGAGGCCGAGGGGATAGAGGCTGGCCAGCAGCACCAGGGTGCCGACGAACCAGGCCAGGACCGGGCTGCTGGCGAACGGCTGGCCGAGGGCGGCGAGCAGTTGGCCGATCAGCGTCGAGGGGCCCACCAGGCGATTGAGCAGGCTGACGATCCAGGCCAGCAGCGCCAGGGTCAGCACCAGGGGCAAGAGGGCCAGCAGGCCGGTCAGCCAGGTGCCGAGCAGGGATCTGAAGCTTTGCTTGAACATCGCGGGGGTCCTCGTCGGCACCGCGCGGGCGCGCGGTGCCGGGTCGCATCACTTGAGCAGCTGCTTCCAGCTCTTGAGCGTCAGCACCTGGTGGGCCTGGCTGACGCGGGCTTCGAGGGCCTCCTCGTCGATCGGCCGGCCAGCCAGTTCGGCCAGCTTGTTCAGCTCGCCGTAGCAGCGGTCGGTCTCGGGGATCTCCAGCAGCACGCTGCGGGCCAGGCGCAGCCAGACCAGCAGGCGCTCGATGCGCGGCAGCTGCTCGGCGAGGTCCTCGGGCTGGCGCTTGTAGCGGTCCAACTGCAGGTCGCGGGCCTCGTCGCCCAGCAGGCGCGGCAGCCACTTGCCCAGCGCGGCCTTGCCCTGGCGGTTGCCACGGTCGTTGCGGCCGACGGCCCAGGAGCGGGCCAGCAGCCAGCTGGAGGCGTCGAGGGAGAACAGGCCCCAGCGGGTGCCGGCCAGTTCATCGGCGAATTGCTGCGGCGCCGCCTGGCGCGCGGCTTCGTCGTCCTGGCCGGCAGCCAGGCGCGGGCGCCAGTCACCGATCAGGGCGTCCAGGGCTTCGCGCAGGCCGTGGCTGCTGGCACGCGGCGCGGCCTGGCCGAGGCTGCCGAGCAGGGCGCGCAGGTCGATCAGTTGTTGCAGCCATTCGCCGAGCAGCTTCCAGTGGCCGTTGAAACGGTATTGCTCGGCCAGGCGCTGGCTGCTGCCGAGCAGGTGCCAGGCGATGGCGGCGATGGCGTCGTCCAGGGGCATCTCGGCGTCCAGCGCCGGGGCCGGCAGGGCGACGCTGTAGCTGTTGGCGTCGAACAGGCGGTAGCCACGCTCGGCCTTGCTGATGTCGCAGGGCATCAGGGGCAGGTCGGCGGCCAGTTCCCGGGCCAGCTCCAGCAGCGCCTCGGGTTCGCCCTGGCGCAGTTCCAGCTCCAGCTCGCAGATTTCCTCCTCGGCCTTGCCGGCGATGACCTTGCCCAGGTCCAGCGCGGCTTCCACCACGACCTTGGCCTTGCCGCGGCCCCAGGCGATCTCGGCGCGCTGGCGGACGAAGTCGGTGGTGAAGATCGGCGCCAGGGTCTTCTTGTCCAGGTCGGCGAGGCTGGCCGGCCAGCAGTCGTCACCGAGCTTCTTCGGGTCGAGCTTGGCCTTGGGCAGGTACCAGTCCCATTCGTTGCGCTCGGACAGCCCGGCCACGCTCTGGCCACGGCTCTTGAGGGTCTGGATGAACTGGTCGCCGTCGCGACGCAGGCGCAGGGCGACCCTGGCCCGGGACAGATCCCGCTCGGGGGTGTCGTAGTACTGGTTGAAGAGCTCGCGTTTCTCCCAGCCGCTCTTGTTGCGCTTCTTCAGCAGCGGGTGGTCACGGAGGGCTTCGAGGGTCTCGCGGCTGGCGCGGAGCTTGATTTCGGTTTCTTTTTGCATGGCCGGAGTTTTATCAATCGCAGCACGGGATGGCTGCCGAGGCCGTGAAGTCTACAGGAGGCCGAGGCGCCCTGCCGGGCGGTTTCGCCGCCGGGGCGTTGTCCCTATGATGAGTCCTCGTCCGTGGAGAAAGCCGATGCCCGTTCCAGACCTGAAGAGCCAGTTCGCCGCGCTGATCGCCGCGCCTTCGGTGAGTTGCACCCAGCCCGGCTGGGACCAGTCCAACCAGGCGGTGATCGACCTGCTGGCGACCTGGCTGGGCGAGCTCGGCTTCCGATGCGAGGTGCAGCAGGTGGCGCCCGGCAAGGCCAACCTGCTGGCCACCCTGGGCAGCGGCCCCGGCGGCCTGGTGCTGGCGGGCCACAGCGACACCGTGCCCTTCGACGCCGCGCTGTGGAAGAGCGACCCGCTGAAGCTCGCCGAGGCCGATGACCGCTGGTACGGCCTGGGCAGCTGCGACATGAAGGGCTTCTTCCCCCTGGTGATAGAGGCGGTGCGCACCCTGCGCGACCAGCCGTTCCGCCGCCCGCTGATCGTCCTGGCCACCTGCGACGAGGAAAGCTCGATGTCCGGCGCCCGTGCCCTGGCCGCCGCCGGGCAGCCGCTGGGCCGCGCCGCGGTGATCGGCGAGCCCACCGGGCTGAAGCCGATCCGCCTGCACAAGGGCGTGATGATGGAGCGCATCGACATCCTCGGGCAGAGCGGCCACTCCTCCGACCCGAGCCTGGGCCGCAGCGCCCTGGAGGCGATGCACGAGAGCATCGCCGCGCTGGTGGCCCTGCGTGGCGAGTGGCAGCGCGAATTCCACAACCCGCTGTTCAACGTGCCGCAGCCGACCCTCAACCTCGGCTGCATCCATGGTGGCGACAACCCCAACCGGATCTGCGGGCAGTGCAGCCTGGAATTCGACCTGCGCCCACTGCCGGGCATGCAGCCGGAGACGCTGCGCGCGGCCATCCGCCAGCGCCTGGCGCCGCTCGCCGAGCGCCATGGCGTGGCCATCGACTACCAGCCGCTGTTCCCCGCCGTGCCCCCCTTCGAGGAGCCGGCCGGAAGTGATCTGGTGCGCCTGGCCGAACGTCTCACCGGGCATGCCGCAGAAGCGGTGGCCTTCGGCACCGAAGCCCCGTATCTTCAGCAGCTCGGTTGCGAGACCCTGGTGCTCGGGCCCGGCGACATCGCCTGCGCCCACCAGCCCGATGAACACCTCGAACTGTCACGCATCGAGCCTACCGTGGCGCTGCTGCGCCAGCTCATCCAGCACTACTGCCTGAACCCCGCCGACAAGGCCTGACGTGGAGGGAATCCGTTGATGCTCCTGCGACGACGATAAACGCGACGCCCCCAACTCCGTCTCCGGAGTAGCAACGCTCATTTCGCCAACGTCCACAGGTTCATGGATTCCATGCACGACTACGTCAACTGGCTTCGCCACGCATCGCCCTATATCAACGCCCACCGGGACTGCACCTTCGTGGTGATGCTGCCCGGCGAGGGTGTCGCCCACCCGAATTTCGGCAACATCGTCCACGACCTGGTGCTGCTGCACAGCCTGGGCGTGCGCCTGGTGCTGGTGCACGGCTCGCGTCCGCAGATCGAGGCACGCCTGGCTGCGCGCGGGCTGACCCCGCACTTCCACCGCGATCTGCGCATTACCGACGGCCCGACCCTGGAGTGCGTGATCGACGCCGTGGGCCAGCTGCGCATCGCCATCGAAGCGCGCCTGTCCATGGACATCGCCGCCTCGCCCATGCAGGGCTCGCGCCTGCGCGTGACAGGCGGCAACTTCGTCACCGCACGGCCCATAGGCGTCGTCGATGGCGTCGACTACCACCACACCGGCGAGGTGCGCCGCATCGACCGCAAGGGCATCGGCCGCCAGCTCGACGAGCGCTCCATCGTGCTGCTCTCGCCCCTGGGCTACTCGCCCACCGGGGAGATCTTCAACCTCGCCTGCGAGGACGTCGCCACCCGCGCCGCCATCGACCTGGGCGCGGACAAGCTGGTGCTGTTCGGCAGCGAGCGCGGGCTGATCGACGAATCCGGCAAGCTGGTGCGCGAACTGCGCCCGCAACAGGTGCCCGGCCACCTCGTGCGCCTGGGCAACAGCTACCAGGCCGAGCTGCTGGACGCCGCCGCCCAGGCCTGCCGCAGCGGGGTCAAGCGCAGCCACATGGTCAGCTACGCCGAGGACGGCTCGCTGCTCACCGAGCTGTTCACCCGCGACGGTGGCGGCACCCTGGTGGACCAGGAGCAGTTCGAGTCCCTGCGCGAAGCCACCATCGACGACGTCGGCGGGCTGATCGACCTGATCACTCCGCTGGAGGACCAGGGCATCCTCGTGCGCCGCTCCCGCGAGGTGCTGGAACGCGAGATCGGCCAGTTCACCATCGTCGAGCGCGACGGCCACATCATCGCCTGCGCGGCGCTCTATCCCATCGCCGACTCCGATGCGGGCGAGCTGGCGTGCCTGGCGGTGAACCCCGAGTACCGCCACGGCGGCCGTGGCGACGAGCTGCTGGAGCGCATCGAGGACCGCGCCCGTGCCCTGGGCCTGAAGACCCTCTTCGTGCTCACCACGCGCACCGCCCACTGGTTCCGCGAGCGCGGCTTCCAGCCCAGCGGCGTGGAAAGCCTGCCGGCGGCGCGCGCCTCGCTCTACAACTACCAGCGCAACTCGAAGATCTTCGAAAAGGTGCTGTGAGGCCGCTCCTACGGGGCTGAGGACTCGGCAGGATGGGCGTGTGCCGTAGGGTGTGAGCGACGGCTGCCTGCTTCGAGTTCAAAGGGCCCGGCGCCGAGCCGGGCCCATCGCGGCTGAAGCCGCTCCCACAGGGGGGAGTCCCGCTTACTCCATCACGGCAGGATGGCGAACACCCGCGCCGGGAAGCCGGTGCCCCGGGCGATCTTCGGGAAGCTCACGACCACCAGCGCGCCGGCTTCCGGCACCTGGTCCAGGTTGGCCAGCAGTTCGACCTGGTAGTGGTCCTTGCCGAGGATGTAGGACTCCAGCGAATAGTCGTCCTTGCTGGTGGCGATGCCCGGGTCGGTGTCCGTGGTCTCGTGGCCGGAGGCGGTGATCTTGCGCGTCTCGTAGAGGTAGACCAGCGCCTCCTTGCTCCACCCCGGGTAGTGGGCCACGCCCTGGGCGTCGGCGTTCTGGATCTTCTCCTGGCTCGGCCAGCGCTTGGACCAGTCGCTGCGCAGGGCCACGAAGGCGCCTTCGGGCACCGGGCCGTGCTTGGCTTCCCAGGCCTTCACGTCGGCCAGGGTCAGCACGTAGTCGGGGTTCTTCGCCGCCTGCTCGTGGATGTCCAGCACCACCAGCGGCAGCAGCTGTTCCTTCACGTCGATCTGGTCGATGCCGCGCAGGCCCTTGTGGAAATGCACCGGCGGGTCGACATGGGTGCCCCACTGGCCGACGTGGGTGTAGAGGTCCACCTGGAAGCCGTCCTTGTCGACGGTGTAGAGCGTCTTGCGCTGGGCGTTCTCGAAGCCCTTCCAGTGCGGCACCTGCTCGTCGTAGGCGTGGGTCAGGTCGACCCAGGTCTTGGCTTTCAGGGTGGCGTAGGTGTCCCAGAGGCCGGGTTGCGCGGCTTGGGCCAGCAACGGCAGGGACAGCGAGGCGGTGAGGGCCAGGCGGCCCAGGGTGCGTATCGACATGCGTGACCTTCTCCATGGTTGGGACCGGGCCGGTATGGGCGCTCTGCCTATACTGGCTGACTCATAACTTAGAAGGGGAAACGTGATGTCGTCTAAGCACTTGATCGAATATGAACATGCCAGTCCGGAAGTCCGCGCCGTCTATGACGACATCATGGCCACGCGCAAGGTCGACCAGGTCAACAACTTCTGGAAGGCCCTGGCCCAGCACCCGGACAACCTGCGCCGCACCTGGGAGAGCCTGAAGCAGGTGATGGCCCCCGGCGCGCTGGACCCGCTGACCAAGGAGCTGCTCTACGTCGCCATCAGCGTGACCAACAACTGCGCCTACTGCATCGGCTCGCACACGGCGGCGGCGCGCAAGGCTGGGATGACCGAGGCGATGTTCGGGGAGCTGCAGGCAGTGATCGGCATGGCCAACGAGACCAACCGGCTGGCGACGGGCTACCGGGTTCCGCTGGACGCGGCGTTTCGCGAGGACTGATTCAGGCGATCCGCGAGGGACGCTGCAGCTCGTACTGGTCGTGGCCGTCGTCCCAACCGGCTTCCCAGGCCGCGGCGAGGACTTCGGCGGGGTAGGGTTGCTGGTCGATCGTCTGGCCGGTGAGGCCCGCCATGTAGCCTTGCTGGTAGGCCTTGTTGAGGCTTTCCAGGCTCCATTGCTGGCTGTCTTCGGGGTGGGCGTCTGGGGGCGCCATGGGCAAAGCTCGCAGGCTCTGGATTTGTGCTCATGCTAGCTGTCGGTTTTCCGGCGCGGGTGGCCGCCTGTCCCGCTTCGAGCCCCAGCTTGTCGGTTTTGTGACGGGCCGCGCCTTTTTGGGGCGCGTGGGTTCACGGGTGGTTTCGGTGCCGCTGGGCGCAGTTGCAATCCGTAGGTTGGGCTGAGGTACGAAGCGCAACGAGCGGGGTTGCGGCTAGCACCGTTGGGCCTCGCTGCGCTCGGCGCCAACCTACGTTGACGTAGCCCGGGCTTCAGCCCGGGAACGGCAGGGACCGCGTCAGTTGCTCAGCAGCCCGAGGATGCTCGCCTGGTAGGCGGCGACGAAGGTGTCGAAGTCGACGTCGGGCTCGGCTTCCAGGCGCGCCTGTTCCTCCAGGGATTCGCGGGCCATGGCTTCGAGGCGTGCCTGGTCGTCCGGGGCCAGGGCCTCGGCGCGGAAATACTCGGCGTGCAGGCGGCTCTGGCGCAGGGAGAACTCGCTGAAGCTCTCGCCGCGTTCGCGCAGCTCGGCCAGCACCTGTGCCGACGGCGTGAGGCGGGTGTCCTCGACCTTGAGGCGCTGGGCCTGGAGGGCTTCGGCATGGGCCTGGCCGCCCTGGGCGCGGTCCAGCAGGTCGGCGGTGCGGGCGATCTGCCCGAGCAACTCGAAGGCCCATTCCTTGAGGCCGATCTCCTGGCCGTTGCGCTGCAGGTGCAGGCCGGGGCGACGGCCTTCCTTGACCACGCGCTGGAAGTTGTCGGTGCAGTCGCGGCACTCGCCGCCGGCCAGGGGCGGGCTGTCCTGCAGGGCGCAGAACAGCAGGAAGGCGTCGAGGAAACGCGATTCGGCCAGGTCGATGCCTAGCGGCAGGAAGGGGTTGATGTCCAGGCAGCGCACTTCGACGTACTGCACGCCACGGGCCATCAGCGCCTGGATCGGGCGCTCGCCGGTGTAGGTGACGCGCTTCGGACGGATCGAGGAGTAGTACTCGTTCTCGATCTGGATGACGTTGGTGTTCAGCTGGATCCATTCGCCATCGCGCTTGGTGCCGATCTCGGCATAGGGCGGATAGGGCGTGGAAACGGCCTGGCGCAGGCTCGACAGGTAGCTGTCGAGGCTGTTGTAACAGGGCGTCAGGCCGGACTGGGCGTTGTTCTGGTAGCCCAGGTCGCTCATGCGCAGGCTGGTGGCCCAGGGCAGGAACAGGGTGTCGGCGTCGAGGCGGTCGAGGTCGTGGGGGCGGCCGCGGAGGAAGTTCTGGTCCAGCGCCGGTGCCGCGCCGAACAGGTACATCAGCAGCCAGCTGTAGCGCCGGAAGTTGCGGATCATCGCGATGTAGCGCGCGGACTGGAAGTCGCGGTCGCTCTGCGGATCGCCTTCGGCCTCCTTGAGCAGCGGCCACAGGGCTTCCGGCAGGGAGAAGTTGTAGTGGATGCCGGCGATGCACTGCATGGTCTTGCCATAGCGCACGGCCAGGCCGCGCCGGTAGACGTACTTGAGGCGGCCGATGGGCGAGGTGCCGTAGCGGGCGATCGGGATCGCCTCTTCGCTGGGCAGCCGGCCGGGCATCGAGGCGCTCCACAGCAGCTCGCCGTCGAGCTTCTGGTAGGTGAAGCGATGGATCTTCTCCAGGTCCGCCAGGGTCGCCGCCGGGTCGTGCTCGGTGGGGGTGATGAATTCCAGCAGCGACTCGGAGTAGTCGGTGGTGATCTGCGGGTTGGTCAACGCGGAACCGACGGCCACCGGATGCGGGGTCAGGGCCAGCTGGCCGTTGTCGTCGACGCGCAGGCATTCGCGCTCGATGCCGTGCAGGCACTGGGTCAGCAGGGACAGGTGGGCACGCTCGCCCAGCAATGCCAGGCGGCGGGAGAGAAGGTCGCTCAATTTGGAATCCTGTGGGTCCCAGGGACAGTCGCCCCAATATGAGGGTGGACTGGTCGGTCTACAAGGGGCGGACATGACTGCGTTGTCGCTTTGTCCAGAATAGAGCGTCGCCGTCCTGGCGCTTACAGCTGGGCGAAGGTGCCTTGCCCTTTGGCGACCAGCTTGTCGCCCTGCAGCACATCGGCCTCGACCACCAGGGTCCGCGAGCCGGCGTGCACCACCCGCGCGCGGCAGAGGATGTCACCCTCGGCCACGGGGCGGATGTAGTTGATCTTGCATTCGATCGTGGCGCTGCGCCGCTCGAAGCCATGGACGCTGGTGCAGGCCAGGCCCATGGCGATGTCGAGCAGCGAGAAGATGGCTCCGCCGTGCATCACCTGGCCGCGATTGCGCAGGTGCTCGGCCATGGACAGGCGCGCCTCGGCGACGCCGTCGCCCAGGCTGACCGGTTCGATGCCCAGCAGCTTACTGTAGGCGCTGGCGGTGTGCAGGTCGGAGACTTCCATCAGCTCACTTCTTCTTGATCTGCTTGGCGTTGGCGAACAGCGAGGCCATGGCGTTGTTCGCCGGGGCCGCCTGCTGCTGGCGCGGAGCACCACGCTCGGGACGCTGGCCGCCCTGCGGGCGACCGCCGCCGCGCGGGCCCTCGACCTTCTCGCCGGGGGTGTCGCTCATGCGCATGGACAGGCCGACGCGGTTGCGCGGAATGTCCACCTCCATGACCTTGACCTTGACGATGTCGCCGGCCTTGACCACCTCGTACGGGTCCTTGACGAACTTCTCCGACAGCGCGGAGATGTGCACCAGGCCGTCCTGGTGGACGCCGATGTCGACGAAGGCGCCGAAGTTGGTGACGTTGGTCACCACGCCTTCCAGCACCATGCCGGGCTTGAGGTCCTTGAGGCTCTCGACGCCTTCCTGGAACTCGGCGGTCTTGAACTCCGGGCGCGGGTCGCGGCCGGGCTTGTCGAGCTCCTTGAGGATGTCGGTGACGGTCGGCAGGCCGAAGGTCTCGTCGGTGAACTTGGCCGGGTCGAGGCGCTTGAGGAAGGCGGAATCGCCGATCAGCGAGCGCACGTCGCGGCCGGTCCCCTCGGCGATGCGTTGCACCAGCGGGTAGGTCTCCGGGTGCACCGCCGAGGCATCCAGCGGGTTGTCGCCGTTCATCACGCGGAGGAAGCCGGCGGCCAGCACATAGGTCTTCTCGCCCAGGCGGCTGACGTTCTTCAGCTCCTCGCGGGTCTTGAAGGCACCGTTGGCGTCGCGGTGGGCGACGATGTTCTGCGCCAGGGTCGCGTTGAGGCCGGAGATGCGCGCCAGCAGGGCGGCGGAGGCGGTGTTCACGTCCACGCCGACGGCGTTCACGCAGTCCTCGACCACGGCGTCCAGGCTACGCGCCAGCTGCAGCTGGGAGACGTCGTGCTGGTACTGGCCGACGCCGATGGACTTCGGCTCGATCTTCACCAGTTCGGCCAGCGGGTCCTGCAGGCGGCGGGCGATGGACACCGCGCCACGCAGGGACACGTCCAGCTCGGGGAACTCCTTGGCGGCCAGTTCCGAGGCCGAGTACACCGATGCGCCGGCCTCGCTGACCATGATCTTGGTCATCTTCAGGCCCGGCAGCTTGCTGATCAGCTCGCCAGCCAGCTTGTCGGTCTCGCGGCTGGCGGTGCCGTTGCCGATGGCGATCAGGTCGACGCCGTGCTTGGCGCAGAGCTTGCCGAGGGTGGCCAGGGTGTCGTCCCACTTGTTGTGCGGGACGTGCGGGTAGACGGTGGCGGTCTCCAGCAGCTTGCCGGTGGCGTCGACCACGGCGACCTTGCAGCCGGTGCGCAGGCCCGGGTCCAGGCCCAGGGTGGCGCGCGGGCCGGCCGGGGCGGCCAGCAGCAGGTCATGCAGGTTGCGGGCGAAGACGTTGATCGCCTCGGTCTCGGCGCCTTCGCGCAGCTCACCCAGCAGGTCGGTCTCCAGGTGGGTGTAGAGCTTGACCTTCCAGGTCCAGCGCACCACCTCGCCCAGCCATTTGTCGGCGGCGCGGCCCTGGTCCTTCACGCCGAAGCGCTCGCCGATCATCACCTCGCAGGGGTGCATGGTGCCGGGCAGCTCCTCGCCGACCTTCAGGGCGACGCTGAGCACGCCCTCGTTGCGGCCGCGGAAGATCGCCAGCGCGCGGTGCGAGGGCGCGCCCTTGAGGGGCTCGTCGTGCTCGAAGTAGTCGCTGAACTTGGCGCCTTCCTGCTCCTTGCCGGGAACCAGGCGGGCGGTCAGGGTGGCGTTGTCCTTGAGGAAGCCGCGCAGGCTGGCAAGCAGCGTGGCGTCTTCGGCGAAGCGCTCCATGAGGATGTACTTGGCGCCTTCGAGCACGGCCTTGGTGTCGGCGAAGCCTTTCTCGGCATCGATGAAGCGCGCGGCTTCGGTCTCCGGGTTCAGGGTCGGGTCGGCGAAGAGGCCGTCGGCCAGCTCGCCGAGGCCGGCTTCCAGGGCGATCTGGCCCTTGGTGCGGCGCTTCTGCTTGTAGGGGAGGTAGAGGTCTTCGAGGCGGGTCTTGGTGTCGGCCAGCTTGATTTCGCGGGCCAGTTCCGGGGTCAGCTTGCCCTGCTCCTCGATGCTGGCGAGGATCGCGCCACGGCGGTCCTCCAGCTCGCGCAGGTAGCGCAGGCGCTCTTCCAGGGTACGCAGCTGGGTGTCGTCCAGGCTGCCGGTGACTTCCTTGCGGTAGCGGGCGATGAAGGGAACGGTGGAGCCTTCATCGAGCAGGGCGACGGCGGCGGCGACTTGTTGCGGGCGCACGCCCAGCTCTTCAGCGATACGGTTGTTGATGCTTTCCATATGAAAAAGACACACCTGATGACCAACGAAAGACCGGCCGGGCCTGGCCCTGGCCGGGAAACAAGCGGCGCATTATAAACACCCCGTTGCGCTGGCCAGGGAACCGTTCGGGGAAAAATCTGCTAACAATGGTCGAGCCGCGCGACACCGGTGCTGAGTAATAATGCCGCGCTTGAGAAACCAGGAGAGAACATGAGCAGCATCCCCAATGCCGAGGGCGAAAAGATCCTGATCGTCGACGACGACGCGCGCCTGCGTCGCTTGCTCGAGCGCTTTTTCGAAGAGCAGGGCTACCGCGTGCGGGCGGTGGAGAACGTCGAGCAGATGGACCGCCTGCTGGCCCGCGAACTGTTCAACCTCGTGGTCCTGGACCTGATGCTGCCTGGCGAGGACGGCCTTTCCGCCTGCCGCCGCCTACGTGCCTCGAACAACCAGGTGCCGATCATCATGCTCACCGCCAAGGGTGACGAGTCCAGCCGTATCCAGGGGCTGGAACTGGGCGCCGACGACTACCTGGCCAAACCCTTCAACCCGCGCGAGCTGCTGGCGCGGATCAAGGCCGTGCTGCGCCGCCAGGCGCCCCAGGTGCCCGGCGCCCCGGCCGCCGCCGACGAGAGCGTCACCTTCGGCGAGTACGAGCTGTCCCTGGCCACCCGCGAGCTGAAGCGGGGCGAGGACGTGCACATGCTCACCACCGGTGAGTTCGCCGTGCTCAAGGCCCTGGTCCAGCATGCCCGCGAGCCGCTGACCCGCGACAAGCTGATGAACCTCGCCCGTGGCCGCGAGTGGGACGCCCTGGAGCGCTCCATCGACGTGCAGATCTCCCGCCTGCGCCGGCTGATCGAGCCCGACCCGTCCAAGCCCCGCTACATCCAGACCGTCTGGGGCGTCGGCTACGTGTTCGTGCCCGACGGCAACAAGTGACCTCCCCCCGCCGCGCCCGCATCCCGGGCGCGGCACTGCCTCGCAAGGCACCTGAGCCTCCTGCCCGGAAAACCCGATGAAAGCGCCGTACTGGTTCCCGCAGAGTTTCTTCTCCCGCACCCTCTGGCTGGTGCTCATCGTCGTGCTGTTTTCCAAGGCGCTGACCCTGGTCTACCTGATGATGAACGAGGACGTCCTCGTGGACCGCCAGTACAGCCACGGCGCGGCGCTGACCCTGCGTGCCTACTGGGCGGCCAGCGAATCCGAGCGCGACGACCTGGCGCGCGCCGCCGGCCTCAAGCGGGTGACCAGCGACGCCGTGCCGCCCAGCGAGCAGCACTGGCCCTACAGCGAGATCTTCGAGCGGCAGATGCAGACCGAGCTCGGCCCCGAGACCGAGGTGCGCCTGCGCGCCAAGAGCCCGCCGGCGCTCTGGGTGCGGGCACCGGCACTGGGCCCCGACTGGGTGCGCATCCCCCTTTATCCACACCCCTTGCGCGGGCAGCGCATCTGGAGCGTGCTCGGCTGGTTCCTCGGCATCGGCCTGCTGTCCACCGCCGCCGCGTGGATCTTCGTGCGCCAGCTCAACGCCCCGCTCAAGCGCCTGGTGTTCGCCGCCCGCCAGCTCGGCCAGGGCCGCAGCGTGCGCCTGCCGGTGAGCGACACGCCCAGCGAGATGACCGAGGTCTACCGCGCCTTCAACCAGATGGCCGAGGACGTCGAGCAGGCCGCCCGCGAGCGCGAGCTGATGCTGGCCGGCGTCTCCCACGACCTGCGCACCCCGCTGACGCGGCTGCGCCTGTCCCTGGAGCTGATGAGCAGCGACAGCGAGTTCACCGAGGACATGGTTCGCGACATCGAGGACATGGACGCCATCCTCGACCAGTTCCTCGCCTTCATCCGCGATGGCCGCGACGAGCGCCAGGAGGAGCTCGACCTGGGCGAACTGGTGCGCGAGGTGGTGGCCCCTTACAACCAGCACGAGGAGCGCGTGCGCCTGTGCCTGGAACCGGTGCCGCCGTTCCCCCTGCGGCGCGTGTCGATCAAGCGGCTGTTGGCCAACCTGATCGAGAACGCGCTGCGCTATGGCGGCAATGGCGTCGAAGTGGCCGCCTTCGTGGCGGGCGATCACACCGCGCCCTATGTCGTCCTCAGCGTGCTCGACCGTGGCCAGGGCATCGACCCGGCCGAGCTGGGCGACATCTTCAACCCCTTCATCCGTGGCGACCGCGCCCGTGGCGGCAAGGGCACCGGGCTGGGCCTGGCCATCGTCAAGCGCATCGCCGCGCTGCACGGCGGAAGCGTCGAGCTGCGCAACCGTTCCGGCGGTGGGCTGGAAGCCCGCGTGTGCCTTCCCCTGGGCCTGCTGCTGCCTCGCGACGCCGCCTGACAGGCCCCGCGCGGCGGGGCCCGCGTCCAACCGCGACGCCTTCCGTCAGGCTGCGACGCGGGCTCGTTTTTGCATAGTGTCACTTTGCCCTGACCCACGTACTCTAGGCGCCCTGGACAATCCTCCTGCGCGCGTAGACTTGAGGTCAGAATGCCCGCCGCTAAAGCCCGCTTGCCCAACTGGACCTGGTGGTCGTCACTGCCGTTGCTGCACCTCGCCACCTGGCTCTCCCTGGGCACCCAGGTTTCCGGCGGCGTCGCGCTCTGGTACCTGCCCTTTTCCCTGGGGCTTGTGGCGTGCCTCTGGTGGGGCCCACGGGTACTGCTCGCGGTCTTTCTCAATGCCGTTCTGAGTGCACCGCTCTGGGGACTGGACTGGCATCTCGCGCCCTTCTACGCCCTGCCCGAGACCCTCAGCATCGGCGTCGGCTGGCTGCTCCTGCGGCCGCCGCGCTTCGATGTCGCCCTGCCGGATTTCGCCAGCCTGCTGCGTTTCATGCTGCTCGGCGTGCTGGTGCCCGTGACCCTGGTGGCCGTCGGCGTGCAGGGCAGTCTGTTGCTCACCGGTGTGATCCGCCCTGAAGCCTGGGGCACCGCCAGCCTGCTGATGTGGCTGGGCGACAGCCTGACCACCCTGGTGATCTGCCTGCCGCTGCTCACCTACCTAACCCCCTGGCTGCGTCGTCGTCGCTGGGCGCTGGGGACCCCCGCGCCGCTGGCAGAATCCATGCTGCGCCTGCCGCCCTGGCCGCTGCTGCTGCTGCTGGCCATCGCCTTGCCGCTGGCGATCGCGGTGATGCCGCTGCTGCTGACCCTCCCCCTGATCGGCCTGGTGATGCTCAGCCTGGCCCTCGCCCGGGGGTTCCCCGGAGCCCTCTGCGGCGCCGGCCTGGCCACCGCCACCGTGCTCTCGCTGCCGCTCCTGCGTGAGCTGGGCGAAGCTCCGCAGTGGCTGGAGCCGCAGCGCATCGAACTGCACCTGAGCGTGCTGCTGCTGATGGTTTCGACTCTGCTGGTGGGGCGGACCCTCAGCGACCTGCGCCTGGAGCTGCGCCGTCGTGCCGAGATGCAGCAGGCCCTGGCGATGAACAGCCTGGCACTGGAGGCCAGCCCGCTCGGCGTGATCATCGTCGACGCGCGCCAGCCCGACTTCCCGCTGACCTACTGCAACCCCGCCTTCCTGCGCATCACCGGCTACAGCCGCAAGGAAGTGCTGGGGCGCAACTGCCGCTTCCTGGTCGGCCACGACCGCAACCAGCCCGAACTGCCGCGCATGCTGGCGGCCATCCGGCGCGGCGAGCCGTGCCAGGCGATCCTGCGCAACTACCGCAAGGACGGCAGCCTGTTCTGGAACGAAGTGACCCTGGCCCCGATGCACGACGACCATGGCATCAGCCATTTCGTCGCCCTGCAGCATGACGTCAGCCGCCGCGAACTGCTTGCCGAGGAGCTGGGCATGCGCCGCGAGGAACTGATGCGCCAGACCCACCTGCTGAGCCAGACCGAGGCCATCGCCGACATCGGCGGCTGGGTACTGGAATTGCCCAGCGAGCAGATGTTCTGGAGCGAGGGCACCTTCCGCATCTACGACCTGGAGCCGGTGGGCGGCGCACCCAACCTGGAGCAGGCGATGAACTACTTCGACGAGGACAGCCGCGCCCGCGCCCGCGCCACCCTCGATCATGTGCTGCGCAGCGCTGACCCCTTCGACATCGAGCTGCGTGTCGTCACCGCCAAGAGCAACTACCGCTGGGTGCGCCTCAAGGGGCTGGCCGAGCACGATGGCGAGCGGGTCATCCGCATCTACGGCGCGATCCAGGACCTTACCGAGCAGAAGCGCGCCGCGCGCCGCCAGCGCGAGCGCGAAGAGCACCTGCATCTGTTCTTCGAGGCCCCGCTGATCGGCATGGCCCTGTGCTCGCCCGAGCACTGCTGGGAAGAGGTCAACTTCAAGCTCTGCAGCATCCTCGGGCGCTCCCGCGAGATGCTCCAGGGCGCCGACTGGATGAGCATCACCCACACCGACGACCGGGGCGCCGAGCAGGCTTTGCTGCATCAGGTGCGCAGCGCCCAGCGCGACGGCTACGAACTGGACAAGCGCTTCCTGCGGCCCGACGGGAGCATCGTTTACACCCGCGTCAACGTCCGCGCGGTGCGTGATGGCGATGGTCGCATGTACGCCCTGCTGGCCCTGGTGGAAGACGTCAGCGCCCGTCGCGAGGCCGAGGCGCGCTACCGCATCCTGGTGGAGCACGCTCCCGAGGCGATCCTGGTATTCGACGTCGAGCGCGGCATCACCGAGGCCAACGAAAACGCCGCGCGCCTCTACGGGCTGCCCCGCGAACAGTTGATCGGGCGCATGCCCACCAGCTTCAGTCCGCCGCTGCAGGCCGACGGCCGCCCCTCGCGGGACGTCGGCCACGCCTACGCACAGGCCGCGCTGGCCGGCGAGGCACCGGTGTTCGAATGGCTGATGCGCGACGTCGCCGGCCGCGTGCGCCCCTGCGAAGTGCGCCTGGTGCGCCTGCCCGGCGGCGCATCGCCGCTGATCCGCCTGAGCATCACCGACATCTCCGAGCGCCAGCGCTACCAGCGCGAGATCGAGCGCCTGGCCTACAGCGACGAACTCACCGGCCTGCCCAACCGCCGCCTGCTGCTCGACCGCCTGCAGCACGCGATGGCCCGGGAGGTGCGCGAGGGCCGTTTCGGCGCCCTGCTGTTCATCGACCTGGACCATTTCAAGACGGTCAACGACAGCCTCGGTCACCCGGTGGGCGATGCGCTGCTGCGCGAGGTCACCGCGCGCCTGGCCAGTTGCCTGCGTGCCGAGGACACCCTGGCGCGCCTGGGCGGCGACGAGTTCGTGGTGCTGCTCGAGGCCCTGGGCGAACACCCCGAGGCGGCCGCCGAACACGCCGCCGAGGTGGGTACCAAGCTGCTCCACAGCCTGCATGGCAGCTATCGCATCGGCGAGCACGAGTTGTCGGTCAGCGCCAGCATCGGCATCGCCCTGCACCCCTTCGAGCGCCAGGGCGCGTCGGACGTCCTCAAGCAGGCCGACACCGCCATGTACCGGGCCAAGCAGGGCGGCCGCAATGCGCTGCACTTCTTCGCCCCGGCCATGCAGGCCGCCATCGACCAGCGCCTGCAGTTGCAGAGCGAGCTGCGCCAGGCCGTGGCGCGCGAGCAGCTGTTCCTCGAGTTCCAGCCGCAACTGGCCCTGGCCGACGAGCGCGTGGTCGGCGCCGAGGCGCTGCTGCGCTGGCGCAGCCCCACGCGGGGGGTGGTGCCGCCTGCCCAGTTCATCGCCCTGGCGGAGGAGACCGGGCTGATCCTGGAACTCAGCGACTGGGTGCTCGACCGCGCCTGCGCCGCCCTGGCCCAGTGGCTGCCGCGCTGGCCGGAGCTGGTCATGGCCATCAACATCAGCCCGCGCGACCTGCGCCAGGGTGATTTCGTCGCCCGGGTCAGCGACTGCCTGCAGCGCCATGGCGTACCGGCCCAGCGCCTGGAGCTGGAGATCACCGAAGGCAGCCTGCTGGAGGACGTCGAGCAGTGCATCGCCGCCATGCAGGCACTCAAGGGCCTGGGCGTGCGCTTCGCCATCGACGACTTCGGCACCGGCTATTCCTCGCTCACCTACCTCAAGCGCCTGCCGCTGGACCGCCTGAAGATCGACCGCAGCTTCGTCGAAGGCCTGGAGCAGGCCGGCAGCGACGCCGCGCTGGTGGACACCATCCTCGCCATCGGCCACAACCTCGGCCTGGAGTGCATCGCCGAAGGCATCGAGGCCAGCGGCCAGCACCAGAGCCTGCGCGCCCTGGGCTGCGCCCTCGGCCAGGGCTTCCACTTCAGCCCGCCGCTGGACGAGGCCGCCTTCGTCGACTGGATGGGGCAGCGCGCCCCGTGAGCCTGCTCCTGCATCCCGGGGTGCCGGGGCCGGCGCGGCAAAGCGTCGGTGCTGGTCTTAACTTCAACGGGGCTCGCCACCTGAACATCAGCCTGGTGGCGGCCCATACCCTCAAGGATGGGGTGCCCGACCAGGATGGTGGACAGGTCCTGGCGCAGATCGTCATCCGTCAACCCGCTCTTCCCAGGAGATCCCCGTAATGACCACGCTGCTGCTGTACAAGGACATCAAGGCGCTGAACCGCGAGGAGCACCGCTCGCTGAAGCTCGCCAGCCTCCACAACAGCGAATTCGCCGCCAGCACCCACCTGGTGCCGCTGGCCGGCCTGGAGTTCTTCCAGGCCTCCCGTCACTACCCGATCGTGTTCATCGGCGAGGGCGTCCAGGCCGTGCCCATCGCCCTGCTGGGCCTGAAAGCCGGCCACAACGGCTACGTCGACGCCAACAACCTGTGGCAGGAGAACTGCTACATCCCAGCCTTCGTGCGCCGTTACCCGTTCGTGCTGGCCCAGGACAGCGCGGAGAACTTCACCGTCTGCTTCGACGCCGCCTACTCGGGCTGGAACGAGGAAGAGGGCCGCGAGCTGTTCGACGAGCAAGGCCACAACAGCCCCTTCCTCGAAGAGATGATCCACTTCCTGCAGAACTTCACCACGGAGATGGAGCGCACCCGCCGCTTCGTCGACAGGCTCAACGAACTGGAGCTGCTGTCCCCGCGCAGCCTCAAGCTGAGCCACAGCAACGGCGAGAGCTTCGTGCTCAGCGACTTCCTGGCGGTGGACGAGGAACGCTTCCTGGCCCTCTCCGACGACAAGGTGCTGGACCTGCACAAGTCCGGCTTCCTCGGCTGGATCTACGCCCACCTGATCTCCCTGGGCAACGCCAACCAGCTGTTCGCGCATTACCTGGCGAAGAAGGCCGCCGGGGACACCACCCCCCATTGACGGGACGGCTCCGCCCCCGGCCGGGGAACGGAGCCTGTTTCAGCGCAATGCTCCCCTGATGCATCCGCAGGTCGGGCGAAACCCTCGGCTTTGTGGGAGCGGATTCATCCGCGAAGGAATCGACGCCGCGCACGGGGCTCGACCTATGGCGGGAGTAGGGTGGACCCCGCTTCACCGGTCCACCACGGGGTGCCGGGCGTGACTCCGCTGGTGGACGTGGAGAGCGTCGTCCACCCTACGCACGGCCGGCTCTTCCGTGGGAGCGGATTCATCCGCGAAGGGGGTCGGCGCACGGCGGGATGTAGGGTGGATTCGCGGGTGGGCGAGGGCGGTTCAGCCCTTGCCCTTGGTGCGGGTCATGTTGGGGCCGGCGTGTTTTTCCAGGTGTTCGATGATGATCCCGGCGACATCCTTGCCGGTGGTCACTTCGATGCCTTCCAGGCCGGGGGAGGAGTTCACCTCCATCACCAGCGGGCCGTGGTTGGAACGCAGGATGTCGACGCCGGCCACCGACAGGCCCATGACCTTGGCGGCGCGGATGGCGGTCATGCGTTCTTCCGGGGTGATCTTGATCAGGCTGGCGCTGCCGCCACGGTGCAGGTTGGAGCGGAACTCGCCCGGCTTGGCCTGGCGCTTCATCGAGGCGATGACCTTGTCGCCCACCACGAAGCAGCGGATGTCGGCGCCGCCGGCCTCGCGGATGTACTCCTGCACCATGATGTTCTGCTTCAGCCCCATGAAGGCCTCGATCACCGATTCGGCCGCCTTCTCCGTTTCGCACAGCACCACGCCTATGCCCTGGGTGCCTTCCAGCACCTTGATCACCAGCGGGGCGCCGTTGACCATGCGGATCAGGTCGGGGATGTCGTCGGGGGAGTGGGCGAAGCCGGTCACCGGCAGGCCGATGCCCTTGCGCGAGAGCAGTTGCAGGGAGCGCAGCTTGTCCCGCGAGCGGCTGATGGCCACCGACTCGTTGAGGGGGAACACGCCCATCATCTCGAACTGGCGCAGCACGGCGCAGCCGTAGAAGGTCACCGAGGCGCCGATGCGCGGGATCACCGCGTCGAAGCCTTCCAGCGGCTGGCCGCGGTAGTGGATCTGCGGCTTGTGGCTGGCGATGTTCATGTACGCGCGCAGGGTGTCGATCACCTGGATCTCGTGCCCGCGCTGCTGGCCGGCCTCCACCAGGCGACGGGTCGAATACAGACGCGGGTTGCGCGACAGCACGGCAATTTTCATTGGGCACCTGGAAGGGAGTCGAAGGCCGGTAGGGTCGGCTTGTCCTGTACGTAGCTAAGGGCCGGGTTGACCACCAGTTGGCCGTCCACCAGGGCTTTGGATCCGATCAGCACGCGGTAGCGCATGGTCTTGCGACAGGCCAGGGTGAACTCGATCGGCCAGGCGCGATCGCCCAGGGCGACCGTGGTGCTGATCACATAGCGGCTCTGGGCCTGGCCGTTGGAACTCTTGATGGTCTTCACCGAGACCACCTGCGCCTCGCAGCGATGGCGCCGCTGTACCAGGGTGCCGAGGTGCGCGGTGAAGCGCACCCAGCGCTGGCCATCGCGCTCGAAGGGCACGATGTCGCTGGCATGCAGGGTGGAGGTGCTGGCCCCGGTGTCGATCTTGGCGCGCAGGCCGACCATGCCGAGTTCGGGCAGGGCTATCCATTCACGCAGGCCGATCACGGAGAGTTGGTCGAAAGTCTTCAAAGCAGGCTTTCCGGTAAAGTTGTCGGCATTCTAGTTGCCCCTTGTGACAACTGCATCCGGCCCGGCGTGCGCCCGGGAGGCAAATTTTCAGGTTGCGATCCCGTGCAGCCTGCCAGCATGGAAACCGAGGCATGAGCGACAAAGACGACGACAAGGTGCGCCTGGACAAGTGGCTGTGGGCTGCGCGGTTCTACAAGACCCGCGCGCTGGCCAAGGAGGCCATCGAGGGCGGCAAGGTCCACCACCGGGGTGAGCGCTGCAAGCCGGGCAAGGAGCCACGGATCGGTGACCAGTATGTGATCCGCACCGGCTTCGAGGAGCGCACCGTGGTGGTCCGTGCGCTGTCGGTGGTGCGCCGGGGCGCGCCCGAGGCGCAGACGCTCTACGAGGAGACCGCCGAGAGCATCGCCCGCCGCGAGGAGGCGGCGGCCCTGCGCAAGGCCGGCGCCCTGGGCGTGCAGACCGAGGGCCGGCCGACCAAGAAGCAGCGCCGGCAGATCCACTACCTGCGCGGCGGCTCCGGCGATTTCGAGGGCTAGCGCAGGCGCTTGTCGTCCAGCAGCGCCAGGCGGTTGAGCAAAGGCACGCGGCTGCCCAGGCGCATGGCCGGGCTGGCCAGCCAGGCCAGCACGCGGGCGAGGTGGTCGCCCGCCGGGGTGCACCAGCCCCAGGCCAGCACCAGCAGGGTGATGAACAGGCCGCCGACCAGGTCGTCCGCCAGCCAGTGGGCACCGGCCACCAGGCGCGGCAGCATCATCGCGGTGGCCAGGGCGATCACCGTCACGCGGTTCCAGCCACGGGCGAAGATCGCCATGAACAGGCCCCAGAGCATCAGCACCGAGGCGTGGTCGCCGGGGAAGCTGCGGCTGGAGCGGTCCTTCACCTCGAACACGCTTTCCAGCAGCGGGAAGTGATCGGACAGTTGCATGCCGCCCAGCACCATGGACGGGCTGGCGTGCTGCCAGCCATGGTGCACGGCGATGCGGGTGAAGAGGATGCGCACCGCCACGAGCACCAGCATCAGGGCGATGAAGGTGAACAGCGCGGGGCGCAACTGGTGGCGGCGGAACACCCAGTCCTGGCGGATCAGCAGCGCGAGCATCAGGCCGCCGGCGAGGATGTCGAACAGCCGCGTGCTGCAAAAGGCCCAGAAGCCCATCCACAGCGGGTGGCCTTCCAGGGAGCCGTTGAGGGCCAGGTAGACGGCCCGGTCGGCCTGGTCCCAGAGCGCCCGGGTGGCCGGCGACAGCCAACTGGCGAGCAGCAGCAGGGCGAAGGCGTGCAGGCCGATCAGGGCCGGCCATCGCCAGGAGGCTTGGACACGCATCGGTTTCTCCATAAAATTCCCATCCTCATCTATCGCAGGCCGTGGAAAGGCGCGCTTTATAGTCCGCCGTCATCGTTCTGTCATCTTTCCTTCCCGGGTTCCCTCCTCATGCCGACCTTCGACAATACCCAGCGCTTCCTTTTCGACGACACCGACGTGCGCGGTGAGATGGTCGCCCTGGGCGAGAGCTACGCCCACGTGCTGGCCAAGCACCCCTACCCGGAGCCGGTGGCCCAGCTGCTCGGTGAAATGCTCGCCGCCGCCTCGCTGCTGGTCGGCACCCTGAAGTTCGACGGCCTCCTGGTGCTCCAGGCGCGCTCCTCCGGCGCCGTGCCGCTGCTGATGGTCGAGTGCTCCAGCGATCGCGAGCTGCGCGGCATCGCCCGCTACCACGCCGAGCAGGTGGAGCCGGGTGCCGGCCTGCACGAACTGATGCCCGAGGGCGTGCTGACCCTGACCGTGGACCCCAGGCAGGGCCAGCGCTACCAGGGCATCGTCAGCCTGGAGGGCAGCAACCTGGCCGAGAGCCTGTCCGCCTACTTCGCCAACTCCGAACAGCTGCCGACCCGCTTCTGGCTCAACGCCGATGGCCGCAACGCCCGGGGCCTCCTGCTCCAAGCACTGCCGGCGGACCGCCTGAAGGACCCGGAAGCCCGTGCCGCCAGCTGGCAGCACCTGACCACCCTGGCCGACACCCTCACCGCCGAGGAACTGCTGGGCCTGGACAACGAAACCGTGCTGCACCGCCTCTACCACGAGGAGCAGGTGCGCCTGTTCGACCCGCGCCCCATCAGCTTCCGCTGCAGCTGCTCGCGCCAGCGCTCGGCCAACGCCCTGGTCAGCCTGGGCCGCACCGACGCCGAAGCCCTGCTGGACGAGAACGGCGGCACAGTGGTCATCGACTGCCAGTTCTGCAACCAGCGCTACAGCTTCGACGCCGCCGACGTGGCGCAACTGTTCGCCGGTGGCGGCAGCGCGGCGCCGTCCAGCACAAAACACTGACGGGCGAAGCTCGAAGCTCGAAGCCGGAAGTGGCACGACGCCTTCTTCAGGCTTCCAGCTATCTCGTCCAACTAATAAGTCTCCTACCTATTTGTAGTGTTTCGTAGCGCAGCCCGGGCCTGTGGATATCTCCGCAAGCGCCCGCCTGGCCTCGTTTTCTCGCGTGGCGTTCCGAGGGTGACCGGCATTGCCGACTCGGTCATTTCCAGCGACGAACCCGCTTGAAAAGCGCTCGCCAGAGTCGCGGCTCCCGGTGCCCGGTCTGACTGAAACCCCCGTATCGTCTGCCTTACGTCCAGTCATCTCGCCTAAGCCATAGTTCCTCTGGCATAATCCGGCGCACTTTTTTCGCTGTAGCGGGTCGCATGACCCACTACATATTTGATTGGAGGACTCGGCCTCTCGCCGACGGGGAACCACATGACGCAAGCCAATACCGCCGTGTACACCGATATCAGCGCCGCGCAACTGGTCGAAGAGGCCATCCGCCGTGGCGAGGGTGAGCTGGCCGCCAACGGTTCGCTGGTAGTTAGGACCGGTCACCGCACCGGCCGTTCTCCGGCCGACCGCTTCATCGTCCAGGAGCCGACCACCGAATCCAAGATCGCCTGGGGCGCCATCAACCGTCCCTTCCCGGCGGACAAGTTCGATGCCCTGTGGGACCGCGTCGAAGCCTATGTGACCGAGCGCGAGCGTTTCGTTTCCCACGTGCACGTCGGCTCCGACCCCGAGCATTACCTGGCGGTCAAGATGACCACCGAGACCGCCTGGCACAACCTGTTCGGCCGCTGCCTGTTCATCAACCCCGAGCAGTACAACCCGCAGGCCCGCCAGGAATGGCAGATCATCAACGCCCCGAACTTCGTCTGCGAGCCGGAGCGTGACGGCACCAACTCCGATGGCTGCGTGATCCTCAACTTCGCCGCCAGGAAAGTGCTGATCGCCGGCATGCGTTACGCCGGTGAAATGAAGAAGGCCATGTTCTCCGTGCAGAACTTCCTGCTGCCGGAAAAAGACGTGCTGCCGATGCACTGCGCCGCCAACGTCGGCGAAGACGGCGACACCACCCTGTTCTTCGGCCTGTCCGGCACCGGCAAGACCACCCTGTCCGCCGACGAAAGCCGTTACCTGATCGGTGACGACGAGCACGGCTGGGGCGTGGGCACCGTGTTCAACATCGAAGGCGGCTGCTACGCCAAGTGCATCGACCTGTCCGAGAAGAACGAGCCGGTGATCTGGAAAGCCATCCAGTTCGGCGCCGTCCTGGAAAACGTCGTGCTGAATCCGGAAACCCGCCTGCCCGACTACAGCGACGACAGCCTGACCCAGAACTCCCGTGCGGCCTACCCGCTGGAGCTGGTCGAGAAGCGCGTCGAGGCCAACCGTGCCGGCGAGCCGAACGCCGTGATCTTCCTGACCTGCGACCTGACCGGCGTACTGCCGCCCGTGTCGATCCTCAACAACGAGCAGGCTGCCTACCACTTCCTGTCCGGCTACACCGCCCTGGTGGGTTCCACCGAGATGGGTTCCGGCGGCGGCATCAAGTCGACCTTCTCCACCTGCTTCGGCGCGCCCTTCTTCCCACGCCCGGCCGGCGAGTACGCCGAGCTGCTGATCAAGCGCATCAAGGGCTTCGGCTCCAAGGTGTACCTGGTCAACACCGGCTGGACCGGTGGTGGCTACGGCGTCGGCAAGCGCTTCAACATCCCCACCACCCGTGGCGTGATCGCGGCCATCCAGAGCGGCGCTCTGATCGGTGCCGAGACCGAGCACCTGCCGCTGATCAACCTGGACGTGCCGAAGGCCGTTCCGGGCGTCGAGACCAACCTGCTCAACCCGCGCAACACCTGGGCTGACAAGGCTGCCTACGACGAAGCCGCCAAGGGCCTGGCCGAGAAGTTCATCGAGAATTTCAAGAAGTTCGACGTCTCCGACGCCATCCGCAACGCCGGCCCGCAGCTGTAAGCGAGCCCGTTGTAGAAGAAGCCGCCTCCGGGCGGCTTTTTCATTGCTCGCCGTGCGACGCCCGCGTTCGCGGTGCCTGAGCCGGGCGCTGATGCTGGGAACGGATCATGATGGGTTTCGCTGCGCTCTACGCCATCCTACGGACATACAGGGCGGCGCCTTGCCCTGTCGCGGCGCTGTTGCGTTGCGCTTCGGGCCATGATCGACGGCCCCTTTCGACGGAGTGAAGCCATGCCTCGCAACACCCTCGCCGCCACCTTCGGCTACGACGCCTTCCGCCCCGGCCAGGAGGCGGCGATCCGCTCGGTGCTGGCCGGCCGCTCGACGGCGGCGATCTTTCCCACCGGCTCCGGCAAGTCGCTGTGCTACCAGCTCCCGGCGCTGCACCTGCCGCACCTGACCCTGGTGGTCTCGCCGCTGCTGGCACTGATGCAGGACCAGCTGGCCTTTCTCCATCGCCACGGCATCGCCGCCGCCAGCATCGACTCCGCGCAGAGCCGCGAGGAGGCCGCCGAGGTCATGGCGCGGGCGCGCTCGGGCGAGCTGAAGATCCTCATGATCTCGGTGGAGCGCCTGAAGAACGAGCGCTTCCGGGGTTTCATCCAGCAGGTGCCGATCTCCCTGCTGGTGGTGGACGAGGCGCACTGCATCTCCGAGTGGGGCCACAACTTCCGTCCCGACTACCTCAAGCTGCCGGACTACCAGCGCCAGTTCGGCATTCCCCAGGTGCTGCTGCTGACCGCCACGGCGACACCGGCGGTGATTGCCGACATGCAGAAGAAGTTCGCCATCGCCCTAGAGGACGTGGTCACCACCGGCTTCTACCGCAGCAACCTCGACCTCGCCGTCGAGGCGGTGCCCGGGCCGGCCCGCATGGCGCGCCTGGTGGACTGGCTGACCCCGCGCAAGGGCCAGCCGGGCATCGTCTACGTCACCTTGCAGAAGACCGCCGAGCAGGTGGCCGAGGTGCTGGTGCGCAGCGGCCTGTCCGCCGCCGCCTACCACGCCGGTATGGGCCATGAGGCCCGTGAGGCGCTGCAGCGGCGGTTCATGGCCGGGCAGGTGGACATGATCGTCGCGACCATCGCCTTCGGCATGGGCATCGACAAGAGCGACGTGCGCAACCTGGTGCACTACGACCTGCCCAAGTCGGTGGAAAACTACAGCCAGGAGATCGGCCGCGCCGGGCGTGATGGCGCTCGCTCCGAGTGCCTGGTACTGGCCAATCGCGATGGGCTCAACGTGCTGGAGAACTTCGTCTACGGCGACACGCCGGAGCGCGACGGCATCCTCCGCGTGCTGCAGGAACTCAGGGGCGCGGTTGGGGAGGGCGGGCGCTGGGAGCTGACCCTCAACGCGCTGTCGGACCAGAGCAACATCCGCCAGCTGCCGCTGAAGACCCTGCTGGTGCAATTGGAGCTGCGCGGCATCATCGCCCCGCTGTTCGCCTACTTCGCCGAATACCGCTTCAAGTACCTCGTGGAGCCCGAGGCGCTGGTGGCCCGGTTCGAGGGCGAGCGGCGCCGGTTCGTCGAGGCGCTGGTGGCCACCTCGCAACGGGCACGGACCTGGAGCACGGTGGACTTCGACCGCTTGTGGAACGAACACCAGGCCGAGCGTGCGCGGGTGGTCAAGGCCCTGGATTTCTTCCAGGAGCGCGGCTGGATCGAACTGGAAAGCAAGCAGATGACCGAGGTCTACGCCTCGCTGCGCAGCGACTGGAACACCGACGCCCTGGCGGATGAACTGCACGGCTACTTCAAGCGCCAGGAGGCCAGCGAGATCGGCCGCATCAACGCGATGCTCGACCTGTTCGCCAGCGACACCTGCCTCAGCCAGCGCCTGGCCGGCTACTTCGGGGACCACCAGGCACCCGCACGGTGCGGTCACTGCTCGGTGTGCCGTGGCCAGGTGGCACGCCTGCCCGAGCCGGCGGCGCTACCCGCGCTGGAGGGGAAGGATTTCGCCGCGCTGTGCGAAGCATTCCGCCAGCGCCAGCACGAATACGACGGCCGCGATGCGGGGGCGGAGAGCCTCACCCGTTTCCTCTGCGGCATCGCCACGCCGTTCTTCACCCGCTTGAAGGCCCGCAACCTGCCGGGCTTCGCGGCGCTGGAGGACTACCCCTACGCCCAGGTGCGCGACTGGGTCAGCCGCCAGCTCGACCTGTAGCCCGGGATTCACCATGGCCTGCCTGCAGCCTCGTCAGGCCACCAGGGCCCGGTCACTGAAGCTGGGCTGTTGCACGGCCTGGTAGGTGGAGATGGCCTGGTTGGCCAGTCGCGGCGTCACCAGGCCCAGATCGGGCTGGGTGAAGGCCTGTTGGTTGCCATCCAGCTGCAGACGCTGACGAGCGATGAAGTCCCCGGAAAGCGGGTTGTCGGGGTTCAGGTCATCGGTCTGCTGGGCTTCGATGTAGTCGGCGATCCGCTGCTGCTGGAGCTGTTGCTGCTGCAGCCGGGCTGTCTCGGCGGCGTTCTCGCGGATCTGCTGGGCCTGTTCCTCCCGCAACGCCTGTGCCCGTTCCCGGGCCAGCTGCCGGTTCTCCTCGAACTGCTGCTGGGCTTCTTCCCGGGCGATACGCGCCCGCTCGTTCCGGGTGTCGATGGCGTTCTGGGTGGTGACGCCGGGCTGGGCGGTGATCGCCAGCGGGTCGTTGGTCCGCGGCAGCGGGGTATTGGTGAACAGGGTCGGTCCTGTCGGTGTGATTGCGATAGCCATTGGGTTCTCCCTGGTTTTTCGGCCTGGGAGCTTCAGTCTAAGGGCAGGAGAAGCCCTCTTTTAGGTCGATCGCGCATAAGGCTCGTGACTCGATCGTCTAGCACTTTTTCCGCCTCCTTCTGTCCCGCCGCTTCGCTGCGCGCGCTCCCGTCGCGCTTGCATCGCCCGAGCCATGGGCGTTGCGAGTGATCCGTGCTGGAGGCGGCCGCTGGCAGCTGGGTACGCACGTGCAGGAAACGCCTCTTCTACCGTTCGTCGGTCGAGGCTCAGCCGGGCTCGCCCAATTCGAGGATCTGCCCGATCAGCCACTGCAGCGCCGCGTCCCGTTCCCGTGCCTGCACGCTGACCACATCCAGGTGGAAGGGCCCCACGGCGAAGGGCAGCTCGTGCAGCTCCAGCGGTAGCAGGCGGGCGAAGTAGTGGGCCAGTTGCGTGGGCAGCACGGCCACCAGGTCGCTGCCGGCGACGATGTGGGCCGCCTGCAGGTAGTTGGGCGTGGTGTAGAGGATCTGCCGGCTCAGGCCACGCTCGGCGAGCCACAGGTCGACCATGCCTTTGGTCTGGCCGCCATGCACCCAGAGGTGGCGTAGCCTGAGGAAGCCCTCCAGGTCCGGCTGGCCTTGCAGCAGCGGGTGGTCGCGGCGCGCGGTCAGGCGCAGGGTCTCGCTCATCCAGCGGCGGCTGGCGAAGCGCGGCGCAATGCCCTGGAAGCGCCCCAGCACCAGGTCCAGCTCGCCCTTGTCCAGCGCCTCGGCGGGCAGGCTGGGGCTGAGGTGGCTGATGGCGATCTGCACGCCGGGCGCCAGCACCGCGAGGCGCTCCAGCAGGCGGGTCATGCAGATCAGCTCCACGTAGTCGGTCACGGCGATGCTGAAACGCTGGCGGCTGCGTGCCGGGTCGAAGGCCTCGCCGGCGACGAGGCTCTGCTCGATCTGCGCCAGGGCGGTACGGATCGGGCCCTCCAGTGCCAGCGCCCGGGGCGTCGGCTGCATGCTGCGGCCCACGCGCACCAGCAGCGGGTCGCCGAGCAGCTCGCGCAGGCGGTTGAGCGCGTTGCTCACCGCCGGCTGGCTGAGGGACAGGCGCTCGGCGGCACGGGAGACATTGCGCTCGCGTAGCAGGGCGTCGAGCACACGCAACAGGTTGAGATCGAACGTGGAGATATTCACCGTGGGAATACGACCTATCACAAGACTAAATTTCAAAAATAGTACCGGCTTCCTTAAGGTGTCTGGCGATTTTCGTATCCCCGCGCGCAGGCCCGAGCCACCGCAGAACAACAAGAGGACGATCCGATGACCCAGAGCCCCCACGACATTCGACAAGCCGCCGTGATCGGCGCCGGCACCATGGGCCGAGGCATCGTCATGAGCCTGGCCAATGCCGGCGTGCAGGTGCTGTGGCTGGACAACAACCCGCAGATGCTGGTGCAGGCCCTGGGCGTGGTCGCCGACACCTATGCCCACAACGTGCGCCAGGGGCGCATCGACGAGGCCCAGGCGGCCGCGCGTCGCGCCTGCATCACCCAGGTGAGCGACTATGACGCCCTGGCCGACGTCGACCTGGTGATCGAGGCGGTGTACGAGAACCTCGAGCTCAAGCAGCAGATCTTCCGTGAGCTGGACGCCCGGCTGAAGCCCTCGGCCATCCTCGCCAGCAACACCTCGGCGCTGGACATCGACGCCATCGCCGCCGTCACCGGGCGCCCCGAGCGGGTCCTCGGCCTGCACTTCTTCAGCCCGGCGCACATCATGAAGCTGCTGGAGATCGTGCGTGGCGCCAGGACCGCCAGGCCGGTGCTGGACGCGGCCCTGGAGCTGGGCAAGCGCATGGGCAAGGTCAGCGTCATCGCCGGCAACTGCGACGGCTTCATCGGCAATCGCATGCTCCATACCTATGTACGCGAGGCGCGGATGATGCTGCTCGAAGGCGCCTATCCGCATCAGGTCGACGCCGCCCTGCAAGGCTTCGGCTTCGCCATGGGCCCGTTCCGCATGTACGACGTGGTCGGCATCGACCTCGAATGGCGTGCCCGCGAACTGGCCGGCAAGGGCCAGGACGACCCGGCGGTGCAGGTGGACAACCGCCTCTGCGCCCTCGGCCGCTTCGGCCAGAAGTCGCGCATGGGCTACTACCGCTACGCCGAAGGCAGCCGCCAGGCCGAGCACGACCCGGAAGTGGATGCCCTGGTGCTGCAGGTATCCGAGCAGCTCGGCTTCGAGCGTCGCGGCATCGGCCAGGAGGAAATCCTCGAGCGCTGCCTGCTGGCGCTGGTCAACGAAGGCGCGAAGATCCTCGAAGAAGGCATCGCCGCCTCCAGTGCCGACATCGACACCGTCTACCTCAACGGCTACGGCTTCCCCGCCGACAAGGGCGGCCCCATGAGCTGGGCCGATGGCCAGGGCCTGGAGCTCATCCGCGAGCGCCTGGAATACCTCGCCGGCCGCCACGGCCTGCACTGGCAGCCCGCTGCCCTGATCCAGCGCCTGGCCGCCGAAGGCCGCCGCTTCGCCGATTTCCAAGAGGAAGCCTGAGATGAGCTACACCGCCCCCTGCGCGACATGCGTTTCGTACTCCATGAAGTCTTCGACGTCGCCGGCCACTGCGAACTGCTGGGCAATGGCCTGGACCGCGAGCTGATCGACGGCGTGCTGGAAGAAGGCGCGCGCTACGCCGGCGAGGTCATCGCCCCGCTGAACCGCACCAGCGACGAAGAAGGCGTGACCCTCGAGGGCGGCGCCGTGACCACCCCCACGGGCTTCCGCGAGGCCTACAAGCAGTACTGCGACAACGGCTGGGCCAGCATGACCGGCCCGGTGGAGCATGGCGGCCAGGGCTTCCCGCAGATGGTCGCCGCCAGTTTCCACGAGATGCTGATGGCCGCCAGCCTGTCCTTCCGCGTCTATTCCGGCCTCACCGAAGGCGCCGTGCTGGCGCTCTACAAGCACGGCAGCGAGGCGCTCAAGCAGGCCTACCTGGACAAGATGGTCGGCGGCACCTGGACCGGCACCATGTGCCTCACCGAGCCCCAGGCCGGCACCGACCTGGCGCTGCTGCGCAGCCGCGCCGAGCCCCAGGCGGACGGCAGCTACAAGGTCAGCGGCAGCAAGATCTTCATCAGCGGTGGCGAGCAGGACTTCTCGGACAACATCGTCCACCTGGTCCTGGCGCGCCTGCCCGATGCCCCGGCCGGGGTGAAGGGCATCTCGCTGTTCCTGGTGCCCAAGTTCATCGCCAACGCCGATGGCACGCCGGGTGCGCGCAACGCCCTGTCCTGCGGGGCCATCGAGCACAAGATGGGCATCAAGGGCGCGGCCACCTGCGTGATGAACTTCGACGGGGCCACCGGCTGGCTGATCGGCGAGGCCAACCAGGGCCTGGCCTGCATGTTCACCATGATGAACGACGCGCGCTTCCAGGTCGGCCTGCAAGGCCTGGGCATCGCCGAGCGCGCCTTCCAGGGGGCGCTTTCCTATGCCCGCGAGCGCCTGCAATCCCGCGCGCTGACCGGGGCCGCCGAACCCGACAAGGCCGCCGACCCGATCATCCATCACCCCGACGTGCGGCGCATGCTGCTGACCCAGAAGACCCTGGTGGAAGGCAGCCGCATGCTCGCCGCCTATTGCGGGCGCCAGCTGGACCTGGAGCACGGCCACCCCGACGCGGCCGCGCGCAAGGCCGCCGGCAAGCGCGCGGCGTTGTTGATCCCCATCGTCAAATCCTTCTTCACCGACATGGGCCAGGAAGTGGCCAGCCTCGGCGTGCAGGTGTACGGCGGGCATGGCTACATCCGCGAATGGGGCATGGAGCAACTGATGCGCGACAGCCGCATCACGCAGATCTACGAAGGCACCAACGGCATCCAGGCGCTGGACCTGATCCGCCGCAAGCTGATGGGCGACGGCGGCGCCGAACTCCATGCGCTGCAGGACGAGCTGGCCGCCATGGCCGAAGCCCAGGCCGGCCGTAGCGAACTGGCGGAACTGGCCGGTGCCGTGCTGGCGCGCCTCAAGGAATGGCGCGACCTCACCGCCACCGTGCTCGACCGCGCGCGCCACGACCCCCAGGAAATCGGCGCCTGCTCGGTGGACTTCCTCCAGTACTCGTCCTATGTGTTGTTGGCCGGGCTCTGGCTGCAGGCCGCCGCCCGCGCCCAGGACGCCCTGGAGGGCGGCACCGGCGAGGCGGACTTCTACCAGGCCAAGCTGCACAGCGCGCGCTTCTACGTGCGCCGCCTGCTGCCCCGCGCCAGCGGCCACCGCGAGTCGCTGCTCGGCGGCGCGGATTGCCTGATGGCCCTGCCGGAGGCGCATTTCGCGTTCTGAGTGCAACCCCGCGCTCGCGAGGTGACGGGAGCCTTCCTGCCACCTCGCGAGCGCAGGGCCCCGGCAAAGAGGCTTCACTCAACGGATCACGCCGCACCACAACAAGAGGCCACCCCATGCAGCCCTTCAGCTTTGCCACCACCGCGCAGATCCTCTGCGAATCCGGCTCGGCCCTGCGCCTGGCCGAGCTGTGCCGCGAGCGCGATGCCCACCGCGTGCTGATCGTCACCGACCCGGGCATCACCCGCCTGAACATGCTCGACCCGATCCTCCCGGGCTTCGCCGCCGCCGGCGTGGCGGTGGAGATCTTCGACCAGGTGCAGGCCGACCCGCCGGAAGCGGTGGTGCTGCAGGCGGTGGAACAGGCGAAGGCCTTGCGCGCCGAGCTGGTGATCGGCTTCGGCGGCGGCAGCTCCATGGACGTGGCCAAGCTGGTGGCGCTGCTGGCCCATCCCGAGTGCAGGCAGGGGCTCAAGGACCTCTACGGCGTCGGCAATGCCCGGGGCCGACGCCTGCCGCTGATCCAGGTGCCGACCACCGCCGGCACCGGCTCGGAAGTCACCCAGATCGCCATCATCACCACCGGCGAAACCACCAAGATGGGCGTGGTCTCCCCGCTGCTGCTGCCGGACCTGGCGGTACTCGACGCCGACCTCACCCTCGGCCTGCCCGCCGCGGTGACCGCCGCCACCGGCATCGACGCCATGGTCCATGCCATCGAGTCCTACACCAGCCGGCACAAGAAGAACCCCATGTCCGACCTGCTCGGCCGCGAGGCGCTGCGCCTGCTCTGCGCCAACCTCGACGAGGCGGTGCACAACGGCCGCAACCGCGAGGCGCGCCAGGCCATGCTGCTGGGCGCCTGCCTCGCCGGCCAGGCCTTCGCCAACGCCCCGGTGGCGGCGGTGCACGCCCTGGCCTATCCGCTAGGCGGGCACTACCACATCCCCCACGGCCTCTCCAACGCGCTGGTGCTCCCCCATGTACTGGGCTTCAACGCCGAGGTCGCCGCGCCGCTCTACGCCGAACTGGCGCCGCTGGTGCTGGGCCGCAAGCTGCAGCCGGGCAACGACCTGCACCTCACCGAGCAACTGATCTTCGAGCTGGCCGACTTCAGCGAGCGCAGCGGCCTGCCCACGCGCCTGCGCGATGCTGGCGTCGCCTGCGCGATGCTGCCGCAGCTGGCGAAGGACGCCATGTTGCAACAGCGCCTGCTGGTGAATAATCCGCGCGAAGTCAGCGAGCGCGACGCGCTGGCGATCTACCAAGCGGCGTACTGAGCCCATCCGAACCAGGGAACCCCATGAGCCAACCCCAGCACCTGCGCAGCGACTACCGCCACTTCCAGCCGATCACCACCCGCTGGCACGACAACGACGTCTATGGGCACGTGAACAACGTCGTCTACTACGGCTTCTTCGACAGCGCGGTGAACACCTACCTGATCGAAGTGGGCGGCCTGGACATCCACGACGGCGAGGTCGTCGGCTTCGTGGTCAGCTCCTCCTGCGACTACTTCGCCTCCATCGCCTTCCCCGATCGCATCGAGGTGGGCCTGCGCGTCGGCAAGCTGGGCAACAGCTCGGTGCAGTACGAACTGGCCATCTTCAAGGCCGGCGAAGACGAGGCCTGCGCCGCCGGCCGCTTCGTCCACGTCTTCGTCGACCGCGCCAGCAACCGCCCCGTGCCGATACCCGAGCGGCTGCGCGCGGCCCTGGCGGAACTCGTCGTCGCGGGTTGATCGCGGCGTCGGCAAGACCGCTCCCGGGCTGAAGCCCGGGCTACGGTTCATTCCCATGCGCGGTTCGCGGGCCGGTTTTTTCACCAGATCGACCCCGAACAGCCGGAATGGCGACATCGGCGGGGTGCGCTGACCGGTCGCTCTACCCTAAATGGGCTTCTGCCCGCAGAATGCGCGGCAAATCCGCTGCGCTTCCACTGACTGCAGGGCGACAGACCCTGCGGCCTGGCGAGTATTTCCGTTTCGGCCGGGCCGGGGTGGTGCAGCGGGGCATCTTGGGTATCGGCCGTGTCCACGGCCCCTGTTCAGTGAATCTGCCATGTCTTCGGAAAAACGCTCCACCCTCCAGCGCCTCAAGGGCACCAGCCTGGTGACGCGCATCCTCATCGGCCTCGTGGCCGGTGTGCTGCTGGCCATGCTCAAGCCCGAAGCGGCTGCGGCCGTGGGCCTGCTCGGCACCCTGTTCGTCACCGCCCTGAAGGCCGTGGCACCGGTGCTGGTGTTCGTCCTGGTGATCGCCGCCATCGGCAACCACAAGCCGGGCGAGCGCACGCACATCCGCCCGATCCTGCTGCTCTACCTGATCGGCACCTTCTCCGCCGCGGTGGTGGCGGTGCTGGCCTCCAGCCTGTTCCCGTCCACCCTGCACCTGAGCGCGGCGGCCACTGAGCTGGCGCCGCCCGGCAATATCTCCGAGGTGCTGCTGAGCCTGCTCTCCAGCGCCGTGGCCAACCCGGTCAAGGCGCTGATGGAGGCCAACTTCATCGGCATCCTGGTCTGGGCCGTGGGCCTGGGCATCGCCATCCGCCAGGGCAGCGAGACCACCCGCGCGGTATTCAGCGACCTGTCCCATGGTGTGTCGCTGATCGTGCGCGTGGTGATCGCCTTCGCCCCGCTGGGCATCTTCGGCCTGGTGGCTTCGACCCTGGCGGAGAACGGCCTGAAGGTGCTGGCGGACTACGCCCACCTGCTGGCGGTGCTGATCGGCTGCATGCTGTTCGTGGCCTTCGTGGTGAACCCGCTGATCGTCTACTGGAAGATCCGCCGCAACCCTTATCCGCTGGTGCTGACCTGCCTGCGCGAGAGCGGCATCACGGCCTTCTTCACCCGCAGTTCGGCGGCCAACATCCCGGTGAACCTGCAGTTGTGCGAAAAGCTCGGCCTGCACGAGGACACCTACTCGGTGTCGATCCCCCTGGGCGCGACCATCAACATGGCCGGCGCGGCGATCACCATCACGGTGCTGACCCTGGCGGCGGTGAAGACCCTGGGCATTGCCGTGGACATCCCCACCGCCATCCTGCTCAGCGTGGTGGCGTCCATCTGCGCCTGTGGCGCCTCCGGTGTGGCCGGCGGCTCGCTGCTGCTGATCCCGCTGGCCTGCAGCCTGTTCGGCATTCCCAGCGAGGTGGCAATGCAGGTGGTTGCAGTGGGCTTCATCATCGGCATCCTCCAGGACGCCGCCGAGACCGCGCTGAACTCCTCCACCGACGTGCTGTTCACCGCCGCGGCCTGCATCGCCAGCGGGGATGTCGACGAGCCGGGCGAAGCGCACATCGGCTGATAGCCCGGGCGCACGCCTAGGGCGTGTCGCCCGTCCTGGCGGTGGCGGGTTCGGCGAACCCCTCGCCGCCGTCCGGTAGCCGGCCCGGCAGGTCGGAGTCCAGCTCGATGACCCGCCGCCCGGCCATCCCCGCCTTGTCGATCAGGTGGCCGTGATGGCGCAGGAACAGGGCCTGGAAGGTGCCGTCCGCGCGGATCATCTCGAAGCCTTCGGCAAAGCGCCGTTCCAGCACCCGGTTGTCGTGGGCGAAGGTGAAGTACACCGGCATCGGGTATTTCAGCGCCAGGTGCTGCTCCACCACCAGGTCCGGCAGCGCGAGGCGGTTGGCGTCCACCTCGGCCCAGGCTTCGCTGAGGCCACGGTGGAAGTAGTCGAAGCGGCGCTGTTCGAGCATCGGCAGCAGGTTGCCGGGGTTGGCCATGCCCAGCACCGGCAGGTGGTTGCGGGCGAACAGCGGGAAATCGCTCCATTGGCTGCCGAAGCCACCGGTCATGCGGCGCAGGCCTTCGAGTTCGTCGATGCGCGCGAAGTCGGCCTGGCGGTCCTTGCGGATGATCAGCACGCGGTAGCCGAGCAGGCCCTGGTGCATGTCGATGGGCAGCATGCGGAAGTCGGCCAGGCGTTCGCGGTTCGGTGGCACGTAGGCGAGGTCCACCTGGCCGGCCTTGAGCATCGCCAGGCAACGTTCCTGGGATGGGTCCGGTGCGTTGCTGGGGGCGATGCTGGCCGCGCCGTAGCGCTCGGCGGTGCGGGCGAGGATGAGGTTCGCCAGCTCTATGCGGTAGGCGTAGGTGACGGGGTTCTGCTGGCAGACACGCAGTTGCTGCCCGGCGAAGGCGGCCGGGAGCAGGGTGAAGAGGCAGAGCAAAGGTGCGGCGTATCGGATGAAGCCCATGGCGTTTCCACGGCGACCGGCGTGCATGCGCCAGCAGGGTAATGGCAGAAGATTACAGTCTTCTCAGACGCTTCGCCCGGTAGCTGTTGAGCTACTCGACACCCAGAGCTATTCTGGCGCGCGGTCGGCAGTTCACCCAGGCGTCACCGGTGCCCATTCGGGCAGCTAAACCTGCCACGAGCCCCAGGCTCACCCTCGACCGACACTCGTCCCGTGCCGCGTCGGAACCCGGCGACCCCCGACATCCTCGTCCGAGGACTTGGCACACACGAGGAACGAACTGTGTCCAAGACGCTTATCCCTTTCGCCACCCATGACATGTCCGCGCTCGCCCGCTCGCTGGTCCGCCAGCTGGAGGGACGCGAGCGGCCGCCGGGCCATGTGGAGATGCTCAACCTGCTTGCCCGTGCCCGGGGCTTTCGCAGCTTCCAGGCGCTGCGCGCGAGCCAGGTCGCCGAGCGCCAGCTGGCCGAGGTGCCCGCCGGCGATGCGGTGGACTACGTGCTGGTCCGCCGCCTGCTGCGCTACTTCGACGAGCAGGGCCGCCTGCATGCCTGGCCGGGCAAGCACAGCCACCGGCGCCCCTGCCTGTGGATGACCTGGATGGCGCTGCCGCCACGCATCGCGATGAGCGAGCGCGAGGTCGACGGCCATATCCGCGCGGCTGCGAGCCTGGGTGACCACGTGTTGTTGCGGCGCGAGATGGTCGATGCCGGCTGGCTGGTGCGCACGCCCGACGGGCGCGAGTACCGTCGCGTGGAGCTGCGCCCGGAGCCGCTGGCGATGGCCCTGCGCGAGCAGTTGGGCAGGCGTTCGGCCTGATGCACCCGGCGCGCAGGGAGGCGCGCCCTTCAGGCGTCGTCGAAGTGGCTGCTATGCAGCAGGCAGCCCAGGGGCGCCGTGTCCACCTGCAGGCGCGGCCAGCGTTGCAGCCAGCCTTTTTCCCGCAGACGTTCGCTGAAAGCTTCCTGGCGTGGGTGCAGGGGGTTGGGGGTGACGCGCAGGTCGAGCAGGCCGGACTGGATGAAGGGCGTGATAATCTCGATGCCGCCGCCCGGGCGCAGGCGCACGCCGATGGCGGTCTGCACTTCGGGCCAGTGGCTCATGGCGTCGCGGCTGTCGCGGTAGGGGTCGTCGCCGTTGCGCAGGTGCATGCGCGCCTGGTTCTTCACCGACCAGGGCAGGTGCCCGGTCATGCCGCGCAGGGTGTGCTCGATGCGCAGGTCGGTCTCGGGGTCGAGGTCATCGGGGTCGAAGTGGATGAGGTCGAGATCGGCGAGCGGCGTGGTGTCGCGGTAGCCGTGCAGCCGGTCCCAGGCCAGGTTGCGCACGAAGCCGGCGGCCAGCCAGGCATCGCGCAGGCCCAGGCTGGCGACGCAACGCAGGGCCAGCAGGCGCTGGCCGTCGCCGCGCAGCCAGCGTTGCAGGTGGGGCAGGGGATTCTCGTAAGCCACTGGCAGCACCGGCCCCCGCAGCGTGCAACGCGGAGGCTGGGCGTGTGGCTCCATGATGCTCAATCGCGGTGCCTGTGCTTGCGGTGCTTCTTGCCACCGCTGTCCTTGTCCAGCTCGCTGGCGATGGCGCCACCGGCCGCGCCGCCCAGGCCCGCACCGATGGTCGAGCCGGTGCTGCCGCCGAGCTTGCCGCCCACCACCGAGCCGCCGGCGGCACCCAAGCCGCCGCCCAGCGCGGCGCCGGTCTTGTTGCCGTCACGCGCGGTGATCACGCCGCCGGCGGCACCGCCGAGGCCGGCACCGATGGCGGCGCCGGTGCTGCCACCGATGGATTGGCCGACCACGTTGCCCAGCGCACCGCCGATGCCGCCGCCGAGGGCGTTCTTGGTGGTTTCGCCGGCGACCACGGCTTGGGTCGCGAGCAGGCTCAGGGCCAGGGCGGGAAGAGTGAGGCGCATCGGGTGTTTCTCCAGGCAAGGTGACGAGGGCCGCTCGCCTGCGTGGCAAGTGGCCCTCGAACAGAAAGAGGCTGAGAGTGTTACGGGAGTTCTGTGAGGGGATGCGATCGGCCGGGATTGGCGACTAACGGTCGCGATCAGTCATCCCAGTCATGGTGGTGGCGGTGCTTGTGCTTGCGGTGACCCCAGCCATGGCCGCGGCCATGTTCGTGGCGATCGCCACGGCGGTCGTAGTAACGACGATCGTCACGGTCGTCGTCGCGGCTCTCGTTGCCCATGTAGTTGCCCAGCGCACCACCGGCACCGCCGCCGGCTGCGGCGCCGATCAGGCTGCCGGTGTCGCCGCCGACCTGGCGGCCGATGACGTTGCCGCCGGCTGCGCCCAGAGCGCCACCGAGGGCCGCTTCGGTGCGGCTGCGCCGGTCGGCGCCGACCGCGCTACCCGCTGCACCGCCGACGCCGGCACCGATGGCCGCGCCGGTGTTGCCACCGATGGATTGACCGACGGCCGCGCCCAGTACCCCGCCCAGCGCGCCACCCACCCCGGCTTCGGTGGTGCCGCCCGCGAAGGCGCCGCCACTGGCGAGGCAGAAAGACAGAAGGAGGATCGAGGAGTGCTTCATGGAGAGGAGAGCCTCTGTGGTTTGGACGAGGCGATAGTTGCGAGCGGAGCGGCGCCGTACAAGCGTCTCCCGACGAATTGCACAGGGTTCTTCACAATCTCTAAATAATTGTTTTTGCTGGAGAACTTTGGCTGTTTCGGCGGTGTCAGAGGCCTATTCCAGCACTGCGTTTCGGCCCTTTTCCAGGCCATTTCCTGATGGCATTGCGCCTTGTCTTTGCGCCCCCTGCAGTGGGGGTGATTCCGCTTTTCCCCAGCCTTTCGATGCGCATGATCGATGCACCCTGTTTGTGTCGTTCGCACCGTTTCCATCGCGTGCCTGGACCTGTGCGCGGGCGCGGAGGGGGCAGGTACGCGCGGCACACCCTGCGGGAGGCTCCGTGCCCGCCGTAGGGTGCGATGCGTGCCGAACGGTCAGAGAATGCGCCCGCTTTCCTGCGCCGGCTGGAGGCGCACGGCGATGAACTTGGAGGTGGGTGTGTGGCTGCCGACGCCGAAGCTGTCCAGGGGCACCAGGGGGTTGGTTTCCGGGTAGTAGGCGGCGGCCTGGCCGGCGGGGATGTCGAAGGCGAGCAGGGTGAAGCCTTCGACCTTGCGCTCGATGCCGTCGTCCCAGAGCGAGACCATGTCCACCTTCTGCCCGCTCTGGTAGCCCAGGCGCTGGATGTCGGCCTCGTTGGCGAACACCACTTGGCGCTGGCCGCGCACGCCGCGGTAGCGGTCGTCGAGGCCGTAGATGGTGGTGTTGTACTGGTCGTGGGAGCGCAGGGTCTGGAGGATCAGGTCGGGCTTGAGGCCGCTGGCGCGGATGCGTTCGTGGATCAGGGTTTCCGGCAGCGGGTTGGCCTTGAAGTTGGCGCGGCCGCTGGCGGTCTTCCAGGTGCGGGCACCGGCCGAGTTGCCCAGGTAGAAGCCGCCCGGGTGCTGCACGCGCTGGTTGAAGTCGGCGAAGCCGGGGATGGTGTCGGCGATCAGCTCACGGATGCGGTCGTAGTTGGCGATCATCGCGTCCCAGTCCACCGGGTGGTTGCCCAGGGTGGCCTTGGCGATGCCGGCGACGATGGCCGGCTCCGAGCGCATTTCGCGGGACAGCGGCTCCAGCTGGCCGTTGGAGGCGTGGATCATGCTGAAGGAGTCTTCCACCGTCACCGCCTGCGGGCCGTGGGCCTGGTGGTCGATGTCGGTACGGCCGAGGCAGGGCAGGATCAGTGCGTCGCGGCCGACGGTGAGGTGGCTGCGATTGAGCTTGGTGCTGATCTGCACGGTGAGGTCGCAGTTCATCAGCGCCTGGTGGGTGCGCGGGCTGTCCGGGGTCGCCTGGGCGAAGTTGCCGCCCAGGCCGATGAAGACGCGGGCCTGGCCGTCGAGCATGGCGTTGATGGCTTCCACGGTGTTGTGGCCGTTCTCGCGGGGCACCTTGAACTGGAAGCGCTTCTCCAGCGCGTCGAGCAGGGCCGCCGGCGGGCGGTCGTTGATGCCCATGGTGCGGTCGCCCTGCACGTTGCTGTGGCCGCGCACCGGGCACAGGCCGGCGCCGGGGCGGCCGAGGTTGCCGCGCAGCAGTTGCAGGTTGACGATTTCCTGGATGGTCGGCACCGAATGGTGGTGCTGGGTGATGCCCATGGCCCAGCAGATGATGACCCGCTCGGCGCGGCGGTACATGCGCGCGGCCTGCTCGATCTCGGCGAGGGTGAGGCCGGACTGGCGCTCGATGTGGTCCCAGTTGGTGGCGTCCAGCTCGGCCAGGTAGGCGTCGACGCCGTCGGTGTGTTCGGCGATGAAGGTGTGGTCGAACACCGCCGGCTGGCCTGCGGCCTGGGCCTCGCGCTCCCACTGCAGGAGGAACTTGGCGATGCCGCGCATGGCGGCCATGTCGCCGCCCAGGGCCGGGCGGAAGAATGCGGTGTTCAGCGGGGCGGAGCCGTTGGTGAGCATCTCCAGGGCGTGCTGGGGATGCTGGAAGCGTTCCAGGCCGCGCTCCTTGAGCGGGTTGAAGGCGACCACCTGGGCGCCGCGCTTCACCGCCTCGCGCAGCGGTTCGAGCATGCGCGGGTGGTTGGTGCCGGGGTTCTGGCCGAGGACGAAGATGGCGTCGGCGTGCTCGAAGTCGGCGAAGGTCACGCTGCCCTTGCCGACGCCCACGCTCTGGCCGAGGGCGACGCCGCTGGCCTCGTGGCACATGTTCGAGCAGTCGGGGAAGTTGTTGGTGCCGTAGGCGCGGACGAACAGCTGGTAGAGGTAGGCAGCTTCGTTGCTGGCGCGGCCGGAGGTGTAGAACTCGGCCTGGTTCGGGTCGGGCAGGCGCTTGAGGTGGCTGGCGACCAGGGCGAAAGCGTCGTCCCAGCTGACCGGCAGGTAGTGGTCGCTGGCGGCGTCGTAGCGCATCGGCTGGGTCAGGCGGCCCTGGTATTCGAGCCAGTAGTCGCTCTGCTCGCGGAGCTGGCTGACGCTGTAGCGGGCGAAGAAGGCGGCGTCGACGCGGCGCTTGGTGGCTTCCCAGTTGACCGCCTTGGCGCCGTTCTCGCAGAACTTGATGCGGCCGTCTTCGGGGGAGTCGCCCCAGGCGCAGCCGGGGCAGTCGAAGCCGCCGTTCTGGTTGGTCTTGAGCAGGGCGCGCAGGTTCTTGAACGGCTGCTTACTGTCCAGCCAGAAGTGAGCGACGCTCTTCAGCGCGCCCCAGCCGGCGGCGGCGCCGTTGTAGGGCTTGTAGCGGGGATGCACGGGTTGCAGGCTCATGGCTGTACTTCTTCTGTCCGGGGCGCCGGGCTGTAGACCCGGGGCGCGCTGTGATGGGGCAGGTGGATCAGGTTCAGGTTGTGCCGGCGCGCCCACTGCACGGTGAGTGCCGTGGGGGCCGAGAGGCTGACCAGGGTGCCGAGGCCGGCACGCACCGCCTTGTGGATGAGTTCCAGGCTGCAGCGGCTGGTGACCACGGCGAAACCGGCACGCGGGTCGAGCTTGTGCCGCAGGACGGCGCCGATGAGTTTGTCGAGGGCGTTGTGGCGGCCGATGTCTTCGCGGCACAGCGCCAGTGCGCCGCTGGCGTCGACGAAGAGCGCGGCGTGCAGGGCGCCGCTGCGGCGCGCGAGGTCCTGCTTGGCGGCGATGCGCTGGCGCAGGTCGGCCAGGTGCTCCGGCGGGGGCAGCGGCTGTGGCTGCAGCACGGCGAGGGTGGGCAGGGCCTGCTCCAGGGCCTCCACGCCGCAAAGGCCGCAGCCGGTGGTGCCGGCCAGTTGGCGGCGCTGGTCCTTCAGGGCCCAGAAGGCGCGGTTGGCGATTTCCACCTCGGCTTGGCGGGCGTCGTCGCAGCCCCCGAGGCGGGTGTCATAGATGTCATCGATCGAATCGACGATACCGGCGCTGAGGCTGAAGCCCGCTATGAAGTCTTCCAGATCGGCGGGCGAGACCATCATCACCGCGTGGCTGATGCCGTTGTAGGCGATGGCCAGGGCGCATTCCTCGGCCAGCAGGCCCTCGCCGGTCGTGGCTGCGCCGCCCAGTTCGGCATAGGCATAGCCCCGCGCCTGGGTCACGGGCTCGGTGTCGTTGAGAGGGGAGGTGGATAGCTGGCGTGGCACGGGTGGCGCCCCTGCGACGGATTGACACAGGCAGCCTAGGCGTTGGTGGCGGGGTCCGTCTAATCGCTATTGCCGATACTGTGATCGACAGTGTCTATCAGGCTGGGAAAAACAGCCGGCGGGCCTCTTCGAAGCAGGCATCCGCCAGTGCGGAGCGGGGTTGGCCGCGGCGCTGGATGAGCCCCAGCGGGGCCAGGGTGTGGGCGTGCTCGATGGGCAGCAGCGCGAGGTGTTCGGTGAGTTCGTCGAGGCCGCTGGCGAGCGGCATGATGGCGCAGCACAGGCCGACGTTGACCGCCTGCAGCAGCTGGTGCACGGCGTCGGTCTCCAGGCGCGGCTGCGGCGCCAGGCCCCGGCTGCGGAAGCCGTGGTCGATCGATTGGCGGAAGTGCATGCCGGCCGAGAGCAGGCCCAGGGGCAGGCCGGCGAGGGCCTCCCAGGTCAGTTGCGGGGCGTCGAAGGCGAAGTGGCGGCGGTCGTGCAGCAGGCCCATGCGGGTGTCGGCGACTTCCAGGCTGTCGAAGTGTTCGCGATCGAGGCGGTCCAGGTAGGAGAGGCCGAGGTCGAGCTGGTTGCGTGCCAGGCGCTCGAGGATCTGCTCGGAGCTGAGGGCGAACAACTGGAAGCGCAGGTCGGGATGCTGCCCGGCGAAGGCCTGGACCAGGCGCATGGGGTCGTAGCCGGCCAGGGGCACCACGCCCAGGCGCAGGGTGCCGACCAGGTGGCCGCGGCAGGCGGCCGCCTCGGCGTGCAGGCCGTCATGGGCGGCGAGCAGGGTGCGCGCCCAGGCGAGCACGCGCTGGCCGGCATCGGTGAAGCCTTCGAAGCGCTGGCCGCGCTGCACCAGTTCCAGGCCCAGCTCCTCTTCCAGGCTGCGCAGTCGCATGGACAGGGTGGGCTGGGTGACGTGGCAGCGCGCGGCGGCCTGGCCGAAGTGGCGGGTCTCGTCGAGGGCGACGAGGAACTTGAGCTGCTTGATGTCCATGGTCGCTCCCGCCGGGCTAGAGCCCGTCCACCAGTTCGCGGTAGCCGTCGACCGCGGCGAATTCCTCGGTGTCCTTGAGCGCGCCCCGGCTGTCGGGCTGCAGCACCGCCAGCAGGTGGGCGACGCCATGGGCGCGGGCGCTGCGCAGGATCGGCAGGCTGTCGTCGATGAACAGCGTGCGCGCCGGGTTGAAGGGCGAGTCCTGCTGCAGGGCGTGCCAGAACTGCTGGTCTTCCTTGGGGAAGCCGTAGTCGTGGGAGCTGATCAGGCGATCGAACCAGGGGGCCAGTTCGACCCGTTCCATCTTCAGCGACAGCGAGTCGCGGTGGGCGTTGGTGATCAGCACCACGCGCTTGCCGGCGCGGCGCAGGGCGGCGAGGAAGTGGTCGGCGTCGGGGCGCAGGGCGATCAGGTCGGCGACCTCGCGCTTGAGGTCGCGGATCGACAGCTTCAGCTCGCGGCTCCAGAAGTCCGTGCAATACCAGTTGAGCTGGCCGGCGTGGTGCTTGAACAGCGGCACCAGTTCGGCGTCGGCCGCCTCGCGGCTGATGCCGTGGTGTTCGGCGTAGCGCTGGGGCAGGTATTCCAGCCAGAAGTGGTTGTCGAAATGCAGGTCGAGGAGGGTGCCATCCATGTCCAGCAGGACGGTGTCGATGGCGGACCAGTTGAGCTGTGGCATGCGCGTCCGGGGCTGTAGGTGGGAGGGCTGTCGCGATTGCACCGTGGACGGTCGTCGGCGTGCAATCTCCTACGCAGATAATCGGAAAAGCCGGGGTATGATAACCCGCCGGTCATGCCAAGGAGTTCCGTTATGCGTCAGAAGCCCACCGTGCTCGCTCGCGAGATCGTCGCCAGCAGCCGCCTGTTCCGTGTCGAGGAGCTGCAGCTGCGCTTCTCCAACGGTGTCGAGCGCACCTACGAGCGTCTGGTGGGCAAGGGCTCCGGCTATGGCGCGGTGATGGTGGTGGCGATGGTGGACGCCGAGCACGTGCTGCTGGTGGAGGAGTACTGCGCCGGCACCGACGACTACCAGCTGTCGCTGCCCAAGGGGCTGATCGAGCCGGGCGAGGACGTGCTGGTGGCGGCCGACCGCGAACTCAAGGAAGAGGCGGGATACGGCGCGCGCAAGCTGGAGCTGCTGACCGAGCTGTCGCTGTCGCCGGGCTACATGAGCCAGAAGATCCAGGTGGTGCTGGCCCGTGACCTTTATGAAGAGCGCCTGCCGGGCGACGAACCCGAGTCGCTGGGCGTGGAGAAGATCAGCCTGCGCGAGATCGCGAGCCTGGTGCAGCACCCGCAGTTCAGCGAGGGGCGCGCCCTGGCTGCGCTCTACCTGGCCCGTGACCTGCTGGGCCAGCGCGGGGAGTTCCCCGCATGAGCCACCCGCTGCTGCCTGCCGTCATCGAACTGGTCGGCCTCGCCGGCCAGGCCACCCTGCCGTTCTGGCGCGCGGACGTCGCCGTGGTCGAGAAGGCCGATGCGTCTCCCGTCACCGCCGCCGACCTGGCTGCCCACCGTATCCTCGCCGACGGCCTGGCAGCGCTGGATGCCGGCATCCCGGTGCTTTCCGAGGAAGCGGCGGACATCCCCCTCGCCGAGCGCGCCGCCTGGGAGCGCTGGTGGCTGGTCGACCCGCTGGATGGCACCAAGGAATTCATCTCCGGCTCCGATGAGTTCACCGTCAACGTCGCGCTGATCGAGCGTGGGCGGGTGGTCTTCGGCGTCGTCGGCGTGCCGGTCACCGGCCGCTGCTACCTGGGCGGCACGGGCCTGGGTGCCTGGCGCATCGACGCGGGCGTGCGCGAGCCGATCGGGGTGCGCGTGGCGCCTGCACAGGCCTTCACCCTGGTGGCCAGCAAGCGCCATTCGAGCCCCGCGCAGGAACGCCTGCTGGCCGGGCTGGGGGAGCGCTTCGGGGAATTGCAGCTGGCCAATATCGGCAGCTCGCTGAAGTTCTGCCTGCTGGCCGAAGGGGCGGCGGATTGCTACCCGCGCCTGGCGCCCACCTCGCAGTGGGACACCGCCGCCGCGCAGGGCGTACTGGAAGGCGCCGGTGGCGAGGTGCTCGACCTGGCCGGCGAACCGCTGGGCTACGCGGCCCGCGAATCCTTCCTCAACCCGTCCTTCCTGGCGTTGCCGGCGGCTGCCGCTTGGCGTGGGGAGCTGCTGGAGCTGGCGCGCGCCCTGGATTGATCCGTAACGCGCCTGTCGGGCTATCGGGTGGGGCGGGCCTCGCCCCTCCCCATTGATCTCGCGACGCTCAGTCGAGCATGTCCTTGAAGCGTTCGTCCTTGCCGTAGAGCAGCGGCTGGGCGAAGCCCGGGACCTTGATGCCTTCGGCGGTGACTTCCAGGGCCTTGTCGTCGATCAGGTCGTTGCCGAAGTTGTAGATGATGTCCAGCTCGCCCTTGAGCGCGCGCTCGTCGTACTGGCGGGCGGCGGCGCGGGTGGCTTCGCGCTTCTCGCAGTAGTCGGCGAAGGCTTTCTCGCCATGGCGCTTGCGCAGCATGTTCTCGGTCAGGCGCGGCGAGATCACCACGCCGCTGGCGTTGTTGCCGCCAAAACCCTTCGAGTTGACGAAGCAGATGTCCAGGCTGCGCTGCTCCATGCGCTGGTCGCGGGTGGAGATAGACAGGTGCTGCTGGTGCACGTCGTCGGCGACCCGGTCGATGGTCTTGATGCCCGGCAGGATGCCGTAGCGGAAGGTGCCGAGGGCCGAGACCACCTGGTCGCCGCTGGCGGTGGCCAGGCTGTGGCCGACGAAGGCCTTGACCGCGGTGATGGGCCAGGACTCGATGCCGAAGGCGGCGGCGACGCGGTCCAGCAGTTCGGACTCGGTGACGCGGTTGGCCGGGGTGCTGGAGCCGTGGGCGTGGACGAAGCTGTGCTGGCGCACGGTCTCGCTGCCGAACAGCTGGGTGGCGCTGGCCACGGCCTTGGCCAGGGTCAGGTAGTTGCCCGGGCCGGGGGCGGAGATGGATTTCTTGAAGCCGTCGGCGTTGATGAAGACGTCGGTCACCGCGCCATGGATATCGGCACCCAGCTCCAGGGCCAGGGCGTCGTCCATCAGCACCACGTACTGGCTGGACTCGGCCAGGGTGAAGCCGCAGTTCTCGCCGAAGGGGCGGCTGGCACGGCGGAAGTCCACGTCCTCGCGGCCGCCGACCTGGCGCAGGCCGTCCTCGGTGGCCAGGGCGCCCATGGCGCCGTAGCCGTCGATGCATTCCTGGTTGATCGGCGCCTCGGCGTTGCCCACCAGGGCGACCCGCGCGCGGCCGGAGCCGATCAGCTCGATGGCCTTCTGCAGGTTGTAGAGGAAGGTGGCGCAGGCGCCGGTGACGCTGCCGGTGGTGCCGACACTGCCCAGCACGTAGGCGTTGATGAAGTCGGCGGGCATGGTGTTCAGGCCCAGCGGCAGTTGCTTGGCGGTGACGCGGCCACCCTTGAGGCGCGACTGCATCAGGCCGCCGAAACCGTTCTCGTCGAGCTGGCTCATGATGCTGCCGGAGAACACCGCGACCTCGTCGGGTTGCACCCGGTCGACGATGTGCTGCCAGGGCAGGCCGATGGAGCGGATGGCGTCGGTGGCGGCGACCACGGACATCTGCAGGCCGCGCGGGTGGAAGCGCGAGTTGTACAGCTCGCCCGGCTCGAAGCCGGTGGGCAGCTGGCCGGCGGACTTGACCGGCAGGGCGCGGAAGCTCTCGATCTTGAACTCGGTGGCGTCATTGAGGGTGACGCGCACCTCGCCGGATTCCAGCGGCTCGACCGACCAGCTGGCCGGCAGCGGTTCGGGCAACTGCTTGCGCGAGGTGACGAAGCGGATGCTGGAGCCCGGTTCGGCGGCGACGCCGATGCTCTTCTGCCAGGGGGCGGCGTCGACGTCCAGGTGCTGCTTCTCGATACGGCGCACCAGGGTCGAGGCGAGGAGGCGTTCGCCGAAGCGCGACTCGATGTCGGCCAGGCTCAGCGGCGCGCCGTCGGCGTCCAGGTACTGGCCATCGACCACGGTCACCAGCTTGGTCATTACCGCCAGGCCGGCCAGGGTCTCCTGGCGCGCGGCGGCGTCGACGGACTCGATCACGGTACGGCGGAAGCCATGGTGGAACGAGCTTCGGCCCGCTGCGTTGTAACCGCCGAAACCAACGATGACCGGAAGTCGAGACATGACGCGGGAACTCCTCAAATAGACCATTTCGTGACCGGGGCCGGGCCGAGCGCGGTGAAGATGGGCCGTGAGGGCCGCAGGTGCGGCTGGCCAGGGAACGCGTCGGGGATGTCCGGCCACCGTGGACGAACCAGGTGGCAGCTCGAAAGATTCGAATGCCTAACCTGACGCGGCAGCTGACCGTCGAGTCACTTGAGGATTGATCGGTACTGCCCGTGTGCATGGACGGCGGGCATGGTCGTGCGGGGCGGCGGGAGGAGCCGGGGCCGCCTGCACGGCCCCGTGGGTTGGAGGCTTCAGCGGTAGCTGATGCCCGGGTTGGCGGTGCTGACGCGGGTGCCGGCCTTGCCCTGGACGATGGCCTCGATATCGGCCAGGGAGCCGATCACCGCGACGCGCCCGGTGTTGCGGGCGAATTCGCTGGCGGCCTGGACCTTGGGTCCCATGGAGCCGGCGGCGAAGCCGAGGCGTTCGAGCTCATCCGGGTGGGCTTCGGCGATGGCCTTCTGGGTCGGCTTGCCCCAGTCGATGTAGGCGGCGTCGACGTCGGTGGCGATCACCAGCAGGTCGCTCTCCAGCTGCTGGGCCAGCAGTGCGGAGCACAGGTCCTTGTCGATCACCGCCTCGACGCCCTTGAGCTTGCCGTTGTCGTCATAGAGCGTGGGGATGCCGCCGCCACCGGCGCAGATGACCACCGAGCCCTTCTCCAGCAGCCACTTCACCGGGCGGATCTCGAAGATCTGCTTGGGCCGGGGGCTGGCGACCACACGGCGGAACTTGTCGCCGTCGGGGGCGATGGCCCAGCCTTTTTCCGCGGCCAGGCGCTCGGCCTCTTCCCTGGAGTACACCGGGCCGATGGGCTTGGTGGGGTTCTGGAAGGCGGGGTCCTTGGCGTCCACTTCCACCTGGGTGAGCAGCGTGGCGAAGGGCACCTCGAAGGGCAGCAGGTTGCCCAGTTCCTGTTCGATCATGTAGCCGATCATGCCCTCGGTCTCGGCGCCGAGGACGTCCAGCGGGTAGGTGCTGACCGCCGTGTAGGCGGCGCCCTGGAGGGCCAGGAGGCCAACCTGGGGACCGTTGCCATGGGCGACCACCAGTTCGTTGCCGGGCTGGATCTTGGCGATCTGCTCGGCGGCGATGCGCACGTTGATGCGCTGGTTCTCCGCAGTCATGGGCTCGCCACGGCGCAGCAGGGCGTTGCCGCCCAATGCGACGACTATTCGCATGATTGTTCTCCTGTTGCGGTGGAGAAGGAGCGATAGGCTGCTCCTTCTCCGGTATCAGGGACATTCCAGGAAGCCACAGGGATGATGGCGCGCAGTGCCGCCGACAACGCCAGCGCCCCTGTGGCGAACTGGAATCAGACGTCGGCGAGGGTCGAGACCAGGATCGCCTTGATGGTGTGCATGCGGTTCTCCGCCTGCTCGAAGGCGATGCAGGCCGGGGACTCGAACACGTCGTCGGTCACCTCGATGCCGTTGGCCAGGTGCGGGTACTGCTCGGCGATCTGCTTGCCGACCTTGGTATCGCTGTTATGGAAGGCCGGCAGGCAGTGCATGAACTTGGTCCGCGCGGTGCCGGAGGCCTTCATCATCTCGGCGTTGACCTGGTAGGGCAGCAGCTGCTTGATGCGTTCGCCCCAGGCCTCCACCGGCTCGCCCATGGAGACCCAGACGTCGGTGTGGATGAAGTCGACGCCCTTTACCGCCGCCTTGGGGTCTTCGGTGATGGTGATGCGCGCGCCGCTTTCCTCGGCGAATTCCTTGCACTGGGCGATGAAGTCGTCCTCCGGCCACAGCGCCTTGGGTGCGGCGATACGCACGTCCATGCCCAGCTTGGCGCCGATCAGCAGCAGGGAGTTGCCCATGTTGTTGCGGGCATCGCCCAGGTAGGCGTAGCTGATGTCGTGCAGCGGCTTGTCGCTGTGTTCGCGCATGGTCAGCACGTCGGCGAGCATCTGGGTGGGGTGGTACTCGTCGGTCAGGCCGTTGAACACCGGGACGCCGGCGAACTTGGCCAGTTCTTCGACGATTTCCTGCTTGAAGCCGCGGTACTCGATGGCGTCGTACATGCGCCCGAGCACGCGGGCGGTGTCCTTCATGGTCTCCTTGTGGCCGATCTGCGAGGAGTTGGGGTCGATGTAGGTGACGTTGGCGCCCTGGTCATAGGCGGCGACCTCGAAGGCGCAGCGGGTGCGGGTGGAGGTCTTCTCGAAGATCAGCGCGATGTTCTTGCGTTTCAGGTGCTGCTGCTCGGTGCCGGTGTACTTGGCGCGCTTCAGGTCGCGGGAGAGGTCCAGCAGGTAGCGCAGCTCGCGGGTGCTGTGGTGCATCAGGCTGAGCAGGTTGCGGTTGTGCATGTTGAAAGCCATGGTCTTTCTCCTTTTGGGCAGGTCGGAATCCAGGCCCCGTCAGAACAGCTCGTGGCTGGCGGGGCGGGCGGCCGCGGGTGGCGGCCGCCGGGGTTCGGCTTATTGGATCAATAGTCGATCGGGTCGCGCAGGATCGGGCAGGTCATGCAGTGGCCACCGCCGCGGCCGCGGCCGAGTTCGCTGGCGCTGATGGTCACCACCTCGACACCGGCCTTGCGCAGCTGGGTGTTGGTGTAGGTGTTGCGGTCATAGCCGACCACCACGCCAGGCTCCAGGCAGACGACGTTGTTGCCGTCGTCCCATTGCTCACGCTCGGCCTCGAAGCTGTCGCCGCCTGTCTGCACCACGCGCAGCTGCTTGAGCCCGAGGGACTCGGCGACCACGTCGATGAAGCTCTTCTCCTCGCGGCGGATGTCGATGCCGTATGGGCGGCTTTCGTCCGGGCGCAGGATGAAGGGGACGATCTCCTTGACCACTTCCGGGAAGACCGTGACCAGGTCGCGGTCGCAGAAGGTGAAGACGGTGTCCAGGTGCATGGCCGCGCGGGACTTCGGCAGGCCGGCGACCACCACCTTCTGTGCCGCGCCCTTGGCGAACAGCGACTGGGCCAGCTGGCCGATGGCCTGGCGCGAGGTGCGCTCGCCCATGCCGATGAGCACCACGCCGTTGCCGATGGGCATCACGTCGCCGCCTTCGAGGGTGGCGCTGCCGTGGTCCTGGTCGGGGTCGCCGTACCAGACTTCGAACTCGGCGTTGGTGAACTCGGGGTGGAACTTGTAGATGGCGGTGGTGAGCAGGGTTTCCTGGCGTCGCGCCGGCCAGTACATCGGGTTGAGCGTCACGCCGCCGTAGATCCAGCAGGTGGTGTCGCGGGTGAACTGGGTGTTGGGCAGCGGCGGCAGGATGAAGCTGGAATGGCCCAGGTAGTCGCGGTACATCTTGACCGCGCTGACGCCCTCGCTGTCCGGCAGGTCGGAGCCGGCGACCCCGCCGATGAGGAACTCGGCGAGTTTGCGTGGCTCAAGGCCCTCGAGCCAGGAGCGCACTTCGTTGGTCAGGCCGATGCCGACCTGGTTGGCGGTGATCTTGCGGTCGAGGATCCATTTCAGGGCCTCGGGGTTCTGCACGATGTCGGTGAGCAGGTTGTGCATCTCCATCACCTCGACGCCGCGCTCGCGCATCTTGGTGACGAAGTCGAAGTGGTCGCGCTTGGCCTGGTTGACCCAGATGACGTCATCGAACAGCAGCTCGTCGCAGTTGTTGGGGGTCAGGCGCATATGGGCCAGACCGGGCGAGCAGACCATCACCTTATGCAGTTTGCCGGCTTCGGAATGAACGCCGAGTTTGACTTTGGACATGGCAGGTCTCCTTACGAGTTACAGAGTCAGGAAGCCGTCGTAGAGGCCGTAGGCCGCCACGAGCGCGCCGATTACCACGGCGGCGAAGATCAGCTTCTCAACGTTGGTGAAGATGGGTTGGCCGAGCTCGTGCTTGGCCTTGGCGAAGAGGATCGCGCCAGGGGCGTAGAGCAGGGCCGAGAGCAGCAGGTACTTCACGCCGCCGGCGTAGAGCAGCCACACGGCGTAGACCAGGGCGACGGCGGCGATGGCCAGGTCCTTGTTGCGGTCGCGGCCGTCCGTCTCGTAGGTCTCGCCACGGATCGGCAGCAGCAGGGCGTAGGCGGCGGACCAGAAGTAGGGCACCAGGATCATCGAGGTCGCCAGGTAGATCAGCGACAGGTAGGTGCTGGCGCTGAACAGCGTGACGATGAGGAACAGCTGGACCATGGCGTTGGTCAGCCACAGGGCGTTGGCCGGCACATGGTTGGCGTTCTCGCGACGGAGGAACTCCGGCATCGTGTGGTCCTTCGCGGCGGCGAAGAGGATCTCCGCGCACAGCAGCACCCAGGACAGCAGGGCACCGACCAGGGAGATGATCAGGCCGACGCTGATCAGCACCGCGCCCCAGTGGCCGACCACGTGTTCCAGCACCGCCGCCATGGACGGGTTCTGCAGCTTGGCCAGTTCAGGCTGGGTCATGATGCCGAGCGACAGCACGTTCACCAGTACCAGCAACAGCAGCACGGTGACGAAGCCGATGATGGTGGCCTTGCCGACATCGCTGCGCTTCTCGGCGCGGGCGGAGAAGATGCTCGCGCCCTCGATGCCGATGAACACCCAGACGGTGACCAGCATCATGTTGCGCACCTGGTTCATCACGCTGCCCAGCTCGGGGTTCATCGAGCCCCAGATGTCGGCGGTGAAGATGTCCAGCTTGAAGGCGAACAGGCAGATGAGGATGAACAGGAACAGCGGCACGATCTTGGCGACCGTGGTCACCAGGTTGATGAACGCTGCCTCCTTGATCCCGCGCAGCACCAGGAAATGCACGGCCCAGAGCACCACCGAGGCCCCGATGATGGCCGCCGGGGTGTTGCCCTCGCCGAAGATCGGGAAGAAGTAGCCGAGGGTGCTGAACAGCAGGACGAAGTAGCCGACGTTGCCCAGCCAGGCGCTGATCCAGTAGCCCCAGGCCGAGGAGAAACCCATGTAGTCGCCGAAGCCGGCCTTGGCGTAGGCGTACACGCCGCCGTCGAGATCGGGCTTGCGGTTGGCCAGGGTCTGGAAGACGAAGGCCAGGGTCAGCATGCCGATGGCGGTGATACCCCAGCCGATGAGAATGGCGCCGACATCGGCGCTGGCCGCCATGTTCTGCGGCAGCGAGAAGATACCGCCGCCGACCATAGAGCCAACTACCAGCGCCACCAAGGCGCCTAGTCGGAGTTTTTGGGTGGAGTCTGACATCTTGCACCTCCAGTAGGAGTAGGAACTGTGCTTAGTTGGCTCTTCCTTTCGGGGAAGAGTTATGACGTAGGTCAATAGCTAGCTAACAATTCGCGCGGGACTATTTCCTTACAGACTTCGGAGGGGACATGGCAGCATCGGAGGCAGGCTCGGAGCGAGCAAAATAGGGGATCGGCAAGCCATCCCAGGCGGCGCCCAGTTCAAGCTAGTTGGTTTTTGTGACAGTTCAAGTTGTAAGGATTTGTTGTAAGAAACATGGCCAAATGCCATTTTCTTATATCGGAATTATTCAACTTTCACTTGATTTCGAATGGATATAAGGCAACTCGCCTGGAAGTTTCCTACATCAACTTTCCATAAGGGGATCGAGCATGTTCCGACCAGGGCACCTGGTCGTCAGACGGGATGGGGCGGGGCCTTGCCCTGGCTATTTCATCGACATGGATTACCAGCTCCGGCAGCGTGATCGCGAAACCTACGTGCACTTCGATCTGCGGGGGTAGGTGGCCGGGCACGGCTTCCATGACACCTTCGAGCTGCATCGCGATGTCGCCTACAACTTCCTGCAGAGCACCTGCCGGCGCCTGCGACGGCATGGATTCCCCCCGCACCTGCGGATCACCGCGGGCATGCGTGGGGATAACGAGCGGGTGTTCGCCGACCTGCGCAGGCAATTGCACGCTGCGCCGGGGACGCCGGTGGACTTGGGGCGCGTTCTTCTCGACAGGTCGCTTTGACGGGGTGGATACGACGAACCCGGCGCGAGGGCCGGGTTCGACGTGGAAGGCGACGGGCTGATGGACCGCCGCCTGCCGCCAGGGCCGGGGAGGACCGAGGCTGCGCTGGGGAAAGAAACCCGGTGGCGGCTTGTGGCCGCTGCGGGCGGGCATCCCGGGGAGGCGGGATGCCCTGGTTCAATGCCTCGGCATTGAGATGCGGTGCACGGAGCAAGGCCTGTGCCAGTGCCCGTGAATGCCGGGATTGCTGGCATCGGCCCGAGGGAGCGGCTCCGGTCTGAGCGGAAGTCCGCCTATCAGTCCTGCTCGTCGGCGGGATTTCCGCCACCGAAGCTGAGGTTGTGCTTGCGCAGCTTGTCCGACAGCGTCTTGCGCGGCAGGCCCAGGGCCTCGGCGAGACTGCGCATGGAGTTGTGCGGGTTGCCCAGCTCCGCGAGGATCAGCGCCCGCTCGAAGGCTTCCACCTGCTCGCTCAGGCCGCCGCTGCTGCTGGGCAGCTCCGGCGCACCGTTGTCCAGGGCCAGGTCGAGGCCGAGGGCGAAGCGCTCGCCAGCGTTCTGCAGTTCGCGCACGTTGCCGGGCCAGTCGTGGGTCAGCAGCAGGGCGCGCTGCGAGCTGTCCAGCGTGCGCGGCTGGCTGCCGTGGCGCGCGGCGGCGGCTTCGGCGAAGTGCTGGAACAGCAGGAGGATGTCCTCGCCGCGTTCACGCAGCGGTGGGATGCGCAGGCTGGCGACGTTGAGGCGGTAGTAGAGGTCGGCACGGAAGCGGCCCTGGTCGGCGGCCTGGCGCAGGTCTTCCTTGGTGGCGGCGATGACGCGGATGTCGAGCGGGATCAACTGGTTGGCGCCGAGCCGTTCGACAACGCGCTCCTGCAGCAGGCGCAGCAGCTTGACCTGCACGTCGGGGCTCATGCTCTCGATCTCGTCGAGGAACACGGTGCCGCCGTTGGCGTACTCGAACTTGCCGATGCGGCGCTTCTGCGCGCCGGTGAAGGCGCCCTGTTCGTGGCCGAAGAGTTCGCTCTCCACCACGGACTCCGCCAGGGCGCCGGCGTTGATGGCGACGAAGGGGCCGTCGCGGCGTGCGGACAGGTCGTGCAGCGCGCGGGCCACCACCTCCTTTCCGGCACCGGTCTCGCCGAGGATCAGTACGTCGGCGCTGGTGCCGGCGAGCGCGCCGATCTGCTCGCGCAGGCGCTGGGCGGCGGCGGACTGGCCCACCAGGCGGGCGCTGAGCTGCTGGCGGTCGGAGAGGGCCAGGCGCAGGCTGCGGTTCTCCAGCACCAGGCGGCGCAGGTCGAGGGCGCGGCGCACGCTGTCGAGCAGGTCTTCGCTGGCGAAGGGCTTCTCCAGGAAATCATAGGCACCGGCGCGCATGGCCTGCACGGCCAGGGGCACGTCGCCGTGGCCGGTGATCAGCAGCACGGGCAGCTGGGGGTCGCGTTCGTGAAGCTGGCGCAGCAGTTCGAGGCCGTCGACACCGGGCATGCGGATGTCGCTGACCACCACGCCCGGCCAGTCGGCGGGCAGGTTCGCGGCCAGGCCCTTGGCGTCGCCCAGGGTGGCGACCTTTAGGCCGGCGAGGTCGAGTGTCTGGCTCAGGGCCTGGCGCAGGTGCGGGTCGTCGTCGACCAGCAGGACCTGGGTTCCGGCTTCGAGTGGCTGGGTCATGCGGAATGGTCCTCGGGTGAGAGGGGGTTGGCGCCGGGGATGGCCGAGCGCAGGTGCAGGGTCAGCAAGGCGCCGCCTTCGGGGTGGTTGGCCAGCAGCAGTTCGCCGCCGAGGGCACGGATCAGGCTGTCGCAGATGGCCAGGCCGAGGCCCAGGCCCTGGGCGCTGGTCTTGGTGGTGAAGAAGGGCTCGCGCGCGCGCTGCAGGGCTTCGCGGGTGAAGCCGGGGCCATTGTCGCGCAGGGTCAGGGTCACCCCGTCGGCATGGGCTTCGGCGCTGAGCCAGATGCGCCGGGGCTGCGGCTTCTCGCCCAGGGCGTCGAGGGCGTTGGCGAGCAGGTTGCCGAGCACCTGGCGCAGTCGGGTTTCGCCGGCCTGTACCCAGAGCTGGGCCTCGGGCATGTCGCGGATCAGTTCGACCTCCATCGCCCGGCGCCGCTTGGCCAGCAGCGCCAGGGCGTCGTCGAGCGCAGGTTGCAGGGCGACGTTCTCCGGCGCATGGCGGTCGCGCCGGGCGAAGGCGCGCAGGTGGGCGATGATCGAGGCCATGCGTCCGGTCAGCTCGCTGATCTGCCGCAGGTTGCCGCGGGCATCGTCGTAGCGTTCGTGGTCCAGCAGCACGCCGGCGTTGTCGGCATAGCTGCGGATGGCGGCCAGCGGCTGGTTGAGCTCGTGGCTGATGCTGGCGGACATGGTGCCGAGGGCGGAGAGCTTGCCGGCCTGCACCACTTCGTCCTGGGCGCGCACCAGCTCCTGCTGGGCCTGTTCGCGCTCCAGCACCTCGACCTTGAGCCGGCTGTTGAGGGCTTCGAGGTCCTGGGTGCGCTCCTGCACGCGCTGCTCCAGTTCGCGGCGGGCTCGGGTGTCCAGGGCGATGCGGTCGAGGTAGTGGCGGCGGCGCTGCATCATCAGGCCGAGCAGCAGCAGCAGGGCGAGCAGGGTGGCGGCGGCGATGGCGTCGGTGGTGCGCACCTGGCGGTCGACCAGGACCTGCGGCGCGAGGATGCTCACCGTCCAGCCGGTTTCACGGAGCTCGCGGCTCTGGGTGATCCACTCGCCGGGGCGCAGGCGGATCGGCTCGGGTGACTGGGTCGGGTAGGGCTGGTTGGCGGCGATGGCGGCGCGTTCGGCGTTGTCCAGCTCACGGGTGGCATGGAAGCGCCATTGCGGGCGCGAGGTGATGATCGCGACGCCGTTGGAGTCCGTCACCAGCAGCTGTTCCGGGGTGTTGCCCCAGAGCGATTCGGCGTCGTCCAGGTCGACCTTGACGACCAGGATGCCGATCACCGCCTGGCCCTCGCGCACGGGACTTGCGTAGAAGTAACCGCGCTTGCCGGAGGTGGTGCCGAGGCCGAAGAAGCGCCCCTGGCGGCCCTGCAGCGCCTCGCGGTAGTACGGGCGGAAGGCGAAGTCGCGGCCGATGAAGCTGTCCGCCTTGTCCCAGTTGGAGGAACTGAGGGTGATGCCTTGGGGGTTCATCAGGTAGATGACGTCGGCGCCGGTCTCGTCGCGTACCTCGCTCAGCAACCGGTTGGCGGCTTCCAGGCGCGCCGGGTCGTGCGGCTCGGCCAGCTGGCTGCGCAGGGCGGGCAGGTCGGCGAGGATCGGCGGCAGGACTTCGAAGCGACGCAGGGTGCCCAGCAGGTTGGCGACGTAGAGGTCGAGGGTCTGCCGGTTCTGCTCGGCAAGGGCCTGGTTGTAGTAGCGCTCGGCCAGGTGATGGGCCGGCCACAGCAGGGGCGCCAGGACCAGGGCCAGCAGGACGAGGCTGCGCCAGCGGGGGCGATAGGGGAGGGCGTTGGCGGTCATGGGTGTCGGAATGCGCCGGGGATGCGGCGCATTATGACACCGGCGGGCTCAGCGAGGGTGACGCAGGCACTCGTCCAGGCCCTGGCGCCAGTCGGGCAGGGCGACGTCCCAGTCCCGCAGCAGCTTGCTGCCGTCCATCCGCGAGTTGAGTGGCCGCTGTGCCGGCGTCGGGTAGGCGCTGCTGGGGATGGGCTCCAGGCGGGCGCAGGGCTTGCCCTCGGCCTTGAGCGTATCGGCGATGGCGCTGGCGAAGCCGAACCAGGAGGTCTCGCCGCCGGCGCTGAAGTGATAGGTGCCCCAGGCCTGGCGGCCGTCCTGCCAGCGCTGGATCAGCGTGGCGGTGGCGGCGGCGATGTGGCCGGCCCAGGTGGGCGCGCCGACCTGGTCGTCCACCACGCGCAGGTGTTCGCGCTCCTGCAGCAGGCGCTGCATGGTGAGCAGGAAGTTGCGGCCGTGCAGGGAGTAGACCCAACTGGTGCGCAGGATCAGGTGCGCACCGCCCACCGCGCGGATTGCCTCTTCCCCGGCCAGCTTGCTGCGGCCGTAGACGCCCAGCGGGCTGGGCTGGTCGTCTTCGGTGTAGGGCGCGTTCTTGCTGCCGTCGAAGACGTAGTCGGTGGAGTAGTGGATCAGCGGCGCACCCAGGGCGGCGGCCTCTTCGGCCAGCACGCCGGGGGCGCTGGCGTTGAGGGCGAAGGCGGCCTGGGGCTCGCTTTCGGCCTGGTCCACGGCGGTGTGGGCGGCGGCGTTGATGATCAGGTCGGGGCGCTCGGTGCGTACCAGGCGGCGGATGGCGTCACTGTCGGCCAAGTCCAGGCGGTCGCGGCCGAGGACGAGCAGCTCGGCCCGGTCGGCGAGGGCCAGTCGCAGTTCACGGGCGACCTGGCCGTTGTGGCCGGTGATGAGGATCTTCATGGGAATACGTCGGCCTCGGCGAGGCTGAGACCGGCCTGATCCTTGGCGGAGAGCTGGGGCGCTTCGCTCAGTTGCCAGTCGATGGCGAGGGTCGGGTCGTCCCAGCGGATGCAGCGCTCGTGGGCAGGGGCGTAGTAGTCGGTGGTCTTGTAGAGGAACTCCGCGAACTCGCTGAGGACCACGAAGCCGTGGGCGAAGCCTTCCGGGACCCAGAGCTGGCGCTTGTTCTCGGCAGAGAGGAGTACGGAGACCCAGCGGCCGAAGGTCGGCGAGCTGCGGCGCACGTCGACGGCGACGTCGAGCACCTCGCCGGCGGTGACCCGCACCAGCTTGCCCTGCGCTTGCTGCAGCTGATAGTGCAGGCCGCGCAGCACGCCTTTCTGCGAGCGCGAGTGGTTGTCCTGGACGAAGTCCCGCTTGAGGCCGGTGGCCTCTTCGAAGGTGCGGGCGTTGAAGCTCTCGAAGAAGAAGCCGCGTTCGTCGCCGAAGACGCGGGGTTCGAGGATCAGCACGTCCGGCAGGTCGGTGGCGATGGCCTTCATGCCTGCTCCCCCGCCAGCTTGTAGAGGTACTGGCCGTAGCCGGTCTTGCCGAACGCCTTGGCGCGCTCCAGTAGCCGCGTCTTGTCGATCCAGCCGTTCTGGAAGGCGATCTCTTCCAGGCAGGCGACCTTGAGGCCCTGGCGGTGTTCGATGGTCTGAACGTACTGGGAGGCTTCCAGCAGGCTGTCATGGGTGCCGGTATCGAGCCAGGCGAAGCCGCGTCCGAGTTTCTCGACCCGCAGGTCGCCGCGCTGCAGGTAGGCGTTGTTGACGTCGGTGATCTCCAGCTCGCCGCGGGGTGAGGGCTTCACCGCCTTGGCGATGTCGATGACGTCGTTGTCGTAGAAGTACAAGCCGGTGACGGCGTAGCTGGACTTGGGCTTGGCGGGCTTTTCCTCGATCGAGATGGCCTGGCCCTGGGCATCGAACTCGATGACGCCGAAGCGCTCCGGGTCGTTGACCCAGTAGCCGAATACGGTCGCGCCCATTTTGCCTTCGGCCGCGCGCTTGAGCTTCTCGGTGAAGTGCTGGCCGTGGAAGATGTTGTCGCCGAGGATCAGGCAGACCGAGTCTCCCCCGATGAATTCCTCGCCGATCAGGAAGGCCTGGGCCAGGCCGTCCGGCGAGGGTTGCTCGGCGTAGCTGAAGCGCACGCCGAACTGGCTGCCGTCACCCAGCAGGTTGCGATACTGGGGCAGGTCCTGGGGGGTGGAGATGATCAGGATCTCGCGGATGCCGGCGAGCATCAGCACGGAGATGGGGTAGTAGATCATCGGCTTGTCGTAGATCGGCAGCAACTGCTTGGACACGCCGAGGGTGATGGGGTGCAGGCGGGTGCCGGAGCCCCCGGCGAGGATGATGCCTTTCATGCTTGGGCTCCCAGGCGTTCGCGTTGGTAGCTGCCGTCCTGTACGCGGCGGCACCACTCCAGGTTGTCGAGGTACCACTGCACCGTCTTGCGCAGGCCGGTCTCGAAGGTTTCTTGTGGCCTCCAGCCCAGCTCGCGCTCGATCTTGCCGGCGTCGATGGCGTAGCGCAGGTCGTGGCCCGGGCGATCCTTGACGTGGGTGATCAGTTCCTCGAAGCGGGAGACGCCCTGGGGCTTGGCGGGTGCGAGCTCTTCCAGCAGTACGCAGATGCCGCGCACCACATCGATGTTCTTCTGCTCGTTATGGCCGCCGATGTTGTAGGTCTCGCCGACCACCCCACGGGTGACGACCTCGACCAAGGCGCGGGCGTGATCCTCGACGAACAGCCAGTCGCGCACCTGCAGGCCATCGCCATAGACCGGCAGCGGCTTGCCTTCGAGGGCATTGAGGATCATCAGCGGGATCAGCTTCTCGGGGAAGTGATAGGGGCCGTAGTTGTTGGAGCAATTGGTCAGCAGCACCGGCAGGCCATAGGTGCGGTTCCAGGCGCGGACCAGGTGATCGGATGCCGCCTTGCTCGCCGAATAGGGGGAGCTGGGGGCATAGGGCGTGGTCTCGGTGAACAGGTCGTCCACGCCATGCAGGTCGCCATACACCTCGTCGGTGGAGATGTGATGGAAGCGGAAGGCGGCCTTGCGCTCGGCGTCCAGTCCGGACCAGTAAGCACGGGTGCTTTCCAGCAGCGCATAGGTGCCGACGATGTTGGTCTGGATGAACTCGGCCGGGCCGTCGATGGAGCGATCGACATGGGACTCGGCCGCAAGGTGCATGATGGCGTCGGGCTGGAAGCGCTGCAGGGCGGCGTTGACGGCGTCGCTGTCGGCGATGTCGGCATGTAGGAATGTGTATCGGTTGTTGTCAGATACAGGGATCAGTGACTCGAGATTACCGGCATAAGTCAACTTGTCGATATTGAGGACGTAGTGATCTGTATTGCTCAGCAAATGGCGAATGAGTGCCGAGCCGATGAAGCCGGCACCGCCGGTCACCAGAAGTCGCATGCTTTTTGTCCTGAAAGCGAAAGTGGAGACATAGAGTGTCTACAGCGCTCTTGGAACGCAACTTAATTGGACTGAAGGCCAATGTATTGCCCTGACTTGAGCCTGCAGTGTGGCTTTCACCACTTCCTTGAATGTTTTAGACTTGCCGCCCAGTAGCAATGCCCGCAATGGGTGTATGGATGCTTTCAGCGGAAACCGTCGCTCTGTTCGGTGCGAAGCCGGTGTATGTGGCTGTTGATCCGCGCACCTACAACCTCGATCCTGGCCAGCTAGAAGCCGCGATCAGCGGTCGCACCAAGGCTATCATCTCGGTTTCGCTTTACGGCCAGTGCCGTCGACTTCGATCCCATCAATTTCATCGCCGCCAGGCACGGCATCACCGTCATCGAAGATGGCGCCCAAAGCTTCGGGGCGACCTACATGGGCCGCCGCTCCTGCGTGCGGGCGTGAACAGCCGACTGGACATCCAGCAGGCCGCGATCCTGCTGCCCAAGCTGGAGCTCTTCGGCGAAGAGCTGGAACTGCGTCAGCAGTTGGCTGGCCGGTATGCGATCCTGCTGGGCGAGATCGGCCTGGAGGCCCGGTACGTGGAGGCGCATAACAGCAGTGCCTGAGCGCAATACACGGTGCGCGTGATCACGTGCAGCAGCAATTGAAGGAGGCGGGGATCCCGACGGTGGTGCATTATTCGATCTCGTTGAATCGCCAGCCGACGGTAGCTGATGAGGCGGCGTGTCTGCCGATTGGCGACCGGGTGGCCAATGAGGCCATGAGTCTGCCGATGCATCCGTATCTGGATGAAGCCTCCCAACAAACCATCATCAAGGCCCTAAGCGCGAGCTTTTCCGTATGACCCGCAAAATTGTCACCATCGTCGGAGCCCGTCCGCAATTCATCAAGGCGGCTGCAATATCGCGAGAAATCCTCAAGCACCCAGGCACGCTCGAAGAGGTGATGGTCCACACTGGCCAGCACTACGACCCCAACATGTCCCAGGTTTTCTTCGACGAACTGGAAATCCCTGTGCCCAAGTACAACCTAGAAGTTTCCGGGGGAACCCACGGCGTCATGACGGGGCGGATGCTGGAGGGGATCGAAAAGATCCTCATTGACGAGAAGCCGAACTGGGTGCTGATTTACGGCGATACCAACTCGACCCTGGCCGGTGCACTGGCCGCCGCCAAGCTGCACATTCCAGTGGCTCACGTCGAGGCCGGCCTGCGCTCGTTCAACATGCGCATGCCAGAAGAGGTCAACCGCATTCTTTCCGATCGGGTTTCGGCTCTTCTTCTGTGCCCGACGCAGACCGCCGTCGACAACCTTGCGCTCGAAGGCCTCATCCAAGGGGTGCATAACGTCGGCGACGTGATGTACGACGTTGCGCTCTACTATCGCGAGCGAGCGCGGGCCAGCAGCCGCATCCTGGAAACGCTCGGGCTGGTGGAGAAGGAGTTTGCGCTTGCTACCTGCCATCGTGCTGAAAATACCGATGATGCTGTACGGCTCGAGGGCATCATCTCCGCCCTGGCCGAAATCGCTCGCGAAGTTCCCGTCGTGCTTCCGCTGCATCCGCGCACTAAAAAGCTTCTTCAGCAGTTCGGTCTTGAGCATTACCTGGCTGACCTGAAAGTGGTCGAGCCTCTTCCTTTCCTCGACATGGTCGCTCTTGAACAGGCCGCCAAGGTGATCCTGACGGATTCGGGCGGAGTGCAGAAAGAGGCCTTCTTCTATCAGGTGCCTTGTATCACGTTGCGTGATGAAACCGAATGGGTGGAAACGGTCGAGTTGGGATGGAACCAATTGGTAGGGGCCAGCAACGCCCAGATATCCGCAGCCTATTCGAGCCTAGCCAGCCCCGTGAGAACGACCCAGGTTGCGCCCTATGGGAATGGCTCCGCCAGTCGCCTGATTCTCGAAGAACTCATGAGAGAGTATTGAAATATATGCTCTAGTGGGCCTGTTGAAGTATCGCCACATTCTTTATTCAACCGTTGTGCAGGGGCTGAAGAAACGAACCAGTGGCAATGTCTTGGGCGCGCTATGGCTTCTGCTCTATCCGCTGTTGTTCCTGGGCATGTACAGCCTGGTTTTCGTGCAGATAATGCAGGTTTGAGTTCCCGGACTGGGGACTTCTGATTACATTCTGGTCGTGTTCTCTGACCTGGTGTCGTTCCTGGCGTTTGCGGAGGCCTTTGGAGCGGGCACTGTGAGCATTGTCGGCAACCGTGATCTGTCGATGAACACGTTGTTTCCCATTGAATTGGTCGCGGCTCGTGAAGTGCTCATTGGCCACACGACCATGGGTATGGGGGGCTTTTACTGTGGGGAGCGGTTTTCCATTACCACGGACTTCACTGGACGCATTTGCTGGTGCCACTGATCTATCTGCTTCAGATCATGATGGTGTCGTGGCTGGTCTGGATCACCGCGAGCCTGACAGTGCTCTTTCGTGATTTTCAGCAGGCGATTCCGGTTCTGGTGTTGTTTCTGATGACGGTCCCGCCAATTGGCTACACCTCCGAAATGGTTCAGGAAGGGCCGCAAGGCGTCCTGCTTTTCAGTCCCTTGGCTTGGCTGATGGAGCTTTATCGCGCGTGCCTGATGAAAGACGTGGTGCTGCTTGAGCAACTTGGATTGTTTACACTGCTCGCCTGCACATTGTTCGCTCTTGGCGGGGCGCTTGTTCTTCGACTCAAGCCGTTGTTTGCTGACCATGTATGATCTGGCGATTCCCTTTCGGGTGCTAACAAGGCTCTCCGGCGCTGCCAGCATCCCGGCTGGCGTGCGCTCGATGCGCTTGGCTGACCAGTTTCGCGTAACTGCGCTTGATTTCCGGTTAGATGCGTGCGGACAGCGGGCAGATTCAGGTGAACGGTCAAGTACAGGCGTTGATGACGCTGGGAACCGGGTTTCACCCCGATTTCACTGGCATCGAAAACATCCGCTCAGCGCTCTCGTATCAGGGGACCAGTCCCATCGGTGATGGACTTGTGCATAGAGGAAATAGCCCATTTCACCGAGCTGGATGCCCTCCTCCAGCGTCCGGTGAAGGAGTATTCGGCGGGAATGTATGTGCGTCTAGCTTTCGCCGTGGCGACTACCATCACGCCCGAAGTGTTGATCACCGGCGAGACTCTTGGGGCGGGGGCGCCTATTTCCTCGGCAAGTGCATCCAGAGGATGAAAGCGCTCACCTGCCAGGGCGCGACGATTCTGTACGTGTCCAATTCCATCAGCTCGTTTCGGATGCACTGTGATCGCGGTAACTGACTGGAGAGTGGACGGGGTCGCCAGGATGGCCCACTGCTGCCAGTGAGCAAGGCCTATCTGGCCAGTGTTCGCGAGGAAGAAGAACGAGGAGTTCGCGCCAAGAGCATGTCGCTGACCCGGGGTCGGCTATCCCTCTGACTTCGGCTGGAGGGCAGAACAGCCTGCTGCGCTTGATTGGGTCAGAGGGTATAGCGCGCTGTGGCAGGTGAGCGACTTTTGCGCAGTGGGAGTACTTAATATGGCGGAGCTGGAGTTATCACTGTGCTGAAAAAAAGGGAGAATTGAATTTCCCAGTTAAACTGACTGAGGCCGATAGTTGCCTATGTCGCCAGGAATTTGGCTCTGATAAAAGTGGACGATAGGCCGCTCTATATCGATCGCTGTATAAGCAGGGCTGCGCGGGATGAATAGAGTTACTTGACTAGGCTTTTGTATAAATCGACGTATGACTGAACCATCTGATCTGCAGTGAAGTTCTGCCAGTACCTGGCTTCAGCTTTTTTTCCCATTTCTGCTGCAAGCTGCGGATTATTCCATAAGCGATACATTGCGTTGCGAAGTGCTAGTGGGTCACCCGGGGGTACTACCAAACCAGTTTCATCTGCAATGTTGATAAATGTAGTGCCTGTACCTATCTCGCTGGAAATCATCGGCTTACCGTACATGGCGCCTTCGAGCAATGACACACCAAAAGCTTCCGAGCGTAAGTGGGAAGGGAAAACCACACTATAGCAAAGCGCTAGTAGCGCGACTTTATCTTCTTCTGGGAGTCGGCCCAGGAAGTGGACATTATTCAAACCTAAGCGAGAGGCTTGAGCCTTAAGCTCTAATTCGATAGGTCCAGCGCCAATAATCACAATCGGATAGTCAGTTCCCTGGGCCGCCTCCATCAAAATATGCAGCCCTTTGTAGTAGCGAAGAACACCCACAAATAGAAAAAATCTATCGCCTACTAAAGTGCGCCAGTATTCTAGCCGCTCACTGCTCGGGGTTAGATAGCTATTTTTATCCAGACCAATAGGAATGACTGAAACTTTCTCTTTAAATTTTGTCAATACATCACTGGTGGCGAAATAATTGGGTGAAGTCGCTACTATGTGATTTACATTGTTCAGAAAAGCTGATTTTAGTGGGCGATATACTCGAAGTAAGTTTTTTTGCCGGATTATATCTGAGTGGTAGGTCAATAGCGTTGGCTTTTTGACTCGGGTCAGAAAGTGCACCATGTCCATGAACGGCCATGGGAAGTGATAGTGAATCAGATCCGCCTTTTTTGATAGCGAGGCAAACATGGATACTGCAGCCATAGAGAAGCTAGTAGAGGCTATGTGGATATCCAGTTTTGCACGGTGAAGCATATATCCGTCTATTTTCTGAGGTGGGACAGCGTGTGTCGAGGTCGTAAGGATATCGACTTCGACACCTAGTTTGTTTGCGCCGCGAGAGAGCTGGGAGATGACTTGTTCAACACCACCAACACTATCCGGTAGTGCGGTCTTGTAAAAAGAAAGAACTCTCATTTGCTTGCTTCTTCGATTTTTCGAACAGGTACCCCGACGTATGTGCCTGGGGAGGATATAGGCCTGTTGACAACACCACCGGCGCCGACAGTTACTCCCGCCGTGACTGAAATTCCATCTATTATCGTTGCCCCGGCACCGAGCATTGAGAACTCACCCAGCCTGCTTCGACCAGCAATCGTGGCATGGACGGAGATATGCGAGAAATTCCCAACAATAGATTCATGCTCAATAACTGCTGCCGTATTTATAATGCAGCCGCAGCCAATAATGGTCATGGGTCCTATGTGCGCGTGATGGCCAACAAGACATCCAACTGAAAGCGAGCTGCCTGCTCCCAGGGTGGCATGCGGGGAAACCAACGACACGGGGATGACCCCCAGTTCCTCCATGTCTCGGAACTGTTGGCTTCGGCGGAGGTTGTCGCCAGCTGCGGGTATAACGTCCCACTGAGACCAGTCGATGTTTTCTGTCGAGACTTGAGTGGGGTGGCCCAAAAAATTCTCTTCTGGGCGTACATTACTGTCTACAAAAAGAAGCTCATCATAGCCTGCACAAAGGGCTACATCGGCGACGCTCCGAGCATGGCCGCCGAAGCCTAGTATCACCAGTTTTTTTCTTCTCATTCCGTACGGCTCTCTGATTCCGCCGAAATGCGGTCTAGTGCAGCTACATATTCCTTAGTTACATCTACCCAAGTGCGTTCTGAAAGCCTTCCGTGGACCGCCAACTGAACAGGTAACAGTGCATCTCTGTTAAGTATTGCCCACTCGATTCGTTCTGCACAGGAGCGCCAGTCGTAAGGATCGAAAAGGGTGACTCTTTGTAGTTCGGGCTCGGAAAGAACCTCTTCCGTAACAGGGATGCGGGCCATGACGACAGGCGTCCCCACGGACAGCGCTTCACTGAATGTGAATGGGCATCCGCCCTCACTCAGGCTCGGGTTCACAGCGAGATCAGCTAATTTGTAGCAGGCAGCTAGTTCGGCGACGCTAAGGCCAGGTAGAAATATGACATCGCTTTCTAGACGATGGTCTACCACAAAGCGCCCGATTTCAGGAAAGTCACTAGGATTACCCGTCAGAATCAGCTTGTGCCCTAGATAGCGCTCGCGCAGGAGGTATTTATAGGCGCGAAGAAGTAGCATTACATTCTTGTTTGGCCGCAGTTGGCTAGCATAAAACAAGAAGCGCACGTTTCCATTCAGAAATGTTGCCGTGTAGTGAGGGTTTGTGCTTCGCTGTAGTGCCACCCGTAATAGAGTCTGGCAGTAGTAGCGTGTTGTTGTTTCGGTGTCTGAGAAACCATTGATCCGCACCCGAAGGCTCAAGTCGCTCGGAGCATGTTTAATAACAGTTATGTTAGATGCCTTGACCGCATATTCGTCAACGAGTGTTTGCCATTTGACCGAGTCACTGTAAGTGACAAAATTCTCTGATCCTTGTATGGAGCGCTTTATGGCGTCAAATGTGTTGAGAAAATGATCGCCGCCCAGAGAGGCAAATCCGCTGGGGAACTCTCTCAATACGACATCAGGGACACACATTAAGCGTGGTGCCCTAATGTTATTGAAGGATGGCCAGAAAGCAGTGGGGCTATACCATGCTTTGACATTCGTTAGAGAATCGATTGCCTGCTGCATGCGTTGGGTCTCTGCTTTCTGCATCTCGTCGTAGAGGCGCAATACCCAGCCATCTTTTTGCGGTGTCGCCAGTATCCTCGTTAGCCTGGCGACTAATGTTGACCAGCGTTTTGTAAAGGGGGACAAGATTCGTCCCGCCCCCATCTTGAATGCACGCACCCCGATAGCAAAAATAATGAACGGAGAGACGATCAGTCCGAGTAACAGTAAGGGCGGAACTATAATTAGTATTTCGCCTAAAAATACCCCCAAAGACAGAGGGCCATAAATGGAAACCATACGGGTGGTCAGTCGCAGCCACAGAGACTCAATTGTCGCTTGTATCTTCAATGTAATCCGCTGGCGCTTGCTTAGTTTTTGGCGTGCTCTAGCACAGAATGCCCGCCAAAGCTCAAAACAGTACAGTATGTAGGGCTGACCCTTAGGGGAAATTATTTCATACTGTTTCTCGGGTACCTGCTCCGCATCGAATAAAATGCGAAGCATTTCTCGTGACCAACTTGGGCATATTATTGTAAAGCGAACATCCTCCAGCGAGGCAGCTCCTTTTAGCAGCATGGCAAGATGCCGTCCAAGTCCCGCTGTTCGTAAATCAACGGTAGGAGGATAAGCGAGATAAATTCCGTAATTTTTCACAGGCATGCTCTGATCTCCTGCCAGTAGGCCTTTGCATGAGCGTCCAAACGCTGTGCAATTAACTGCTCCTCGTTGGGTAATAGAGTACGCCTTGACTCAGCTTCTTCTTCCATTACCTTGAGTTGTTCGGCCATCTGTCTAGGGTCGTTCGAGTTCATCCAAGCGAGACTTAAAGAGAATTGCGCATCAATTTCGCGCATTGCTGGATAGTCACTACTTAACGCAGGGATTCCAAAGCACGCCGCCTCGATTACGGCGAATGTGCCGTTATCAATACGCCCTGCATGCCAAAGAAAAGCTGCCCTGGTCAGCGTGCGCCTATATTGAGTGTCAGGAAGCTCTCCCAACCACTTCACACGCTTTCTAAGTTTTTTACTGCGCGAAAACACCTCGGCCATTGCTTTTAGATGAGGAAGTTCACTTGCGAGCAATTTCTTCGTATTAACACCTGTAACACGACACTCGAGGCTCCCGTCGAGTTCTTCGTAATAGATTTGCAGTGCCTCTGCGGCATGAGTGTGGTTTTTGTGCGGGGCAGCATTTGTTGTCCAGATGAAATATCCACCGCTCGCGATATTGCTGCTAAAGCGCTCAATGGGGAACTCTGGGGCTAGCATGGGAACCTTGTTCACCCTTCTTGGGTCCAATCCGGCATATTGCAACGCATCTTGGCGAGTGAACTCAGTTGTTACCAATACCTTTTCAGCGGACCGAGCCGAAGCAAGGAAGGGCTGATCGGCCCCATGGGATAGGAGGTCTTCGTAACGCTGCAGGTAGTCGTACACCATCAGAGTGGTTGGTTTCAGGGGAAGCAGAGGGTGAGACAAGCGATCACTTACTACAAGCCACAGGTCGCAGTCCATTGCTTGCCGAATGCCATCGTCAGGAACCATATAGTGAGGACTTGATGGCTCCCACCCAGCGTAGTCCGCGTAGCGCATCGCGCGCTTCGCTTCTGCACCGGATAGATACTTCCAGTTGAACGGACGGCGTGTAATTGACGATGGCAGATCATTGAACTCTGATTCCGGATATTCCTTAGGATTATCAAGGTGGAAAAACACAACGTCAGCATCTTCACCACATTGTCGACTACCCAAATGCAGGGCACGTGCGAGTGCAATCGCTCCCCGCAAGCTTCCGCCCCTATAGGCGACGGGAAGAATAACGGCGATACGTTTAGTTCGTGCTACTGCCGGTCTTGACGCGTTGTCTGCTCGCCACTGTGCCAGCTCATCTGTGATTGTGGAAAAGCTCTCTCGCCAAATAGGCTCGCAGTTCCTTGCCTCCATGGGATTAAGTAAGACAGCTTGGCTGGCACGGATCTTTTCAATAAGACTCCAGTCATCTGAAAGGATTTGCTTAAGCTTTCGCTTTGCTTCAGCAAGAGTCTTGCAGCGTCCTGGTAGATTGATACCACCCATTTTGTCCAGCATGCCACCGGCCATGAAGACCAGCGGCATCCCATTCCGGATAGCTTCGAAGGGGTGGTAGTGGATGTGGTTAGGCTCTTGGGAGTGATAAAACATCACTCGACTTTGTGTCATGTTGTATGCATGTTGCTCATTAGAAACATAGCCGAGAACGTCTTTATCATTCACATGAATTGGTTGAGCTCCTCCAACCCGGTAGGGAAGTTCGCCCATCAGGTATTTGAAATCACTATAAATACGGTTGAAATATGGAGAGGAGCCGATCCTAGGACAAACAAAAAAGACCAGACGCTCATTGCCCTCCCAGCGATCTGTTACCGTAGCATTGTTGAGGCCGACCGGCATGTGAAGGGAGCGCTCTTCAATATAGGGCTCTTCAATGTCGGCAAGATGCTCATATCCCATTCCAAACCAGAATCTTTTCCCGCATCTATGGATGGCGGACTGCAGTGGCTCTTTGCCGATCTGTCTAATTAGTTTTGAATAGGTTTCTTCGCCTCCGAGCCCAAAAGCTCTAACTACGATCGCCCCTCTAAAATTGCGGCAAGCAGAAAGCATCTGCTGAGGGAAAAAACCAATAAACGCTATGTCAAAGTGCCGGTTAGCAACCGCCCATGCCTCCTCGCTTGGCTCTTCATACCAGTTTTGCCCGTTGAGCAGCTCTATCTCTTCTGGCGATAGATCTATTTGATCATCATGCTCGTAAGTCACGCTGGCCGACAGATTGCCTTCATCATAGGGAAAGGACTTTGGAAGGTATAACTCCTCAATGCCGAGGCTGGAAAGTTGTCGAATTTCAAATTGACGCAGCGTTGAGTGGTTCAGCAACCACATCGCCCGTAAAGGTTTCTCGTGGCTCATTTGAGATTGTTCACTTTCTTGTATTCGTTGATTGCGTCGCTTACCTGGCCATCGAAGATGATTTGTCCCTGATGGAAAACAAGACCGCGTGTGCAGAAATTTTTCAATGCTGAAAAGTCATGCGAGGCCAGCACCAGAATTTCTGCATCCTCCACTAATTTGGCGATGCGGCTCTTCGCTTTGGCCATGAAATTAGCGTCACCCGCTCCGATAACCTCATCAAGTAAAAGGACGTCCCCCCAACTGCGGTGGAGATGGCAAATGCGAGTCTGACTTGCATACCTGCAGAGTAGGTTTTGATTGGGTAGTCGATGAACTCGCCAAGACCAGCGAACTCTACAATCTCTGCCTCCCTTTCGCGGACAAATCCGGGAGCTAGCCCCAGCAGCAAGCCACGGTAGAGGATATTTTCCCGGCCAGTGGCGTCAGGTTCAAATCCCAAGCTTAGATCAAACAGAGACCGCACCTGGCCTTTTACCTCAATCGAACCACTTGAGACGGGGTAAAGGCCCGCTACCGTTTTGAGAAAAGTACTCTTGCCGGCACCGTTGTGACCAAGAAGCCCAATACGTTCTCCTCCTTTGATTTCGACAGTCACATTTTTTAGTGCGTGAATATCATGGACTTTTTTCTTGGGATCTTGACGTTGAAAGAGGCCTGCAAGTGCCGCTTTTAGTGAACGCTCTTTGAATGCCAAGGATGCATAGAATAGATCAACTGACTCAAGCCGAATGAAGGGTTGCTGTTTCATAGGTAAAAAATAACCTTGCGCTCTGCTTTGTAACCGACGATCAGGGCCAGTAGCAAAAAAATCGCCGCAGCTAGGGCTGGGAAAGCGTAGTTTTCGAAAGTGGGCCACTCCCCATTCAGCAAAGGCGCGCGCACCAATTGCAAGAGATGATAGATAGGGTTGTAGTCGACCAGCCCATCCAGTCCGCCTTGACGGAACAACTTTGTTTCAAAATAGACAGGTGATATAAACCACAGCGCCTGCATGATTAAGCCTGTTGCATGAGGCACATCACGAAAGCGCGTGCCGATATAGGCTAATAGCGTTGAGAGTGGCCAAAGAATAAGTGCAAGCATTGGAAAAATACTGAATGCTGCTAGCCAGGGCCAACCAAAATGCTCAGGCAGCACTATGGCTGACCATCCTAATAGAGCCAAGCTTGCCAAAGCTAGGACAATCAAACTTGTTAACACAGTGCGCAAGGTATAAATAGCGAGCGGGTGCCTGCATTGCTTAATGTAGGCGTCGGCTTGAACAAAGGACAGCGAGCCACCAGTCACGCATGCAGTTATACACTCCCAGATTATGATGCCGGATAGAATATATGGAGCATAGGTTATGATGTCTGTATTGAATAATTTACTGAAGACAACGGCGAGCAGAGCGGTCATGCCGAGTGGTTGAATAATTGACCAAAGCAACCCGAAAAATGAACGTCGCCATCTGGAGCGTAAATCTGCCAAAGATAGGTGAATCCAAAAATGACGTGAGTACCAGACTCCCGAAAGATAACTAGTCATGCGACTGCCTCCGTGAGGCACACCGATGCACCAGTCCAGCGAATTCCCAGTCCTTCATCGCAGCGTTTAAGTCCAAGAGCTTCAGCTTTTAATGTAATGACCTGATCGCCATTAATTGACAAGACTGCATCTTGAGGAGAGGTTGCGAGATGCAGCGTACCAGCTTGTGGGATACCCCCCATGTAGATTCCCTCCAATAATACCCAGCTGTTTCCATCATGAGTCCAGACGGTTAACGCTGCAGAGTCTTCTATGGGCTGTATTAGCAAGGCGGCCATATGAGTATCGGCACCAAGCCCTTTATAGCCAATGACCGCTGAGACATGGGCTATTGGGGTTGATTCAATAGAGTATGAGAAGGTTAATAGCGTGTCGTTTGTCGACTTTCTTATGGCTAGGCAGAGTTGATCAATCGAGGACCTCCTTGCCCCATCAATCCATGCTTCCGGCGAGCCAAATACCACTTCAAACTCGTCCCAGAGATGTCTTGTCCGAAAGGCGATGGACGCCGTATTCATGCGGTGTTGTGATTGATCAATTCGCACGTCTTTTGAAAGTAACGATTGAAGACCCTTGAACGGAGATCCATGATGTGCATGGTCAGGAGTATCTAGCAGCCGAACTTCGTTTATTGCCCCATAAGGACCTAGGCAAAGATAGTCATCTGCTTGCCATGTGTGCCTGTCCAATATCCAGATCCCACACATTGAGCTTCGACGCAGATCGCGGCCTGTCTTTTGGCTTTCACCTACGATTACATATTGTTCTGAGGCGGCGAGGCCACGGGTATAGACAGCAGAACCTGATTCCCAGAGTGCCTGTTTCTCATCAAGGTCAATTAGGCTACCGTTCTCACTATGGCAGCTTATACGTTGGCCTTGATCTGTAATCCAGATGTTGTGAAGGCCGGTCCTTTTCCCTAGTGAGTCAATCTCTATCAACTCGAGATCGGGATAAGAAAAAACAGCAAGCTTGGACCCGCTGCTGTGGGCATGTGCCATGACATAGAGCCGCTCGTCCTTAAGGTATACGGAGTTTAAATGATCTCCTATCGGCTGCTCCAGCGTAAGTCTATCCCAACGTGCTGAGCTTATGCCGGCCTCTTGGAAATGAGTGGGTTTAGCTGGGTCCAAGACGGTGACGACGTTGCGGCCGGTATTGGCGCAGATAATCCGACCGTCCGTGGCGCAAAGAATTTGATGAGGGGATGAAAGGAATTTTCTGCTGTCTGTTAACGCATGTGATAGCCAGCCGCGTTCTGACTGAGCGTAAGAGGCGATATCCACGAGGGTGGAGTTGTCGACCCCGGAGTGGGAAAGGACTAGCCCATCACCGTCTTGAAACCAAGAAATGCCATAGTATTCAGGTCGATGGTGCTCTAAAGGCTGAACCTGTCGGCTTTGTAGATCGACTAGGAGCAGCCAGCTCGATGTGGCGACTAGCACATAGCGCATATTTAGCTCCAGCCGGGGAAGTTGCGCATTGCTTGGATTACTTGCGAAACATCCTCGCGTGTGAGGTCCGGATAACTTGGGAGGTTTATGCCGCGGGAGGCGAGCGACTCCGCTATCGGGAAAGACTCATCGGTTGAGCAGTGGGGTAGGGTGTGGGCTGGGTAGAATAGGGGGCGCGTCTCAATACCCGCTTGCTTGAGATGTTCACGGAGCAGTTGGCGAACTGCAGGTTGATCTACCGCAACTGAAAACATCCAGTATGAGTGTCTAGTATCCGGCTGCTCCTGATGAGTCTTCAGCGGTAAGGCTGAAAGTCCCTCTTGATACCACGTCGCGATGATGCGTTTTTTGGCTAAAATTTTATCTGCTTGTTCAAGTTGAGCTAGCCCGATTGCGGCGCAGATATTTGTCATCCGGTAATTATAGGCCACGGTGTCATGCCAATACTCGCGTGCCTGCGATACGCCTTGGTTTTTAAGATGATACGCTTTATCGAGGATGTGCTCTTCTTTCGTGATGACCATGCCACCCTCGCCGGTGGTGATGGTTTTGTTACCAAAGAAGCTGAAAGTTGCTATATCCCCGAAGGTGCCAACATGTTGCCCCTTGTATAAAGTGCCGAAGGCTTCCGCGCAGTCCTCTATAAGATACAGCTTATGCTTTCTGCAAATGGCTGTTATCGTATCCATGTCACAAGGGAGGCCATACAAGTGCACGGCCATTATCGCTTTCGTCTTAGCTGATAGCTTCCGTTCAATATCCTCTGGATCAATCTGCCAAGTGTCCTCTAGCGAGTCGACAAAGACGGGGGTGGCGCCGGTCTGTAGAATTGTATTTACTGATGCGATGTAGGTGAGAGTGGGTACTATCACCTCATCGCCCGGGCCAATTCCAATGGCTTCAAGCGCAAGGTGAATGGCAACGGTGCCGTTAGACACAGTGGTCGCATGTTTCGCACCAATATAATCAGCAAAACCACGCTCAAAACGACCTATGAACTCTCCTTTTGAGGATATCCATGTGGAGTCCAGGCATTGGTTCACATACTCTTTCTCTCGCCCTGTAAAGTGAGGTTGATAGACTGGAATCATCTTATTTACCTCCATTTACTCGTGGTAATTAAAGTATTTGAAGCCGTTTTGTTTCACGAGTTCATCTCGGTGTGCCTCTTTCATGTCTTCATGCATCATTTCAGCGACAAGTTCTTGGAATGAGGTTGCTGGTGTCCAGCCGAGCTTAGCTTTGGCTTTTGTTGGGTCGCCCAGCAGTGTTTCAACTTCAGCAGGTCGATAGTAACGCGGGTCTACGGCTACGATGCACTTCCCGTTTGCAGCGTCAAAGCCCCTTTCTTCTTCGTCTTTTCCTTCCCACCGGATCTCGATGCCAATCTCTTTTGCCGCTAGCTCTACAAATTCTCTAACAGAATGTTGTTCGCCGGTAGCGATAACAAAGTCCTCTGGTGTTTCCTGTTGAAGCATAAGCCACTGCATCTCGACATAATCACGAGCATGGCCCCAGTCTCGTAGCGCATTCATATTGCCGAGGTATAGGCACTCTTGCAGGCCCAGCTTTATACGTGCCAATGCGCGGGTAATTTTGCGAGTCACGAAAGTCTCTCCCCGAATGGGAGACTCGTGGTTGAATAGAATCCCGTTGCAGGCATACATACCATACGCTTCGCGATAATTCACGGTTATCCAGTAGGCGTACATTTTGGCCACGGCATACGGCGAGCGTGGATAGAATGGTGTTGTTTCTTTCTGGGGGGTCTCTTGGACCAAGCCATAGAGCTCAGAAGTTGAGGCTTGGTAGAAGCGGGTCTTCTTCTCTAGGCCAGCAATGCGGATGGCTTCTAGAATGCGCAACGCGCCCAAGGCATCAGAGTTTGCTGTGTATTCAGGTTCTTCAAAGGAAACTGCAACGTGGCTTTGTGCGGCCAGATTGTAGATTTCGTCTGGTTTAACTTCCTGAACTATACGAATCAAGCTGGAGGAGTCGGTAAGGTCCCCATAGTGAAGGGTTAGATCGTAGCCTTTGCTGTGGGGGTCATGGTACAAGTGGTCGATTCGATCCGTATTGAACAGGGAGGCGCGTCTTCGTATGCCATGGACTTTATATCCTTTTGTTAAGAGAAATTCGGCCAGATAAGCACCGTCTTGCCCTGTGATCCCTGTGATTAAAGCAATTTTTTTGTCCATGTAATACTCACTTAAAGCCAAGCTAAATTAATTGGTGCGCCCATATAAATCTTCGAAGCGGACTATGTCGTCTTCTCCGAGGTAGTCGCCGCACTGCACTTCGATTAATACGAGATTTATAATTCCGGGGTTTTCAAGCCGGTGTTTATGGCCCGCACGTATGAAGGTGGACTCGTTAGCAGCGAGCAGCATTTCGCTTTCGTCGTTTACTATTTTTGCAATACCGCTGACAACAATCCAGTGTTCACTTCGGTGATGATGCATTTGGAGAGAAAGTGAGGCTCCGGGCTTGACTACTATACGCTTTATTTTAAACCGATCACCTTCTTCTAAAGTGGTGTAAGTGCCCCACGGGCGGTGAACAGTTCGGTGCCTGATATAGGTCTCATGCCCGCTTTGCTTTAATTGCCCTACGATATGTTTGACGTCCTGCGCTCGGTCTTTGTGGGCAATAAGCAATGCGTCCGTTGTATCCACCACCAAAAGATCCTCTACACCGACCAGTGCTGTTAACCGGTCCGGGCTGTGGACAAAATTGTTGGTGGCGGCATGATTCAGGATGTCGCCTGTTAGTCGATTGCCTTTTTCGTCAGGCTCGACGAGGGCGCTCATTGCCGACCAAGAGCCGATATCACTCCAGCCGATCGAGCAGGGGATGGTGGCAACTTTCTCAGAGTGCTCCATCAACGCATAATCTATAGATATGTCGGGTACCTTACTCCAGAGTTCAGGGTCTAGCCTTAACCGCTGTTCGTTGTTTTGAATTTTGGAGGCAGATAGAGCAGTTTCAACTGCCTCAAGAACGTCAGGTGCATGGCTTCTCATCTCGCCAATGAATGCTCCGGCCTGGAAGCAGAACATCCCAGAGTTCCAGTAGAAGTTTCCGGCTGCACAGTATTTTTGCGCACTACTGAGGTCAGGTTTCTCTATGAAGCGCTTGACTATCATTCCGTAAGCCGCGCTTCTTCCGATATCAGCTTCAATATACCCAAAGCCCGTTTCGGGGTGAGTTGGTTCGACTCCAAAGGTTACCAACAAGCCTTCCTGCGCGATCAAAGACGCACGGCGGGTAGCTTCGGCAAAACTCTCCTCATCCTGTATTAGATGATCGGCGGGTAGTACTAACATGGTGGCCTGTGGGCCATGGTTGCGCTCAAGGTATAGAGCCGCACTTGTTATAGCCGCGGCGGTGTTGCGACCCATTGGCTCGAGGATGTAGTTGAGCTTACATTCCTGTGGGTTCTTGGCTGCTGAATAAATATCTTCAGTGATGAAGAAAAGAGATTGATTGGTTACTGTCAGAATCTCTTTAGTGCCATTTAATTTCGAGGCTCTTAATAGAGTTTTCTCTAACAAGCACTGACCGTCAGGTAATTGCAGAAATGGTTTGGGATGATCTTCGCGCGAGGCAGGCCAAAGACGGCTGCCGGCGCCGCCACATATGATCACTGGATAGAGCATATATCGTCCTTGAAGGCGCCATTCCTAGCAGTCATATTCACACGTGACTCGCTAGCCATGGCTGCGCACCGTTGGGGTCTCTTGGAGAGAGTCAGATAGGAGCGGTTAGGTTGCCGAATTCTAAATGGGTCTTTGGCATGTGGCTAGCTGGTACCTTGCTGATTTCCCTGTAAGTTTTTGATGCAATTCATCTCAGCGGGGAAGCTTGGGGGCCGGTCTGACCCGCGGTAGCGAGGGTCAACCATGAGCTGGACCGAGCTATTCGCTTCACTCATTCCAGACGCCTAGGGGCAAAAAAAAACCCCGCATCACCGCGGGGCTTTTTCATGTTTGGTGCCGGCACCAGGAATCGAACCCGGGACCTACTGATTACAAGAAAGATGCTTTCTCCTTAATATTCAGCTATTTAGCTGATTCCTTGTTACGTAACGGGTACGCCAAAAGCCGGATTCCATGCGGAGTCCGGCGGCCTTGTTACGTAGGGGAATGGCTGTTTTAGAGCGCTGAAGCCGGTACGGTCGGGACGCTGAGGTCGTAGATGTCGAGCATCGATTCGTCCCTGTGGCCACTGGCTTGCTGCTTGTCAGCTCGGTTGCCGGGGGTGTCGGTGATGCCCCGGCGCTTCAGGTCGTGCAGGCCGAATCGTTGCTCGGAAGTGATGATTCCAGCTTCGATTGCAGTGGTGATGAAGCGTTGCCACGCAGAGTCCAGGCCAGACTTACTGAGTTTCCCGCCGTGCTCTGCAGTGATGATGAAACGTTGCTCGGGCAGCCTCGGCTCGGCGGTGCCTCTGGCCTGCCATATGTCCGCTCTCCGCTTTTTCGCCGCTTCCCATGCTGAACGGAGGCGGGGCGTCCACTGAACGATATTGTCTCGGCTGCCCTTGCGCCGGTTTGTGAGCACGCCTTCGGGCAGTTCGTTGGCGTCGGTCAGAGTCACTACCTCGATACCGCGTAGGCGGCACAGGTATGCGAGCTCCATCACCAGGCTGAGGTGTGGTGGTACGGCGCCTTTCTGGCCACGCTTCAACTTCCCCAGCTCCCGGGCCCGATCGATCAGGCGTTGCATAACGGCCGGTGCCGGAAGCCGGCGTTGTTTTCGTTCGGTCGGCGACTCAATCCCCAAGGCAGGGTTCACGTCCAGGTAGCCGCGATTCCTGCCCCACTGCATCACGAGGCGGATGTAGCGCAAGGCGTGGGCAGCCTTAGATGGCGTGCCCTCATCGGCGATGCTGTCGATGATCCGCTGGATCAGCGCCGGGGTGAACTTGCGGACGGCCAACTCGCCTAGTGGTTTCTGCAGCTTGGTGGGGATGTTGACCAGGATGTCGCGGCAGTAGAGATAGTCGGCCTGGGTGCCTGGGGTCAGCCGCTTGAACTTGGAACTGTCGTGGTACTGCTTACACAGATAGTTGAGGCTGTCGCGGTCGGTACCGGTGCGCTCTTCCATGATTCGGTGCAGTTCGGAGAGGGTCGCCAGACTGGTCGCGATGTTCTGCCGGCGCTGGCGGCCGGCCTCGTCCCGGAACGATGTGTACCAGGTGCCTTTACCTCGGTGGTCATAGAAAACGGCCGCTGGGATAGCGGCCTGATCGATGTGTTTGGGGATATGCGGATTGTGCTGACGCTTCCTGGATCGCCTCATAGAATCTCGACGCCGTACTGCTCCTGGTTGCCGGCCTTCAGCCCGCCGGCTTGGTTTATCAGCTCTACCGTGGTCCAGGGGCCGTTGCGCCCCCGGAAAATGCGGATGCCCTGCTCGTGCAGGGTCCGCTCCACGTCCGCCCGGCGGGCATAGCCGGTGATCCGCTTGAGATCTTCGAAGGTCAGCACACGGGATGCCTCGCTCATAGCCAGGCCTCAAGTGTACCGCCCGCCGCCTGCGGCCATCGGCGAGAACAGTCGGGCCAGGCCTCTCGCCAGCTCTTAGCCATGATCCCCCCTCAGCCATTCGCGGCGAATGCCCCATTGCGTGCGCATCTCAGCAACCAGCTTTTCGACAGCTGCCGCCCCGCGCTTTTTCTCGAGTTCAGCCTTCAGCTCGGCCACCTTCTCCGGCGTGATGTACCCACGCCGGAGCCAGTGCCGGGCCTCGCATTCCAACATGTGTTGGCGCTCGTCCTGGTCAACCATGCGCAACTTCCTGCTGCGCGACGCTCAGCCCCACGGCCACCGGCCGCACCCACACCGGCATGCTGCTCAGGATGAAGGTCTCGCCCAGTTCGGCCAGCAGCAGGGTGGTGCCCATTACGTGGGCGATCGCCTCGGCCGCTGCCGGCGGAACGGCGTTGCCGATGCGCTCGCGCCAGTCGCTGTCGCTGAGTCCGTCCAGTTCCAGCTGCTCTTCGGGGTCGACCAGGCTCTGCAGGGCGGCCAGCTCCAGGGTGGTGAAGGGGCGGTGCCAGGTGCCGTCGAGCGACTGGATGATGCAGGTGAGGCGTTCATCAGCCGCCGGCATGCGCGGGTCGGCGACGCTCCAGCGGCCGTTGTCGCAGCGCGCGCTGGCGGATACGGCGCCGGCCGGCTGGTCGAAGCCCACCACGCCGTAGTGGCCGCCGGTGAGGTAGTTGTCGCCCTTGCTGCGGTGCAGCGCCCGGGGATCGGCGATCGACAGCGCGCCGCTGGCCACCTGCTGGGAGCCGGTTACGGTGCCGGCGGTGCTGGACCACGGAACCACATTCAGCTTCCGGCTCGATGCGCCGGCGTGCCAATTGAGGTAGCGGGGATCGGCGACGGCCTGCCCGCCTGCCGTGGGCGACTGGCCGCCGGTTACAGTGCCGGCGTGCTGGTCCATGCCGACGACACGAAACACGTTGTTATGGCGCACGCCGCTCGGGCGCGGATCTGCCACGGCGAAGGCGCCCTGGCCGGTGGTGCTGGCCGCGATGACAGTGCCGGCGTGGTCGTCCCAGTCGGTGACCGGGTATTTGCCGAAGCTCTGGCCACGCGGGTCGGCAACTGCGAACTTGCCCTGATTCGGCCACTGCTGACCGCTGATGGTGCCGGTGGAACCGTCCCAGCCGACCACGCCATAGTTCTGGCCGTGGTTCCAGTTGGACGAAGGCTGTGCTCGAGGATCTGCGACCGAAAAGGCTCCGTTGGTTGGGCTGCTGCGACCGGCAATGGTGCCCATGCTGTCATCCCAGCCGTGAACTCCCATGTAGCCGCTACGGTAGGCCGGTACGATCACCAGGTCGCGCAGGTAGCCGTCCTCGATCGCCAGCTTGTTCAGGCTGCGCCAGTCGCCGCCGGCTTCGACCAGGGCGAGACGCACCCAGGTCTTCCACTGCAGGGACGGAACGCGGTGCATCGGGCCGGCGGCAGCGATATCGCCTGCCAGCGGCATGCGCCCGAGGATGTCGCCCACGGCGCGCAGGCTCTTCTTCTCCGGCTCGTACAGGAAGGGCGGGACTTTCTCGACGTGGCGCGCCACCAGCAGGAAGCGTTTCCGGCTCTGCGCCAGGCCGCCCAGCTCGCCGCAGTCGTGGGTGGTCTCGGCGACCGCGTAGCCGAACCCGCCCAGCAGGCTGTTGATCTGGTCCAGCAGGTGCCGGCCACGGGTGGCCAGGCGCGGGACGTTCTCGAACACGATCAGCGGCACCGGATCATCCGCCCAGGCCTCGCCCATCAGCCAGATGCAGCGCAGGGTCAGCTCGTTGAGGGCCTGGTACTTCGGCGTCGCGCTCATCTTCTCGGATAACAAGCCAGAGGCGCCCTTGCAGGGACTGGAGATGAAGACGGCGTCAGGGCGGATGCCGCGCGCGGCGCGCCGGACATCCTCGGGGGTCGCTTCGCGCCAGCCGGCCGGCGGCTCCTTCCCGTGGAATCGTACGTACTGGTCGCGGGTGAACAGGTCCAGCAGGGTGCCGGGCACGCCGGCCAGGCGCTCGAAGTCGCGCAGGCCGGCGGGGTCGACGTCGATGCCGCCCAGGCATTCCCAATGCGCCTGCAGGTTGCCGACGATGGGCTTGGCGCGGTTGAAGCCCTTGGCGCCGCCGCCGAGGCCGCAACAGAAGTGGAAGTGGTAGAGGGTGCGCTTGATCATGCCCCCACCTCCGCCAGCGTCACGCTGTCGTAGTTGATGGGCGCAACGCTGGCCCCGATGCAGCGGATGCCGCACCACCCGTAGGGGTCGCCGTTGTCGTTGCCACCCCACCCTTCCTGGTCGTGCATGTCGGCCGTCCACAGCTGCCCCGGGTTCGGGTCGCCGTCCGGGCTGATGGTGTTCGGGCCGAACCCTGCGCCGCCCTGGTTGATCATGGTGCTGATCATCCACATACCGAACAGGCGGACCACGGCGCGCACGGCGTCGCCGTCCTCCAGCTCAATGAACGCGTTGGATTCTGACCAGAAGTCGGTGATCAGTCCGGCCCGCTCGGCGGTGAGCTTGTCGAGGTCGACCTCGAGCAGGACCCAGTCGTTGCCGAACTCTTCGGTGACGCGGTACAGCTTCAGGTTGCGGGCAGCTGTGGGCACCTGGCCCGGGAGCTGGTTGGTTTGCATGGTGCTTCTCCTTGGGGAGGATGCCGGCGGAGTTGCCGCTCTGCCGGCTCCTGGTTCAGCGCGCGAAACGGCGCGGCTTGTTCTCACGGATGGCGGCCATCTCGGCCATCTTGGCGGCCCACTCCACCGTCATGCGCTTCTGGCGCGCGCGGCTGCAGGCCTGGTGTTTGCGGGTGGAGCGGGCCCGGCCACAGACGTCGCAGATGGGGTTGAGCTCCAGCTTGCTGGCGGCCAGTGCAGGCCGGGTGCGAGCCACGGTGGTCATTGGCCGGTACCCAGCAATGCGCGGGTGAGTGCGTTGCGCTCTCCTTCCCGGGTGACGTCGCGCAGGTTGGTGCTGATAAGCCGGCCGTTGCCGGCACGAATCCAGGCGACGTTGCCTTCGATCCGCTCAACCTTGCCCTTGCGGGTGCTCATTTGGACGCTGCGGCCGCTGCTACGTACCGCGACGTAAGAGACCGTTTCGCCGACCTTGATGGGGTTCGTGGTAGCCTCTGCCGCGCTGACTTCTTGGGGGTTCACTTGCATGGTGCTTCTCCTTGGGGTTGGTATGGCCTCGGGGGGTTGCCGCCCTCCGGGGCCTTCTCTTATGCCGCCACGTAACCGGCGGCGGTCTTGCTCAGCAGTCCGGCCTCGGCGGCCTTCTGCATCAGCCTGGTGGCCTTGTCGCTGCCTATCCGCATCACCTTGGCGACCTGCCGCACTGCCACCTTGGTTCCGCTCTCCGTACTGCCGATGAGCTGGAGCAGCTCGGCCGGCAGGCCGTCGATGGCCACGGTTTCCCGCTCCGTTACGGGTCGTTCCTGCCGGCGTTCCTGGGGCTGTTCCTGTTTCGCGGTTTCTGCGACTGAGGCGTATTCCTGGGCGGGGGAGGGGCGCAGGGCGGAGAGGATCAGGGCAGGCACGATCTCCAGCGCGGCGGCAAAGCCGAGGCAGAGCAGGGTGGCCAGTTCCAGTGGCAGGCCAGCGGCCTTGGTCGGTCGAGCCAGCAGGGCGGTGAGTTCCTGGGAGGCGAGGTCACGGCGCACCTGGGCGCGGTCACGCTCGGCGTCGATGCGCGCCATGGCGGCGGCTTCCAGCTCCAGGGCGCGACTTACCATGCCGCGATCGCGCAGCGCGCTGGCCTGTTGGTGGACGACCACCGCCTCAGCGTCGAGCTGCTCGATGCGCGCGGCGTCGGTGTTGCGCTGCTCCACCAGGTCGAGCCGGCGTTGCTCTTGGCGCGCCTGGTGCTCGGCGCGGCTGGTGATGATCGAAGACATGAGTCGGTCATAGCTGGCCCAGCCGGAGACGCCGCCCAGGGCCAGCGCGCAGGCCATCATCAGCAGCGCGCACAGGGTTCGGCGCATGCCCAGCAGGCCGAGGGCCAGCGGCCAGGCCACATACTTGAACAGGTCCAGGACCACGGCGGCCGAAGCGAACAGAGCGGCGAGCAGGGTGTTTTCGATCAGTGCTGCGATCGCCAGCGCCACAGAGGTGGCGGTCACGCCTGCCAGTGCGGCGACCATGGCCAGAAGCGGCAGGCGGTGACGCTGTTGCAGGTGGTGCATGGTGCTTCTCCTTGGGGGCAGGCCCTGCCGAGTTGCCGCTCGGCGGGGCCTTCTTCCGTGTGGTGGTGCAATCAGGTGAGCCGCATGGGCTTGTCGTCGACCAGGACGTAGAAACTCACGTCCCGCAGGGCATACAGGCCTCCCGGGCCGCCATGGACGACGAAGTTGTCGTAGGGGGCCTTACCGACACGTACGGGGAACAACTTGTCGGTCTGGTGGGCGTACTTGCTGGTCTTCTTGATGCGGGCGTAGAGCTGTTGGCCAGCAGGGCGACAGCCGGCTTCGCCATGGGCTGCCTCGAAGCCGAGCCAGGCGCTGCGGGTCTCGAGGTGAAGGAAGTCGCCGTAGCAGGTTTCGGTCAGGTCGTAACCGCGCGGAACCGCCCAGGCCTTGAAGGCGAGCTGCAGGTTGGCTTTCTCCATGGTGCTTCTCCTTGGGGATGGTGCCCGGGCGTTGCCGCGCCCGGGTGGGGGGTTAGCTGAGGACTGCGAGCAGCAGGTCGGGGCCGAGGTTGCCGAGGGCGATCAGCAGCGCCAGGGCGATGGCGCTGCCGAGCAGCGTGAGCAGCAGCTCGTGGGAGTGGGTGTCGTGTTCGTCATGCATGGTGCTTCTCCTTGGGGTGGGTGCCGGCGTTGCCGCGCCGGGTGTTGTCATACGAGCTGGAACAGCCAGCAGCGCACGGTTTTCGGTTGGTCCATGCCATCGGTCGCGATCGCCGAGTTGATGGGCTTGTTCGTCTCGATGAACTTGGGCGACTTGCTGGTCTTGAGCAGGCGCTTGAGCTCCTGCAGCAGCGGCACCTGTTGGCGCTTGTTGGCCGCCATTTCCGCGAACTCGTTGAGATGCAGGGCCACGAAGTTGCTCTTGCGGGAGTGGTTCAGGCGGCCGCCGGGCTCGTCGAGCGGGCCGTTGAGGAACTCGAACATGTCCCAGAAGGCCGTCACCATCGGGTGGTCGGAGTTGATGGCGACCTGCCGGTCCAGGGCCATGGCGGCGATCTCGTCGTGCACCAGGGCGAGCTGCTCGTCCGTCATGGGCACCACCAGCTGCAGGCAGTCGGCCAGGGCGCGCAGCTGTGCATGGTTCTTGGCGATGCGCACGGTGCGGATGCCGGGCAGGGCGAGCAGCTGCTGCTCGTAGCCCGAGGTGCGTTCGTCCATCAGCTTGAGGATCTCCGCCTCGGGCTGAAGCGCCTTGATCAGGAAGCCGCTCAGCTGCTCGATGGGCATCCGCTCGAGCTGCTCGGCGAACTTCTTGGTTTCCGGCGTGTGGTGGGCGCGGGTCAGGTTCACGTGGCCCAGGCGCTGGAGCATCGCCTCGGATGCGCTGATGGCGTTGTTCTGCGCGATCAGGATGGCCGAGCGGAAGGGCGGCTCGTTGGTGTCGTTGCCGCTGTTCTTCACGCCGGTACTGCGCACGCCCCGGCCGTTGTAAGCGCTCTTGAGTTCGTCCCAGTCGAAGTGCTTCACCGGGCCGCCTTCGGCCTGCTCGCGGTCGGACTCGATCAGCACCGTCGGCAGGTTGCCGACCTGGGAGAAGATCCGCGCCCGGGCTGCCTGGGTGGACTTGGAGGGGTCGAAGCCCTCGTACTCGCTGCGGCCGTTGAGCTTCCACAGCAGTTCGACCAGGGTCGTCTTGCCGGCGCCGGCCTCGCCGATCAGTTCCAGGAACAGGTAGGACTTCTGCAGCTGGCGGATCTGCTCGGCGTACAGCGCGCCCAGCCACCAGGCCAGCACCACGGTGCCGCGCACCCCGAAGCACTTCCAGAACAGGTCGAACCAGCCCGCGTCGTACTCGGCCAGGTTGTCGTTGATGTGCAGCACCGGCGACATGCTCTGCGACTTGATGCTCTGCTTGCCGATGTCGAAGAAGTCCTCCTCGTTCAGCTTGTGCACCTTGCCGCCGGCGATGGCCAGGTCGTTGAACACGTAGACGCCATGCTCGCGGCTGTAGCCGATCCAGTTGATGGTGTTGACGGTCTTGAGGATGTCGAGCTGCCCCTCGAGCATGCGCTCCAGCTGCTGGGGCGTACCGCTGAACAAGGCGCCGTTGCACACGTTGAGCAGACGCTTCTTGAACTCCGGCGCCGACGAGATCTGCGCCGCGGTGAAGGTGCTCTTGATGGTGGGCGCGTCCGGGCGCTCGACGCGGAAGTAGTACCAGGCTTCGTCTGTCACCTCGTTGCGCATGAAGTACAGCGCCTGGAAGTAGCAGTTGCCGATTCGGTGCACGCACGCGCTCTGGCGCAGCGCCTTGTCACGGCGCTGTTTGTCGTTGAGCAGGGCGGCTTCCTGGCTCTCGCTGTTCTCCAGCTCCCTGTGCGCGCGCTCATACTTTTCCTCGTCCAGGCGGAACCAGTAGAGGCGCGAGCGGAAGGAGAAGTGGAACTCCTTGCGCTCCTCCCAGCAGTACATCAGCAGGCCTTTTTCCTCGGCCGACTCGGCCAGCAGCAGGGCGCCCTGGTGGCGCGCGGCGGCGAGGTCCAGCTCGATGCGATGGGTGCGTTCTTCCTCGTCGTCGATGAAGCCCCAGCGCTGGTGCAGGTCGTTCCAATCGGTTTTCTTGCCACCCTTCTGCGGGATCACGGCCGCGTCGCACTTGAAGCCCAGCTCGCGCGCCTCCTTGGCCCAGCGGCGCATGTTGGCCTTCGCCACCGGCTCGTTGTCCAAGGCCCAGACCAGGCGCGGCAGGGGCTTGTCCGCCTCGATGCAGGCCTTCTTCAGGGCCTTGATGGATTCGGCGGGGAAGGGCGCGCTGCTCATCATGGAGACGGCGGCGATGTCGTTATGCAGCAGGGCGATGGCGTCGAAGATGCCCTCGACGACCCACAGCTCGCGTGCCTCCACCGGGTTGACGGAGGGCGGGCACCACCAGACGCCTTTGTAGCTATCGCCCGGCTTGAAGCGGGCCTTCTTCTTGCCGAAGCGGTCGGGGCGGTCGATGAGCCGCTCCCAGTAGCCGCCCTTCTCCAGGGGGAAGCGCACGGTGGCGCTGCCGATGCCGAGGTCGCGGTCCCAGTAGTTCTCCTGGGTGAACCAGCCCTGAATCAGCTCGATGCGAAAGCCCCGCGCCATTTCCAGGTAGGCGCGGGCGGTGGCGGTCGGGTCCTCGGCCGTGGCCGGTGCCTGCTCGCTCCAGTCATTGAACAGGTCGCCGTAGAGCTCCTTCACCGGGTGGTAACGGTTGGTGCATTTCTCCACGCGGCCGCAGATCAGCATCCACGGCGAGTCGAAGAAGGTGTAGAGGGTCTTCTTGTGGCAGTTCGGGCATTCACCCTTGCGCATGTAGTTGGTGCCCGACATGTGCTGGAGGCCGTAGTCGCTCGCGACACGGCGCAGCACCTCGGCCCGGAGCTTCTCGGCCATCTTGCTCATGCTTGGCCCCACACGAAGGCGGCCAGTTCGCTGCACAGCGGCTGGTACTGGTCGCCCTGGACAACGCCGGCTTCGAAGTAGGCGTCCACCATCCCCTGCAGGCGGAGCATGGCCTCGAGCTTGGTTTCGTAGGACTTCGACTTCAGCAGCAGCTGGATGCCACGCGCGAAGTGATGCCGACGCGGGTCGGCTGCCAGGGCGCAGCAGAGTGGCAGCGCTTCGGGGGTGATGGCGGGTGTGGTCATGGGTTGGGCCTTACAGGTTGGCGGCGAGCGCTGCTTTCAGCGCGCCGATGGTGCGTTTGTGGGCGGCCAGATGCGGGTGATCGGTGAGGATCGCCCCGCTGCGCAGGCCGGCCGGGGTGTGGCGGTAACAGTCGGCGTACCAGAGTTCGTTGAAGGCCATCTGCAGGCGCTGGCGCTCGTCCTCGAGCAGCGCTTCGGCTTCCTTCCGCGACAGCTGGAGCTGGATTTCCAGGGCCTTTTGCATGCGGCTCTCCTTGCGCTGGACGCAACTTGCCCAAACCCACGGCGTGGGCTGGGGGTGAATGGGGTCAGGGTGTGGTGAAGCGGGCCAGGAAGGCGTCGGGGATCACCCGGCGTCGCACCCAGGTTCGGTTGCCGTTGCGGCTGTCGATCAGGCAGATGTCGTCGCGGCATCCGCTCTCGGCCAGGTCGATGCCGACCCAGGTCGGGCTGCTGAGCTGGAGGAAGGCCCGCTCCACCAGGGTGCTGGCCATGAACAGCGGCACTTCCAGGGCGCGGGTGAGGTAGTCGGTGGCGCGCTCGATCAGCTGGGTGTCGTCGCCCAGGTGCTCGGCCTGGTGGCGATGCAGGAAGGCCAGCGCGGCGCGCTGCATCTGGTCACGGTAGGCCTGGGTGTCGAGTGTATTGGTCGCGGTGTTCATGCGTGAGCCTCCAACAGGTCGAGCTGGGCGTCGTCGGGCTTGCGCATGGCCTCCCGGCGGATGGAAACAGGCGCCACCGGCAGGCGAACACTGGGGTTCGGCATGCCCGAGGGGCTCATTTCGTGGGTGATCTCGAACTGCGCGCGGAAGGTGGCCCCGCAGGACTCGTTGCCGCATTGCAGGTAGGCGGTGCGCAGGAACACGTGTTGCCCGGCGCTCGTGCGGATGCGTAGCGGGCCCTGGCAGTGCGGGCATACCAGCTTGTAGGTGCTCATCGTGTTTCTCCCCGGCCACCAGTCGCGGCCATGGCTTTCGCCAGTCAAATGCGACGCGTCGTGCGCCTTACTGCTGTTCCTTCCCGCCCTGGCCTTCCAGGTGCAGGGTGATCACGGCGCCAACCTCAGCGTGTCGGGCGGCGATGTGCGCGCGGTGGGCGGCGATGATCTTCGCCAGCTCCACCTCGGTGATGCGGCCGTCTTCCAGGGCCTTGGCGATGACCTGGTCGACCTTGCCCTCGGCCACGTCTGTGGCGAGCGACCGGGTGTAGAGGTCGAGGTTGTCCAGCTCGGTGGCCTCGGGCATGGGCACGAAGACGCCGCCATACAGGGCGCAGAGGTAGTCGGGCAGGTAGGTGGTGCCGGCGATCAACTCGACCTGGCGGACCTGCTCGTCGGTCAGCGGGCGGTGGCCCTGGTTCTCATAGACCTGGTTCTCGAGGCGTTTCAGCTCCAGGCCCAGGTTCGCAGCAGCGCACTCGCGACCGCCTGGGAAACCAGCGATGGCAGCCATCACAGCCTTGCGGCGGCTGTCGAGAACGGGGCGTGTGGCCTTCTCGTTTTCCCCTGTCAGGCGGCGCATTACTGTTGCCCCTCTACCACACCGTCTTTGATCCCAAGGAGGACAGCTGCGCGATGCGCCTCCCCGAATCTCCCCTTCTTGCGTCCGTTCAACAGGTCACTGACCAGATTTTTGTTCAATTCATGCTTGCGACAGAACGCAGCGATGGTGATGCCCTCGCGATCAAGAGCTGCGCGGGCTTGCTCGGGGGTTAGGGCGGAATGCATAGTGTTCATCCGTGTTTAATCGTGTTCAGCGACAAGGATTCTTGGGCAGAAATCTGTTCAAGTCAACTGGTATTGATCAGAAAAATGCTCATAGCCCCTGGAATAGGTGAACGCCTGCGGGAAGAACGTGATCGGTTGGGCATGAACCAGACCGATTTCGGCGCCATCGCGGGCGTGAGCCGTGGCACCCAAAAAGCCTATGAGCTCGGTAGTAGCTCGCCGGATGTGAAGTACCTTGCGGCCTTACAAAGTGCGGGCGTCGATGTGCTGTATGTAGTGGCTGGTACTCGCCCAGAGGTGGCTGCCGGCGAGCTGAGCCCTCTTGAAGCTGAGATCATCAGATCTCTCCGCACCCTGGCTTTATCTGATCGCGAGCATCTGGCTCGTATGGCCGCAGCGCTTGCGGCGATGCCTCCCCCACCAGAAGGCTGACCACATGCTTCTCAAGGATGAGTTTGCAGATCGGTTACGAAATGAACGCCAGCGCTTGGGCATGAGCCAATCCGCCTTCGGAAAGGCCGGTGGTGTGCAAGCGAATGCTCAAGGGAAATATGAAAGCGGCGAGCGATCCCCCAGTGCGGATTACCTTCAGGCGATTGCGGCCATAGGGGTCGACCTTCAGTTCGTACTGACAGGCAATCGAAACGCATCCGCCCTAACCCAAGATGAAAACCAGCTTCTAAGCCTCTATCGGGCGATGCCGAACGTCACCCGAGGCACTGTCATGCGCATCGTGAAAGCGCTTTCTGAGGAGGGATAGACCCTTGTCGTAGGCGGGTTTGCATATCTGAATGTGACTGTACCTTCGTTGGACAACTGCCAATGAAGGAGCATGCGGAATGGAGATAGTTGTAACGACGGAGCAACAAGCATTGAGATCTGTCACTTCGTCCAAATTGGATGAGCTAACACTAGAGGAAAGGTTGCTTATCAAGCACTACCGTGATTTGGATCTGGCCGAAAGGGCATTCATTCGACGGGCTGTTGAAGGTTTGGCAAGCAAGTGTAAATAGAATGGAGCGAACTCAGAAAACTTGGGTTCGCCTAATAAAATGCTAGGGAGTTTCAAATGCTTGATCAGTATGAGCGCTGGGTGCATTTTTATACTTTGACTCTTCAATCAATCCCACTTCATGCTCCCCCTTTCACACTCATTGAGTGCATCGAGCTGTTACGCAAAAAAACAAATGATGGGAAATGTTTCAATCTCATCGAGAGGCAAACAGCCTGCGTTAGAATCACTGATTTGAAAATCAACGACGACGCCACACTTGCAACTTTTCTGTTTCAATACTCCGACTCCAAGGTGTCCGATCCGGCATTTAGCGATCTCCAGTCTGGTGAAACAAGAGAGGAACCTAAACTAGATGGTGAGGGAATTGCTGTATCGGCCCATGCGGTTCTAAGATTGAATCCTCTTCCTGGCAGGCAAGTCGAATTTCTCTTTTTATTAGAAGACGCGCCAGGCGTAGGGAAAACTAAGATCCTCCCCTTCTTAAATAAAGAGATAAAAGCTTTGTTGGCTCGCGACTTTGTTGATCCTGATGACAATAAGCGTAAGGCATGCCATCCCCACTTCGATCTTGGGCATCATATTTCCCAGACCTTGAGAGAGGACCTCGAGAAAGGCGAATTACGCTTTATTGAGTTCGTCAAGGATTTCAATGTGGCTGAGCTTGATGAAGATCCTTATCTCAAGCGATTAAGCAATACTGTTAAGGTCAAAGTAGCTCCGAAGACTTATGGTGATGAAGCAATATCCGCCATCAACAAAGTAAAGAATTTTTTCAATAAGAATGGCTTCGATCATATGAAGGTCATTTATAAGCGACCCGAAGGAAAACAGCGCTCTGTTGATCTCAGTACCTTCCGGGAAGATGTGGGGATGTTGTTTTTGGAAAGATGGAAGCCTTCACGACTCAGGAGAAACTGCCGCAATGTGCTGACGAAATTAATGATGAGGTTGTTTTGAAGATGCTGCAGCTTGAGTGATAAGCTACACTCCTAGCAACATTACTGGTGACCAAAATGATCGCTAGCATTCGTCGACTACTTACGCCGTTGCTTTATTTGAGGATTTCGCGCGAAGATAAATACTTCGACGAAATTGCATTGCCTTTAGTTCTGCTTGTTCTTTCTTTTATTACAATGTACCTGATCGATTGGAAGGTAACTGTTTTCGGCAAGGACGGTATTTTAAGCGCCGTAGGTGGCTACTTGCAGATTGTGAGTGGTTTCTATATTGCCTCTCTCGCTGCAATTGCGACATTTAATCAGGCAAGTATGGATTTGCCGATGAAGGGAGATGCTCCTACGCTTGAGCATAAGCGTAAAGGTGTGGCCGGCACTGAGACTCTCACTCGCAGGCGATTTCTCTCTTTCCTTTTCGGATATTTATCTTTCATCTCCATACTGCTGTTCTTTTCAGGTATTGCGGCCAATGTTGTCGCGCCCCATGTTTACACTGTAGCGGGACAATATGCGGCTTATATAAAGTGGGTATTCTGCGCGATATATATGTTTATAATTTACAATATGCTTTGCACTACCCTTCTAGGTCTCTACTACATGACTGAGCGAATTCACCGCCCTGAAGCAAAGTTCGTAGAGCCCGACGATACGAACAAGTAAGGCTTACCCCCTTACCCCAATCACCTCCTCCCACCGTGTTGTATACCTCGGGCTCAACATCTCCCTGCGCATACTCCAGGCCGGTGCCTCAGGCACCCGGCCGATGCGCACGGTGCCGCGCCCCTCGCGCTGGTTGATCCGGTCCAACACCTCCATCAGCCGTTCCGCCCCTCGACGCGGCTGCGGCGCGAATAGATCCGGCGTCACCTCGCCGGGCTGGCACAGGTCCATCAGCAGGATGGAGCACTTCGAGAAGCGGTAACCGGGTCGGTAGATCTCACCGAGCCCGCGTTGCGCGAGCGCGAGGATCTCCCGCGTGTCGTTGGTGGGCGCGGGCAACGCCAGGGTGATGGCCTCACAGAAGCGCGGCCCTTCGCGTTCGGCGAGTTGCGTCTGCAGGCCTACCTGGATGGTCTGGCATAGCGAGCCCTGGCTGCGCAGCTTCTCGGCGGCACGGCTGACGTAGGCAGCGAGTGCCTCGCGGATCGGTGCCAGTTCCGTCTGCCGCACGCCGAACATCTTGCTGCTGCAGATGGCCTCCTTCGGCGGTGGGCCCTGGTTGAAGCCGATGCAGCTCACGCCGAGCAGCTCGCGCGCAGTGCGCTCCATGGTGACGCCGAAGGTCTTGCGCAGGGTGCCGATGTCGAAGTTCGCCAGCTCCCAGGCACTGTTGATGCGCAGCGCGGCCAGCTTCGCCGCCGAGCGGTGGCCAATGCCCCATACCTCGCTGATGGGGGCCAGGCGCAGCAGCCGCTCCTGGCGGGCCGGGTCGGTGAGGTCGAGTACACCGCCGGTGGCCTTCCACTTCTTCGCCGCCCAGTTGGCGAGCTTGGCCAGGGTCTTGGTGGTGCTGATGCCAATGCCCACGGGCATGCCAATCTCGCGCGCCAGGCGTTGGCGGATGGCGCGGCCGTGCGCCTCGAGGTCGGTGATGCCGGTCATGTCGCCCCAGGCCTCATCAATGGAATAGACCTCGATGCCGGGCAGCATCTCGGCCATCACCCGCATCACCCGGTTGCTGATGTCGGCGTACAGGGTGTAGTTGCTCGAGCGCGCCACCACGCCACTGCGGCGCATCTGCTCGCGCACCTGGTAGAACGGTGCGCCCATGGCGATGCCCAGCTCCTTGGCCTCGGCGGAACGGGCGATGACGCAGCCGTCGTTGTTGGAGAGCACCACCACCGGCCGGCGCTTGAGCTCCGGCTGGCCGATGCGTTCGCAGCTGCAGTAGAAGGAGTTGCAGTCGATGAGGGCGAAGACCTGCTGGCCGCTCATGGCGCCACGTGGCTGACCACCCAGGTCACCACGCCCCAGATCTCGATGGGCTCGTCACCGTCGAGCTGGATGTCATGGATGTGCGTCTCGGCGGCGCGCAGCCAGCGGCCGCCGAACATGTCCTTCACCACCAGGCGCACCCGGTAGCCCTCCCCGCCCAGGTCCACCACCACGAGCCGGTCATCCGCATGGCTGGCCGCGCGGTTGACGATGAGGCGGTCGCCCTGGAACACCCCGAAACCCTCCAGCGAGCCATCCAGCACCCGCACGCCCCAGATGTGCGGCGCACCCAGGCCGGTAAGGCGGTCGAGGGAGAGCCCTTCCTCCTTCTCGTCTTCGGCAGGGGATTGGAAGCCGGTGATCCGTAGATCAGCGGCCTCGGCTAGCAGGCGTTCCCGCAGGCGCTGGCCCCGGGCAAGGATCGAAAGCGACATCTCACACACTCGCGAATACTGGATATAGATACAGTATTTTTCAGGTTCCCTAATCGGTCAATCCGTCAGCCGACGGGAGGAAGGCCGTGAGCCTGTCCTACGCTGAACCCTGACACCCGAAACCGGAGGCGCGTATGTGCGGCGGCGTTGAAGCCAGAGAGGCGGACAAGGTGTGGAAGATCTACTTCCCCAACCCCAAGGCGGCCATCCCGGTGCAGCTCGATGGCGGCAGCCAGATCGACTGGATCGGCTGGGGCCGCCGCGAAGGCCAACCCGGCATCGGCCCCCAGGGAGGCTGGGCCAGGCTCAGCACCGTGCAGGCCGGCGGCTGGGCCAAGTACCACCCGCAACGTGTCTTCGGCCTGGTGCAGCGGTTCATGGAGAAGGAAGGCCACAAGGGCGAGAAGAACCGGCCGTCACACTGGTTCGATGTGCCCGAGGGCCAGGCCCTGGAATGCCTAGTGATTGGCGAGGGAGAGGATCGGCGAGTGTATGTGGTCACCACCGATCCGCCCGAGGAGTTTGCCTGGATACATGATCGGTGGCCGGTGTTTATCTCTATATCAAGGGATTAATTAGGTGGAAACGGACCGAAAGGGCCTATCGGCGGCGTGCCTGCTTGCAGGCCAGAACCTAGCCCCGGTGCAACCCCGTCACTCCAACACGGTGCAAAAAGGAAGTCGTCAGGATAAGAGGCATCTTTAAGAATTCGGCTCAATTTTGAAAGTTCTATAAGGTAATTTGTAAAAGGCGAGCCGCCATCAATAACTGTGGTGACCATTGAAAATATTGGCATATTCATATTTGGAAAGGGGTGCTGCTTGGGGTATCTCATCATGTGTACGAATCCGTGATTTGCCAGCGTATAACATAGAGAGATTGTTTCGGCGTCTAAGTGAACCGAATATTTATCAATAAAGTCATTAACGCTGATTGCAAATTTATCCAGAGAATCTGAAACATAGTGAGGCCATAATATTCCTGGCCAAACTGGCGCATATGCCCCTGGGTGAAGCTGACGTATGTTGGAGCTTGCGGCGGTAGCAAATAATTGCGGAAATTCCATTAGGCCATCGCTACCCTTCGTTGTCGAAGTGGCCTTGTGCATCTCAAAGATGGTATTCGCCACCATGGCCAAAGCGGGGCGCAATGTTCTAAGGCAAGCACTGCTCAGCTCTCTTTTGCTTCTCGCCTCTTTCGCGCTCACGAAAATATCAAGGATAATTACAGTCACAACTGTCGAAATAAAACCTGTCCCTAGACTAAGAAATATATCTTTGATTTCATCGCTATCTGTTTTTTGGTAAAGAAATACGCACAAAACGGTAAAGAGCAACAGCAGTAACAACGGCAGTCGCAATTCTTTCATTTCTTTGAACATGACTACCCTCTTGAGATGCGCATTGATAGCGCAATGTATAAGGTGGGCCGGAAATTAGTAGTGTAGGCCGCCCCAGTGTATGAACCATTAGGGCGATATGCGCAGCATACCGAGCGACTATCTATTGAAAATCCCTCGCCTGATAGGTGGACTCGGCTTCTGCCATATCACTGTGAACAATCAAGGTTCCATTGCTTACTCGATAGGTAAAAGTGGTATCACCATACTCGACTGAGTCTCTCCAACGTCCCCATTGGCCTTCGATAAAGCCGGACCAGATGATCTGATTGCCAACGATCTTACAGCGATAGGTGAACGAATCCCCGTCGTCGCGTGTGTAAGAGATGACGGGTATTTCCCCCGCATTTTTCGTCTTCATAATGGACGTATCTCTTCCCATGTCGATTGCGACTGCGGCCTTGCACAAGTCCGCATTGGTGAAGTCGTAAGCATGTGCCGAGGCGACAAAACAGAGCGGCAATAGGTGTAGAAACTTCATCACATTCCATCCTTGAATGGGGGGACTGTACATATAGCCGAGCGGCTACTATTTTGCCATCACCCGTCTGGATTCATCTTCGCCCACTCACGATCCACCGCCCGCTTCGCATTCGCCTTGCTGGCGTACAGGTGCCGCAGCCGTCGCGGCTTGGCCTGGTCGCCGGCGGTGAGCGTCTTCTCGGTTCCGGTCTTCTTGTCCCGGTAGTAGGCAATGATCCCGGTGTAGTCGCCGGGTGTGTCCTCGTACAGCGCGTCGACCATGTCCTCGGGCAGCTTGCTCTCCAGCTCCAGGCTGGTGGTGTAACCGCCGTCGCCGCTGAGGCTGTGCTGCACGTTGCCGCCGTGCCAGATGATGGCGTCGATCTCGCCCTTCACGCCGACCAGGGTGTAGGTGAGTTCGGGGATGAGGTCTGGCCGGCCCTTGGCCAGGTTGTAGCTGAGGGTGGCGGTGCCGCGCTGCAGTCGGTTCCACTCGCTGCGGGCGGCGCGCAGGGCGCTGGCCTTGTCGCTGTAGCTGTGGCGCAGGTCCTTGAGGTTGTCGCCGCCGCCGGCGATGGCCTCCTGCTTCTTGGCGCTGTTCACGTCATAGTAGTAGGCGCGCACGCCGTCGTAGCTGTCGCGGTCGGCCACCAGGTAGCGGTGCTGGTCCCCGTCCGCCCGGGTCAGGGTGATGTGGGGCAGCGCGGCGCCGCTGGCGGTCTTGCCGCCGTTGCCGCCCAGGAACAGCAACCTACCCGCCTTGACGGTGGCCACCGCATCGAAGTCCTCCCCCAGGCGGGTGAGGATGTTGGCGTCGGACTCGTTGGCCTGGTCCAGCTGCAGCACCGGCAGCACGCCCAGGGCGTCGGCGATCACCGGCACCAAGTCATTGCGCTGGGCGATGCGGCGGATGACGTCGGCCACCGTGGCGTTGCTCCAGCTGTCCTCCCGCTTCACCTTGAGTTGCTTGCGCAGATCCGCGCTACGCCCCCGGATGTTGAGCACGTCGGGGGCGCCGCTGTGCTCGACCTCGTCGACGGTGAAGGTGCCCTTGTCCACCAGGCCGGTATCGGTCCAGCCCAGCCACAGGCGCAGCACGGCGCCCTTGGGTGGGATGGCGAGCAGGCCGTCGTGGTCGCTGAGGCTGATGTCGAGCTGGTCCGCCTCGATGCCTCGGTTGTCGGTGAGATTGAGGCTGATCAGGCGCGGGCTCACCAACTGGGCAATGTCGAGGCCGTCGACGCTGAGGCGGTAGATGGGGGCGGCGTAGTCGTTGTCGCCCAGGGCGCTGCGGGCGGCGTCCCTGACCACGCCCAGGACGGAGCGGAGCGCTTCTTCGATCACAGGAAGATCCGCCGCAGGATGTTGGCGCCGGCACCGGTGGCGGCGCCGAGCAGATCGGTCTTGCCGTCGTCGACGCGCTTGAGCTGGAGGTTGAACTCGATGCGGCGCGCGGCGCCGTCCGGGAAGAACAGGGTGCGGGTCTCGCTCAGGCTCTCGATCACCCACAGGCCGTATACGCGCCCGGTGCCTTCCACCAGGGGGTAGGCCTTGCCGGTGTCGGCCATCAGCCGCAGGGTGTCGAGGCTGAGCTGGGTACCGGCCAGCTCGGCCAGCAGGATGCCGGGCAGGGTGATGGCGTCCTCGCCTCGGCCGGCATACTGGCGCGCGGGGTTGTTGCCCACGCGGCTGCTGCTGGGGTGGCGCCAGTCGGTCTGGCGCTGGAACTCCTGGTAGGCCAGGGTGTGCAGGCTGAACACGAACATTCCGTAGGCCATCATCATGGCGGTTACTCCTGGTCGCCCAGGCGCGAGCGCACCCGTGCGGCCTTGCTGCGCTCGCGCTCGTCGAGCAGCTGGTTGAGCATCTGGCGCAGGCCGGCGACGTCGGTACCGGGCGCGGCCTGGATGTTGAAGGTGACGGTGTCGCCCTGGACGACGACGCCACCGCCGCCGGCCTGGATCGGGGCGCGGGTGTCGATGCTGAGCCCGCCGCCTGCGCCGAGCATGCCGGCGCCGGCCTCGGTGAGGCGACGCACGGTGTTGGTGATCTGGCCCAGGACGTCGCCCTCGCCGCCGGCCAGGCCCTGGACCAGGCCGGCCATGGTGAAGCCGCCGAGGGAGGCGAAGACGCGGCTTGGCGAGTGGATGCCGAGCTTCTCCTTGAACCAGTTGATGGTGCTGTCGCCGGCGCCGGTGATGGCGTTCTTGACGGCGGCCAGACCGTTGGTGATGCCGGTGACCATGCCCTGCATGAGCATGGCGCCGAACTCGGTGAATTTGCTGGGCATCTCGAAGCCGAAGTAGTTCATCACCGCGGCGAAGGCGCGGTAGAACATGCCGATCGGGCTGAAGTTGGCGATCAGCCCGAGGATGCCCACCAGGCCGCCGTCGAAGCCGGCCTTGATCTCGGCCCACAGGCTCATGACGTAGGCCTTGATCGGGTCCCAGTACTTGTAGATGAGCAGCGCGGCCAGGGCGATGGCGGTGATGGCCAGGCCGATGGGGTTCATCATCAGTGCGCGGCCGATCCAGAGGATGGCCTGGGCAACGACGGGCAGCGCGACCTTGCCGAGGCGCCAGAGCATGCCGAACACGGAGACGCCCTTGATGGAGGTCAGCGCCAGCGCGTAGCGGAACATGGCGAACGGGCCGAGCAGCGAGGCCAGGCCCAGGGTGACGGTGCCGAACACGGTGGCCATGGCGGCCAGGCCTGCGACTACCTTGAGCACGGTGTAGGCCAGCTCCGGGTTGGCCTCCACCCATTGGGTGACCTTCTCGATGATGCGGTTGAAGCCTTCGATCAGTCGGATGATCGCCGGCCGCAGGGTCTCGCCCAGGGTGGCGGAGAGGTTGAAGGCGCGGTTCTGCGCCATCTGCAGGCGTGCCGACAGCGACTCGGCGCGGATGTCGGCCTCGCGCTGCATGGAGCCCTTGCCCGCCTCGGAGTTGGCCAGCTCGAGCTGCCGACGGTATTCGCCCATGTTGGCGGCGAGCTTGGCGGCGTCGTCGCCGAACTCCTTGCCAAAGAGCTGAGTGGTGACGGTGAGCTGCTCGGACTGCGGCAGCTTGTTGATGGCGTCCAGCACGCTCTGCAGGGTCTTGGTGGAGTTCTTCGCCATGCCGGCCTGGATGGCATCCGCCTCGAGGCCCAGGGCCTTCAGCCCCTTCTGGAAGCGCTTCGGTTGCTGCCCGGCGATCGCCAACTCGCGGATCATGGCGTTGGTCGCGGTGGCGGCCACTTCGGCTGTGGCGCCGAGGCTGAGGAAGGTGGAGCCCAGGGCGGCGGCGTCCTTGAAGCTCATGCCCACCGATGCGGTGATGCCGGCGGTGCGCTGCAGCACGTCGATGATGTCGCCGCCCTTGGATTGGGCGTTGTCGTCCAGGTAGTTGATGGCGTCGCCCAGCTGGTCGACGTTGGCGATCGGCAGCTTGTACAGGCCGGCGATGCGCGCCAGGTTCTCGCCGATCTCGTCGGCCGGCAGCTCGAAGGCCGTGGCGGCGTTGGCGGCGACCTTGGCGAAGCCGAGCAGGTTGTCCTTGCCCTGGACGCCCATGCGCGCGGCGCCCTCCACCAGGGCGGCGATTTCGGTGGTGGCCATGGGGATGCGCTCGGCCATGGCCTTGATGGCGTTGCCCATCTCGTAATAGACGCTGGTGAGCTGGCCGCTGTCGTCGCGGGCGCCGTCCACCTGCTTGGCGACGCCGAGCATGGCGTCTTCGAAGCTGATGTAGCTCTTCGCCGCAGCCAGCACCGGCACGCCCATGGCGGCGCCGGCAGCAGCCGCACCGGCACCCGCGCCGGCCATGTTGCCGGCGAGCTGCTGGGCTCTGTCGTACTGCCCCCGGGCTTTGGCCAGGCGCCTGTTCTGCTGAGTGATGCGCTCAAGGCGCCGGCCCTGCTCGCTGATCACCTGGTTGGTGCTGGCGATCTTCGAGCGCAGGTCACGCTCGGCGTCGCTGAGGTTGCGGGTGCTGATGCCGGCGGCGGCCAGCTTGTTGCGCATGCCCTGCAGCTGGACCTGGTTGTCGGCGTGCTTCTGCTTGAGGGCGGTGGCTTCGCGGATGGCGGCCTTGAGGTCGCGGGTCATCTGCTTGGTGGGCACGTCGGAGGCAGCCATGGCCTGGCCCAGGTCCTGGACCTTCTGCCGTGCGGCCGCGAGCGCGGCCTCGGTCTCCACGGCGGCGGCGCGCTGGGTGCGCCAGGCGCTGATGTCCTTCTGCTGGGCGTTGAGCTCCTTCAGGCGCTCGCGGGCCGCCTTCAGCTCCCGGCCGGCGTCGATCGCGCCGCCCTGGATGCGCTTGAGCGGCGCGGCGGCCTTGTCCAGGGCCGACAGGACGACCTGGAGCTTCAACGTATCAGCGGCCATCGGCCTGGCTCCGTAAGCGGGCGCGCTCGCGCCATTCCATCAGTTCCCGCAGGCCCAGCCGGTCCATGTCGGCCGGGCCCAGTGAAACACCACGGCGAGGTCCGCCATGGCGTCTTCTACGCGCCGAGGGACGCTTCCGTCCTCGCCGCTTTCTGCAACAAAAAACCGGCGACCTTGGTGCCCACGGCGAGCAGGTCGGCCAGGTCCATGGCCGCGACTTCGGGCTCGGTGAGGGTGGGGATGCTGATACGCGGGATGACCTTGATCAGGCTGTTGACGTCGAGCTGCAGCAGCTCGCCCAGGTGCACGCCGCGCAGTTCGCCGGCCTGGGGCTTGCGCAGGTCGAGTTGAGTGATCTTCTGCTCGCCACGCTTGATGGGGGTGTCGAGCTGGACGACGTTGTCGGTGGGGGTGGTCATGGTGCGGTTCCTTCTGGGGTGGGGAGGCGCCCCGGGCGGGGCGCGCGGGGTTGATCAGACGCCAATGGCCTTACGCTGCTCGGCGAGCCGGTCCTCGCCGTCGATGATCTCGATGAAGTTGAGGATGTCGATCTCGACGATGACCTCGCCGTCGACGGTGAGCTTGTAGTAGGAACAGGTGGTGGTGATCTTCTGCTCGGTGTCTTCGCCCGGGGCGGCGTCACCCATCTCAATGGTCTCGTGACGCCCCCGGAGCGCGATCTCCACCGCCGTGACCTTGCCGGTGTCATCGGCCTGGTAGGCGCCGGCAAAGCGCATGGGCACGGCCGTGGCGGAGCTAGCCCCAAACTGGCGCAACGCATGGGTCACCAGGCCGCCAGCAGTCCATTCAAAGACGATGCCGTCGTCGCTGAGGCCGAGGTCGGCCTTCACGGTGCCGTTCATGCCACCGCCCCGGTAACCCTCCATCTTGCGGCTGAGGGGCGGCAGGGTGACGGTCTTGGCGAGGCCGCTGTAAGCGACCCCATCGTTGAACGTCATCATGTTCTTGAGCTTGCTGGGCATGGCCATGCTGAGGATCTCCTACGGCGCGGCCGGGGCCGCGCGGGTAATGGGTCAGCCGCTGATCTTCGCGGCGAAGGTGGCGAGGTAGCGGTCGGTGATGCGCTGACGCAGGGTCAGGTCCTCGAGCGGCGGTACGGGGGTGTAGTCGTAGTCCAGGTAGCACTGCCCGGCCTTGAGGGTGGTCTCGGTGTTGGCCTCGGGGTCGTACCAGCAGAAGCCGTCGATGATGTAGCCCTGGGCCTTCAGCTCGCGGAACTTGGCGTTGATGCCCTCGACCATGTCGCGGATCAGGCTGCTGTGCATGGGCTTGTCCACCGCCCAGAACTGCCCTTCGGCCATGGTGTCGGCCAGCACCTGGGCGGTGCGGGTGTAGTTCTCGAAGGCGAAGAGCGGGTCGTCGCCGCAGGTGCGCGAGCCCCAGAAGCGGTACCCGGACTCGTGAATCAGGGTCGTCACCTCGTTGCTGTTGAGGTAGTTGGCGTCGCTGGCGGTGCTCTGCAGGTCCCACCAGACGTCGGCGCTGATGCCGGTCACGCCGCTGACGGCGACGTTGGAAAGGGTCTTGTGCCAGCCCACTTCCTGGTCGAGCTTGGCGCGCAGGCCCAGTGCAACGGCCACGGCTGGGGCTACGACGGTGGCGTTGGTGGTGGTGTCCCAGCGCAGGAAGTTGGGCCAGATCACCATCACTTCGCGGTCGCCAAAGCCTTCGCGGTAGGCGGTCGCCTCTTCCTTGGTTTTGCACTCCCAGGCGCTGATGTAGCCGAAGGCGCGCAGCTGCTTGGCCAGCGCTGCCAGGGCGGTGGCCACCGGCAGGCTATCGAGCCCGGGCACGCCCAGGATGCGTGGCACCACCTGCAACTTGGCCTTGGCGGTGAGCAGGGCCTTCATGCCGGTGTACTTACCCTCGGCGGTGACGGTGCCGATCAGGTTGGAGACCAGGGAGGTGGCCTTCTCTTCGTCGGTGGTGCCGGTGCCGTCGGCAACGCGCACGACCACGGTCCAGGCCTTGGTTTGATCGGCGATCGCCTGGAGGCTGGCCGCTAGGGTGCCCTTGGTGCCGGCCTTGCCGACGGCGGTCTGTACGTTGGTGATGAGTACCGGGGTGTCCAGCGGGAAGGCGGCCGCATCGGCGTCGGAGCCAGTGCAGACCATGCCGATGACGGCGGTAGAGACGGTGCGAATGGGGCGCACGCCCTCGTTGATTTCGAGGACGCGGACGCCGTGGAGGTAGTCGGCCATGGTCTGTGCCTGCGTGGTGGATTGACAGTGCACAGGCTGCCGCGCGCGCGACGGCGCCGCGAGCGGCGGGGGTTGTAGCCTGGTGCGCTACAACGGCCGGGCATAAAAAAGCCCCGCCGAAGCGGGGCCAACCCTCCCCAGGGTAAGCGGTCAGGCGCGGGCGTTGCCCACGCCCTGGACGGCGGCCTCGATGGCGGCGATGGCTTCGTCGGCGATGTCCTGCGCGAGCAGGCCGTCACCGTTGGCGATTGCCGCCCGGACCAGTTCCTTGGCCTGCAGCCGGGTTTCGCGAATCAGGTAGAAGGCTTCGGTGTAGGCACGGGCCTCGGCGAGGATGTCGTCGGCGGCCTGCCGGGCGGTGCGGCCGTTAAGTGCCCAGGCCGAAACGGTACGGGGCACCGCATCGGCCGGATAGCCGGCTGCGGCGAAGGTGCGGGCTTCGGCGGCGGCGGTCTCGTACTCCACGGCGCGCAGCGGGTCACCCGCGACCTTGCGCCGGGCTGTATCGGCAGCCACATCCACCCGGGTGCAGATCCCGGCGGCATCGGGAAGCGGTGGCGGGGCCAGGCGCGGCAGGCCGTCGTCGCCGATGGTTACGACCAGGCCCGAGGCGATGCCGGCCAGCAACTGCTGATAGAGCTCGCTGGTGATCTCCAGCGCATCGGCTGGGATCGCGGCGTGGATGCGGGCGTCGTAGAAGCCGCCAGTCGAAGGGCTGTAGTGCATGTCGGTGTCCTCAGTAGCCGATGGCGAACCACCAGTAGTCACCGGCGGAGTTGTTCACGTAGAGGTTGCAGCCCGTGAGGGTGAGGTCGGCCGGGTTGGCGATCTCGTAGGCGCTGCCGTTGTTCAGGGCGTTGGCGCTGGCCTGTACGCCGCAGTTGCGCGTGGGAAACGCCAACGGGAAGGTCACCGTCCGGGTGAGGCCCGCCGCACTGGTGATGCCCCATTGAATGATCACCCCGCCCAGCCAGCTGGGCAGTGCCAGGTAGCCGTTGGCGCCCAGGCTCATGGCCACGCCGGCGCGCAACTTCTTCGGGGTGACGATGGTGGTGTCGTCGGTGCCGGCGTTGGTCTGCGCCTGGGTCGCAACGCGGGCCATGCCGAGTACGGCCTCGGTGGCCTGAGCCAGCTTGGTGGCGATCGCCTGGGCCACGCGCAAGGCGGTCATCGGCAGGGTGTTGTCGGTGCCGGCTTCGGCCTCCGCCTGGGTCGGCAGCGTGATGCCGTAGCCGGGCAGCGTGGTCGGCTTGCCGCTGGTGATGATCGACCAGGGCAGCGACGGGATGTCACCCGCGACCAGGGCACCGCCGTTGGTGACGCGGCCGTACTGGTCGACGGTGACCTTGGCGTAGGTGCCGGCAATCACGCCACTGGTGGTCAGGCTGACTTGGTTGCCGTTGACGACAATGCCGTTGGCGCCGGTGATCACCCCGGCACCGGCGAACTGGGTCCAGCTCACCGCCGTAGTGCCGAGGGTGCCGCCCTGGTCGGCGGTGCAGACCCAGCCGGTGTCGGCGTTGACGGTGCCGCGCTCTATGAACACGAACACGCTGACCAGCTCTTCCCACACGTCGGCGTCGCTTGTGCGCGTCCAGGTGCCCGCCGCAGCGGTATAGAGGCCGTTCTGCGCGGGGATGGTCTGGTTCTTCACCAGCACCCGGGCGCCGGCCGTGACGGCAACGCCGTCAATGGTCTGGGTGCCCGACAGGGTGATGTTGGCGGTGGTGGCCACCAGCACCGAATCCTTGACGTGAATCCCCGAGGCTAGGTTGTCCACGTACTGCTTGGTGACCGCGTGCATGGCCGACAGCGGGTCACTGCCCAGCAGCACCTGGTTGAAGTTGACGGTGGCGCCCGCGTGGATCGCCTGCGGCAGCGAGAACACCACCCCGCCAATGGAGGCGGAAACCAGCACCTGGTTGGCGGTACCGGTAACTGAGGTGACGCCGGTGTTGGTGATCACTGGGTTGCCGCTGACGCCGTCGGGGTAGTTGATGCTGATGCCTGTACCCGAGGCCAGCGACCGGACCAGGGCCGTGCCGGCGCCGTTGCTGACGTAGAAGCCGACCGCGTTGATGGCGGCCAGGGCGGAGAGGTTGGTGTCCAGCGGCTGCGCGTCGGTGATGCCGTAGCCGCCCAGGGTGGTGGGGTTGCTGCCGCCGGTGACGCGCCCCTTGGCGTCCACGGTGACGCTGCGGTAGGTGCCGGCGCCGATGCCGCTGTTGGCCAGCGCAATGCTGATGGCGATGTTGGCCGTGCCGTTGAAGGCCGCCGAGCCGCTCGCATCACCACTGATGGCGATGTTGCGCGCAGTCGCCAACTGGCCGGCCTTGCCGGCGGGCGTGGTGCCGGCCTCGAGCGCGTCGGTGCGCTGCTTGAGGTAGGCGGTGCGGTTGGCCAGCTCCCGCGCCTGGCGGTTGGAAATGCCCTCGGGGCCGCCGACCACGGGGTCGGTCAGCTCGAGCTGGTAGATGCCGGGGGAGTAGTCGGGCGTTTCGGTCAGGTTGGTCATCAGGCGACCCCGTGGGTGAAGGTGTTGTCGTAGCGGATCGAGCCGTCGTAGGCGTTGAGCGCCTGCTCGAAGTTCAGGGCCAGCAGCTGGCAGCGGGCCGGGGCCACCCAGGCCAGCACGCGGCGGACCTCGGCGGCCTGGGCCTGGGTGATGGGGCGGTTGACGAACACGGAGTACTTCGCCCAGTTCTCGGCGCGGCCGTGGAAGTAGACGCCGTTGTAGACGCGGCTCCCGTCGTAGAGGCCGGCATCGGCACCCTCCACCAGGGAGAAGCCGCCATCGCCGAAGATCGCCGCCAGCGCGCGGCGCACCGCGCCTCGGGTGCCCTTGCGGCGATGCACGGCGAGGCTCTCGGCGACCACGCGTCGCTTCACGCCCTCGCTCCAATTGGGGTTCCACTCGTCGACCGACAGTTCCCAGGCCAGGTGCGGCAGCAGCGGGGCCGGGCAGCGCGCCGGGTTGCGGATGTGGCGGATCTCGACAGGCAGCTCGTTCAGGTGCTGGCCGGCCGCCGCGACGGCGCGCTCCAGCGGCGTGGCGTTGGAGGGCAGCAGGTCAGACATCGAAGCCCCCCGCAATCACGCTGATGGCGGTGCAGTACGCGGCGTGGCTGTCCTCGATGACGACGTCGACGGCCGGCGAGGCCAGCGTCACGTTCATCACGCCGACCTGGTGCAGCGCAGCGAACAGGCCCGACCGGTTGATGTCGTGGCCCAGGCGGTGGTGTTCGTCCACATAGGCGCGCACGGCGGCTTCGGCGGCGTCGCGCACCAGGGCCATATCCGGGCCGTTGTAGAAGGTGAGCGTGGCGTCGACGGTGTAGGGCGTGATCTCGGCCGCGACCACCTGGACGGTGTCGCACAGCGGGCGGACGTCCTCGTCGTTGAGCGCCAAGTTGACGGTGTTCAGCAGCTCGGCCGAGGGCACCCCGCTGCCGGTAGTGCTCAGCACGGTGACACGCACCACGCCCGGATCGGGGGTGCCGACGTTGACGTCCTTCACCTCGGCCGAGGCCGACAGCGCGTGGAACTCGTAGGCGCCCTTCGAGCCGGCCGTCGTGATGCCTTCCAGTGACAGCTGAATGCGCGCGCGGAAGCGGGCGTCGCTCTCGTACACGGCTGGTATCGGCGGGTAGGCGTCTGGGTCGGCCGGGCTGATCAGCAGGCGCGCCACTTCGTAGTTGGCGCCGATCTGGTCCAGGTCGTTGCCGACGGCGAAGGCCAGCATCGTGGCGCGGCAGGCCTCGTTGATGCGCTGGCGGAGCAGCATTTCGCGGTAGGCGTTCTCCTCGGCCAGCTTGGTCAGTGGCTCGGACTCCAGGGCCAGGCGCGCGGCAATCTCTTCCTGCTGATCCTCTGGGAAAAGGCTGACGATGTAGGCCTTGCGCTGCTCGAGGATCTCCTCGTAGTCGATGGTCTCGATGACGTCAGGCGCCGGCAGGCGAGACAGGTCAATCGTGCTCATGCCACGGCCCCCAGGCTCAACGGAATGCTCAGGCTGGTGGCCTCGTTGGTGTCGACGAGCGTGGCCTCGAGGGTCAGCTCGTACTGGCCGGCCATGGTGGCGGCGCTGAGCTGGATGCGGCTCAGGCGGATGCGCGGCTCCCAGCGCACCAGGCTCATGGCGATCGCCGCGTAGGCCAGCAGCAGGGTGTTGCTGTTGCCGGGCTGGTCGATCAAGTCCACCAGCTGGCTGCCGTACTCGCGGCGCATGACGCGGCTGCCCAGGCGAGTGGTGAGGATGTCCGCCACGCTCTGGCGGATGTGGTCCTGGGTGCTGATGGTGCCGCCGGTGACGCGGTTCATTGCGGCGCTCCGGTGGCGCCCGGGCCAGGCATGACCCCGCCATGAACATGGGTCACCAGGCTGATGCCGGCGGCGAGCACGTCTTCGGAGACTGTCACGGTGCCGGTGACGGTCTGGTTGCCGGTCTGGGTGTAGTTGCCCTGGTGGGTGATGTCGCCGGTGATGGTGATGCCGCCGGTGCTCACCAGCTCGGTGCTGCCACCCGCTGGCAGGATGGCGCGCAGGTGGTGGGCGATGCTGTCGTACTCGATAACGGCACCGTCGCGGTAGGTGCGACGGTGCAGCCCCGGCCGATCGCCATTGGCGGGGTGTTGGTCGCTGAACAGGCCGACGATGGCCACGCCGTTGGCGGTCTGCCCGGAGGGGCTGAGCAGCACGACCTGTTCGCCTACGGTCGGCGGGTTCCACTCGCGGTCATCACCGGCGCGCAGGGTGAGCCAGGGCAGCCAGCCGGTGAGCAGCCGGCCGCTCTGGACCTTCACGCGCGCGGCCTGGTGATCCACATCGGCGACGGTGCCGAGGCGGACCAGGTTCTCCAGCAGGCGGTTGAGTTGGGCGATTTCGTTCATGCCGCCGAGGATGGCGGTCACGCGCGAGGGGTGCAGCTGGGTGGGTTTGTAGCTACGCCACGTACAACACAGTCAGAGCCTTACGCTTTGTCCAGTGCTGCGGCCAGCTCGGCAATCGGGCGGCGGGCATCCTTGATAAACATGGCAGTCCCACCATGACGCATTGATATCTCGAATAGCTCAGAAGCCCGCACCAGGTCCCCGAGGGTCTTGTAGCCGTAGTTGATGGCGGAAAAAGAACTGTTGTTGCGGATGTAGTCGCCGACCTTGCTTAGGTGGGACCACCCATCGACATCCGTAGTCTGGGCTGCCGCAGTCCTGAGCAGACGTACCAGCGAGGTATCGCTACGCAGGTCATTACGGGTTCGCTTCTGAGGACGCTTAGGCCCTTCCGCCGCCTGCTTCTCCTCATCTTCGCGGACCAGGTTTTCGGTGTAGATGAACTGGGAACAGGCATCTACAAAGGGGGTTGGAGTCTTTTTTTCCCCGAAGCCGTAGACGGGCAATCCGCTTTCGAGCAATCGCAGGACCAGGGGGGTGAAGTCGCTGTCGCTGGTCATTAGAGCAAAGGCGTCGACGTTCTTGCTGTACAGCAGATCCATCGCGTCGATGATCATCGCGGAGTCAGTGGCGTTCTTGCCCTTGGTGAAGGCGAACTGCTGCATGGGCCGAATGGCGAAAGGGTGAAGCTTTTCGGTCCAGCCCCCGAGATTCGGCGAGCTCCAGTTTCCGTGTGCATGCCGGATATTGACCATGCCGTACTTGGCCAACTCCTCCAGCACCCCTTCAATCGAGTTGTGGCTCACGTTATCGCAGTCGATGAGCAGCGCAATGCGCTTCGTTTCTACAGAGGACATCCTTGAACTCCCGTCGTGTTGAGTGGGCACATTGCCATCCGTTCGAAGTGCAGATCAACCAGGTGCGGCAATCAGGCCGTGAGGTAGGCGAGCACCTGGTCGCGGAGGCGCTCGCGCTCGGCTTCGGTCAGGCCGAGCAGTTCGCGCTGGGCGTACTGCACATCCGGTGCGCCGCGCTCGGCGCGATCGCGTAGGCCGAACTGGTGGACGCGGGCGATGCGGCTGATGCGGCCGGCGAAGCTGACAGCGGCCTCGTCTGCGGTGCCCCGGGCCTTGAGGTAGCGGGCGGTGCGCAACTTGGTGAACATCTTGGCTTTGCGCCTGATGCGCCCGGTTTTGCCACGGAGCTGCCGCGCCTTGCGGGGTTCGTAGGCGGTGCCGTTGGGGTTGCGCTGGGCGATGATGCGCTGCTGCTGGCTGCGGCGCAGAGCCTGGGCGACGTCACGAGCCAGGCGCGCCCGCTGGGCTGGCTCGAGGCGCAGCATCAGCGGGGTGAGCCACGTGCTCAGGTCGTCCAGGGTGTCAGCCACGGTTTGGCACCGGTGGGAAGGGCATGTCGAGCAGGAGGACATCAGCCGGCGCGACCGCCGGCCAGCTGGCCAGCAGCTCCCCGTTGGCGAAGACCTGGATGTCGCCGTCCACCTCGGTCTGCGCGCTGTACTGCGGTTCCTCGGGGTGGCTGAGGTCGTAGCGCCCATCGGGCTGGCGTTGCACGACCACGCGCTCGGTCAACGGCAGCTTGATGGACATGTCGACCTTGTCGTTGGCTAGGACGTCCACCTCGAACTGGATGGCCTCCTTGGAGCGCTCCAGGTTGTGCAGCAGCTCCGACTGATTCACCTGCAGCCAGGCCAGCAGCGGCAGGAAGACGGCGTCGGGGTGGCCGGCAAAGTCGGTGAGGATGACCTGCAGCTCGTAGACGTACTCGAAGGACAGGCTCGGAGCCGCAGTGCAGCGCACATTGCCGCTGTCGATGAAGATCAACACCCGGTCGGGGTCGTTCTTCAGCTCGGCAACGGCGCCGATCAGGTGGTTGCGCAGACTGCTGGGCTTGTTCACGGGTCAGCCCTCGGCTGTTGGTGGTTGTAGATCATGTCGACCTGGGCGGCGCATTCAGCCCAGGCGGTCTCGAGGCGCTCGGTATCGGTGAGCAGGTCGCCGTTACTGGCCGGCGCTGTTGCCGGCAGGCTGCACGGCACCACTGCGGGACAGCCAATCGCGATAGGCAGCGGCTCCGGTGAGGGCGGGCCGCTCGCGCAGCCCACGAGCAGCGCCAGGCAAAGGCTCAGCGTCCCACGCCCGAAGTGAAGGATCGTCATGACTCAACTCCTTGATCGTGCGCTCGCGCTCGGCCAGGCCCTGGCGCAGCTGGTTCTGGAGGGTGCGCAGCGCGGCCTGGGCGGTGCGTTCGGCCTGAAGGGCCTGGTCGAACTGGGTGATGGTCTGGGCCTGGCGCTCGATGCGCTGCTCGGCATGCAGCAGGCGCTGGCCGTCCAGCTCGGCGCGGGCGTCTTCGGCCTGGGTGCGCAGGTGCTGGGTCCAGAGCAGCACGCCCAGGACGAGCAGCAAGGCACTACCGAGGAGGACCTGGCGCAGCGTGGTCACGCCGCCGCCTTCTGCGCGTGGGTGCCGCTGTGGCGCTCGTAGGCGCGCTCGAGCTTCACGTCGTAGAGGTTCCGGGCGTAGGCCGGGCCGTTGTAGCGCTTGGCGAACTCCGCCCACTTCCTGCCCTTCAGGGCCTTGAGCAGGGCCGGGTCGGCTTCGATAAAACGGACGAAGGCCTCGAGCTGCTCGGCCTCGCTGCGCTGCATGCACTCAACGAAGGCCTGCACGCTGGCGTAGCCCAGGGTCGTGGCGTGGTAGCCCATGATCTGGAAGGCACCCCAGCTGGCTGCCTCGAGGGCGCAGGTGTCGTCCAGTTGACGGGCGCTGGCCAGGCGTTGGTGCTCGGCGGTGCCTCCGGCATAGCCGCCGGGCTTGGCGTTGACCAGGTTGGGGTATTTCACCGCCAGATCCAGGGCGCGCTGCTCCAGCTGCTGCACGTCGTCGCCCGGAGCGCGGGCCAGCTTGAGGCGATCGAACATGACGTGCCGCTCGAACAGCACTGCGGGTCGGCCATTGCTGAGGAAGCCTTCGCCGGCACTCTCCACCTCGTTGACGGCGTAGACGGCAGCCAGCTCAACGCCCAGGCGTTTGGCGGCGGCTACCAGATCCTGGTGCTTGAGCAGGCGCGACACATCGGCGCCGGCCAGCGCGGCGAGGGTCTTGCCGGCGGCGACGCCGTCCACCACCAGGCCGATGCTGGCCTGGTAGGCGCGGACGGCTTTCTCGGTCGCGTCGCCGAAGTCGCCATCGGCCACCAGGTTGGCGCCGCGCGCATTGAGGGATTTCTGCAGCTGCGCGACCGCCTGCGAGCGATCGCCGTGTTTGAGCCGGGTCATAGGGTGTCTACCTTGCGGTTGAAGAATCGGCGGGCGGCGGCACGGGTGCCTTCGACGCCCAGAAGGCCGATGGCGCCGCCGAAGAACGGGGCGCTTTCGGATGGGATGCCCACCAGGCCGATGCCGTGGCTTACGGCCAGGGCCAGCAGGCCGCAGAGCGAGGCCTCGAGCAGCACGCGGCGCAGGTTGCCGCCGCCGTAGACCACGCGCAGGCCGGCGATCATGCCGGCGAGGATGGCGGCATAGACCCCGGGCCAGTTGTGCTCCAGCCAGACGCTGAGGAAGGCCCAGGTTTCGGGACGGTCAGGCATGCGCTTCATTCCATTGTCCGGCGTTGGTGATGGAGTGGATGCGGTGCACGACTTCACCGAGCAGCGCGGGGCTGTAGCGCTGCGCCAGGGGGAAGCCCAGGGCGGCGGCACAGAACTCGCTGCAGAACATGCGGCGCGGGTTGTCGATGGTGAGCGGTACCAGCTGGCTGCCGAGCAGGCCGAGCCAGTCGTAGCCCTTGCCCTCGTGCTCGGCGAAGACCTGCTCGATCAACTGGGCGTCGGCCCAGGGCAGCGGGATCAGGTCCCAGTGCGCGAGGTCCAGCTCGATGCGCTTGGCGCGCACGCCGCCGTCACGGCCGGACGCGGATAGCCAGCGGCCGTCGGGCATGACCAGTTCACAGTGGCTGTAGGGCGAGCGCGTCCACAGGCGAATGAGGCGGTTGAACAGTGTGCCCCGGGCTTTGTAGAGGGCGAGGTAGATCAGTCCCATAAGTTCACCATCTGGCGTTGAGGTTGGGGGGCTTGCTCGGGGAGGGTGATCAGGGTGCCCTGGGGGATCTGCGCGCCCAGGTCGGCGAGGCCGGGGTTGGCCTCGAGCACGGCCTCGGTGACGCCCGCCGTGCGCCCGTACTGGCGCCAGCAGATGGCGTCGACTGTGTCGCCCTGGAGCGCGCGCACGGTGCTCATCAGATCAGTTCCACCGTGGTGCGGCCGATGCCCAGCAGGTCGCGAACGGCCCAGCGCTGGTCGCGGCGGTACTCGGCGATGCTGTCGACTTCCTCGGCGGCCTTCTTCTCGCCGCTGTTGGTGGCGTCGAAGCTGCGGTAGCGCTCGGCGACCTCGGCGCTGACGGCGCTGTAGACGGCGCGGTTGTAGGCATGCACCAGGCCGCTGATGTCGTTGACCTTCAGGCTCGGCACATCGGCCAGGGTCGCGTGGCCGGCGGCGATCCATTCGGCGCGACGGTGCACTAGGTCGCCGTTGACGCTGAGCATGGCGTTGACGATGGCCATTTCGAGCCGGGCGTTGGTGATGGTGCCGTCGATGCGCTGGGCAGCGCGCAGCTCGTTGGCGTCGATATCCGGCCAGAAGCCGTCGTTGACCAGGTTGAAGGGGGCGGAGGGACCGCCGGCCACGAAACCGCTCATGCGCTGCGCTCGGAATTAGGGGGCGGTGGTCGGGGCGTCACAGCGAGGATGGAGTGACCTGCTGATCGGCCCCGAGCCGCCCGGGTTGCGGGGGACCGCTCGGTTAGCCGCCCTGCAGGGCGGCGAGTTTGGTTTGCAGCTTGATGGCTGCGTCGTAGGCCTGTTTGCCGCCGCACATGCTGTGCAGCTCGATCGCGCGCTTGAGCAAATCGGCGCCGGCCTGGACCTTCCCGGCGGGGCCGGGGTTGTCCAACGTGAGGCCTTCCAGCGTGGCGCGGCCGGCGGCGAGGTAGAGCTTGGCCCGCGCCTCGTCGGGCATGTCCTGGTCGTCGGTGATGGCGATGGTGCGGTGCAGAACCTCGAGGTCGAAGCTGTCCTTGGCCTTTTGCGCCTTGAGCGCGGCCTCGGCGATCTCCTCGGCGACCAGGCAGCCGCTGGAGCGCTCGAAGCGATCAGGCAGGCTGAGGTTGTGGGCCAACACGTATTCGGCGATGTCCAGGGCGCCCTGGTAGTCGCCGGTGTCGATGCGCCAGACCATCAGGGTGACCAGCACCTCGTCCTGGGCGCCTTGCCCCGCCTCGAGCACTCCTTCCACGTAGGGCGCATAGGCCGGGGTCAGCTCGCGCTTGAGCTCGGCCTTGCGCTCGTTGCCCTGGATCTGGCTCAGGCGCAGGCGGTCCTGGTGCAGCTGCGCGAGCTGCTGCTCGTAGGCCGGCAGGCCTTCCACGGTTTCGCCATGCGGGGTGGTTTCGGCCGCGAGGGCGGCGGATGCCTTGATGAAGTGGCGTTTGGCGGGGCTAAGGGCCATGGCGTCAGGCCTCCAGCAGCTCGATGTTTTCGACCAGGCAGCCGAGGCCGTAGTCCTCGACGACATAGGCGTCGTTGCTGGACTCGTAGTTCTCGATGCGGTTCTTGCTCGGGTTCTCCTGGACGTAGCGGCGGCGGCCGCCGATCTGCCAGTAGATGGCCAGGTTCTGCAGCGAGGTGATGAGCATGGCGCCGTCCGGCACGTAGGGGACTTCGACCGGCTGCTTACCGCCCATGCGCTTCTGCGACAGGATCATGTCGGTGGCGAGTTTCTCGGACGCCGGCTGTTCCTTGTTCACCAGGGGGAAGTACTTGTCGTGCACCAGGTTGCTGCCGAGGATCACGACCAGGCCGGGGTCCTTGCGGTGCCACGGGTCCAGCAGGTTGGCCACGGCGTCGAATACCAGGGCGTCCATGTTGTTGTAGTCGGCGGTGGAACCGTTGCCGATGACGATCTTGCCGGTGGCCTTGCCTTCCTTCAGCACCCGCTGAGGGGCATTGGTGCGGTACTGCTGCAGCCAGCCGATGTTGACGTCCTGCAGCAGCGGGTTGGTGCTGCGGTTGGTGGTCGGCGCGACGCTGGTACCGTTGAAGCCAATCATGATGCGGTCCAGGGCCTGGCGCTTGATGATGGCGTCGCGCAGCAGGGCCTGGAACTCGGGGAACTTGGCCCAGGCGTCCAGCTGGGAATAGCGGATGGCGGTGTCGAAGTCGGTTTGCTTGGCCTCGTACTTCTGGTTGTCCAGGGCCGATACGTCGCGGGGCGTACGCACGCCGTTGCCGGTGGTGTCGGTACGGCTGGCGATGGTGCCACTGACGCCGATGCCGACCTTCTCGCCGATCAGTTCGTCGACGCCGACAATGCCGATCTGGCCCAGGAACTCGCTGGACTCCTGCATTCGCTGTTCAAGCTTCTGCTGGACGCTCGGCTCGATGGCGAACTTGGTTGCGGCGCTTTCCACGCCGTTGAGGGCTGCCACCTGCGCTAGGTATGCATTGAAGGCTTTTCGAGTGTCGTTACGCATGGGTCTCTCCGGTTGATCCTTGGCTGAGTGCTTTTCCTGGGGATCAGCAGTCAGTTACGACGTGCTGCTTGTCACCGGTGACCGGCGGGCGTTGTCTTTGGCTGAGGTCCTGGGTCGTGCCGAGCTGATCCTTCAGCGCGGTGAAGTCGGTGGTGATCTGCTCCAGCTTCTGGGTGAGGCTGGTGAGGGCGGCGTCGGTCTTGGTCGCGCGCTCCTGCTGCTGGGTGGCGAAGGTGACCAGGCCCTCCAGGGCCTCGCCCAGCTCCTTGAAGGAAGTGGCATCCCTGCCGTCCTTGTCCTTACCCTTGTTGACGAGGTCGCTGATAGCGGTCTTCAGGCTGCTGAACAGCCCGACCTGGTCGGCGACCTCTTCGAATTCGAGGTTGGCCTCGATGGCCTCGGTGAACATGGAGGTTGCGGAGTAGTGGCGGTCGCGGAACGGGCTGGATTCCGGTTTCTCGGCGGAGAACGCGAGCACGTCGGTGCCCAGGCTGGCGGGCGAGTCGGTGACCGCAATGCCCACCATGTACGCCTCGCCGCTGTCGGCGAAGTTTTCGTCGATCTCGATCGAGGTGTAGATCTTCTGCTTGGCCTTGTTCAGGGCGATCAGCTCGTTGGAGGGCTCCAGCTGGGCGAACAGGGCCAGCTTCTTCACACCGGCGATTTCGACCTCTTCGGTCTTCAGCGCGACCACATCGCCGTAGGCCTTGAAGGGGCTGTCCGGTAGCAGGCTGCGGTAGTGCTCCAGCCAGATGCGCGCGCCGTAGGTGGCCTGGTTGAAGTTCTTGGCGGCCTGCTCCAGCCAGCTGCGCTTGATCTCGCGCTTGTCGGTAGTGGCGCCTTCCACGGCAACGCGGAGCCACTTGGAGCGAAATTTCTTCATGGGTTGTCCTCAATTTGGGCTGCTTTGCCGCAGTCGGCGTTGAGGGGCATGGTCGGCAGACGGCGCGAGCCGGGCAACGCGCCTGGCTTGTACGCGCCGGCTCTACAACGGGCGGCGCGGGTGTGCTTCGCGCGCGGGCGGCAGCATCGGCGCCATGAATGCCATCGCCCAATTGCCCACTGATCCCCGCCGCCACGCCAAGCACCTGTACTGGATGGGTTGGCGCGTCACCGATATCGCCGATCTGTTGGGCGAGAAGGAAAAGACCCTGCACAGCTGGAAGGCCCGGGACGAGTGGGACCGGGCGGGCAACGTCGAGCGCATCGGGGGGGCGCTGGAGGCGCGGCTCGTGCAGCTGATCCTCAAGGACGGCAAGACCGGCGGCGACTTCAAGGAGATTGACCTACTGCACCGGCAGCTGGAGCGGCAGGCGCGGATTGAGCGGTACCAGGGCGGCGGCAGCGAGACGGACCTCAACCCGGAGCTGGCCAAGCGCAACGCGGAGCCGAAGAAGAAGCCCCGGCGCAACGAGTTCAGCGAGGACCAAGTCGAGCTGCTGGTCGAGGCGTTCCTTGATGGCTGCTTCGACTACCAGAAGGACTGGTACCGGGCCGGAAACCAGCGCACCCGCGTCATCCTGAAGTCGCGCCAGATCGGCGCCACCTACTACTTCGCCCGCGAGGCCCTGATCGACGCCCTGACCACCGGGCGCAACCAGATCTTCCTGTCGGCCTCGAAGAACCAGGCGCACATCTTCAAGGCGTACATCCAGGCCTTTGCGCGCGAAGTCACGGGCGTCGATCTCACCGGCGACCCGATCATCCTGCCCAACGGCGCCGAGCTGCACTTCCTCGGTACCAACGCCCGCACGGCCCAGGGCTACCACGGCAATTTCTACTTCGACGAGTTCTTCTGGACCTTCAAGTTCGACGAGCTGAACAAGGTCGCCTCGGGCATGGCGATGCACAAGAAGTGGCGCAAGACCTACTTCTCGACGCCCTCGAGCATGGCCCACGAGGCGTATTCGTTCTGGACGGGGGAGCGGTTCAACAAGGGCAAGCCGGTGGCCCAGCACCTGAAGGTCGACGTGAGCCACGGCACGCTGCAGCAGGGCCGGCTGTGCGAAGACAAGATGTGGCGGCAGATCGTGACGATCATGGACGCGGCCGACCGGGGCTGCGACCTGTTCGATATCGACGAGCTGCGCTTCGAGTACTCGCCCGAGGCCTTCGCCAACCTGCTGATGTGCGAGTTCGTCGACGACGGCGCTTCGGTGTTCCCCCTTGCCATGCTGCAGCCCTGCATGGTGGACAGCTGGGTGAAGTGGGAGGGCGAGTACAAGCCCTTCACCAAGCGCCCCTATGCCAGCTGGCCGGTGTGGGTGGGCTACGACCCGGCCGAAACCGGCGACACCGCCGGCCTGGTGGTGTTGGCACCGCCCCAGATACCGGGCGGCACCTTCCGCGTGCTGGAGAAGCACCAGTTCAGGGGCATGGACTTTGCCGCCCAGGCCAAGGTGATCAAGCAGATCACCGAGCGCTTCTGGGTCACCTACATCGGTATCGATACCACCGGTATGGGCTCCGGCGTCGCGCAGCTGGTGAAGCAGTTCTTCCCCAACCTGGTGACCTTCAGCTACTCGCCGGAGGTGAAGACGCGCCTGGTGCTCAAGGCCTACGACGTGATCCACAAGGGCCGGCTCGAGTTCGACGCCGGCTGGACCGACTTCGCGCAGGCTCTCATGGCCATCCGCAAGACGATGACCACCAGCGGCCGGCACATGACCTATACCGCCGGCCGCACCGAAACCACCGGCCATGCCGACCTGGCCTGGGCCCTATTCCACGCCCTGCAGAACGAGCCGCTCGAGGGCCAGACCACCTCCAACACCGGCTTCATGGAGCTTCAGTAATGACCACCGACACCCCAGCCGCAGTACCCGCAGGCGTTGAGGCCTTCACCTTTGGCGACCCGACCCCTGTCCTCAGCGGTCGCGAGATCTTCGACTACCTGGAGTGCGCCTTCAACGGCCGCTGGTATGAGCCGCCGCTCTCCCTGGATGGCCTGTCCCGGTCGATCACGGCGAGCGTGTACATGCAGTCGGGGCTCACGTTCAAACGCAACATGCTGGCCCGGTCATTCATCCCCCATCGCCTGCTTTCGCGGCCGGCCTTCGAGCAGTTCGCCCTCGACTGGCTCTGGTCGGGCAACGCCTACCTCGAGCGGCGCCGGTCGATGCTGGGCACCTCGGTGGCCCTGCAGCCCTGCCTGGCCAAGTACATGCGACGCGGCGAGGACCTGGAGCGCTACTACCTGGTGCGTGGGTGGAAGGACGAGCACGAATTCGAGAAGGGAACCATCTGCCACCTGCGCGAGGCAGACATTCACCAGGAGGTCTACGGCATGCCCGAGTGGCTGGCGGCCCTCCAGTCCGGGCTGCTCAACGAATCGGCCACACTGTTCCGCCGCAAGTACTACAACAACGGCTCGCACGCCGGATTCATCCTGTACATGACCGACGCGGCGCAGAAGGAGGAGGACATCGACGCGCTGCGCAACGCCCTCAAGAACGCCAAGGGCCCGGGCAACTTCCGCAACCTGTTCGTCTACGCCCCGAACGGCAAGAAGGAGGGCCTGCAGCTGATCCCGGTCAGCGAGGTGGCAGCCAAGGACGAGTTCGGCTCGATCAAGAACATCACCCGCGACGACATGCTCGCGGGACTACGAATCCCTCCGCAGCTCATGGGCATCGTGCCGCAGAACGCCGGGGGCTTCGGATCGATCAAGGAGGCGACGGAGGTGTGGGTGCAGAACGAGCTGGAGCCGCTACAGGCGCGGCTTCAGCAGGTGAATGAGTGGTTGGGGGAGGAGGTGGTGCGGTTCAATCCGACCGAGCTGCCGGCCAAGGTCTGAGATACTCACGTACCGTGTAAGAGTAGCGCTTGTCACCCTGCTTAATGAGCCCCGCAACCAGCTCCAGGGGCTCATCCCACCTATTCAGATTGAAAGTCAGGTCCTCGACCAGGATCTCACCGCGTACCTCATATCCCGGATCGATCGGTAGAACCCGATCTGCCCGAACCTCCACATTCATCCCTGAGCCGTTTCGACACACGATTCGGTACACCCCATCTGGCAAGTTCATGATGCCCCTCCACCGGCATGCTGCGCCTCTGCGCGCGTCAATCATGACCCCAAATCCTAGACCCAAAGCGAGGCCGTCGCACCCGGCGGCGCGGAGTCGTCCCCCCGCCACGCCTGCGGGCTAAATGGGTCGCTTTTTCTGCACCCCTGCGGGGCTGCCAGCGAGGCCCAGGTGCTGGGCTGGGTCGGGTATGTGTAACGCGCGAAAAACCTGCGAAACCCTGCAGCAAAGGGCATTTCGAGGGGGAGCGGATGAAGCAGGGAAATGCTGGGGATGGGGGGCGATTTCTGAAAAGAGTAATTTCGGTAATCCCAGGGGCTAGTTGCCCTGGAGCCCGCGCCAACCGGGGCTTTCAGGATTACAAAAGTAGGTAATCTTTATGTAATCAGGATTTCAGTTTTCGCCTAACCCGTTGATTGGAAAGGATTTTTTGAAAATGAGAAATCACATCTCAGAAAGGTAATCTGGTTACTACTTTGTTACTCAGAAATTACCTTTTTACCCATCCTGAAAAGCCCCGGAAATCAAGGGGTTAGGCTCGGGCTCTGGAAAAGATTACAAAAATTACTCTTTTTGCAGACCCCCCACTACCTGAGAAACAGGTTTCGCGCGTGGGGCGCATGCGCATACGTGCGATGCGTTCTGCTTGTTACGCGGCTTGTTACGTTAAGCCGCGTTGGTCGCGCCCTTGATGGGCTGGAGACCTAGAGAAATATGGTGCCGGCACCAGGAATCGAACCCGGGACCTACTGATTACAAGTCAGTTGCTCTACCAGCTGAGCTATACCGGCAAGGGGCGGCCATTATAGCGATTGGCTGGGCTGAGTAAACCACCTGATGGTGCTGCTCAGAATCAGAAGGCGTGGGCTTATGCACAAGTGTGAGGTTTTTGGCACGGGAGTACTCGCGATCTGTGATCCGGATCGCGGAATGGCGTAACTGGCTGTTTTTCTGATGATTTATTTTTTGCTCAAAAAGCGATCAATTCTCAGCAGGCCTTGCCCGGATGGGCGTTCGGGCAGTTGCTCATAAATCATCAACAAAGTTATCCACAGGTTCTGTGGGCAAGTCGCTGCGCTCCGCGAGCAGCAGGAGGTTGCGGGGGGTGAGGCGGTGTTCGCAGAAGCGGCCTGCCTGCACCCGGTAGCCGCGCTCCTGGAGGAACAGGGCGCGGTCGAGCAACAGCCAGACCTCCAGCGGGCGGCGGAAGAGGGCGCGCAGCAGTTCGAGGTTGCGCACCTGGGCCAGGCGTTCCCGGCCCTGGGCTTCCAGCCGATCCCAATCGCGTGAAGCGGGAGGGACCAGGCCCTTCAATTCGGCGAGGTCGTGGCAGTAGCGCTCGAAGGGTTTCTCCAGCCAGCTCACCGGTAGCGAGGGCGTGGGCAGGTAGAGGTCGATGCCGCGCTGCTCCCGCTGCAGCAGGTCGAAGGCCAGGCGCCTGGCCATGGACTGGTCGCGCTGGCGACGGACGCGGGCGCCGGCGGTGACGGTTTCGCTCTGCACCAGGCGCAGGTCCCGCCGGTCCGGGCGCAGGCTGGAGCGTTGCGCGGCGGTGGACAGGGGCTGGTAGTGCTGTTCGCTGATGCGGTTGTAGCAGCAGGGCGCCACGGCCAGTTGTCCACAGCCCTGGTCGCTGGCCAGGTGCAGCAGGCGTACGTGCAGGTCGCCGCATGCATGCAGGGCGATGGCGGTGTGTTCGGGGCGCAGCTGGGCGGCGGTGTTGCAGGCCATCACGTCCTGCAGCCGGTGCGATGCGTCGATCCCGAGCCGGTCGCTGAGGCGCTGGCCGTCTTCCACCAGCAGGGGGTCGAATTCCAGGCAGGTGAGCGCCGCATCAGGGTGGGCCAGGCTGCGCCCCAGGTGGCCCTTGCCGGCACACCAGTCGAGCCAGTGACGGGGCGCCCGGCTGAACCGCAGGCTACCGGCGAAGGCCTGGATCTGCTGCCATTTGCGCCCGGGTACGTCGAGGCATAAGGCGGACGGCCACTCGCGCGCTGGGGCCTGGTCGAAGGCGCCGATCTCGGCCAGCTCGCGCGAGCGGCCGGCCAGCCCGGGGAAGGGCGCAGGCGCATCGGGCAGCTGCAACAGGCCATGGCTGGCTTCCGCCTGCTCCAGGCTGCGGCTGCGAAGCCAGCGGGCGAGATCGGGCAGTTGGTCTTCCCAGCCCAGGCGCAGCTCGGTGAAAGGCTCCGGGTGCCACAACGGGTAGCCGTGGCTGAGGAACTCATCCAGCGCGGCTAAGCGTTCGAGCAGCAGGGGGCCCTGAAGGGGCGCGGGGCTTGGCATGACGGGGAGGATAAAGGCGGTCGGACGCGCAGTATAACGCCGCCCCTCGTGGCGAGGGGCGGCGCCTGGTCAGCGGCCCTGGCAGGCGTCGACGCGCAGCCAGCGTTCCAGCAGGCGGAAGCCGCGCACCAGAAGGAAGGCGATCACCAGATAGAACATCCCGGCGGCGAAGAAGATTTCAACCGGCAGGTAGGTGCGGGCGATGATGGTGCGGGCCATGCCGGTGAGTTCCAGCAGGGTCACGGTGCTGGCCAGGGCGCTGGCCTTGAGCATAAGGATCACCTCGTTGCTGTACGCCGGCAGGCCGATGCGCGCAGCGCGCGGCAGGACAATGTGCACCAGGGTCTTGAACTGCGACATGCCCAGCGCCCGCGCGGCCTCGATCTCGCCCGGCGGGATGGCCTGGATGGCGCCGCGGATGATCTCGGCGATATAGGCCGCCGTGTGCAGGGTCATGGTGATGACCGCACACCAGAACGGGTCACGCAGGTAGGGCCAGAGCGGGCCCTTGCGCACCAGGTCGAACTGGGCGAGGCCGTAGTAGACCAGGAACAGCTGGACCAGCAGCGGTGTGCCACGGAAGAAGAAGATGTAGCCGTACGGCAGGGCGCGCACGTACCAGTGGCGCGAGGAGCGGGCGATGCCCATGGGCAGGGCGAGGATCAGCCCGGCGACCACGGCGATGGCCACCAGCTCCAGGGTCAGCAGCGCCCCGTCGAACAGGCGCGGCAGGTATTTGACGATCACGTCCCAGTTCATGCCGCGCTCCTCTTGAAGCCGCGTCCGGCGCGTTTTTCGAGCCAGTGCATGCCGATCATCGCGAGGATGGTCAGGCCCAGGTAGATGAAGGCCGCCACCATGTAGAAGGTGAAGGGCTCCTTACTGGCGGTCACGGCGATCTGCGAGCGCCGCATGATTTCCTCGAGGCCGATCACCGAGACCAGCGCGGTGTCCTTCATCAGGATCATGAACAGGTTGCCCAGGCCCGGCAGGGCGATGCGCCACATCTGCGGCAGGATCAGGCGCCAGAGGATGCGCCCGTTGGACATCCCGAGCGCCAGGCCCGCCTCACGATGCCCCTTGGGGATGGCCAGGATGGCGCCGCGGAACACCTCGGTGGCGTAGGCGCCGAAGCACAGGCCCAGGGCGATGGTGCCGGCGGCGAAGGCCGACAGCTCCAGGCCGGGCACGCCGATCTTCTCGCCGATGGCGCGCATGAGGTTCACGGTGCCGAAATAGATCAGCAGGACCCAGAGCAGCTCGGGCACACCGCGTACCAGGGTGGAATAGGTTCCGCCAAGCCACTGCAGCGGCTTTTTGGGGGAAGTCTTGGCCAGGGCGCCGAGCAGGCCCAGCACCAGACCGAGCGACAGCGCGCAGAGCGCCAGCTTGATGGTCATGAGGGTGCCGGCCGCCAGGGCGGGGCCGAATCCGTAGAGGTCGAGGTTCATCTGCAAGGCTACTGCTGGGGACCGGCGCCGCGTGGGCGGCGCCGGTCAGGCGGGCATCAATAGATGCTGAAGGGGAAGTACTTGTCGTTGATCTTCTTGTAGGTGCCGTCAGCGACGATTTCCTTCAGGGCCGCGTTCAGCTTCTCGCGCAGCGGGTCGCCCTTGCGCACGGCGATGGCGATCTTGTCGTTGTCGAACACCGGTTCGCCCTTGAATTCGAAGCCTTTGCCGGCATCGCTCTTGAGCCATTCCCAGTTGACGAACTTGTCGGCCAGGACGCCGTCGAGACGGCCGGAGGACAGGTCCAGGTAGGCGTTCTCCTGGGTGTCGTAGAGCTTGATGTCGACGACGTCGGCCATGTTGTCTTCGAGCCAGGTGCCGGCGATGGTGGCGCGCTGGGCACCGATGACCTTGCCTTTCAGGCTGGCCTTGTCGGTCTTGAAGTCAGCGTCCTTGGGGGCGATGAACTGCAGCTTGTTGGTGTAGTAGGCGTCGGTGAAGTCGACGGCCTGCTTGCGCTCCTCGGTGATCGACATGGAGGCGGCGAGGAAGTCGAATTTCTTGGCGTTCAGGGCCGGGATGATGCCGTCCCAGTCGGAGGTGACCACTTCGCACTCGGCCTTCATCTTGGCGCAGAGGGCCTGGGCGATCTCGACGTCGAAGCCGCCGACCTGGCCGCTGGCGTCGATCAGGTTGAAGGGTGGGTAGGCGCCTTCGGTACCGATCTTGAGTTTGTCGGCGGCGACGGCGCTGGTCCCGAAGGCCAGGGTGGCGGCAGCGGCCAGCAGGATCTTCTTGTAGTTCTTCATGCGATGTTGCTCCGTGTTTAGCGATTGCTGGACATGAATTGTTTACAGCGCGCCGAGTTCGGGTTTTCGAACACCTGTTGTGGCGTCCCCTGCTCTTCGACCAGGCCCTGGTGGAGGAAGACCACCTCGCTGGACACCTGGCGGGCGAAGTTCATCTCGTGGGTCACCAGCAGCATGGTCCGGCCCTCTTCGGCGAGCGCGCGGATCACGTTAAGCACTTCTTGTACCATCTCGGGGTCGAGCGCCGAGGTGGGTTCGTCGAACAGGATCACTTTAGGCTGCATTGCCAGGGTGCGCGCGATCGCCGCGCGCTGCTGCTGGCCGCCGGAGAGCTGGGCGGGGTAGACGTGGCGCTTGTCGGCGATGCCGACCTTTGCCAGCAGGGCCTCGGCTATTTCGGTGGCCTCCGCCTTGCTCTGGCCGAGCACGCGGCGCGGTGCCTCGATGATGTTGTCGAGGACGGTCATGTGTGGCCACAGGTTGAAGTTCTGGAATACGAAGCCGATCTCGCTGCGCAGGCGGTTGATCTGCCTGCTGTCGGCGGCGACCAGCTCGCCCGTGCGGGCGGCTTTGAGCTTGAGTTCTTCACCGGCGACGATGATCTGGCCCTTGTGAGGGTTTTCCAGCAGGTTGATGCAGCGCAGGAAGGTGGACTTTCCGGAGCCGGAAGAGCCGAGGATGGAGATGACGTCGCCATCGCGGGCGGTAAGGGAGATGCCCTTGAGCACTTCAAGATCGCCGTAGCGTTTGTGCAGGTTGCGGATTTCTAGCGCGGGCGTGGCCTCGGCCATGGGGGTTCCTCTTATTGTTCGGATGCGCTCCGGCTGCGATCGGCCTTCCTGGCGAAGGAGGCCAACCTAGCATAGGCCCCAGGGGGCGCCAAGGGCGGTACTGGTACCGCGCCGGCTCGCTTGTGGGGCTTGTCGCATGGATGCAGACGATTGTCGCGCAAACGCAAGAAAAGACGGTTTTTGCCTGGGTTCGACGCAAAGGCGGCGCACCCTACGCGCAAACCGCTCGCAATTCCAGTGCCAGGCGGAAGTGGGGCAGGGCGTCTCAGCGGGTCTTGCCGCGGCCATCCAGCAGGCTGGCGACCTTGTCGCGCAGTTCGTCGATGGAGAAGGGCTTGGCGATCATGTCCATCTGGGTGGCCAGCTCGCTGCCGTCGATGCTGACGATCTCGGCGTAGCCGGTGGCGAACAGCACCCGCAGGCCCGGTCGCAGCTCACGGGCCACGGCGGCCAGTTCCTGGCCGTTCATGCCGGGTAGGCCGATGTCGGTGAGCAGCAGGTCGATCTCGGTGTCGCTGCGCAGGATCGCCAAGGCCTGCTGGCCATCGCAGGCTTCCAGCACCTGGTAGCCGAGCTCGTCCAGCACCTCGACCGTCAGCATGCGCACGACATCGGCGTCTTCCACCACCAGTACGGTTTCACGGCTGGCGGCCGTCGTCGGTTGCTCGATTGGGTTCTCTGGTTGTTCCGACAAAACGGGACCTCGCGGTAATAGAAGGCTGACACAGGTGCCTTGACCGGCAATGCTCTGCAGGCGGATCTGGCCTCCGGTCTGTTTGATGAAGCCATATACCATGGACAGCCCCAGCCCGCTTCCCTGACCCAGCGGTTTCGTCGTGAAGAAGGGCTCGAAGGCGTGGCTCAGCACCCGTTCGTCCATGGCATGCCCGGTGTCGCGGACCTCCAGCAGCAGATGGCCCATGGGGGCACCCTCGGATTCTTCCGGTGCGGCTTCCGGAGCGCTGGCGCGGATCAGCAGCCGGCCGCCGTCGGGCATCGCCTCACGGGCGTTGTCCACCAGGTGTTCCAGCGCCTTGCGCAACTGCTCGGCGTCGCACAGCACGCTGGCGGGCAGCTCCTCCACCTGCAGCTCCAGCTCGACCGCAGGGCCTGCCCGTTCTGCCAGGCGCTGGCGGTGTGCCGCGAGCAGGGTCTCCAGGCGTACCGGCTGGATGTCCAGGGCCTGCCGGCGGGCGAAGGAAAGCAGGTTGTGGGTCAGCGCGGCGCCCCGCTCCGCCGAATCGGTGGCAGCGTCGATGAAGCGCTCCAGGTCCCGGCGCGCCTCGTCGGGCAGGCGCCGGCGGATCAGGTCGAGGCCGACACGGATGCCCGCCAGCAGGTTGTTGAAGTCGTGGGCGATGCCACCGGTCAGTTGCCCGACCGCCTCCATGCGCTGGGCGTTGCGCAGCGCTTCTTCGGTGCGCTGGAGCACCTCGGCGGTGCGTTTTTCCTCGGTGATGTCGTGGCCGTTGCCGTACTGGATGTCGTTTTCCGGGGTGGCGCTCCAGGACAGCCAGCGGTAGCTGCCGTCGCGGTGGCGCAGGCGGTTCTCGAAGCGCCAGATGCGCTGCCCTTCGGCCAGCGCCTGGCGGGTCTTGTCGGTGCCGGGGATGTCGTCCGGGTGCTCCAGCCAATGTGTCGTGCGGCCCAGCAGCTCCTCCTCGCTCCAGCCCAGGGTGGCGGTCCAGGCCGGGTTGATGCTGAGCAGGCGCCCCTGCTGGTCGGCGACGCAGAGCAGGTCCTGGCTCAGGTTCCAGATGCGGTCGCGCTCCAGGGTGCGCAGGTGCAGGCGCTGGGCCTCCTCGGCGTGGCGCGCGCTGCGTTGCAGGTCGTTCGCCAGGCTGCCGGCGAGTTCGTCGAGGAAGGCGCTGTAGCGCTCATCCAGCTGCCGGCGGGGGCTGATGCCGCAGACCAGGAAGCCCAGCGTCCGGGCTTCACCCTGTGGCTCCAGCAACGGCAGGATGCGTGCACGGGTCACCGCCTCCGGCCAGGGGGCGAGCGGCAGCGCCGTGGCGAGCGTGCAATCCTGCGCAGGCATGCCGATCGACAGGTCCCAGGGCCCGTCGGCATCGCCCGGGTCGATCGTCGCGGGGGCCAGTGGGCTGTCCGCTTCGAGCCCGCAGCGCACTGCAAGCCGGGCGCTGCGGCCGTCCCCGTCGAGGCGGTAGAGCAGGCAGAAGGGCAGGTCGGCGCCGGCCATGGCCAGCATCGTCTGGGCGATCTGGCAGGTTTCGTCGGGATTGGTGGCGTTGCGGGTACTGCTGCGCAGATCGCTGAGCAGGCGTACGCGGCGGTTCTCCAGCACCTGCGCGGTGGTTTCGATCACCGTGTTGAACAGCCCCACCGGGCGGCCGTCGGGGCCGAAGATCGGGCTGACGTTGTAATTGAAGTAGCACTCCTCGACATAGCCGAAGCGCTGCATCGGCAGCAGTCCGTCCTCGGTGTGCACGGCGATGCCGGTCTGCATGATGCCGTCGAACATCGGCTCGAGCGTGTCCCAGATGTCCGACCAGGCCTCCCGCGCCGGCCGGCCCAGGGCGGCGGGATGCTTGTCGCCGGGAATCGCGCTGTAGGCGTCGTTGTAGAGCAGGTGGTAGTCCCGGCCCCAATAGATGCAGACGGGAAAGCGCGCGTTGAGGCCGACGCCGAGGATCGACTTCAGGGGCCCCGACCAGCCCTCCAGGGGGCCCAGCGGCGTGGCGCTCCAGTCGTGGGCGCGTATCAGTGGAGCCATGGCCCCGCTGCTGGTGAGGAAGTCACCCGCTGCCGCAGGCCCGACGCAAAGGTCCGGCGGCGTCGCCTGCATGGGCTGGAGGTGTCCGTTTTGGCTGGATTCCATCGCTTTCATTCGAGGCGCATGCGCGCAATCCGGAGCGGGATAACTTTGAAATGGGCGGCCGGAAAAAATTCCCTTTTTCTTGATGAACCTTTTTCCCGCTCCCCGTGTTCCAAGCGGAACCCTGGCACTTGGTGTCGATTTGCCATGTGACGGGGGTGATTGGTTAAAGGGAACGGGCGCATTACCATGCGAAACCCTTCGATATCCCCAATAGATCGGTGATTTTAGGCACCAGGCCAGGGAACCCCCAGATGACTCACGAAAATTCCACCGACGAGAAGAGTTTCCGGCGCATTCTCGCCCGCAACGTCGCCCTGCCGCTGGGTGTCGGTGTGCTCGGGGCCATGCTCTTCGTGGCGCTGATTTCCTACCTGCTCTACGTGCTGAGCTGGGTCGAACACACCGATATCGTCATCAGCAACGCCAACGACGGCCTGCGCCTGTCCGTGGACCAGGAGTCGGGCCTGCGCGGTTACCTGATCTCCGGCAACGCCGCCTTCCTGCAGCCCTACGAGCAGGCGCGCCCGCGCATCAGGGCGGCCATGGCCGGCCTGCGCGAGATGGTCAAGGACAACCCGCCCCAGGTGGAGCGCGTGCGCACCATCGAAGCGCTGCAGGAGGAGTGGGATCGCTTCGCCAAGGAGATGATCGAGCGCAAGCGCAACGGCCTGGACGTGGTGGACACCGTCAGCGAAGGGCGCGGCAAGCAACTGGTCGACGGCATCCGCGAGCAGTACCGCATCTTCATCAACCTGGAGCGCCAGCTGCGCCACGAGCGCAACGAGAAGGCCAGCGATACGGCGATCCTCACCATCGTCCTCTACCTGCTCTTCAGCCTCAGCCTGAGTGGCCTGCTGGCCTACTTCGGGCGCCGCGAACTGCTCTCGCTGTCTTCGACCTACAGCGCCTCCCTGGAGCAACAGAGGGCCCACAGCGAGCACCTGCAGCGCCAGGCCTGGCTGCGTGACGGCCAGGCGCGGCTCTCCGAGCGCATCATCGGCCAGCAGACCCCGCCGGTGCTGGGGCGCAACATGCTGGAGTTCCTGGCCGGCTACCTCGACATGGCCGTGGGGGCGCTCTATGGGCGCGACGAGCATGGCGGCCTGCAGCGCGTCGCCTCCTACGGCTTCTCCCGCGAGCAGGAAGCGCGCGAGCAGAACTTCGGCAGCGCCGAGAGCCTGGTGGGCCAGGTGGCCATCGAGAAGCGCGCGCGCGTGCTCGATGCTCTGCCGGCAGGCTATATCAAGGTCAATTCCGGGCTGGGTGACGTAGAACCGCAATCCGTGCTGCTGGTTCCGACCTTCAGCGATGGCGAGGTCAATGGCGTCATCGAGCTGGGCTTCCTCAGGCGCCTGGAGCCCCGCGACAGTGCGCTGCTGGAAATGATCGCCAGCAACCTCGGTACCGCCCTCGAGGCGTCCCGCTACCGCCAGCGCCTGCAGGCGGTGCTGGAGGAGACCCAGCAGCTCAACGAAGAGCTGCAGGTGCAGCAGGAGGAGCTCAAGACCGCCAACGAGGAGCTGGAGGAACAGTCCCGCGTGCTGCGCGAGTCCCAGGCCCATCTGGAGACCCAGCAGGCCGAACTGGAGCAGACCAACGAGCGGCTCGGCGAGCAGGCCCAGGAAATGGCCGCCCAGCGCGACGACCTGGACGAGAAGAACAACGCACTCAACCAGGCGCGCCTGGAGCTGGAGGCCCGCGCCGAGGAGCTGCAGCGCGCCAGCCGCTACAAGTCCGAATTCCTCGCCAACATGTCCCATGAGCTGCGCACGCCGCTCAACAGCTCGCTGATCCTGGCCAGGCTGCTGGCGGACAACCAGGCGGGCAACCTCAACGAGGAGCAGATCAAGTTCGCCGAGTCCATCTACTCCGCCGGTAACGACCTGCTGAGCCTGATCAACGACATCCTCGACATCTCCAAGGTCGAAGCCGGCAAGCTCGACGTGCGCGCCGAGAACTCCAACGTCCAGCGCCTGGTCGAGGGGCTCAAGGGGGTGTTCCAGCCGCTGGCCGACGAGAAGCACCTGGCTTTCCACCTGGACATCGACGCCGACGCGCCGAGCGTGCTCTACACCGACCGCCAGCGCGTCGAGCAGATCCTCAAGAACCTGCTCTCCAACGCCTTCAAGTTCACCGACCACGGCGCCGTCGGCCTGCGTGTCAGCCGCGCCCAGGGCGGCATCGCCTTCGCCGTCAGCGACAGCGGCATCGGTATCCGCAGTGACCAGCTCGAGCCGATCTTCGAGGCCTTCCACCAGGCCGACGGCACCACCAACCGGCGCTTCGGCGGCACCGGCCTGGGGCTGTCCATTTCCCGCGACCTCGCCGAGCTGCTCGGCGGCTCCATCCTGGTGTCCAGCGAGCCGGGCAAGGGCAGCCTGTTCACCCTGCTGCTGCCGGAAACCTACCAGAGCCGTGGCGAGGCCGAGGCCGGGCCCCTGGCGCTGGTCGAGCGCCCGCCGGTGGAACGCCAGGCTCCGCGCCTCGCCCCGCCGCCGGCCCAGGAGGCGCCCCGCGCCGAACCCATCCCCAGCTTCCCCGATGATCGCGGCCTGGCCGAGCTGGGCGGGCGCTGCGTTCTGGTCATCGAGGACGAGCCCAAGTTCGCGCAGATCCTCTACGACCTGGCCCATGAACTCGGCTACCGCTGCCTGGTGGCCCATGGTGCCGACGAGGGCTACCAGCTGGCCGACGGTCATTCGCCGGACGCCATCCTCCTCGACATGCGCCTGCCGGACGAGTCCGGGCTCTCGGTGCTGCAGCGCCTGAAAGGCAATCCGCGTACCCGCCACATCCCCGTGCACGTCATCTCGGTGGAAGACCTGAGCGAGGCGGCCCTGCACCTGGGCGCCATCGGCTATGCGGTCAAGCCCACCACCCGTGAGCAGCTCAAGGATGTGTTCGGCAAGCTGGAGGCCAAGCTCACGCAGAAGGTCAAGCGCGTGCTGCTGGTGGAGGACGACGCCCTCCAGCGCGACAGCATCGCCCGCCTGATCGGCGACGAGGACATCGAGATCACCGCCGTCGAGTTCGGCGAGCAGGCCCTCGAGCTGCTGCGCAACACGTTGTTCGACTGCATGATCATCGACCTCAAGCTGCCGGACATGCAGGGCAACGACCTGCTCAAGCGCATGGGCAGCGAGGACATCTGCTCCTTCCCGCCGGTCATCGTCTACACCGGGCGCAACCTCACCCGCGACGAAGAAGCCGAGCTGATGAAGTACTCGCGCTCTATCATCATCAAGGGCGCGCGCTCGCCCGAGCGGCTGCTGGACGAGGTCACGCTGTTCCTGCACAAGGTCGAGTCGGAGCTCTCCAGCGAGCGGCAGAAGATGCTCAAGACCGCGCGCAGCCGCGACAAGGTATTCGAGGAGCGGCGCATCCTCCTGGTGGACGACGACGTGCGCAACATCTTCGCCCTCACCAGCGCACTGGAGCAGAAGGGCGCGCGGGTGGAGATCGCCCGCAACGGCCGCGAGGCCATCGACAAGCTCGACGAGGTGGCCGACATCGACCTGGTGCTGATGGACGTGATGATGCCGGAGATGGACGGCTACGAAGCCACGCGCCTGATCCGCCAGGACGCGCGCTGGGCCAAGCTGCCGATCATCGCCGTCACCGCCAAGGCGATGAAGGACGACCAGGACCTGTGCATGAAGGCCGGTGCCAACGACTACCTGGCCAAGCCCATCGACCTGGACCGGCTGTTCTCGCTGATCCGCGTGTGGCTGCCGAAGCTGGAGCGCATCTGAGATGTCCGAACGCACCCAGGAAATCGAGCTGCGCCTGCTGATCGAGGCGATCTACCTGAAGTACAGCTACGACTTCCGCGACTATTCGGGCGCGTCCCTCAAGCGTCGCGTGCTCTACGCCCTGCGCCAGTTCGACTGCGCCACCATCTCGGCGCTGCAGGAACGCATCATCCACGACGCCCAGGCATTCCACGAGCTGCTGCAGTACCTGACGATCCCGGTCAGCGAGATGTTCCGCGACCCGTCCTACTTCCTCGCCCTGCGCCAGGAAGTGGTGCCCATCCTGCGCACCTACCCCTCCATCAAGGTGTGGATCGCCGGCTGCAGCACGGGCGAGGAAGTGCACTCCCTGGCCATCCTGCTGCACGAGGAGGGGCTGCTGGAACGCACCCTGATCTATGCCACCGACATCAACCCGCAGTCGCTGGAGAAGGCCCGTCGCGGCATCTACTCCCTCGACGACATGCGCCAGTACAGCGAGAACTATCGCAAGGCGGGCGGGCGCGGGTCGCTGTCGGATTACTACACTGCGGCGTACGACGGCGCGCTGTTCGACAAGTCGCTGCGGGAGAACGTCACCTTCGCCGACCACAGCCTGGCGACCGACGCGGTGTTCTCCGAGACCCAGCTGATCTCCTGCCGCAACGTGCTGATCTATTTCAACAAGCAGTTGCAGGACCGGGCCCTGGGCCTGTTCCACGAATCGCTGTGCCACCGGGGCTTCCTCGGCCTGGGTAGCAAGGAGAGCCTGGACTTCTCCGCCTATTCCGGACGCTTCGAAGCGCTCAACCGCCAGGAAAGGGTCTTCCGAAAACTATGAACGCGCAGAAGCGGGACGCAGTGGTGGTCGGGGCATCCGCCGGTGGCGTGGAGGCCTTGCTGAGGGTATTCAGCGGGCTGCCCGCCGGCTACGGCCTGCCCCTGGTCTGCGTGCTGCACCTGCCGGAATCCCGCGACAGCCTGTTGGCCGACCTGTTCGGCCGGCGCCTGGCGCTGCGCGTCAAGGAGGCCCAGGACAAGGAGGACCTGCGCCCCGGCACGCTGTACTTCGCACCGCCCGGCTATCACCTGTCGATCGAGAGCGACCACAGTTTCTCCCTGAGTCGCGAGGAGCCGCTGCATTATTCGCGGCCTTCGATCGACGTGCTGTTCGAGTCGGCTGCGGACAGCTACCAGGAGCGGCTGGCGGGCGTGCTGCTCACCGGTGCCAACCAGGACGGTGCCGCCGGGCTCGCCGCGATCAAGCGCGCCGGCGGCCTGAGCATCGTCCAGGACCCGGCCGAGGCGCAGGTGCCCACCATGCCCGAAGCTGCCCTGGCCTCTCACGTGCCCGACTACATCCTTCCGTTGCGCGGCATTCGCGCACTCCTGGCCCAACTGGACCCCTCCCATGCCGACTAGCCAAACGAGCAAGCTGCTGATCGTCGACGATCTGCCGGAAAACCTTCTGGCGCTGGAGGCGTTGATCAAGGGCGAGGGGCGCGGGGTGTACAAGGCCGGCTCCGCCGACGAGGCGCTGGCGCTGCTGCTGGAGCACGAGTTCGCCCTGGCCATCCTCGACGTGCAGATGCCGGGCATGAACGGCTTCGAGCTGGCCGAGCTGATGCGCGGCACGGAGAAGACCAAGCACATCCCCATCGTCTTCGTCAGCGCTGCCGGGCGCGAACTCAACTACGCCTTCAAGGGCTACGAGAGCGGCGCGGTGGACTTCCTCTACAAGCCGCTGGACAACCATGCGGTACGCAGCAAGGTGGCGGTGTTCGTCGAGCTGCACCGCCAGCGCAAGCTCATGGCCTGCCAGCTGGAGGCCCTGGAGCAGGGCCGTCGCGAGCAGGACGCCCTGCTGGCCGAGCTGCGCGCCACCCAGGCCGAGCTGCAGCGCGCGGTGCAGATGCGCGACGACTTCATGTCCATCGTCTCCCACGAGCTGCGCACGCCGCTCAACGGCCTGATCCTCGACACCCAGCTGCGCCAGATGTACCTGGCCAAGGGCAACTCGGCGGTCTTCACCGAGGACAAGCTCAAGGCCATGTTCGACCGTGACGAGCGCCAGATCAGGAGCCTGATCCGCCTGATCGAGGACATGCTCGACGTCTCGCGCATCCGCACCGGCAAGCTGTCCATCCGCCCCGAACGCACCGAGCTGGGACGGCTGGTGCGCAACGTGACCGAGAACTTCGAGCAGCAGATGCAGAGCGCCGGCTGCGAGCTCGGCCTGGAGGTGGAAGGCGAGCTGCATGGCGTCTGGGATGCCTTCCGCATCGAGCAGGTGATCAGCAACCTGCTGAGCAACGCCCTGCGCTATGGGCCGGGCAAGCCGGTGCGGGTGCGGGTGCGGGCGGAAGGGGGCGAAGCCTGGGTGGACGTGATCGACCAGGGCGTGGGCATCTCGCCGGCCGACCAGCGCCGCATCTTCCAGCAGTTCGAGCGGGTCAACGGCTCGGAGAAGATCGCCGGCCTCGGGCTCGGCCTGTACATCTCCGAGCAGATCGTGGCGGCCCACGGCGGGCGCATCGACGTCACCAGCGAGAAGGGCGAGGGTGCCACCTTCAGCCTGGTGCTGCCCCTGGGCTGAGGCCCTTCACTCCACCTGCGACTCGTCCGGGTCGCGCGGCTGCTCGCCATCGTCGCGGTCCGGGTCGACGGGCTCGGGGTCGCGTCCGGGCTTGTGCGGGTCCCTGTCCGCGGGCAGGTCGTCTTTTCCGGTCATGGGGCACCTCCTGGGGTCATGCTGTTTCGAGCGTGCCCGCGGTGCAGGCGTTCAATCCGAAACCCGGATGGCACGTGCCGGAGGAAAATCGCAGGCAACAAAAAACCCGCACTAGGCGGGTTTTTCGTTTGCTTTCAGCTGATGCCGGCACCACCTGAAAGCTTGAAGGTGGTGCCCAGGGACGGAATCGAACCGCCGACACGGGGATTTTCAATCCCCTGCTCTACCAACTGAGCTACCTGGGCAACGGGGCGCTATTAAACGGATTTCATCGGGGGTCGTCAAGCGTGTTTCGAAAAAAATTTTCAGCCTTTACGGGCGCTTACGCGCTCGGGGGGACGTAGCCGTCCGCCTTGGCGTATTCCTCGCCGGAGAAGAACTTGTCCATCTCGGCCTGGAGGAACTTGCGATCCTCGGCGTTCATCATGTTCAGGCGTCGCTCGTTGATCAGCAGGGTCTGGTGCTTCTGCCATTCGTCCCAGGCTTGCCTGGAGACGTTGTTGAAGATGTCCTCGCCCTTGGCGCCGGGGTAGGGCGGGCGCTCGAGGCCGGGCAGTTCTTCGTTGTATTTGCGGCACTTGACGGTGCGGGTCATGGCTTTTCTCCTGCATTCAGTACATCGGCCGCGCGCTTGAGCAGCTTCTTCACCGGGGCGGCGAGGCCCAGGCGCGGCGGGGTGGCGAGGTTATACCAGAGCCAGTCGGCATCGGCCACGGCGCCTTGGTCACCCTCCACGTGCACCAGCCAGGGCTCGATGGCCAGCTGGAAGTGGCTGAAGGTGTGCGTCAGTTCCGGCAGCGCCTTGCGCTCGCCCAGGCTCAGGGCGTGCTGGCTGGCGATAGGTTCGAGGGCGGCGAGGTCGTCCAGCTCCGGCAGGCTCCAGAGCCCGCCCCAGAGCCCGGTGGAGGGGCGACGGTAGAGCAGGATGGCGCCTTCGCGGTTGGCCAGGATGGGCATCAGGGTGCGCTTCTGCGGCAGTTCCTTGCGGGGCTTGGGGATCGGGTAGCGGATCTCCAGGCCGAGCAGGTGCGCCTGGCAGCCGCTCTGCAGGGGGCACAGCAGGCAGCTGGGCTTGCTGCGGGTACAGAGGGTGGCGCCCAGGTCCATCATCGCCTGGGTGTAGTTGTTCACGCGTTCGTGGGGCAGGAAGCGCTCGGCGACCGCCCACAGCTGCTTGGCGACCTTGGGCTCGCCCGGGTAGCCCTCCTGGGCGACGTAGCGGGCCAGCACGCGCTTGACGTTGCCGTCGAGGATCGGCGCGCGCAGGCCCATGGACAGGCTGGCGATGGCGCCGGCGGTGGAGCGGCCGATGCCGGGCAGCTCGGCGAGCTGCTCGACGTCACGGGGGAACTCGCCGCCGTGGCGTTCCATGACGATCTTCGCGGTCTTCTGCAGGTTGCGCGCGCGGGTGTAGTAGCCCAGGCCGGTCCACAGGTGCAGCACTTCGTCCTCGGGGGCTTCGGCCAAATCGCGCACGGTGGGCAGGGCGGCCATGAAGCGGTCGAAGTAGCCGAGCACGGTGCTGACCTGGGTCTGCTGCAGCATGATTTCGGAGACCCAGACGCGATACGGGGTGATGCCGAGCTGCCAGGGCAGGTCATGGCGCCCGTGGCGGTCGTACCAGTCGAGGACGGCGCTGGAGAACTGCTCGGGGCTCATCGCTTGAACAACCCCTTGAGCGCGTCCTTGAGTTCCGGGCTGACCTTGTCGCCGAGCTTCTCTTCGAGCTTCTCGCTGATCTTGTCGCCGGCCAGCCTGGCGGCGATCTTGCCCATGCCGTCCTTGTCCAGGCGGCAGGCCTTGGCGCCGATCTCCAGCGGGCCACGGCAGTGCAGCGGCCATTCGATGCCGACGTAGCGCTTGTTCACCTGGCAGGCCGGGTCGGGCATCTCGCCCTTGTCGCCCTCGATGACGATGCCTACGCGGTAGTCGAGGCCGAGCACGCGCAGGTCCACATCACCGTTGCCGCTCAGCGACAGGCCGGGGATGCGCGCCTTGAGGTCGGGGTTGCTGGCCACGCCGTTGTTGAACACCAGGCTGCCCTGCAGCTGCTCGAAGGGGGTTTCCTTGCCGCTGTAGGTGGTGGTGAGGGCCTTGCGGTTGAGCGTGGCGATGCCCTGGCACAGCTGCTGTTCGAGGTTGGCGTCGAGCAGCGCGCCGTCGTTCAGGACGAAGCTGGCGGTGCCGTTGAGACCGTCGACCCAGGCCTTCTGGCTGTTGCCGCTGGTGCGGATGTCGGCGGTGAGGTCCAGGGCGCCGCGTACCGGGGGCTTCTGTTCCAGGGCGGTGAGGATCTTCTCCACCGGGATGTGGTTGACGCGCTTCTGCGCGGTGATCAGCGGCACCGGCGGGCGCACGTCGAGGCTGGCCTTGGCGTCGAAGTCACCGCCATAGAGGGCGCCACGCAGCTGTTCCAGTTCGACCAGGCCACCCTTGCCGCGGGCCTTGAGGCGGGCGTCGCCCAGGGGCAGCTTGTCGAAGGTCAGCTGGCCGAAGGCGAGGTCGGCTTCCAGGTCGAGCTTGCGCAGGGTCTCCAGCGGCAGTACCGGTTCCTCGCTCCAGGCCTGCTGGGTGGGCTTGTCGGGCAGCGGCGTGGTGCCGGCTTGGCCAGCAGCGGCGACGGCGCCTTGCACTTCGGCCTGGCGGGCGCTGGCGTCCTTGTCCTTCTTCTGCGGCGGCAGGTAGCGGTCGAGGTCGAGCTTGTCGCCCTTGAGCTGCACGCGCAGGGCCTGCTTGTCGAGGTCGGCGATGGCCAGGCGGCCGCTGAAGGTGCTGTCGTCGAGCTTCAGGTTGAGCTGTTCCAGGGCGAGGCTGGAGGGCGTGCCGGCCAGCTTGGCGGCCATCTCGAATTTCTTCAGGGTGCCGGCGTCCTGCATGGGCGGCAGTTCGACGCCGAGCCCGGCGAGGAACTCGCGCAAGTCGAGCTGGGCGATGGACAGGCCGCCTTCCAGGCGCGGGGTCTTGTCGAGGTCGTGGACCTTGAGTTCGCCGAGGGCGCGCAGCTGGTTGGCGGAGAGCTTCAGGCCGTTCCACTCGGCGACGTTGGCGGCGAGGTCGGCCAGCAGCTGGCCCTGGGCGTTGAAGGTGAGGGTCTTGCCCTTGAGCGGCTCGCCGGAGGCTTCGCCGTTGAGCCTGGCGTCTTCGAGCTGGTAGCGCTTGAGGGCGCGGTCGAAGCGCAGGTTGGCGGCCAGTTCGGTCTTGGCGCGCATCAGCGGCTGGTTGCTGCCGAAGAAGGCGGTGAGCTTGAACGGGATGCTGGCGGCTTCGCGGATGGCGCCGGTGGTCAGCTCGATGCTTTCGGCGCTGTACTGCTTGCCGGTCTTGGCATCGGTGTAGTCGACGCGGGCGTTGTTCACCGTGAGGCTGTCGATGTCCAGCTTCAGCGGGCGTGCCGGGGCGCTGTCGGGCTGCTGGGCCGGGGTATCGCCCGGGGCGCCCGGCTTGGCGGCGTCGGCGGGCGCGGCCTGGGAAGCCTGGGCCGGGCGGCCGATGTCTTCCCAGTTGCCGTGGCCCTTCTCGTCGCGCACCAGGGTCAGGTTGAGGCCCTCGACGCGGATGTCGCTCATCTGCACTTCCTTGCGCAGCAGCGGCAGCACGCGCACGGAGAGGCCGAGCATGGCGAGGTCGGCGAAGGGCTTGTCCGGGCTGGCGGCGCTGGCCAGGGTGGTGTCGTGCAGCTCAAGGCCCAGCCAGGGGAACAGGCTCCAGCCGATGTCGCCCTTGAGGTCGAGTTCCAGGTTGGCCTTGTCGCGGGCGATCTGGCGGATCTCGTCCTTGTAGTCGTTGGGGTCGAACAGGTGGGTCAGGGCGAAGCCCAGCGCCACGACGATCAGCAACAGTCCGAGGAGAAGGAGGCCCAGGAGTTTGCCGATGGATTTCATGGACGAGTCCTTGTGGTGGATGCATTTGGATTGAGGGCGCCGAGTATAGCGCCCGCGAGGTCAGGTGTTTGGATGATGAAATCGCCCGGCGGTTCACCGGCTGCCCGGCGGACCTGGCGCGCGTCGCACCACCGTTTGGCGCGAGCGGCCGGGAAGGGCGGCGTGGCGCTGATCTAGTCTGGCCGTCACCGGTATGACGATGACGAGGTGCCCATGAACGTGGCGGTGCTGGCCTTCCCGCTCTACATCCTGCTGATGCTGCTGGAGCTCGCCTACGAGCGGTATTCCGGCCGCTCCACCTACCGCCTGGCGGACGCCGCCACCAGCATCAACACCGCCGTGCTGCGGGTGCTGCTGGAAGGGCCGCTGCGCCTGCTGCTGGTGCTGCCCTATGCCTGGCTCTACGAGCACGGACGATTGCTGGAGCTGGATGCGGCCTCGCCCTGGGTCTGGCTGGGGGGCTTCGTCGCGGTGGATTTCTGCTTCTACTGGGCCCACCGCACCCTGCATCGCTACAACCTGCTGTGGGGCGCGCACCAGCCGCACCATTCCAGCGAGGACTTCAACCTCTCCACCGCGCTGCGCAAGGGGGCCTTCCAGACCGCCTTCGACTGGCCGTTCTACCTGCCCCTGGCGCTGCTCGGGCTGCCATTGCCGCTGTTCCTGGTGCTGCTGGGCGTGCAGCTCACCTACCAGTTCTGGATCCACAGCCAGCACGTGGGGCGCCTCGGCTGGCTGGAGAAGGTGCTGGTGACGCCGTCGCTGCACCGCGTCCACCATGGCCAGAACGATTGCTACATCGATCGCAACCACGGTGGCGTGTTCATCCTCTGGGACAAGCTGTTCGGCACCTTCACCAAGGAGCGCGAGCCGGTGATCTACGGCGTGACCACGCCGGTGCGCACCTTCGACCCGATCCGCCTGCAGTTCAGTTGGTGGCGGCTGCTCTGGGCCGACGCCCGGGCGACGCGCTCCTGGTGGGACAAGCTGCGCCTGTGGTGGATGCCTACCGGCTGGCGCCCGGCGGATGTGCGCGAACGGCCCTGGCCAGTGATGACCGAGGCGCGCTTCGAGGCCAACTACCCCCGCCAGCTGGTGGCCTACGCCTTCGTGCAGTTCCTGGCGATCAACCTGCTGGCGCTGGGGTTTCTCGCCTGCGTGCGCCGCGCGGCGGTGTGGGAGCCCTGGCTGCTTGTGCTGGCGATCCTCTCCGGCTGCCTGAGCCTGGGGTTGCTGTTCGAGGGGCGCGGCCACCTGTGGCGAGTCGAGGCGATGCGCCTGGTGGCGATGGCCGGGCTGGCCCTGGGCTGGGCCGCCTGGCTGGCGCCGGGGTATTGGTGGCTGGCTGTGGCGCTGGCGGGGTTCTGCCTGGGCAGCCTCGCCTGGCTGGGGTGGCTGGGCCGCGCGACGGAGGGCGCCGCGACGGCCTGAGGCTCAGAAGCCGACCAGCGGCAGGTGGGTGCGGGCGGCCAGGGCCTGGCTTTCCAGGTGGTCGGCGGGGGCCGCCAGCTGCAGCTCGCAGCCGGCCTCGCGGGCCATGCGCCGGGCTTCGTCGAGCAGGCGCCGGGCCACGCCACGCTGGCGGGTGATGGCGCGGACGCACAGGTGCGAGAGCTGCCAGTGCCTTTCGCCTCGGCGCAGCAGCGCGGCACCGAGCAGGCGATCGTTGAAGCGGCCGGTGATCAGGCTGCCTTCTGCCAGCGCGGATGTGACCAGGTGCTCAGTCCCGGCAAAAGGTGCGAACAGCCAATCGGGGGCGTCGGCGTAGATGCGGGCGAGGTCGTTCCTGTCCTGATCGCTGATCGTGCTGGGGGTTTCGACGATGACGGGCATGCGAGTCCTTATTGAGGCGCGGGCGGTGACGGCGGGATAATACGCGACGCAATGCCGCAGTCTCGTGGGACTTGCGGTTTTGCGTGTGGCCCGTGCTTGGGGAGCAACCAGTTTCGTACGGGCCGCCCACCTGCGTGCACCTATAAAGGATAAATAATCAATGAGCAGTACCTTGAGTCCGGGCAGTGACGTCCGGCCTGCGTTCCTGTCGAAGGAACGGACGGTGGCCCGACAGGGCTTCAACCGCTGGCTGGTTCCGCCGGCAGCCCTCGCCATCCACCTCTGCATCGGCATGGCCTACGGTTTCTCCGTGTTCTGGCTGCCCCTGTCCAAGGCCATCGGCATCAGCGCGCCGGTCGCCTGTGCCCCCGAGCTGGGTTTCTTCGCCCAGGTCTTCGCCAGCGACTGCGACTGGCAGATCTCGATGCTCGGCTGGATCTACACCCTGTTCTTCATCTTCCTCGGCTGCTCGGCCGCCGTCTGGGGCGGCTGGCTGGAGCATGCCGGGCCGCGCAAGGCGGGCCTGGTCTCGGCCTTCTGTTGGTGCGGCGGTCTGCTGATCGCGGCGTTCGGCGTCTATATCCACCAGATCTGGCTGATGTGGGTAGGCCTGGGCGTGATCGGCGGCATCGGCCTCGGTCTCGGCTACATCTCGCCGGTGTCGACCCTGATCAAATGGTTCCCGGACAAGCGCGGCATGGCCACCGGCATGGCGATCATGGGCTTCGGCGGTGGCGCGATGGTCGGTGCGCCCCTGGCCGCCGAGCTGATGAACCACTTCGCCAGCGCTGAAAGCGTCGGCGTGTGGCAGAGCTTCGTGGTCATGGCGGCGATCTACTTCGTCTTCATGGTCGGTGGTGCCCTGGCCTACCGCGTGCCGCCGACCGGCTGGAAGCCCAAGGGCTGGACCGCGCCGGTGAAACGCGTCAACAACGCGATGATCACCAAGGGCCACGTCCACGTGAACACCGCGTGGAAGACCCCGCAGTTCTGGCTGGTCTGGGCGGTGCTGTGCCTCAACGTCTCCGCCGGCATCGGCATCATCGGCATGGCCTCCCCGCTGCTGCAGGAAGTCTTCGCCGGCAAGCTGATCGGCAACCACCTGAGCTTCAACCAGCTCGATGCCGCGCAGCTGGCGCAGATCGCCGCCATCGCCGCGGGCTTCACCGGGCTGCTGAGCCTGTTCAACATCGGTGGCCGCTTCTTCTGGGCGTCCTTCTCCGACCTGATCGGCCGCAAGGCGACCTACTTCGTGTTCTTCGCACTCGGCTTCGTGCTCTACGCGCTGGTGCCCTGGACCGGTCACCTGGGCAGCGTCGCGTTCTTCGTGTTCTGCTTCTGCCTGATCCTGTCCATGTACGGCGGCGGCTTCGCCACCGTGCCGGCCTACCTGGCGGACCTGTTCGGCACCCAGATGGTCGGCGCCATCCACGGTCGCCTGCTGACCGCCTGGGCCTTCGCCGGCATCCTCGGCCCGGTGCTGGTGAACTACATCCGCGAATACCAGCTGAGCATCGGCGTCGAGCGTGCCGCCGCGTACGACATCACCCTGTACATCCTCGCCGGCCTGCTGGTGCTGGGCTTCATCTGCAACATGCTGGTGCGCCCGGTCGATCCGAAGCACTTCATGACCGACGCCGAGCTGGCCGCCGAGCGCGCCATCGGCCATGACGCCACCAAGGAAGCCGCGGACCTCGAGTGGGCGGCCGATCCGTCCAGCAAGCCGCTGGTGATCGCCGCCTGGCTGGCCGTGGGCCTGCCGCTGGCCTGGGGCGTGTGGATCACCCTGCAGAAGACAGCCGCGCTGTTCAGCTGAGTGCCACGCCTGTGAATCGCCGGGGCCGACATCATGTCGGCCCCGTGCGTTTCAGCCCTCCTGCAGTCCTCCCGCCGATCGGCTTCAAGCCCGTCGCATTCTCGGCCTATAATGTCGCCCCTTTTGCCCAATGATTTTTGCGGAGCTGGTGATGGCCGAACGTAAGGCATCCGTCGAACGCAACACCCTGGAGACCCAGATCAAGGTCTCGATCAACCTGGATGGCACTGGCAAGGCGCGCTTCGACATCGGCGTGCCCTTCCTCGAGCACATGCTCGACCAGATCGCCCGCCATGGGCTGATCGACCTGGACATCGAGTGCAAGGGTGATCTGCATATCGACGACCACCACACCGTCGAAGACGTCGGTATCACCCTCGGCCAGGCTTTCGCCCAGGCCATCGGCGACAAGAAGGGCGTCGTCCGCTACGGCCACTCCTACGTGCCGCTGGACGAAGCGCTGTCACGCGTGGTGATCGACTTCTCCGGTCGCCCCGGCCTGCAGATGCACGTGCCCTTCACCCGCGCCGTGGTCGGCGGTTTCGATGTCGACCTGTTCCAGGAGTTCTTCCAGGGCTTCGTCAACCATGCCCTGGTGACCCTGCACATCGACAACCTGCGTGGCCACAACACCCACCACCAGATCGAGACCGTGTTCAAGGCCTTCGGCCGCGCGCTGCGCATGGCCATCGAGCTCGACCCGCGCATGGCCGGCCAGATGCCTTCCACCAAGGGCGTGCTCTGATGCAGACGGTCGCTGTCATCGATTACGGCATGGGCAACCTGCACTCGGTTGCCAAGGCCCTGGAGCACGTGGGCGCCGGGCGGGTGATGGTCACCAGCGACGCCAACGTCATCCGCGAGGCCGACCGCGTGGTCTTCCCCGGCGTGGGTGCGATCCGCGACTGCATGGCCGAGATCCGCCGCCTGGGCTTCGACGAACTGGTGCGCGAAGTGAGCAAGGACCGTCCCTTCCTCGGCATCTGCGTCGGCATGCAGGCGCTGCTGGAGCACAGCGAGGAGAACGGCGGGGTCGACTGCATCGGCCTGTTCCCCGGCAAGGTGCGCTTCTTCGGCAAGGGCATGGTGGAGGACGGCGAGCACCTGAAGGTGCCGCACATGGGCTGGAACGAAGTGGCCCGTACCCTGGACCACCCGCTCTGGCACGGCATTCCCGACCACGGCCGCTTCTATTTCGTGCACAGCTACTACATCGAGGCCGGCAACCCGCGCCAGGTGGCCGGTCGCGGCCACTACGGCAAGGATTTCGCCGCCGCGCTGGCCGAAGGCTCGCGCTTCGCCGTGCAGTTCCACCCCGAGAAGAGCCACACCAACGGCCTGCAGCTGCTGCAGAACTTCGCCGCCTGGGATGGCCGCTGGTAAGCCATGAGCCGCGCGAAGAAAGCCCCCGTCCTGCAACTCGATGCCGCCCAGACGCAAGGCGCCGTGCTGGCGATCAAGCGTTTCATGGCGGAGCGCTTCGAGCTGGAGCTGGGCTCCTTCGAGGCCGAGGAAGTACTGGATTTCTTCGCCCGGGAATTCGCCCCGAGTTTCTACAACAAGGCGATCTCCGATGTGCAGGCGCACCTGAAAGACAGGTTCGAAAGCATCGAGAGTGATTTGTGGGCGCTCGAAAAAGGTAGCTGAAAGCGACAGGCAGCCAAGCTGCAAGAGACACGAATGCGCCTGCTTGCAGCTTGAGGCTCGCAACTTGTCGCTCTTTTTGACGTTAGGAAAAAAGACATGCTGATTATTCCCGCAATCGATCTGAAGGACGGTGCCTGCGTGCGCTTGCGCCAGGGCCGCATGGAAGATTCCACGGTGTTCTCCGATGACCCGGTGAGCATGGCCGCCAAGTGGGTGGAGGGTGGCTGCCGCCGCTTGCACCTGGTGGACCTGAACGGCGCCTTCGAAGGCCAGCCGGTGAACGGCGAGGTGGTCACCGCCATCGCCAGGCGCTACCCGAACCTGCCGATCCAGATCGGCGGCGGCATCCGCTCCCTGGAAACCATCGAGCACTACGTCAAGGCCGGCGTCAGCTACGTGATCATCGGCACCAAGGCGGTGAAGCAGCCGGAATTCGTCACCGAGGCGTGCAAGGCCTTCCCGGGCAAGGTCATCGTCGGCCTGGACGCCAAGGACGGTTTCGTCGCCACCGACGGCTGGGCCGAGGTCAGCACCGTGCAGGCCGTGGACCTGGCCCGTCGCTTCGAGGCCGATGGCGTCTCCGCCATCGTCTACACCGACATCGCCAAGGACGGGATGATGCAGGGCTGCAACGTCGAGGCCACCGCGGCCCTGGCCGCCGCCAGCCGCATCCCGGTGATCGCCTCCGGCGGTATCCACAACCTGGGTGACATCGAGAAGCTGCTGGCCGCCAAGGCCCCCGGCATCATCGGCGCCATCACCGGTCGCGCCATCTACGAAGGCACCCTGGACGTCGCCGAGGCCCAGGCCTTCTGCGATGCAGCGACGGGCGGCAAGCCTTAAGCGACACGTAACGGCGCTGCTGGCCCTGGCTCGCTCTTGAAGCTTGCCGCTTGCAGCCTGCAGCTGTTTTTCGGAGAAAAAGCATGGCCCTGGCTAAACGCATCATCCCCTGCCTCGACGTGGACAACGGCCGCGTGGTCAAGGGCGTGAAGTTCGAGAACATCCGCGACGCCGGCGACCCGGTGGAGATCGCCCGTCGCTACGACGAGCAGGGCGCGGACGAGATCACCTTCCTCGACATCACCGCCAGCGTCGATGGCCGCGACACCACCCTGCACACGGTGGAGCGCATGGCCAGCCAGGTGTTCATCCCGCTGACCGTGGGCGGTGGCGTGCGCACCGTGCAGGACATCCGCAACCTGCTCAACGCCGGGGCCGACAAGGTCTCGATCAACACCGCCGCGGTGTTCAACCCCGAGTTCGTCGGCGAGGCCGCCGCGCGCTTCGGTTCCCAGTGCATCGTGGTCGCCATCGATGCGAAGAAGGTTTCCGCGCCCGGGGAAACGCCGCGCTGGGAAATTTTCACCCACGGCGGGCGCAAGCCCACCGGCCTGGATGCCGTGGCCTGGTCGAAGAAGATGGAAGAGCTGGGTGCCGGCGAGATCCTCCTGACCAGCATGGACCAGGACGGCGTGAAGAGCGGCTACGACCTCGGCGTCACCCGGGCCATCAGCGAAACCGTCGGCATCCCGGTGATCGCCTCCGGTGGCGTGGGCAATCTGGAGCACCTGGCGGCCGGCATTCTCGAAGGCAAGGCCGACGCGGTCCTCGCGGCGAGCATCTTCCACTTCGGCGAATTCACCGTGCCGGAAGCCAAGGCCTATCTCGCAAGTCGCGGCATCGTCGTGCGTTGAGCACGATTCTTGCCTTTAATTGAGCTTCGGCTGCAACCGTGATCCGGTTCGCAGCCTGGGCGGCTGACGTCGTTACCCTGTACCCACGGGGACCGAATCAGCGGTTTTTCCCATCCCTCCTTACAAGGTAGTTGTATATGTCGAAACGCCTCCTGCTCGCTCTGGCGGGCACTCTCATGGTGCTGGCCGGATTCGCCCGCGCCGATGTGGATGAGAATTACTCGGTGGTGCTGCTGACGGAGAATTTCCCGCCTTACAACATGGCGATCAACGGAAAGAACTTCGCTCAGGAAGACAACGTCGACGGCATCGCCGTGGACGTGGTGAAGGAAATGTTCAAGCGCGCAGGCATCAAGTACAACCTGACCCTGCGCTTCCCGTGGGACCGCATCTACAAGCTGGCGCTGGAGAAGCCCGACTACGGCATCTTCGTCACCGCCCGCCTGCCGGAGCGCGAGCAGTCCTTCAAGTGGGTCGGCCCCATCGGCCCCGACGACTGGGTCCTGCTCGCCCGTGGCGACAGCACCATCAGCCTCACCAGCCTGGAGCAGGCCAAGCAATACAAGGTCGGCGCCTACAAGGGCGATGCCATCTCCCAGGCCCTGGCCGAGAAAGGCATCGAGGCCACCACCTCCCTGCGTGACCAGGAAAACGCCAAGAAGCTGGAGAAAGGCCAGATCGACCTCTGGGCCACCGGTGACCCCGCCGGCCGCTACCTGGCCAAGCAGGAAGGCGTCTCGGGCCTGAAGACCGTGCTGCGCTTCAACAAGGCCGAGCTGTTCCTGGCGCTGAACAAGGAGACCCCCGACGAGGTGGTCAAGCGCCTGCAGGACGCGCTGGACAAGATGCGCGCCGAGGGCCTGGTCGACCAGATCCTCAACAGCTACCTGTGATACCCAGCGACCGGCCAAGAGCCGGTCGCTTGCCATTGGATGGCAGGACGGGGCGATCCATACGTCCGTGGGCCGAGGCCCATGCAGGGAAGTCGCTAGCCATAACCACAAATTCAAGCGAGCGGATGACAATGCACAAACTGATGAGAAACGCCCTGACCCTGGGCCTGATGTTCCTGGCCTTCGGGGCCCGCGCCGAGCTTCCGGCCGACTACAAGGTCGTGCTGCTGACCGAGAACTTCCCGCCCTTCAACATGGCGGTGGACGACAAGAACTTCGCCCGCGACGACGGCATCGACGGCATCAGCACCGATATCGTCCGCGAGATGTTCAAGCGCGCGAACATCGAATACACCCTCACCCTGCGCTTCCCCTGGGACCGGCTGTATCGCCTGACCCTGGACAAGCCCAACTACGGCCTGTTCTCCACCACCTTCACCCCCGAGCGCCAGCCGCTGTTCAAGTGGGTCGGCCCCGTCGCCAAGACCGGCTGGGTGCTGCTCGCCGCCCCGGGCAACAACATCGCCCTCAAGGACCTGAAGAGCGCCGGCCAGTACCGCATCGGCGCCTACAAGAACGACGCCGTGAGCCAGCACCTGGAAAGCCAGGGCCTGTCCCCGCAGAACGCCCTGCGTGACCAGGAGAACGTGAAGAAGCTGATCAAGGGCCAGATCGACCTGTGGGCCACCACCGACCCGGTCGGCCGCTACCTGGCCAAGCAGGAAGGCGTCACCGGCCTGCAGACCGTGCTGCGCTTCAATGATGCCGAGCTGTACCTGGCCTTCAACAAGGACACCCCGGACGAGGTGATCGAGCGCCTGCAGAAGGCCCTCGACCAGATGCGCGCCGATGGCTTCGTCGACGAAGTGACCAAGAACTACCTGTGATCCCGCCTGCCGCCACCCACCCAGCAGGGGTGGGTGGCGCTTGCACCGTTCTGGTGCGTTGACGTTCTGTCGATCAGGCCCCGCATGCATGCGGGCTGCCCATTACCCATGAACACCTTCATGCAGAGCCGTTCCGGCAGGATTCGCCGTGCGCGTCAGTCCAGGCGGTAGCTGTGGATGCGCTTGTCCGGGTTGACGTCGTACCAGTCGCCTTCCGCCCAGAACACCCGGTCGGTGCGCGGGTCCAGTCCCTGCACGCCCAGGTAGCCTTCGATGGCGAGGCGGCTCCAGCTCCGGCCCCAGTCCCGTGAATAGAACACCGCGTCGGAGGAAATGGTCGCCGGCTCGCCATCGGCCGTGGGGTAGAGCCACAGGGGGACGCTGTAGCTGCTGTCGGTATTGGCCAGCAGCACCCCCTTGCCGATGCTGAACCCGCGCAGGCCGGTACTGGAGGGCAGTGGCCAGAACGGGCTGGGCAGGCTGCCCCGGGGTTGCCAGGCGAGGGTCTGCCGGTCCAGTTCGGCGACCTGGACGGCTTCTTCCCCCTCGCGCTCGATCACCGCGATCACGCGCTCGTCGTCGTTGCTCACCACCTCGTCCAGGTGCAGGCCGTACTCCCGCTCCAGCGGCCCCATCCGCCACTGGCCGCCGTCACGTACCAGGCGGGCCCTGCTGGTGACGAACACCGGGGTGGTGAGGTACTTGCCGTCGGGCTCGCCGTAGAGGAAGGACTGCGAGACCCAGATCGCCGCGTGCTGGTCGTCGAACTGCTGGACATGGCTTGTGATGCGGCCGTACCCGCTGTTGTAGTCGCCCCAGTTGACGCCTTCCGGTGCGCGGCTGCGGATGGCGTCGAGGCTGACCAGGAGGTCGTCGCTGGCGATGATCGCCTCGCGGGTCGCGCCCTGGTCGGGCGAGTAGTAGAGGCCGCCGCGCAGGTTCTCGGGCTCGCCATAGGCGCTGCTGCTCTGCGGCAGGCTGGCCCAGGCCCAGAACTGCTGGTTGTCGAAGAAGTAGGGCTCGAGCGACCAGGCCAGGTCGTTGGCTTCGGCCAGCAGGCCCTGTTCCAGGGGCGCCCAGCTGGTGCCCTGGTCGTCGCTGCGCAGGACCACCGTCTGCCGGATGTCCGCCTGCTGCGCATCCTCGGGGCGGTTGACGCCGGTGAGCAGGTAGAGGGTGTCGCCATCGGGCGTCGCCACCAGGCAGGCGGTTTCGCCGAGGTGGGCGACCTGGACGAATTCACCCTTATCGTCGAGCCGTGACAGGTAGGTGGTCTGCGGGTCGCTGGACAAGCCGCCACCGAAGAGGCCGCCGAAGCCCGAGGGCTCCTCGTCGTCCTGTTCGGCAGCATTGCCGCGGATCAGGGCATCGAGGTCGATGCCGGGCTGGCCTTCGGTCTTTTCCGCGCGGTCCATGCGGCCGACCAGCCAGGTGTTCTTCGGTGTCGCCAGCACGCCGGTGCAGTATTGCTGCCGGGCCCGCTGCTCGACGCGGCTGGTGGTGCCCACGACTGCTTCGCCCGGGCTGGCGCCGCCGAGTTCCAGCTTGGCGCTGACGATGATCCAGAGGTAGCCCGTGGGCACCACGGCGGCGATGACGAACGCCAGGATGACGAGGGCCTTGATCAGGGATTGGCGACGGGGCATGGAACGGCATCCTTGCGGGAGAAGCGCTGAAGCCTAAGGACTCGACGTCCGTTTGCCCAGCCGCTGTGCCGGGGAACATGCGCTGGCGCACGCCGATTCAGCGATAGACGCCGCCCTTGCCGTGGGCCGCCATGGCGCGGTTGCTGCGCAGGGCGATCATCTGCTGCACCCCGATCAGCTCGAAGCCCTGCGCCTTCAGGCGCGGCAGCTCGCGTTCGAGCAACGCCAGGGTGGCGGGGTGGGGGTGGCCGATCATCACCGCCGAGCCCTGCTTGCGGGCGAGCTTGAGGGCGGCTTCGAACTGCGCGGCGATGGCTTCGGGGTGCATGTCGTCGTCGAGGAAGACGTCCCGCGAGAGGCTCGCCAGGCCGATCTTCTGTGCTTCGGCGGCGGCCACGGTGGCGGCGCTGGTGCGGCTGTCGATGAAGAAACGGTGATCGCCCTGCAGGCGGTGCATCAGCCAGGCCATGGCCTGGGGCTGGGCGGTCATGCGGCTGCCCATGTGGTTGTTCAGGCCCTGGGCGTGGGGCACGACGCGCAAGGCGGCGTCGAGGCGCCGCTGCAGTTCGTCCACCGGCATGCCCGGGTGCCAGGCGAAGGGGCCGCCGGCCGGGTCCATGGGCAGATGCAGCATCACCGTCTTGCCGGCGGCGTGGGCGGTGTTGGCCAACTGGGTGGCGTGGGGCGCGTCGGGGATGATCGACAGGGCCACCGGGCCGGGCAGGGCGAGCACGCGGCGATCGCGCTCGGGCGTCTGGCCGAGGTCGTCGATCACCAGCGTCAGGCGTGGACGCTGGCGGCTGTCGAGCGGGGTGGCCGGAGCGGGGGAGGCGGTCTTCGCCGGCCTGTCGGCCCTGGCGGGCGGTGTTGCCGGGCCTGGGTTGGAAGGGGCGGTGGGCGAGGCGGTGGCCGGCTGCTCGGGGCCGAGTCTCAAGGGGCCGGGCTGGATGGGCAGCGCCTGGGCGGGCGCCGCCTGCTCCGGCGCCGCGAGGGGCAGCCGGGGCAGGGGCGGAAGGGGATCGCGGGCCTGGGTCGCCGACGCGCCGAGCAGCAGCGCCAGCAGCCAGGCTCCCCGGCTCACCTCAATCCCCGCGGGTGACGTTCAGGCCCTTGAGCAGGTTCAGCGCCTGGTTCAACTGGTAGTCGTCGTCCTGCGGGCGGGCCTGGGCGGCCTTGGCCTTGCCGGAGCTGGGCTTGTCGGCGCCACCGTTGCCGTTGCCGAGGTGGCCGGCGAGGTCGGCTTCCTTGAAGTTCTCGCTGTCCTGCTCGCGGGTCACCTTGGCGCGGGCCACTTCCACGTCGGGGACGATGCCCTGGGCCTGGATGGAGCGACCGTTGGGGGTGAAGTAGAGCGCGGTGGTGAGCTTCAGGGCGCGGTCGTTGTTCAGCGGCAGCACGGTCTGTACCGAGCCCTTGCCGAAGCTGTCGGTGCCCATCAGCACGCCACGCTTGTGGTCCTGCAGGGCGCCGGCGACGATCTCGGCCGCCGAGGCGCTGCCACCGTTGATCAGCACCACCAGCGGCACGCCTTCGCTGGCGTCGGCCGGGTCGGCGGAGAAGCGCAACTCGGAGTTGGCGATGCGGCCCTTGGTGTAGACGATCAGGCCCTTGGTGAGGAAGTGGTCGGCCACCTCCACCGCGGACTGCAGCACGCCGCCGGGGTTGTTGCGCAGGTCCAGGACCAGGCCGGCGAGTTTCTTGTCACCGTTGTCCTTGCGCAGCTTGGCCAGCGCCTTGCCCACTTCCTCGCCGGTGTTGACCTGGAACTGGGTGATGCGGATGTAGCCGTAGTTCTTGTCCAGCACCTGGCTCTTGACGCTCTTGACCTTGATCACCGCGCGCTTGAGCTCGACGTCGAAGGGCTGGCCGCCCTCGCGTACCAGGGTCAGCACGATAGGGCTGCCGGCCTTGCCGCGCATCTTGTCCACGGCTTCCATCATCGACAGGCCCTTGGTCGGCTGGCCGTCGATCTTGACGATCAGGTCGCCCGGCTGGATGCCGGCCTTGGAGGCAGGGGTGTCGTCGATGGGCGAGACGACCTTGATGAAGCCGTCCTCGGTGCCCACTTCGATGCCCAGGCCGCCGAATTCGCCGCTGGTGCTTTCCTGCAGCTCCTGGAACGCCTCGGGCTCCAGGTACGCGGAGTGCGGGTCGAGGTTGCTGAGCATGCCCTTGATGGCGTTCTCCAGCAGGGTCTTGTCGTCCACCGGTTCGACGTAGGCGGATTTGATCCGGTCCAGCACCTCGGCGAAGGTGCGCAGCTCGTCCAGGGGCAGCGGTGCCTTGCCGTTCGCCGCCGGTGCCGGGGCGGGCGCCGGCGCTGCGGGCTCCTGGGCGGCGGAGGCGAGCGATGCACCGCCGAGCAGCGCCAGGGCCATGGCCAGGGAGGTAAGGCGGGACAGATGCGGCATGCGAATCAACTCCTACGGAATGAAGTGGCGCTTATCCTTGCGCCCGGCACCACTGCGCGGGGTCGCTGGGGCGGCCCTGCTGGCGGATGGCGAAATACAACGCGGGCGTATCCTGCCCGCCACTGGTGCCGACGGTGGCGATGGACTCCCCCGCCTTGACGATGTCGCCGGCATTTTTCAACAGGCTCTGGTTGTGGCCGTACAGGCTCAGGAAGCCGTTGCCGTGGTCGAGGATGACCAACAGCCCCGCGCCGCGCAACCAGTCGGCGAAGACCACGCGGCCGCCATGCACGGCGCGCACCTGGCTGCCTGCGGCGGCGCCGATCAGCACGCCGTCCCACTTAGTTCGTGCGTCTTCGCCGCGAGGAGTTCCAAATCTCGCAACGAGACGGCCATCGACCGGCCAGGGCAGCTTGCCCCGGGCACTGGCGAAGGGGCCGCCGAAGTTGCCGCCGGTGCTCGAAACCAGGGGGCCGGAAAGGGATTTGGCGGCGGCCGGGGAGCGCTTGAGCTCGTCTTCCTGGCGCTGCCGTTCGGCCAGTTCGCGCTTGCGTGCCTCTTCGGCCTCGCGGGCCTGGCGGGCGAGGGTTTCCTCAATGGTCTTGAGCACACGGCCCAGCTCGGCCTGCTCCTGCTGGCGGGCCTTGAGCTTCTGGTCGCGGTCGGTCACGTCGCGGTTGAGCTTGGCCAGGGCCAGCTGGCGCTCCTTGCGCAGGCCGGCGAGTTGCTCGCGGCGGCCGTCCAGGGCGCTCTTCTGCTCGACGAGCGCGGCCTGCTGGCTGGCGATGTCGCGCTCGACGTTGGCCAGTTGGCGCAAGGTCTCGTTGAAGGCGTCGAGCTGCTCCAGGCGGGCCTGGCTGAGGTAGTCGTAGTAGGTGAGGGTACGGGCGAATTTCTCGGGGTGCTGCTGGTTGAGCAGCAGCTTGAGGTATTCCTGCTGGCCACTCTGGTAGGCGGCGCGCGCCTGGATGCCGATCAGCCTCTGCTGTTCAAGGCGCGCGCCCTGGAGCTTTTTTTTCTCCTGGTCCAGGCGCCTCACTTCGCCTTCGCCCTTGTCGAGTTCCTGTTGCAGGTCCTTGACCTGCTTTTCCAGCTGGCCCATCTCCGATTCGGTTTTCTTCAGGTCCGCCTGCACGCCGGACTTCTCCTCCTGCAGCTGCTTGAGGAGTTTCTTGAGTTCGGTGACGTCCTTGGCGGCCTGGTCCAGCTGTTGCTGGGTCTGCGCGCGCTCGTCGGCGACGGCCGGCGCGAGTAGGCAGGCAAGGAGAATGAGGGTGAGGGCGCGAAACATGGGGGCGTGCGGCACCAGGGAAGAAGACGGGCCTAGTATGCCCGTCGCGCTCGGCAAAAAAAACGCCCCGAAGCCTGAGCTGCGGGGCGTTCGATGCGAAACCGCGGCGCCGGTGGTCGGCGCGTGGGTCATTTCAGTTCGACGATGCTCTTGCCGGTCATCTCGGCCGGCACCGGCAGGCCCATCAGGGTCAGCAGGGTGGGGGCCACGTCGGCGAGCACGCCGCCTTCGCGCAGGCTGACCTGGCGCTTGCCGTAATAGATGAAGGGCACCGGCTCGCAGGTGTGCGCGGTGTGCGCCTGGCCGGTGGCTTCGTCTTCCATCTGCTCGACGTTGCCGTGGTCGGCGGTGATCAGCGCCTCGCCGCCGACCTTGTCGAGGGCGGCGGTGATGCGTCCCAGGCAGGTGTCCAGGCACTCGACGGCCCTGACCGCGGCCTCGAAGACGCCGGTGTGGCCGACCATGTCGCCGTTGGCGTAGTTCACGATGATCACGTCGTAGCGCAGGTTCTCGATGGCGTCGACGATGCGGTCGGTCACCTCGGGGGCGCTCATCTCCGGCTGCAGGTCATAGGTGGCGACCTTGGGCGAGGGGATGAGGATGCGCTCTTCGCCTTCGAAGGGCTCCTCGCGGCCGCCGGAGAAGAAGAAGGTCACGTGGGCGTACTTCTCGGTCTCGGCGATGCGCAGCTGGGTCTTGCCGTTGGCCGCGAGGTATTCACCCAGCACGTTGTCCAGGGACTCGGGCTTGAAGGCGCTGGGCGCGGGGATGCTGGCGGCGTACTGGGTCAGCATCACGTAGCCGGCCAGGGCGATTTCACGAGCACGGGCGAATTCCTTGAAGCCGGGCTCGACGAAGGCGCGGGACAGCTCGCGGGCGCGGTCGGCACGGAAGTTCATGAAGATGACCGCGTCGCCATCCTGCACCGGGGCGGCGTCGCCGATACGAGTGGCCTTGACGAATTCGTCGCTCTCGCCGCGCTCGTAGGCGGCGGCGAGGCCTTCACGGGCGCTGGCGGCGGTGAATTCGGCCTGGCCTTCGGTGATCAGGTTGTAGGCGGCTTCGACGCGGTCCCAGCGGTTGTCGCGGTCCATGGCGAAGTAGCGGCCGATCAGGCTGGCGATGCGGCCCTTGCCCAGGCGGGCGAAGGTGGCATCGAGCAGCTCGATGGAGGGCTCGGCGCTTTTCGGCGGGGTGTCGCGGCCGTCGAGGAAGGCGTGCAGGTAGATCTTCTCGGCGCCGCGCTGGGCGGCCAGCTCGGCCATGGCGACCAGGTGGTCCTGGTGGCTGTGTACGCCGCCGTCGGAAAGCAGGCCCATGAAGTGCACGGCCTTGCCGGCGGCAACGGCCTTGTCCACGGCCTCGACTATCACGGGGTTGGCGAAGAACTCGCCATCACGGATGGCCTTGGTGACGCGGGTGAAGTCCTGGTAAACCACGCGGCCGGCGCCGAGGTTCATGTGGCCCACCTCGGAGTTGCCCATCTGCCCGTCCGGCAGGCCCACGTCCATGCCGCTGCCAGAGATCAGGCCGTGCGGCTGGGTGGCCAGCAGGCGGTCGTAGACCGGCTTGGTGGCGGCGTAGATGGCGTTGTACTCGGGACTGTCACTGTGACCGAAGCCGTCCAGGATGATCAGAACCAGGGGGTTGGGCGTGGCTGTCATAAGTCCGACTCGCATGGCACAAGAAGATCAAAAAGGGAGCGGCATTTTACGTACAAGTTCCTTGTGCGTCACCGCCGTGCGGGGTTTGGTGGACCTGTGGTGCTGTGTATACTGGCCGGCATTTTACCGTCCCGGGACCCGTCGATGTTCGCCCACCTGATTGAATTTGCCACCAACCACTATGTACTGAGCGCATCCTTCGTCGTCCTGCTGGTGCTCCTGATCGCCCACGAACTGCGCCGTGGCGGCCGCAGCATCAGCACCCGCGAGCTCACCGCGCTGGTCAACAGCGGCCAGGGCATCGTCCTCGACGTGCGCAGCAGCAAGGACTTCTCCAGCGGCCGCATCGTCGACTCGCTGAACATCCCCTACGAAAAGCTGGCTGCTCGCCTTGCGGAGCTGGATAAGCATAAGGACAAGACCATCATAGTGGTCGATACCATGGGCCAGCACGCTGGTACCGTTTGCCGTGACCTGCAGAAAGCCGGTTTCACCGCCTTCAAGCTGTCCGGCGGCATCGGCAGCTGGCGTGGCGAAAACCTGCCGTTGGTGAAGTGAACATGGCTGCCGTCGTCATCTACTCCAGTGACTGGTGCCCCTACTGCATCCGGGCCAAGCAATTGCTCGGCAGCAAGGGCGTCCAATACGAAGAGATCCGGGTCGATGGCAAGCCCGACGTCCGCGCCGAGATGACCCGCAAGGCGGGCCGCACCTCGGTGCCGCAGATATGGATCGGTTCGACCCATGTGGGCGGCTGTGACGACCTTTATGCCCTTGAGCGGGCGGGCAAGCTGGATGCTCTGCTCAAGGCGTGACCCCACTCGAAAACGTACGAACAAGAAGGCTCTGCCATGACTGAACAAGCAAGCAACGGCGCTTCCCAGGAAGCTCAGAACCCGCAATTCTCGCTGCAGCGCATCTACGTGCGTGACCTGTCGTTCGAGGCCCCCAAGAGCCCCGAGATCTTCCGCCAGGAGTGGACCCCGAGCGTGGCGCTGGACCTCAACACACGCCAGAAGTCGCTGGACGGCGATTTCCACGAAGTGGTGCTGACCCTCTCCGTGACCGTGAAGAACGGCGAAGAAACCGCCTTCATCGCCGAAGTGCAGCAGGCCGGCATCTTCCTGATCAAGGGCCTGGACGCGGCTTCCATGAGCCACACCCTGGGCGCCTTCTGCCCGAACATCCTGTTCCCCTACGCCCGCGAAACCCTGGACAGCCTCGTCGTACGCGGCTCGTTCCCGGCACTGATGCTGGCTCCGGTGAACTTCGACGCCCTGTACGCGCAGGAAATGGCGCGCCTGCAGGCCGCCGGCGAAGCTCCGGCCAACGCCTGATCCACGCTGGATGAAGAAAAAGCGCCCCTCGGGGCGCTTTTTTGTGGGCGCGTGTTCGCCCGGTTCAGTCCAGGCTGAAGCCATGCTGGCGCCAGGCCTCGTAGACCGCCACGGCCACGCTGTTGGACAGGTTCAGGCTGCGGCAGCCGGGACGCATGGGCAGGCGCAGGCGCTGCTCGGGCGGCAGGGCCTCGCGCACCTCTTCCGGCAGGCCGCGGCTTTCCGGGCCGAAGAGAAAGGCGTCGCCCTTCTCGAAGGCGACCTCGTGGAACAGCCGGGTGCCCTTGGTGGTGAAGGCGAACACGCGGGGGTGGCCCAGGCTCGCCAGGCAGCTCTCCAGGTCGGCGTGGCGCTGCAGGGTGGCGTACTCGTGGTAGTCCAGCCCGGCGCGGCGCAGGCGCTTGTCGTCGAGCTCGAAACCCAGGGGTTCGACCAGGTGCAGGTGGCAGCCCGAGTTGGCGCACAGCCTGATAATGTTGCCGGTGTTCGGCGGAATTTCCGGTTGAAAAAGGATGACGTGAAACATGCGTGGCCCCCTGCCCCAAAACCGGCGGCATTCTACTCCCGATGAGGACCCGAGGCGGCGCATGTGGCCGCGGTTTTTAGGTTCGCTGGCGATTTTCGGACTGCTGGTCGGGCTGATGATCGGCCGCCTGACCGCACCGGGGCCCATCCACCTGGAGCGGGTGGAGGCCTTGCCCGACGGGCTGGCGCTGTGGTTCGACGGCGAGCCGCGCCAGCGTGCCGAGCACATGGACGGGGCGCTGGCCTTCATCTTCGATGCCAGCGCCGAGCCGCAGAAGGGCCGCCTGCAATTGGGTGGCAAGGCGCTGAACTGGCGCTTGCAGATGACCCGCAATGGGTTGCTCTTGCACTTCGTGGCGACCCGCCCCCTGCATGGGGAGTGGAGCGGTGCCGAGGTGGATGGCAAGTGGCGGCTGCAGATCAGCCTGCGGGAGGGATAAGAAAGGGGATTCCCCGGCCTGCCTGTACCAAGGTCCCCGAAACGGGTCGTCGCTGCTGTCCGGGGCCGTTGTCTCGGCTCCCGGGCGGGATAAGAAAGGGGAATCCCCGGCCTGCCTGTACCAAGGCCCCAAAACCATCGTCCTTCACCGCTCGCCCGCGGAGCTCGGCTCGACGCGACGGCGGGGCAGTGAAGGGTCTTGCATAAAAGAGGGATCCCCGGCCTGCCTGTACCAAGGTCCCCGAAAACGGTTGTCTCTACCAATGCAGAGGCTGTGCCAGTTTTCGCATTCGGCCCCTGTCCACCTCCATTGGAATTCGCGCCTCATGGCCAGAGGCCCCGTGGTTATTGGGCTCTGGCCCTTCCTGGCTTTTTCGGGAGCATCATGGAATGCCCGTCTCCAGGCGGGCGGCAGTCAGGTCCTGAACATTTTCTGGGCACATTTTTGATGCGCCGAAGCGGTGCATGGCACCAGTCGTGAACGTTTTCCCCGGCTGCCGCCTGCGTTGGTGCGTCCCGGACAGCGGGCGGGCTTCAAGCTGGCGTCACGGAGAAAGACGCGGGGGGAGGGAGCAGGAGCGAATCCATTCGCGGGCGGCCTTTCCGAGGGGCTTCCAAGGACCGGCTGGCGGTCCGTCGCGAACGAACTCGCTCCTACAACGCGGTGAGGCGGGGTGGCCGCCTGAAATGCTTCGCGGGCCAGCAGGCCCGCGAGGTCGGAGTGGAGGGTGGAGCCGGGCCGATCAGGCGTCGTCGCCGTCGTCCTCGTCGCCGCCATCCACCTTCATGCCCAGTTCCTTGATCTTGCGGGTGAGGGTGTTGCGGCCCCAGCCCAGCAGCACGGCGGCGTCGCGGCGACGGCCCGCGGTGTGCTTGAGCGCGGTCTCGATCATGATCCGCTCGAACGACGGCACGGCGCTGTCCAGCAGGCTGGACTGGCCGCGGGCCAGCGCCTGGTCGGCCCACTGGCGCAGGGCCTGCTCCCAGTTGGTGACCGGCGCCGCGTCCTGGGGCTGGGTGAGCAGTTCCGGCGGCAGGTCGTCCACGTGGACTTCGCGACCCGAGGCCATGACGGTGATCCAGCGGCAGGTGTTCTCCAGCTGGCGCACGTTGCCCGGCCAGGGCAGGTTCTTCAGGTATTCCTCGGTCTCCGGCTTGAGCAGCTTGGGCTCCACGGCCAGCTCCTGGGCCGCCCGGGCGAGGAAGTGGCGGGCCAGCGCGGGGATGTCCTCGCGGCGGTCGGACATGCGCGGGATATGGATGCGGATGACGTTGAGGCGGTGGAAGAGGTCTTCGCGGAACTTGCCGGCCTGCACCAGGTTTTCCAGGTTCTGGTGGGTGGCGGCGATGATGCGCACGTCCACCTTCACCGGGGTGTGGCCGCCCACGCGGTAGAACTCGCCATCGGCCAGCACCCGCAGCAGGCGGGTCTGGGTGTCGGCCGGCATGTCGCCGATCTCGTCGAGGAACAGGGTGCCGCCGTCGGCCTGCTCGAAGCGACCGCGACGCTGGTTGGCCGCGCCGGTGAAGGCGCCTTTCTCGTGGCCGAACAGCTCGGACTCCATCAGGTCCTTGGGGATCGCCGCCATGTTCAGGGCGATGAAGGGCGAGGCGGCGCGCGGGCTGTGGCGATGCAGTGCGTGCGCCACCAGCTCCTTGCCGGTGCCGGATTCACCGTTGATCAGCACGGTGATGTTGGAGTGGCTGAGGCGGCCGATGGCGCGGAACACCTCCTGCATCGCCGGTGCCTCGCCGATGATCTCGGGGGTGCGCGGCTGGTTGGCCGGGGCTTCCAGGCTCTGCTGCTCCTGGGCGTGCTGGTTGGCGCGCTTGACCAGGGACACCGCCTCGTCGACGTCGAAGGGCTTGGGCAGGTATTCGAAGGCACCGCCCTGGTAGGACGCCACCGCGCTGTCCAGGTCCGAGTGGGCGGTCATGATGATCACCGGAAGGCGCGGGTGCAGCTCGCGGATGCGCGCCAGCAGGTCCAGGCCACTGGCACCGGGCATGCGGATGTCGGAGATGATCACGTCCGGCTGCTGGCGGGTCAGGCGGGTGAGCACGCTGTCGGCGCTTTCGAAACTCTGGGTGGTCATGCCTTCCTGTTGCAGGGCCTTTTCCAGGACCCAGCGGATGGAGCGGTCGTCATCGACGATCCAGACAGTTTCACTACGAGTCATGAGGATGCGGCTCCTTGTTCCAGCGGCAGGAAGATCGAGAAGACGGTGTGGCCGGGATGGCTCTCGCACTCGATGAGCCCCTGGTGCTGGCTGATGATGTTCTGGGCGATGGCCAGCCCGAGCCCGGTACCGTCCGGGCGCCCGCTGACCATGGGGTAGAAGATGGTTTCCTGCAGCTCGGGCGGGATGCCCGGGCCGTTGTCGATGATCTCCACCTTGGTCACCAGGCGGTGCCGGGTGTGGCCGATGGTGAACTGGCGCAGGGTGCGCGAACGCAGGGTGATGCGCCCGAGGCGCAGGTCGTTGTTGGCGGAGATGGCCTGCATGGCGTTGCGCACGATATTGAGCACGGCCTGGATCATCTGCTCGCGGTCGATGAGCACGTCCGGGATGCTCGGGTCGTAGTCGCGCACCAGGGTGATGCCGCCCTGGCTCTCCGCTTCCACCAGGCTGCAGACACGCTCCAGCACTTCGTGGACGTTGGTCATCGCCAGCGACGGCAGCTTGTTGGAGCCGAGCATGCGGTCCACCAGGTTACGCAGGCGATCGGCCTCCTCGATGATGACGTTGGTGTAGTCCTTCAGGTGCTCTTCCGGCAGCTCGCGGGAAAGCAGCTGGGCGGCGCCACGGATGCCGCCCAGGGGGTTCTTGATCTCATGGGCGAGGCCGCGCACCAGCAGCTTGGTGGTTTCCTGCTTGGACAGCTGGGCCTCTTCCTTGGTGATGCGCAGCAGCCGGTCGCGCGGGTGCACTTCCAGCAGCAGCAGGGTGGCGCCCTTGTTGAGGATGGGCGTCACCGCATAGTCCACCGTCAGGGTCTGCCCGGCGAGGGAGGTGAGCATGGCCTCGCGCTTGGTGAAGGGGTGCGCCTGTTCCACCGCCTGGCGCAGCGAGGTCAGGGCCTCGGGCGACTCGGTGAACAGCTCGCTGATGAACTGGCCGTGGCTGCGCTGGCCGCTGACGGCCAGGAGCATCTCGGCCGCCGGGTTCATGTACTCCAGCCGCAGGTCGGCGTTGAGCAGGATCACCGCGGTGGTCAGGTTGTCGAGCAGCAGTCGGTGCAGGGCGTCGTTGATGGTCATAGGTCGGGCATCTCGGCGATGGGCAGGAAAATGCAAGAAGCAAACCAAGCCCTGAAAAGACGCGCTGGAACAGGCCGCCAGCCGCTTGCGGCTGCTTTTCAGCGCAGTGCGGCGGCATGCGGGCGAACCAAAATGGGGAGAGTATAGAAATCGGTGCAGCCTGGCGCACCATTGCGGTGCGTCGCGGGATCAGAAGAACGGGAGGATGCCGATGATGCCCTTGTCCGGCTCCTTGGGCTTGTCCTTGAGCGGGCATTCGGGGCGTACGCCGTAGTCGGCCTTCTTGCAGGGGCGCGCCTGGCGCTTCTGCGCCAGGGTGATGCGCATGATGTGCACCGGCTGGTTCGGCGTGCGCTCCACCACCCGTTGCTTGTCGTCGATGATCTCCACCGCCAGCTGGTGCGTGCCGCGATCCAGGTTGCTCAGCGGGAAGACCGGGCTGCGACCGGGTTCGCCCTGGGCCTTGCCGTCGAGCACCAGGCGGTAGTTGTGGCCGTCGCGCAGGCCGGGCTCGCTCATGGCGGTGACGATGAGGTTGCCCTCCATGTCGCGCACCGTGGCGTCCGGCTCGGGTACCAGGATGCGCAGCACCTGGTAGCCCAGTTCGCGGGGGATGGCGGCGGGCGGCAGTACGGCCGGGGCCGCCGGCTGGGCGGTCATGCCGTTGGAGGGGGCCAGTTCGATGCGCTCGGCGTTGCCGGGCTTGGGCCGGTCGGTGAAGACGCGGTTACCTTCCTCGTCGATGTAGGTGTAGACCTGGGCCATCGCCGGCAGGCAGGTGAACAGCAGGCAGAACAGGATCGTGCGCATGGGTCAGGTGGCTGGCTTCGGAGTGGGTTTCGGAGGGGGCGGCGGGCGCAGCGCGGGGCTGCTGGTGTTGACCCGCTGCACGGTGAAGGTGATGGTCTCGCTCTGTTGCACGACCTGGTCGCCTGCGAGCACCTGGACCGCGAGGCTGTGCTCGCCGCGATCGGCGTTGACCACCAGCAGGCGCGGCACGTTGACCTTCTGGCCCTCGGGCTTGCCGTCCAGCAGCAGTTGCAGCCGGTGGCCGGTGCGCAGGCGCGGCACCAGGTGCACGCCGACGGAGAAGGTGCCGTTGTTGGCGCGCAGGGCTTCGTCGCTGGGCACGTCGGTCAGGCGGAGTTCCTGGTAGGCCGCCTCGGCTGCCTGGTCCTTCGCGGCGGCGGGCGGGGTGGCGGGCTTCTGTGCTTCCACGGTGTTGGTGGTGGGCAGGGTGACCTCTTCGGTCCGGGTGCCATCCGGCGGCTGGTTGGTGAAGACCGTGTTGCCGTTGGCGTCGGTGTACTTGTAGATCTGCGCCGTCGCGGGAAGCGTCAGCGACAACAGCAGGCAGGTGAGCAGGAGGCGCATGGGCCGGTCTCCTCTGGATGATGCCGCTAAGCGTTGCACCGGCGCGCCGGGCTGGCAAGTTCGGCCTGATGCGGCTGTGCGGCGCAGCCGGAAAATCGTGATCCGTCCGGAGTGCGCTGCGCTTGCGGCGTGGCCGATGCCGAGCGCACGGGGCCCATTCCCGGGACAAAAAAAGGCCTCCCGAAGGAGGCCTCTCTAGTCCGTGCCGCTCGCGCGGCACGCTGCCTGTGCAGGCTGCCGGATCAGACGCTGTAGTACAGGTCGTATTCCAGCGGGTGCACGAAGGTGCGCACCTTGATTTCTTCTTCGCTCTTCAGCTCGATGTAGGCATCGATGAAGTCGTCGCTGAACACGCCGCCCTTGGTCAGGAACGCACGGCCCTTGTCCAGTTCTTCCAGCGCCTCTTTCAGGCTGCCGCAAACCTGCGGGATCTCTTTCGCCTCTTCCGGCGGCAGGTCGTACAGGTTCTTGTCGGCGGCATCGCCGGGGTGGATCTTGTTCTGGATGCCGTCCAGGCCGGCCATCAGCAGGGCGGCGAAGGCCAGGTAGGGGTTGGCAGCCGGGTCCGGGAAGCGCGCTTCGATGCGGCGTGCTTTCGGGCTGGATACGTACGGGATACGGATCGAGGCGGAACGGTTGCGGGCGGAGTAGGCCAGCATGACCGGTGCTTCGAAGCCCGGAACCAGACGCTTGTACGAGTTGGTCGACGGGTTGGTGAAGCCGTTCAGGGCCTTGCCGTGCTTGATGATGCCGCCGATGAAGTACAGGGCGGTGTCGGACAGGCCGGCATAGCCTTCACCTGCGAAGGTGTTCTTGCCGTCTTTGGCGATCGACAGGTGAACGTGCATGCCCGAGCCGTTGTCGCCGTACAGCGGCTTCGGCATGAAGGTGGCGGTCTTGCCATAGGCATCGGCCACGTTGTGCACGCAGTACTTCAGGGTCTGGACTTCGTCAGCCTTGGCAACGAGGGTGTTGAACTTCACACCGATTTCGTTCTGGCCGGCAGTCGCCACTTCGTGGTGGTGAACTTCGATGACCAGGCCCATCTCTTCCATGGCGTTGCACATGGCGGTACGGATTTCGTGGTCGTGGTCGCACGGCGGAACCGGGAAGTAACCGCCCTTGACGGCCGGGCGGTGGCCCTTGTTGCCGCCTTCGACGTCCTGGTCGGTCATCCAGGAGCCTTGCTCGGAGTAGATCTTGAACATGGAACCGGAGATGTCGGACTTGAACTTCACTTCGTCGAAGATGAAGAACTCGGGTTCCGGGCCGACGAAGACGGTGTCACCGATACCGGTGGTCTTCAGGTACTCCTCGGCGCGCTTGGCGATGGAGCGCGGGTCGCGGTCGTAGCCTTGCATGGTGCTCGGCTCGATGATGTCGCAGACCAGGATCAGGGTCGGCTCTTCGGTGAACGGATCGAGCACGGCGGTGCTGTCGACCGGCAGCAGGATCATGTCGGAGGCTTCGATGCCTTTCCAGCCGTGGATGGACGAGCCGTCGAACATCTTGCCGACTTCGAAGAACTCGTCGTCGAGTGCGTCGCGTGCCGGCATGGTCACGTGGTGCTGCTTGCCTTTGGTATCGGTGAAGCGCAGGTCTACCCACTTCACGTCATGGTCTTTGATCAGTTGAAGCGACTTCGACATGGTGTCCTCCAGGTGAATGGGGAGCTGGAAAAGTTTGAGCCCCCAATAAAAGGTGAAGCCGGGGCGGCATAGTCCGCCAGGGCAACCTGCCTCACAAGGGAGCAAATTGCGTGCCAGTGCCCTGGAATGGGCAAGCGCCCTAGAACACAGGCAGGCCGGGGGCTGAAGATCGATTGTGTACAGTTTTGCGCACCAATTCCGTGCTCCGCACGTCGTGATTGCACCTGTTTGGTGCGCGTTCAGGGGGTGTGATTGATTTTGGTCAAAGCTTGAACAATTTCCGCTATAATCCGCGCCCCTCTTTTTCCGTTGTCCCAGCAAGCGCTGTTTTCATGAAACTCATCATCAAGGTCTTCCCCGAAATCACCATCAAGAGCCGGCCGGTGCGCAAGCATTTCATCCGCCAGCTCGCGAAGAACATTCGCGTGGTGCTGCGTGATCTCGACCCGGAAGTCGAAGTGAGCGGCATCTGGGACAACCTGGAGCTGGTTACGACGCAAACCGATCCGAAGCTCCTCGCCGAGATGATCGAGCGCCTCACCTGCACCCCGGGCATCACCCACTTCCTCGAGGTCAACGAGTACCCGCTCGGCGACTTCGACGACGTGCTGGAAAAGTGCAAGCTGCACTACGCCGACCAGATCCCCGGGAAGATCTTCTCCGTGCGCTGCAAGCGCGCCGGCAAGCACACCTTCACCTCGATGGAGCTGGAGAGCCACGTGGGCAGCCGCCTGCGTCGCGAGTGCAACGCCGCCGGCATCTCGCTGAAGAACCCGGAAGTGGAAGTGCGCATCGAGGTACGCGACCAGCGCCTGTTCGTCATCCATCACCAGCACGACGGCCTCGGCGGCTACCCGCTGGGTTCGCTGGAACAGACCCTGGTGCTCATGTCCGGTGGCTTCGATTCCACCGTCGCCGCCTACCAGATGATGCGTCGTGGCCTGATGGCCCACTTCTGCTTCTTCAACCTCGGGGGCCGCGCCCACGAGCTGGGCGTGATGGAAGTGGCCCACTACCTGTGGGAGAAGTTCGGCCGGTCCCAGCGCGTGCTGTTCATCAGCGTGCCGTTCGAGGAAGTGGTGGCCGAGATCCTCGGCAAGGTCGACAACAGCCAGATGGGCGTGATCCTCAAGCGCATGATGCTGCGGGTCTCCACGCGCATGGCCGAGCAGTTGCGCATCGAGGCGCTGGTCACGGGCGAGGCCATCTCCCAGGTGTCCAGCCAGACCCTGCCGAACCTCTCGGTGATCGACTCGGCCACCGACATGCTGGTGCTGCGCCCGCTGATCGCCAGCCACAAGCAGGACATCATCGACACCGCCACCCGGATCGGCACCGCCGAGTTCGCCAAGCACATGCCCGAGTACTGCGGCGTGATCTCGGTGAACCCGACCACCCGCGCCAAGCAGAGCCGCATCGAATACGAAGAGGCGCAGTTCGACATGGCCGTGCTGGAGCGTGCCATCGAGCGTGCCCGCCTGATCCCCATCGACCGCGTGATCGAGGAACTGGGCCAGGACCTGAAGGTGGAAGAGGTGGGCGAGGCGCTGCCGGGCCAGATCGTCATCGACATCCGCCATCCGGATGCCCAGGAAGATGAACCGCTGGAGCTGCCCGGCATCGAAGTCCAGGCCCTGCCGTTCTACGCCATCAACAGCCGCTTCAAGGAACTGGACGAAAACCGCCAGTACCTCCTGTATTGCGATAAAGGCGTCATGAGCCGCCTGCATGCTCACCATCTGCTCAGCGAGGGGCATGCCAATGTGCGCGTTTATCGCCCGGCCTAAACAGCCCGGGCTGTACGGCGGCAGCATCCGCCACCGCCCCCCCGACCAGTGGGCGGGCTGAATCGAACGTTTTTCATACAGGCCGCCTAGACTCAGCGGCGAACCGAATCCTCTGATCGAGATACACAAGTGATCGAAAAACTACGCAACATCGCCATCATCGCCCACGTCGACCACGGCAAGACCACCCTCGTCGACAAGCTGCTGAAGCTCTCCGGCACCCTCGACCGCAAAGAAGCGGAATCCGAGCGCGTGATGGACTCCAACGACCAGGAGAAAGAGCGCGGCATCACCATCCTGGCGAAGAACACCGCCATCAAGTGGAACGGCTACAACATCAACATCGTCGACACCCCCGGCCACGCCGACTTCGGCGGTGAGGTAGAGCGCGTGATGTCGATGGTCGACTCCGTGCTGCTGGTCGTCGACGCCCAGGACGGCCCCATGCCGCAGACCCGCTTCGTGACCCAGAAGGCCTTCAAGGCCGGCCTGCGCCCGATCGTCGTGGTCAACAAGATCGACCGTCCGGGCGCGCGCCCTGACTGGGTCATCGACCAGATCTTCGACCTGTTCGACAACCTCGGCGCCACCGACGAGCAGCTCGACTTCCCGATCGTCTACGCCAGCGCCCTGAACGGCATCGCCGGTCTCGACCACGAGAAGATGGACGACAACATGGACGCGCTGTTCCAGGCGATCATCGACCACGTCCCGGTTCCGGACGTCGACGTCGACGGCCCGTTCCAGATGCAGATCTCCCAGCTGGACTACAACAGCTTCCTCGGCGTGATCGGCATCGGCCGCATCGCCCGCGGCAAGATCAAGTCCAACACCCCGGTGGTCGCCATCAGCGACGACGGCACCAAGCGCAACGGCCGCATCCTGAAGATCATGGGTCACTCCGGCCTGCAGCGCGTCGAAGTCGCCGAAGCCGAAGCCGGCGACATCGTCTGCGTCAGCGGCATGGAAGAGCTGTTCATCTCCGACACCCTGTGCGACCCGCAGAACGTCGAAGCCCGTCCGCCCCTGACCGTCGACCAGCCGACCGTGAGCATGACCTTCCAGGTCAACGACTCGCCCTTCGCCGGCAAGGAAGGCAAGTTCGTCACCAGCCGCAACATCAAGGACCGCCTGGAGAAGGAGCTGCTGCACAACGTCGCCCTGCGCGTCGAAGCGGGCGAGTCCGCCGAGAAGTTCAAGGTCTCCGGCCGCGGTGAACTGCACCTGTCCGTACTGATCGAAACCATGCGCCGTGAAGGCTTCGAGATGGCCGTGGGCCGTCCGGAAGTGGTGATCATCGAGAAGGACGGCGAGAAGCAGGAGCCCTACGAGAACGTCACCATCGACATCGAAGAGCAGCACCAGGGCTCGGTGATGGAGCAGATGGGCCTGCGCAAGGGCGATCTGACCAACATGATCCCCGACGGCAAGGGCCGTGTGCGCCTGGAGTACACCATCCCGGCGCGTGGCCTGATCGGCTTCCGCAACAACTTCCTGACCCTGACCTCCGGCACCGGCATCCTGACCTCGACCTTCAGCCACTACGGCCCGATCAAGGCCGGCGAAGTCAGCAACCGTCAGAACGGCGTACTGGTCTCCATGGCCACCGGCACCGCCCTGACCTACTCGCTGGAAACCCTGCAGAGCCGCGGCAAGCTGTTCCTGGCCCCGGGCGACGAGATCTACGAAGGCCAGCTGGCCGGCATCAACAGCCGTGACAACGACCTGGTGATCAACCCCACCAAGGGCAAGAAGCTGGACAACATGCGCGCTTCCGGCAAGGACGAAGTCATCGCCCTGGTTCCGCCGATCAAGTTCACCCTGGAACAGGCGCTGGAATTCATCGCCGACGACGAGCTGGTGGAAGTGACGCCGAAGTCCATCCGCCTGCGCAAGAAAATGCTGAACGAGAACGACCGCAAGCGCTACGAGCGCAGCAAGGTCTGATCTCCGATCAGTGACTGAAAAGCCCCCGCCGGAGCGATCCGGCGGGGGCTTTTTATTGGGCATTCGGCAGCTCCTGCCCGGTGGACCTACAGGTGAGCCACAGCATCGTTCCTTTGCATGAGAAATTTCCCCTGGCCTCATCAGGCCAGGGCCGATAGGCCGGTCTTTGTCGAGTTGCTCTCATAGGCGCCTGTTTCGCCAGGCCCTTGCAAGGACTGCTCGCCGTGCGCCTTTCGACCTTTCTCGCGCTGTTTTCACCGCTACTTTTGATGCCCCTGGTATTGCAGGCTGCCGAGCCGCTTCCAGGCGATCGGGACCTGATCCGCGACCGCCAGGAGCGGTTGCTGGAAGAGCAGCGCAAGCGCCTGCAGGAACTGCAGCAACTGCCCGGCCGCGCCGAGCCGGTGGCCCCCAGCCAGCCCCAGGCAAAGGGCCCGTGCTTCGACATCCAGCGCATCCGCCTGCAGGGCGTGCACCTGATCAGCGAGGTGCGCCAGCGTGAACTGCTCAAGCCCTTCGAACACCAGTGCCTGGACAGCGGGCGCCTCAACGACCTGCTCAAGGCCATCACCCAGCACTACATCGACCGCGGCTACGTCACCTCCCGCGCCTATCTGCCGCAGCAGGACCTGGCCGACGGCGAACTGGACGTCATCGTCGTCGAAGGCCGCCTGGAGGGCGTGGAAGGCTCGGCGATCGCCAGCGACCGCGAACTGGCCCTGGCCTCCCCTGCGCAGACCGGCGAGCCGCTGAACCTGCGGGAACTGGAGCAACTGGTGGAGCAGATCAACCGGCTGCCCTCGCGCCCCGCCGAACTGGAACTGGTGCCCGGCAGCGAAGTGGGCGGCAGCCGCGTCCAGCTCAAGGGCGAGCCCGGCAAGCCCTGGCGGGTCGGCTTCAACCGCCACAACGACGGCCAGCGCAGCACCGGCGAGCAGCAGTGGGGCGCCAGCCTGGAATGGGACAGCCCCCTGGGCCTGGCCGACCAGCTCAGCCTGCGCGCCGGCGGCGACGCTGTCAGCGACCGCTGGCGCCACTCCGCCAACCAGAGCTTTTCCTACAGCCTGCCGTATGGCTGGTGGAGCTTCAGCTACGCCTACAGCCAGAGCTACTACCGTACCCGCAACGAGAGCAGCGGATTCCCCTTCGTCACCGACGGTGAAAGCAAGACCCACCAACTGCGCGCCGACCGCGTCCTGCACCGCGACAGCGTCAGCAAGACCGGCCTGAGCCTCGGCCTCGCCCACCTGGAAAACCGCAACTACATCGAGAACGCCCTGCTAAGCAACTCCAGCCCGCGCATCACCGAAACCCAGCTGGGCTTCAACCACGGCCGCCGGCTCGGCAGCGCTTTCGTCAACCTCGACCTCGGCTGGCAACAGGGCATCGGCGCCCTGGACGCCAAGAACAGCCGCATCGACGGCAAGAGCGGCACCAACGCCCGCTAAGACAAATACGGCCTCACCGCCAGCTACCTGCAGCCCTTCCAGCTGCTCGGGGAAAACCTCAGCGTCGACAGCCTCATCAACTACCAGCGCAGCGAAGACGAACTCAACAGCCCCCAGCACATCAGCATCGGCGGCCTCAGCTCGGTGCGCGGCTTCAAGGACCAATCCCTGTCCGGCAACAGCGGCGGCTACTGGCGCAACCAACTGCGCTGGACCCGCCCCGTGGGCTGGGCACCGCTGCAGCCCTTCGTGCGCCAGTACGGCCTCGCCTTCGCCTACGACCTGGGGCAGATCCAGGGCGACCGCAACAACGCCCGCACCCATGGCCGCCTGAGCGGCAACGCCCTCGAATTCAGCGCCCGTGGCCTGAACCTGGCCGTCTCGCTCACCTTCGCGCGGTCCCTGGAGCGCCCTGGCGTCATCGAACGCCGGGAGCACCCGATCTACGCCCGCCTCGACCTGTTCTACTGATTTCGCGTCACCCGGAGCCTCACCTCATGGACGTTCGCAGCCCCTTCTTCCAGAACATCGCCACCATCCTCGTCGGCGTCATGTTCCTCAACCCAATCGTCAGCATCGCCGCCGACCTGGCCGTGGATGCCGCCGCCGGTGGCAACACCAGCATCGGTGCCGCCGCCAACGGCGTACCTGTGGTGAACATCGCCACGCCCAATGGCAACGGCCTGTCGCACAACACATTCAGCGACTACAACGTCGGCGAGCAGGGGCTGATCCTCAACAACGCGACAGGCAAGACTCAGTCGACTCAGTTGGGGGCTACATCCTCGGCAACGCCAACCTCAACGGGCGCGCCGCCGGCGTCATCCTCAACGAAGTCACCGGCACCAACCCCAGCCAGCTCAAGGGCTACACCGAAGTGGCCGGGCAGGGCGCCCACGTCATCGTCGCCAACCCCCACGGCATCACCTGCGACGGCTGCGGCTTCATCAACACCCCCCGCGCCACCCTCAGCACCGGCGCCCCCATGGTCGAGAACGGCGCCCTCAAGCGCTACGACGTCGACGGCGGACAGATCCGCATCGAAGGGCAGGGGCTCAACGCCAGCAACGTCGACCAGTTCGAACTGATCACCCGCAGCGCCCAGATCAACGCCGCACTGCACGCCCGGCAACTGGCAATGGTCACCGGCCGCAACGACGTCGACGCCACCACCCTCGCCGCCACCGCCAAGGCCGACGACGGCACCGACAAACCCCAACTGGCCATCGACAGCAGCGCCCTGGGCGGCATGTACGCCGGCGCCATCCGCCTCGTCGGCACCGAACAGGGCGTCGGCGTCAAACTGGCCGGCGACATGGCCGCCAGCGGCGGCGACATCCAGATCGACGCCAACGGCAAGCTGACCCTTTCCCAGGCCGCCGCCAGCCGGGATATCGCCCTCAAGGCGCAATCGATCGAACTGGGCAACAAGACCTACGCCGGCCGTAACGTCAAAGCCGAAGCGGCCCAGAGCCTGACGCTGGAAAAAGACCGGAGCCTGGCGGCCGGCGCGCAGATCGACCTGAAGGCCGAGCAGCTCGGCAACCAGGGCGTGATCGAAGCGGGGGTCAATCGCGACAACAGCCGCAATACCACGGGTGATGTGAAGCTCAGTGGCGGCTCCCTGCGTAACCAGGGCACCGTGGTGGCCAGCCGAGACCTCGAGGCCGCGCTCACCGGCACGCTGGATAACCGCGCGGGTGCCATCAGCGGCAAGGCCAACACTCGGGTGGCGGCCAGGGCGCTGGACAACCGCGACGACGGCCTGCTGCTGTCCAAGGGCAGCGTCACGGTGGATGCCGAATCACTAGACAACCGCAAGGGCGCGATTGCCGCCGACCAGTCCCTGAACGTCAAGGTCGCCCAGCGCCTGGACAACCAGGACGGCGAGCTCTCCAGCCGAGCAGTGACCACCATTGACGCCGGACAGCTGGACAACCGGGGTGGCCAGATCAGCGCAGACCGCACCCTGACCGTCAGCGCCGACGCGCTGGACAACAGTGCAAAAGGCACCTTGAGCAGCCGTGGCAGCCTGGTGGTGCAGAAGGCGGCCCTGAACAACCAGGGCGGTACCGTCGTTGCCGACCAGCGCCTGGACATCACTGGCCAGCGCCTCGACAACCGGGGGGAGTGGTCAGCAGCAAGGGCGATGCGAGCGTTGCGGTAGAGGGTGTTCTGGACAACGCCGGGCCGGGCCGTGTCGTGGCCGAAGGCGCGCTCCAGGTCACTGCCCGCGAGCTGCGCAACAGCGCCGCCGGCCAGGTGGGGGCAAAGGGTAACGTCGAGATCAAGGTCGACACCCTTGCCCAGCAGGGCGGCGAATTGCTCAGTCAGGGCCATTTGAGCCTCGAAGCACGGCAGCTGGACAACCTCAGCGGCGGCCTGATCGCTGCCCGCCAAGGCATCGATGTGCGCGTCAGCGAGCGCCTGCGCAACAGCAGCGGAGAAATCTCCACCCAAGGCCAGGCCGACATCCGCGCCCAGGCCATAGCCGGACAAGCCCCCGCCGTACTGGACAACAGCCAGGCCGGCCTTATCTCGGCCGACCAGGGCCTGACCCTGACCGTCCAGCGCCTGCTCAACCACACCAAGGGCGTGCTGACCGCACGTGATCGGCTGGTGGTCCGGGGTGAAAGCCTGGACAACAGCGCCGGCGGCGTGGTCAACGGGCAGGGCAGCCTGGATCTCAGCCTCCAGGGCGGGCTGGTCAACCAGCAGGGCCTGATCACCAGCACCGCCGGCCTGCACCTCGAGGCCGCCAGCCTGGACTCCAGCCAGGGAGGCGAAGTGTCCTCCAAGGGTGACCTGCGCCTGAGCGTGGCTCGCCTGATCCAGCAGCAGGGGCGCCTGATCGGCGAAGCCGCCGTACACCTGGACCTGCAAGACGGCGACCTGGACAACCGCGGCGGCCTGCTCAGTGCCAAGGGGCCGCTCACCCTCGAACGCCTTGCCAGGCTGGACAACCGAGGAGGTGAGCTGTCCAGCCGCCAGGGTTACAACCTGACGGCGCAGGCCATCGACAACGGCGACCAGGGCAAGCTGATCAGCACGGGCCAGCTCGACATCGACCTGGGGCAAGGCGCGCTGCGCAATGCCGGAACCGGGCTGGTCTCCGGCTGGAAGGGGCTGACGGTCAAGGCCGGCAGCCTCGACAACCGCAGCCAGGGCACCCTGTCCAGCCGTGATGGCGACCTGCAGATCACCCTGAGCGGCGCGTTGGACAACCGCGATGCCGGTGACCTGGTCGGCAAGGGCACGGTCTCGGTCGACGCACAGAGCCTGGACAACCGCACAGGGGGCGTCGTCTCCAGCGTGGGCGACCTGAACCTCACGCTCGCCGATACCCTCGACAACCGCACCGGCCAGATCAGCAGCCAACAGTCGGCCAGCATCCACGCCAACCGCCTGGACAACAGCGCGGGTGAGCTGACCAGCAAGGCCGCGATGACCCTCACCCTGACCGGGCAGTTGCTCAACGCGCAAAAGGCCCGCCTGGCTAGTGGCGGCCCGCTGGTGCTCCAGGCTGCCGCCCTCGACAACCGCGGGGGCAGCCTGATCAGCCAGCAGCTGATGAAGCTGACCACCGGCGACCTGAACAACGCCGGTGGCACCCTGGCAGCTCGCAATGGCCAGGGACTGCTGCTGAGCGGCGTGCTGGACAACAGCGCCGATGGCCTAGTGCACAGCCAGGAAGGTCTCATCGACCTGCAGGCGCAACGCCTCGACAACCAGGGCGGCAGCCTCAGTGGCCAGCAGGGTGTCGTCGCCAGGCTGGAGGGTGCGCTCAACAACCGCAGTGGCCGCATCGAAACCGCACAAGGCGACCTGGACCTGCACAGCGCGGGCGACCTGGACAACCACGGTGGTGTTCTCAACAGCCTGCAGGGCGGGCTTACCGTCACCAGTGGCGGAGCGTTCGACAACGCCTCGGGCACCGCCCAGGCGCAAGCCGTCACCGTCACCGCCAAGGCCCTGGACAACCAGGGTGGGCATCTATCTGCACTCAGCGGCGAAACCCGCATCGACCTGGGCACTGGCACCCTCCTGAACCAGGGGGGCGGCCTCTACGCCCACCAACTGCTGAGCGTGATCGCCGGCGATTTCGACAACCGGGCCGACAGCCGAGGCCTGGGTGGCAAGGTGGCCGCCGAGCGCATCGACTTCACCCTGTCCGGCGCCCTGCGCAACGGCAACGGCCTGCTCGAAAGCAGCAGCACCCTGCGCCTTGCCGCCGCTCGCATCGACAACCAGCACGGCCGCATGCGGGCACTGGGCCAGGCGGGGAGCACCCGGATCCTCGGCAGCGCGCTGGACAACCGCAACGGCACCCTGGAAACCGCCAACGCCGAACTGGCGCTGGACGTCGATGACCTCTACGGCACCGGCGGCAGCATCGTCCACACCGGTGCTGGGCGTTTCGGCCTCAGCGCCGCCCAGGTCATGGGCGGCGGGGGCAACCTCAGCACCCAGGGCAGGCTGAACCTCAGCGCCAGCAACTGGACCAACAGCGGCGTGCTGGAAGCGGACCAACTGGTCCTCGACATCGGCACCTTCACCCAGACCGCCAGCGGCAAGCTGGTCGCACGGCAGTCCTTCAGCGGCAGCGGGGAGAACTGGACCAACCACGGCGTGCTCGCCAGTGACGGCAGCTTCACGCTCAATCTGAGCGGCGCCTACACCGGCCAGGGACAGCTCTCCAGCCTGGGCGAGCTGACTCTGAACACGGGCAGCCTCGATATCGCCAGCAGCGCCCGGATCGCAGGGGGCGCGGCCAGCACCCTCACCGTCAGCGGACTGCTGGCCAACCAGGGACGCATCACTTCTGCCGGCAGCCTGACGGCTCGCGCCGGCAGTCTCAACAACTACGGCACCCTCGGCAGCGCCGGCCTGCTGCGCCTCGAGACGCCATCGCTGCTCAACGAAAAAGGCCTGATCTTCAGCGGCGACGACATGGCGTTGCGGGTCAAGCGCTTCACCAACCGCTATGCCGACGTGTACAGCCTGGGGGCCTTGAGCATCGCCAGCAATGACCAATTGGCACGCAGCGACTTGCTCGAGAACCTGTCCGCTACGCTGGAAAGCGCCAAGGACATGCGCTTGGCTGCAACCACCCTGCTGAACGCCAAGGACGAGTTCGCCATGGAGGGCAAGCTGCTCTCGGCCCAGGCGTACCTGATCTGCGTTCAGCACTGCAAAAGCAGTTGGGGTGATAAGCGTGGCCAACTGACCCTCAATGAAGAGTGGGGGGCTGTCATCTCCAAGGACTCGCCAGCGGGCCAGATCCTGGCAGGCGCCAACCTGCAGATCGAAGGTGACCAGGTCACCAATCGCTACAGCACCCTGTCCGCCCGCAACGACATTGCCATCAAGGCCGGTGACTTGAAGAACATCGGCGCCCAGGCCATGTCCGGAAGCGTGCAGAAAGTCATCACCGCCAACCCCAAGGAATCCAACGGGGTGTATTACGGCCATCAGGCGCGTGTACAGAACTTCATGGCCCAGCACGGCACGGCTGCCACCTTCAGCGAGGCTGCCTACCTGGCCATGAAGGCGGGCTTCAGCCCGGCGTACTACCTGGGGATCGATGCGCCCGTTTCCGTATCCGGAAGCGGGCAGATACTCGCACCTGCGGTGATCCAGGCTGGCGGCAATGTCACCCTCCAGGCCAACAATAACCTGGACAACCTGCAAACCTACCCGAACACCGCCATCAACCATGGCCAGGCCCGCGGGGCGGATGTTTCGCTGAACCGAGCCGCCCAGCCCGTGGTCGTGCTGAACGCCCAATTGCCGCCCGACCTGCAGCAACGGCAGGTCAACCCGCTCACCCTGCCTGGCTTCGTCCTGCCGCAAGGTGATAACGGGTTGTTCCGCCTGAACACCCAGGCAGCCAATGACGACGGCGCCAGCCAGGCGCAAAGCCTGGCCAACAGCGGCGGCTGGCAGGTGCAGGGCAGCCAGGCTGCAGGCAGCAACCCGGTGGATACCGGCACACGAGTCCCCTCGGGGGTTGGCCAGGTCTCCCTGGGCGAGGTGCCCGTCAAGGGCCACAAGTACCTGATTGAAACCAACCCGGCTTTCGCCGATCTGGCGCGCTTCCTCAGCTCCGACTACATGCTGGGCAAGCTGGGTTATGACCCGGACCAGGCCCAGAGGCGCCTGGGCGATGGCCTGTTCGAGCAGCGGTTGATCCGCGAAGCGGTGGTGGCTCGCACCGGCCAGCGTTACCTCGCTGGCCTGACCAGCGACGAAGCCATGTTCCGCTACCTGATGGACAACGCCATCGCCAGCAAGCAGGCCCTCAACCTCGCCCTGGGCGTGAGCCTGAGTGCCGAGCAGGTCGCGGCCCTGACCCACGACATCGTGTGGATGGAAGAGCACGAAATACAGGGCGAGAAGGTCCTCGTACCGGTGCTCTACCTGGCCCAGGCACAAGGCCGCGTGGCACCTAACGGGGCCCTTATCCAGGGCCGTGATGTCACCCTCATCAGCGGCGGCAGCCTGAACAACCAGGGCACCCTGAAGGCCAGCCAGAACCTCAGCGCCAGTGCCGTCAACCTCACCAACAGCGGATCGATGCAGGCCGGCGAACGCCTGAGCCTGTTGGCCACCGAGAGCATCCGCAATGCCCAGGGCGGGATCATTGCCGGGCGGGATGTTTCGGTGAAAGCCCTAAGCGGCGACATCATCAACGAGCGCAGCGTCACCACCTTCGAGTCCGGTGGAAGCAACTACACCTACCGCAAGGACTACGTCGACGGTGCGGCGCGTATCGAAGCCCTCAACGACCTGGACCTGCGCGCAGGACGCGATGTGCAGAACGTCGGTGGCGGCCTCAGCGCGGGGCGAGACCTGCGGATCGATGCCGGGCGGGACCTACTGATCGTCTCGGCCGAGCAGCACGATCTGAGCAGCCAGAAGGACCGCAAGGGCAACAGCCGGCGCGAGCAGATTACCCAGTACGGCTCCGACGTCAGCGCTGGGCGTGACCTGACACTCTCCAGCGATCGAGACCTGGCCGTGGTAGCCAGCCGCGTGAAGGCCGGCGAGGACCTAACCGTAAAAGCCGACGGCAACGTCCTGATCGGTTCAGCCGCCAATGAGAGCCACTACGAATCCCACCGCAAGAGCCGCGGCAAGAAGGAGGACATCGAGCAGAGCCGGGTGACCCAGCAGGGCGCTGAACTCATCGCTGGCGGTGACCTGTCGGTGAAGGCAGGCGAAGACCTGAGCGTTGTCGCCAGCCAGCTCAAGGCCGGTGACGAGGCCTATCTCTACGCCGGTAAAGATCTCCAGCTGCTGGCCGCACAGGACAGCGAATACAGCCTCTACGACAAGAAGAAGAAAGGCAGCTTCGGCGCCAAGGAAACGCGCCGCGACGAAGTGACCGACGTACGCAACGTTGGCAGCCAGATCACCAGCGGAGGCGACCTGACCCTTGCCAGTGAAGGCGACCAGCTCTACCAGCGCGCCCACCTCGAAAGCGGCGGCGACCTGACTCTGGACAGTGGTGGTGCCATCACCTTCGAAGCGGTGAAGGACCTGCATCAGGAGAGCCACGAGAAGAGCAAAAGCGGCCTTGCCTGGAATTCCATGAAGGGGAAGGGCAACACCGATGAAACGGTGCTGCAAAGCCAACTGATTGTCCAAGGCGAAATCGTCATCAAAGCTGCTGATGGCCTGAAGATCGACATCAAGCACATCGATCAGAAGACCGTCAGCCAGACCATCGATGCGATGGTGACTGCTGACCCGAAACTGGCCTGGCTGAAGCAGGTCGAGCAGCGCGGCGATGTCGACTGGCGCCGGGTTAAAGAGATCCATGACTCCTTCAGGTACAGCCACTCGGGACTAGGCGTTGGCGCGCAGTTGGCGATCGCTGTCTTCATTGCAGCCGTTGTTGGACCCATGGCAATTGAAGCATTGGGCACCGTAGGCGGTAGCGCGGCTACCAGTTTGGCTACAACGGGAACGATCAGCACGGTCAACAACAAAGGCAACCTCGGGGCTGCTCTCAAGGAGACCTTCAGCGGCGACAGCCTGAAAAACGCAGCGGTTGCAGGCGTAACAGCGGGCCTGACTGAGAGCTTCTATGACGGTGTGCTGAAGACTAAAACCAACCCGGTCACCGGCAAGGTTACGGTCGACCTCAGCAGTATTGAGGGTATTGGGCGCTTTGCCGGCAACCAGGCACTACAGGCGGGCACTTCGGCAGCGTTGAACAAGGCGTTGGGCCGAGAAGTGGAGCTCAAGGATGCCTTGCAAACGGCATGGTTCAACACGATTGCAGCGGCCGCCTTCAATGCAGTGGGAGACCACACGAAGGATGTTCTGGCTGATGGGAGTCCGGGAAAAGTCGCCATCCACGCCCTTGTGGGAGGTTTGCTTAGTGAGGCAACAGGCGGTGACTTTGCAAGTGGAGCATTGGCGGCCGGAGCGAACGAGGCGCTGATCGAAGACCTCAATGCTTTGGTGAAAGGTAATGAAACCCTTCTGCAGATGGCGTCACAACTCGTAGGCATCCTTGCCGCAGGGATAACCAATGGCGATCCTGAAAATACGGCATGGGTGACCAAAAATGCGACTCAGTATAATTATTTACTACATGAAGAGATTGCTCGTGAGGCGATTGAAGAGGCCAAGGAGCGTTGCAAGTCAGACCCACTCTGCCCCAAGACTGTTGATACAGATGTAGCACTTCAGGCACTGAGGGTTATTGGAGGAAAAGATGTATCCGCTGCGCGGGCTTTAGATAAAGATGCCGTTGCGTTCGCTGGATATATGTTGCGCAGGGATAAAGACCTACGCTATGAAATATATTTCCCAGAAAGCCTTAAAGAAAATGTAGTTGATAATCTGCCGCTAGTGATCGATTTGGCCTTCCCTGATGTTTCTGGCAAGGCGAAGGTGGCAGCTAAGGTAACTAATAAAATTGGAAAGGAGACAGCAGAGGCTCTTGAAAAGAAATTCGGTGAGTCTCTGGCTAAAGATACAGCAGGACGCGCTGGAAAAGCTGGCATAAAAGAATTAACTGTTCAGCAGCAAAAATCCATACGATCTCTTGAGAAGCAAATTGCCAAGCATGAGAAGAAAATCCAAGATTTCAAAGATAATCCAACTGTAAGGTCGGGCATGGAAAATATGCCAAAGGAGGCAATTAAAATGCAGCAGCAGAGAAGGATTCAGCATCTGGAGACAGAAATTAGAACATTTAAAGATAATATAGAAAAAATAAAGCGAGGAGAGATTGAGTCATGATGGAAAAGTGCAAAAATGGCCGTATTTTACTCGTGACAGATGTTGAATATTTAGAGGAGGGATTAGGGTTTGGTTGGGTGCCGTATGTGGTTTTAATTACAGCCTACAGTAAACCCTCGGTTGAGGGTGTTGTATTGTGTAAGTTGGTTAATATGCTCTTGGGAAGAGGTGCTAAAAGCTTTATTTGTGCTGGTCCGTTTTCAGAAGCTTTGCATGATGAGATTGATAGGGTTATCTATGAGCGTTGTGAGTATTTTCATGCTGAGGAAGAGTTAGAAGTTACTACTACATATCATGATGATGAGCCTGTAGATGATGTGGTTGGCTATTTTGTCTATGGCGCCAGTATTCCAGATACTAAATCTGGTGGGCTATTGGCTATCATAGGGGAGGGTGGGCAGGAGGTGAGAGACTGTTTAAATAAGTATGTCACTAAGGATGCCCTGAAGTAGGCTGTTGATCTTGATCGATTTCAGTTTCTGTCGGTTTTGAAAGATACAAGCCGATCAATCCTGACTAAGTAGCCTGTCCTGAATTGGCGGTTTCAGGAGTTGCAACGCGGCTAATGAATTGAAGCCGGAACATCATGCTGCATAGCCAAGCTTCTTTGCATCACTTCACCCATGGGTTTCGATCGGGCATTTGAAGGCGAAGCGTTTGCGCGCGCATGTTCAGTTGCAGCCAGTTGCTCCTAGCCGTGTCTGGACAAGTCCGTAGGGCAAGTACTGGCGGATCGTAAGGGATAGTCTGAAATAGTCCGGTAGTTCTGGCTAACTTCAGCACCTGCCGTTTTTGAAGAAAGGAAGTCGATCCAAACGACCTAATCACCCGCTCAAGAAATGGGACAGACGATCCTTACCAAACGGACAAAGACCGTTGATCATCTAATGAATCAAGGTGGGCAAGCTGTAAAGGGTTTTTATGGGAGGGTTGATGGGGATGATGTTGTAATTTTCGTAGCGAAGGAACCTCGAGGAAAAATAGCGGCTGGGGATATAGCGACAGCCATCAAGCCGTCAGTTGATAATCGGAGCTAGGGATGGTCTAGATCGCTTGAGCAACGGCTACACTTCCATTGAGGGCCAGAAGGCCATCGACTCATTCAGGCCGGGAACGCATCCTGGTGACGAGAGTCTGGCTGGCAGCATTGGTGAGTTTGTAGTATCTGCAGCAGCTGATCTGGTGCTGGAGCGTGTGGGTGGCAAGGCTCTCGAGCGGGTCGCCAAGGCAGTGGATGGAAAGCTGAATGCTTCCAAAGTGGCTTCTGGTGCGGCGGGCGATGGTACAAAAGCAACTGCATCTTTCGGTGAAGTTAAGACGGTTCTTGAGTCTGCCCAAGCCCCTTACAAGGGCAGCACGGTAATCGGACACGCCCTATCTAAGCATGCCGGTAGGAATCCAGATGTCTGGGGAAAACTACAGGGTCAATGAGCACTTGGAACGATCAGGCGATGAAGCACTTGCGGGAAATTGTCCGAGCCCCTGGGGAATTCAAACAGGTTACAACAGATAAAGGGCTTACCTTTATGGGGAAGTGGCTGCCTGATGGTCGAGGTGTTCGGCTAAATATGGATGGAACTTTCAAAGGCTTTGTTGATTGATTATTTATGTCTGAGTCCTATGAGGTTGTTCTTCAGCAAATTGCAGCTGGCGACTTATTTATGTTGCTGAAGTTGATAGAGGCGGAGTCCCAAGAGCTCTCTAATTTGGCTGCTTCTGAAGATTTTGGAAAAATTGACATTGCAGGGATTAATAAGGCCTTAATTGACGCATTTTTTGCCTATGAGGGTGATGTTTGCCTTACGGGAAAGCTACGTGGATTCAAGATTTCGGAGGCGGTATGCCTTCCGTTGGTTCTGTTGAGGGTGATTAAGTACAAGGGCGAAGTGGATGTTGAGCTTTCTTTCAATGAAATCCCGTCGCTTGATATTGGCCGCATAATGCTTGCTATGCAAGTGTATGCAGATGGTCTATCAAAGAGATTCGATATAAAAGAATTTTACGGTGGACTGAGCCGGCAGCGGACATTGATACTAGATATTTTACCGGCGGTGCTTTAGGGGGGGCTTGACTGATGGAAAAGGAGGTGGATTTTACCTGATCGTCTAAGCGGGGATTTTCAGAAGGAATAAGAGTGGCTTCATTAAAAAGTGGGGCGCTTCTTGTTGTTTTCCTAGGTTCGAATTTCAAGAGGGGCAAATCGCAAAACAGTATCATCAGCTGCGCAGTATTCTTGGCCAATCCACGTAAACGAGGATGCACCATAGTAGAAAGGGGGCATATGTATGGGACGGCCACATAGGTAAAAACGAGTTCAGTAACATGCGTGGCGCTAAATTACCGAAGCCCGTCCGCCTGTACTACTAATTCGCCATGGTTTGGCTGACCTCCAGTTGGTAACTGAACGGGCCCTGCCGGAGCGAGCCGGCGTTTTTACTGAGGGGTTTCGCACTCGAGTGGAGCCTGCATAAGGAGAGGCACATGAAAAGTACTTCGTTGGCCTGCCTGTCGGGCTTCGTGTTGCTGGTCCAGGGATGCGCTTTGTCCCGTGAGATCGACACCCGCCATCTCACTCGCTTCGACGAGTACCACGCCAACCTCGAGATCGCCGGCCAGCGCTACACGCTGGATGCCTACATCGTGATGTTCCAGAAGCCCTTCTATATCACCGTGGAGCGGGATGACCGCCACCCCATGTCGATCGATGAGGCGGCGCGCGCAGCGCAGGAGTACATCAAGCCTCGGGGATGCACGGAACCGCTCGTCCGTCGTGCCGATCTGGACCGCAGCAACGCTGACAAGACCCAGTGGATGATCGGCATCGAGTGCTGATGCCGCAGGGGGGCGTGAGCCTGGTCAGGTTCATCCCTGAAGCCGACACCGACGGTGATGAAGACGTACTTGGAAGCTGGGTCCGGTTCACCACCGTGCGATGAGGCCGCCGCCGAATAGGGGCGACCTTTCTCTACCCTGCGTCCGAGGCACCGGCAAACCCAGCGATACCCCTGCCCATCAGGCAGGGGCAACGGCTCAGAAGGCGCGCACCACTTGGGCCCAGACCCGCGGCGTGCGTTCCACGTCGCTCTCGGCTTCGGCGTTGCCCAGCTTCCAGGCCGCCACGGCGTTGACCTGCCAGCCATGGGCCGCCCACAGCGCGCCGAAGCCGGCACCGGAGAGGCTGCGGTGGTTGTCGTCCGAGGTCCAGGTGTCCTTGTTCAGGCGCACTTCGCCGTGGTCGACGAAGGTGGACAGCTGCCAGGCCTCGGTGAGGGCGTAGCGCAGCTCGACGTTGGCCAGCCAGCCCTGGTCGCCGGAGGCCTCGCCCTGGGGGTAGGCGCGCACGCCATAGGCGCCGCCCAGGTAAAGCTTCTCGGAGCTGTCCAGGTTGCCGTCGGCCCACTGGCCCTGGAGCTGGGTGTAGAGGCTGAGGCGGCCGCTGAGGCGCTGCAGGCGCACCAGGCTGGGGTTGAGCTTGTGGAAGCGTCCACGGGTGCCGGCGGTGGCGTCGTCGGCGCGCTGGGCCTGGGTGCCGTCGAGGGTCAGGCTGCCCTGGCTCCAGCCGAGGGCGAAGCTGTTGACCCCACCGCCGAGCAGGTCGTCACGGCTGTTGCCGTTGAGGGTCAGGGTGACGACGCGGGCGTGCTTGTCGCTCTTCTCGTCGAACAGGTCGATGTCGTCCTTCAGGCGCTTGTCGTCGAACTGCAGCTGGGTGAACAGGCTGAAGTCCCGCGAGCGCACCAGCGGCTGGATGGCGTAGACGCTGGCGATGCGCGCGTTGCCGTGGGCGCGCAGGTCGTCGAAGTCCTTGCCCAGCTCGTAGTCCATGTCCGAGTACGCGACGCCGAACTGGGTGGCCCAGGGGCCGAGCGGCAACTGGTAGGCCACGCGGCCGTAGTGCTGGTCCTGGTCGCTGCCCATGGCCCGCAGGCTGAGACGGTCGCCGAGGTTGAGCGGGTTGTTCAGGTTCAGGGTGCCGCCCAGTCGGTACTGGCCGACGAAGCGGTTGCCGTAGTTGTCCATGTCCACCGAGCCGGTGACCAGGGGCGCTTGCTGCAGGCCCACCAGCAGGTCGGTGGTGCCGGTGCTGGCACCGGGGCGCAGGGTGGACTTCACCTCCACGCCGGGGGTGTCCTGCAGCAACAGCAGGCTGCGCTCCAGCGGCTGGCCCTGCACGGCATCGCCCGTCTTCAGTGCGGACAGCGGCGCCAGGGCGCTGCCGCCCAGGCCCACCGGGTTGTCCACCTTGATCTCGCCGTAGCGCCCTTCCAGCACGGCGATCTTCACCACGCCGCCCTCGATCTCCTGGGCCGGCAGGTAGGCGCGGGCCAGGGGGTAGCCCTGCTCGCGGTAACGCCGGGTGATGCGGTTGACGGCGGCCTGCAGCTGGCCGACGCTGAGTTCCTTGCCGGGCAGGTCCGCCAGCAGGTCCAGCAGCTCCTCGCTGCCCAGCGCGCTGTTGCCTTCCAGGGCGAAGCCGTTGACCTGCAGGCGCGGGCCGGCGTCGGCCGCCGGGTCGGCGGGTGCGTCCGGCAGGTTGAGCGGCAGGGACTGCCGGGGGCTGAGCTGCAGGGGTTGCTGGTCGAGGCCCTGCTGCACCTGGCCGGCATCCGGCGCGGTGGCGGCGGAGACGGACAGGCTGATCAGTGAGGCGGCGAGGCCGGCCAGCACGGGGTTCGAACGCATCTTCAGATTCCTTCGGGAAGACGAATGCCGTTGTTGACGAGGTTGAGCTGCGCGCCGAACTCAGCCGGTGCGAAGAGTGCCGGGGTGGCCACCACCAGGGGCCGTTCGGTTTCGCTGCCAGGCTGCTTGCCGGTCATCTGCGCCACCTGCACACGTGGATCGCTGACGGTGCTGGAAGGCAGGGTCCCGGTGACGGTGAGCAGGCCGTCGACATAGCTGATGTCGTAGTTGGCAAGACCACTGCCCAGGGCGTTGCTGGCGACGATGGCGTAGTTGCCCGCCGTGGCCCCAGCCCCGGCACCGGAGCTGTCCAGGCTGACACCGCTGACCTGGTCCCCTGCTACCAACCCAGCGGTGGTGAAGCCGCTGAGGTTCGCCACCTGGCCGGCGGTCTTGCTGGCGTCGCTGGCGGTGATGGTCAGCGCGGCCTTGCCGATGGTCAGGGTGCCATTGCCGTAGGTGATGTCGTAGTTGCCCAGCCCGCTGCCCTGTGCGTTGCTGGCGACGATGGCGTAGTTGCCGACGCCAGCATTGAAGACGGAGCCCAGGCTGGTGAGATCCACACCGCTGACCTGGTCACCCGCAATAAGGCCCGAGGTGGTGAAACCGTTCAGCGAAGCGGTCTGGCCGTAGGTCTTGCCGGCATTGCCGGCGGTGATGGTCAGCGCGGCCTTGTCGATGGTCAGGGTGCCGGCGAGCATCTCGATGTCATAGCCGAACTGGCTCGAATAGAGCCCGCTCGCGCGCAGGTTGGCGCCGCTGTAGGTGCCGGCGTTGGCGCTGCTGGCGGTGTAGAGGGTGCTGCCGGAAACCAGGGCCGGGTCGTAGCCGATGGGGAACACCAGGGCGCCGGTGCCGCTGGTGGCGCTGCCGTCGTAGGTCTTGCTGGCGTTGCCGACGTTGACGCTGAGGGCGGTCATGAAGCTGCGCAGCAGCGGTGCGCTGTGGCCCTCGTACATCCGCCAGGTGGCGCCCGTGCCGCCGGCGTCATCGATGCTCCAGCCGGCCGCCACGAAGGGCGCCAGGCTGGTGAGTTGGGTGCTGGTCAGCCCCGATACGCCCGTGGCGTTGCCGGCCCCGACGCCCTGTGCCAGGCCGCTGGTGGTGGTGTTCCAGAAGCTGCCGGTGGCAGTGCCGACATTGCTGCCCACCAGGCCACCGACCGCGCCGCCGCTGGAACTGGCAGTGCCTGTGGAGTAGACACGCAGCAGGCTGCCGTCGTTGAGCCCGACCAGGCCGCCCGCCGTGGCGCTGCCCTGGGCGCTGCCGGTGGCGTAGCTGTCGCGGAGGGTGCCGGTGCTGGCGTTGCTGCCCGCCAGGCCGCCGCCATTGAGGCCGCCGCTGGCGCTGCCCGTGGCCAGGGACTCGCTGATTGTGCCGGCGTTGGTGCCGACCAAGGCGCCGACGTTGCCCGTACCGGTGACGGCGGTGTCGCTGCTGACCCGCTCGACCACCCCGGCGGCGGCGTTGTAGCCCACCAGGGCGCCGGCGTAGGTGCCGCCGGCCACGCTGCCACCCACCAGGTTGAGGTTGCCGACGTAGCCGGCGTTGTAGCCGAACAGGCCGCTGTAGGTACTGCCGGGACGGTTGATGGCCAGGCCGCCGATGCGATGTCCCTGCCCGTCGAACCGGCCGATGAAGGGGTTGGCCAGGCTGCCGATGGAGAGGAAGCCGGTGCCGCTGTTCCACAGTGCGCTGCTGGAGGCATTGATGTCGTTCGCCAGGACGAAGCGGCTGCCCGCCAGGCTGGTGGAGGCCAGGCCCTGCAGGCCATAGACATCGGTGATGCGGTACGGCGTGGCGAGGCTGCCGTCACCGCCCAGGGCGCGCACGAAGGTGGCACCGGGGCTGAGGCGGAAGTCGGTGACGCTGAAGCTGGGCAGGCTGGCGGCCACCTGGCTCCAGGTGCCGCCGGTGAGATTCAGCACGCCGAGGTCGACGCCCCCGTTGCTGGTCACGGAACCGGTGGCGGACAGGGTCAGGCTGCCGTTGGAGGCGCCGATGCCATCCCCCAGCACGACGTTGCCGCCATTGCTGGTGCTGAGGGTCAGCGCGGCGTTATCGCCCCAGGTCAGGCGGTCGGCCACGTTGAGATTGCCGCCTGCCGACAGCTGGCGGGTGCCGCTGACACTGAAGCTGCCGCCACTGTCGAGGCTCAGCAGGCCGCCGGAACCGAAGTGGAGGTCCAGGGCATAGTTGGCAGCGCTGGCAGACAGGTACAGGCCATAGCCGCTGCTGGTCAGGGCGAAGAAGTTAGCGAGCCCGAAGAAGTCAACGTCGCTGTCGGCATAGCTGCCTCGGGTGACCAGGTAGCGGTTGCGGGTGGCCGAGAGGCTGGCCTGACCGGTGACCAGGCGCGCGGCGGAACCGTAGACATCCAGCCCCTGGACCCCATTGGTGCCGATCACATCGCTGAAGGCCGCACCCGTCGTGGCGTTGCCATCCAGGTAGGCGATGGCGCCATTGGCATTCAGACCGCTGGCGTCGCTGAGGATGTAGTAGTAGCCGTCCGCCCCGCTGCTGGCGCTGCCGATGGCCGCGTTGCCGGAGATGGCCGTCAGGGTGGCGCCCGCCAGGGCAGTGCTGCCGGCGTCACTGAAGACGCGACCACTGACGGCGATGGGTGTGCTGCTGTAGCGCCAGGTGAAGTAGGGGTAGAGGTTGGCGCCAGTGCCCCAGATGGACGACGAGAAGCCGGACGGCAGCCCGCCCTGGAGCTGCGCGGTGGTACGCCCGGTCATGCCGCCCGACAGCCCACCGGCAGTGCCTTGCAGCTGGCCGCTGGTCTGGGTGTTCCAGTACGAGTTGCTGATGGCGCCGTTGGTACCGTTGTTGTAGCCGGTGAAGCCGCCAACCTGGGCAGGGCCGGTGACGTAGCCGGTGGAATAGCTGTTGCCGATGGTGCCGTTGACGAAGTTGACCCCGGCGAAGCCGCCGATGTTGCTGGCGGAACCCTGTCCGATCACCGCGCCGGTGGCATAGGAGTCGGTGATGCTGCCTTCGTTGTGGCCGACGAAGCCGCCGACCGGCCCCGAGGACGCCCTCACCGTGCCGGTGGCGTAGGACTGGCTGATGGAGCCGCCATCGCCGCTGTAGCCGTTGGCGCCCACCAGGCCACCGACGTAGCCGAGGTTTGCGGTCGTGTTGGTGCCGGTGACGTTGCCGGTGGCATAGGAGCGGGTGATGCTGCCGCCGTTGACATTGAAGCCGACCAGGCCACCGACCTGGTAGCCGGCCCCGGTGACATTGCCGGTGGCGGAGGCATCGGCGATGGCGCCGCCGTCGTTGGTGCCCACCAGCCCGCCGGTGTTGGCCTCGCCAGTGCTGGTACCGCTTATGGTGGTGCTGGCCGATACGTTGCCCAGGGTACCCCCTTGCATGTACCCGACCAGGGCACCGACGCCGTCGTTGCCGGTGACGCTGCCGCCCAGCAGTTTCACGTTGGCCAGGGTCGCATTGGAGGTGTAGCCGAACAGGCCGACGTAGTTGGTGGCCGCACGGTTGATGGCCAGGCCGCTGATGCTGCGGCCCTGCCCGTTGAAGCTGCCGGTGAACTGCTGGGCGTTGTTGCCGATCGGGCGCAAGCCCGACGCTCCCCACACCTCGCTGTAGTAGCCGCCGCTGGCGGCCATGGCGCTGGCCAGGCTCAGGTCGGTGCCCAGGCTGTAGTTGGCGGTCAGGTCCAGCCCCATCAGTTGCAGGGCGTGGGGGGTGAAGATCGTCGTGGAATATTCGTTGCGCAGCATCGGCCGGGTATCGCCTTCGAACATCACCCAGGTGTTGGTGAAGTCGAAACCGTCGTAGGTGGACTGGTTGCGCACGCCACTGGACAGGCCGGTGCCGCCGCCCAGGGAGGTGGACTGGCCGGTGCTGTTGATGTCCCAGTAGCTGGTGTTGACGGTGATGGTCGGCAGGAAGCCGCCGCCGATCAGGCCGCCCGTGGTGGTGTAGCCGGTGACCTTGCCGCTGGCGTAGGTGTTGGTCAGCGTCGCGCTGCCGCTCACCTCGCCGAGCAGCCCGCCCGCAAACGCACCGGTGTTGCTGACGGTGGCAGTGACCGAGCCGGTGGCGTAGGAGTCGGCTACGGCGATGTTCTGCACGTTGCCCACCAGCCCACCCACCACGGCCAGGCCGACCACATCGCCGGCGGAGGACGAATAGCGGATGGAGCCGTTGTTCACCGAGCCGGCCAGGCCCCCGACGAAGACGCCGGCGCCGACTACGCTGCCGGTCAGGTGGACGTTGTTGAGGTTGCCGCCGAGGGTGGCAGCGACACCGCCGACGTTCTGCTGACCGATGATGCGGGCGTTGGACAGGGTCAGGTCACGGACGTTACCGCTCACCGTGCGGAACAGCCCGACGTCGTTCTCCAGCCCGCGGTTGATGGTCAGCTTGTCGATGCTGTGGCCAAGCCCGGCGAAGTTGGCGCTCACCCCGTCCAGCGGGTTGAAGCCGGCGCCACCGTTCCAGCCGGCGGTGGCGCTGGCGTCGATGTCGTTGCCCAGGGCATAGAAGCCGCTGCTGTTGATGCCCTGCAGGGCGCTGATGTCATGGATCAGCGTGTAGCCGGTGCCCGCCAGGCTGAGGCTGGCATTGCTGCCGGACAGGGTCACGCGGGCGCCCTTGTTCAGGCTGTAGCTGCCGCTGTAGGACATGGACAGCCCGGCGTTGTTGCCGGTGGCGGTGATGTCCTTGTTGATGATGATGCTGCCGGCGGCGTTGAGCGCCAGCACAGTGTTGGCGCTCCAGCTGATGGGCGCATCCACGGTGATGTTGCCGGCCTGGCTGCCGCCGACGCCGGTGGTCACCGTCACACCGGTGCTGGCCAGGGCGTTGGTGAGGGTGGTGACGTTGAGCACACTGTCGTTGGCGTTGCCGTTGAAGCCGCCCATGCCGGAGCTGGGGGCGTTGGAAATGGTCACGTTGTAGGGGTCGATCAGCCATTCGCCGGTCTTGCCCCTGGGGGCCAGTGTGGTGACCTTCACGTCGTCGGCGATCTGCACGCGGGCACCGCTGGTCTCGATGAAACCGCCGTTGCCGCCGTTCGGGGCGCTGGCGTCGAGGGTGCCGGCCACCTTGACCACGCCGCCGTCGAAGTCGCCCATGAGCATGATCTTGCCGTTCTTCTGGCCCAGGGTGCGGGCCTCGATGACGCCGGTGTTGTTGACCACGGTCTTGAGCAGCGCATCGCCCGCGTCGGCGGTGAGCAGCACCTTGCCGCCGTCGGCGCGGATCAGCTTGTGGTTCTCCACCAGCGCATCCGCCGCCGCCTCGTCCACCTGGACCTTGAGCAGGCCGTCGCCGGCGAAGTCCAGGGTCATGGCGTTGCCGGCCGCCAGGGCCACGCTGCCCTGCTGGGCGACGATCACCCCCTGGTTGCTCACGGTGCCCCCCAGCAGCGCCACCGCGCCGCCATCGGCTGCGGTGATCGTGCCCTGGTTGACCACGGCCGCCGGCGTGCCGTCGCCCTTGAAGCGGTAGTGGCCGCGTTCGAAATCCTGCGGGTCGATGTCCAGGGTCGAGGCCACCAGGCCGCCGACCTGGACCTGGGCACCGCTGCCGAACAGCACGCCGTTGGGGTTGATCAGGAAGACCCGGCCGTTGGCATCCAGCTGGCCCATGATCTTCGATCCGTCGCTGCCCACCACGCGATTGAGGGCGATGGCGTCACTGCCGGGCTGGTTGAAGGTCACGCGCTTGCCGGCGCCGATGTCGAAGCTCTGCCAGTTGATCGCCAGCTTGTTGCTGGACTGGTCGATGACCATCTGCTGGGCGTTGGGCTGGCTGATGGCGCCGCTGCCGGAGACCACCTGGCCGCCGGTGGGCAGGTCCGCCGCCAGCGCCGCGACCGGAGCCAGCAGCGCGCACGCAAGGACCGCACCCGACCCCGCCTTGCGCCGCCGGGCATGCTCATCGGCGACACACCAGGCACGCAGACGGGGATTCCAGACCAGCGAGAAGGCTCGATTCATGACAGCAGTCCTTTGACGGCAAGAAGGGCTCGAGAAAGCCGCCGTTGTATATCACGGCGACTTTTACGTAGGAATTGGCTGTCAGGAATTTTTTACAGCATGAATTCTTGACGTCAACTGATTGGCTCTAACAGCAGCGTTTCGTCCGCCATCACCCGGTTACGCCCGGCCTGCTTGGCCTGGTAGAGCAGCTCGTCTGCGCGCTTGAGCACGTCCTGCACGCTGCGCCCGCCTCGGGGCGACCAGTGCACCACGCCGAGGGAAACGGTGATCTGCCCCACCGGGTCGATCGGGGTGGCCTCCTGCCGGGCGCGGAAGCGCTCGGCCACCTCTGCTGCCGTGCGCAGGGGCGCGTCGGGCAGCAGCAGGATGAACTCCTCGCCGCCGACACGGCACGGCAGGTCGCGCTCCCGGCAGCTCTGGCGCAACAGCTCGGCGAACTGGCGCAGCACGTCGTCGCCCGTGTCGTGGCCGAAGGTGTCGTTGACCCGCTTGAAGTGATCGATGTCCAGGCTGATGACGGAGAACGGCGTGCCCAGCCGCTGCCAGGCCTGCAAGCGCTCCTCCATGGCACGCCGGTTGGCCAGCCCGGTCAGGGGGTCGCTCTTGGCCTGCAGGTCCAGCTGGCCGAGCTTGGCCCGGGTCACTTCCAGGCCCGCCAGCAGTGCGCGCTTGATCATCCACGCCTCGAAGAACCAGGCCTTCACCCGCAGGGCCTTCTCCGCCCGCTCCGGCTGCGCGGCGCTTTCGGCCAGTTGCCGCAACGGACGGCTGATGCGGGCGGAGATCCAGAGGATCAGCCCGATGCCCAGCAGGCTCATGGGCAGCAGCCCGGCAAGCAGTCGCTTCATCAGTTCTTCAAGCGCCGCCTGGGCTGCCGCCAGGGGCTGCTGCGCCACCACGCCCCAGCCGCTCAACGGCACGCTGGCGTAGCCGGCGAGCACCTCCACGCCCCGTGAGTTGATGGCCTGCATGGCGCCGCTTTCCCCCTTTAGCACCGCATCGACGATCGGGTTGGCGCCCAGCCGTTCGCCGACGCGACTGGCGTCGGGGTGGAACAGCACCTTGCGGTCCGGGTCCACCAGGTAGACGTTGGAGGCGTCGTGGTGGAAGTGCTGGCTGACAAGCGAATCCAGGGCATTGGGCTTGCCCAGGTAGATGGTGCCGCCGATCAGCCCGAGGTACTGGCCGTCGCGGCCCCAGATGGGGTGGGAGACGAAGACGATGAGGTTGCCCGCCAGGGAGCGGAACGCCGGGCTGACCATCGCCCGGCGCTGCTGCAGGGCTTCCCGCGAGCGCAGGGCCTGGCCATTGATGCCCAGGCTGTCCGGCTTGGAGGCCACCACGGTGCCTGCGGCATCGGCCACCAGCACGGTATTGAAGCTGCGGTCCTGCATCAGCAGGCGCTCCGCTTCGAGCGCCATCCGCTGCGCGTCACCCGGCGCATTGCCCAGCAGGGTGGCGCTGAAGCGCAGGCGTTCCAGGTCACCGGCCAGGCTTTCGTTGATGCTGGCGGCAAGCTTGGCCGCATAGGCACGGTTGGCCTCCAGGGCGTTCTGCACCAGCGCCTGGCGCTGGATGCCATAGGTCACCAGCAGGTTGTTGGCGAGCGTCGCCAGGGTCGCGGCGAGCGCGAACAGCAGGATGAGGTTACGGAGGTTGAGCTTGGGGGGCGGCCCGAACGGCATGGGTCATGTCCCGATGGGTCGCGCGCTCAAGGCGACTGCGATCCTTGCAGCGGGTCCTACGGGCGACGCATCGTCGTGGTGAGAAAACGGGCTTTGGACAGGGCCGTCACAGGCCGGGAAAAAGCCCGGAAAACGTGTGGATTTTACCCCTCGGACAAGGCGAAACCAAGGCCGAAACAGCGCAGTGCCATCATCCGCGCGACACAGGATCTGGTGATGCGGCCGTGCTCGGCAGCTGCGCACGGGAACACCGGACCGCGCCAGGGCCAGCCGGCCCACCGGGTAGACCGACACCGCCTCGCTCGGCGCCGCCCCAGGCTGCTCATGGGGGCCGCCTGGGTTCACCCCTCGCTCTGGATCCCCAAGGCCATCCAGTCGATCGGCAGCGCCGTCGAGAGCAGTGCCATGAGTGCGGCATAGAGCCACACCTGCGGCGGCAGTCACGTCGACATCAGCCAACCGATGAAACCGCCAGCCGCTCGCGCGACGTTTCATCGAAATCGGTTTCAGGGGGACTTCGGAGGAATGGTGGGATTTCGCCACGCATCCAGCGTTATGCCGTTCGGCATCTATCTGTCGGCCCGTTACCGATATCGAGCCGAAACCCGGGCGGGACTGTTCGTTCAGCGCTCCCTGCTTTCAGGGGGGGCTGGCGGCAAAGCTGTTCAATGCTCCCAACGCCCTGGCGCATAGGAAAACATCGGCAGCGACCAGCCGAAGCGGATCGCCGAGAGGCGCAGCAGCAGGCCGACGCTGAAGGAGGCGAGCAGGTTGAGGTCGTCGTCGACGCCTTGCTGGCGCAGACCCAGGTAGAGCAGGGCGACCAGCAGGGAGACGCTGGCGTAGAGCTCCTGGCGCAGGACCTGCGGGGTGCGGTTGCAGAGGATGTCGCGGAGGATGCCGCCGAAGATGCCGGTGATGATCCCGGCCATGGCCACCACCGGCAGGGCGTAGTCCAGGCCCAGGGCGACGTTGCAGCCGATCACGGTGAAGGCGATCAGGCCCATGGCGTCGAGCACCAGGAACAGCTGGCGCAGGTGGTGCATGAACCTGGCCAGGACCATGGCCGAGAGGCCGGCGCCGATGGTGAGGAAGATGTATTCGGGGTGCTGGGTCCAGCTCACCGGGTAGTGGCCGAGGAGGATGTCGCGGACGGTGCCGCCGCCGAGGGCGGTGAGGAAGGCGATGAGGCTGACGCCGAACAGGTCCATGTTGCGCCGGCCGGCGGCGAGGGCACCGGACATGGCTTCGGCGACGATGGCGATCAGGTAGACGTAGGTAAGCACACAGAACTCCTGCGTTGTGCTGCCCCTCCCCCTGTCCTGTGTACCTGAGAGTTTGCGCGGCGTTGGCCGCTTGCCCCTTCGGTGGGCCGCTCGCCGGCGGCCGCTCTCCAGTTGGCGATCATGGAACCCGCAGTGACTTCTGCCTGAGCGATTATGGGAGTTTGCGCCTTCGGCGGAGGCGCATGGCGCCTCGCTCTCCTGCGGGGGGCGCGGATTATAGGGGCGCCGGCGATCTTGTGCGAGCGGTCAGTTTTCGCGCCTGCACCGATCAGGTGCGGAAGGCGCCCAGGCCGCTCTTGAGGGCACGCGCCGTCTTGCCCAGTTCGGCGGCGGAATGGTTGATGGCGTCGACGTCCTGGCGGGTGTGCTCGAAGGCGCCGCGCATGTCGCCCAGGCGGCCGGACATGTCGGCCACCGCGTGCTGGATGTTCTCGCTGCTGGTCAGCGCCTGCTCGACGTTGGCGTTCACCTCGTCCATCTGCCGGACCAGCGCATCGAGGGCGTCCAGCGCCTCGTCGGCATTGCCGGCCAGGGCGCGCGAGCGTTCGGCGGTGCTGCCCATGCGCTGGGCGATCTGGCGGATGGCGCCGGTCACTTGGTCGATCACCTGGTGGGCATCGGCGAGCACGCTCTTGGTCTGGCCGGCGAGCTTGCGTACTTCGTCCGCCACGACCGCGAAGCCACGGCCGGCCTCACCGGCACGCGCGGCCTCGATGGCGGCGTTGAGCGCCAGCAGGTTGGTCTGCTCGGAGATGCCGGCGATCATCTGCAGCACCTGGCCGATCTGCTCGGCCTCGCGGCTGAGGCCGTCGAGGTCGGTGGCCAGTTCGATGTTGGACGAGGTGCTGCCGTGCACGTCGGCGATCAGTTGCTGCAGCTCCTGGTGGGCGCGGCTGAGCTCGGCGCTGGTGCGTTCGAGGTTGCTGCGCACCGCGCCGGCGAGGCTGTGGGACTGCCCGGCGGCCTGCTGGATCGACTGGCCGTGCTGGTCGACGTCGGCCAGTTGGTGCGCGGCCTGCTGGATCTGCTGGGTGATGTCGTCGGCGCGGTGGAGGAAGGTTTCCGCCAGTTGTTGGTTGCTGTCGGCCATGCCGAGGGCGCCGGAGAGCGTCTGCCGCAGGTCCTGCAGCAGGCCGGACAGGCGCGTGCCCATCTGCCCGAGTTCGTCGTTGCTGGTGACGGCGAGGGCGTGCGAGAGGTCGCGTTCCTGGGCGATGCGGTTGAGCTGCCCGGTGATCTGGCGGATGGCGTGGACCAGCATGCGCGTGGCCAGCCAGGACAGCAGCAGGCCGATGCCCAGGGTCACCGCGCCGATCAGCAGCAGGCTGCGCAGGCTGTCGGCGATGGCCTCATCGAGGCTGCTCAGGGTCACGTCCACGCCGACCACATAGGGTTGGCCGGCGCTGGTGCGCATGGGCAGGAAGATCGAGCGGAAGGTCCCGTAGCTGTCGGTGTACTCGTCGAACTGCGCCTGGTTGCTGCGGGCCGCCCGGGTCACCGCCGGGCTGGCGTCGGTGTATTCCTCCAGGTGCTTGGCGTAGCTGTCGCTGGCGATCTCGCTGCTGCTGGCGCCATCGGAGAGGTAGAACACCCGGTCGCCGCTGTCGACCATCAGCGTGTAGGCGAACTTCAGGTCCACCTCGCCTGCGTACTCGCCGAGGTTGCGCACCTGTTCCAGGTACTCGCCCTCGCGCAGGCCGTCGGCCGTCCGGGCGCGCTCCAGGTAGTCGTTGCCCAGCAGGCGCGGCACCGCGTGTGCCGCCGCGCGCAGGCGGTTGTCCATCTGCTCGCGGATGTCCAGGGACTTCACGTACTGCGCATAGCTGATGAAGGTGGCGATGCTGATCAGGTTGACCAGGGTGAAGGCCAGCAGGATCTTCGTCTGCAGGCTGACGGAGCGCAGGGATGACATCGGTTCAGTTCCATCCGAGTGGAGAGTCCAGCCGCTCTTGCAGCGGCTTACTTTTGTTTCGGAATACTCTGACAGAACTTGAGTGGCCAGTTGAACCCTGCCGTTTTTAGAAAGAGGAACCGCGCTGGGGCCGTCGTGCAGGCGTCATGCCCCGTTCCGCTGTTCGATGCCCATTTTCATGACCCCCTGCAGCGGGTGCCGGCAGGGGGCTTGGCAGGGGGCTTGGCCCGTTCTACAGCGAGGTCTTGCAGGTCACGCCCACGGTCTTGAACGCGTTGACTACATCCGCCGTCGGCAGGCTGCGGTTCTGCGCCGACTTGATCACGCCGCAGGCGCCCTGGTCGTAGGTGCTGGTCTCGGTCCAGTAGAAGCGGTTGGCGTCGACGAAGACCTCGAAGGCCTTGCGGGTGTTCCAGCCGGTCGACTTGGCCAGCAGGTAGAAGGCGCGGTTGTACACCCCGCTGGAGTGGTGCACGTCGATGCCTTCGTAGTAGTCGCTGGCGTTATCGATGGAGCTGCCGTCACGGCTCGGCTGGTCCATGTAGCGCAGCGAACCAGTGCCCTTGAAGATATCGGCGCCCACCTTCCAGTCGTTCTGCCCCTTCATGAAGTACTCGGCGGCTTCGCCGGCCATGTCCGAGAAGGCCTCGTTCATGCCGCCGGACTGCCCGTCGTAGACCAGGCCCGAGTTCAGCTCGGTGAAGCCGTGGCTGACCTCGTGGGCCGATACGTCGAGGGAAACCAGCGGGTAGAAGCGGTTCTTGCCATCACCGAAGGTCATGGCCTGGCCGTCCCAGAAGGCATTCTCGTAGCCGTTGCCGTAGTGCACCTTCATGTACAGCTTCTTCTCGTTGAGCGGACGCAGCCCGCCGAACCAGTTGCCGTACATCTGGAACACCACGTTGCCGAAGTAGTGGGCATCGTTGAGCGGCGAGTAGGCTCCGTTGGTGAGCTTGTACTCGTTGTACGGGCAGGCGAAGCGGAAGGGTTTGACGCTGCTGTTGTTGGTGCTGTTGTTGAGGTTCACCGTGATCACGTCGCCGCTGTTCATCTCGCAGCGGCTGTTGACGATCAGCGGGCCGTACTGGGTGCCATAGAGGTACTTGCCGGTCTTGGCGTTGCCGCCCGGGCCTGTGGCTTCGGCGTGGTTGAGGCCTTCCCAGCGTTGCAGGACCTCGCCGGTGTTCGCTTCGATCATGAAGTGCGGGCGGGACGGCTCGTCACCGCCCACGAAGAACGACACGACGTAGGCGAGCTGCGCCTGCTTCTGCTCGTTCAGCCGCACCACCAGTTCGCTCTGCTCGTTGCTCAGCGGCTGGCTGCTCTGCACCAGGGCCTTGGCCTGCTGCAGGGCCTGCTCCTTGGTGAGGGTGGGGGTGGCGTCACGCACCAGGTCCTGCTCGATGCCCACGAGCATCCGGCCACTGCGCTTGGTGCTGCCGTTGCGGGTTTCGGTGATGGCTTCGCCCCAGACCCGCACACCCTTGTAGTACTGCTGGTAGCGGGTGACCTGGGTGCCGTTCGGCAGCTTCGCGCTGGTGCCCTTGTCGAGCTCCTCGGCGGCCAGGCCCAGGTCGGAGTGGATATCGCTGCCACCGGCTATTCCCGCCCGGGTCGGCAGTTTGGCGACATCTACCAGCTCGGCCGCGAGTCCTATCGCGGGAGAGGCAAGAGTGGCCAGGATCAACGACTTTCCTACGAACTTCCTTTGCATTGTGTAGCTCCTTGGTGATGGTCGGAGGGTATCTCCGTGGTGCTCCAGTGGCCTTGTGGGCGCTCTAGGAGCGAGGTGACGCCGGTGTCCGGCGGATGGCCGGTTGGGGGGGCGACAAGGAGGTAGGTATAGACGGAAGGAAAGAGATATCAACGAATTTTGCAGAAATAATCGCGATATTTTCTGCAAATTTCGGCAATAAGGTGGTTATTTGTCGCGAATTGACAGGGTGTCAATTTCCAGCCGTTGCGCTTGGCGCGGCGCCCGGGCGCAGGGCGGGAGGGCCTGCAGCCCAGTAACCACGGGGCTTCGGGGTGGCAAAGCGCAACGGCTGGGAAGTCCGGGGAAATAGAAGTGAAACAGCGCCGATCGTCGGATTCCAGGGGTCTTTGCCCGTGGCGTGCGCCGGAAGCGGCTCGTCGCCGCCGATGAGCGGTCAGTCCGGGGCGCTGCGGCGATCGTGGCGGTACAGCCAGGCCAGGGGCGGCAGCAGGGCGAGCAGGGCGAAGCCGTCGACCCACAGGTGCGTCCAGATACCCCGTTGCGCGGAGAGCAGCATGTCCTGCGGGGCCCACAGCAGGATGCCGAGGATCATCCAGCCCCAGGCCGAGGCGTTGCGCCGGCGGTCGCCGAGGCGCACCAGGGCGAACATGAACACCGCGTAGCTCTGCATGGTCGCGCCGAACAAGGCCTGCCACCACAGTTGCTGCGCGCGCGCACCGTCCGGTACCGCGCCGGCCCAGAAGGCTCGCTCCACGCTCTGCTGGTAGAGCTCGAACAGCGGCAGGTGATTGGCCCAGGTCAGGGCGATGCCGGCACAGAGATGGCCGAAGGCGGCGGCGTACAGCCAGTAGACGAGCAGTTGGCGAAGGCGGGCGTTCTGGTCGGGGGCGGGCATCGACATTCCGTGTCCTGAGGGTGCTGGTGGCGGGGGAGTGTAGCGATTTTTCCCGCCTGCGCGACGGCTCGTCATGCGCGGATGCGGATTCCAGGGGCTCGCACACCTTCTTGACGAAGTTTTCACATGCCCTTGTGCACAGTCCGTGAAGTTCCTGCCGTCTCGTTCGGCAGCCTGTATCCGACTGATGGAGTTCTTATGCCGTCGCACGCGCGTGATGAAGGGGCCCGGAAACTCGACTGGGCCGGGTTGGGCTGGCTGTTCCTGTTCTTCTGGTGCTTCTCGGGCCTCACCCAGGCGCTGATCCTCGCCACCGACACCAGCGGCTTCACCGGCTTCCGCCAGGCCTTCCTGCTCAGCGGCCTGTGGCTGATCCCGGTGCTGCTGTTCCCGGCCCGCACCCGCACCCTCGCCGCGGTAATCGGCGTGATGCTCTGGCTGGCCTCGCTGCCGGCGCTCTTCTACTTCCTGGTGTACGGCCAGGAATTCTCCCAGAGCGTCATCTTCATCATGTTCGAGTCCAATGCCGCCGAGGCCAGCGAATACCTGACCCAGTACATGACCTGGTGGATCCCGCTGGTGCTCCTGGCTTATGCCGCCGTCGCCTGGCTGATCTGGCGGCGCCTGCGACCGGTGTACCTGCCCCGCCGGCAGGCGCTGGTGGTCAGTGTCGCGCTGCTGGTCGGGTTGCTCGGCTACCCGGTGACCAAGCAGATCATGGTCAACGACAGCTTCGAGCAGGCCATGGACGGTATCGACAAGCGCCTCGAGCCGGCCGCGCCCTGGCAACTGGCGGTGGGTTACCGGCAGTACCGCCAGCAGCTCTCGAACATGCAGGAGCTGCTGGAAGGCAACGCCCGCATCGCGCCGCTCGCCAACCTGCGCGACATCAACGGCAACCAGCCCTCGACCCTGGTGCTGGTCATCGGCGAGTCCACCAACCGCCAGCGCATGAGCCTCTATGGCTATTCGCGCCCGACCACCCCCAACCTCGACAAGCTGCGCGACGAGCTGCAGGTGTTCGACAACGTGGTCACCCCGCGCCCCTACACCATCGAGGCGCTGCAGCAGGTGCTGAGCTTCGCCGACGCGAGCAACCCGGACGCCTACCTGAGCAAGCCGTCGTTGCTGAACATGATGAAGCAGGCGGGCTACAAGACCTTCTGGATCACCAACCAGCAGACCCTGACCAAGCGCAACACCATGCTCACCACCTTCTCCAAGCAGGCCGACGAGCAGGTCTACCTGAACAACAACCGCAACCAGAACGCCCGCCAGTACGACGACGACGTGTTCGAGCCCTTCTCCAAGGTCCTCGCCGACCAGGCGCCGCGCAAGTTCATCGTGGTGCACCTGTTGGGCACCCACATGAGCTACCAGTACCGCTACCCGCCGGAGTACGAGCGCTTCACCGACCGCCAGGGCGTGCCGCCGAACGTCACCGACGACCAGTTGCCCACCTACAACAGCTACGACAACGCCGTGCTGTTCAACGACCACGTGGTTTCCACCCTGATCGAGCGCTTCAAGGCCACCGACCCGAACGGCTTCCTGCTCTATCTGTCCGACCACGGCGAGGCGGTGTTCGACCCCGAGCACCCGCAGGTGCTGGGCCGTAACGAGGCGGCGCCCACTGCGCCGATGTACACCATCCCCTTCATGGTCTGGACCAGCCCCGCGTGGCAGCGCAGCCATCCGCGCAGCTTCGCCGGTACGCTCGACCGTCCCTTCAGCAGCGCCGGCCTGGTGCACACCTGGGCGGATCTCGCCGGCCTGCGCTTCGACGAGCTGGACCCCAGTCGCAGCCTGGTCAGCGCGGACTTCAAGGCGCGCCCGCTGATGATCGGCAACCCCTACACGCCGAAGGCGATGATCGACTTCAGCCTGATCAAGCCCAAACCCAAGGCCGAGCCCAAGCCGGTGGAGCTGGCGAAGGAGGGCGACCCGCCGTTGAAGAGCGGGCCCGACCGCACGCGCGGCTAGGGGCTGGGCCCGATTGCCCCGGCAGGCAACCTGCCGGGGTGGCGTTCCATCAGCTTTTTGCTCGGAAATCCGTCTGACGCATGGAACGGCGTCGTAGGCTGTTGCATCATTCCGCCCTCGCAACGCTTACCCACTCAAGGATTTCCACATGGCCGGAGCCAGCCTGCTCACCCTGCTCGACGATATCGCCAGCGTCCTGGACGACGTTTCCCTGATGACCAAGGTCGCCGCGAAGAAGACCGCCGGCGTTCTGGGTGACGACCTGGCCCTCAACGCCCAGCAGGTTTCGGGCGTGCAGGCCGAGCGTGAGCTGCCTGTGGTCTGGGCGGTGGCCAAGGGCTCGGCGGTGAACAAGGCGATCCTGGTGCCGGCCGCACTGCTGATCAGCGCCTTCGCGCCCTGGGCGGTGACCCCGCTGCTGATGGTGGGCGGCGCCTACCTGTGCTTCGAGGGCTTCGAGAAGCTCGCCCACAAGTGGCTGCACAGCGCCGAGGAAGACGAGCAGGGCCATGCCGCCCATGTCGAGGCGCTGGCCAGGAGCGATGTGGATGTCGTGGCCTTCGAGAAGGCCAAGATCAAGGGCGCGATCCGCACCGACTTCATCCTCTCCGCCGAAATCATCGCCATCACCCTGGGCACCGTCGCCGAGTCCTCCTTCGGCGTGCAGGTGGCCGTGCTGGTCGGCATCGCCGCGATCATGACCGCCGGCGTGTATGGCCTGGTAGCCGGCATCGTCAAGCTGGACGACCTGGGCCTGTACCTCAGTCGCAAGGCCAGCCAGGCAGCGCAGGGCATCGGCCGCGCCATCCTGCGTGCCGCGCCCTACATGATGAAGGGGCTGTCGGTGATCGGCGCCGCCGCGATGTTCCTGGTGGGCGGGGGCATCCTCACCCACGGCATTCCTGCTGCCCATGAACCTATCCACCACCTGGCCGAAGCGGCGGGCGCCGCAGGCTGGTTGGTGCCGACCCTGGTCAATGGCGTGGTGGGCATCGTTGCCGGCGCGCTGGTGCTGGCCGTGGTCAGCCTGGCCAAGAAGCTGTTCGGCAAGGGCTGATTCCGCTCAAAAAAACGCCCCGCCGGCTCTGGCTCGCGGGGCGTTTTCGTTTTTCAGGGCGCGCATCGCCGCTCGGACCGTAGCCCGGGCTTCAGCCAGGGGCCGGGGTATCGCGAATGAACTCGCTCCCTCAAGGGCAAGCGAAGCGGGGCGTGGGATCAGGGGTTGGGCTTGAAGGCGCAGTAGCCGGGGCGCGGACCGATCCGGGGGTGGTTGCGGCAGGTTTCCGGGCGCTTGTCGTAGATGGTGCACAGGCGCGACTTGCGGTCGAGGAAGTAGCAGTCGTTGTTGGACATGCGGGTCAGGGTGAAGATGCCCGACTTCTGGTTGAAGCGCTCCACCAGGCCGTCCCTCATCAGGCGCTTGGCGATGTTCTTCGGCGGCTCGCCGCGCTCGAAGTCGGCCACCAGCTCCATGCGGATCAGGTCGCTGATGCGCACTTCCACCGGTAGGGTGCAGCAGCTGGAGACGCAGGCGTGGCACATGCTCTTTTCGTAGCGGATCCAGGTTTCGGTGCGGTCGATATCGGCGCCGACGATGAGCATGGTCTTCATGGCTTGGGTACGGGTGGGGGCTGGGAGGGCGCGCATCATAGCGGGATTGGCGAATTTGTGAACAGGTTGCCGCCGGCCGGATCAGCCATTTTCACGGTTGATGGGCAAGCGGATGAATTTTCTGTGTCTGTGAGATGCCCAGCATTCGTCTGTAGGGAGTGTTCCGTTTCGCTCGATATACTGGCTCGTCGCTATTTACGCCGGGCGACGGCGTTGAACGTGCAGGGATCTGGCGTTTCTTCTCAGTCATTTGGGAATTCAGTGCATGCAATGGATCTTCATGCTGGTAGGACTGGCCATGGGAGCGGCAGCCGGTGAATCGATCACCGGGGCCCTGCTGGGCGGCCTGCTCGGACTGGGCCTCGGACAGGCGATCCGCCTGCAGGGGCTGAGCGCGGAAAACGCCGCGTTGCAGAAGCAGCTGCGCGAGTTCGCCGCCCGCTTCGATGTCGGCACCCAGGCCATCCACGAACGCTTGCTCAAGGTCGAGCGCAGTGGCGTGCAGCCCGCACCCGCCGCCACGCCGCCTGCCGAAGCGCCTTCGCCCGAGGTGCCCGCGGTGCCGGTCGCCCATGCCCAAGACGCGGCGCCCGAGAAACCGGTGGACGACAGCGAGCTGGTCTGGGAGCTGCCGGCGGAGCTGGAGCCCGAGCCGCTGGTGGTCACGCCGCCCCCTCGCCAGCCGGAGGTCAGCGACTGGACCCTCGAGGCGCTGCCCGAGCCCGCCGCCGAGCCACTGCCGCCACGCCAGCCCGCACCCGTGGTCACGCGCCCGCCGGTCACGCCGCCTCCACCGCCGCCGCCTCGCGAACCTTCGCTGTTCGAGCGCGGCTTCGAGGCTGCACGCAACTGGCTGTTCGGCGGCAACACCGTGCTGCGGGTCGGTGTGCTGCTGCTGTTCCTCGGCCTGGCCTTCCTCCTGCGCTATGCCACCGAAGGCATGGTGGTGCCCATCGAGGTGCGCTATGCGGGCGTCGCGGCTGCCGCCATCGCCCTGCTGGGGCTGGGCTGGTGGCTGCGCCGGCGCAATCCCAACTACGGCCTGATGCTGCAGGGCGCGGGTATCGCGGTGCTCTACCTGACGGTGTTCGCGGCGATGCGGCTGCACCCGCTGCTGGACCCGAAGATGGCGCTGATCCTGCTGATCGTGGTGACGATCTGCTCGGCCATCCTCGCCGTGCTGCAGGATGCCCTGGGCCTGGCCGCCGCCGCGGCGCTGGGCGGTTTCGCCGCACCGATCCTCACCTCCACCGGCAGCGGCAACCATGTCGCGCTGTTCTCCTACTTCGCCCTGCTCAACGCGGGCATCTTCGCCATCGCCTGGTTCAAGGCCTGGCGCCTGCTCAACCTGATCGGCTTCGTCGGCACCTTCGGCATCGGCTTCGCCTGGGGCATGCGCTCCTACACGCCGGAGCTGTTCGCCAGTACCGAGCCCTTCCTGGTGCTGTTCTTCCTCATGTACCTGGCCATCGGCCTGCTGTTCGCCCGGCGCAAGCTGCGCGAGGCGGCCGCCGCGCCGGATGGCGAGCGCGACGCACTGCTGCGCTGGTCGGCGCGCCAGGGCGACTACATCGACGGCACCGTGCTGTTCGGCCCGCCGCTGGTCGGTTTCGGCCTGCAGTACGCGGTGATCCATCACATCGAGTTCGGTGCCGCCTTCAGCGCCCTGGCCCTGGGCCTGCTGTACATGCTGATCGCCCGGGTGCTGGCGGGCCGTGCGCCGGGGCGCGCGCTGCTGCTGGTGGAAACCTGCATGGCCCTCGGCGTGGTCTTCGGCACCCTGGCCATTCCGCTGGGCCTGGATGCGCGCTGGACCTCCGCCGCCTGGGCGGTGGAGGGCGCCGGCATCTTCTGGCTGGGCCTGCGCCAGCGCCGGCCGCTGGCCCGCGCCTTCGCCCTGCTGCTGCAGGTGGGGGCGGCCCTGGCCTTCCTGGCCAGCCTGCGCCTGGGCGTCGACAGCCTGCTGGAAGGCGCGCCGCTGGGCGCGCTGATGCTGGGCGTGGCGCTGCTGTTCAGCTTCTGGCAACTGCGCGGGGCGCAGGAGGAGGAGGCCTCCGCCTGGGAACGCAGCGGCTTGCCGATGCTGGCCAGCAGCGGGCTGGCCTTCCTCTACCTGATCGCGCCGCTGTGCCTGCGCGCCGAAGGCACGGCCATCGCCTGGGCCCTGGCGGGCCTGGCGACCCTGTATGCCGGCCTGCGCCTGACCTCGCGCACCTTCCTCTTCAGCGCCTTCGCCGTACAGCTGCTCGGTGGCGCCGTGTTCCTCCTGGGCATGGACCGCAGCGGGCTTGGCAGTGGCAGCGCGCTGGGCTGGAACGGCCTGGTCACCGCCTCGCTGATCGGCCTGGCGCTGATCGGCGGCATGCTGGTGGCGGCCCGCGACGACATGGTGCGCAATGACCGGCGCCTGCTGCGCAGCATGTCCGTGGTGCTGCTGGTGGGCCTGGTATTCATCAACCTCGCGGTGCTCTTCGTGCTGCCCTGGCGCACGGCCAGTGCGGTCTGGGGCGGAAGCGGCCTGCTGATCGTCTGGCTCAGCCTGCACCTGCAACTGCGCGCCAGCTTCATCTTCGGCTTGGCGCTGCAGGTGGTCGCCGGCCTCAGCTTCCTCAGCGTGAGCCCGCTGCTGCTCGGCCAGCTCAGCGCCGAGGGCCTGCGCCCGCTGGCCCACGCCGGCTTCTGGACGCCGCTGGTGCTGGCCCTGGCCGCCCTGGTCGGCGCCTGGCGCCTGCACAGCGAGGCCCGGCGCGAGGACCCGCGCCTGCAAGGCGTGAGCCTGGGGCACCTGTCGCAGCTGTTGCTGGTCTGGAGCGCCGGCTGGTGGACGCTGGCCTGGGTCGCCGAGATCGGCCGCTTCGCCGCACCTGGGCTGCAGGTGCCGCTGGCGCTGCTGGCGGCCTCGGTGACCGTCGTGCTGTGGATGCTGCTGGCGCTGCGTGCCCAGTGGCGCACCCTAGCCCTGCTCTGCCTGTTGCTGGTGCCGGCGGCCCTGGTGGCGCTGATGCATGCCTGGCACCCCAACTACCATCCCGCCGCCGACTTTGGCTGGCTGGGCTGGGGCGTGCTGTTCGCGGTGCACCTGCTGGCGCTGCGCAAGCTGCATGGCCTGCTGCCGGAGGGAGCCCGCAGCGCTGCCCACGTGCTCGGCTGCTGGTTGATCCTCGGCGTGCTGGCGCTGGAATTGCGCTACCTGCTGATGCTGCTGTCCGAGCATTACAACGCCTGGCGCTGGCTGGGCTGGGCGCTGCTGCCGAGCCTCTACCTGCTGCTGGTCACCCGGGTGATGCGCCTGCCCTGGCCGATCGCCGCCTTCGCGCGTGAATACCGCCTGTGGGCGGCCATGCCGCTGGCGGCGATGATGCTGGCCTGGTTCTGGATCGCCAACGCCTGGAGCGATGGCAGCGCCGACCCGCTGCCCTACCTGCCGCTGGTCAACCCGTTGGAGCTGGGGCTGCTGTTCGCCCTGCTGGGGGTCTGGCTGTGGCTGCGCGACAACCTCGGCGAGTTCGGCCTCGACGCCACTGTCCAGCGCCTGGCGCCGCAGTGGGTAGTGGGCGCCTCGCTGTTCGCCCTGGCCACGGCCATCGTCTTCCGCAGCGCGCACCACTGGGGCGGCGTGCCCTTCGTGCTGGATGCGCAGCTGGATTCGATGCTGGTGCAGGCCGGGCTGTCCATAGTCTGGACCAGCATCGCCCTGGGCCTGATGATCGGCGGCCACAGGCGCGTCCATCGCGAGCTCTGGCTGGTGGGGGCCGCGCTTATCGCCGTGGTGGTGGCCAAGCTGTTCTTCGTCGAACTGGGCAACCGGGGCGGCCTGGAACGGATCATTTCCTTCATCGGCGTCGGCGTGTTGCTGCTGGTCGTCGGTTATTTCGCGCCGCTCCCGCCCAAGCGGGCGGCGCCCGAATCGGAGCAGGTCAACGCATGAGCCGTTTCCCCCTCTTGCTGAATATCTGCCTGGGCCTGTTGTGCGTGACGCAGCCGGCCCAGGCCCAGGACAGCCTGGACGACTTCGCCGCCCGGGTGCCGCTCAAGGTCGAGGGCAACGGGCCCTGGTACCGCGTCGACCTGCCGATGTCGCTGCATTTCGTCGCCCGTCACGCGGACCTGCGCGACCTGCGCATCTTCAACGCCGAGGGCGAACCGCTGGCCTATGCGCTGACCCGCAGCGAATCGGAGGTCACCCGCAACGAGGAGGACGTGGCGCTCAAGTGGTTCCCCCTGCGTGGCCCGGCCGATGCCGGCCAGGGTGCGCCACGGGTGAGGGTGCAGCGCAGCACCACCGGCACCGTGGTCGAGGTGCTGCCGGAGGACCCGGCCGCCACAGGCGAGCGGCTGCGTGGCTGGTTGCTGGACGCCAGCGCGGTGAAGACGCCCCTGGAGAAGCTGGTGATCGACTGGAGCGAGGCGGGCGAAGGCTTCCAGCGCTTCAGCATCGAGGCCAGCGACGACCTGCAGGGCTGGCGCTCCTGGGGCACCGGGCAGATCGCCCGGCTGAGTTTCGGCGATGACCACATCTACCAGCGCGAAGTGGTGCTGCCGGGACAGAAGGCGCGCTACCTGCGCCTGCTCTGGCTGGATCGCGAAGCGCCGTTGCTGACCGAGGCCCGTGTCACCGGTGCCCGCCAGGAGAGCCGCCCGGCACCGCTGGTGTGGTCCGAGCCGCTGGTCGCGAGCACGACGGGCAAGGGCGAGTACGCCTGGGACCTGCCGTTGCCCCTGCCGATCGAGCGGCTGAAGTTCTCCCTTGACCAGGCCAATACCCTGGCACCGGTGCAGCTGCAGGCGCGGCGCAACGACACCGCGCAGTGGCAGGGGCTGACGTCCGGGCTGCTCTATCGCCTGCCGCAGGACGGCAGCGAGGCGGTGCAGGACCAGTTGGTGCTGTCGGGCTGGACGCCGGTGCAGCACCTGAAGATGAGCGTCGACCCGCGTGCCGGTGGTTTCGGCGCCAAGGCCCCGACCCTGCAGGTGGGCATGCGCGCGCTGCAGGTGGTGTTCCTGGCCCGGGGCACGCCGCCCTATACCCTGGCCATCGGCCAACCGGGAGCCGCGACCGCCGAGCTGCCGCTGACCACCCTGGTGCCCGGCTACGGCCCCGGCAGCCTGGAGAAGATGGGCCGCGCCCAGCTCGACGGCGACCTGCGCCTGGCCGAGCAGAAGGCCGTGGTGGTCGCTGCGGAGAAGGACTCGGCGCTGGCCTGGAAACGCATCGGCCTGTGGGCGGTGCTGCTGCTCGGCGTGGGGCTGCTGGTGCTGATGGCGCTGAGCCTTCTGAAGGGGCAGGGCAAGGGCGCCTGAGACCGCGAGTTGCGCGAAGTTGTCACTTCAATAGTGGCTTTTTGCTGTATCTTCTAGAGCGGCGCGTGACAGGGGTCAAGCGCCGCTCTTTTTTGCGTCAGGTCAGGAAGGCCGGTGCTCGACAACATTCCGCAGCTACCCGCTGCCCGCCTTTTCGGCCAGTACTCTTCCGGGCGCCCGGTCCCCCTCCGGCCCGGTCCTGGTGACCGACCATGAGCCTGTGCGGTGCTTCCGGCTGGACCCTCACCAGCCCCGTGCTGTTCACCTGCATGCTGAGCGTCGGCATCATGTTCCTCGCCCGCTGGATCGGCCGGCAGCGCTATTTTCCCGGGCGCGCCAGCTTCGTCATCCTGCACCTGTGCATCCTCTGGTGGCTGTCCACCGCCGGCCTCGAACTCGCCGCCACCGGCGCCGAGTGCAAGGTGTTCTGGGCCAGCATGGCCTGGCCGGGAATCGTCGCCGTGCCCACGCTCTGGGCGGTGTTCCTCTGGCAGTACGTCAACAGCATCCGCGAACCCTTGCCCGTCCATCGCTACCTGCCGCTGGCGGTGGCGCCGCTGCTGGTCTGGGGGATGGCCCTGAGCAACCCCTGGCACCAGGCGTTCTACGGGCCGGCGACGGGTCCGGCATCGGACCTGCCCGGTGCGCCGGTCGTGTACGAGCATGGCGTGCTGTTCCACGGTGCTGCCGTCTACGTCTACGTGATGATGCTGTTCTGCCTGGCGGTGGTGAGCCGCGCGGTGATTACCAGCCATGGCCTGCACCGTCGCCACTACCTGGCGTTCGGGGTGGTCACCTGCGTGCCCTGGGCCGCCAACATCAGCTACGTGGTGTTCGGCTGGACGCTGTTCGGTTTCGATCCGACGCCCTTCAGTTTCGCCTTCACCCTGCTGGCCTTCGCCTGGCTGATCCTCGGCGTGCGCCTGTTCGACCTGCTGCCCGTGGCGCGCCACCTGCTGCTGGAGGAGCTGCCCGACCCGGTGCTGGTGATCGACGCCAAGGGCCGGGTCATCGAAGCCAACCCCGCGGCGCTGCGCCTCGCCGGCCTGCGCGGCGGCTGGCAGGGCAGGGCGCTGCTGGGCTGGCCGGTGTTCGGCGTCGAGCTGCACACCCTATTGCAAGCGCAGGCCGGCGGCGAGCCGATGCTGACCCTGGGCGAGCCGCCGCGCTACTTCGAGGTGCGTGCGCGTGCCATCGAGCGCATCACCCGCAGTGGCAGCCACATGCTGGGGCGGATGGTCTACCTGCGCGAGGTGACCGAGCGCCACCGCAGCGAGTTGCAGCTGGCCGAGGCCCTGGCCCTCAGCGAAGAACGCCTGCGGACCATCTCCAGCCTGCACGAGCAGTTGCAGGAGCAGGCGCTTTGCGATCCGCTCACGGGGCTCTACAACCGGCGCTACCTCAACGAATTCTTCGCCCGCGAGCAGGCCCGCAGCCTGCGTGAGGAAACCCCCATCGCCCTGGCGCTGATCGATCTGGACCACTTCAAGCAGCTCAACGACCGCCATGGCCACCTGGTGGGCGACGACATGCTCAAGGGCGTCGCCGGCTTCCTCGAATGCAGCCTGCGCAGCACCGACGCGGTGTTCCGCATCGGCGGCGAGGAGTTCCTGCTGATCCTCCCCGGCGCCGACAGCGACGAGGCGCAGCAGCGCCTGGAGGCGATCCGTCGTGAGCTGGCGGATACGGCCCTGGCCACCCGTATCGGCGAGCTGCGTGTCACCCTGTCCGCCGGCCTGGCCGTCTGGCCCGACCAGGGGCAGAGCCTCGACGAGCTGCTGCAGGTGGCCGACGCCGCGCTCTACGAGGCCAAGCGCAGCGGCCGCAACCAGGTCTGCGCCCTGGCCCGGGTGGAGCTCTGAGCCTGCGCTGAACCAGTTGGCGTTTGCCGCGTCAGATGATTCTGCGTGCCGCCCCGACGGCCTTCGGCGCCTCTGATCCGGGCGTTGCCGAGGGCTGCCGAGCGGCGTGCAGCATTGCGGCGCGAGTCGCGCTAAACTGCGCGCGTTTTTCCTTCCCCTCCGGAGCCTCTTCCATGTCCCGCGTAACCCTGAGCCGCTATCTGATCGAGCAGACCCGCAGCCACAACACCCCTGCCGATCTGCGCTTCCTCATCGAGATCGTCGCGCGCGCGTGCAAGGAAATCAGCCATGCCGTATCCAAGGGCGCCCTCGGTGGCGTGCTCGGCAGCATGGGCACCGAGAACGTGCAGGGCGAGGTGCAGAAGAAGCTCGACGTGTTGTCCAACGAGATCCTCCTGGAAGCCAACGAATGGGGCGGCCACCTGGCGGGCATGGCCTCCGAAGAGATGGACAACGCCTACCAGATCCCCGGCAAGTACCCCAAGGGCGCGTACCTGCTGGTGTTCGACCCGCTGGACGGCTCCTCCAACATCGACGTCAACGTCTCGGTCGGCACCATCTTCTCGGTGCTGCGCTGCCCGGACGAGTACCTCTCCCAGAACGACAGCCTGAACGAGCAGGCCTTCCTCCAGCCGGGCACCAAGCAGGTCGCCGCCGGCTACGCCATCTACGGGCCGCAGACCATGCTGCTGCTGACCCTGGGCGACGGCGTAAAGGGCTTCACCCTGGACCGCGAGCTGGGCAGCTTCGTGCTGACCCACGATGACATCCGCGTGCCGGAGGCTACCGCCGAGTTCGCCATCAACATGTCCAACCAGCGCCATTGGGAAGCCCCGGTGAAGCGCTACGTGGACGAGCTGCTGGCCGGCAAGGAAGGCCCGCTGGGCAAGAACTACAACATGCGCTGGATCGCCTCCATGGTGGCCGACGTGCATCGCATCCTCACCCGCGGCGGCCTGTTCATGTACCCCTGGGACGCCCGCGAGCCGGAGAAGCCCGGCAAGCTGCGCCTGATGTACGAGGCCAACCCGATGTCCTTCATCATCGAGCAGGCCGGCGGCGCCGCCACCGACGGTCGCCAGCGCATCCTCGACATCAAGCCGACGTCGCTGCACCAGCGCGTACCGGTGTTCCTCGGCTCCAAGCAGGAAGTCGAGCGCGTCACCGGCTACCACCAGGAATAACCGATGGCACCCTGGCAGCCGCTGCTCGACTGGTGGTTCGGCCCCGAGGCCGGTGCCGTCGAGGTGGCGGCCTCGCGCCAGGGGCTGTGGTTCGGCAAGCGCGACAGCCAGGACGAGGACGCCCGCCAGCGCTTTGCCACCCAGGTGGAGCAGGCCCTGGCCGGCGGCCTCCGCGACTGGGCCGGGCAGTCCGAGGGCTGGCTGGCGCTGGTCCTGCTGCTCGACCAACTGCCGCGCATGCTCTTCCGTGACCAGCCGCGCGGCTTCGCCGGCGACGCCCGCGCCCAGGCGCTGGTGCGCGACGGCATCGCCCGGGGCCTGGATGCGCAGCTCGCGCCGATCCGCCGCGTCTTCATCGAGATCGTCTTCGAGCATGCCGAGGACCTGGCCACCCAGGCGTTGGCGGTGCAGCGCTTCACCGCCCTGCGCGACGCCGTGAGCCCCGCCGAGCGCGAGCTGTTCGACGGCTTCCTCGACTACGCCGTGCGCCACCACGCGGTGATCGCCCGCTTCGGCCGTTTCCCCCATCGCAACGCCATCCTCGGTCGACTCTCCAGCGCGGAGGAAGCCGCCTTCCTCGAGGAACCCGGCTCGCGCTTCTGACTCCAATGGGCATTGCGCGCAACGCTGTGCCAAGCTTGCGCGGCATCCCACCCATCACGGAGTCATCCATGCAACTGCGCATCCTTGCCCTGCTGTCCGTCTGCGTCGCGCTCGCCGCCTGCAACAAGATCAACCAGGAGAACTATTCGAAGATCAAGGCCGGCATGGCCAAGGCCGAGGTCGAGCAGATCATCGGCGAGCCGACCGAATGCTCGGGGCCGTGGGCCTGACCAGCTGCACCTGGGGCGACCAGAAGGCCTACATCAGCATCCAGTTCGCGGGTGACAAGGTGATGATGTACCAGGGGCAGGGCCTGAAATGACCCGCCTGTCACTGCTGCTCGGCGCGTTGCTGCTGGCGGGCTGTGCCGGCTCCGGCGAGCCCGCCGCGCCGCCCCGTACCGTGGGCGCGGTGGACCTGGAGCGCTACCAGGGCACCTGGTACGAGCTGGCTCGGCTGCCGATGTTCTTCCAGCGCCACTGCGCGCAATCCGAAGCCCACTACAGCCTGCAGCCGGATGGAGCGGTCGGCGTGCTCAACCGTTGCCGTACCGCCGAGGGCGAATGGCAGGAGGCCCAGGGGCAGGCCGTGCCCCAGGTCGCCGGGCATACCGACAAGCTCTGGGTGCGCTTCGACAACTGGTTCAGCCGCCTGGCGCCGGATCTCACCAAGGGCCAGTACTGGGTGCTCTACCTGGACGAGAACTACCAGACGGCGCTGGTGGGGCATCCGGATCGCACCTACCTGTGGCTGCTCTCGCGCACGCCCGAGGTGCCGGAGCACACCCGCACGCACCTGCTGGAGCTGGCACGGCAGCAGGGCTACGACACCGATGCCCTGATCTGGCGTACGCCGGACGACAAGATGCCGCGCTGAGGCTCACCCCAGCAGCGCGCGCAGCGTGTCGGCGAACTCCCGCGCCGTCGCCTCTTCCTCGGGGTGACGGCCGTCCTGCACCACCCAGCGTCCCGCCACCATCACATCGCGTACCTGACGATCACCGCCGGCGAACAGCCAGCGGTTGAGCAGTGCATCGTCCGCGGCGGTGGCGAGGTAGGGGTCGTTGCCGTCCAGCACCAGCCAGTCCGCGCGCTCGCCGACCGCCAGGGCGCCGCTGGGCTGCCCCAGCGCCTGGGCGCCACCGGCCAGGGCAGCCTGGTAGAGGGCATCGCCCACGCGCGGCTGGCCGGGCTGGTGCAGGCGGTTGCGGCGTTGGTCGCGCAGGCGCTGGCCGTATTCCAGCCAGCGCAGTTCCTCCACCGGGCTGACCGAGACGTGGCTGTCCGAGCCGATGCCGAAGCGCCCGCCCCGGGACAGGTAATCCACCGCCGGGAAGATGCCGTCGCCCAGGTTGGCCTCGGTGGTCAGGCACAGGCCGGCCACCGCGCCGCTCTGGGCCATCGCCTCGACCTCGTCGGCTTCCGCGTGGGTGGCGTGGACCAGGCACCAGCGCGCATCCACGTCGAGGTTCTCGTACAACCACTGCAACGGGCGGCGGCCGCTCCAGGCCAGGCAGTCGTCGACTTCCTTGCGCTGCTCGGCGATGTGGATGTGGATCGGTGCCTCGCCCGCATCCGCCGCCAGCACGGCGTCGATCTGCTCCGGCGTGACCGCTCGCAGGGAGTGGAAGCAGGTGCCCAGTACCTGGTCGGCCGGCAGTGCCTCGCGCAGGCGTTGCAGCAGGGCGAGGTAGCCGTCGGTGCCGTTGATGAAGCGGCGCTGGCCTTCATTGGGCGCCTGGCCGCCGAAGCCGGAGTGGCTGTAGAGCACCGGCAGCAGGGTGAGGCCGATGCCGGTGCGACGGGCGGCCTGGCTGATGCGCAAGGCCAGCTCCGCCGGGTCGGCGTAGGGGCGGCCATCGCGGTCGTGGTGCAGGTAGTGGAATTCGGCGACGCCGGTGAAGCCCGCCTTGAGCATCTCGATATAGAGCTGGCGGGCGATCACTTCCACCTGCTCCGGCTGCATGCGGCCGACCAGGCGGTACATCAGGTCGCGCCAGGTCCAGAAGCTGTCATTGGGGTCGCCCGCCACTTCGGCCAGCCCCGCCATGGCGCGCTGGAAGGCGTGGGAGTGCAGGTTGGGCATGCCCGGCACGACCGGGCCTTTCAGGAGTTCGGCGCCATCGGCCGTGGCGCCCGGCTCGACGCGGCCCAGGCGGCCGTCCGCGGCTACCTCGAAACGGACGTCCCTGGCCCAACCCTGGGGAAGCAGGGCTCGTTCGGTGAAGAAGGCTGGCATGATTGGCGACCTGTGAAGGTTGTTATTTGTATATACATATACAGACGTATATCGAGACCGTAAACTCGACCAGACCCCCGGCCTACCCGCCGGGCGCGCCGCCAAGGAGTGATCCCCGTGCCCAACCCGTCCGTCGACATCCCGTCCTTCGCCGTCCAGCCCGGCGAGGCGCCCGCGCCGCTGTACGCCCGCGTCAAGCAGATGATCTGCCGGCAGATCGACGACGGCACCTGGCCGCCGCACCACCGCGTGCCGTCCGAGAGTGAGCTGGTCAACGAACTGGGCGTCAGCCGCATGACCGTCAACCGCGCGCTGCGCGAGCTGACCGCCGAGGGCTACCTGGTGCGCATGCAGGGTGTCGGCACCTTCGTCGCCGAGCCCAAGGGCCAGGCCGCGCTGTTCGAGGTGCACAACATCGCCGAGGAAATCACCGCGCGGGGCCATGCGCACCGCTGCGAGGTGATCGCCCTGGGCGAGGAACTGGCCGGCTCCGAGCGCGCCCTGGCGCTGGATGTGCGTGAGGGCCAGCGGGTGTTCCACTCGGTCATCGTGCATTTCGAGAACGGCGTGCCGGTGCAGATCGAGGACCGCTACGTCAACGCCTCGGTGGCGCCGGACTACCTCAAGCAGGATTTCACCCAGCAGACGCCCCACGCCTACCTGTCCCAGGTTGCGCCGCTCACCGAGGGCGAGCATGTGGTCGAGGCCATCCTCGCCGAGGCCGACGAATGCCGGCTGCTGCAGATCGAGCGCGGCGAACCCTGCCTGCTGATCCGCCGCCGCACCTGGTCGGGCCGCAATACCGTGACCAGCGCGCGCCTGCTCTACCCCGGTTCGCGCTACCGCCTCGAAGGGCGGTTCGGCTCATGAGTGCGCCCCAGGTCCTGCGCGCGGTCGACTACCCGCGCATGCCGTGGAAGAACGGCGCCGGCTCCACCCAGGAAATCCTCCGCGACGGCGGTGCCGACCTCGAGGGTTTCGGCTGGCGCCTGTCCATCGCCGATGTCGGCCAGCCCGGTCCCTTTTCCGCCTTCACCGGCTACCAGCGCGTCATCACCGTGCTGGAGGGCGACGGCATGCGCCTCGTGGTGGATGGCAGGCCCTCCCGCGAGCTGAAGCCCGGCGATGCCTTCGCCTTCGATGGCGGCAGCCGCGTGCAGTGCGAGCTGCTGGGTGGCGCCATCCGCGACTTCAACCTGATCTACGCCCCGCAACGCTTCGGCGCTCGCCTGCAATGGCAGCGCGTCAACGGGCCGCTGCGCCTGTTCAGCTCCGCCCGCACCCTGGTGCTGTTCAGTGCCGGCGAGGGGCTGGATGTGCAGGTGGGCGGCGAGGCGCTGCACCTCGGCCGCCATGACTGCCTGCACCTGGAAGGTGACGGCGCGCTGCGCGAGCTGGTGCTCGATGCGCTGACCGTGGTGGATTGCTGCCTGATCGAGCTGCAGCCGCGCTGATCCCGTTGGGTTGTACATGACACCGCAGGTTGGCGCCGAGCGTGGCGAGGCCCAACGGTGCATCGCCTGATTTGGCTCGGCTCTGCTGCAGCGGGCTGCGTGCCCCAGCGAAACGCCTCCCGGCCCAACCTGCGTTTCCCTCCCCCTGTTTCCCCGCTGCGTTACCGAACGCCCCATTACCGTGCATGAAACGCTGCGCTTCGCCCCACAAGCGCACCCCGGTAACAGGTGGGCTACTTTCCCTCCTGCTCGTCATCGATTCTTCGCCCAGTGCCGGGGCCCAGGTAATTCGCTGCTTCCCGGGGTTCTGCGCGAGCTGTTGAAGCCTGCCTCGGCGAACTGGCCTTTCACTTGCATATGCTTGTATGTACAAGTTCATATGTGTGTAGATATCCGGGCTCGATTCCCGTCCCTCTACACCCCACGCCTCCCAGGAGCCTGCCATGACTAAATTCCGTGATGTCGAGATCCGCGCCCCGCGCGGTACCCAGCTCAACGCCAAGAGCTGGCTGACCGAAGCGCCGCTGCGCATGCTGATGAACAACCTGGACCCGGACGTGGCCGAGAACCCCAAGGAGCTGGTGGTGTACGGCGGCATCGGCCGTGCCGCGCGCAACTGGGAGTGCTATGACGCCATCGTCCGCACCCTCAAGGAGCTGAACGAGGACGAAACCCTGCTGGTGCAGTCCGGCAAGCCGGTCGGCGTGTTCAAGACCCACGCCAACGCCCCGCGCGTTCTGATCGCCAACTCCAACCTGGTGCCGCACTGGGCGACCTGGGAGCACTTCAACGAACTGGATGCCAAGGGCCTGGCGATGTACGGCCAGATGACCGCCGGCAGCTGGATCTACATCGGCAGCCAGGGCATCGTCCAGGGCACCTACGAGACCTTCGTCGAGGCCGGCCGCCAGCACTACGACGGCAAGCTCGCCGGTCGCTGGGTGCTCACCGCCGGCCTCGGCGGCATGGGGGGCGCCCAGCCCCTGGCCGCGACCCTGGCCGGCGCCTGCTCGCTGAACATCGAGTGCCAGCAGAGCCGCATCGATTTCCGCCTGAAGACCCGCTACGTCGACGAGCAGGCCAGGGACCTGGATGACGCCCTGGCGCGCATCGCCACCTACACCGCCGAAGGCCGCGCCATCTCCATCGCCCTGCACGGCAACGCCGCCGAGATCCTCCCCGAACTGGTGCGCCGTGGCGTGCGTCCGGACATGGTCACCGACCAGACCAGCGCCCACGACCCGCTCAACGGCTACCTGCCGGCCGGCTGGACCTGGGAGCAGTACCGCGACCGCGCACAGAGCGACCCGGCTGCCGTGGTGAAGGCCGCCAAGCAGTCCATGGCCGTGCACGTGCAGGCCATGCTCGACTTCCAGAAGCAGGGCATCCCCACCTTCGACTACGGCAACAACATCCGCCAGATGGCCAAGGAAGAAGGCGTTGCCAATGCCTTCGATTTCCCCGGCTTCGTCCCGGCCTACATCCGCCCGCTGTTCTGCCGCGGCGTCGGCCCGTTCCGCTGGGCGGCGCTGTCCGGTGACCCGCAGGACATCTACAAGACCGACGCCAAGGTGAAGGAGCTGATCCCCGACGATGCCCACCTGCACCGCTGGCTGGACATGGCCCGCGAGCGCATCGCCTTCCAGGGCCTGCCGGCGCGCATCTGCTGGGTCGGCCTGGGCCAGCGCGCCAAGCTCGGCCTGGCGTTCAACGAGATGGTGCGCAGCGGCGAGCTGTCGGCGCCCATCGTCATCGGCCGCGACCACCTCGACTCCGGCTCGGTCGCAAGCCCCAACCGCGAGACCGAAGCCATGCAGGACGGCTCCGACGCCGTGTCCGACTGGCCGCTGCTCAACGCCCTGCTGAACACCGCCAGCGGCGCCACCTGGGTGTCGCTGCACCATGGCGGTGGCGTGGGCATGGGCTTCTCCCAGCACTCGGGGATGGTCGTCGTCTGCGACGGCACCGACGAGGCCGCCGCGCGCATCGCCCGCGTGCTGACCAACGACCCGGGCACCGGCGTGATGCGCCATGCCGACGCCGGCTACCCGATCGCCATCGACTGCGCCCGCGAGCAGGGCCTCAACCTGCCGATGATCGGCAAGGGGGAATGAGCATGTTCGACCTCCATCTTCTGCCCGGCCGACTGACCCTGGCCCAGCTGCGCAAGGTTCATCTCGGGCCGGTGCGCGTGAGCCTGGACGCCAGCGCCGACGCGCCCATCGAGGCCAGCGTCGCCTGTGTGGAACGCATCATCGCCGAGGACCGCACCGCCTACGGCATCAACACCGGCTTCGGCCTGCTGGCCTCCACCCGCATCGCCCGCGAGGACCTGGAGAAGCTGCAGCGCTCCCTGGTGCTGTCCCATGCTGCCGGTGTCGGCGAGCCACTGGACGACGCCCTGGTGCGGATGATCATGCTGCTCAAGGTCAACAGCCTGGCCCGTGGCTTCTCCGGCATCCGCCGCAAGGTGATCGACGCGCTGATCGCCCTGATCAACGCCGAGGTCTACCCGCACATCCCGCTCAAGGGCTCGGTGGGCGCCTCCGGTGACCTCGCGCCCCTGGCGCACATGTCCCTGCTGCTGCTCGGCGAGAGCCGCGCCCGCCACCAGGGCCAGTGGCTGCCGGCCACCGAGGCCCTGGCCATCGCCGGGCTGGAGCCGCTGACCCTCGCCGCCAAGGAGGGCCTGGCCCTGCTCAACGGCACCCAGGCTTCCACCGCCTACGCGCTGCGCGGGCTGTTCGAGGCCGAGGACCTGTTCGCCGCCGCCACCGTCTGCGGCGGGCTCAGCGTCGAGGCCATGCTCGGCTCGCGGGCGCCCTTCGATGCGCGCATCCACGCCGCCCGGGGCCAGCGCGGGCAGATCGACGTCGCCGCCGCCTACCGCTCGCTGCTCACCGAGAGTAGCGAGGTGGCGCGCTCCCATGCCCAGTGCGACAAGGTGCAGGACCCGTACTCCCTGCGCTGCCAGCCCCAGGTGATGGGTGCCTGCCTGACCCAGATGCGCCAGGCCGCCGAGGTGCTGGAGGTCGAGGCCAACGCCGTCTCCGACAACCCGCTGGTGTTCGCCGAGCAGGGTGACGTGGTCTCCGGTGGCAACTTCCACGCCGAGCCCGTGGCCCTGGTCGCCGACAACCTGGCCCTGGCCATCGCCGAGATCGGCTCGCTCTCCGAGCGGCGCATCTCGCTGATGATGGACAAGCACATGTCGCAGCTGCCGCCCTTCCTGGTGGCCAATGGCGGGGTCAACTCCGGCTTCATGATCGCCCAAGTCACCGCTGCCGCCCTGGCCAGCGACAACAAGGCGCTGGCCCATCCGCACAGCGTCGACAGCCTGCCCACCTCGGCCAACCAGGAAGACCACGTCTCCATGGCGCCGAACGCCGGCAAGCGCCTCTGGGCTATGGCCGAGAACGTGCGCGGCATCCTCGCCGTGGAGTGGCTTGGCGCCTGCCAAGGCCTGGACTTCCGCGAAGGGCTGAAGAGCTCGCCGAAGCTGGAGGAGGCCCGCGCCCTGCTGCGCGGCCAGGTGCCCTATTACCAGGAGGACCGTTTCTTCGCCCCTGACATCGAGGCCGCCAGCGCGCTGCTGGCCAGCGGTTGCCTCAACGCACTGATGCCGGAGGGCCTGCTGCCGAGCCTCTGAGGCCGGCACCCCGACTACCCGTCATGCCGGGCGGCGCCTGCGATGGAGGCGCCGGAGCCGCCCACCACCCCAAGAACAAGGAGAACAAGGGAATGACTGTACAGACCAGCCTGCGCCGGGGCCTCAACGCCCGGCACATACGTTTCATGGCACTGGGTTCGGCCATCGGCACGGGCCTGTTCTATGGTTCGGCGTCGGCCATCCAGATGGCCGGGCCGGCGGTGCTCATGGCCTACCTGATGGCCGGGGCGGCGGTTTACATGGTGATGCGCGCCCTCGGGGAGATGGCGGTGCGCGAGCCGGTGGCGGGCTCGTTCGGCCAGTACGCGAGCAGCTACATCGGCCCGCTGGCGGGCTTCCTCACCGGCTGGACCTACGCCTTCGAGATGATCATCGTCTGCCTGGCCGACGTGACCGCCTTCGGCATCTACATGAGCTTCTGGTTCCCCGAGGTGCCGCGCTGGATCTGGGTGCTGTCGATCATCTTCTTCATCGGCGCCCTCAACCTGTGCAGCGTGCGGGTGTTCGGCGAGCTGGAATTCTGGCTGTCGCTGCTCAAGGTCTCGGCCATCGTCGCCATGATCCTCGGTGGCTTCGGCATCCTCCTGTTCGGTTTCGGCATGGCCGACGCGACCCATGCCGCCAGCGTCGCCAACCTCTGGAGCCACGGCGGCTTCATGCCCAACGGCCTGGGCGGGCTGATCGCCTCCTTCGCGGTGGTGGTGTTCGCCTTCGGCGGCATCGAGATCATCGGCATCACCGCCGGCGAGGCGCAGGACCCGCGTCGCACCATCCCCAAGGCGATCAACGCGGTACCGCTGCGCATCCTGCTGTTCTACGTGCTGACCCTGTTCGTACTGATGGCGATCTTCCCCTGGCCACAGATCGGCACCCAGGGCAGCCCCTTCGTGCAGATATTCGACAGCCTGGGCATCGGCTCGGCCGCCACCCTGCTCAACCTGGTGGTGATCTCGGCAGCCGTCTCGGCGATCAACAGCGACATCTTCGGCGCCGGCCGCATGCTCTTCGGCATGGCCCAGCAAGGCCAGGCGCCCTCGGGCTTCGCCCGGGTCTCGCGCCATGGCGTGCCCTGGATGACGGTGCTGGTGATGGCCGGTGCGCTGCTGCTGGGCGTGCTGCTGAACTACCTGATCCCGGAGAACGTGTTCCTGCTGGTGGCCTCCATCGCCACCTTCGCCACCGTCTGGGTGTGGCTGATGATCCTCCTGGCCCAGGTCGGCCTGCGCCGTCGCCTCGGCCGCGAAGAGGTGGCGGCGCTGGCCTTCCCGGTGCCGTTCTGGCCGGTGGGCCCGGCCTGCGCCATCGCCTTCATGCTGTTCATCTTCGGGGTGCTCGGCTGGTTCCCGAAGACCCAGGCCGCGCTGCTGGTAGGCGCGGTGTGGATCGCCCTGCTGGTCATCGCCTGGTTCGTCTGGGTGCGGCCGGGCGCTGGTGAGGGGCGGCAGGAGATGCCGTCCGTGTTGAGTCTGGATGACTGAGTGGTCGTACGCGGGATGAGCGGGGCGCCTGGGCGCACCCGCCATTCACGAGAATTCGTCGTCGCCGACGTACGGGAACCGGCTCTGGCCGGTTTCCTGCCCGGAAGCCGATGGCCTGCCCTCCGGGCATTTGCTCTGCCTTAACCCTTACCAAGTTCAAGGAGCGTCGGAACATGCGATTCAACAAGAAAGTGCTGGGCCTGGTGTGTGCCGTGGGACTGCTGGCGGGCCATGGGACCGCCCAGGCCGAAAGCTGGTGCGGAGCCGGCAAGCCGGTGAAGTTCGCCGGCCTCAACTGGGAGAGCGGCATGCTGCTCACCGACCTGCTGCAGGTCATCCTCAAGCAAGGCTACGGCTGCGAGACCGACAGCCTGCCGGGCAACTCCATCACCATGGAGCAGGCCCTGGGCAACAACGACATCCAGATCTTCGCCGAGGAGTGGATCGGCCGCAGCGACGCCTGGAACAAGGCCGAGAAGGCCGGCAAGGTGGTGGGCGTGGGGGCGCCGATCGTCGGCGCCGTGGAAGGCTGGTACGTGCCGCGCTACCTGGTGGAAGGCGACGCCAAGCGCGGGCTGGAAGCCAAGGCGCCGACGCTCAAGGCCATCGCCGACCTGGGCCAGTACGCCGAGCTGTTCCGTGACCCGGAGGAGCCGTCCAAGGGCCGCTTCTACAACTGCCCGGCCGGCTGGACCTGCGAGCTGGAGAACAGCGAGATGCTCAAGGACTACGGCCTCGAGGACAAATTCACCAACTTCCGCCCCGGCACCGGCCCGGCGCTGGATGCCGCGGTGCTGTCCAGCTACCGCCGTGGCGAGCCTATTCTCTTCTACTACTGGTCGCCGACGCCGCTGATGGGCCAGGCCGACCTGGTGAAGCTCGACGAGAAGCCCGGCGTCGACAAGCGCGTGACCATCCAGGTGGGGCTGTCCAAGACCTTCCACGACGAGGCGCCGGAGCTGGTGGAGATGCTCAAGAAGGTCAATCTGCCCATCGACCTGCTGAACCAGAACCTGGCGCGCATGGCCAAGGAGAAGATCGCCTCGGACAAGCTGGCCAAGGCCTTCCTCAAGGAGCACCCGGAGGTTTGGCACGCCTGGGTCAGCGAGGACGCGGCGAAGAAGGTCGACGCATCGCTCTGACGCCTGACGGCACCCGCGCATCCACTCACCCGGAGAGCTCCCGATGTTTCCCGAACGCTTCACATTTTCCATCGCCGACTGGGTCAATGGCTGGGTCGATGCGCTGGTGACCAACTACGGGGATGTGTTCCGGCACATCTCCGACACCCTGCTGTGGGCCATCGTCAACCTGGAGTGGCTGCTGCGCGCCACGCCCTGGTGGCTGATGCTGGCGCTGGTGGCGGCCATCGCCTGGCACGCCACCCGCCGCGTCCTGCCGACCCTGGTGATCACAGGCCTGCTGTTCCTGGTGGGCGCGGTGGGGCTGTGGGACAAGCTCATGCAGACCCTGGCGCTGATGCTGGTGGCCACCTTCATCTCGGTGCTGATCGGCATCCCGCTGGGCATCCTTTCGGCGCGCAGCAACCGCCTGCGGGCGCTGCTGATGCCGCTGCTGGACATCATGCAGACAATGCCCAGCTTCGTGTACCTGATCCCGGTGCTGATGCTCTTCGGCCTGGGCAAGGTGCCGGCCATCTTCGCCACGGTGATCTACGCCGCGCCGCCGCTGATCCGCCTCACCGACCTGGGGATACGCCAGGTGGACGGCGAGGTGATGGAGGCGGTCAACGCCTTCGGCGCCAACCGCTGGCAGCAGCTGTTCGGCGTGCAGTTGCCGCTGGCGCTGCCGAGCATCATGGCCGGGGTCAACCAGACCACCATGATGGCGCTGTCGATGGTGGTGATCGCCTCCATGATCGGGGCCCGCGGCCTGGGCGAGGACGTGCTCATCGGCATCCAGACGCTCAACGTCGGCAAGGGCCTGGAGGCCGGCCTGGCCATCGTCATCCTCGCCGTGGTCTTCGACCGCATCACCCAGGCCTACGGCCGCTCCCGCCACGAGGCCAGCCAATGAGCAAGATCCAGGTGAAGAACGTCTACAAGATCTTCGGTCCGCGCGCCGAGGAGGCCATGGCGCTGATCCGCCAGGGGCGCAGCAAGGCCGAGGTGCTGTCCGCCACCGGTTGCGTGGTGGGGGTCAACGACCTGTCGCTGTCCATCGAGGCGGGGGAGATCTTCGTCATCATGGGGCTGTCCGGCTCGGGCAAGTCCACCCTGGTGCGCCACTTCAACCGCCTGATCGACCCCACCAGCGGCGAGATCCTGGTGGATGACCAGGACATCCTGCGCTACGACATGCAGGCCCTGCGCGACTTCCGTCGACGCAAGATCAGCATGGTGTTCCAGAGCTTCGGCCTGCTGCCGCACAAGAGCGTGCTCGACAACGTCGCCTACGGTCTCAAGGTGCGCGGCGAGAGCAAGGCGCAGTGCCAGGAGCGCGCCCAGCACTGGATCACCACCGTGGGCCTGGCGGGCTACGAGAAGTCCTACCCGCACCAGCTTTCCGGCGGCATGCGCCAGCGCGTGGGCCTGGCGCGGGCCCTGGCGGCGGACACCGACATCATCCTGATGGACGAGGCCTTCAGCGCCCTCGACCCGCTGATCCGCGCCGACATGCAGGACCAGTTGCTGGAGCTGCAGAAGGGCCTGAACAAGACCATCGTGTTCATCACCCACGACCTCGACGAGGCGGTGCGCATCGGCAACCGCATCGCCATCCTCAAGGACGGCCAACTGATCCAGGTCGGCGCGCCGAAGGAAATCCTCCACCAGCCCGCTGACGACTACGTCGACCGTTTCGTCCAGCGCCGCGTGGCCAACCTGTGAGGACGGCATGGACATCGTGAAGACCAACCCCGCCACCCTCGGAACCACTGTCTTCGGCGACGGCGCGCTGCGCTGGCGCGACGTGGTGGCCGTGGCCCGAGGCGGCCACCGCCTGGCGTTGTCGCCAGCTGCCTGGGCGCGCATCGACAACGCCCACGCCATCGTCCGCCGCATCGTCGAGCGCGGCGAACGCGCCTACGGCATCAGCACCGGCCTGGGCGCCCTGAGCGACATCCTGCTGGAGGGCGAACAGCTCGCCGCGCTGTCGCGCAACACCCTGCTCAGCCACGCCTGCGGCGTCGGCCCGGTGCTGGAGGACGAGCAGACCCGCGCCATCATCTGCTGCGCCATCGCCAACTACAGCCAGGGCAAGTCCGGCCTGCAGCCACAGGTGGTGGAAGGGCTGCTCAACCTGCTCAACCGCGGCATCACCCCGCGCGTGCCGTCCCAGGGCTCGGTGGGCTACCTGACCCACATGGCCCATGTCGGCATTGCCTTGCTCGGCGTCGGCGAGGTGAGCTATCGCGGCGCCGTGGTGCCCGCTGCCGAGGCGCTGGCGGCCGAAGGGCTGCAGGTGCTGCAGCTGGGCGCCAAGGACGGGCTGTGCCTGGTCAACGGCCTGCCCTGCATGACCGGCCTCGCCTGCCTGGCGCTGGCCGACCTGGAGCACCTGCTGCGCTGGGCCGACGTGATCGGCGCCATGAGCTTCGAGGCCCTGCGCGGCCAGCTCGCCGCCTTCGACCCGGCGATCCTCGAACTCAAGCCCCACCCGGGCATGCAGCAGGTCGGCAGCAACCTGCGCGCGCTGCTCGCCGGTAGCGAGGTGATCGCCGCCAGCCAGGGCCTGCGTACCCAGGATGCCCTGAGCATCCGCTCGATCCCGCAGGTGCACGGCGCCTGCCGCGACCAGTTCGACCACGCCGCGCGGCAGGTGGAGACCGAGCTCAATTCCGCCAACGACAACCCGCTGGTGCTGGGCACGCCGGACCACTACCGGGTGATCTCCCAGGCCAACCCCCACGGCGAGTCCGTGGCCATGGCCGCCGACCTCCTGGCCATAGCCGTGGCCGAGCTGGGTGGCATCGCCGAGCGTCGCCTGGATCGCCTGGTCAACCCGCTGGTCAGCGGCCTGCCGGCCTTCCTCGTCAGCCGCCCGGGGGTCAACTCGGGAATGATGATCGTGCAGTACGTGGCGGCGGCCCTGGCCGGCGAGAACCGCCACCTGGCGCAACCGGCGGTGGTGGATAACTTCGTCACCTCCGGGTTGCAGGAAGACCACCTGAGCCTGGGCACCAGTGCCGCGCTCAAGCTCGGCCGCGCGCTGGGCAATTGCCGGCAGATACTGGCCATCGAGTACCTGCTGGCGGCGCAGGCCCAGGAGTTCCTCGGCGAGCTGGCCACCGGCGTCGGCACCGCAGCGGCCCGCACCCTGCTGCGTGAGCGGGTGCCGGCCTACGAGGAGGACCGCTGGCTGGCCCCCGATATCGGCGCCGCCGTGGCGTTGCTGCGCGAGGTGCCGGCCCTGGAGACGATTTCCGCACGGACAGGAGGATTGCAATGAAGAGGTTCTGGCGCGGCTGCCGTCTCGCCACCCTGCAGGGCGGGCGCTACTCGATCATCGAGGACGGCGCCCTGCTCACCGAGGGCGAGCTGATCCGCTGGGTCGGGCCGCTCGACCAGGCGCCCGACGCCACCGGCGCCGAGCGCATCGACCTGGGCGGCGCCTGGGTCACCCCGGGGCTGATCGACTGCCACACCCACCTGGTGTTCGGCGGTGACCGCAGCGCCGAATTCGAGCAGCGCCTGGAGGGCGTCAGCTACGCCGAGATCGCCGCCCGGGGCGGCGGCATCGCCAGCACCGTGCGCGCCACCCGCGAAGCCGGCGAGGACGAACTGCTGGCCAGTGCGGTGAAGCGCGCCCGGCACCTGCTGCGTGACGGCGTCACCACGCTGGAGGTGAAGTCCGGCTACGGGCTGGACCTGGCCAGCGAGCGCAAGATGCTGCGGGTCGCGCGGCGCCTGGGCGAGGCGCTGCCGCTGACGGTCACCACCACCTGCCTGGCCGCCCATGCGCTGCCACCGGAATACGTCGGGCGCGCCGACGACTACATCGAGCAGGTGTGCACCGAGATCCTGCCGCAACTGGCCGCTGAAGGCCTGGTGGATGCGGTGGACGCCTTCTGCGAGCACCTGGCCTTCTCCCCGGCCCAGGTCGAGCGGGTGTTCCAGGCCGCGCGCGGGCTGGGGCTGCCGGTCAAGCTGCACGCCGAGCAGCTGTCGTCCTTGCACGGTTCCAGCCTGGCGGCGCGCTATGGCGCGCTGTCGGCCGACCACCTGGAGTACATGACCGAAGAAGACGCCATTGCCATGGCGGATGCCGGCACCGTCGCCGTACTGTTGCCCGGCGCCTTCTACCTGCTGCGCGAAACCCGGCTGCCGCCCATCGAGGCCCTGCGCCGCCATGGCGTGGCCATGGCGGTGGCCAGCGACCTCAACCCCGGCACCTCGCCGGCGCTGTCGCTGCGGCTGATGCTGAACATGGCCTGCACCTCGTTCCGCCTGACCCCCGAGGAGGCCCTGGCCGGCGTCACCCTCAACGCCGCCCGTGCCCTGGGCCTGGCCGGGCGCTGCGGCAGCCTGGAGGCGGGCAAGCTCGCCGACTTCGTCGCCTGGGACATCGAGCGCCCGGCACAACTGGCCTATTGGCTCGGCGGCGACCTGCCCAAGCGGGTGGTGCGCCATGGACAGGAGATCGACCTTGGATAACGTCCTCGACTTCACCCCCGGCCGCGTGCCGCTGCTGATCAGCATGCCGCACCCCGGCACCCGCCTGACCCCGGCGGTGGAGGCCGGCCTGGTGGACGGCGCGCGTTCGCTGATCGACACCGACTGGCACATCCCGCTGCTCTACGATTTCGCCGCCGAGCTGGGCGCCGGGCTGCTGGCGGCCAACTACTCGCGCTACGTCATCGACCTCAACCGCCCGGCGGACGACACGCCGCTCTACGCCACCGCCACCACCGGCCTGTTCCCCGACGTGATGTTCGACGGCCAGCCGCTGTTCCGGGCGGGGTGCGAGCCTTCGGCCGAGGAGCGCGCCGGCTACCTGGAGCGCATCTGGGCGCCGTACCACGGGCGCATCGTCGAAGAGCTGGCGCGGCTCAAGCGCGAGTTCGGCTATGCGCTGCTGTTCGACGCCCACTCCATCCGCGCCTTCATCCCGCGCCTGTTCGACGGCCACCTGCCGGACTTCAACCTGGGTACCAACGCCGGCGCCAGCTGCGACCCGGGCCTGGCCGATGCGCTGGTCAGCGTCTGCGCCCGCGCCGAGGGCTACAGCCATGTGCTCAACGGGCGTTTCAAGGGCGGCCACATCACCCGCCATTACGGCCAGCCGGCCCAGCACATCCACGCCGTGCAACTGGAACTGGCCCAGCGCACCTACATGAACGAAGAGGAGCCCTTCGCCTTCCGCGAAGACCTCGCCGTGCCCACCCGCAAGGTCATCCGCCAGCTGCTGCTGGCGATGCTCGCCTGGGGGCGTGAGCGGTACGGGCGTTGAGACGGCCTGGGGCCGCGTTGCGGCCATGGGCGAATGAATTCGCCCCTACAGGGCCGTGCTGTGAAGGGCTTTCGTAGGATGGGAAGAGCGCAGCGAATCCCATCGATCCCACCGGTACCCGGCCTTTCGCGAATGAATTCGCTCCCACAAGAGCGGTGTCGGGCTAGGTCTGCAGGCCGAGATGGCGGATGGTCGGCAGGGCGGGGGCGAGGCGATCCCAGGCGTCGTCCAGCAGTTCGGCGGGATAGAAGGGCAGGGCGGCCAGTTCCTCGCGGCTGATCCAGGCCAGTTCGCGGATGTCGAACTCGTCGCCGCCCAGGCCTTTGAGGTTGGCCAGGGTGGGCTCACCGCGGCGGGCATCGATGCGGTAGAACAGCTCCATGTGGAAGCGGCCCATCGCCGGCTCGGCGAACTCGCGGACGTAGACCAGCGGGCCGACGTCCACCTCCAGCCCGGTCTCCTCGAAGAACTCGCGCCTCACCGTATCGCGGGTGCAGGCGTCGGTGTCGGACTCGAAGCCCCCGCCCGGCGGTATCCAGTAGGTGTCGTCGCCGACCACGTGCTTGACCAGCAGGATGCGGCCGGCCTCCACCAGCAGGCCGGCGGCACGGATGCGGTGTTGCAGCCTGGGCGTCATTCCCAGTCGAGCCGTGCCAGTTTCCATTCGCCGTCCTCCAGCCACCATTCCAGCTTCACGGCATAGTGCCGCGCGGCGTCGGGGATCAGCCCCTCGGCGCCGGCAAGTCCCACCTGGGCCTCGGTGTAGCCCTTGGTACTGTAGGTCGGGTCGATGCGGTTGGTCTTGCCCAGGGCCAGGATGCGCACGTTGTTGTGACGCAGGAACAGCAGGGTCATGGTGCGCTTGGCCCATTCGCGGTCGAATTCCTTCTGGGCGGTGAACTGCGGGTGCAACTGGTCGAGCACCGCGCCGGTCTTCTTCGCCTCGAGGTTGTCCTGCAGTCGCTGCACGGCGGCATCCAGCGCGGCGGCGGGATCGTCCCGGCCGCAACCGGTCAGCGTGAGCAGAATCAGCGCGAGCGCGAAAATCATCTTCCCAGGTGACATGCCTAACTCTCTTTTCCTCGTTATGATGCCCGGCAGGACAGGTGGCGCAGACCCGCAAGGGGTCGAGCTTACGCACAGTATCGGAGCCCAGAATGCAGACTTTGTATCCGGAGATTAAGCCCTACGCCCGCCATGAGCTGGCGGTGGACGAACCGCATGTGCTGTATGTCGACGAGAGCGGTTCGCCCGACGGCCTGCCGGTGGTGTTCATCCACGGCGGCCCGGGATCCGGGTGTGATGCCCTGAGCCGGCGCTTCTTCGATCCCAACCTCTACCGCATCGTCACCTTCGACCAGCGGGGCTGCGGCCGTTCGACGCCCCATGCCAGCCTGGAGAACAACACCACCTGGGACCTGGTCGCCGACCTGGAGCTGATCCGCGAGCACCTGGGCATCGACAAGTGGGTGCTGTTCGGCGGCTCCTGGGGATCGACCCTGTCCCTGGCCTATGCGCAGAAGCACCCCGAGCGCGTTCATGCACTGATCCTGCGCGGCATTTTCCTCTGCCGTCCGCAGGAGATCACCTGGTTCTACCAGGAAGGCGCGAGCCGCCTGTTCCCCGACTACTGGGAGGACTACGTCGCACCGATCCCGGCCGACGAGCAGGGCGATTTGCTGCACGCCTTCCACAAGCGCCTGACCGGCAGCGACCAGATCGCCCAGATGCACGCGGCCAAGGCCTGGTCCACCTGGGAAGGCCGCACCGCCACGCTGCGCCCCAGCGGCCCGGTGGTGGAGCGCTTCAGCGAGCCGATGCGCGCCCTGTCCATCGCCCGCATCGAATGCCACTACTTCGTCAACGATGCCTTCCTCGAGCCCAACCAGCTGCTGCGCGACATGCACAGGATCGCCCACCTGCCGGGGATCATCGTGCATGGCCGCTACGACGTGATCTGCCCGCTGGACAACGCCTGGGCCTTGCACCAGGCCTGGCCCAACAGCGAGCTGCAGATCGTCCGTGACGCCGGCCATGCCGCGTCCGAGCCGGGCATCACCGATGCGCTGGTGCGCGCCACCGACCAGATCGCCCGCCGCCTGCTCGACCTGCCGCCGGAAGACGAGGCCTGATGAAGGGCCTCCTGCAGCGGGTCTCCGCGGCCCGCGTGGACGTCGCCGGCGAAACCGTCGGCGCCATCGACCGGGGCCTGCTGGTGCTGGTGGGCGTCGAGCCCCAGGACAGCCAGGCCAGCGCCGACAAGCTCTTGCACAAGCTGCTCAACTACCGGGTGTTCAGCGACGCCGAGGGCAAGATGAACCTCTCGCTCGGCGCGGTCGGCGGCGGCCTGTTGCTGGTCTCCCAGTTCACCCTGGCCGCCGATACCCGCAGCGGCCTGCGCCCGAGCTTCTCCAGCGCGGCGCCGCCCGCCCTGGGCGAGGAACTCTTCGACTACCTGGTGCAGCAGGCGCGCCTCAAGCACCCGCAGGTGGCCACCGGGCGCTTCGGTGCCGACATGCAGGTGCACCTGGTCAATGACGGGCCGGTCACCTTCCTCCTGGAGAGCTAGGCTTCACCCGCCACCCGTCCGATTCTGGCGTACTTCTTGCCTCTGACTCGCCATCCACGATCCGGGCGGTTAGCATTCTGCGCCTGCCCGACGTCCGTGGGCTGCACACAATAACGATCTGCCCAACCAGGAGTAAGAATGAAGAAGCTTCTCGCATCCCTGTTGCTCTCCGCCTGTGCCGTCACCGGCCTGGCCCACGCTGGCGTCGTCGATGATGCGGTCAAGCGCGGCACCCTGCGCGTCGGCATGGACCCCACCTACATGCCCTTCGAGATGACCAACAAGCGCGGCGAGATCGTCGGCTTCGAAGTCGACCTGCTCAAGGCCATGTCCAAGGCGATGGGCGTGAAGCTGGAACTGGTCTCCACCAGCTACGACGGCATCATCCCGGCCCTGCTGACCGACAAGTTCGACATGATCGGCTCCGGCATGACCCTGACCCAGGAGCGCAACCTGCGCGTCAACTTCTCCGAGCCCTTCATCGTGGTCGGCCAGACGCTGCTGATCCGCAAGGAGCTGGAAGGCAAGATCAAGTCCTACAAGGACCTGAACGACGCCCAGTACCGCATCACCTCGAAGATCGGCACCACCGGCGAGATGGTCGCCAAGAAGCTGATCGCCAAGGCCAAGTACAACGGCTTCGACAACGAGCAGGAAGCGGTGATGGACGTGGTCAACGGCAAGGCCGACGCCTTCATCTATGACGCGCCCTACAACGTGGTCGCGGTGAACAAGGCCGGTGCCGGCAAGCTGGTGTACCTGGAGGAGCCCTTCACCTACGAGCCCCTGGCCTTCGGCCTGAAGAAGGGTGACTACGACAGCATCAACTGGATCAACAACTGGCTGCACCAGATCCAGAAGGACGGCACCTACGATCGCATCCATGCCAAGTGGTTCAAGAACACCGCCTGGCTGAAGGATATGGAGTAACCGCAGCCGCGAAGCCCCGACGCTTCACGCTGCAGACGGCAGGTTCCGGCTCACGAGGCCGGGCCTGCCTTTTTGCCTTCTATGGCCTCCCGCCATGCAAGAGATAGCCCGTGACTAGAAAACAACGTCGCACCTGGCCCTGGCACGTACTGACCGGCCTGATCCTGGTCGTGGTCGCCTACGGCCTCTGGTACTCAACCTCCCTGATCTCCTACGAGTGGCGCTGGAACCGGGTGCCCCAGTACTTCGCCTACCACGCCGAAGAAGCCCAGCGCGCCGCCGAATACGCGCGGGTCGACGCCATCGCCGAGGAGGGCGCCAACGCCCGGGTGACGCTGGTCAACGAGGCGGGCGAAGAGCAGCAGCTGGTGATCGCCAGGGACAGCCTGCAGGTCTCCCAGGGCGATGACGTGGCCGAGGGCGACGTCGTCGGGGTGACCCGCCACTGGGCCGCCGGCCCGCTGCTCTGGGGCCTCTGGACCACCCTGTGGATCTCCGTGCTGTCCGGTGCCTTCGGCCTGGCCATCGGCCTGTTCACCGGGCTCTGCCGGCTGTCGCCGAACCCCACCCTGCGCGACCTCTCCACCGTGTACGTCGAGCTGGTGCGCGGTACGCCGCTGCTGGTGCAGATCTTCATCTTCTATTTCTTCATCGGCACCGTGCTCAACCTGTCCCGCGAGTTCGCCGGGGTGGCGGCGCTGGCGCTGTTCACCGGCGCCTATGTCGGCGAGATCGTCCGTGCCGGCGTGCAGTCCATCGCCCGCGGGCAGAACGAGGCGGCGCGCTCGCTCGGCCTCTCCGCGGGGCAGTCGATGCGCCACGTGATCCTGCCCCAGGCCTTCAAGCGCGTGCTGCCGCCCCTGGCCGGGCAGTTCATCAGCCTGGTCAAGGACACCTCGCTGGTGTCGGTCATCGCCATCACCGAACTGACCAAGAGCGGCCGCGAGGCGATCACCACTTCCTTCTCCACATTCGAGATCTGGTTCTGCGTCGCCGCGCTCTACCTCGTGATCAACCTGCCCCTGTCGCAGATCGCCAACCGCCTGGAACGGAGGCTTGCGCAAAGTGATTGAAGTCCGTGAGCTGGTAAAAGTCTTCGACGCCCGTGGCCATGAAGTGCGCGCGGTCGACAACGTCACCACCCAGGTGAAGCGCGGCGAAGTGGTGGTGGTGATCGGGCCCTCGGGCTCCGGCAAGTCCACCTTCCTGCGCTGCCTCAACGGCCTGGAGGCGCTGGATTCCGGTTCGGTGAGCATCGACGGCGTCGACCTGGCCAACCCCAGGACCGATGTGAACGCCTACCGCCGCGAGGTGGGCATGGTGTTCCAGCACTTCAACCTGTTCCCCCACATGACGGTGCTGGAGAACCTGTGCCTGGCGCAGAAGGTCGTGCGCAAGCGCGGCAAGGCCGAGCGCGAGGAGAAGGCCCGGGCGTTGCTGGCCAAGGTGGGCATCTCGCAGAAGGTCGACGAGTACCCCTCGCGCCTCTCCGGCGGCCAGCAGCAGCGCGTGGCCATCGCCCGTGCCCTGTGCATGGAACCGAAGGTGATGCTGTTCGACGAACCCACCTCGGCGCTGGACCCGGAGATGGTCGGCGAGGTGCTGGACGTGATGAAGCAGCTGGCCGTCGAGGGCATGACCATGGTCTGTGTCACCCACGAGATGGGCTTCGCCCGCGAGGTGGCCGACCGGGTGCTGTTCTTCGACCATGGCAAGTTGCTGGAGGATGCGCCGCCGGCGCAGTTCTTCGACCAGCCACAGGACCCGCGCGCGCAAGCCTTCCTGCGCCAGGTGCTGTAACGGGTAGGGCCGCGATGCGGCCCGTTTTCATTTTCGATCGCCGTGCCGCAGGGCGGGCATGAGCCGGGTGGCGAGTGGCGGCGTGCGGTTACCGTTCAGTGCAGCGGCGCGGCCGGCCGCAGCTCGTTCTCTTCGAGCCAGTCCTGGGCCAGCTCGCGCAGGCGCGCGGCTTCGAAGGCCTGCCAGGCTTGCAGCAGCACCGGGTACTCCATCAGCACGTGGTTGAAGGTGCGCACCGGCTTGCGCCCGGCCAGGGCCTGCTCGAGGGCCGTGTAGGCGTGGGGATGGGACACCTCGTGGAGGAATTCCTGCATCAGCCGCAGGCTCTCGCCGGGTGTCAGCGGCTCCACCAGCAGGAAGCGTTCGGGCTCGGCACGCAGCAGGGCGTCCAGTTCCGGGTCGGGGTCTTCCTCGGGGATCAGCAGCAGCTTGCCGCTGAGCAGGTCGAGGTAGTGGTCGAGGCCTTCGGTGTTGAGGGCGAAGGCCAGTTCGTCGAGGTCGATGGTCAGTGGGCGCATGACGGGGCCTTTGGGGGGAAGGGCGACTGCGTGATCCTACCCCCGGGGCGCCGTTTTGTCAGACGCGGAAGCGCGACACCATCGATTGCAGTTCATTGCCCAGGCGCGCCAGCTCGATGCTGGAAGCGGCGGTTTCCTCGCTGGCCGAGGCGGTCTGCTCGGAGATGTCACGCACGTTGATGACGCTGCGGTTGATCTCCTCGGCCACCGCGCCCTGCTGCTCGGCGGCCGCAGCGATCTGCTGGTTCATCTGCTGGATGGTGGAGACGGCCTGGGCGATGGTGCCCAGGCGGCGGCCGGCACGGCGGGTCAGCTCGACGGTGTTTTCGGTCAGGCTGCGGCTGGTGTCCATCAGGCTGGCGGCCTGCTGGGTGCCGCTCTGCAGGCCGGCGATCAGCTCCTCGATCTCCTCGGTGGATTTCTGCGTGCGCTGGGCCAGGCCGCGCACCTCGTCCGCCACCACGGCGAACCCGCGCCCGGCGTCGCCCGCGCGGGCGGCTTCGATGGCGGCGTTGAGGGCCAGCAGGTTGGTCTGCTCGGCCACCGACTTGATCACGTCGAGCACGCTGCCGATCTTCTCGCTCTCCTGCTTGAGGCGGCCGACGGCCTCGTTGGAGCGGCCCACTTCGGTGGCCAGGCGATCCATCTGCTCGACCGCCTCGTTCACCGCCACCTCGCCCTCGCGGGACAGGCGGTCGGCGGAACTGGCGGCCTCGGAAGCCTGCTCGGCGTTGCGCGCGACTTCCTGCACGGTGGCGGCCATCTCGTTCATGGCGGTGGCGACCTGGTCGGTCTCGACCTTCTGGTTGTTGACCCCCGCGCTGGTCTGCCCGGTGACGGCGGAAAGCTGCTCGGCGGCGCTGGCGATCTGGGTGATGCCGTCACGGATATGGCCGATCAGTTCGCGCAGGCTCAGGGTCATGCGCTGCATGCTCTTCTGCAGTTGGCCGAGTTCGTCGCCGCGATCGACCTTTAGGTCTTCGCTCAGGTCGCCCGAGGCGATGCGTTCGGCCACGGCCAGGGTGCGCTGCAGCGGCAGGACGATCTGCCGGGTGATGATCACGGCGGCGGCGATGCCGATGGCCAGGGCGATGGCGATGGCCGTCAGCAGCAGGGTGCGGGTCTGGGCGGATTCGCTCTCGCGCTTGGCGGACTGGCTCTCGAACAGCTGGTTGCTGATCTGCAACAGCTTGTCGCGCTGCGTGGTCATGGCCTGGGCGTGCGCCAGGGTGGCATCGGTGGCGCTGCGGAAGGCGCCGATGGCGGCGCGGTAGGCCTTGAGGCCGGCGGCGACCTTGGCCAGGTCTTCGTCCTCCCCGAGGGTCTCGCCGAGCTTGGCCTGGCCGGCCAGGGCGGTATCCACGGCGCTGAGGGCGGCCTGCTCCAGGCTGGAGTCGTTGCTGTAGGTGTAGCCGCGCACCTGGAAGCGGGCCTGTTGCACGGCGAGGCGCAGTTCGTTGATCTGGCGGTACTGGTCGAGGCGCGAGGCTTCGTCCAGGGCGATGTCGGAGAGAATGCGCTGCTCGATCTCGCCGATCGCCAGCACGGCGGCATCGGCGCTGGCGCCGAGTTGCGCGCGTGAAGCCTCACGGGCCTGGTAGGCCTGGCCGAGCTGGCCGAAGGCCTGCCGGTAGGCGCCGAGCGCGGCTTCCTCTTGGTCGATGAGGTCGTGGTCCCTGGGATCGCTGAGCTGCTTGTCGAGCTCCTGGGCGAAGGCCTCGATCGCCCTGAGAGCGGCGTCGACCCTGTCGGCCGTCGCCGGCTCCTGCTTGATCTGGTACTCCTGGCGGGCGATGCGCAGGTCCTTGGTCATCTCGCTGAGCTTGGCGCTGGCGCCGAGCTTGTCGCCGCGCTCCAGGGTGGCGTCGAGGGCCAGCCAGCCGGTGAGGGTGATGAGCACCGTGAGCAGCAGTACCAGGCCGAAGCCGAGGGTCAGCTTGAGGTTGACACTGATATTGCCGAACCAGCGGAACATGAGGACTTCTCCAGCGAACGAGGCAGTTCCGTGGTTATCGGCAGGCGCGGGCGCGGCTTGAAGGCTGCGATGTCAGAACAGGCGGGCGAGCAGGGCGGTGACGGCGGTTTCCACGCGCAGGATGCGCTCGCCCAGCTGCACCGGGTCGAGGCCGGCCTCCTGGAGCTTCTCCACTTCGTAGGGAATCCAGCCGCCCTCCGGGCCGATGGCCAGGGTGAGGGGGCCGTCCACTGCGCGCGGGCAGGCGGGCCAGGGGCCGGGGTGGCCGACCAGGCCGAGGGTGCCGGCGGCCAGCGCGGGCAGGCGGTCTTCGACGAAGGGTTTGAAGCGCTTCTCGATCACCACCTCGGGCAGCACGGTGTCGCGGGCTTGTTCCAGGCCGAGGACGAGCTGCTCGCGGATGGCGGCGGGCTCGAGGAAGGGGGTCTGCCAGAAGCTCTTTTCCACGCGGTAGCTGTTGAGCAGCACCAGGCGCGGTACGCCCATGGCGGCGACGGTCTGCAGCACACGACGGAGCATCTTCGGGCGCGGCAGGGCCAGCAGCAGGGTGATCGGCAGCTTGGCCGGCGGGGCCTGCTCCAGGCTGAACTGCAGCTCGGCGCGGTCGGCCTCCAGGCTCAGCAGGCGGCCTTCGCCCATGGCGCCGCCGAGCAGGCCTACGCGCAGGCTGTCACCGGCCTCGGCGCGGTGCACCTCGTGCAGGTGCCTGAGGCGGCGGCCCTGCAACAGGGCACGATCAGGGGCGATCAGGTCGCCCTCTTCGAGCAGCAGCAGGTTCACGGCTGGGTGGCGGGCGGCTGGTCGCCGGGCTCGTCGGTGCTGTCCTCGGGATGGTCGCCACGCTTGCGGATCAACCCGCCGAAGAACACGCCGACTTCGAACAGCAGCCACATGGGGATGGCCAGGAGGGTCTGGGAGAAGATGTCCGGCGGGGTGAGGACCATGCCCACCACGAAGCACCCGATGATCACGTAGGGGCGGATCTTCTTCAGGTAGCTGACATCGACCACGCCTATCCAGATCAGCAGCACCACGGCCACCGGGATCTCGAAGGCGACGCCGAAGGCGAAGAACAGGGTCATGACGAAATCGAGGTAGCTGCTGATGTCCGTCATCATCGACACGCCCTCGGGGGTGACGCTGGCGAAGAAGTGGAAGATCAGCGGGAACACCAGGAAGTAGGCGAAGGCCATGCCGGCGTAGAACAGCACGATGCTGGACACCAGCAGCGGCATGGCGATGCGCTTCTCGTGCTTGTACAGGCCGGGCGCGATGAAGCCCCAGACCTGGTGCAGGATCACCGGCATGGCGAGGAACAGCGCCACCACCATGGTCAGCTTGAAGGGCGTGAGGAAGGGCGAGGCCACGTCGGTGGCGATCATGGTCGCGCCTTCGGGCAGGTACTGGCGCAGCGGGGCGGAGACCAGGGTGTAGATCTTCTGGGCGAAGTAGAACAGCCCGGCGAAGATCAGGAAGATCGCGGCCACGCAGCGCAGCAGGCGGGTACGCAGTTCGGTGAGGTGCGAGACCAGGGGCATTTCCTGGTCCAGTTCCGGCTTCTGATCGCTCATAGGGGGCGTGGCGGCTGTGGCTGTTCGATGGGCGCGACGACGGGTGCGCTGGCCGCTAAGGCGTCAGCGGCCGGTACGGCGGGGCTCGACTCGGCCGCCACTGCTGGCGCGGCCTCGGGCGCAGGCTGCGGGGCGGCCGGCGTGGGCACGGGTTCCGCAGCGGGAGGCACGATGCTCTCCTTGATCTGCTTCTCCAGCGCCATTATCTGTTCGTTATGCAGCTGGCGACGGATCTCGTCGGCGCCGATCTCGCGTTCCACTTCCTGCTTGATGGCGTTGAAGCTGCGCTTGAGGCGGCCGATCCACAGGCCGGCGGTGCGGGCGGCACCGGGCAGGCGCTCGGGGCCGAGCACCAGCAGCGCCACCAGGCCGATCAGCAGCAGTTCACCAAAGCTGATACCGAACATGCTGGGTCAGTCCTTGCGCACTACCGGCTCTTCGACCTTCTGCGCCTGGCCGTCGATGGTGTGCGGCTGGTTCAGCGGGGCGCCGGGCTGCTGTGCCTGCGGCTGGGCGGCGGCCTGCTCGGCCTTCTGGTCTTCCTCGGTGTTCATCGCCTTGCGGAAGCCCTTGATGGCTTCGCCGACGTCGGAGCCGAGGTTCTTCAGGCGTTTGGTGCCGAATACCAGGACGACGACGATCAGAATGACCAGCCAGTGTTTCCAGTCGAAAATACCCATGGTTTGCTCCTGAGGCTAATGCGTTATGCGGAAGGCTGGCGGGCGGCTTTTTCAGCGTGCCCGGACAGGCCGAAGCGACGATCCAGTTCGTCCAGAACGGCCTGGGGGTGCTGGCCGAGGGCGGCGAGCATGACCAGGCTGTGGAACCAGAGGTCGGCGGTTTCGTAGATCAGATCGCTGCAGTCGCCGCTGGTGGCGGCGTCCTTGGCGGCCAGGATGGTTTCCACCGATTCCTCGCCGACCTTCTCGAGAATCTTGTTCAGCCCCTTGTGGTACAGGCTGGCCACGTACGAGGAGTCCGCAGCGGCGCCCTTGCGCGCCTCCAGGACCTCGGCGAGGCGGGTGAGGGTGTCACTCATGCGTATGTCCTGCGTGGTAGATCGCATCGGGGTCCTTGATGACCGCGTCGACGGTCTTCCAGTCGCCATTTTCGAAGACGCGGTAGAAGCAGCTTTCACGGCCGGTGTGGCAGGCGATGCCGCCGAGTTGCTCGACCATCAGCACCAGCACGTCGGCATCGCAGTCCAGGCGCAGCTCGTGCAGGCGTTGCACATGGCCGGATTCCTCGCCCTTGCGCCACAGTTTGCCGCGCGAGCGTGACCAGTAGATGGCACGGTTCTCGGCGACTGTCAGGGCCAGGGATTCGCGGTTCATCCAGGCCATCATCAGGATGCGCCCGGTCTTGTGGTCCTGGGCGATCGCCGGGACCAGGCCGTCCGCATTCCAGTGGATCTGTTCAAGCCAGTCGTTCATTTGTGCTTCCACGAGCGGGTCAGGCGCCCATGCGTGGCCTGACCGGGGCGGTTAGTGTGCCAGCGCCGGCGCAGGCTTGGCTATCGGCGCAATACCAGATACAGACCACCGGCCAGCATCAGCCAGGCGGGCCAGGCCGCCGCATGCTGCTCCAGGCCGAGGGTGGCGGCGCCCACCAGCAGGGCGGCGCCGATCAGGCGCAGGGCCAGGCTGTCGCGGGGCCTGTGCCAGGGCGGCGGGGGATCGGCGGCATGGGGCTGGCTCATGCGCTCCAGCAGGTCGCGGGTCATGTTGGCCAGGTGCGGCACCTGCTCGACCTGGGATTGCAGGTTGTGCAGCAGGCTCCTGGGGCTGATGCGCTCGCGCATCCAGCGCTCCAGGTAGGGCTGGGCGGTGCTCCAGAGGTCGAGGTCCGGGTACAGCTGGCGACCGAGGCCTTCGATGTTGAGCAGGGTCTTCTGCAGCAGCACCAGTTGCGGCTGCACTTCCATGTTGAAGCGGCGCGCGGTCTGGAACAGGCGCAGCAGCAGCTGGCCGAAGGAGATGTCCTTGAGCGGCTTCTCGAAGATCGGCTCGCAGACGGTGCGGATGGCCGCCTCGAAATCGTTGACCCGGGTCTCGGCGGGCACCCAGCCGGAGTCGATGTGCAGCTGGGCGACGCGGCGGTAGTCACGCTTGAAGAAGGCGATGAGGTTGCGTGCCAGGTAGTCCTGGTCCTCTGGAGTGAGGCTGCCGATGATGCCGCAGTCGATGGCGATGTACTGCGGGTTCCAGGGCTGGCGGTTGCTGACGAAGATGTTGCCGGGGTGCATGTCGGCGTGGAAGAAGCTGTCGCGGAACACCTGGGTGAAGAAGATCTCCACACCGCGTTCGGCCAGCAGCTTGAGGTCGGTGCGCTGGTCGGCGAGGGTCGCCAGGTCGGTGACCGGGACGCCGTAGATGCGCTCCATCACCAGCACCTTGGGGCGGCACCAGTCCCAGTACACCTGGGGCACGTAGAGCAGCGGCGAGCCTTCGAAGTTGCGCCGCAGCTGGCTGGCGTTGGCCGCCTCGCGGAGCAGGTCGAGTTCGTCGTAGATGGTCTTCTCGTAGTCGCTGACCACTTCCACCGGGCGCAGGCGGCGGGCGTCGCTGGACAGGCGCTCGGCGACGCGGGCGAGGATGAACAGCCAGGCGAGGTCCTGGCGGATGACCGGCCGCAGGTTGGGGCGGATCACCTTGACCACGACTTCCTCGCCGCTTTTCAGCTGCGCGGCGTGGACCTGGGCCACCGAGGCGGAGGCCAGCGGGGCGACGTCGAAGCGCGCGAAGACCTCGCTGACGCGGGCGCCGAGCTGCTCCTCGATGCGTGCCACGGCCTGCGCGGGGTCGAAGGGCGGGACCTGGTCCTGCAGGCGTGCCAGCTCGTCGGCGATGTCCGGCGGCAGCAGGTCGCGGCGGGTGGACAGCAACTGGCCGAACTTGATGAAGATCGGGCCGAGGCCTTCCAGCGCCAGGCGCAGGCGCGCGCCGCGGGAGAGCTCCAGGCGCTTGCGCGGGAGCCAGCGCCAGGGCAGCAGGTAGCTCAGGGCGCGCAGCCACCAGGGCAGCGGCAGGTCGAAGACCAGGTCATCGAGGCGGTAGCGGATGACCACGCTCTGGATGCGCAGCAGACGGCGGACGGCGAGCAGCTTCATGCGTTGGGTTTGCTTTTCTGGGTCAGGCGCCCGATGCGGGCGTCGAGGCGGTCGAGGTCGACCTTGAGGCGGTCCAGTTCGGCGAAGCGGGCATCCGCCTCACGTTGGCCGACCAGTGTGCGCGACTCCTCCGCCAGGTAGTCGGCGAGGTTCAGGCGCAGGCTGTCGAGGCTCTGTGCGGTCCAGTCGACCCGGCTGCGGACGTGCGCGCCGAGCAGCTGGCTGGCGACCGGGCCGAGCCAGCGTGACAGTTCGTACTCCCAGTCCAGTTCGAGGTCCTGGAGGATGCCGGCGAGCTCCATGAGCGCGGCGCTGTCGCCGTCCAGCTCGACTTCCGGGCGGTGCAGGACGGCGGTCTTCTCGCGGCTGAGGGCCAGGCGCAGGAGGCTGGCGGCCGGCGCGCGCAGGCGGCAATCGGCCGGGGCGGCCCAGTTCGCGGCCAGTTGCAGGCCGTCGCCCCCGGGGAGGATGAACAGCTGCAGGGCGGGGGCCAGGCAGTCGATCTCGATCACCTTGCCTTCGAGGCGCGACAGGCGTGGCAACGCGGTGCCGTCGAGCCTGAGGACGCGGTTGATGCCGTGTTCGACGCCGGCGAGCAGGGCCTGGGTGAGCATCAGGGCTTGATGCCGCGGTGCAGGGCGACGATGCCGCCGGTCATGTTGTGGTAGGTGGCGCGTTCGAAGCCGGCCTCCACCATCATGGCCTTGAGGGTTTCCTGGTCGGGATGCATGCGGATCGACTCGGCCAGGTAGCGGTAGCTCTCGGAGTCGTTGGTGATCAGCTTGCCCATCAGCGGCAGGAGGCTGAAGGAGTAGGCGTCATAGGCCTTGGACAGCAGGCCGCTGGTGGGCTTGGAGAACTCCAGGACCAGCAGGCGGCCACCGGGCTTGAGCACGCGCAGCATGGAGCGCAGGGCGGCGTCCTTGTGGGTGACGTTGCGCAGGCCGAAGGCGATGGTGACGACATCGAAATGATTGTCGGGGAAGGGCAGCTGCTCGGCGTCGGCCTGGACGAAGCTGACGTTGCCGGCGACGCCGCTGTCCAGCAGCTTGTCGCGACCGACCTTGAGCATCGAGGCGTTGATGTCGGCCAGTACCACCTCGCCGGTCGGGCCGACCAGGCGCGAGAACTGGCGGGTGAGATCGCCCGTGCCGCCGGCGATGTCGAGCACGCGGTTGCCCGGACGCACGCCGGAGAGCTCGATGGTGAAGCGCTTCCACAGCCGATGGACGCCGCCGGACATCAGGTCGTTCATCAGGTCGTACTTGGCGGCCACGGAATGGAACACCTCGGCGACCTTGTCGGCCTTCTGGCTCTCGGGAACGCTCTGGTAGCCGAAGTGGGTGGTGGGTTCGGCATCGCTGCCTTTGCGCGGATCGTTCATGTCGCTGCCCCGGAAGAAATTGGCGGCCATTTTAGGCGCGGTTGCCCTGCTTTGTCTTGGCCCCGAGCGGTGCCGGTTCGCCAGGGCCCAGGGCCGGCCTGCTATAGTCGCGCGACCATAAGTCGCAGTCAGGAGTTGGCCCATGGCCCGCATCAATGTCGAACGTTCCCACAGCCTGGGTCGCACCGCTGTCAGGGCCAAGGCCGAGCAGCTCGCCGAGCGCCTCGCCCGCGAGTACGACGTGCGCTACCAGTGGCGTGGCGACACCCTGGAGTTCAAGCGCAGCGGTGCCGACGGGCAGATCGAGGTCAGCGACGACAAGGTCAACGTCGAGGTGAAGCTGGGCCTGTTGCTCTCGGCCATGAGCGGCAGCATCAAGCGCGAGATCGAGAAGGCGCTGGACGAGTACCTGGTCTGAGTGTTCCAGCGGCATCCCCGCTGCGTCGGGGATGCCGGTTCCGGCGGGGCTGCAACGGCTTCGCCATCACGGGCTCCACGCGGCGCCCCGGCCGACCGGACCCTACCCGCGGCTAGTATGCGGTTTCTAATTTTCCTCGCTAACGTGCACCCCAAGCCCTGAGAAAGGGCGAGTCCTCCATTATCCGAGTGAGGTGCACCATGGCCAAAGCAGCCGTCGTCAAGAAGAAAGTCGAAGCAAGCAAGACCACCGTCCTTTCCGATGTCCGTCTCTATGCCCGCAAGATCTGGCTGGCCGGCCTGGGTGCCTACGCCAAGGCCGGGCAGGAAGGCGCCGACTACCTGCGTGACCTGGTGAAGGCCGGCGAGGGTGTCGAGAAGCAGGGCCGCAAGGCCGTCGATGCGCGCGTCGAAGCCGCCAACAGCCAGATCGATTCGGTGAAGGGCAGCGTGAAGGGCTCGGTCACCGGCGTGAAGGAAAAGGTCGAAGTGCAGCTCGACAAGATCGAAAAGGCGTTCGACAACCGTGTCGCCGTCGCCCTCAATCGCCTGGGTATTCCCTCGCGACAGGACGTTGAGGCACTCTCTGCTAAGCTTGATGAGCTGAGCGCGTTGCTCGAGCACGTCGCGCGAACCAAATAAGGAGAGCAGGATGGCTGGTAAGAAAAAAACCACGAAAGAAACCAACTCCTGGATCGGCGAGATCGAGAAATACTCGCGCCAGATCTGGCTGGCTGGCTTGGGGGCCTACTCGAAGGTCAGCAACGACGGCACCAAGCTGTTCGATGCGCTGGTCAAGGACGGTGAGAAGGCTGAAAAACAGGCCAAGACCGAAGTCGACAAGCAGGTCGATGCGGTCAAGTCCCGCGTTGGTTCACGCGTCGGCTCCGCCAAGTCCAAGGTCGATGAGGTCAAGGACAAGGCGATCGGCAAGTGGAGCGAGCTGGAAGAGGCGTTCGACAAGCGCCTGAACAGTGCCATCTCCCGTCTCGGCGTGCCCAGCCGTAACGAAGTGAAGGACCTGAACAGCAAGGTCGACAGCCTGACCCGGCAGATCGAGAAGCTCACCGGCGTCTCCGCCAAGTCGGTCAAGCCTGCCGCCAAGGCAGCAGCGAAACCCGCCGCCAAGCCGGCTGCGAAGACCGCTGCGGCCAAACCGGCTGCCAAGCTTGCCGCCAAACCGGCAGCCAAGCCGGCCGCGAAGGCCGCTGCGAAGCCTGCAGCGAAGACCGCCGCCGCCAAACCGGCAGCCAAGGCCGCCGCCAAGCCTGCTGCGAAGCCGGCCGCGAAACCCGCTGCGAAGGCAGCAGCCAAACCTGCGGCGAAGCCGGCGGCGGCCAAGCCCGCAGCCGCTGCCAAGCCTGCGGCGAAGCCCGCTGCCAAACCTGCTGCGAAGAAGCCTGCGGTGAAGAAAGCCGCTGCGCCGAAACCGGCAGCCGCCAAGCCGGCGACCCCGGCCGCGACCCCGGCTCCGGCCGCTGCACCGAGCACCCCGGCCGCCACTCCGGCACCGGCCGCTCCGGCGAGCACGCCCAGCCAGTCCTGATCTCCAGGGACCACAGACGCCCGGCCTTGCGCCGGGCGTTTGCGTTTCAGGCCTCCAGGTAGCGCCGGGCCATGCGTTCGGCGGCCTGGCGTGATTCGTCCTGCAGGTGCGGGGCCACCAGCATCATGATCTGGTACACCACCAGGCGCACTTCTCCTTCGTTGCCGAGGATGCGTTGGTAGTCGAGCGAGAACAGCAGGGTGAGGGTGATCTGCTCCACCAACTGGCCGAGGGATTCGGTATCGCTGACCAGTCGTTCCCGCGCCTTGAGCCGTGCCAGCAGCGAGGCCAGGGTGCGCTTGAGGGCATTCAGCCAGTTGCGCATGCCACGGGCCAGCTTGGGCAGCCGCCCGGCGAGGTTGGACAGGTCCTGGAAGAGGAAGCGGTACTGTGCCAGGCGCTCGACGATCAGGTGCAGGAACAGCCAGTAGTCCTCGACGCCGAGCTCCACGTCCTCGGGTGGGTCGAGCAGGGGCGCGAGCTCATCCTGGAAGCGCTCCAGCAGCGCCATCACCAGGGGTTCCTTGCCGTGGAAGTGGTAGTAGAGGTTGCCCGGGCTGATGCCCAGTTCGGTGGCGATTTCAAGGGTGGTGACGTTGGGCTCGCCCTCGCGGTTGAACAGCATCAGGGCGCATTCGAGTATCCGGTCTCGGGTCTTCATCCAGTCTTCTTGTCGTCGTTGCATGCGGCCGGCCGGGTGCGCCCCGGCCAGCCGAACGTCTTCAGCGCACGTGCACGTAAGTGCCGGGTGCTGCCTCCATGGGTGGGTGGGCCTGGTTGCCGAGGGCGACCAGGGTCTCGCGCTGCTCCCCCGAGCGCGCCTGTATCCAGCTCAGCCATTCGGGCCACCAGCTGCCCTGGACGTTCTTCGCGTCGTAATACCAGGCACGGTGGTCGGAGCTGAGCTTGCCGTTCTCCAGGTAGTTGGCCTTGGGATTGCCCGGCGGGTTGAGGATGCTCTGGATGTGCCCGCTGTTGGACAGCAGGAAGCGGCTCTCGCCGCCGAGCAGGCGTGCCGAGCGGTAGACCGCGTCCCAGGGAGTGATGTGGTCGTTGATGCCGGCGACGCTGAAGCTGTCCACGGTCACCTTCTGCAGGTCGATCGGGGTGCCGCAGATTTCCAGCGCACCGCCGCGGGTGAGCGGGTTGTGCTTGAAGAAGTCCAGCAGGTCGCCATGCAGTGCGGCGGGCAGCCGGGTGTTGTCGTTGTTCCAGTAGAGGATGTCGAAGGCCGGTGGCTGGCGGCCCAGCAGGTAGTTGTTGACGAAGTAGTTCCACACCAGGTCGTTGGGGCGCATCCAGGCGAAGATCTTGGCCATGTCGCGGCCGTCCAGCACGCCGTGCTGGTAGGAGCGGCGCTTGGCCGCTTCCAGGGTCTGCTCGTCGGCGAAGAGTGCGGCGGGGCTGTCGACCTGGCTGTCCAGCAGGCTCACCAGGTAGCTGGCGCTGCTGACCTTGCGCAACTGGCGCTTGGCCTGGAGGTGGCCCTGCAGGGCGGCGATGGTCAGGCCCCCGGCGCAGGCCCCCATCAGGTTGACGTCCTTGCTGCCGGTGATGGAACGGGCCACGTCGACCGCCTGCTCCAGCGCTTGCACGTAAGTGGACAGGCCCCATTCGCGGTGGCGGGCATCGGGGTTGCGCCAGCTGACCATGAACACCTGCAGGCCGTTCTTCAGCGCGTACTGGACGAAGCTCTTCTCCGGCGAGAGGTCGAATATGTAGAACTTGTTGATCTGCGGGGGGACGATCAGCAGGGGCTTGAGGTACTGCTTCTCGCTCATCGGCTTGTACTGGATCAGCTCCAGCAGCTCGTTGCGGTAGATCACCGAGCCGGAGGTGGTGGCCAGGTTGCGCCCGATCTCGAAGGCGTGCTTGCTGACCTGGCTGGGCATCGCGTTGTTGTTCAGCAGGTCGTCGAACAGGTGGCGCACGCCGTTGATCAGGCTCAAGCCGCCGGTGTTGAACAGCTCCTTGACCGCCAGGGGATTGAGCAGGCTGTTGGACGGCGCCATGGCGTCGCTGACCAGTGCCAGGACGAAGCGCGCGCGGGCGCGGTCGTCATCGCTGAGGTCACTGTCCTCGACCCAGGCGTAGAGCTGTTTCTGCCAGGCCAGGTAGGCCTGCAGGCCGCGACGGTAGAACGGGTTGTGGCTCCAGGAGGGATCGGCGAAGCGCGCGTCCTGGGGATTGGGCTTGTGCGGGGTGTCGCCCATCAGCACGCGACCGAGCTGGCCACCGAAGGCGAGTACGTGCCGGGCGCTGTGCACGGGGTGCTTAACCCCCTGCAGGGCAAGGGTGCGGACGGTGGAGGCCAGGTCCTTGCCTCGCAAGCCGACGATCGCGCTCTGCGCGTTCATGTAGTTAGCGGGGACCGGCAAGGCACCCGACACCTGTTTCTCTCGCATGGGGGCAACACTCCGTAATCAATCCGTCGTCAAGGAGGGTTAGGCAAGGCTCGTACCACTGAGCGCAATAGGTGCATTCCAGACTACTGCGCTGGAAATTCAAGTTCGTTACAACGGGCTCCTGCAAGGGCCAACGCGGTGCCGCCGCCCCAACATGGAGCGGAGCCACCGGTGTACGCGGGCTTCAAGGGTTGCGCAGTTGCATGGGCTGCGGATGGATGACCGCGCGCTGACGCTCCTGGGCGAGGAACTTCATGATGATCGGCGCCACCGTCTCCGCCCGGGTCACGAGGAACAGGTGGCCGTCGTCGATGACATGGAGTTCCGAGTTGGGGATGCGCCAGGCGAGCATGCGCATGTTCACCAGCGGGATGATCGGGTCGTCGTCGCCGGCCAGGACCAGGGTTGGTTGGCGGATGCGATGCAGCCAGTGGATGCTGGTCCAGCCGAGGCCGGCGAACAGCTGCCAGTAGTAGCCGAGCTTGCCCGAGGAGCGCACCTTGCTGGCGTGGGCCATGGCCAGGGTCGGGTCGCGGCGGAAGGCGCCGCCGTAGATGTCCGGGGCGATGTGCACGCCGTAGGACGGCTGGATGTAGCGTCGCGGGCTGGCCATGCGCCAGAGCACCTTGGGCTTGCCGGGCACCATGATCGCGCCGGCCGAGGTTGCGGCGAGGATCAGCTTCTTGCAGCGCTCGGGGTAGTCGTGGGCGAACTGCTGCGCCAGGGCGCCGCCCCAGGACACGCCGATGGCGTTGACCTGGCCGTAGTTCAGGTAGTCGAGCATGCGTGCGGCGAGCTTGGCCAGGCCGGGGAAGCGATAGGGCTTGCTCGGGGTCGACGAGCCACCCACACCGGGGACGTCGAAGGCGATCACCTCCTGGTCCGGGTCCAGCGCCTGGACGAAGGGGAACACCAGCTCGAGGTTGGCACCGATGCCGTTGAAGATCAGCAGCGGCGTCAGGTGGTCCTTGCCTGGCCTGACGGCGGTGCGGATGGTCTGGCCATCGAGGTCGATGGTGCGGAAGACGAAAGGTTGCGGCATGCGCTGGCCCCTATGGATTGAAACGACGGGAGGCACCCGCGAGGGGCCTCCCTGTAGCGCCAGGCCAAGCCTGGTTCAGGCCGCCGCCGGTCTTGGCGGTGGGCCAGGTCGGCACGTCCGGGTGCCAGGGCAGCAATGCGCGAGCCGCGCGATCAACGTTCGTGGACATAGGTCCCGGGCGATGCCTCGCCGGCCGGGTACGCCTTGTTGCCGAGGGTGAAGCTGGCCTTCTTGGTCTTGCCCGAGCGCTCCGCCAGCCAGGTCTGCCAGTACAGCCACCAGGAGTCGGCGTGCTTGGTGGCGTTCTCCTGCCATTCCTTCGGGTCCGCCGGCATTTCGCTGTTGGTCGAGAAGCGCGCCTTGGGGTTGCCCGGGGGGTTGAGGATGCTCTGGATGTGCCCGCTGTTGGACAGCACGAACTCGCATTTGCCGCCCAGCAGGCGGGCGGAGCGGTAGCAGGCTTCCCAGGGGGTGATGTGGTCGGTGGTGCCGGCTACGCAGAAGAAGTCGCAGGTGACCTTCTTCAGGTCGATCGGGGTGCCACAGACCTCCAGTGCATCGGGGCGGGTCAGCGGGTTGGTCTTGAACATCTCCACCAACTCGCCGTGGAAGGCGGCGGGCAGGCGCGTGGTGTCGTTGTTCCAGTAGAGGATGTCGAACACCGGCGGCTCGTTGCCGAGCAGGTAGTTGTTCACCCAGTAGTTCCAGATCAGGTCGTTGGGGCGCATCCAGGCGAAGACCTTGGCCATGTCCTTGCCTTCGAGCACGCCGGACTGGTACGAGCGGCGCTTGGCGGCTTCCAAGGTGGTTTCGTCGGCGAACAGCGCGACCTGGGTGTCGAGGTTGAAGTCGAGCACGCTGACCAGTTGGGTGAAGGCGTGCACCTTGTGCTCGCCGATCGCCTGGTAATGGCCCAGGAGGGCGACGGTGGTGATGCCGCCGGAGCAGGCACCGAGCATGTTGAGGTCCTTGGCGCCGGTGATCTTCAGCACCACCTCGATGGTTTCCTTGAGCGCTTCGATGTAGGTCGACAGGCCCCACTCGCGCTGGGCCTTGGTCGGGTTGCGCCAGCTGACGATGAAGGTCTGGATGCCGTTGCGCAGGTTGAAGCGCGCCAGGCTCTTCTCCTGGGACAGGTCGAAGACGTAGAACTTGTTGATCTGCGGTGGCACCACCAGCAGCGGGCGCTCATGCACCTGCTCGGTGATGGGCTTGTACTGGATCAGTTCCAGCACGTCGTTGCGGAACACCACCGCCCCTTCGGTGGTGGCGAGGTTCTTGCCGACCTCGAAGGCGTCCATGTTCACCTGGCTGGGCATGCCGCCGTTGTTCACCAGGTCCTTGGCCAGGTGCGAGAGGCCGTCGAGCAGGCTCTTGCCGCCGGTCTCGAAGAAGCGCTTCACCGCCGCCGGGTTGGCCATGGTGTTGGTGGGGGCCATGGCTTCGGTCATCAGGTTGATCACGAAGTGGCCGCGGCTGGTGTCGGATGCGGACAGGTCGCTGTGCTCGATCCACTGGTGCAGTTCCTTGCGCCAGGCGAGGTAGGTCTGCAGGTAGCGCTTGTAGAGGGGGTTCTGGCTCCAGGCCGGGTCAGCGAAGCGACGGTCGTCGGCTTCGGGTTGCAAGGCGGAGGAGCCGAGCAGGACGTTCTTCAGCTCGACCCCGAAATGGGCGACGTGCTTGGCACTGTGGAAGGGCTGCTTGATGGCCTGCAGCATGACCATGCGCGCGGAGGTCAGCAGATCCTTGCCGCGGATGCCGATCACCGGGTTCAGGCCCAGGGTGTTCTCCGAGGCTTGTCGCTGCAGGTCTTCATTGTTCTTGTTGCTCATCTACGACGCTCCATTGTCCAGAGGCGGATACCGGGTGACTGCTGTACGGGACAGTTAAGCGTGCCTGGTACTGCTCGGGTTACCGGGGGTGCGAAGAGAACTTCGCCGATTTCTATGAACCTGTGGTTGCCAAATGCATGGAACCTGCCAGTTCTTGGTTACCCGAGTTTGTGGATTTGCGCAAGCTGGCCCGGGGACGGGCGCGCGCGGAGGGAGTATGTCGCGGGGTTCTAGAAAATGCGCTCTAACCTTGTGCGGCCTGGCCAGAAGGGGGCTGGCCGGTGCACCGGATCAGAGCATCAGGCGGACGACGCTTTCGTCGGGATCGCGTGAGCGGCCGGCGGCTGCAAGCTGCTCCAGGTAGTCCTTCCAGAGTTCGTCCTGGCGGGTGGCGAGCTCGAAGAGGTAATCCCAGGTGAAGAGGCCGCTGTCGTGGCCATCGTCGAAGACCAGTTTCAGGGCATAGTTGCCCGCCGGTTCGACACCGGTGAGCGCGACCCGCGACTTGCCGTACTGCAGGATCGGCTTGCCGTGGCCCTGCACCTCGGCCGACGGCGAATGCACCCGCAGGAATTCGGCTGGCAGGCTGTAGCGCGTATCGCCATAGCCCAGCACCAGGGTGCGGGAGGCTTTGTGCAATTCGATCGAGGTGGGGAGGCGCATAGCGATAGCTCCAAGCGGCAAGCTTCAAGCTGCAAGAGGCGTGGTGCTTGCCGCTTGCAGCTTGGGGCTTGAGGCTGCGGTCAGAGAATATACCGCGACAGGTCTTCGTCCTTCGCCAGCTCGCCGAGGTGGCTGTTGACGTAGGCGGCGTCGATCAGGATCGGTTTCTCGTCGTGCTGGGCGGCCAGGTCGCCGGCGCTGAAGGAGACTTCCTCCAGTAGGCGCTCCAGCAGCGTGTGCAGGCGGCGGGCACCGATGTTCTCGGTCTTCTCGTTGACCTGCCAGGCGATCTCGGCCAGGCGCTTGATGCCTTCGGGCGCGAACTCGATGTTCAGGCCTTCGGTCTTCAGCAGCGCGCTGTACTGCTCGGTCAGCGAGGCATGCGGCTCGGTGAGGATGCGCTCGAAGTCCTCCGGCGAGAGTGCCTTGAGCTCCACGCGGATCGGCAGGCGGCCCTGCAGTTCGGGCACCAGGTCGCTGGGCTTGGACAGGTGGAAGGCGCCGGAGGCGATGAACAGGATGTGGTCGGTCTTGACCATGCCCAGCTTGGTGTTGACGGTGCAGCCTTCGATCAGCGGCAGCAGGTCGCGCTGCACGCCCTCGCGGGAGACATCGGCGCCGCCGACGTTGCCGCGCTTGGCGACCTTGTCGATCTCGTCGATGAAGACGATGCCGTTCTGCTCCACCGCTTCCAGGGCACGGGCCTTGAGTTCCTCTTCGTTGACCAGGCGCGCGGCTTCCTCGTCACGCACCAGTTTCAGCGCTTCCTTGACCTTGAGCTTGCGGCTCTTGCGCTTGCCCTTGCCCATGTTGGAGAAGAGATTCTGCAGCTGGCTGGTCATCTCCTCCATGCCGGGCGGGGCCATGATCTCGACGCCGGCGGGGCTTTCGGCCACTTCGATGTCGATCTCCTTGTCGTCCAGCTGGCCTTCGCGCAGGCGCTTGCGGAACAGCTGCCGGGTGTTGGAGTCCTCGCGCTGCGGCTCGTCGCCGAAGCCGTTGCGGGCCGGCGGCAGCAGGGCGTCGAGGATGCGGTCCTCGGCGGCGTCCTCGGCGCGGAAGCGCACCTTGTGCATCTCCTGCTCGCGCATCATCTTCACGGCGGCGTCGGCCAGGTCGCGGATGATCGATTCGACGTCTCGGCCCACATAACCCACCTCGGTGAACTTGGTGGCCTCGACCTTGAGGAAGGGCGCGTTGGCCAGCTTGGCCAGGCGGCGGGCGATCTCGGTCTTGCCGACGCCGGTCGGGCCGATCATCAGGATGTTCTTCGGCGTCACCTCGGCGCGCAGCTCGACCGGCAGTTGCATGCGCCGCCAGCGGTTGCGCAGGGCGATGGCCACGGCGCGCTTGGCGTCGTCCTGGCCGATGATGTGGCGGTTGAGTTCGTGGACGATCTCGCGGGGGTCATGGACATGTACGGAAACTCCGGTCTGGACGGCCTCACTCGGCGGCGTCCAGCTCCTCGACGGTGAGGTTCTGGTTGGTGAACACGCAGATCGAGCCGGCGATGTTCAGGGCGGTCTCGGTGATCTCGCGAGCGGACAGGTCGGTGCGCTGCAGCAGCGCGGTGGCCGCGGCCTGGGCGAAGCCGCCGCCGGAGCCCATGGCGATCAGGCCGTGCTCGGGTTCGACCACGTCGCCGTTGCCGGTGATGATCAGCGAGGCGTCCTTGTTGGCCACGGCGAGCATGGCCTCCAGGCGGCTGAGGGAGCGGTCTGTGCGCCAGTCCTTGGCCAGCTCGACGGCGGCGCGGACGAGGTGGCCCTGGTGTTTCTCCAACTGGCCTTCGAAACGTTCGAACAGGGTGAAGGCATCTGCGGTGGCACCGGCGAAGCCGGCAAGGACCTGGCCGTGGTAGAGGCGACGCACCTTCTTGGCATTGCCTTTCATCACGGTGTTGCCGAGGGAAACCTGGCCGTCGCCGCCCATGACGACTTTGCCGTTGCGGCGGACTGAAACGATGGTGGTCAAGGGGGAAGTCTCCACGCAGCGGGGCGAATTGCCCGAATGGAAACCCAGATGGGGGAGGCGACGCGGCTTTTCAACCGCGCGCCTGCGAATAGCCGATCAGCGTACCTGCCGCTGTTGCAACAGGAGATTACCGAAGCCGCTGCCGGCCAACTGTTTCTGTGCCCCGGCCAGTTGCTCGCGGGTGGCGAAGGGGCCGACAAGCACGCGGTACCAGGTTTCCTCGCGCACGGTGCCGGATTCCACCTGGACATTCTGGCCCAGCAGGATGATCTGCGCGCGCACGCGGTCGGCGTCGTCCTTCTTGCGGAAGGAGCCGGCCTGCAGGAAGAACTGGGTCACCGGCGCCTTGGCCACGGTGGGCGGGGGAGGCGGCGTCTGGCCAGCGAGGGCGGCCTCGGCGCGGGCGGCGTCGATCTTCGCCGCTTCCTCGGGCGTCACCGGCTGGGTGGGCGGCGTCGGCGGCGTGTCCTTGGGCAGGGCGTCCGGCGGCACGATGACCTCGGACTCCGGCAGTAGCGTGTAGAAGTCGTACTTGGGCTTGGCCGGTTCCGGTGTCGCCTGGGTTTGCGGCTGGCCACCCGTTTGCGGGCGCGGCGTCGGCTTGCCGTTCGCCGCCTGCTGCTCGGGCTTGGTGCGGCGGATATCGTCGCGGCCGGGCTCGAGCTTCATCAGCATGACCACGAAGCCGCCGATGACCAGGCCGATGGCCAGCCAGACCCAGCCGGGCACCGGCTTCTTCGCCGGTGCCTGGTAGCGGCTGGCTCCGCGTTTGGGGGCTGCTTTCTTCTTCGCCATGGGTCCGTTACATGCGTTCCAGGGTGTTCAGGCCGAGGAGTTCCAGGCCTTGCTTGAGGGTGCGACCGGTGAGGGCGGCGAGGCGCAGGCGGCTCTGCTGGGTGGCTTCGTCCTCGGCGGCGAGGATCGGGCAGTTCTCGTAGAAGCTGGAGAACAGGCCGGCCAGGTCGTAGAGGTAGGTGCAGAGGATGTGCGGCACGCCCTTGGCGGCGACGTTGTTGAGGATGTCGGCGAACTGCGCCAGCTTGGCGGCCAGGGCCTGCTCCTGCTCGGCGGCGAGGACGATCTGCCCGCCGATCTCGTCGACGCCCTTGCCCAGCTTGCGGAACACGCTGGCGGTGCGGGTGTAGGCGTAGAGCAGGTAGGGCGCGGTGTTGCCTTCGAAGCTCAGCATCTGCTCGAAGTTGAAGCTGTAGTCGCTGGTGCGGTGCTTGGAGAGGTCGGCGTACTTGACGGCGCCGATGCCGACGGCGCGGGCGATCTGACGCAGTTCGGCCTCGTCCAGCTCTGGATTCTTCTCCTTGACCAGGGCGTAGGCGCGCTCTTCGGCCTCGTTGAGCAGGTCGATCAGCTTGATGGTGCCGCCGTCGCGGGTCTTGAAGGGCTTGCCGTCGGCGCCGTTCATGGTGCCGAAGCCCATGTGCTCCATCTCGAACTCGGGGCGCACGAAGCCGGCGAGGCGCGCGGCGGCGAAGACCATCTGGAAGTGCAGGGCCTGGCGCTGGTCGACGAAGTAGAGGGCGCGGTCGGCCTTGAGCACGCCGCTGCGGTAGCGGGTGGCGGCGAGGTCGGTGGTGGCGTAGAGGTAGCCACCGCCGGCCTTCTGCACGATCAGCGGCAGCGGGTCGCCCTCGGCGTTCTTGAACTCGTCCATGAACACGCACAGCGCGCCGTCGCTTTCGGTGAGCAGGCCCTTGGCGCGCAGGTCGGCGACCACGTTGGGCAGGTCGTCGTTGTAGGCGCTCTCGCCCTTGACGTCGGCCATGGTCAGTTTCACGCCCAGGCGGTCGTAGACGGCCTGGCAGTGGCTGAGGGAGATGTCGTTGAAGCGGTTCCACAGGCGCAGGCATTCGGCATCGCCGGCCTGCAGCTTGACCACCAGTTCTCGGGCGCGGTCGGCGAACTCGCTGGATTCGTCGAAGCGCTTCTTGGCGGCACGGTAGAAGCCTTCCAGGTCGGCCAGCTCGGCGTCGCTGCCCACCGGCTGCTCCTGCATGTAGGCCAGCAGCATGCCGAACTGGGTGCCCCAGTCGCCCACGTGGTTCTGGCGGATCACCTCGTCGCCGAGGAACTCCAGCACGCGGGCCACGCCGTCGCCGATGATGGTGGAGCGCAGGTGGCCGACGTGCATCTCCTTGGCCAGGTTGGGGGCGGAGAGGTCGACCACCACGCGCTGGGCCGGGCCGGCCTTGCGCACGTTCAGCCGGGCGTCGGCCAGGGCGGCGTCGAGGCGCTGGGCCAGGGCCTGGGTGTTCTGGAAGAAGTTGAGGAAGCCGGGGCCGGCGATCTCCACCTTGCTCACCTGGTTGTCCTGGGGCAGGGCGGCGATCAGCTTCTCGGCCAGGTCGCGCGGCTTCAGGCCGGCCGGCTTGGCCAGCATCATGGCGATGTTGCTGGCGAAGTCGCCGTGGGTCTTGTCCTTGGTGTTCTCCACCTGGATGGTGGGAGCCAGGCCTTCGGGCAGCACGCCTTCGCTGGCGAGACGGGTCAGGGCTTGCTGGATCAGCTGGCGAATGGTGTCTTTCATGTTCTGCTCTCGGCCGGTGTGCGGCGGCGCCTGGGCGCTGGTTGAAAACTGGGCATTATCGGCGGGCTGAGCCCGCAGCTTCAAGCGCCAAGCGCCAGGCCGCGTGCCGGAACCCCCTGGTGGAGGCCCTGGCGCGCGACCCGCCGCTAGAAAAGGTCGATCGGGTCGATATCCAGCGACCAGCGCACGGTGCGCCCGCCGGGCAACTGCTCCAGGGCCAGGCTCCAGGGCGTCAGCAGGCGGTGCAGGCTCGCGCGGGCGTTGGCCTGGATCAGCAATTGCGCGCGGTGCTTGCCGGCGCGGCGCTCCATGGGGGCAGGCACCGGGCCGAGCAACTCGATGCCGGACAGACCCTGTTCTGCGAGCAAATGTTCCGCTTCGGCGCAGGCGGCATCGAGAAATTCCTCGGCCTGCCCGGGCTTGTGCGCCTCGGCACGCAGCAGCGCCAGGTGGGCGAAGGGCGGCAGGCCGGCCGCGCGGCGCTCGGAGAGGGCCTGCTCGGCGAAGGCGAAGTAGCCCTCTTCGGTGAGCTGCACCAGCAGCGGGTGGTCGGCGAGGTGGGTCTGGATGATCACCCGGCCCGGCTCTTCCGCCCGGCCGGCGCGGCCCGCCACCTGCACGATGAGCTGGGCCATGCGCTCGCTGGCCCGGAAGTCGGCGGAGAACAAGCCTCCGTCCGCATCGAGGATCGCGACCAGGGTGACGCGGGGGAAGTGGTGCCCCTTGGCGAGCATCTGGGTGCCCACGAGGATGCAGGGTTCACCCTTGTTGATGGTGGCGAAGAGCTTGTTCATGGCGTCCTTGCGCGCGGTGCTGTCGCGATCGATGCGCAGCACGGGGACGTCCGGGAAGAGAATGTTCAGGCGCTCTTCCGCGCGCTCGGTGCCGGCGCCGACGGGGCGCAGGTCGACCTTGGCGCAGTCCGGGCAGGCGCGGGGCTGGCGCTGGGCGTGGCCGCAATGGTGGCAGCGCAGTTCGCCGGAGCGCTGGTGCAGGGTCATGCGCGCGTCGCAGCGCGGGCACTGGCTGATCCAGCCGCAGTCGTGGCACAGCAGGGTCGGGGCGAAGCCGCGGCGATTGAGGAACACCAGCACCTGCTGGCCGGCCTTGAGGGTCTGCTCGATGGCCTGTTGCAGCGGCCCGGAAATGCCGGAGTCGAGCGGGCGGCTCTTGATGTCCAGGCGCAGGAAGCGCGGCTGGCGGGCACCGCCGGCGCGCTGGGTCAGGCGCAGCAGGCCATAGCGGCCGGCGTGGGCGTTCTGCAGGCTTTCCAGCGACGGCGTGGCGGAGCCGAGGAGGATGGGGATGTTCTCCTGCCGCGCCCGCACCAGGGCCAGGTCGCGGGCGTGGTAGCGCAGGCCCTCCTGCTGCTTGTAGGAGGCGTCGTGTTCCTCGTCGATGATGATCAGGCCGGGGTTCTTCATCGGCGTGAACAGCGCGGAACGCGTGCCGATGATGATGTCGGCCTCGCCGTCGCGGGCGGCGAGCCAGGCGTCCAGGCGCTCGCGGTCGTTGACGGCGGAGTGCAGCAGGGCGATGCGGGCGTTGAAGCGCCGGGAGAAGCGTTCGAGCGTCTGCGGGCCGAGGTTGATCTCCGGGATCAGAACCAGGGCCTGCTTGCCGGCGGCGAGGGTTTCGCGGATCAGCTGCAGGTAGACCTCGGTCTTGCCGCTGCCGGTGACGCCGGCCAGGAGGAAGGCATTGAACTGGCCGAAGGTCGAGAACACGGCGTCGTAGGCGGCGCGCTGCTCGGCGTTGAGCGGCAGCTCGGCCTGCGCCAGCCAGTGCTCGTGGCGCGGCGCGGCCGTTCCACGGCGGGTCTCGATGTAGACCAGGCCCTTTTCCAGCAGCAGGTCGAGACTGTCCTTGTTCAGCTGCAACTGGCTGAGCAACTGGTGGGCGACGCCATGGGGGTGCTGGGCGAGGGTGGTCAGCGCCTGGCGCTGGCGCGGCGCGCGGGCCAGGCGCGGATCGTCGGCGCGAGCCCCTTCGCTTGCGTGCCAGAAACGCTCCTGGCGGGCTTCGGCGGGCTCGCCCTGGCGCAGCAGCACGGGCAGCGCCCAGCTGAGAGTGTCGCCGAGGCTGTGCTGGTAGTACTGGGCGGTCCACAGGCAGAGCTTGAACAGCTCGGCGGGCAGGGGGGGCTTCTGGTCGAGCAGCTCCAGGGCGGGGCGCAGCTTGTCGTCCGGCACCTCGCTGTGCTCGGCCACTTCCACCAGTACGCCGATCACCTCGCGGCGGCCGAAGGGCACGCGCAGGCGCACGCCGGGCTGCAGTTGCCTGGCCGGGACGCCGGCGGGCGCGCGGTAGTCGAACAGGCGGCGCAGGGGCGAGGGCAGGGCAAGGCGCAGGATGGCGTTGGGCACGGGGGTCTCCGATCGGGCGGGGCGATCCTAGCACGGCCACACGTCGCCGGGCTCGGCGGCCGGCTTGCGTGATGGCGCGGCTCTGGTATGATCCTGCGCCTGTTTCCGTGCGGTGCTCGACATAGGGTCGGGTGGCGGCACGCCAGACCTGAGGATCAAGCCATGAAACCGGAAATCCATCCCGAATACGTAGCGATCGAAGCTACCTGCAGCTGCGGTAACGTCATCAAGACCCGCTCCACCCTGGCCAAGAACATCAGCCTCGACGTTTGCTCCGAGTGCCACCCGTTCTACACCGGCAAGCAGAAGGTCCTGGACACCGGCGGCCGTATCGATCGCTTCAAGCAGCGTTTCGGTGTATTCGGCGCCAAGTAAGCGACCGAGTGACCGGGGAGGCTTCGACGAAGCCCTTCCAGCTGTACAGAGAAAGGCGCCCAATGGGCGCCTTTTTCGTTTCTGGCGTTCAGTCCTGGCGCGTCCGGGATGGCGATTGACCGGCTAGCCGGGGCGGCGTAAAAAGCCGCATAGCCCCGCAGGACGCAGTGGTTGCGCGAGCGGTCGCCGAGGTGATCCATGCCCGCTTTGCCGATTCTGCTGTCATGCCTGCTGCTGTCCCTGCTCACCGGCTGTGCCGTCAACCCGGCTACCGGGGAGCGCAATTTCGTGATGATGAGCGAACGCCAGGAGCTCGACCTCGGCAGCCGCTACAACCAGCAGATCCAGAAGGAATTCCCCCGCTACGCCGATGATCGGCTGCAAGCCTATGTGCAACGGGTGGGCGAGCGCGTGGCGCGGCACAGCCATCGTGCCAAACTCAATTACATCTTCACGGTGGTCGATTCGCCGGACATCAACGCCTTCGCCCTGCCGGGTGGCTACATCTATATACATCGCGGCCTGATGGCCTACCTGAACTCAGAAGCGGAGCTGGCAGCCGTGCTGGCACACGAGGTGGGGCACGTCACGGCTCGGCACAGCGTGCAGCAGCAGAGCCAGTCGCAGGCCTGGAACATACTCGGGCAGGCGGTCGCCATCGGTACCGGCGTCAGTGCGGCGGGCGACCTGACCAATGTGCTGGGTGGCGCGATGGTTCGGGGCTATGGCCGCGACATGGAGCTGCAGGCCGACGGACTCGGCGCACAGTACCTAGCCCGCAGTGGCTATGACCCCCAGGCGATGATCGAGGTGGTCAAGGTGCTGAAGAACCAGGAGGCATTCGCGCGCGACGAAGCGAAGCGCAAGGGGCAGGAGGTGCCCGAGGCGGGCAGCTATCACGGCGTCTTCGATACCCACCCGGACAACGACACGCGCCTGCAGCAGGTGGTCGGGCCGGCACGCGCCCTGGCCAGCGGGCAGCAGGAGGTCAATCGCGAGGCTTACCTGAAGGCCATCGACGGCATGCCCTTCGGTGATTCGGCCGATACGGGTATCCGCCGCGGGCAGCAGTTCTTCCACGTCGGGCTGGACTTCACCCTGCGTTACCCCGACGGCTGGGAGCTGGTGAACCGCCCCGAAGTGCTGATCGGCCATCCTCGTGATGAGCAGGCCTTCATCGCCATGCAGCTGGCGGAGCGCACACCGGGGCTGACGCCCTCCGAGTTGCTGCATCAGCGCGCCGGACGCCAGCGCCTGGTTATGGAGGAGACCTTCAGCCAGGACGGCATCATCGGTGTGACGGCGGTGGTCCCCGGCGATTCCGCCCGACGTGTGGCTGTCGTCTTCAAAGGGGATCAGGCGTATCTGTTTATCGCCGGCATGAAGGGCAGGGCATCCCTGGAAACCGAAGATGCCCGGTTCCTTTCCGTCATTCACAGCTTCCGTGCCCTCAAGCCCGAGGAGAGGGCCCTGGCGCAGCCGCCGAGGTTGCATCTGGTCCAGGTGAAGGCTGCGGAAACCGTAGCCGGCATCGTTCGCGCCAGTGGGGCGGCGGGGGATCAGGCGGAGCTGGAAAATCGTATCCGATTGATCAATAATTTGTATCCAATCGGCGAGCCCAAGGCCGGGGATTGGCTTAAAGTCGTACGTTAGAGGGCTTGACGTGGCGTGACTGAACAGTCTTGTAGGCCCCCGGTATCTTGCGTATCCTCGCCCGTCCGTCTGTCACAACAGTAAAAGCGGAATGCCAAAATGTCTGATCTGAAAACTGCCGCTCTCGAGTACCACGCCCAGCCCCGTCCCGGGAAACTCAGCGTCGAGCTGACCAAGCCGACCGCCACCGCCCGCGACCTGTCGCTGGCCTACAGCCCGGGTGTGGCCGAGCCCGTCCGCGAGATCGCCCGCGATCCGGAGCTGGCCTTCAAGTACACCGGCAAGGGCAACCTGGTGGCAGTGATCTCCGATGGCACCGCGATTCTCGGCCTCGGCAACCTCGGCCCGCTGGCCTCCAAGCCGGTCATGGAGGGCAAGGGCGTGCTGTTCAAGCGCTTCGCTGGTGTCGACGTGTTCGACATCGAGGTCGACGCCGAGAGCCCCCAGGCCTTCATCGATACCGTCAAGCGCATCTCCATCACCTTCGGTGGCATCAACCTTGAAGACATCAAGGCGCCCGAGTGCTTCGAGATCGAGCGCACCCTGATCGAACAGTGCGACATCCCGGTTTTCCACGATGACCAGCACGGCACCGCCATCGTGACCGCTGCCGGCATGCTCAACGCCCTGGAAATCGCCGGCAAGAGCCTGCCGGAAGCCAAGATCGTCTGCCTGGGCGCCGGCGCTGCGGCCATCTCCTGCATGAAGCTGCTGGTGAGCATGGGTGCGAAGGTCGAGAACATCTTCATGATCGACCGCAAGGGCGTCATCCATGCTGGTCGCGATGATCTGAACCAGTACAAGGCGGTCTTCGCCCACGAAACCTCCAAGCGCACCCTGTCGGATGCACTGGATGGCGCGGACGTGTTCGTCGGCCTGTCGGGCGCCAACCTGCTGAGCGCCGAAGACCTGAAGCGCATGGCGCCGAACCCGATCGTCTTCGCCTGCTCCAACCCGGACCCGGAAATCCAGCCGGAACTGGCACACGCGACCCGCAATGACGTGATCATGGCCACCGGCCGCTCGGACTATCCGAACCAGGTCAACAACGTGCTGGGCTTCCCCTTCATCTTCCGTGGTGCCCTGGACGTTCGCGCGACCCGCATCAACGAAGAGATGAAGATCGCCGCCGCCCTGGCCCTTCGCGACCTGGCCAAGGAGCCGGTGCCCAAGGATGTATGCGATGCATATGGCGTCGCGTCCCTCGAGTTCGGCCGTGAGTACATCATTCCGAAGCCCATGGACAAGCGCCTGATCACCGTGGTTTCCGATGCCGTGGCCAAGGCCGCCATCGAGTCCGGTGTCGCGACGCTGCCCTACCCGAAACACTATCCGCTGAAGTCGGTGGAAGACGTGTTCAACGGCTGATCGGCCTGGTCGATGAAGAACCCGCCTCACGGCGGGTTTTTTATTGGGCGCGATTTCCTTCGGGCAACAAAAAGCCCGCTGTCGAGGCGGGCTTCTTGTTGTCTTCGCGGCGATCAGAACAGATCGATGGGGGCTGCCTCATCGGCGGGCAGTGGGCTGCCCGGCGCGCTCATGCCCGGATCGAATTCGCTCATGGGCGGCGGCGAATCTTCGCTCTTGAACAGTTCGAAGAAGGCGTTGGGCGTCCCCGGGGCCGCAGCGCGACCGCTGAGCGGGTCGATGCGCAGGGTGAGCAGGCCTTCGGGCTCGGGCAGCACGTGCTCCGGCTTGTCCTTCAGGGCTGCGCTCATGTAGGTCATCCAGATGGGCAGCGCCACGGTGCCGCCGTATTCGTGGCGGCCCAGGCTTTCCGGCTGGTCGAAGCCGACCCAGACGGTGGTCACGTAGTCCGCGTTGTAACCGGAGAACCAGCTGTCCTTGGATTCGTTGGTGGTGCCGGTCTTGCCGGCTATGTCGCCGCGCCCCATGGCCAGGGCGCGCCGGCCGGTTCCGCGCTTGATCACATCCTGCAGCATGCTGGTGAGGATGTAGGTGGTGCGTGCATCGACGATGCGCTCGGCGACTGCGGGCTCCTGCTGCTCGGCACCGGGAAGGCGGGTATCCGGCGCGGCTACGGTCTGGGCGACCTGCGTGTCAGGGGCGTCGTTCTTCGGCACGGTCGGCGGGTTGGCGGTGAAGATGACCTTGCCGTCGCGGCTCTCGATGCGTTCGATCAGGTAGGGCTGGATCTTGTAGCCACCGTTGGCGAAGGTGCTCCAGCCGCTGGCGATCTCCATCGGCGTCAGGGTCGCGGTGCCAAGGGCCAGGGACAGGTTGCGCGGCAACTCCTGCTTGTTGAAGCCGAAGCGGCTCATGTAGTTCAGCGCGTACTCGATGCCCACCGCCTGGAGCAGACGGATCGACACCAGGTTGCGCGACTTGTACAGCGCTTCGCGCAGGCGGATCGGGCCAAGGAAGGTGTTGTTGTCGTTCTTCGGGCGCCAGACCTTGTCCAGGTATTCGTCGACGAAGACGATCGGGGCGTCGTTCACCAGGCTGGCGGCGGTGAAGCCGTTATCCAGTGCTGCGCTGTAGAGGAACGGCTTGAAGCTGGAGCCCGGCTGGCGCTTGGCCTGGACGGCGCGGTTGTAGTTGCTCTGCTCGAACGAGAAGCCGCCGACCAGGGAGCGGATTGCGCCGTTCTGCGGGTCCAGTGATACCAGGGCGCTTTGCGCCGCCGGTTGCTGGACGAACAGCAGCGTGCCGTCCGCCTGGCGCTGGACGCGGATCAGGTCGCCGACCTGTGCGACATCGGCGGGCTGCTGGGGGCGCGGACCGAGGCTGTTGGTGTTGAGGAAGGGGCGGGCCCATTTCATGCTGTCCCAGCCCACGGCTTCCTCCTTGCCGCTACGGGTGAGCACGAGGATGCCGCTCTTTTCCACCTGGGTGACGATCGCAGGCTCCAGGCCGCCGATGAACTTCTGCTTGGCCAGCTCCTGGGCCCAGCTCTCGCGGGTCATGCCGGGGAAGCGCGATTCCGGGCCTCGGTAGCCGTGGCGCTGGTCGTATTCGATCAGGCCGCTGCGCAGTGCATTGTTGGCTGCTTCCTGCAGGTCGCTCGGTACCGTGGTGGTGACGCGGAAGCCTTCGGTGTAGGCATCGCTGCCATAGCGGCCGACCATTTCGGCGCGGGCCATCTCGGCGACGTAGGGGGCGTTCACTTCCGGCGTCGGCACGTGGTAGCTGGCGTCGATCGGCTCGGCTATCGCCTGGTCGTAGCGGGCCTGGTCGATGCGGCCGAGCTTGTACATGCGGCCGAGGATCCAGTCGCGACGCTCCTTGCTGCGGGTCGGGTTGACCAGGGGGTTGAAGCGCGAAGGTGCCTTGGGCAGGCCGGCGATCATCGCCATCTGCGCCAGGCTGACGTCGCGGATGGACTTTCCGTAGTAGACCTGGGCGGCGGCTTCGATGCCGTAGGCGCGGTTGCCCAGGTAGATCTTGTTCACGTAGAGCTCGAGGATTTCATCCTTGCTGAGCTCCCGCTCGATCTGCAGGGCGAGAAGTATTTCATTGATCTTTCTGGAGAAACTTCTCTCGCTGGTGAGGAAGTAGTTCTTCGCCACCTGCATGGTGATGGTGCTGCCGCCGCTCTGAATATGACCGCTCTTCAATAATTGCGTGGCAGCGCGCACCAGGCTGGTGAGGTCGACGCCATAATGGTTGGCGAAGTTGTCATCCTCCGCAGCCAATAATGCCTGGATGAATTCCGGTGGTATGTCCGCGAAACGAATGGGCGCACGGCGCATTTCGCCGAACTCGGCGATGAGCTTGCCGTCGCTGCTGTACACGCGCAGCGGGATCTGCAGCTGGATGCTGCGCAGGGAATCGACAGAAGGAAGAGTCGGGCTAAGGTAGAGGTAAGCGCCGCTGAAACTGAGCAACAGCCCACAAAAAACGGCGACGCAGGACCACCAGAAAAACTTCAGCAGGCGTATCAAGGCTCTTGGATTTCCAGATAAAAGAATGAGTTAAGCGGAAGCAGATCTTAAAAGGGAAAAACTGTTCACATTATATGCGTTTTTTTTCCCGGGTAGCCATTTGCGCTTCTGTCAAGACTGTTATTTAATGTGGAAAAACATAAATCGTCCGTAAGTCTCGGATGCTGATAGGAAATCGGTCGTGCTAGGGCTCTTCAACAAGAAAGCGAATACGCTGCTGGGGATCGACATAAGCTCGACTTCAGTCAAGCTCCTTGAATTGAGTCGCTCGGGAAGCCGCTACAAGGTAGAGGCCTACGCCGTCGAGCCGCTCCCACCGAATGCTGTGGTCGAAAAGAACATCGCCGAACTGGAGGGGGTCGGCCAGGCGTTGTCTCGTGTTCTTGGCAAGGCCAAGGCCAGTTCGAAGTCCGTCGCCGTAGCGGTCGCGGGCTCCGCTGTAATCACCAAGACGATCGAGATGGATGCCGGTCTTTCCGACGATGAGTTGGAGAACCAGCTGAAGATCGAGGCGGACCAGTACATCCCTTATCCGCTCGAAGAAGTCGCGATCGACTTCGAGGTCCAGGGCGCTTCCGCGCGCAACCCTGAGCGGGTCGATGTGCTCCTCGCCGCGTGCCGCAAGGAGAACGTCGAGGTCCGTGAAGCCGCTCTGGCCCTGGCGGGCCTGACCGCCAAGGTCGTCGACGTCGAAGCCTATGCGCTGGAACGTGCCTACGGACTTCTCGCTGCGCAACTGGGCAACGGGAGCGACGAACTGACGGTCGCCGTCGTGGATATCGGGGCGACCATGACGACCCTGAGCGTCCTGCACAACGGCCGGACCATCTACAGCCGCGAGCAGCTTTTCGGCGGACGCCAGCTCACCGAGGAGATCCAGCGCCGCTATGGCCTGTCCGTGGAAGAAGCGGGTCTTGCCAAGAAGCAGGGTGGTCTTCCGGATGACTACGACAGCGAAGTGTTGCAACCGTTCAAGGACGCAGTGGTCCAGCAAGTGTCTCGTTCGCTGCAGTTCTTCTTCGCTGCGGGCCAGTTCAACGATGTCGACTACATCCTCCTGGCGGGTGGCACGGCGTCCATTCCTGATCTGGATCGTTTGATCCAGCAGAAGATCGGCACTCCTACCCAGGTTGCCAACCCCTTCGCGGAGATGGCGCTGAGTGGCAAGGTCAATGCGGGCGCATTGGCCAGTGATGCCCCGGCGCTGATGATTGCCTGCGGACTGGCGATGAGGAGTTTCGACTGATGGCACGCATCAACCTACTCCCCTGGCGGGAGCAGCTGCGCGAGGAACGCAAGCAGCGATTTCTCGTGGCCCTTGCGGGTGTGCTGGTGATTTCGGCCGGCCTGGTTTTCCTCGGCGATCAGTACCTGAACGGCGAGATCGAGAACCAGCAGGCGCGTAACGAGTTCGTGCGCAAGGAAATTGCGGTGCTGGACACTCGGATCAAAGAGATCAGCGAGCTCAAGACGCGCCGCCAGCAACTGCTCGAGCGGATGAAGATCATTCAGGACCTGCAGGGCAACCGCCCCATCATTGGTCGCGTTTTCGACCAGTTGGTGCGCACGTTGCCGGATGGGGTCTTCTTCACGAACGTAGCGATGAAAGGGCAAAGCATCGCCATCGTTGGCGCTGCCGAGTCCAATAACAGGGTTTCCAACCTGATGCGTAATCTCGATGCCTCCGAATGGTTGACCGCTCCGAACCTTACCGAGGTCCGGGCGATTACTGCCGGCGCGGTCGACCAGGCAAATGTCTTCCAGTTGACCGTACAGCAGACCCAGCCTGCTGCCGACGTAGAAGGAGCCAAGAAATGAGCTTGGCTGATTCGCTCGAAAGTCTACGCAAGGTCGATCTGAATGACCTCGACCTCAACAACATGGGCTCATGGCCAGCAGCGGTAAAAGTAATTGCCTGCGTCTTGCTGGTCGCTGCTGTCCTTGCGTTGGGTTACAACTTCCATCTCAAGGATCTGGAACTTCAGCTCGATCAGCAGCGCGCCGAAGAAGAAACGCTCAAGCAGCAATTCACGACCAAGGCTTTTCAGGCGGCCAACCTCGAAGCCTATAAAGATCAAATGAAGGAAATGGAAACGTCCTTTGGCGCCCTCCTTCGGCAGCTGCCCAGCGATACCGAAGTTCCCGGATTGCTGGAGGACATCACCCGCACTGGTCTTGGAAGTGGGTTGGAGTTCGAGGAGATCAAGCTCCTGCCGGAAGCTGCACAGCAGTTCTATATCGAGCTGCCGATCCAGATATCGGTGGTGGGGACGTACCACGACCTGGCGACCTTTGTGAGCGGAGTTGCCAGCCTTCCCCGCATCGTCACGCTGCATGACTTCAGCATTACTCCTGTCAGTGCTGAAAGTACTACGCAGTTGCGCATGAGTATCCTGGCGAAGACCTATCGCTACAACGACAAGGGGCTGCAGAAATGATCCGTACCAGCTCCCGTCTGATTCTCAGTGGTCTTCTGCTGGCTAGCCTGTCCGGATGCGGAGGTGGCGGTGATTTCGCGGATCTCCAGGCCTACATGGATGAAGTTCGTGCCCGCCCGAAAGGCACGATCGAACCGCTTCCGAAGTTCCAGCCCTATGAGGCCTTTACATATAGCGCCGCGGCTTTGCGCAGCCCTTTCCAGCCGCCGGTGAAGATCGACCTGGCGAACAAGATAAAGGGCAGCAAGGACGTGCACCCGGATGAGACCCGGGTGAAGCAGTTCCTAGAAGGGTTCAACATCGAGTCCTTCGAAATGGTAGGCACGCTTTCCAATGAGGGAGGCATGTTCGCTCTGGTTCGAGGCGCTGGAGGGGTGCATCGAATCAGGGTAGGTGATTTCCTCGGACGCAATGACGGCAAGGTCGTCGCGATAAGCGAATCCAAGATCGACGTCGTAGAGATAGTCCCGGATGGTGAGGGTGGCTGGCTCGAGCGCCCGCGCAGTCTCACGCTCAAGGAGCGCTCTTAAGGGCGGGGTGACTTATGAAAAACAAACACCGGTCTGCACAACGGAACCAGATGATGAACAGCTCGCTTTCGCGCTTCGGCCTTACCCTATTGGCCGCCATGTTGTCGCCAGTATTGCTGGCTGCCGACCTGCAGGGTCTCGATGTGGCAGCCTTGCCTGGCGGTAAGGTTGAACTGAAACTTGCCTTCGACGAGCCGGTTGTTGCGCCTCGGGGCTATACCATCGAGCAGCCTGCACGCATTGCTCTGGACCTGCCCGGGGTAACCAACAAACTGGGCAGCAAGAATCGCGAACTGGGCGTGGGCAACGCGCGGAGCGTCACCATAGTCGAGGCCAAGGATCGCACACGGATGATTATCAACCTGGCGACGCTCGTGCCCTACAGCACGCGTGTCGAGGGTAACAATCTCTACGTCATCGTCGGTGAGGCGGGCGGTGCCACCCAGCAAGCGACCCGTACTGCTCCTGTTGCCGCTCCGGTAGCTCCTGCAGCACCCGTCAAGACTTTTGCTGCGGCAGGCAAGGCCATCAGCAATATTGATTTTCAGCGCGGTGACCAGGGTGAAGGCAATGTTGTAATCACGCTTTCCGATCCCACCGTAAGCCCGGATATTCAGGAACAGGGTGGCAAGATTCGCCTTGATTTCGCCAAGACCCAACTGCCCGAGTCGTTGCGCGTGCGCCTGGATGTGAAGGATTTCGCTACGCCGGTTCAGTTCGTCAGCGCAGCGGGCTCTTCAGGTAACGCCAGCATCACCATCGAGCCGACCGGCTTCTACGATTACCTGGCCTATCAAACTGATAACAAGTTGACTGTCAGCATCAAGCCGCTGACGCAAGAAGATGTCGAGAAGCGCAAGTCCGAGCGTTTTGCCTACTCGGGTGAAAAGCTCTCTTTGAACTTCCAGGACATCGATGTGCGTTCGGTGCTCCAGCTGATTGCTGACTTCACCGACCTCAACCTGGTGGCCTCGGATACCGTTCAGGGCAATATCACGCTGCGCCTGCAGAACGTGCCCTGGGACCAGGCGTTGGACCTGGTGCTGAAAACCAAGGGGCTCGACAAGCGCAAGGTTGGCAACGTGCTGCTGGTTGCACCGGCTGACGAAATTGCTGCTCGTGAGCGTCAAGAGCTGGAGTCCCAGAAGCAGATCGCCGAGTTGGCTCCGCTGCGTCGTGAGCTGATCCAGGTGAACTACGCCAAGGCTGCCGATATCGCCAAGCTGTTCCAGTCCGTGACCAGTGGCAACGAGTCGTCGGATGAGCGTGGTTCGATTACCGTGGATGACCGCACCAACAGCATCATCGCCTACCAGACCCAGGACAAGCTGGACGAACTGCGCCGCATCGTGGCCCAGCTCGATATCCCGGTCCGCCAGGTGATGATCGAGGCTCGTATCGTCGAGGCGAACGTCGACTACGACAAATCGCTGGGTGTGAACTGGCGCGGTGCGCGCGTGGGTGACAACAACTTCGTCATCGGCGGGGAAGGTGGCACCCGGACCGGTGGCGGTAGCACCACTCCCAATACTGCTCTCGGAACCTTCGTGGACATGGGGGCGACTAACGCTACTTCCTCCATCGGTATCGGCTTCGTAACCGACAACACGATCCTCGACCTCGAACTTTCCGCCATGGAGAAGACCGGCAACGGGGAGATCGTGTCGCAGCCGAAGGTTGTTACCTCGGACAAGGAAACCGCGAAGATTCTCAAAGGCGCAGAGATTCCTTACCAAGAGTCCAGCTCCAGCGGCGCTACCAGCACGTCCTTCAAAGAAGCGGCCCTGTCCCTGGAAGTGACTCCGCAGATCACGCCTGACAACCGCATCATCATGGAAGTCAAGGTTACCAAGGATGCCCCGGACTTCTCCAACGCGCTGAACGGCGTGCCGCCGATCAACAAGAACGAGGTCAATGCCAAGGTTCTGGTCAGCGATGGCGAGACCATCGTGATCGGTGGTGTGTTCTCCAACACCCAGACCAAGGCGACTGACAAGGTTCCCTTCCTTGGCGACCTGCCGTTCCTCGGCCGCATGTTCAAGCGTGATGTGGTCCAGGACAAGAAATCCGAGCTGCTGGTCTTCCTCACCCCGCGTATCATGAACAACCAGGCTATTGCGGTGAGTCGCTGACATCAGTGCGTAATTTGATCCTCGTTGGCCCGATGGGAGCTGGAAAGAGCACCATCGGGCGTTTGCTTGCCAAAGAACTGCGCCTGCCCTTCAAGGATTCCGACAAGGAAATCGAGCAGCGGACGGGTGCGGACATCCCCTGGATATTCGATGTCGAAGGCGAGCAGGGTTTTCGTGATCGCGAGCAGTCGATGCTTCAGGAGCTCTGCCTCGCCGATGGCGTCGTGGTTGCGACGGGTGGCGGAGCTGTCTTGCGGCCTGCCAACCGCGAAGCGCTCAGGGGGGGAGGCCGGGTCGTCTATCTGCACACCTCGGTTGAGCAGCAGATCGACCGCACCTCCCGCGACCGTAACCGGCCGTTGCTGCGCACCGCTGATCCGGGGCGTGTGCTGCGTGACCTCATGGCCATCCGCGACCCCCTTTACCGTGAGATCGCCGACATCATCATCGAGACCGATGAGCGGCCTCCGCGTCTGGTGGTCCAGGAAATCCTCGAACGATTGCAGGCGCTGCCACCCCGTTAAAGCAGGGACTGAACTGCGCTATCCTAGTGCCCTTTTCATAGTGGGGGCCCCATGCGGACACTTCAGGTCGATCTTGGCGAGCGTAGTTATCCCATCCATATCGGCGCTGGCCTGCTGACGCAGGTCGAGCTTTTCGCGCCCCATATCGCCGGCAAGCAGGTGGCCATCGTCACCAACGAGACCGTCGCCCCTCTCTATCTTGAACAGCTGACCCGCACGCTTTCCGCCTACAAGGTGCAGCCGATCGTCCTGCCCGACGGCGAAGCCTTCAAGAATTGGGAAACCCTGCAACTGATCTTCGACGGCCTGCTCACCGCCCGTCACGATCGCCGTACCACCGTCATCGCCCTGGGCGGCGGCGTGATCGGTGACATGGTCGGCTTCGCGGCGGCCTGCTACCAGCGTGGTGTCGATTTCATCCAGGTGCCCACCACCCTGCTGTCCCAGGTGGACTCCTCCGTGGGTGGCAAGACCGGCATCAACCACCCGCTGGGCAAGAACATGGTCGGCGCCTTCTACCAGCCCCGGGCCGTGATCATCGATACTGCGACGCTGCGCACGCTTGCGCCGCGCGAGCTCTCCGCCGGCCTCGCCGAAGTGATCAAATACGGCCTGATCTGCGACGAGCCCTTCCTGCCCTGGCTGGAAGAGCATATGGCCGCCCTGCGCGGCCTCGAACAGGAGCCCCTGACCGAAGCCATCGAGCGCTCCTGTGCGGCGAAAGCCCGGGTCGTCGGGGCCGACGAGCGCGAGTCCGGCGTACGCGCCACCCTCAACCTCGGCCACACCTTCGGCCATGCCATCGAGACCCACATGGGCTATGGCGTCTGGTTGCATGGCGAGGCGGTTTCCGCCGGCACCGTCATGGCACTGGAGATGTCCAGGCGCCTGGGCTGGATCAACGAAGAGGAGCGTGATCGTTCGATCCGCCTGCTGCGCGATGCCGGCTTGCCCATCGTGCCGCCGGAGGAGATGACGCCCGAGCAGTTCCTCGAACACATGGCAGTGGACAAGAAGGTCCTCGACGGACAGCTGCGCCTGGTGCTGTTGCGCGCGATCGGCGAGGCCGTTGTCACTGCGGATTACCCGCGAAATATTCTGGACGACACCCTGAGCGCGGACTATCGCGCCCTGGCTGACCAGCTTGGAGAGTAAAAAGAGTCCCATGACCAGCCTGCACGCCGACGAGGCCTTCCTGGCCCACTACCAGTTCACCCACGACCCCTTCGCCGCGCGGGTACCCGGCTTCAAGTTCTATCCCGCCCAGCGCAAGCCGGTGCTTGGGCAGTTGCACCACCTGGCCCGCTACAGCCAGCTGCTGCTGGTGGTGACCGGTCCCCAGGGCAGCGGCAAGACGCTGCTGCGCCAGGCGCTGGTCGCCAGCACCAACAAGCAGGCGGTGCAAAGCGTGGTGGTTTCCGCGCGCGGCGCGGCCGAGGCGGGTGGTCTGATGCGCCTGGTCGCCCAGGCGCTGGGCGTTGCCCAGAGTGACGCGCGCTCGGTCCTCGCCCAGGTCGGCCAGCTCGCGCTGACCGGCCAGGAGGTCTACCTGCTGGTGGACGATGCCGAAGACCTCGACGACGCCGGCCTCGACAACCTGCTGACCCTGGCCGCTGGCAACAGCGAGGCTCGCCCGCATGTCTTCCTCTTCGCCGACTCCAACCTGCTGCCGCGCCTGGAACTGCTCGCCGATGGCGAAGAACGTTTCCACGCCATTGAACTTCTGCCCTACAGCGAGGACGAAACCCGCGAATATCTGGCGCAGCGGCTCGAAGGCGCCGGACAGGGGATTGAGCTGCTGACCGAGGAGCAGATCGAGGACATCCATCTGCAATCCGGTGGTTGGCCCGGCGGCATCAATCAGTCCGCTCGTGAACTGTTGGTCGAGGCCATGCTCGCCGAGCGGGGGGCCTCGCGCAAAGGAGGGTTCAGCTTGAATCTACCGAAGAAGCACCTGCTGGCACTGGGGGTCGTCGCCATTGGCGTCGTCGCGGCCCTGTTGATGCAGAACCGTTCGGACAGCCCGGCTTCCACGCAGCCCACGACCGCACAGCTGCCCATGGGCCAGCAGCCGACGCCTGCCGGTGAAGTGCCCGCTGGCCAGCCCCAGGCACCGGCGGAAGCGCCCGCCGTAGAGTTCGCCGGCTCCTCGCAGCCCCTGCCGCTGCCCCTGGTGGGCGAAGCCCAGCCGGTGATCCGCGAGCCGCTGGCGCAGGCGGCAGGCCAGGACGATCTCGATGATGGTGGTGCCCAGCCTGGCTCCCAGGCGGCCATTCCGCCGACCGTCACCACCGTCGCACCGCCTGTGGGCGCTGTCGCCGGCACCGCTCCGGCCGTGCCGCCTGCTCCGGTGATCACCCAGCAGCCGGCGGTCAAGCCGATCCAGCCGATCGCCACTGCACCGACTTCCGCCGCGTCCGCCCCGGCTGCCGTGCCCACGGCGCCCGCCAAGCCCGCCGTTGCGGCCACGACTCCGGCCAAGCCGGCCGAGAAGCCTGCTGCCAAGCCCGCTGCCGCACCGGCCGTGGCCGCTGCCGGCACTGCGTCCGCCGGTGCCGGTGATGGCTGGTATCGCTCCCAGGCCGGCGGTCATTACGCCGTGCAGATCCTCGGGACCAGCTCCGAAGGCAGTGCCAAGGCATTCGTCCAGCAGAACGGCGGCGAGTACCGCTACTTCAAGAAAGTCCACCAGGGCAAGCCGCTGTACGTCGTCACCTATGGCAATTTCCCCAGCCGCAATGCCGCCCAGGCCGCGATCAAGGGGCTCCCCGCCAAGGTCCAGGCCGGCAAGCCCTGGCCCAAGAGCTTCGCCAGCATCCAGCAGGAAATCGCCCGCTGACAGCGGGCGCCATCTCCCTCCCGCCTCCGTGACCGGAGGGTCGTTAGCACGACCTTCCGGTCTAATCCTTCGGTTTGGCGACATAAACTTTCACTTAATCGTCGCGAAGATTTGTGACGGACCAAGTGGATATGTACAATGACCTCCCTTTTGCCTGCGCAAAGCTGGCGCCTAGTCCTGCGCGTGTGGTAAGTGGTTGAACTACAAAGCAATTTTGCCTTTTTACCAAGGCAGTTCCTGGTGAGAGTTCCCTATGAAAGCAGGTCTGTACCATCCTGATGAGTTCAAGGATAACTGCGGTTTCGGCTTGATCGCCCACATGCAAGGCGAGGCAAGCCACCATCTTCTGCAAACCGCTATCGAAGCACTGACCTGCATGACCCACCGCGGCGGCATCAACGCCGACGGCAAGACCGGTGACGGTTGTGGCCTGCTGATCCAGAAACCCGACCTGTTCCTGCGCGCCACGGCCAAGGCCGAGTTCGCGGTCGACCTGCCTGCCCAGTACGCCGTGGGCATGGTCTTCCTGAACCAGGACCAGGCTCGCGCCGACGCCGCCCGCGCCAACATGAACCGCGAGATCGAAGCCGCCGGCCTGCAGCTGATCGGCTGGCGCAAGGTGCCGATCGATACCAGCGTCCTCGGCCGCCTGGCCCTCGAGCGCCTGCCGCAGATAGAGCAGGTGTTCATCGGTGGCGAAGGCCTCTCCGACCAGGAGATGGCCATCAAGCTGTTCAGCGCCCGTCGTCGTTCGTCCGTGGCCAACGCCGCCGACGCCGACCACTACGTCTGCAGCTTCTCCAACAAGACCATCATCTACAAAGGCCTGATGATGCCGGCCGACCTGCAGCAGTTCTACCCGGACCTGGGTGACGAGCGCCTGCAGACCGCCATCTGCGTCTTCCACCAGCGCTTCTCCACCAACACCCTGCCGAAGTGGCCGCTGGCGCAGCCCTTCCGCTTCCTCGCCCACAACGGCGAGATCAACACCATCACCGGCAACCGCAACTGGGCCCTGGCCCGTCGCACCAAGTTCGCCAACGACCAGCTGCCCGACATCGACGAGCTCGGCCCGCTGGTCAACCGCGTCGGTTCCGACTCCTCCAGCATGGACAACATGCTCGAGCTGATGGTCACCGGCGGCATCGACCTGTTCCGCGGCCTGCGCATGATCATTCCGCCGGCCTGGCAGAACGTCGAGACCATGGACGCCGACCTGCGCGCCTTCTACGAATACAACTCCATGCACATGGAGCCCTGGGACGGCCCCGCCGGCGTCGTGCTGACCGACGGCCGCCACGCCGTCTGCCTGCTCGACCGCAACGGCCTGCGTCCGGCCCGCTGGGTCACCACCAAGAACGGCTACATCACCCTGGCCTCCGAGATCGGCGTCTGGGACTACAAGCCCGAGGACGTCATCGCCAAGGGCCGCGTCGGCCCCGGCCAGATCCTCGCCGTGGACACCGAGACCGGCCAGGTCCTGACCACCGACGACATCGACAACCGCCTCAAGTCGCGCCACCCCTACAAGCAGTGGCTGCGCCAGAGCGCCGTGCGCATCCAGGCCAAGCTCGACGACGACCACGGCGTGGCCAGCTACGACAGCGACCAGCTCAAGCAGTACATGAAGATGTTCCAGGTCACCTTCGAGGAGCGTGACCAGGTGCTGCGCCCGCTGGGCGAACAGGGCCAGGAAGCCGTCGGCTCCATGGGCGACGACACCCCCATGGCCGTGCTCTCGCGTCGCGTGCGTTCCACCTACGACTACTTCCGCCAGCAATTCGCGCAGGTCACCAACCCGCCGATCGACCCGCTGCGCGAAGCCATCGTCATGTCCCTGGAAATCTGCCTGGGCGCCGAGCGCAACATCTTCTCCGAGTCCCGCGAGCACGCCACCCGCGTGATCCTCAGCAGCCCGGTGATCTCCCCGGCCAAGTGGCGTGCGCTGATGAGCCTCGACCGCGAAGGCTTCGAGCGCCAGGTGATCGACCTCAACTACGACGAGTCCATCGGCCTCGAGGCCGCCGTACGCAACATCGCCGACCAGGCCGAGGAAGCCGTGCGCTCGGGCAAGGTGCTGCTGGTCCTCAGCGACCGCCACATCGGCCCCGGCAAGCTGCCGGCCCACGCGTCCCTGGCCGTCGGCGCCGTGCACCACCGCCTGACCGAGCAGGGCCTGCGTTGCGACTGCAACATCCTGGTCGAGACCGCCACCGCGCGTGACCCGCACCACTTCGCCGTCCTGGTCGGCTTCGGCGCCTCCGCCGTGTACCCGTACCTGGCCTACGAAGTGCTGGCCGACCTGATCCGTACCGGCGAAGTGCTGGGCGATCTCTACGAAGTCTTCAAGCACTACCGCAAGGGCATCTCCAAGGGCCTGCTGAAGATCCTCTCGAAGATGGGCATCTCCACCATCGCCTCCTACCGCGGCGCGCAGCTGTTCGAAGCCGTGGGTCTCTCCGAGGAAGTGGTCGAGCTCAGCTTCAAGGGTGTCGCCAGCCGCATCAAGGGGGCGCGTTTCGTCGACATCGAGGCCGAGCAGAAGCTGCTCGCCTTCGAAGCCTGGAACAACCGCAAGCCGATCCAGCAGGGCGGCCTGCTCAAGTTCGTCTACGGCGGCGAGTACCACGCCTACAACCCCGATGTGGTCAACACCCTGCAGGCCGCCGTGCAGCAGAGCGACTACGCCAAGTACAAGGAATACGCAGCGCTGGTGGACAACCGCCCGGTATCGATGCTGCGCGACCTGCTCAAGGTCAAGCTCGCCGACCAGCCGCTGTCGCTCGACCAGGTCGAGCCGCTGGACGCCATCTTCAAGCGCTTCGACGCGGCCGGCATCTCCCTCGGTGCCCTGTCTCCGGAGGCCCACGAGGCCCTCGCCGAAGCCATGAACCGCCTCGGCGGCCGCTCCAACTCCGGTGAGGGCGGTGAAGACCCGGCGCGCTACGGCACCGTGCGCAGCTCCAAGATCAAGCAGGTCGCCACCGGCCGGTTCGGCGTCACCCCCGAGTACCTGGTCAACGCCGAAGTGCTGCAGATCAAGGTCGCCCAGGGCGCCAAGCCCGGCGAAGGCGGCCAGCTGCCCGGCGGCAAGGTCAATGGCCTGATCGCCAAGCTGCGCTATGCGGTTCCCGGCGTGACCCTGATCTCGCCGCCGCCGCACCACGACATCTACTCCATTGAAGACCTGTCGCAGCTGATCTTCGACCTCAAGCAGGTCAACCCCAAGGCGCTGGTCTCGGTGAAGCTGGTGGCGGAAGCCGGTGTCGGCACCATCGCCGCCGGCGTGGCCAAGGCCTATGCCGACCTGATCACCATCTCCGGCTATGACGGCGGCACCGGCGCCTCGCCGCTGACCTCCATCAAGTACGCCGGCAGCCCCTGGGAGCTCGGCCTCGCCGAGACCCACCAGACCCTGCGCGGCAACGACCTGCGCGGCAAGGTCCGGGTGCAGACCGACGGCGGCCTGAAGACCGGCCTCGACGTGATCAAGGCCGCCATCCTCGGCGCCGAGAGCTTCGGCTTCGGCACCGGCCCGATGGTCGCCCTGGGCTGCAAGTACCTGCGCATCTGCCACCTGAACAACTGCGCCACAGGCGTGGCCACCCAGAACGACAAGCTGCGCAAGGACCACTTCATCGGCACCGTCGAAATGGTGATGAACTACTTCACCTACGTCGCCGAAGACACCCGCGAGTGGCTGGCCAAGCTCGGCGTGCCGAGCCTGGGCGAGCTGATCGGCCGCACCGACCTGCTGGAAATGCTCCCCGGCGAGACCGAGAAGCAGGGCCACCTGGACCTGTCCCCGCTGCTGGGCAGCGACAAGGTCCCGGCCGACAAGCCGCAGTTCTGCGAAGTCGAGAAGAACCCGCCGTTCGACCAGGGCCTGCTGGCCGAGAAGATGGTCGAACTGGCCAAGGCCGCCATCGACGCCAAGAGCGGCGCCGAGTTCGCCCTCGACATCTGCAACTGCGACCGCTCCATCGGTGCCCGTGTCTCCGGCGAGATCGCCCGCGTGCACGGCAACCAGGGCATGGCCAAGGCGCCGATCACCTTCCGCTTCAAGGGCACCGCGGGCCAGAGCTTCGGCGTGTGGAACGCCGGCGGCCTGAACCTGTACCTCGAAGGCGACGCCAACGACTACGTCGGCAAGGGCATGACCGGCGGCAAGCTGGTCATCACCCCGCCCAAGGGCAGCCCGTTCAAGACCCAGGAGTCGGCCATCATCGGCAACACCTGCCTGTACGGCGCCACCGGCGGCAAGCTGTTCGCCGCAGGCACCGCGGGCGAGCGTTTCGCCGTGCGCAACTCCGGCGCCCACACGGTCGTGGAAGGCACCGGCGACCACTGCTGCGAATACATGACCGGCGGCTTCGTCTGCGTCCTCGGCAAGACCGGCTACAACTTCGGCTCGGGCATGACCGGCGGCTTCGCCTACGTGCTCGACCTGGACAACAGCTTCGTCGACCGGGTGAACCACGAACTGGTGGAGATCCAGCGCATCAGCAACGAGGCGATGGAGGCCTACCGCAGCCATCTGCACAGCGTGCTGGCCGAGTACGTCAAGGAAACTGAAAGCGAGTGGGGCGCCCACCTGCTGGAGAACCTGGACGACTACCTGCGCAAGTTCTGGCTGGTCAAGCCGAAGGCCGCGAACCTCGCCTCGCTGCTCTCCAGCACCCGAGCCAACCCGCAATAACAAACGCCCAGCCCGGCAGGCCCATCGGCCTGCCGGGTACCGTGATGAGTCTTGCAGCTTGCAGCTTGTAGCTTGCCGCTGCTGTTAAGAGGTTTTTCAAATGACTGAACGTCTGAACAACGACTTCCAGTTCATCGAGGTCGGGCGCAAGGATCCGAAGAAGAAGCTGCTGCGCCAGCGCAAGCGCGAGTTCGTCGAGATCCACGACCTGTTCAAGCCGCAGCAGGCGGCTGACCAGGCGCACCGCTGCCTCGGTTGCGGCAACCCCTATTGCGAGTGGAAGTGCCCGGTGCACAACTTCATTCCGAACTGGCTGAAGCTGGTCTCGGAAGGCAACATCCTGGCCGCCGCCGAACTGTCCCACCAGACCAACACCCTGCCGGAAGTCTGCGGCCGCGTGTGCCCGCAGGACCGCCTCTGCGAAGGTGCCTGCACCCTCAACGACGGCTTCGGCGCGGTCACCATCGGCTCGGTGGAGAAGTACATCACCGACACCGCCTTCGCCATGGGCTGGCGTCCGGACATGTCCAAGGTCAAGCCCACCGGCAAGCGCGTCGCCGTCATCGGCGCCGGCCCGGCCGGCCTCGGCTGCGCCGACATCCTGGTGCGCAACGGCGTGACCCCGGTGGTGTTCGACAAGAACCCCGAGATCGGTGGCCTGCTGACCTTCGGCATCCCCGAGTTCAAGCTGGAAAAGACCGTGATGAGCCGCCGCCGCGAGGTCTTCACCGGCATGGGCGTCGAGTTCCGCCTGAACACCGAGATCGGCAAGGACGTCACCATGCAGCAACTGCTGGATGAGTACGACGCCGTGTTCATGGGCATGGGCACCTACACCTACATGAAGGGCGGCTTCCCGGGCGAAGACCTGCCGGGCGTGCACGACGCGCTCGACTTCCTCATCGCCAACGTCAATCGCAACCTCGGCTTCGAGAAGGCGCCGGAAGACTTCATCGACATGAAGGGCAAGCGCGTCGTCGTCCTCGGTGGCGGCGACACCGCGATGGACTGCAACCGCACCTCCATCCGCCAGGGCGCCAAGTCCGTGACCTGCGCCTACCGCCGCGACGAAGAGAACATGCCCGGCTCGCGCAAAGAGGTGAAGAACGCCAAGGAAGAGGGCGTGAAGTTCCTCTTCAACCGCCAGCCCATCGCCATCGTCGGCGAAGACAGGGTGGAAGGCGTCAAGGTGGTCGAGACCCGTCTCGGCGAGCCGGACGCCCGTGGCCGCCGCAGCCCCGAGCCGATCCCGGGCTCCGAGGAGATCATCCCGGCCGAAGCCGTGCTGATCGCCTTCGGCTTCCGCCCGAGCCCGGCCCCCTGGTTCGAGCAGTTCGGCATCAGCATCGACAGCCAGGGCCGCGTCGTCGCACCCGAGCAGAACGCGTTCAAGCACCAGACCAGCAACCCGAAGATCTTCGCCGGTGGCGACATGGTCCGCGGGTCCGACCTGGTGGTGACGGCGATCTTCGAAGGCCGCAACGCTGCCGAAGGCATCCTCGATTATCTGGGGGTCTGAGGGGCAAGCCGCACGCTACAAGCTACAAGTGCGTAGGGTGGATGCCGCTCTTTGCATCCACCAGCGGTGCTGATCGGGGCTCCGCTGCGGTGGGCCGGTGGAGTGTGGTCCACCCGACATGCCACAAGTGACGCCCGCTTGTGACTTGAGGCGTGTAGCTCCTGGCCGCGACATTCTGTCGCTAAAGACAAAAGGCACGGCCCCCGCCGTGCCTTTTGCGTTGGGCTTTGCGAAAATGCCCGCACTTTTTCGTTGGACACTGCCATGACCGTCTTGAAGAACGACCGTTTCCTCCGCGCCCTGCTCAAGCAGCCCGTCGATGTCACCCCCGTCTGGATGATGCGCCAGGCCGGTCGTTACCTGCCGGAATACCGGGCCACCCGCGCCAAGGCCGGTGACTTCGTCAGCCTGATGAAGAACCCCGAGCTGGCCTGCGAGGTCACCATCCAGCCGCTGGACCGCTACCCGCAGCTGGACGCCGCGATCCTCTTCTCCGACATCCTCACCATCCCCGACGCCATGGGCCAGGGCCTGTACTTCGAGACCGGCGAAGGTCCGCGCTTCAGGAAGGTGGTCAGCAGCCTGGCCGACATCGAGGCCCTGCCGATCCCCGATCCCGAGCAGGACCTGGGCTACGTGATGGACGCCGTGCGCAACATCCGTCGCGAGCTGAACGGCCGCGTGCCGCTGATCGGCTTCACCGGCAGCCCCTGGACGCTCGCCACCTACATGGTCGAAGGCGGCTCCAGCCGCGACTTCCGCAAGTCCAAGGCGATGCTCTACAACGACCCCCAGGCCATGCACGCCCTGCTCGACAAGCTGGCGAAATCGATCATCGCCTACCTCAACGGGCAGATCCGCGCCGGCGCCCAGGCCGTGCAGATCTTCGACTCCTGGGGCGGCAGCCTCTCGGCGGCGGCCTACCAGGAGTTTTCCCTGGCCTACATGAAACAGATCATCGACGGCCTGATCCGCGAGCATGACGGGCGTCGCGTGCCGGTGATCCTCTTCACCAAGGGCGGCGGCCTGTGGCTCGAATCCATGGCCGATAGCGGCGCCGAAGCGCTGGGCCTGGACTGGACCTGCGACATCGGCAGCGCCCGCGCCCGCGTCGGCGCCAAGGTCGCCCTGCAGGGCAACATGGACCCGGCCGTGCTCTACGCCAACCCCGCCGCCATCCGCGCCGAAGTGGGGCGCATCCTCGCCGCCTACGGCCAGGGCAGCGGCCAGGTATTCAACCTCGGCCATGGCGTCACCCCGGAAGTCGACCCGGCCAACGCCGGCGCCTTCTTCGAGGCCGTCCACGAGCTGTCGGCGCAGTACCACCGCTGAGTGGCACCCGCCCGTGAAAAAAGGCCGCTGATGCGGCCTTTCTTCTGCCCTAGTCCAGGCGCATATCGCTTATCCCCAGCAGCTCGGCCTGCTGGATGATCTCCTGCGCAGTGGCGTCCGCCGCGGGCATCACCAGGCTGTTCTCGGCGTCGGCGAAATGCAGCACCAGGAGGTGCATGGCGGTCTCGCCCGGGTCGGGGCGGTGCTCCAGCTCCAGCACGTGGCGGCGCGGTTCGTCGTGGAAGCGATAGTGGATCGTGTACGGCTGCAGGGGCATGCGCGGTCTCCTCGGAGGGTGGGCGGTCTCGATTGAGTTGACTTGGCGGTCAGCTATTTCGTTCAGGGCATTTCCCGCGCCCATGAAAAAGGCCGCTCGCGCGGCCTTCCCCAACAGCTGCAACGCCTTACTTGACGTTGGCGATGGCGCCCTTGAGGGCGACGCCGGCGACGAAGGCGCCCGCGTGGCACTCGTACTTGCTGGCGTCCTTGTATTCCTTGCGCTTGTAGTTGCTGGCGATGTCCACCACCGCGTTGGCGCCGGCCGACTTGGCCGCGTCCTGCAGGCGGATCAGGGCGGACTGCAGCACCCAGCGGCAGGCTTCCTCGTCGCTCTTGTTGAAGGCGTTGGTCTTCTGGTTGGTGGTGATGTTGGGGTTGATCACCGTCACCTTGCCGGCGGGGGTGTTGCCGGCCAGGTAGAACTTCACGCTGCCATCCAGGCGTCCTGCCTGCACGGCCTCGGTGACCACCGAATTGAAGTCGAGGTAATGCACGGTATCGCGGGCCTGGCTGATGCCGGGCAGAACAGCGGCGGACAGTACAGCAACAGCGGTCCAGGTCTTGAGGCTCATGGTCGTCTCCTTGACGGTCTTGTTGGGTATGGGGGCTTGGAAGTCAGCGCCAGCGACGGAAGATCAACGAGGTGTTGACCCCACCGAAGGCGAAGTTGTTGTTCATCACGTATTCGTTGCTCATCTGCCGGGGCTCGCCACGCAGGTAGTCGAGCTCGCCGCAGGCCGGGTCCACGGCGTCGAGGTTGAGGGTGTGGATGTACTGGTCGCTGTTCATCATCTCGATGCTGAACCAGGACTCCAGCGCCCCGCAGGCGCCCAGCGTGTGGCCGAGGAAGCTCTTCTGCGAGCTGATGGGCATGCGCGCGCCGAACAGGCTGCTGGTGGCGAGCGTCTCCGCCACGTCGCCCTGCTCGGTGGCGGTGCCGTGGCCGTTGACGTAGCCGATGGCCTCCGGTGCCAGGCCGGCGTCGGCCAGGGCCAGCTCCATCGCGCCGCGCATGGTCGCCTGCTCCGGCTTGGTGGTGTGCTGGCCGTCGGCATTGCAGCCGAAGCCGACGATCTCGGCGTGGATCTTCGCGCCCCGGGCCAGGGCATGCTCCAGCTCCTCCAGCACCAGGATGCCGGCGCCTTCGCCGATCACCAGGCCGTCGCGGCCGCTGTCGTAGGGGCGCGGCGAGGTGTGCGGGGCGTCGTTCTTCAGGCTGGTGGCGTAGAGCGCATCGAACACCATCGCCTCGGTGGGGCAGAGCTCCTCGGCGCCGCCGGCGAGCATCATCGGCAGGCGGCCGAACTTGATCGCCTCATAGGCGTAGCCGATGCCCTGGCTGCCGCTGGTGCAGGCGCTGGAGGTGGGGATCAGGCGGCCCTTGAGGCCGAAGAAGATGCTGATATTGGCCGCTGCCGTGTGCGGCATCATGCGCACGTAGGAGTTGGCGTTGAGGCCGTCCGCCACCGAGTTCAGCAGCATGTTGCCGAAGGCCTTGATCTCGTCGGTGCTGCCGGTGGACGAGCCACAGGCCACGCCCATGCGCCCGTCCTTGATCATCGCCTCACCCGCCAGCCCCGCATCGGCCAGCGCCCGCTCCGCCGCGTAGACCGCCAGCTTGGAGACGCGACCCATGCTGCGCATCTGCTTGCGCGTCCAGTGCGAGGGCGTGGCGAAATCATCGATGGGGCCGGCCAGGCGGGTGTTCAGCTCGGTGAAGCGGTCCCACTCGTCCATGCGCCGGATGCCGCTGCGGTTGCCCAGGAAGTTGGCCGAGATGCCGGCCCAGTCGTTGCCCAGGGAGGTGACGCCGGCCATGCCGGTAATGACGACGCGTTTCATCAGCACAACCCACCATTCACAGCGAGGACCTGGCGGGTGATGTACCCCGCCTCCTCGGACATCAGGAAATTCACGGCGCCGGCCACTTCTTCCGGCGTGCCCATGCGCTGCGCCGGAACCATCTTGAGGATCTCCTCCACCGGCACCTGCTCGTCGAGTATCTCGGTATCGATCAGCCCCGGGGCCACGCAGTTGACCGTGATGCGGCGCTTGCCCAGCTCGATGGCCAGGGCCTTGGCCGCGCCGATCACGCCGGCCTTGGACGCGCTGTAGTTGACCTGGCCACGGTTGCCGATCAGGCCCGAGACCGAGGTGATGCAGACGATGCGTCCCGGCTTGCGGCGGCGGATCATCGGCATGCACAGCGGGTGCAGCACGTTGTAGAAACCGTCCAGGTTGGTGCGCAGCACGCTGTCCCAGTCGTCCTCGCTGAGGGCCGGGAAGGCACCGTCGCGGGTCAGGCCGGCGTTGCACACCACGCCGTAGTAGGCGCCGTGGGCTTCCACGTCGGCCTCCAGCTGCGCGCGGCAGGCAGCGCGGTCGGAGACGTCGAACTGCAGCACCCTGGCGCTGCGGCCCAGGGTTTGGATCTCGGCCTTCACCGCCTCGGCTTCGTCGCGGCGCGAGCGGCAATGCAGCACCAGGTCGAAGCCGGCGCGCGCCAGGCGCAGGGCGATGGCGCGGCCGATGCCACGGCTGGAGCCGGTGACCAGGATGGTCTCGCTCATGGTTGGGGTTCCTCCAGGTAACTGGCCACCTGCGGCGGACGGAAGACATTGAGGCGGGCGAAGGCCGTGAGGCCCGGCCCCTCCAGGCGGCATTCGAACACGCCCATGCCGTTGTCGTCCTGCAGCGTGCGGGTGGCGCTGATGTGCAGCTCGGCGCCGGCCGGGAAGCGGTCGACGTCGCATTGATAGTTGCGGGTGCCGAGCAGGAAGCCCAGCTCCACGGGAAGCCCCGCCTGGCGTGCCTGGCAGCCGGCGTAGGCGGCGATGCTCTGGGCCATCAGCTCCACGCCGACCCAGGCCGGCAGGCTGCCGTCGTCCTGGCTGAACAGCCCGGGGCGCACGGTGGCGAGGGTTTCCACGTCCTCGTCGCCGAAGCGCAGGACGCGGTCGATGAGGATCATGTCCCCGGCATGGGGGACCAGCTCGGCAATCGGCCAGTCGTTCATGGCGCATCTCCGATGATCAGGCTGATGTTGCTGCCGCCGAAGGCGAACGAATTGCTCATCAGGCGGCGGCCCGAGGATGGCTCCAGGGCGCGGCCACGGTGCGCAAGTTCCAGCGCGGGCAGCTCGGGGTCGGCCTCGCCGTCCCACAGGTGCGGCGGCAGCAGGCGGTCGCGGTTGTGCTCGCTCAGCGCCAGCCAGCAGAAGGCGGCCTCCAGCGCACCGGCGGCGCCCAGGGTGTGGCCGGTCAGCGGCTTGGTGGACGACACCGGCAGCCCGGCGGGGAACAGCGCGGCGGTGGCATGGCTCTCCATGGCGTCGTTGTGCACCGTGGCGGTGCCATGCAGGTTCAGGTAGTGGATGCCTGCGGCGTTGGTCCTGGCGTCGGCCAGGGCCAGGCGCATGGCGCGCTGGGCGCCGACGCCGCCGGGCTCCGGGGCCGAGATGTGGTGCGCGTCGGAGCAGGCGCCGGCACCCAGCAGGGCGATGGGGCCCGGCTCGCGGTCGAGGAGGAACAGCGCCGCGCCTTCGCCGATGTTGATGCCGTTGCGGTTGCGCGACAGCGGGTTGCAGGGCTCGGCGGAGACCGCTTCCAGCGCGCTGAACCCGTTGAGGGTGAGGCCGCAGAGCGAATCCACGCCGCCGCAGATCACCGCGTCGCACACGCCGAGTGCCAGCAGCCGGCGTGCGCTGAGCAGGGCGCGGGCGCTGGAGGTGCAGGCGGTGGAGATGCAATAGGCCGGGCCGCGCGTGCCCAGCCAGGCGGCGAGGAAGGCGGCCGGGGCGGCCAGTTCCTGCTGCGGGTAGCGGTAGTCATCCGGCAGGGTGCCGGTGCGCAGGTGCTCGCCGATGCCTTCGCTGGCTTCCTGGATGCCCGAGGTGCTGGTGCCGAGGACGATGCCCACGCGGTCCAGGCCATGGCGCTCGATGGCGGCACGCAACTGCGGCTCGATCTCCAGCGCGGCGGCCAGCAGCAACTGGTTGTTGCGGCTCTGGCAGGCCTCCAGGCCGGCGGGCATGGCCGGCAGGTCGCCGGGCACCGCACCGATGCTCAGTTCGCGTCCCGCGACCCAGCCGGCCTGGCGGCGCATGCCCGATGCGTCGCCGGCGAACAGCGCGTCGGCCACCGCCTGCTTGCCCTGGCCCAGGGCGCAGACCAGGCCCAGGGCATTGAGATTGGCGATCATCGGGGTTCCTCGTCGAGAGCGGTGATTCGGTAGTGCGGGCCGTCGCGGCGCTGCAGGTCGAAGTCCAGCGGCGCGCGGTAGGCGATGCTCCAGCGTCCGGCCAGCTCGCGCCGGCCATCGGTGGCGATGCGTTGCTCGATACCGGCGTAGGCCGGCTGCAATGCCTCGGCCGGGGCCAGGGCATAGAGCAGCGCGGCGAAGAGTTCGCGGGCCTCGTCGTTGGGCGGCAGCAGGCCGTCGTTGCGCCAGGAACCGTCCTCCAGCACCTGGCGCGACAGGGGCACTCCCAGCGGGTCGAACAGCGACCAGCGCAATGCCGGCCCCTCGGCCTGCACCACCAGCAGCCAGTCGCGGGTCTCGCCCTGCGCCTGGCGCTGCACCTGCAGGGATTGCGGCAGGTCCAGCCGCGGCGGTCGTTCGGGCACCGGCGTACGCGCCGCACAGGCGGCGAGCAGCAGGCACAGGCCGGCGAGCAGCAGGCGCTTCATCGACCGTCAGTCTCCAGCGGCTTGCGCGCCACGGCGTTGACCAGGGTCTCGTTGCGCTGGCCGGGCGGCGGCGGGTTGCGCAGCCCCCAGCGCTCCAGCAGGCCGAAGTCGGCGGAGCGGCTCCACCACAGGTAGGGATAGGACACATTGCGCGCCTCGAAGACGAAGCCCTGGCCGCGCAGCATCTCCAGGTACTGCTCGGCGGTGCGCTGCACGTGCATCGGATGGCGGAACAGCCAGCGGATCACCCAGGTGTCGATGTAGTAGCGCGTGGATTCGGCGAACAGCAGGTAGCCGCCCGGCTTCAGCACCCGCCAGAACTCGGCCAGGGCGCGCTCCTGCTCCACCAGGTGGTGGAAGGTCTGGTGGCAGAAGAGGAGGTCGACGCTGGCGTCCGGCAGGGCGATCGCGGCGCAGTCGCTGCTCACCAGTTGCACCTCCAGGCCCAGGCGCTCGGCTTCGGCGCGGGAGCAGTCGAGGCTGTGCGGGTCGGCGTCCAGGCCGATCATCCGCGCCGGGGTGAAGGTGTCCGCCAGCAGGCGGAAGGACTTGCCCTGGCCGCAGCCGGCGTCCAGCAGCACCGGCGCCTCCGGCAGCGGCTCGCTGAACAGGCCCCTGAGGTCGTTGATCGCCACGCGCAGCACATGGTGCTGCCAGGTGTGGCTCTGCAGGAACCAGAAGCCGAAGCGGGTCTCCTCGACGTAGGTGGCGGCGGCGCGTTCCATGGTCGGCTCCCTCATTCCGTGGCGCAGAATTCGCTGATCATGCGCAGGCGGCGCTTGGGCTCGGCGACGAAGGGGTTGCGCGTGTCCCAGGCGTAGCCGGCGAGGATCGAGCAGATCATCCCGCGGATTTCCGGCGACCCGCCCTCATGGAAGATCACGTCCTGGAAGCTGCCCTCGTACCAGCCCTCGACGTAGGCACGGAAGGTGTCCACGCCCTTCTTCAGCGGCGTGGCGAACTCGCTCTCCCAGTCCACCTGTTCGCCGTTCAGCTGCCGGTCGAGCACCGCCGCGGCCATGCTCGCCGAGCGCATGGCGATGGTCACGCCGGAGGAGAACACCGGGTCGAGGAACTCGGCCGCGTTGCCCAGCAGGGCGAAGCCCGGGCCGTGCAAGGCCTTCACGTTGGCCGAGTAGCCGCCCAGGGCGCGGGCCGGGGTGTCCCACACGGCATTGGCCAGCAGGCGGCGCAGGTTCGGCGTCTCGGCGATGAAGCCCTTGAGGCAGGCATCCAGGTCCTCGGGGCGGCCCGCATAGCGGCCGGCTTCGCCCACCACGCCCAGGGAGCAGCGGCCGTTGCTGAAGGGGATCAGCCAGAACCAGATGTCACGGTGCTCGGGGTGGATGCTGATGAGGATCTTCTCGCGGTCGAAGCCGGCATCGTCGATGCGGTCCTCGATATGGGTGAACACCGCCTGGCGCACCGGGAAGCTGGACGGCGCCTCCAGGTCCAGCAGGCGCGGCAGCACCCGGCCGTAGCCGCTGCCGTCGAGGACGAAGGCGGTCTCCACCTGGTACTGGCTGCCGTCCAGGCGGCGCACGGTGAGCCGCGGGCAGTCACCCTCGAACGCGGCGGCGATGATCTCCTCCTCGTAGCGGATCTCCACGCCCTGCAGTTCGGCCTGGTCGGCCAGCAGCTTGTCGAAGTCGGCCCGCTGTACCTGGAAGGTGGTGCCTTTGCCGGGGGTGAACTTGTCGCGGAAATCGAAGGCGGTGTAGCGCCCGCCCCAGGCGAAGGCCGCGCCGTGCTTGATCTGGAAGCCGGCGGCCATGACCGCTTCGAGCATCCCCGCTTCCTCGATGAAGTCCAGGCAGTGGGACAGCAGGCTCTCGCCGATGGAGAAGCGCGGGAAGCGCTGGCGTTCGAGGATCAGCACATCGTGGCCCTTGCGCTTGAGCAGGGCGGCGGCGATGGCGCCGGAGGGGCCGGCACCGATGACCACGACCTGGCGCTGCTGGATTTCAATGGGCTTCATGGGGACTCCTTTCCGGGGCGGGGGTGGCGACCGCGTGCGCTCTGCGCGTCAGGGCCGGCAACAGGGTGGCGATCAGTCCCATCAGCATCAGCGCGAAGTACAGCTGCGCGCTGATGATGTGCTGCTGGAACAGAAGGTTGAGGAAGACGATCTCGGTCAGGCCGCGGGTGTTGAGCAGCACGGTCTCGCGCCACTTCACCGGGCTGGCCGCCAGGCGGCCCTCGGCCCAGGACAGGCCCAGCCAGTTGCCCGCCAGCTTGCTGACGATGGGCAACACCAGCAGGGCGCCGAACTGCAGCCAGGAATAGTTCTGCCAGGCCGTGTGCCAGTCGATCTGCAGCAGGCCGAAGGCGAGGATCAGCGGCACCGCCAGCCACACCTGCACGTCGTGGAAGACGCGCGCCGGCAACGGCAGGCGGAACGGCACGCGCAGCAGGGCCATCACCAGCAGGTAGGCGATGCCGAACACCAGGGCGTTGAGCTTGAGCTGCTGCAGCGTCAGCAGCAGCGCGAAGAAGGCCAGGCTGTAGGCCAGCGGCGCACGCACCCGCGCCAGGTGCAGCGCCAGGGGCAGCAGGGCGGCCAGCAGTGGCCAGAGCAGGGCGCCGGGCGCGGCGCTGCCCTGGGCCAGGCCGAAGATGCTCCAGCACATCAGGTCCATCAGGATCGCCGCCTGCAGCAGGCGGCGGATGGACGCCTCGGCGTAGCCCAGGTGGCGCAGGTAGAGGAACAGCACCGGGATCGCCGTCAGGGCGAACAGCAGGCCCACGGCGATGGCCGAGAGCAGGCCGTCGGCGGGCAGCAGCCAGAGGGCACAGCCCAGGCCGCAGAAGAACGGCAGGAAGAAGCTCGGCAGGGCGATCTTCACGCTGGCCGCTTCCAGGCGCAGGTCGATCACATCGCTGAGGATGTGCCCCAGCAGCAGGGTGAAGGCCACGCCGTACAGCGGCTTGAGCCAGGGCGCGGCCAGCACCTGGGCGTTGTCCAGGCCCACCGGCGCGGCCAGCCAGAGCATCACCAGCGGCAGGCCGAAGCTGGCCAGCAACAGCTGGCTGACGATGGGGATCAGGCCGAGCCTGCGACCCAGCCAGGTGGCCAGGGCGAACAGGGCCAGCAGGCCGATCCAGAACACGACGACGCTCATGCCGGCACTTCCTTGCCCTGGGGGGGCGCGGCCTGCGCCCAGGGGGCGAGCAGGAAGCAGAAGAACAGCCCGAGGCTGATGGTCAGGCCGAAGTTGGCGATGGCCGGGGTCTGGCTCAGCAGCAGCAGGCCGAAGGACAGCCAGCTGGTCAGGCCCGACAGCAGCGTGCCCAGCAGGCTCACCGCCGCACCGCCGACCGCCTCGCGCATGAGGATCGCGTAGTCCACGCCGATGGCGGTGACCAGCAGCAGGCCGAACAGGCTGAACAGGGTCAGCGGCTGGCCCAGCCAGCCGAGGCTCGCCAGGGCGGCCAGCGCCGCCAGCAGCGGCAGCGCCACGATGCGCAGCGAACCGCCGAAGCCGAAGGGGATGCACAGCAGGAGGAGGATGGCCAGGCAGGATGCCAGCTTGAGTTCTGCAGCGCTGAGCTGGGTGGCGGCGAACAGGCGGTTCAGCTCGCCGATGCGGTCGACCAGCTGCACGCCTTCCAGGCCCTCGGCGGCGTCGGCCATCAGCATGGGCGAGGCCAGGCCCTGCAGGCTGACGATGCCTGCGGCACGGCCCTGGGTGTCGACGCCCAGCCAGAGCGGGCGCCAGGCCTCGCCCAGGGTGCCGGCCAGGGCCGTGTCGAGGTCCTGCTCGGGCTGCGCGCGCAGCTGGGCGATCTCGTTCTCCAGCGCTTGGGCGGGGATGCCGAGCGCCAGTAATGGCTGCCAGTGTTGCGGCAGGCGCGCCAGGGCGTCACGCAGGGCCTGGCGCTCGGTGCCGGGCGGCACCAGTTGGCTGAGGGCGCGGTAGCCCTGCAGGTTGCCGTCGGCCACGGCGCGGTCGAGGCGCTCGGCCAGCTCGGCCTGGCGCTGGAGCATCTGGTCCTGGCTGTCGCCGCGCACCAGGAAGAACTGGCTGGTGGGCTGCAGGCCGGTGAGGCGGGCGATCTCGCGGGCCTCGTCGAGCAGGCGCGGCTCGGCACCAAGCCACTGGCGCAGGTCGTTCTGCGGCTGCACCTGCCACAGGCCGGCGGCGCTGAATACCAGCAGGGCGAGCAGCCAGGGCAGGCTGCCGGTGCGTGCCAGCAGGCGCTCGCGGCGCTCCAGCAGGCGCTCGGCCAGGCGCAGCGGTGCGCGCGGCGGTGTCAGGCGCAGGCTGCCCAGCAACGCCGGCAGCAGGCACACGGAGCAGAGGTAGGCGGTGACCAGGCCGGCGGCGGAGAACACCGCGATCTGGGTCAGTGCCGGGAAGGGGGTGAAGGCCAGGGCCAGGTAGCCGATCAGGTTGGTGCCCAGGCTCAGGCTGAGGCCCGGCAGGGTCTCGCGCACCGCCTGCCAGGCGCGCCAGGGCTGGCCGGTCCAGCTCTTGCTCAGGTAGTGCAGCGGGTAGTCGGCGGCGACACCGGTGAGGCTGGCGCCGAGCACCAGGGTCAGTGCGTTGATCTCGCCGAACACCAGCACGCAGGCGGTGCAGCCCGCGCCCAGGGCCAGGCCCACCGGCAACAGGCTGAGCAGGGTGCGCGGGCGGCGGAACACCAGCAGCATCAGCAGCAGGGTGCCGAGGCTGGCGCCACCGCCGATCAGGCTGATCTCGCGGGCGGCCTTGGCCTGCCCGGCGGCGGCGTGGAGCAGGCCGCTGGCGGCGAGCAGGCGACCGCCATCGGCTTCGATGTCCTGGCGGGCGCGGGCGACTTCGCCCGCGAGCCAGGGCGGTGCCTGCATGTCGAAGGCGCCTTCCCGGGTGCGGGCACGCAGCAGCACCCAGGTGGTATCGCCGTCCTGCACCTGCAGGGCGCCGCTGGCCAGGTCGGCCTGCACCCGGCTGGCGGGCACCAGTGCCTTCTGCGCGAGGCCGGCGAGGCCCAGCCAGTCGTTTTCGGTCGGCACCAGGGCGACGGCGGAGAAGGGGTCGAACAGGCGTTCCGCGCGTTGGGCGATGAAGCGCCCGGGTTCCTGCTCCAGCAGCGCGCGATCGGCCCGGGGCAGCAGCGCCAGGCGGTTGTCCAGCAGTTGCTGGCGCAGGGCCGGCAGGTCGGCCTGCAGGCTCCACTGCACGCGCTCGAAGCGCGGCTCCTGCTGCCAGCGTTCGGCGATACGCTGGGCCAGGGTCCGGGCGCGTGCGGCGTCGGTGTGCCCTACCAGCAGCAGGACCTCGCGGTTCAGCGGCTCCTGCATGCGTTGTTCGGCACGTTGCACCCAGGCATCCCCGGCGCCCTGGGGCAGCAGGGCGAGCATGTCGGCGGCCACCGGCGGGCCGTTGCGCCATTGCCAGGCGGCCAGCGCCAGCAGGGCGACGAGGCCCAGCAGGAACAGGCGCGGCAGCAGGCGTTCAGGGCGCAAGGTCGCGCGCCTCCGTGGCCGCGAGGGCATCGCCGGCTTCGCTCGCCGGCAGGCGCAGCACGGTGCTGTCGCCCTGGGTTTCCAGCAGCTCGATGCGCTCCACCAGGGCGCCGCCCTCGATCCGGATGGCACTGAAGATCTGCTTGAGCAGCAGGGAGTTCGGCGTCAGGTGCAGCTGCCAGTGCGCGGCATCGCCGCTGAGTTGCAGCTGGAAGTCACGGGCCAGGCCCTGGTGATCGCCCTTGAGCACGGCGAGGAACAGGCGGCTCTGCTGGGCAGCGACGTCCTGGCCGGGCTGGGCCTGCCACTGGCCGTCGACGCGACGGGCGATGCCGGCGGCGCCGATGCGGTAGTCCTGCTTCAGCGGCCTTTCCAGCAGCCAGAGCAGCCCCTGCTCGCGGGAGAGCACGAAGCGCCCCTCGCTGGTCAGCGGCCTGGGCAGGGTGCGCAGGTGTTTCTCCTGCACGAAGGGGCCGCGCACCACGGCGGGCTTGCCCAGTTGCGCGGCGAGCTGGTCGAGGTCGAAGGCCTGGGCGAGCGAACTCGCCAGCAGGGCCGGCACCAGCAGCAGGGCGCGCAGGCGGATCATGGCAGCGCCCGCTCCACGGCTTCGACGAACACTTTCGGCGAGGCCAGCAGCATCTCGCGGGTGGCGATCTCCACCGCCACCTGTACGCTGCTGCCCCGGGTCAGGCGTTCGCCGGTGGCGGCGTCGGTGATCAGGTAGTTGATCTTCAGGCGGTTCTCCCACTCCACCAGGTCGGCGCGCACGACGATCTTCTGGCCGAAGCGGGCGCCACGGATGTAGCGCAGCTGCAGGTCGATGATGGGCCAGGCGTAGCCGGCGTCACGCATCTGCGAGTAGTTGTGGTCGAGCTTGTCGAGCAGGGCGCAACGGGCCACTTCCAGGTACTTGACGTAGTGGCCGTGCCAGACCACTTCCATCATGTCGACGTCGAAGAAGGGCACGAGGATCTCGACCTCGGCCTGGATCACCCCGGCGCTACGCATAGAGCCTCCAGTGGCGGGCGCGGATGCGTTCCAGGCACAGGCGCAGCTCGCCTTCCAGGGCGCGGTCCTCGATCACCGGCGGGAAGTCCCCGGCCAGTTGCCGGTGCATGGCGGTGAGCGGCTCGGGCAGTGCGCGCGGGTTCTCGCGCTGGCGCAGCCAGACGCCCTGGTTGGCGGCCAGCAGGGTGGCGGCGGCCACCTGCTCGGTCAGCTCCAGGCTGCGCAGGGCGTCGCGGGCGGCGATGGTGCCCATGCTCACCTTGTCCTGGTTGTGGCACTCGGTGGAGCGTGAGAAGACGCTGGCCGGCATGGTGTTCTTCAGCGCCTCGGCGGTCCAGGCGCTGGCGCCGATCTGCACGGCCTTGAAGCCGTGGTTGATCATCGCCGTGGCCTGGGGCGCGCCGGAGAGGTTGCTCGGCAGGCCGTGGTTGTAGCGCACGTCCACCAGCAGGGCGAGCTGGCGGTCGAGCAGGTCGGCGACGTTGCCCACCAGGTTCTTCAGGCTGTCCATGGCGAAGGCGATGTGGCCGCCGTAGAAGTGACCGCCGTGCAGCACGCGCTCGGCCTCGGCGTCGATCAGCGGGTTGTCGTTGGCGCTGTTCAGCTCGGTCTCGATGAACTGCCGCAGCAGGCCCAGGCTGTCGGCCAGCACGCCCAGCACGTGGGGCGCGCAGCGCAGCGAGTAGCGGTCCTGCAGGCGGTGCAGCGGCGCGGTCGGCGCGTCGATGGCCAGGTCCTGGCGCAGCCAGGCGGCCACCTGCATCTGCCCCGGGTGCGGCTTGGCGGCGAACAGGCGCTCGTCGAAGTGCTCCGGGTTGCCTTCCAGTGCCACTACGTTGAGCGCGGTGATGCGGGTGGCCAGTTGCAGCAGGTAGTCGGCACGGGCATAGGCCAGGCAGGCCAGGGCGGTCATCACGGCGGTGCCGTTCATCAGCGCCAGGGCTTCCTTGGGGCGCAGCACCAGCGGCTGCCAGCCCAGTTCGGCGTGAACCTCGGCGGCGCTGCGGCGCTGGCCCTTGTAGAACACGTCGCGCTGGCCGGAAAGGGTCGCGGCGACATAGGACAGCGGGGTGAGGTCGCCACTGGCACCCACCGAACCCTCTTCCGGGATCACCGGCAGCACGTCCTGGTCGATGAAGGCCTGAAGGCGCTCCAGCAGTTCGACGCGCACGCCGGAAACGCCATGGCACAGCGACTGCAGGCGCGCCGCCAGCACCGCGCGGGTGGCGGCCTCGTCCAGCACCTTGCCCAGGCCGCAGCCGTGGAAGGTGAACAGGTGGCGCGGCAGGGCCTCGACCTGCTCCAGCGGCACGGCCACCACGCAGGAGTCGCCGTAGCCGGTGGTGACGCCGTAGATCACGCCTTCCTTGTCCAGCAGGGTGTCGAGGAAGCGCGCGCCCTTGGCGATGCGCTCGCGCCAGGCGGCGTCGCCCTGCAACAGGGCGGGGGCGCGGCGCTGGGAGAGGGCCACGACCTGCTCGATGGACAGCGGCAGCTCGCCGAAGACCACGGGTTCAGGCTGATGTGTCGTCATGTTCGTTCCAGAACGGGTAGAAGTTGAACCATTGCTCGGGGGCCTTCAGGCACAGCTCGCCGAGGCGCTGGGCATAGCGTTGGACCCAGCCTTCGATCACCGCGTCACGCTCGCTGCGGCGCCATTGCACCCGCTCGGCGAAGGGTTCGAGGAAGACCTTGTAGCGGCCATCGATCTTCAGGCAGGTCATCAGGTTGAGCGGGCACTTGAGCAGCCCGGCCAGCAGCCAGGGGCCCTGGGGGAAGGCCGCGGGGCGACCGAGGAAGTCGACCCGGACGTTGCGACCGCCGTGCAGCGGCACGCGGTCGCCGGCAATCGCCAGCCACTCGCCGCGCTCCAGGCGTTCGCTCAATTGCAGCATCACCGCCGGGTCCAGCTCGCTGACCTGGATCAGCCGCAGGTGCGTGGCCCCGGCTTCGCCCAGCAGGCGGTTGAACTGTTCGGCATGGCGGGTGTGCACCAGCACGTTCATGGTCACCTGCTCGCTCAGCTCGGCCAGCGCGCGGCACACCTCCAGGTTGCCCAGGTGGGCGCCCACCAGCATCTGCCCGCGAGTGCTGCGCATGTGCTGGTGCAGGCCGCTGGGGTCGTGCAGGTCCACCTGGTCCAGGCCGATGCGCCCGCCCCAGATGTCCAGCTTGTCCAGGAGGGCGTCGGCGAAGGCCATGAACTGGGCGAACACCGAGCCGAGGCTGGGCGCCAGCTCCGGGCGGCCGCTCCAGTCGGCCAGGCGCTGCTGGTAGTAGCGCGCCGCGCGGCGAGCCTTGCCGCCGAAGAGGAAGAAGTACAGGACGATCAGGTGCAGCAGTGGGCTGAGCACCCGCCGCCCGAGGCGCCGCGCGATCAGCGCGGTGAACTTCATCAGCAGGAAGCTGCCGCGCTCGCGCTGGTCGGCCCAGTGCTCGCGGCTCATCCCCGGCACCTGCGCCAGAGGATCAGCGGCGCGCGCAGCAACATGCCGAAGAACAGCTTGGCGTGCATCTTCGAGATCAGCGCGTTGTCGTGGAACAGGCGGAAGTGCGAGAGCCCGTCCAGCGGGTAGTGCACCCGGGTCGGCAGCCAGTGCATGGGCTGTTTGCGCCAGGCCAGGCGCACGAGGATCTCCGGGTCGAAGTCCATGCGCTTGCCGAGGCGGGCGGAATCGATCAGGGCGATGGTCGGCGCCAGGGGGTAGACGCGGAAGCCGCACATGCCGTCGCGGATCGACAGCGACAGGCTGTTGATCCACACCCAGACGTGGGTCAGGTAGCGGGCGTAGAGGCGGCTCTTGGGCACGCTTTCGTCGTACTGCGGGTAGCCGCAGATCAGCTCGCCCGGGCGGGCCTGGGCGGCAGCGAGGAAGCGCTGCACGTCGGCGAGGTCGTGCTGGCCGTCGGCGTCCACCTGCAGGGCGTGGGAGAAGCCCAGCCGGCCGGCTTCGCGCAGGCCGGCCATGACGGCGCCGCCCTTGCCCTGGTTGATGGCCAGGCGCACCAGGTGGACGTCGGGCTGGGTGGCCAGCTGGTCCATCACCTGGGCGCAGGCGACGCTGGAGGCGTCGTCCACCAGTATGCAGGGCAGGCCGTGCTGGCGCAGGGCGTCGACCACCAGGGGCAGGGCGTGCTCGTGGTTGTAGACGGGGATGACGGCGCAGGGCTTGAACGGGTTCATGTCGGCATCGGGCAGTGCGGGTGGGTTTCGTGGCCCGGTTCGTGGCCGAGTGTGCGTCGAGTCTCTGTTTCGCCTTGCCGGGCGAGTCCCTTTTCCAATCGTTGAAAAGGAACCAAAAAACTTGCCCCTGCATCCGGCCCCGGCTGCGCCGGGGTGCCCTCGCTCCCATCGTTGCGCCGGGAGCCCGGCGCGACAGGCCATCCCTGGCCAGATCGCGCCTCTCGCGGCATCCATGCCGCTCGACTCCCTCTGCAACGATTCCGCTCGGCCTCCTGAAGGGGCGTTGTCCCCGCCCCACCCGCCGAGCTGGAGAGGGCCATGTAATGCGCAGGAACCTCGAGCAGCACGCGTTCTTGAGCGCTGTGGGAACCGGCGCGCGCGCCGCTCAGGGCGTTGAAGGCCTTACGCATGGTCGGCCACCAGGAGGATGCGCCCGGAGGAGCAGGCGGCTTCGCCGTTGCGGAAGGCGAAGTAGAGCTTGCCCTTGTCGGCGTCGAAGCGCAGGGACAGTTGGAGGCGGTCGCCGGGGCGGACCAGTTGCTGGAACTTGAGGACTTCCATGCCGGCGAAGCGCGGGGGCAGGGCCATGACCTGGCGGGCGAGGTGCTGGGCCCAGTCGATCTGCACCACGCCGGGCAGGACCGGTGTGCGTGGGAAGTGGCCGGAGAAGTGCGCCAGGTCCAGCGGCACTTCCAGGTCCAGTTGCCATTCGCCGTCGATTTCGCGGCTGGCCAGTGGCTCCACCGTCTTCGGACGAGGGGCCTTGACCAGGTTCTCCACCAACGCCTGGGGCAGCTTGCCCTGGCTGCTCCAGGGCAACTGGCGCAGCAGGCGCCAGCGGCGCGGCAGGGCGATGGTTTCGCAGTGGCCGGCCAGGTGGCGGCGCAGGGTCTCGGTGACGGTGCGCCGACCCTGGTTGCGCAGGGCATGGATGCCCTCGGTGCTCAGGGCCACCAGGGCGCCGAGGAAGGCGCGGCCTTCCTGCACCACGCCCAGGCGGGCTTCGGCCACCCAGGGGTGTTCGCCCAGGGCCTGTTCCAGCATGGGCAGGGAGATGCGTTTTTCTTCCAGCTTGACGATGCGGTCGAGCCGGCCGAGCAGTTCGAAGCGGCCGTCGGCGTCGATGCGCACGGCATCGGCGGTCTGTTCGCGGTGGCCGGCGGGCAGGTAGGGCGAGGCGAGGTTCAGCGCGCCTTCCTCGTCCCGGCCCAGCTCGACGCCGGCGAAGGGCTGCCACAGGGCGCCACCCTGGCGCCAGGCGATGCCGCCGGTTTCGGAGCTGCCGTAGATTTCCGTGGGCCACTGGCCGAGGCGTTGCTGCAACTCGGCTGCGGCATCGGCGGGCAGGGCGCCGCCGGAGGAGAACACCCGGCGCACGCCGCGCAGGGCGGGCCAGTCGAGGTTGTCGCCCATGCGCTTGAGCAGGGCGGGGCTGGCGATCCAGGCGAAGTCGCCGGCTTCCAGGCTGGCCTGCTGGATGTCCTCGGCGAAGGGCTGCGCCCGGCGCACGAAGGGGCGGCCGGCGCACAGCGGCCAGAGCACGCGGAACAGCAGGCCGTAGATGTGCTGGGCGGAGACACTGGCGACCAGGGTCGCGCCGGCGAGGTCGGCGCCCCAGAGGGCTTCCAGGGCCTCTACTTCATTGGCCAGCTGGCGCAGGGTCTTGTCGATCAGCTTGGCTTCGCCGCTGGAGCCGGAGGTGCACAGCACCAGGCGGCAGGCGTCCAGGTCCAGCGCGGCGGGGGCCAGCGGCTCGCCATCGAGGCCGTCGAGGCTGTCGAGCCAGAGGTCGCAGCGTTCGGCCAGGCGCTTGCGGGTCTGCGCCTGGGCGTCGGCCGGCAGCAGCACGTCGATGCCGGCACGCCAGGCGGCCAGCAGGGCGGCGGCCAGCTCGGCGCCGTCCTCGAGGTACAGCGCGACGCGCCGGGCGCCGTGGGCCCGGAGGGCACCGGCCAGGCGCAGGGCCTGTTCGGCGAGTGCGGCCTGGTCCAGTGCCGGGGCCAGGGTCACCGAGCGTCGCGGGTCGGCCTGCAGCAGCAGGTCCTGCAGGGCGATCCAGCTCACGCGAACCTCCGTACGCGCTGGCGCACCAGCCATTCACCGGCGAACAGCAAGCCCATCAGCAGGTAGGCGATGAAGCCGGTGTAGAGCGTCCACCAGCCCAGCGGCGCCCAGAGGGTGAGGCCGGCGGCGACCAGGCCGTTGGCCAGGAAGAACGAGGCCCAGACGGCCGTGACGCGACGGGTGTAGCGCACCGCCACCTCGGGCAGCTCGGGTTCGCGCAGGCGTGCCATGCGTTCCACCAGCGGGGTGCCGTGGAACAGGCTGGCGCCGAACAGGCCGAGCAGCACGGCGCTCATCAGCACCGGGTACCAGCGCAGCAGGTCGGCCTGGTTGACCAGCCCCAGCAGCAGGCAGAAACCCAGGGCGGCGACGGCCGTCCAGCGGTTGCCGGGGCGTTGCGCGGCGCTCAGGCTGCGGGCCAGCCAGAGGCCGCCCAGCAGCAGGGCGAACAGGCGCGGCGACAGATGTTCCATGCCGTAGTACACGGCAAAGGGGTAGCCCAGGCCGGCCAGCACCAGCAGCAGCCCGATCAGGCGGCTCATGCGGGCTCGTTCACCAGGCGGTGCACGGCCTCGACCACGTCGCTGACGGTGCGCACGGCCTTGAAGTCCTCGGCGGCGATCTTGCGGCCGGTGTGGCGCTTGATGTGGTCGATCAGGTCGACGGCGTCGATGCTGTCGATCTCCAGGTCCTCGTAGAGATTGGATTCCAGGCTGATCTGCGCCGGGTCAAGCTCGAAGAGTTCGACCAGGGCGTCGCGCAGGGTGGTGAAGATCTCGTCACGGGTTTGCATCGCGGTCTTTTCCTCAGGCGGCTTTCTGTGCCGAGACGAAGGCCGCGAGGCTGGCCACGTTGGCAAAGTGTTTGCGGGTGTCCTTGGCATCGGCGTCGATCTTGATGCCGAAGCGCTTCTGGATGGCCAGGCCCAGTTCCAGGGCGTCCACCGAGTCCAGGCCCAGGCCTTCGCCGAACAGGGTCTGTTCGGCGTCGATGTCGTCGGGGCCGATGTCTTCGAGGCCCAGGGCCTCGATGATCAGGTTCTTGATCTCAAGTTGCAGAGCGCTCATCCAGGCCGAGCTCCTTCATGAAATGTTGATGCAGATGGTCGTTGAGGCGGCGTGAAGCGATGGGGGCCGACCCCTGTGAGGCGAAGCTCTGCGGGTCGATGTCTTGGCCGACACGCAGGTGGAAGTGGAAGCGCCGCGACGGGATGCTGTACCAGGGCTCGGCCTTGGTCAGGGTGGTCGGGGTCACGCTGATGGTCACCGGGGTGAGGATGCGGGCGCCGCGCAGGGCGATGGCGGCCGCGCCACGATGGAATTGCGGGGCCTGCCCCGGTGTGGTGCGGGTGCCTTCGGGAAAGACGATCAGGGTCTGGCCTTCCTGCAGGGCGGCGGCGGCCTCGTCGAGCATGTCCATGCTGCCGCTGTTGCTGATGTATTGGGCGGCGCGGATCGGGCCGCGCATGCAGGGGTTGTTCCAGAGGCTTTGCTTGACCACGCAATTGGCGTCGCGAATAAGGGCGATAAGTACCACCACGTCGATCAGCGAGGGGTGGTTGGCGATGATCATCTGCCCGGGGCGGCCGAGGCGTTCGGCACCTTCCACTTCGTAGGTGAGCACGCCGCTGCGGTACATGAACTGGACGAACAGCCAGAACAAGCGGCTGGTTGTGGCGCGGGCACGGCGACGCTGGTCGGTAGCGTCGCCCGGCAGCAGCGAAAGCAGCGGGAACACGACGATGCGCAGCAGCACGCCGCCGACCCCGAACAGGGTGAAGGACAGCGCGGTGGCGATCAGGCGCCACCAGTAGGGGGCGTTGGGGCGGGCGTTCAGGGCCGGTTGCGTTGCCAGGTCCATTTACGGCTCTTCCATTGATGCTGACGGTGGGGCAGATCGTTGAGCAGTGCTTGCAGCAGGCCCAGTGCGTGGGGCCAGGGTTCCGGCGCCTGTTCCGGCGCTTCGGGGGACAGCTTCAGTAGCCACTGGTCGCCAGGTGCGAGCCTGAGGGCGACGGCGTACGGGAAGGGCACGTCCTCCACCCAGGGGCGGTAGATATCCGGCGGGCTTTCCTCGGTGATCACCAGCAACACGGCAGGAGCACCCTCGGCGAGCATGCCGGCGGCCTCCAGGACGGCGTGCTCCAGGCCGTCGCCCTCGGCGGCCAGGGCGGTCATCTCGCTGGTGTCGCCGCGCAGGATCGACCACTGGCCGATGATCGCGTTGTGCACCGAGAGGCTGAACTGGGTAGGCGACAGCGGCTCGCCGCGTGCCAGGTCCTGCAGCAGGGCCAGGGTGCGCGGCGTCTCGCCGTGGCGCGAGGCGAACACTATGGGCAGTTGCTCGCCCTCGGCGGCCAGGGGCCAGGCGACACTCATCGCCATGCGCGCGAGGCGCGACAGGCGGCGGCGCTGCATGGCGGGGAGGAAGGAGACATCGGGCTGGGTTTCGCTGTCGGCGGGCGCGAACGGCTGCCTGCACCAGGCGCGCCAGTCGTCCTCGCTTTCCAGGCCCGGGGCCCAGGCACGCCATTGTTCGATGCTGAAGTGAGTCACGCTAAGAGCTCTTTTCGGCCCCTGTCGGGCGTCCTTGTCGACTGGCAATCCCTGAACGACAAAGGCCTTGTCGATGACGCCATAGCAAAGTGCCGCATTATCCCCGACCGTCGGGTTACTTCGCAAACTTCAGACACAATCTTCAGATGTAAGGCACATAAATTCCCGCCGGTAAGAAAGCCCAGGCAGTGCTCGCCCTTGTCACGGGCTTTGCATAGAATCCGGGGCTATCCAAGGGATCCGGGAGGTGTGCGATGCGGCGAGTGGTGTTCAATCAGAAGGGCGGCGTAGGCAAGTCGAGCATCGCCTGCAACTTGGCGGCGGTCAGTGCCTCGGAGGGTTATCGCACGCTGCTGATCGACCTCGACACACAGGCCAACTCCACCCACTACCTGACGGGCCTCACCGGCGAGGACATCCCCATGGGGATCGCCGATTTCTTCAAGCAGACCCTCTCTTCCGGCCCCTTCGGCAAGAAGGGCAAGGTCGATATCTACGAGACCCCCTTCGACAACCTGCATGTGATCACCGCCACGGCGGAGTTGGCCGACCTGCAGCCCAAGCTCGAGGCCAAGCACAAGATCAACAAGCTGGCGAAACTGCTGGACGAGCTGGCCGAGGATTACGACCGTATCTACCTGGATACGCCGCCGGCCTTGAATTTCTATACGGTTTCGGCGCTGATCGCGGCCGATCGCGTGTTGATACCCTTCGATTGCGACAGTTTCTCGCGCAATGCACTCTACGGCCTGCTGGCCGAGATCGAGGAGCTGAAGGAAGACCACAACGACGGCCTGGAGGTCGAAGGCATCGTGGTCAACCAGTTCCAGCCCCGCGCCAGCCTGCCCCAGCAGTTGCTGGACGAGTTGATCGCCGAGGGCTTGCCGGTGCTGCCGGTGAACCTGATGAGCTCGGTGAAGATGCGCGAGTCCCACCAGGCATGCACCCCGCTGATCTATCTGGACCGCAGCCACAAGCTGACCCAGCAATTCATCGAGCTGCACAATCTGCTTGAAGCCTGAAGCCTGAAGCCTGAACTTGTGGCTTCCAGCTTCCAGCTTCCAGCTTCCAGCTTCCAGCTTCCAGCTTCCACTTGCGGCTTGCAGCTTGAAACTTGCCGCTTGCCGCTTGGCCTCCTACTTCACCACCAACACATCACAGGGCGGGCGCTGCAGATAGTACAGCGCCAGGCTGCCCAGTAGCGCCTGGGAGATCATGCTGCGGCCGTGGCTGCCGAGGGTGACGAACTGCGGCTGGGTCGCGGCGATGGCCTCGTCCAGGGCGCGTGGCAGGGTGCCGTGGGTGACCTCCAGGCTGATCGTCGGGGCGGCCTTCACGTTGCCCAGTTCATCCTTCAGCAATTGCTCCAGCAGCTCGCGCTGGGTCTTGAGGTATTCGCCGGCGCTGCCTGCCTTGGCCAGCAGGCGGCCGGTCACCTCCATCACGTTCACGGCCTGCAGGTGGCCTTCGGCGGTCAGCAGGCTGCAGGCGCTGCGCAGGGCGTCGCAGGCGCAGAGGGAGAAGTCCAGCGCGGTGAAGCCCTTGCGATAGGGGGCGGGCCTCTCGCCCACCGCCAGCAGCAAGGGGATGTCGATGTGCCGGGCGACACGCTCCAGCGTGGTGCCGATGAACAGCTCCGGTGCGTTGTGGTGGTGGTTGCCGATCACCAGCAGGTCGGCCTTGCTTTCTTCCACCTCTTCGAGAATCTGCAGCGCCGGGCGGCCCTTGCGCAGCAGCACCTGGGTGGGCGGTGCGCCGAGTTGTTCCAGGCGCTGCTGGAACAGGCGCTGGGCGCCTTCGCGCAGGTTTTCCTGGAGCGCATTGGGCAGGTGGTCTTCGAGCACGTGCAGCAGGGTCAGGCGGGCGTCGTACTGGCGCGCGAGGTCCACGGCGCGTTGCAGGGCGAGGTCGGCCTCGCGGCTCAGGTCATGGGCGATGAGGATATGGCTGAACATGGATGGCACCTCCGGGTGAGGCGCCACTCTGGGGCAATTCGCCGCGCGGCAACTTGATCCAGGGCAATCCGCCCCCGGGCTCAGTGGGCGCGCAGCTGGTAAAGCCCGCGGCTCTGCGCCACCACCTCGCCAGTGGCGTCCACCAGGTCCAGCTCCAGGAGGTAGTCGGCCTTGCCGTTGGCACTCGCCTCGGCCTGGATGCGCTCGATCTCCTCGGCGCCGATGCGCGCCTCGACGCTGATGTCGCCCTTGGCCGGGCGGCGGAAGCGCAGGCTCATGTCCTTGATGATGGGGTAGAAGCGGCGGGTGTCGAAGCTGGTGATGAACAGCGCGCCGCCGGGAATCTCCGCCAGGGTGAACAGGGCACCGGCGTACATGGTGCCGATGTGGTTCTCGTTGCCGGCCAGGGGCACCAGCAGCTTCACATGGCCCGGTTCCAGGGTCACGGCCTTGAGCCCCATGCGGCGGACGAAGGCGATCTTGTCCTCGGTGAAGTGGCGGGCCATCTCTTCGCTGAATTGCATGACGATCTCCGGCGGGGCGAATGCCTGGAGCCTAGCCGGATGCGTGCCGCCGGCAATGACCGGGACGGCCAGCACGGGTGACCGAAACGATCAGGACCCGGCCATTGGGTGGGACTTTCACCGAGAGGTCGAGCCTGTAACGGACGCGCTTCATTGCCTAGGGTAGTAAATGGCCTGCGCATGTCGCGCTCGCTCGAACCAGCAGGGAAAGCCCATGAACGCCACCTTCAAGCCCCAGGGATTCAACACCATCACACCGAACAGCATCGTCAGCGACCTGGCCAGCGCCGTCAGGTTCTACCAGGCGGTGTTCGACGCCGAGGAGCTGCTGCGCCTGACGACGCCGGACGGCAAGGTGGTGCATTGCGAACTGAGGTTCGGCGACTCGCGGGTGAACCTGGGGGAGGCGATGGACGGCTGGCCGGAGCAGCCCTTGCTGGCGCAGATCTACGTGCCGGACTCGGATGCGACCTTCGCGCGGGCGATACGCGAGGGCGCCCGGGAGCTGAGCCCGGTGGCCGATATGTTCTTCGGCTCGCGGGAAGGTCGGGTCATCGACCCGTTCGGCAACACCTGGACCGTCTCCACCCACCAGCGGCAGGTCTCCGCCGAGGAGATGCAGCGGGCGCTGAACGAGATGTACGCCGGGCAAGGCTAGCCGGAGCCGAGCCCGCCCGGCGTTCTAGATGCCCTGGCTCTTCAGCCAGCCCAGCAGCTGCGGCAGGGGCAGGGCGCCGCTCTGGCGGGCGATTTCGACGCCGCCCTTGAACAGGATCAGGGTGGGGATGGAGCGGATGTTGAGCTGCCCGGCCAGTTGGCGGTTGGCTTCGCTGTCCAGCTTGCCCAGGCGGCAGCGGCCCTGGAGCTGGGCGGCGGCTTGCTGGTAGGTGGGGGCGAAGGCCTTGCACGGGCCGCACCAGTCGGCCCAGACGTCCACCAGCAGCGGCAGGTCGCCGCGCAGTTGCTTGGCGAAGGTGGCTTCGCTGAGGTCGAAGGGGTTGGCCGGCAGCACGGCGGCCTTGCAGTGGCCGCAGCGGGGCGAGTCGCCCAGGCGGTTGGCGGGGATGCGGTTGAGGCCGGCGCAGTGGGCGCAGGGAATCATCAGGGGGTCGGTCATGGTCGGCTCCGGATCAGGTTTCCCTGATCTGGAGCCGACCGGCCGAATATCAAGCCCTGTGCATCAGCCCCGCGCGGCCTCGAGGGACTGGCTGAGGTCGGCGAGGATGTCGTCGATGTGCTCGATGCCGATGGACAGGCGCACCATGTCGCGCGGTACGCCGGCCTTCTCCAGTTCCTCGTCGTTGAGCTGGCGGTGGGTGGTGGACGCCGGGTGGCAGGCCAGGGACTTGGCGTCGCCGATGTTCACCAGGCGCACCACCAGCTTCAACGCATCGATGAAGCGTGCACCCGCCTCGGCGCCGCCGACGATGCCGAAGGAGAGGATCGCCGCCGGCTTGCCGCCGGTGTAGCGCTGGGCCAGCTCGTGCTCGGGGTGGTCCGGCAGGCCGGCGTATTTCACCCAGGCCACCTGGGGGTGGGCCTGGAGGAAGTGGGCGACCTTCAGCGCGTTCTCGGTGTGGCGCTCCATGCGCAGGGCCAGCGTCTCCAGCCCCTGGAGGATGAGGAAGGCGTTGAACGGCGACAGCGCCGCGCCCATGTTGCGCAGCGGCACCACGCGGCAGCGGCCGATGAAGGCGGCGGGGCCGAAGGCTTCGGTGTAGGTCACGCCGTGGTAGGAGGCGTCCGGGGTGTTGAGCAGCGGGAAGCGTGCCTTGTGCTCGGCCCAGGGGAACTTCCCGGAGTCGACGACGATGCCGCCGATGCTGTTGCCGTGACCGCCGATGTACTTGGTCAGCGAGTGCACGACGATGTCGGCGCCATGCTCGAAGGGGCGGCAGAGAATGGGCGTGGCGACGGTGTTGTCGACGATCAGCGGCACGCCATGGCGGTGGGCGGCGGCGGCCAGGGCGGCGAGGTCGATGATGTTGCCGGCCGGGTTGCCGATGGATTCGCAGAACACGGCCTTGGTGCGCTCGTCGATCAGCGCTTCCAGGGCAGCGATGTCGTCATGGGCGGCGAAGCGCACCTGGATGCCGGAGCGCGGCAGGGTGTGGGCGAACAGGTTGTAGGTGCCGCCGTAGAGCTTGGCCACCGAGACGATGTTGTCGCCGGCCTCGGCGACGGTCTGGATGGCGTAGGTGATGGCGGCCATGCCGGAGGCCACGGCCAGGGCGCCGACGCCGCCTTCCAGCGCGGCGACGCGCTTCTCCAGCACGTCGTTGGTGGGGTTCATGATGCGGGTGTAGATGTTGCCGGCGACCTTGAGGTCGAACAGGTCGGCGCCGTGCTGGGTGTCGTCGAAGGCGTAGGAGGTGGTCTGGTAGATCGGTACCGCCACCGCACGCGTGGTCGGATCGGGGCTGTAGCCGGCGTGGATGGCGAGGGTTTCCGGTTTCATCGTGGCTGCGTTCCTTCGGGGCTGATTGAGGAGCGCAGCATGTGAAAGCGGAAGGGCCCAGGTCAATGACCTGAAGCAATCGTGCAGGCGCGTGGCTAGACCGAAAAGTTAGGTGGCTAGAACCGGCCGATCAGCGCAGGGCCATGTAGATGTTGAAGGCGCTGATCAGGGTGATCAGGGTGCCCACCAGGGTCAGCAGGGTGCGTGCCGGCAGCTTCTTGCACAGCATGGCGGCGAAGGGCGCGGCGAACAGGCCGCCGAAGACCAGGCCGGCCACCAGCATCCAGGTGTTCAGCTCGCCCGCCAGGAGGATGAAGGAGGTGGCGCTGGAGATGGTCAGGAAGAACTCGGCGAAGTTCACCGAGCCGATGGTGGTGCGCGGGTCGCTGCCCGAGCCCAGCAGGCTGCTGGTGACCACCGGGCCCCAGCCACCGCCGCCGGCGGCATCGACGAAGCCACCGAACAGCGCCAGCTTGGCCACGTGTTTCGGCGCGCGGCGCTGGGCCACGTGGCGGTAGGCCTTGCTGAGGATGTACAGGCCCATCAGCAGCAGGTAGGCGGAGATGAAGGGCTTGAGCGCGGCGCCGTCGAAGGTGGTGATCAGCACCGCACCGAGCACGGCGCCGATGATGCCCGGCAGCAGCAGGCGCAGGAACAGGGACTTGTTGACGTTGCCCAGCTTTACGTGGGAGATGCCGGAGAGGCCGGTGGTGAAGACTTCGGCGATGTGCACGCTGGCGCTGGCCGCTGCTGGCGAGGCGCCTGCGGTGAGCAGGAAGGTGGTCGCGGTGATGCCGTAGGCCATGCCCAGCGCGCCATCTACCACCTGGGCGAGGAAACCCACGGCCACGGCGCTCCAGAAGGTCGGGCTGCTCAGGGTGCGCTCGATGATGTCGAGGCCGGTGGCGCCGCCGTGGTCGCCGAAGAACAGGCGCCAGGCGAGGAAGCCCAGCAGGCTCACCAAGATCAGCACGGCCGCCCACATCGCGGCGCGCAGCACCGGGTGGTTGTCGGGGTGGCTGACGAAATCCTCGACGGGAGGAATGCCCAGGGCCTCGTGCTCGGTGTTGATCGGGCTCTGGCTGAGGTCGAGGTTGCGGATCTTCATGCGGGGTACGGCGCCTGACAGTGGGTGGTAGAACAGGCCGGAATAAGCAGGCGGCGAAGATAAGCGCCTTTGCTTAGAGAGTCTAAGAAGATTTCCGCAGGTTCATATTCCATTTTCGTTGGATGGAAGCGGCGCGGGATGGCGCTCGGCGCGTGGGGCTGTACGCACCGATTGCCCGGCAACTGTATGCCCGGCGCCCTCTGAGGCTGGGCTAGGCTTTGAGCTTTTGGCGCAGAGGTGGCGATGAGGACATTGGGTGTACTGGGCGGCATGAGCTGGGAGTCGACCCTGAGCTATTACCGGCTGCTCAACGAGGGCGTGCGTGACCAGCTCGGCGGCCTGCATTCGGCTCCGTTGCTGCTGCATTCGGTGGATTTCGCCGGCATCGCCGCGCTGCAGAAGTCCGGCGGCTGGGACGAGGCCGGGCTCCAGTTGGCCGCCGCTGCGCAAGGATTGGCGCGGGCCGGCGCCGGTGCTCTGCTGCTGGCCACCAACACCATGCACAAGGTCGCGGCGGCGATCGAGGCGGCGGTGGACATCCCCCTGCTGCATATCGGCGATGGCGTGGGCGAGGCCCTGCAGGCGCTGGGCTGCGAGCGGGCGGCGCTGCTCGGCACGCGCTTCACCATGCAGGAGGATTTCTACCGGCGGCGCCTGGACGAGCGTTTCGGCATCCAGGTGCAGGTGCCCGACGCCGCGGCGATGGCGGAGATCGACCGGGTGATCTTCCAGGAGCTGTGCCTGGGCCGCTTCCTCCCCGAGGCACGGGCGTTCTACCTCGACCAGTTGCGCCAGCTGCAAGCCGCGGGTGCCCAGGCGGCGATCCTCGGCTGCACCGAGATCGGCCTGCTGCTGGAGGGCTGCGACTCGCCGCTGCCCCTGGTGGACAGCACCGAGCAGCACGTACGCATGGGCCTGCGCTGGATGCTGGCCGAAGGCTGAACCATGGGGCATGACGGAGCGGGAACGATGCGGACCGGGATCATCCGTTGGGCGGGCCGGGGCGCGCTGCTGCTGGCCTTGGCGATGTCGCTGGTCTTCGCCGTGCGGGTGCTGGACATCCAGGGCGAGCCGTCACTCGAGCCCTGGCACAGGTTCGTGCCGGAGGAGCTCGACGAGCGCGAGCTGGACCAGGCCGACTGGAGCGCCTGGATGAACGCCGAGGCGCGCGTCTTCGCGCAAGTGCGTGAACAGGTCAGCGAGCAGCTGGAAGCCGAGGAGCAGGTGCCGGCCAACCGCTATTTCCCGGGGAGCCCGCTGTACCCCGGCCGTTTCAGCCAGGACTGGAACCGCTCCTATGTGCTGCGCCCCGAGGGCGAGCCGGTGGGCGCGGTGGTGATGCTGCACGGCCTCACCGATTCGCCCTACAGCCTGCGCCACCTGGCGCTGCGTTATCGCCAGGCGGGCTTCGTGGTGCTCGGCCTGCGCCTGCCCGGGCACGGTACGGTGCCGGCGGCGCTGACGGATGTGAGCTGGGAGCAGTGGCTGGCCGCCACCCGCCTGGCGATGCGCGAGGCCCGGCGGCTCGTGGGGGCACAGCGGCCGCTGCGGCTGGTGGGCTACTCCAACGGCGGTGCGCTGGCGTTGAAGTATTCGCTGGATGCGCTGGAGGACCCGTCCCTGCCACGCGCCGAGCGCCTGGTGCTGCTCTCGCCCATGCTGGGGGTCGCCGGCTACGCGCGTTTCGCCGGGCTGGCGGGCCTGCCCGCCGTGTTCCCGGCCTTCGCCAAGGCCGCCTGGCTCGACCTGCTGCCCGAGTACAACCCCTTCAAGTACAACTCCTTCCCGGTCAACGGCGCGCGCCAGTCCTACCAGCTCACCGCCGCGCTGCAGGAGCAACTGCTGAGCGCCTCGCGGCGCGACGGGTTGCGGGGCCTGCCGCCGCTGCTGACCTTCCAGTCGGTGGTGGATGCGACCGTGAGCACCTCGGCGGTGGTGGAGTCGCTCTATCGCCTGGTGCCGGACAACGGCAGCGAGCTGGTGCTGTTCGACATCAACCGCTCGGTGGACTTCGGCCCGCTGCTGCGCCCGGACGCCAGCCTGGCGCTGGCGCGGCTGTTGCCGCCGCCACCGCGTGCCTACCGCACGGCGGTGATCACCAACGCCACGGCGAGCAGCCGGGAGGTGGTCGAGCGGGTGATCGAGGCCGGTGGCCGCGAGGAGTGGGTCCGGCCCCTGGACATGGCCTTCCCGCGCGAGCTGTTCTCGCTGTCCCACGTGGCGCTGCCGTTCCCGGACAGCGATGGGCTCTACGGCCGCCACCCCGATGCGGCGGACGACTTCGGCATCCACCTGGGCAACCTGTCGCTGCGGGGGGAGCGCGGGGTGCTGGTGATGAACATGGACGCCCTGCAACGGGCGACGTCCAATCCCTTCTTCCCCTACCTGCTGCAGCGGCTGGAGCGGGTGGAGGGGCTGGCGCGCTGAGGGCCTCGCCGCGCGCTGGGGTCAGGAGGAGCAGCTGATCTCCAGGTGCTTGCCCCACTCCGGTGGCCGCTCGGCATAGCGCTCCATGCCGGGCTGCTCGTCGAAGGGGCGGGCGAGCACGGCGTGCAGCTGGCGCACCTCGCCGAAGTCGCCCTGCTCGGCGGCCTCGATGGCGCGCTGGGCCAGGTAGTTGCGCAGGATGTACTTCGGGTTCACCGCGTGCATGCGCTGGCGGCGGGCGTCCTGGTCGGCGCCTTCGCGCGTGGCGCGCTCCACGTACTGCGCGGCCCAGGCATCGAAGCCGGCGAGGTCGACGAACTCGTCGCGCAGCACCGCCACCGCCTGTTCGGGCGCGGTCTCGCCCAGGCGGCGGAAGAACAGCGTGTAGTCCACCGCGCTGGTCTGCATCAGTTGCAGCAGGCGCTGCACCAGGGCCTCGTCGCCCTCTTCGGCGCGGGTGAAGCCCAGGCGGCGGCGCATCAGGTCCAGCCAGGCCGCCTGGTACAGCGGCAGGAACAGCTCCAGCGCCTCGCGCAGGGCCTCCACGGTGATGTGGGGCGTCAGCGCCTGGGCCAGGGCGGCGAGGTTCCAGTGGGCGATGGGCACCTGGTTGCTGAAGCTGTAGCGCCCGCTGTCGTCGGAGTGGTTGCAGATGTGGTTGGCGTCGAAATCGTCGAGGAAGGCGTAGGGGCCGTAGTCGAAGGTGATGCCGAGGATCGACATGTTGTCGGTGTTCATCACCCCGTGGCAGAAGCCGTAGGCCTGCCAGCGGGCGATCATCCCGGCGTTGCGCTCGATGATTTCGAGGAACATCGCCAGCCAGGGCTCCTCGGCTTCCAGGCACGCGGGGAAGTGGCAGGCCAGGACGTGCTCGCCGAGGGTCTTCAACTGCTCGTGCTGGCGGGTGTAGTAGAAGTACTCGAAGTGGCCGAAGCGCACGTGGCTCGGCGCCAGGCGCAGGACCATGGCGCCGGTCTCCTTCTTCTCGCGGTACACCGGGGTGCTGGAGCCGGTGACGCACAGTGCGCGGCTGCTGGGGATGCCCAGGGCGTGCAGGTGCTCGCTGGCGAGGAACTCGCGGATCGAGCTGCGCAGCACCGCACGGCCGTCGCCCATGCGCGAGTAGGGGGTCTGGCCGGCGCCCTTGAGGTGCAGGTCCCAGTGCTCGCCGGCCTGGTTGACCACCTCGCCCAGCAACAGGCCGCGGCCATCGCCCAGGCGCGGGTTGTAGCTGCCGAACTGGTGCCCGGAATAGACCATGGCGCGCGGGGCGGCGTCGGACCAGAGCGTATGCCCGGCGAACAGCTCGGCGAACACGGGCTCCTCGGCCTGCGCCGGGTCGAGGTCGAGCAGGGCCATGGCCGCCGGGCTCGCCACCACCAGGTGCGGGTCGTCCAGCGGGTCGGGCAGGACTTCGGTGGAGAAGGCATCGCCCAGGCGGGCGAAGCGGTTGTCGAACTGCAGGTCGTCGAGTCTTTTCATGGGCTCAGCTTGTCACGCGGCCGGGGCCGGGGGAAATCGCGGGGATGGGTGGTCCCCGCGTGGCGGTGGCTTACTTGGCGCGCTCTTCGGCGGCGTCGGCCGCCTGTTCCTCGGCGGGTGCGTGCTCGACGCTCTTGCGGCTGAGGATGACGTCCATCTTCGGCACCGAGGAGATGTTGATGCCGTGCTCCTGGAACAGCTGGTCGATGCGCCGGTTCAGCTCGTCGGTGGCCAGGCCCCGGTCGCCCAGTTCGCGCACGTAGATCTTCAGTTCGTGTTCCAGGGTGGTGGCGCCGTAGGTCTTCAGCTGGACGTTGGGGGCCGGGTCGCGCAGCACGCGGGTGTTCTCCTGGGTGGCTTGCAGCAGCAGCTTGCGCACCAGTTCCAGGTCGGCGCCGCGGTTGACGTTGTAGACCAGCACGATGCGGGTGACGGTGTCGGTCAGCGTCCAGTTGATCAGCTGGCTGGTGAGGAAGGTCTGGTTGGGGACGATGACTTCCTTGCGGTCGCTGTCGGTGATGTGGGTGGCGCGGATGCGGATCCGGTTCACCGTGCCGGTGACGGTGCCGATGGTCACCAGGTCGCCGATGCGCACCGGGCGCTCGAACAGCAGGATCAGGCCGGAGATGAAGTTGGCGAAGATCGCCTGCATGCCGAAGCCGATACCCACCGAGAGCGCGGCCACCAGCCACTGCAGCTTGTCCCAGCTGACCCCGAGGGTGGACAGGGCGCTGACGAAGCCGATGCCGGCGATGGCATAGGAGAGCAGCGTGGTGGTGGCGTACGCGCTGCCCTGGGCCAGTTTCAGGCGCGAGAGCACCAGCACTTCCAGCAGGCCCGGCAGGTTGCGTGCGAGCACGGTGGTGATGCCGGCGATGATCAACGCGCCGAGCACATCCAGAAGGCTGATGGGCACCTGGGTGGCGGCGGCGCCGGTGCCGGTGGCGTATTGGTAGAGCGTCACTTCGTCGAGGTAGGCGAAGACGCTGATCAGGTCGGCCCAGACCAGGTACATCGAGGCGATGAAGACGCCGAGCAGGGCCAGGCGGATCAGGCGCAGGGACTGCTGGTTGACCTGCTCGATGTCCAGGGTCGGCTCTTCCACCGCCACTTCCTCGCCTTCGGCGTTCTCCTTGGTCTGCGCCTGGCGCTTGGCCAGCGCGCGGGCGTAGGCCAGGCGCCGGGCGGCGACGGCCAGGCCGCGGACGAAGGCGGCCTCGATGATCAGGGTGAGGATCAGCAGGTAGAGGGTGTTGATCAGGCGGTCGGTGAGCTTCAGCGAGGTGTAGTAGTAGCCGAAGCCGACGGCGACGATGAACACCAGCGGCAGCAGGGTGAAGCCCAGGCCGATGAGGAAGCGGAAGGGCGAGGTGTGCTCGCGCATCGGTTCGGCCAGCAGCAGGTTGCTCAGCACCAGGGCCATCAGGGCGTAGCAGGTGATGACGACGATGATGCCGATGACGTCCTCGGCCAGCGCCTGGGGCTGGTGCTCGGCCACGGTGACCACGGCCACCAGGGCCATCACCACCATGCCGAGACGGCGAATCTGCTTGCTCAGCAGCGCCACCTGCGGGCGCGGCCAGCGGAAGTGCAGCTCGGCGACGCCGCCCGGGGCGAGGATGCGGTAGAGGGTGTAGAACACCAGCCAGGCCTGGGCCATCTCCATCAGCGCGGCGCCGAGGGTGGCGTTCTGGCCGCGGGCGTCGATCTGCAGGGCCAGGCCGCAGAGGGCCAGGAACAGCGTCACCGGCATCGCCAGGAGGATGTTCAGCAGCAGCGCCAGGGGCGTGTGCATCTGGCTGTCGCGCTTGTAGTGGCCAATGTCCTGGTGCAGTTCGGTGAGCTTCTCGTAGAGCCAGCTGCGGCGCCACAGCAGCGCGCCGATCATCAGCAGCAGGGGGATGAACAGCCAGGGGCGGTCGACCAGGCCTTCACCCAGTTCGGCGACGCCCGAGCCCCAGGGCACGTCCATCAGCTGGCGCTTGAGGTAGTGCGGCGCGCTCTTCAGCCAGGCGAGGTCCAGCGGCTTGTTGCTGGGAATCCAGAACATCTGCTCCTCCAGGGTCGCGCGCAGCGCCTGGGAGGTGCTCTGCAGCTGCTTCTGGTTGAGCTGCAGGGTGATGGACTCGTTGAGCAGGGCGTTGAGCTCGCGGCTCAGGCGGTCGAACAGTTCGGTGCGGGTGGTGGCCAGGTCGAGCAGGGTGGCGCGCAGTTCCGGCGTCACCTGGTCGGCGGGCTGGCGCGAGAGCAGGTCGTCGACGTAGGCCTGGGGGTTGTTGAGCTTGTCGCGTTGCTGGCTGAGCTCGAACTGGTAGAGGCGGATGTCGGCGATCTCGTCGGCCAGGTCGCCGTCGAGCTTCAGGTGCGGCAGGGCCTGCTTCTGCTGGTAGAGGATCTTCGACAGCAGCAGGCTGCCCTTGAGAACGCTGATCTGTTCTTCCAGGGCCTGGTCGGCCTGGTTGAGGGTGTCCAGTTGCTGGCGGGTCTGCAGGTTCTGCTGGGTCAGCTCGTTGAGGCGGTCGGTGGAGCGCAGCAGGTAGTCGGAGAGCTTGAGGTTGGTGGAGCTCTCGGCCGCCAGCAGGCTGTCGGGGGTGGCGTTCTGCGCCTCGCGGGAGAGTTCGGCCACCGTCTGCTCGGAGCTTTCCCGGCGCTTGTCGTTGATCAGCGACTGCAGGGCCTGGGTTTCCTGCTCCAGGCGGTGGATGCGCTCGACCAGCAGGTCGCGGCGGCTGTTGCCCAGGTCCTGCAGCAGGCTGTTGCCGGCCAGCTCCTGGCGGCGCAGCTGGGTCTGGGCGTCGAGGGCGGCCAGCTCGGCGTTGTACTGGTCGCGCTGCTCGTCGGTGAGCGCCTTGCCGGTCTCCTTGCCGACCTTGAGGATGGCGCTGAGCTGCTGGGTGCGCACCTGGTTGCTGCTGATCTCGGCCTGGGCGCGCTCGGGGCGGGTCTGTGCGGTGATGATCAGGCTGTTGGCCTCGGCCAGGTCCTTCTGCCAGCCGGCCAGCTGGCTGCTGCGCTGGTTGAGCAACTGGTCGAGCTGGGCCAGGGAGGATTTGCCGTAGCGCTCGCCGACATCGACCGGCTTGCTGGCCTTGAGGCGGGTGAATTCACGCTGGGCGTCGGCGATCTGGCGTGGGGCATCGTTGAGCTGGCGCTTGAGGTCGGCCAGGCGCTTCTCGCTGTCGGCCTGGTTGCTCAGTTGCGTGAGCGTCTGCTCCAGCACCTGCTGCACGGCCTTCTGGTCGGCTTCCGCCAGCTTGCGGCTGGCGAGGTTGTCCAGGCTCTGCTGGACCTTGGCGCTGGTCGGAGGTTCGGCGGCATGCACGGGCGTGGCACCGAGGCAGAAGCCGATGAGGGCGGCGGCGAGGAGGGGGCGCAGGAAAGACATGGTCGCGTGGGGCGGCTCTGGAAAAAGTGCGGTTGATGATATGTCAGGACGCGGCCCCGTGCTGGGATGTGCCGCGCCTTCAGAGGAACAGTCCGGGGCCTGGACGTCCGTGACCTTCGGGGAATTTGACGCCCACCTTGCGCACCTTGTTCCCCTCCATCAGGGCCACGGTCCAGGTCAGGCCGTTCCATTCCACCTGGTCGCCGACGATGGGCTCGCCGCCGATCTCGTGGGAGATGAAGCGTCCCAGCGGCTGGCTGCCATCGACGTTCTCCAGCTTCAGGCCGTAGAGCGAGGCGACGGCGGAAAGCTGGGCGTCGCCTTCGAGGACGAAGTCGCCGAAGAAGCGCAGGTCCAGGCCGCGCTGGGGCGCCTGGCTGAACAGCTTGCCGAGGGCGGGAAGATCATGCTCATGGCCGATCACGCAGAGGATGTCGCCGGCCTCCAGCACGGTACTGCCCGAGGGGTGCAGCAGCTCGGTGCCACGGAACAGTGCCGCGATGCGGGTGCCGTCGGGCATCTTCAGCTCGCGCAGGGCGGCGCCGATGCACCACTTCTCCGCGCCCAGGCGGTAGACGAACAGCTCCCATTCGCTGGTGGGGTGGATCTCCAGCCCGGCGCGGGAGATGGGCGCCGGCTCCGGCGGCACCGTCACCCGCAGCAGCCTGGCCGCGAGCGGCAGGCTGGCGCCCTGCAGCAGCAGGGAGACCAGGACGATGAAGAAGGCCAGGTTGAAGTACAGCTGCGAGTGGGGCAGGCCGGCCATCATCGGGAACACCGCGAGGATGATCGGCACCGCGCCGCGCAGGCCGACCCAGGCGATGAAGGCCTTCTCGCGGTCGTGGAAGGCGCGGAAGGGGATCAGCCCGATCATCACCGACAGCGGGCGGGCGAAGAGGATCATCCACAGCGCCAGGCCCAGGGCAGGGATGGCGATGGGCAGCAGGTCGTGGGGCGTGACCAGCAGGCCGAGCACGAGGAACATGCCGATCTGCGCCAGCCAGGCCATGCCGTCGAGCATGTGCAGGATGCTGTGGCGCGAGCGGATCGGCCGGTTGCCCAGCACCAGGCCGCAGAGGTAGGCGGCGAGGATGCCGCTGCCGTGCAGGAAGTTGGTGAGGGCGAACACCAGCAGGCCGCCGCTCACCACCAGCAGGGGGTAGAGGCCGTTGGGCAGGTTGATGCGGTTGATCAGTTGCAGCAGCAGCCAGCCACCGGAGAGGCCGAGGAGCGCGCCGATGCCGAACTCGCTGACCAGGTGGCCGAGGAAGGACAGGCTGATCTCGGTCTGCCCCTTGGCCAGCATGTCGATCAGGGTGACGGTGAGGAACACCGCCATCGGGTCGTTGCTGCCGGATTCGATCTCCAGGGTGGCGGTGACCCGTTCGTTGAGGCCCTTGCCGCCGAGCAGGGAGAACACCGCCGCGGCGTCGGTGGAGCCGACGATGGCACCGATCAGCAGGCCCTGCATGATGTCCAGGTCGAACAGCCAGGCGGCGGCCATGCCGGTCAGCCCGGTGGTGATCAGCACGCCGACCGTGGCCAGCGACAGCGCCGGCCACAAGGCCACGCGGAAGCTGGAGACCCGCGTGCGCAGGCCGCCGTCGAGCAGGATGATGGCCAGCGCCAGGTTGCCCACCAGGTAGGCCAGCGGGTAGTTGCTGAAGCCGATCCCGCCCGGGCCGTCGATGCCGGCGACCATGCCGACGGCAAGGATGATGACCAGGATGGGGATGCCCAGGCGCGAGGAAACCGAGCTCACCAGAATGCTTGCGCCGACCAGCAACGCGCCGATCAGGAACAGGCTATTGATGGTGGCTGCATCCACGTATTGAGGCTCCTGGTGACGATGTCGGGGGTGACGCTGGAGGGATGCATGCAGCGTGCATGCCAGCCGGATTCTAACCTGCTACCCGCAACGCGCCGCAAGCGCTGATCGGTAGAAATCCCCAGGTTTTTTCGAACGAAGCCGAGCCGCCGGTTCACGGAATCGACCAGGCGGTCAGGATGTTGTCCGAGCCCGCTTTGCCGAAGAGAAGGGGAGGCGGTGCCGGTGGGCGCGCAACTGGGTCCCCCGTTCGCGGGGATGACGCCTCCACCTTGCAGCGTCGTCGGCGCAGCGGCGGGGCAAAAAAAGCCCCGCATGTGCGCGGGGCAGGGAAACCCTGAAAGCGTTGGAATCAGAACCAGGCGTCGCGCATCTCCAGGCAGGTGTCGTCGCGGGCCTCGAGGATGGCCAGGGCGTGATGGACGCTCGGCACTTCCCAGGTGAGGAAGTAGCGCGCGGCCTGCAGCTTGCCCTTGTAGAAGTCGGCGTCGGCGGGGTTGCCGCTGGCCAGGCCTTCCTCGGCGCGGATCGCCTGCTCCAGCCAGCGCCAGCCGATCACCGCGTGGCCGAAGGCATTGAGGTAGAGCGCGGAGTTGGCCAGGGCCTGGTTGACCTTGCCCTGCATCAGGTCGCCGAGCAGTGCCAGGGTCACGGCGGAGAGGCGCGCGACGGCCTGCTCCAGCGGCTGGCGCAGGGCGTCGAGGGAGCCGTGGGCGGCGGCGCGCCGGCAGGTGTCGTTGATCAGGCGGGTCAGCTGCTTGAGGCCGGCGCCGTTGTTCTGCGCCACCTTGCGCCCCAGCAGGTCCAGCGACTGGATGCCGTGGGTGCCTTCGTGGATGGGGTTGAGGCGGTTGTCGCGGTAGTACTGCTCCACCGGGTACTCGCGGGTGTAGCCGTGGCCGCCGAGGATCTGCACCGCCAGCTCGTTGGCCTTGAGGCAGAACTCCGAGGGCCAGGACTTGACGATGGGGGTGAGCAGGTCGAGCAGCTCATGGGCCTGCTTGCGCTCTTCCTCGGTGGCGAGGGTCTGGGTGTCGTCGAACAGGCGCGCGGCGTACAGGCCCAGGTCGAAGGCGCCTTCCACGTAGGCCTTCTGGGTGAGCAGCATGCGGCGCACATCGGCGTGCTCGATGATCGCCACCTGGGCGCTGGTCGGGTCCTTGCCATCGGGCAGGCGGCCTTGCGGGCGCTCGCGGGCGTATTCCAGGGAGTAGAGGTAGCCGGCGTAGCCGAGCATCACCGCGCCCATGCCGACGCCGATGCGGGCCTCGTTCATCATCTGGAACATGTAGGAGAGGCCGGCGTGGGGCTTGCCCACCAGGTAGCCGACGCAGTCGCCGTTGTCGCCGAAATTCAAGGCGGTGGAGGTGGTGCCGCGGTAGCCCATCTTGTGGAACAGGCCGGCGAGGATCACGTCGTTGCGCTTGCCGAGGGAGCCGTCGTCGTTGACCAGGAACTTGGGCACGATGAACAGCGAGATGCCTTTCACCCCGGGCGGGGCGTCCGGCAGCTTGGCCAGCACCATGTGCACGATGTTGTCCGACAGCGGGTGGTCGCCGCCGGAGATGAAGATCTTGTTGCCCTTGATGCGGTAGGTGCCGTCGCCGGCCGGTTCGGCGCGGGTGCGGATGTCCGACAGGGAGGAGCCGGCGTGGGGCTCGGTGAGCGCCATGGTGCCGAAGAAGCGGCCCTCGATCATCGGCTGCAGGAAGCGCTGCTTCTGCTCGTCGTTGCCGAAGCTCTCGATCAGGTTGGCCGCGCCCATGGTCAGGAAGGGGTAGGCGGAGCTGCCGACGTTGGCCGACTGGAAGTGGGCGAAGCAGGCCTGGGACAGCAGGGTGGGCAGCTGCATGCCGCCCTGCTCGAAGCTGCGGGTGGCGTTGAGGAAGCCGGCCTCGAGGAAGGCGTCCACGGCGGGCTTCACTTCCGGGATCAGCGCGGCAGCGCCGTCGTGGTATTCCGGCTCGTTCTCGTCGCCCTTGCGGTTGTGCGGGGCGAAGTATTTCTCGGCGATGCTGCGGGCGGTGCCGATGGCGGCGTCGAAGGTTTCGCGGTTGTGATCGGCGAAGCGCTCGCGCTGGGTCAGGGCTTCGGCGTCCAGCACTTCGTAGAGTTCGAAGGCCAGGTTGCGGGAACTGAGCAGGGTCTCGGACATGTCGGATCTCCGGTTGGATCGGCCGAGTCTAGATCGGTGAATGAAGGTCGCCTAGCAACATCCATAAGGGTGATAAAGCGGCAAAACCCGGCCAGCGTCGCGGCTGCTAAACTGCGCGCCTCGCGAGGATTTCCACACCATGAACTACCGTCACGCCTTTCATGCCGGCAACCATGCCGATGTGCTCAAACACCTGACCCTGGCCCGCCTGATCGCCCTGCTTTCACGAAAGGAGGCGCCCTTCGCCTACCTCGACAGCCACGCCGGCGTCGGCCTCTACGACCTGGCGGGCGACCAGGCCAGCCGCACCGGGGAATGGGAGGAGGGCATCGGCCGGCTCTGGGGCCAGCCCGACCTGCCGGCGCTGATGGTGGACTACCTCGGCGTGCTGCAGGCGCTGAACCCGGAGGGCGAACTTCGTCATTACCCGGGTTCCCCCGAACTGGCGCGCCAGCTGACCCGCCCGCAGGACCGCCTGCACCTGAACGAGAAACACCCGGAAGACGGCCAGGCGCTGAAGGAGAACATGGCCGGCGACCGCCGCGTCGCCGTGCACCTGGGCGAAGGCTGGCACCTGCCCCGGGCGCTGTTGCCGACGGCGGAGAAGCGCGCGCTGATGCTGATCGACCCGCCCTTCGAGAAAGCCGACGAACTGGAACGCTGCGTCACCGCGCTGAAGGAAGCCATCGGCCGCATGCGCCAGACCGTCGTCGCGATCTGGTACCCGATCAAGGACCAGCGCCAGCTCAAGCGTTTCTACCAGGGCCTGGAAGCCTCCGGCGCGCCCAAGCTGCTGCGGGTGGAGCTGATGGTGCACCCGGCGGACAACGCCCTCGGCCTCAACGGCTCGGGCCTGGCCATCGCCAACCCGCCGTGGGGGATAGAGGAAGAACTGCGCCAGCTCCTGCCCTGGCTGAGCGAGAAGCTCGCGCAGAGTCAGGGCAGCTGGCGGCTGGACTGGTTGATAGCGGATAGTTGAGCTTGAAGCTTGAAGCTTGAAGCTTGAAGCTTGAAGCTTGAAGCTTGAAGCTTGAAGCCGGAAGCCAGAAGCCTCAGGCGGGTGCTCTTTCTTCCAGCTTCAAGCTTCCCGCTTCAAGCTCTAAAGCGGCATACAAACGCCCGTCCCCCCAACCCGCAATACCCCCCCGGATTCTTCGCCAGGTACTGCTGGTGATACGCCTCGGCGTAGTAGAAGGTCGGGGCTTCGTCGATCTCGGTGGTGATGGCGCCGAAGCCGGATTTGCTCAGCTCGGCCTGGAAGCGTGCTTCGCTGGCCTTGGCGGCTTCCAGCTGGGCGGCGTCGCTGCAGTAGATGGCCGAGCGGTACTGGGTGCCGATGTCGTTGCCCTGGCGCATGCCCTGGGTCGGGTTGTGGGCTTCCCAGAACACCGAGAGCAGTTTCTCGTAGCTGATCACCTGTGGGTCGAACACCACCAGCACCACTTCGGTGTGCCCGGTGAGGCCGGAGCAGACTTCGTCGTAGGTCGGGTTCGGGGTGTGGCCGCCGGCATAGCCGACTGCGGTGGACCAGACGCCCTCCTGTTGCCAGAAGCGCCGCTCGGCGCCCCAGAAGCAGCCGAGGCCGAACACCGCTTGCTGCAGGTGGGCGGGGAAGGGCGCCTGCAGGGGGCGGCCATTGACGTAGTGGGCATCGGGAACCGGCATCGGCGATTCGCGGCCGGGCAATGCCTGTGCCGCGGTGGGCAGCTCGATTTTGTGGGCAAGGATCTGCGAGCGCAGGACCATGGCGTTCTCCTCGAAGGGTGGCTGGCTGGTCGATAGACCTGCGGGAATGGCCGATGTTACAGCAGGCTCAGGGCTCAGGGCTCAGGGCTCAGGGCTCAGGGCTGCGGGCGGCAGGGGTAGCGGCGCAGGCTTTCCACCAGCAGGTGCCCGGGGATGGGCTGGTCGAACAGGTAGCCCTGGCCGACATCGCAGCGCTGGCGACGGAGGAAGGCCAGCTGCTGGGCGCTCTCGATGCCTTCGGCGACGACCTTGAGCTTGAGGTTGTGGGCCATGGCGATCACCGCCGAGGTGATTTCCATGTCGTCCTGGTTGTCGGGGATGTCCTTGATGAAGCTGCGGTCGATCTTGATGACGTCGATCGGGAACTTCTTCAGGTAGCTCAGGGAGGAGTAGCCGGTGCCGAAGTCGTCCATGGCCAGGGTCAGGCCGAGGGTCTTGAGCCGGTTGAGCTGGTGCTTGGTGTCGTCGGTGGCTTCCAGCAGCAGGCCTTCGGTCAGCTCCAGTTCCAGCAGCCCCGAGGGCAGCTGTTCCTCGTGGAGGATGGCGGCGATGGAGCCCACCAGGTCCGGGTCGCTGAACTGCTTGGGCGAGAGGTTGATCGCCACCTGCACATCGCCCATGCCCGAGGCGCTGAGGCGTCGGCTCATGCGGCAGGCTTCGCGGATCACCCACTTGCCGATGGGGATGATCATCCCGGTTTCCTCGGCGACGCTGATGAACTGGTCGGGGCGGATCATGCCGCGTTCCGGGTGTTGCCAGCGCAGCAGCGCCTCCATGCCCAGAAGTTGCCCGGTCTTGAGGCAGAGCTTGGGCTGGTAGAAGACTTCCAGCTCGTTCTGCGCCAGGGCGCGGCGCAGGTTGTTCTCGACGAACAGCTTGTAGCTGGCCTCGGCGTTGAGGGTCTCGGTGAACAGCTGCAGCTGGTGCTTGCCGTTGGCCTTGGCCTTGTGCAGGGCGAGGCCGGCGTGCTTCATCAGGGTCTGCGGGTCACGCCCGTGCTGCGGCGCGCAGGCGAGGCCGAGGGAGCCGGTGACGCTGATCAGCTGGTTGTCGACGAACAGCGGTTTGTCGAGGGTGTGGAGGATCTGCCCGGCGGTTCTCTGCCCGCTTTCCAGGTCGGCGCCGTCGAGCAGCACGGCGAACTCGTTGCTGGCGAAGCGCGCGAGGATGTCGCCCTGGCCGAGGGTGTTGCGCAGGCGGCGGGCGAGGCTGACCAGGAGCTTGTCGCCGGTCTGGTGGCCGAGGCTGTCGTTGATGCGCTTGAAGTTGTCGATGTCCACCAGCAGCAGGCAGAGGGGCGATTCGAGGTCGCTCTGGAAGCGCTCCTCCAGGCTGCGGATGAAGTACGGGCGGTTGCCCAGCCCGGTGAGGTTGTCGGTGTAGGCCAGCTTCTCGATGCGCTGCTGGGCCAGCTTGTTGTGGGTGACGTCCTCGTAGATGCCGATGTAGTGCGTCAGCTCGCCGTTCTCGCCGAATACCTTGGAGATGGACAGCTGGCCCCAGTAGGGCTCCAGGTTCTTGCGCCGGCTGCGGAACTCGCCCTGCCAGCTGTTGCTGGTGGAGAGGCTGGAGCGGGCGTCGAACAAGAGGTCGCTGAGGTTCTCCAGGGCCGGGAGGTCGGACAGGCGGCGGCCATGGACCTCATCCGAGCTGTACTGGGTGATGGCGGTGAAGCTGGGGTTGACGTACTCCACCAGGCCGTCGCGGTCCACCAGCAGGAAGGCGCTGGCGCTCTGCTCGACGGCGCGCTGGAACAGGTGCAGGGCGTTGGTGGCGTCGAGGCGTTGCTGGTTGACCAGGACCTGGGCGAACTGGTCGGCCAGCTCGCCGGCGAAGGCGATCTCGTCGGTCTGCCAGACGCGCTGGCCGCCGGTGTGTTCCAGGCACAGCACGCCGACCACGTCGCCGCCGATGCGCACGCTGGCATCGAGCAGGGCGATGATGCCCTGGGGCTTGAGGTAGTCGTTCACCAGCTCGCTGGTGCGGGGGTCGCGCTGGGCATTGTGGGCGTCGATGGCGCGCCCGCTGTGCAGGGCTTCGAGGTACTGCGGGTAGCGGCTGACGTCGATGGCGTCCGGGTGTTCGTGGTGGTCTTGGTCGCGCCGGTAGAGGTTGATGGCGCGCAACAGGTCGCCGTCGAACATCCACAGGGAGGCGCGGGACACTTCGTAGGCTTCGCAAGCGGCCTGGGTGATCAGCTTGGCCGCCTCCAGGGCGGGGTCGCCGGCACCGTAGCGGTGGCGGGCCAGGCGCACGATGAGGCTTTGCTGGGCGCGGGAACGGATCAGGTGTTGCAGGTGGTCTTCCTGGGAACGCTGATAGAGGTCCAGGGAGCTCTTGAGACGGGTGTTCTGGGCTTCGAGTTCGCTGAGGCGCTGGTCGGTGTCTTCATCCGTGTCGCCGTCCTCGGCATCCACCGGCAGCAGGTAGCCGCGAAGCAGGCTGCGTCCATGTTGCTGGAAGGCTTCGCCGAGCTCGAGGATGGTGCGCACGCCGTCGGTCGTGTGCAGGCTGTACTGCACCTGGTAACTGGCGCTGCCGGCCAGCTGGCGCTGGATTTCGTCGTGAAGGCGGTAGCGCGCTTCGGGGGACATCAGGCTGGCGTAGGGCGAGCCGACCAGGGCGCAGAGCTCGGTGGCCGGCATGCCGATATGGCGTTCGCAATTGGGGTCGAGGAACAGCAGCGCCCAGCTGGCCTCGTTGATCCGCTCGAAACGCATGAGGCCAAGCCGCGAAGGGACTGGCAACTGCGTCACAACCTCGGCCACCGTACGGCTGGCGGCATCGGGATGGCTTTTCATCGGGCGGGGGGGTTCCAGTATGCTGACCGAGTCGGGCCTCGGCCCACTTCTTAATATGGCGTCGGGCAAGGGTGCATCATGCGGATGGGGCTGACAAGACAACTTGGTGGGGCTTTGGTGCTGTGCGGTATGTTTTTTTTATCACCGGCCTCGGCGGCCGGTTCGGAGCCGGTTCTCAGCAGCGCTGAGCAGACCCGCTACCTGGCCGAGATCAAGCGTCTCTACCTGTCCGATGACGAGCGCAAGGCGCTGTTCGCGCACACCAATGCGCTGCTGAAGACCTATGCCCTGAGCGCCGGCTACCAGGTCGGCTCCAGCGATCGGCGTGACCTGCAGTACCAGGTGAGCCTGGCGCGGCCGGGCGAGCTGATGCTGCGCGAGGAGGTCCGGGCCACGACGGGGACCGGCGTCGCGGTGCGCAACCGGCTGCTGCCGGTGTTCGGCGTCGATCCGAGCATCAGCTATGCCTGCCCGCGCGAGGGCCAGGCCTGCGTGCTCAACGTGCCGGGTTCCAGCGAGCCGATGCTGACCATCGTGCGCGACCTGGACGGTGCCGGGCAGTTGGCCAAGGCGTTCAGCTTCCTGATCCGCAACCTGCAGAAGGGCTGACCCGGCTGCGACCGGACCCACCCGCCGGCGCGGGTGGGCACCGCTCTCCTTCCTCCTTCCTTCGATGAACGCGATGCGGGCCACCGCAGGGCCGGGCGTGAGCGTCAGCGGGCGAGTCCGTGCGTGGATCCAGGGCAAAAAAAACCCCGCCTAAGGGGGCGGGGTCGAGGTGCGAGCGTGGCGTGCTCGCGATGAAGCAAAGGTTTACAGCAGCATGGTGCGGATATCCGCCAGCACGTCACCCAGGCGCTTGGTGAAGCGCGCGGCGGCGGCGCCATTGATCACGCGGTGATCGTACGACAGCGACAGCGGCAGCATCAGGCGCGGCTGGAAGGCCTTGCCGTCCCAGACCGGCTGGATGGTGGCCTTGGACACGCCGAGGATCGCCACTTCCGGCGCGTTGACGATCGGCGTGAAGCCGGTGCCGCCAATGTGGCCGAGGCTGGAGATGGTGAAGCAGGCGCCTTGCATGTCGTCCGCCGAGAGCTTCTTGGTCCGCGCCTTTTCGGCCAGGGCGGCGGCTTCGGCGGCCAGTTGCAGCAGGCTCTTCTGGTCGACGTTGCGGATCACCGGGACCAGCAGGCCGTCCGGGGTGTCCACGGCGAAGCCGATGTGCACGTACTTCTTGCGGATCAGCGCCTTGCCGCTGGGGGCGAGGGAGCTGTTGAAGTCCGGCATTTCCCTGAGCAGGTAGGCGCAGGCCTTGAGCAGCAGCGGTAGCACGGTCAGCTTGACGCCGGCTTTCTCGGCGACGGCTTTCTGGGCGACGCGGAAGGCTTCCAGCTCGGTGATGTCGGAGGAGTCGAACTGGGTCACGTGCGGGACGTTGAGCCAACTGCGGTGCAGGTTGGCAGCGCCGACCTGCATCAGGCGGGTCATCGCCACTTCCTCGATCTCACCGAACTTGCTGAAGTCGACGGTGGGGATCGGCGGGATGCCGGCGCCACCGGTGGCAGCCGCGGCAGCTGCCGGGGCGTCCTTGGACTTCTGCATCACGGCCTTGACGTAGGCCTGCACGTCTTCCTTGAGCACACGGCCGTGCGGGCCGGTGGCGGTGACCGCGCTCAGCTCGACGCCGAACTCGCGGGCCAGCTGGCGCACGGCCGGGCCGGCATGGACCTTGGCGCCGTCGGAGCGAGCCGGTGCGCCGGGGCTGCCGGCGGCAGCGGCCGACAGCGAGGCGATGGCGTTGACTTCGGCGGCCACGGCCGGGCTGGCGCCCGCCGGGACGCGATGCACCGGCTGGCTGTCCTGCGCGGCGGGTGCTGGTGCGGCAGCCGGGGCGGCACCTGCGGTGCGCAGCTTGAGGATCAGGTCGCCGGTGCCGACTTCGGCATCCAGCTTGACCACGACGCTCTCGACGATGCCTGCGGCGGGCGAGGGGATCTCCATGCTGGCCTTGTCGGACTCCAGGGTGATCAGGCTCTGGTCGGCTTCGACGCGATCACCGGCCTTGACCAGGATCTCGATCACCTTTGCCTTGCTGTCGGAGCCGATGTCCGGGACGTGGACGTCCTGTACCGCTTCGGCAGCCGGAGCGGCCGGGGCAGCGGCGGCGGGGGCCGGTGGCGGTGCGGCGGCAGGCGCTTCGGCGGCCTTGGCGGCAGCCGGGGCGGCGCCTGCGGTGCGCAGCTTGATGATCAGGTCGCCGGTGCCGACTTCGGCATCCAGCTTGACCACGACGCTCTCGACGATGCCTGCGGCGGGCGAGGGGATCTCCATGCTGGCCTTGTCGGATTCCAGGGTGATCAGGCTCTGGTCGGCTTCGACGCGATCGCCGGCCTTGACCAGTATCTCGATGACCTTGGCCTTGCTGTCGGAACCGATGTCCGGGACGTGCACGTCCTGGACGCTTTCACTGGCGGGGGCCGCCGGTGCCGGTGCGGCAGCGGGCTTCTCCTGCGCCTTGGGCGCGGCAGCCGGAGCCTGGGGCGCGGGTGCTGCAGCGGCGGCGCCCTCGACGTCCAGTTCGATCAGGTCGTCGCCTTCCTTGAGGCGGTCGCCGATCTTCACCTTCAGGCTCTTCACCACGCCGGCCTTGGGCGAGGGGACTTCCATGCTGGCCTTGTCGGATTCCAGGGTGACCAGGCTCTGGTCGGCTTCGACGCGGTCGCCGACCTTGACCAGAATCTCGATCACTTCGCCTTCGCCGCCGATATCGGGTACGCGGATCAACTCACTCACAATGCGTCTCCTCAGCAGTCCAGGGGGTTGCGCTTATCGGGGTCGATGCCGAACTTGGCGATGGCCTCGGCCACCACTTTCGGTTCGATGTCGCCACGATCCGCGAGGGCTTCCAGCGCCGCCAGGACGACCCAGTAGCGGTCCACTTCGAAGAAGTGGCGCAGCTTCTTGCGGCTGTCGCTGCGGCCGAAGCCGTCGGTTCCCAGGACCTTGAATTCCTTGCTCGGCACCCACTGGCGAATCTGTTCGGCGAACAGCTTCATGTAGTCGGTGGAGGCCACGACCGGGCCCTTGCGACCGCTCAGGCACTGCTCGACGTAGGTCGACTTGGGCTTCTGGCCCGGATGCAGGCGGTTGTGGCGCTCGATGGCCAGGCCGTCGCGGCGCAGTTCGTTGAAGCTGGTGACGCTCCAGACGTCGGCGCCGACGTTGAACTCGTCGCGGAGGATCTTCGCCGCTTCGCGGACTTCGCGCAGGATGGTGCCCGAGCCCAGCAGTTGCACGTGGTGCGCGGCTTCCTTCTTGTCCTCTTCGAGCAGGTACATGCCCTTGATGATGCCTTCCTCGACACCGGCCGGCATGGCGGGCTGGGTGTAGGCCTCGTTCATCACGGTGATGTAGTAGAAGACGTCCTGCTGCTCTTCGGTCATCTGGCGCATGCCTTCGCGGATGATCACCGCGAGTTCATAGCCGTAGGTGGGGTCGAAGGTGCGGCAGTTGGGGATGGTGCCGGCCAGCATGTGGCTATGGCCGTCCTCGTGCTGCAGGCCTTCGCCGTTGAGCGTGGTACGACCGGCGGTGCCGCCGATCAGGAAGCCACGGGTACGGCTGTCGCCAGCGGCCCAGGCCAGGTCGCCGATGCGCTGGAAGCCGAACATCGAATAGAAGATGTAGAACGGCAGCATCGGCTGGTTGTGGCTGGAGTACGAGGTGCCGGCGGCGATGAAGGAGCTCATGGCGCCCGCTTCGTTGATGCCTTCCTCGAGGATCTGGCCCTTCTTGTCCTCGCGGTAGAACATCACCTGGTCCTTGTCGACGGGCTCGTAGAGCTGGCCGACGGAGGAGTAGATGCCCAGCTGGCGGAACATGCCTTCCATGCCGAAGGTGCGGGCCTCGTCCGGGATGATGGGGACGATGCGCTGGCCGATTTCCTTGTCCTTGACCAGTTGCGAGAGGATCCGCACGAAGGCCATGGTGGTGGAGATCTCACGGTCGCCCGAGCCGTCGAGGATGGCCTTGAGGGTTTCCAGCGGCGGGGTGGGGATGCTGAAGCTCTTGGCGCGGCGCTGGGGCACGAAGCCACCCAGGGCGGCGCGGCGCTCGCTCAGGTAACGGGCTTCGGCGCTGCCTTCCTCGGGTTTGAAGAAGGGCAGGTTCTCCAGCTCGTCGTCCTTCACCGGGATGTCGAAGCGGTCGCGGAACGACTTCAGGCTGTCGACGTCGACCTTCTTGGTGTTGTGCGCGGTGTTCTTCGCCTCGCCCGCACCGGTGCCGTAACCCTTGATGGTCTTGGCCAGGATGACGGTGGGCTGGTCCTTGTGGTTGACCGCCTGGTGGTAGGCCGCATAGACCTTGTAGGGGTCGTGGCCGCCACGGTTGAGCTTCCAGATCTCGTCGTCGGACAGGTCGGCGACCATGGCCTTGAGTTCGGGCGTGTTGAAGAAGTGCTCGCGGACGAACGCGCCGTCCTTGGCCTTGTAGTTCTGGTACTCGCCGTCGATGACTTCGTCCATGCGGCGCTGCAGGATGCCGTCGACGTCCTTGGCCAGCAGCGGGTCCCAGAAGCGGCCCCAGATGACCTTGTTGACGTTCCACTGGGCGCCACGGAATACGCCTTCGAGCTCCTGGATGATCTTGCCGTTGCCGCGTACCGGGCCGTCGAGGCGCTGCAGGTTGCAGTTGATGACGAAGATCAGGTTGTCGAGCTTCTCGCGGCCGGCCAGGGAGATGGCGCCGAGGGATTCGGGCTCGTCGCACTCGCCGTCGCCCATGAAGCACCAGACCTTCTGCTTGCCGGCGGGGATGAAACCGCGGCTTTCCAGGTACTTCATGAAGCGTGCCTGGTAGATCGCCTGGATCGGGCCGAGGCCCATGGAAACGGTGGGGAACTGCCAGAAGTCCGGCATCAGCCAGGGGTGCGGGTAGGACGACAGGCCGTTGCCATCGACTTCCTGGCGGAAGTTGTTCATCTGCTCTTCGGTGATGCGGCCTTCCATGAAGGCGCGGGCGTAGACACCGGGGGAGGCGTGGCCCTGGAAGTAGATCAGGTCGCCGCCGTGTTCGTCGGTCGGGGCCTGGAAGAAGTAGTTGAAGCCGATGTCGTAGAGGGTCGCCGAGGACGCGAAGCTGGAGATGTGACCGCCCAGGTCGGAGTCCTTCAGGTTGGTGCGCATGACCATTGCCAGCGCGTTCCAGCGTACCAGCGAGCGAATGCGGCGTTCCATGAACAGGTCGCCAGGCATGCGTGCTTCGTGGGTGACGGGGATCGTGTTGCGGTACGGCGTGGTGATGGCATAGGGAAGCTGCGAACCGCTACGGGTAGCGAGTTCACCCATACGGGTCATCAGGTAGTGCGCGCGGTCTTCGCCTTCTTTGTCGAGAACCGATTCCAGGGCGTCCAGCCATTCCTGGGTTTCGACGGGATCGAGGTCTTGCATGGCTTGCTCCAGGGCGGAAAGGCTTCCAGAATCGGACGCCTATGTTCACTGACAGCCTTATGGGCTGGCAGATTGCTAATTCTTGGATTTACCGGGGGTCGAACCGGCCTTGTGTAGTTTTACTACATTTCGACGGCCGTTTCAGCACTCTGGACACAATCTTTCGTAGTAAAACTACAGATGGGCGGCGCGAGGCCAGCAACCACAGGCCCGGCGTACGCCGATCACAGGATAGACCATGAGCCTGCCCCCGCTTGTCGCCCTCCCTCCGCAACTGCAATCGCTCGCCGACCGTGCGCGCCAGGCCTTCACCTCCGATCAGGAGGGCCTTCCGGAATCCCTGCGTGCGGCATTCGACGGCTGGCCCGACGAACGGAAGCAGGCGTTCCTGCGGGTTTGCGCAGCCAGTGATTTCGTGGCCGAGCAGACGCGGCGCGACCCGGCGATGCTCATGCAGCTGGCGGAATCGGGCGAGTTGGAATGTACACTTAAAAATGGTGAATTGTGTACAAAATTGGATTCAATCCTCTCCACCTGTGCGAGTGAGGACGAGCTGGCGCACCACCTGAGGCGTTTTCGCAATCGCCAGCAAGTGCGCATCATCTGGCGCGACCTGACCCGCCAGGCGGACCTTGCGGAAACCTGCCGCGATCTCTCCGATCTTGCCGACGCCTGCATCGACGGCGCCTACCACTGGCTCTACAGCCGCCACTGCGCGCAGTTCGGCACCCCCACCGGGCGCCGTTCCGGGCAGCCGCAGCACCTGGTCATCCTCGGCATGGGCAAGCTGGGCGCCCATGAGTTGAACCTGTCCTCTGACATCGACCTGATCTTCGGCTACCCCGAGGGCGGCGAGACCGAAGGTGCCAAGCGTGCGCTGGATAACCAGGAGTTCTTCATCCGCCTGGGCCAGAAGCTGATCAAGGCGCTGGACGCCATCACCGTCGACGGTTTCGCCTTCCGCGTCGACATGCGCCTTCGCCCCTATGGCTCGTCCGGCGCGCTGGTGCTCAGCTTCAATGCGCTGGAGCAGTACTACCAGGACCAGGGGCGCGACTGGGAGCGCTACGCGATGATCAAGGCACGGGTGGTCGGCGGTGACCAGCAGGCCGGCGCGCAGTTGCTGGAAATGCTGCGACCCTTCGTCTATCGCCGCTATCTGGACTTCTCGGCCATCGAGGCGCTGCGCTCGATGAAACAGCTGATCCAGCAGGAAGTGCGCCGCAAGGGCATGACCGAGAACGTCAAGCTCGGCTCCGGCGGTATCCGCGAGGTGGAGTTCATCGCCCAGGCCTTCCAGCTCATCCACGGCGGTCGCGACCTGAGCCTGCAGCAGCGCCCGCTGCTCAAGGTGCTGGCGACGCTCGAGGGGCAGGGCTATCTGCCGCCGGCGGTGGTGGCCGAGCTACGCGACGGCTATGCCTTCCTGCGCTACACCGAGCACGCCTTGCAGGCCATCGCCGACCGGCAGACGCAGATGCTCCCGGACAACGACCTGGACCGCGCCCGCGTCGCTTTCATCATGGGCTTCGACGACTGGTCGGCCTTCCATGAGCGGCTGATGTACTGGCGCGGTCGCATCGAGTGGCATTTCCACCAGGTCATCGCCGATCCCGACCAGGACGAGGAGGCGGGCCTGCAGGACGCCTGCGTCGGCGGCGAGTGGCTGTCGCTGTGGGAAGACGCCCTGGACGAAGAGAGTGCCTGCCGGCAATTGAGCGAGGCCGGGTTCCTCGACCCGCTGGCCGCCCTCAAGCGCCTGGTCGACCTGCGCAACGGCCCCCAGCTGCGCGCCATGCAGCGCCTCGGGCGCGAGCGCATGGATGCCTTCATCCCGCGCCTGCTGAACATGGCCAGCGAGCACGGCAAGCCCGACCTGGTGCTGGAACGCGTGTTGCCGCTGGTGGAGAAGGTGGCCCGGCGCTCGGCCTACCTGGTGCTGCTCAGCGAGAACCCCGGTGCCCTGGAACGCCTGATCACCCTCTGCGCCGCCAGCCCCTGGATCGCCGAGCAGATCGCGCGCTACCCGCTGTTGCTGGATGAACTGCTCAACGAAGGCCGCCTCTACCATCCGCCACTGGCCCCCGAACTCGCCGCCGAGCTGCGTGAGCGGCTGACCCGCATTCCCGAGGACGACCTCGAGCAGCAGATGGAGGCCTTGCGTCACTTCAAGCTGGCCCACAGCCTGCGGGTGGCGGCCTCCGAGATCGCCGGCACCTTGCCGCTGATGAAGGTCAGCGACTACCTGACCTGGCTGGCCGAAGCCATTCTCGACCAGGTGCTGGCCCTGGCCTGGCGCCACACCGTGGCCCGCCATGGTGCGCCGCGTCGCGCGGACGGCAGCGCCTGCGACCCGGACTTCATCATCGTCGGCTACGGCAAGGTCGGCGGGCTCGAGTTCGGCCATGGTTCCGACCTCGACCTGGTGTTCATCCACGACGGCGACCCGCAGGCGGAGACCGACGGCGCCAAGCCCATCGACGGTGCGCAGTTCTTCACCCGCCTGGGCCAGCGCATCATCCACCTGCTCACCACCCAGACCACCTCCGGCTCGCTCTACGAAGTGGACATGCGCTTGCGCCCTTCCGGCGCGTCCGGCCTGCTGGTGAGCTCGCTGGGGGCCTTCCAGCGCTACCAGGAGAACGAGGCCTGGACCTGGGAGCACCAGGCGCTGGTGCGCGCCCGCGTGCTGGTGGGCTGCAAGCGCGTAGCCGCGGCGTTCGACTCGGTACGCCTGGCGGTGCTGGGGCGCGAGCGCGAGCTGGCCACCCTGCAGCAGGACGTCAGCGAGATGCGGGCGAAGATGCGTACCACCCTGGGAACGCGCGAGACTGCGGCGGGAACCGCTGCGAACGCCTTCGAAAGCACCGTTCCCTTCGATCTGAAGCAGGACGCCGGCGGTATCGTCGATATCGAATTTATGGTGCAATATGCGGCCCTTGCCTGGTCGCGACAGCACCCTGAGCTGGTGCGCTACACCGATAACATCCGCATTCTCGATGGCCTCGAGCAGGTGGGATTGCTGTCCGGTGAAGCGGTCAGCCTGCTGCAGGAGGCCTACAAGGCCTATCGCTCCGCCGCCCACCGGCAGGCGTTGCAGAAGCAGCCGGGCGTAGTGAGTGGTGACCAGTTCCACGCGGAGCGCCAAGGCGTGATGCGGATCTGGCGCGAGTTGGGCTTGAGCTGACAGCCTGCTAACTCGCCGTGCTGAATCAATCGAACCTTTGAGGAGCTGGCAAATATGTCGATGGCCGATCGTGATGGCGTGATCTGGTATGACGGCGAACTGGTGCCGTGGCGCGAAGCGACCACTCACGTGCTCACCCACACCCTGCACTACGGGATGGGCGTGTTCGAAGGCGTGCGCGCCTACAACACCCCCGACGGCACGGCGATCTTCCGCCTGCAGGCGCATACCGACCGCCTGTTCGACTCCGCTCACATCATGAACATGCAGATCCCGTGGACCAAGGACGAGATCAACGAGGCCACCCGAGCCGCCGTGCGTGAGAACAACCTCGAAAGCGCCTACATCCGCCCGATGGTGTTCTACGGAAGCGAAGGCATGGGCCTGCGCGCCACCGGCCTCAAGGTCCACGTCATCGTCGCCGCCTGGAACTGGGGCGCGTACATGGGCGAGGAAGCGCTGCAGAAGGGCATCAAGGTGCGTACCAGCTCCTTCACCCGCCACCATGTGAACATCTCCATGACCCGCGCCAAGTCCAACGGTGCCTACATCAACTCGATGCTGGCCCTGCAGGAAGCCATTTCCGGCGGCGCCGACGAGGCCCTGATGCTGGACCCGGAAGGCTACGTGGCCGAGGGTTCCGGCGAGAACATCTTCATCATCAAGGACGGTGTGCTCTACACCCCCGAGGTGACCGCCTGCCTCAACGGCATCACCCGCAACACCGTGCTGCGCCTGGCCGAAGAACAGGGCCTGAAGCTGGTCGAGAAACGCATCACCCGTGACGAGGTGTACATCGCCGACGAGGCCTTCTTCACCGGCACCGCCGCCGAAGTGACCCCGATCCGCGAAGTCGATGGCCGCAAGATCGGCATCGGCAGCCGTGGCCCGGTGACCGAGAAGCTGCAGAAGGCCTACTTCGACCTGGTGACCGGCAAGACCGCCGCGCACGCCGAGTGGCGTACCCTGGTCAAATAAATAGACAAGGCTGCAAAGTGCAAGCCGCAAGCCGCAAGCAGTGGGTACTGCTTGGCGCTTGCGGCTTGTCGCTTGAGGCCCCGAAGCTGCCTTTATGAATATTCTGATCGTTGGCCCCTCCTGGGTGGGCGACATGGTGATGGCGCAGACACTCTTCCAGTGCCTGAAAGCCCGCCATGGCGACTGCCAGATCGACGTACTGGCACCCGAGTGGAGCCGGCCCATCCTCGAGCGCATGCCCGAAGTGCGCCAGGCCCTGAGCTTCCCGCTCGGCCACGGCGCGCTGGAACTGGCCACGCGCCGCCGCATCGGCAAATCCCTCGCCGGTCGCTATGACCAGGCGATCCTCCTGCCCAACTCGCTGAAGTCGGCGCTGGTGCCCTTCTTCGCCGGGATTCCCAGGCGCACGGGCTGGAAGGGCGAGCTGCGCTATGGCCTGCTCAACGACATCCGCAAGCTGGACAAGTCCCGCTACCCGCTGATGATCGAGCGCTTCATGGCCCTGGCCTACGAGCCCGGTGCCGATTTGCCGCAGCCCTACCCGCGGCCGACCCTCGAGATCGATCCGGCGAGCCGCGACGCGGCATTGGCCAAGTTCGGCCTGAGCCTCGATCGCCCCGTCCTGGCCCTGTGCCCCGGCGCCGAGTTCGGCGAGGCCAAGCGCTGGCCGGCCGAGCACTACGCCAAGGTCGCCGAGCTGAAGGTGCGCGATGGCTGGCAGGTCTGGCTGTTCGGCTCGAAGAACGACCACCCCGGCGGCGAAGACATCCGCATGCGCCTGATCCCCGGCCTGCGCGAAGAGGTGATCAACCTCGCGGGGCAGACCAGCCTGGCCGAAGCCATCGACCTGATGTCCTGTTCCGGTGCCGTGGTCTCCAACGACTCCGGCCTGATGCACGTGGCTGCCGCGCTCAACCGCCCGCTGGTGGCCGTCTATGGTTCCACCTCGCCGCTGTTCACCCCGCCGCTGGCGGAACAGGTGGAAGTGGTGCGCCTGGGCCTGGAGTGCAGCCCCTGCTTCGACCGCACCTGCCGCTTCGGCCATTACAACTGCCTGCGCCAACTCAAGCCGCGTCCGGTGATGGATGCCCTGGGGCGCCTGGTGGCGGACCCGGCCGAGGTCGCTGAATGAGGGTTTTGCTGGTCAAGACCTCATCCCTGGGTGACGTGATCCATACGCTGCCGGCGATCACCGATGCCGCCCGTGCCATTCCCGGCATCCAGTTCGACTGGGTGGTGGAGGAGGGGTTCGCCGAGATCCCCGCCTGGCACCCGGCCGTGGCCCAGGTCATCCCGGTGGCCATCCGCCGCTGGCGCAAAAACCTGATGCAGACCATCCGCAGCGGTGAGTGGAAGCGCTTCAAGGCGCGCCTGCGCGAGACCCGCTACGACCTGGTGATCGACGCACAAGGGCTGTTCAAGAGCGCCTGGCTGACCCGTTACGCCAAGGCCCCGGTGGCCGGGCTGGATCGCGAGTCCGCCCGCGAGCCCGTCGCCGCGCGCTTCTACGACCAGGCCCACTCGGTGGCCTGGGGGCAGCACGCCGTCGAACGGGTACGCCAGCTGTTCGCCAAGGCGCTGGACTACCCGCTGCCGGCGACCACCGGCGATTACGGCCTCAATCGTGCGCAACTGGCCGATGCGCCGGGTGGCGCGCCGTACCTGCTGTTCCTCCACGGCACCACCTGGGATACCAAGCACTGGCCCGAAGCCTACTGGCGCGACCTCGCCGAGCGGGTCTGCGAGCACGGCTGGAACCTGCGCCTGCCCTGGGGCAACCCGAATGAGAAGGCGCGGGCCGAGCGCATCGCCGAGGGCTTGGAAAACGCCGCGGTGCTCCCCAGATTGTCCCTGGCGGGGATGGCCAAGGTGCTGGCCGGCGCGCGCGCCTGCGTGGCGGTGGACACCGGCCTGGGCCACCTGGCGGCGGCGCTGGATGTGCCGACCCTGTCGCTCTACGGGCCGACCAATCCCGGCTTCACCGGTGCCTATGGACGTTCGCAGGTGCACTTGGGCAGCGACTTCCCCTGCGCGCCGTGCCTGAAGAAGACCTGCACCTACCAGCCGACCGAAGACGACAAGCGTCGCTTCGACCTCAAGCGCGAGCAGCCCCTGTGCTTCACCCGGCTGAACCCGCAGCGCGTGGCCACCCAGCTGGAGGCCCTGCTGCTGACCGAGGACACACACTGATGCAACTGGCATTCGTGCTCTACAAGTACTTCCCGTTCGGTGGCCTGCAGCGTGACTTCATGCGCATCGCCCAGGACTGCCAGCGCCGTGGGCACGCCATCCGCGTCTACACCATGATCTGGGAAGGCGACATCCCGGACGGCTTCGAGGTGCTGATCGCGCCGGTCAAGGCGCTGTTCAACCACAAGCGCAACGAGAAATTCACCGCTTGGGTCGGGGCCGACCTGGCCAGGCGCCCGGTGGACCGTGTGGTCGGCTTCAACAAGATGCCGGGCCTGGACGTCTACTACGCCGCCGATCCCTGCTTCGAGGACAAGGCGCAGACCCTGCGCAACGGCCTGTATCGCAAGTGGGGTCGCTACAAGCATTTCTCCGACTACGAGCGCGCGGTGTTCGCCCCCGAGTCGAAGACCGAGGTGCTGATGATCTCCGAGGTGCAGCAGCCGTTGTTCGTGAAGCACTACGCCACGCCGGCCGAGCGCTTCCACCTGCTGCCGCCGGGCATCGCCCCCGACCGCCGCGCCCCGGCCAACGCCGCCGAGATCCGCGCCGAGTTCCGTCGCGAGTTCAAGCTGGCGGACGACCAGTTGCTGCTGGTGCAGATCGGCTCCGGCTTCAAGACCAAGGGCCTCGACCGCAGCCTGCGTGCGCTCGCCGCGCTGCCCAGGGCACTGAAGAAGCGTACCCGGCTGATCGTCATCGGCCAGGACGACCCCAAGCCCTTCATCCTGCAGATGAAGACACTGGGCATTTCCGACCAGGTCGAGATCCTCAAGGGGCGCAGCGACATCCCGCGCTTCCTGCTGGGTGCCGACCTGCTGATCCACCCCGCCTACAACGAAAACACCGGGACCGTGCTGCTGGAGGCGCTGGTCGCCGGGCTGCCGGTGCTGGTGACCGACGTCTGCGGCTACGCCCACTACATCGACGAGGCCAGGGCAGGCCGCGTGGTGCCGAGCCCCTTCGAACAGGAGCAGCTGAACCGCATGCTGGCCGAAATGCTCGACGACGATAACGCCCGCACCGAATGGGCCCGCAACGGCCTGGCGTTCGCCGACACGGCGGACCTCTACAGCATGCCGCAGCGCGCGGCCGACGTGATCCTGCAGGCACGGCCATGAAGCTGATGCTGGAACAACCCTTCAAGGACCTCTGGGCCGGGCGTGACCCGTTCGCCGAGGTGGAGAAGCTGCAGGGCGAGGTGTTCCGCGAGCTGGAGGCCCGGCGCACCCTGCGCACCGAGGTCGACGGGCGCGGCTACTTCGTGAAGATCCACCGAGGCATCGGCTGGGGCGAGATTTTCAAGAACCTGGTCACCGCCAAGGCGCCGGTGCTGGGCGCCGGCCTGGAGTGGGCGGCCATCCAGCGCCTGCAGCGCGCCGGGGTGCCGACGATGACCGCGGCGGCCTTCGGCGAGCGCGGCAGCAACCCCGCGCAGCAGCATTCCTTCATCATCACCGAGGAGCTGGCGCCGACCATCAGTCTCGAGGACTTCAGCCTCGACTGGGTACAGAACCCGCCGGCCCCGGCGCTCAAGCGCGCCCTGATCGACGAGGTCGCGCGCATGGTGCGCGAGATGCACCGCGCCGGGGTCAACCACCGCGACTGCTACATCTGCCACTTCCTCCTGCACACCGACAAGCCGGTCACGGCGGGGGACTTCCGTCTCTCGGTGATCGACCTGCACCGCGCCCAGGTGCGCGAGAGCACGCCGCGCCGCTGGCGCGACAAGGACCTGGCGGCGCTGTACTTCTCCGCGCTGAACATCGGCCTGACCCGGCACGACAAGCTGCGCTTCCTCAAGGTCTACTTCCAGCAGCCCCTGCGCCAGGTGCTGCGTGAGGAGATCGGCCTGCTGGCCTGGATGGAGCAGAAGGCCGCACGCCTGCTGGCGCGCTACCAGCGCAAGTACGTGGAAGGAGCAGCGGATTGAGTGACTGGAAACTGGCGCCCGGGCTCGACGCCGATGTCGCCCGGCTGTTCGCCGATCTCGACGCGGTGTTCGCCCTGCAAGGGGACTGGATCACCGGTGACCCGCTCTCCGAGGTGCTGCGGGTCGAGCACGCCGGCATCCGCTACTACGTCAAGCGCTACTGGGGCGCGGGCAAGGGCCTGCGCCGCTGGATCGGCCGGCCACGGGTCAAGGCCGAGTGGCAGAACCTCAAGAACTTCAGCAAGTGGGGCATCCCCACGGCTCCGGTGGTGGGCTGGGGCCTGGAGCGCCGCTTCGGCCGCTTCCACCGTGGCGCGCTGATCACACGCGAGCTGGAGCGCACCTCCGACATGGCAGCCCTGGCGCAGCGCGACGACGCCCGCCTGGATGACGCGACCTGGGTCGATGGCGTCAGCCGCCAGCTGGCCCGCGCCACCCGCGCCATGCACGACCACCACTTCGCCCACAACGACCTGAAGTGGCGCAACCTGCTGGTCAACGACGAGGGCGAGCTGTTCCTCATCGACTGCCCCACCGGCGCATTCTGGCTCGGCCCCTTCCTGCGGCGCCGCATCGTCAAGGACCTGGCCTGCCTGGACAAGGTCGCCAAGTACAAGCTGAGCCGCACCCAGCGCCTGCGCTTCTACCTGCAGTACCGCGGGCGCCAGCGCCTGAACGTCGGCGACAAGCGGCGGATCAGGCAGATCATCGGTTTCTTCGAGGGACGCGAATGAGCGACTTCATCGCCACCAGCGACCGGGACATCCTGGCCCGCCATGGTCTCGACAGTTTCGAGGCGCTGTGGAACCTGCAGCTCGAGGCCGTGGACGCCCCCAACACCGGCCGGGGAGGCTGGAGCAGCGTGTTCCGCCTCGACCTGGGCGATGCCGCCTACTACCTCAAGCGGCAGAGCAACTACCTCAGCCGCAGCCTGGCGCGGCCCTTCGGCGAGCCCACCTTCGCCCGTGAGTTCCGCAATATCCAGCGCTACCAGGCGCTGGACGTGCCGGCCCTGCGCGCCGCGTTCTTCGCCGAGCGGGAGGTGCACGGCGAGCGCCGGGCCATCCTGCTGACCCGCGCACTGGACGGCTGGACCGAACTGGCCGAGCTGCTGGATCGCTGGCCCTCCCTGGGCGAGGACCAGCGCGCGGCGATCATCCTCGCCGTGGGCACCCTTGCACACCGGCTGCATGCGGCCGGCCAGGTGCATGGCTGCTTCTATCCCAAGCACATCTTCCTGCGCGAGATCGGCGGGCATTACGAGAGCTGCCTGATCGACCTGGAGAAGACCCGGCCGCTGTTGCTGGGCCGTCGTGACCGGGTCAAGGACCTCGAGCCACTGGTGCGGCGGGCCAACCCCTGGGGCGAGAGCGAGCTGCGCGACCTGCTGGTGGCCTACCTGGGCGCCGGGCACTCCAGCAGCGATGTCGACACCTGGGTCCGGCGCCTCGGTGCGCGCCGTCGCAACAAGGAGCGCCGCGCTTGAAGCTGGCTGAACTCACGGGCGCCGGTCGTGCGCCGACCCTGCCGCTGCTCGTGGACGCCGAGGGCGGCCTGGAGCTGATCCAGCTGTTCCGCGTGCTGCCCGGGCAGCGCTATGTAGGGCGCGCCCGCTGGCAGGGGCGCGACGTGCTCGCCAAGCTGGTGGTGGGCGCCAAGGCGGAGCGTCACTACCAGCGCGAACTGGCCGGTGCGCGGCTGCTTGCCGAGCAGGGCCTGCCGACGCCGGCGCTGCTGGCCGAAGGCTTTGCCGCAGGGCAGGGCGGCTGGCTGCTGTTCGATTACCTGGAAGGTGCCCGCAGCCTGTGGGACGACTGGCGCGCGGTGGAAGCCGAGGCGCCGCTCTCCGATGGCCAGCAGGCCGTGCTGGGCGAGGCCCTGGCGCTGGTCGGCCAACTGCACGGCAAGGGCCTGGTCCAGGAAGACCTGCACCTGGACAACATCCTTCGCCACCAGGGTGCGCTGCAACTGATCGATGGTGGCGGCGTGCGTGGCGAGTCCCCCGGGCAGAGCCTGTCGCGGGACAAGGTACTGGCCAATCTCGGCGTGTTCTTCGCCCAGTTGCCGGCGAACCTCGACCCCTTCCTCGAGGAACTGCTGGTGCATTACCTGCTGGCCAACGGCGAACACGCGCTGCCGCTGGAGATGCTGCAGAAGGAAATCGCCCGGGTACGCCGCTGGCGCCTGCGCGACTTCCTCGGCAAGGTCGGGCGCGATTGCAGCCTGTTCAGCGTGATCGGCTCGGCCTTCGGCTTGCGCGCTGCCCGGCGTGATTCGCTGGATGCCCTGGCGCCGGTGCTGGCCGATCCCGATGCGGCCATCGCCGCCGGTCGCCTGCTCAAGGGCGGCGGCACCGCCACCGTGGCGCAGGTGGAAATCGATGGGCGGCCGGTGTTGCTCAAGCGTTACAACATCAAGGGCCCGCTGCATTGGCTCAAGCGCTTCTGGCGCCCGAGCCGCGCCTGGCACAGCTGGAAGGAGGGCAATCGCCTGGCCTTCCTCGGCATCGCCACGCCGCGCCCGCTGGCGATGATCGAGCGCCGCTGGTGCTGGCTCCGGGGCCGTGCCTACCTGATTACCGAATATCTGTCCGGGCACGATATAATCGCCCGTTTTCGAGACGCCCAGGTCGATCCGCAGGGCAATGGCCTGCCGGCAGAGTCCGATCTGCAGGCGCTGGACCGCTTGTTCGCCGCGTTGATCCGCGAGCGCATCAGCCATGGCGATCTCAAGGGACACAACCTGTTCTGGCAGGACGGCGCCTGGTGCCTCATCGATCTCGACGCCGTGCAGCAGCACCGCAGCGAGCGCAGCTTCGCCAAGGCCTATGCCCGAGATCGCGCCCGCTTCCTGCGCAACTGGCCTGCCGACTCGGCGTTGTACCAGCTGCTGGACCGACGTTTACCCAGGACAGCTTGAAGCCGTGAGCTTGAAGCTGGAAGAAAGAGCCCTACGGGGCGTGAACCCTATGACCGCTGCAGGCCTGCGCTTCCCGCTCCGGGCTTTCAGCTGCTTTGAAGAGGCTTAACACTGTGGCACTGACGATTCTCGGCCTTTCCGGCGCCCTCAGCCATGATCCGTCCGCTGCGCTCTACATCGACGGCAAGCTGATCGCGGCCGCTGAAGAAGAGCGCTTCGTGCGCGACAAGCACGCGAAGAACCGCATGCCCTACGAATCGGCCAAGTTCTGCCTGGAGCAGGCCGGCATCAAGCCGTCCGACGTCGACGTGGTGGCCATCCCCTTCGCGCCCATCAGCCTCTTCGGCAAGGCCCGCTGGCAGTACGCCAAGCGCTACTGGTACGCGCCGGACCGCGCCCTCGACGCGATCCTCATGGGCAACCGTCGCTACAAGCGCTACCGCAACAAGATCGTCTGGTGCCTGGAGCAACTGGGCTTCGACGCCAAGAAGGTGAAGATCGAGCCGGTGGAGCACCACCTGGCCCACGCCTCCAGCGCCTACCACTGCTCCGGCTTCAAGGAAAAGACCGCCATCCTCGGGATCGACGGCAAGGGCGAGTACGCCACCACCTTCTTCGGCTGGGGCGAGAACGGCAAGATCCACAAGATCAAGGAATTCTTCGACCCGGACTCCCTCGGCGGCCTCTATGGCGCGATCACCGAGTACCTCGGCTTCGAGATGCTCGACGGCGAGTTCAAGGTCATGGGCATGGCGCCCTACGGTGACGCCGCCAAGTACGATTTCTCCCGCCTGGCCAAGTTCGAGAACGGCGAGCTGGTGATCAACACCGAGTACGCCAACGTCATCGGCTTCCGCCGCTACAAGGAGAACGGCAAGGGCTACTACTTCTCGCCCAAGCTGATCGAATGGCTCGGCCCGAAACGCCAGGGCGACATCGCCGACGACCCCTACATCCATTACGCCGCCAGCATGCAGGCGCTGTTCGAGAAGCTGGCGCTGGAGATGATGGAGTACTACCTCGGCGACATCCTGCGCGAGACCGGCAAGATCGCCTTCGCTGGCGGCTGCGCACTGAACGTCAAGCTGAACCAGAAGATCATCGCCCGCCCGGACGTGAAGGAGCTGTTCGTCCAGCCCGCCTCCGGTGACGCCGGCACCGCCGTCGGCGCCGCCGCCTACGTCTCGCACAAGCGCGGCGTGCCGGTGGAGAAGATGGAACACGTCTACCTCGGCCCGTCGTTCTCCAACGAGGACGTCATCGCCGCCTGCGCCAGACATCCGAACAAGCCGGTGTTCAAGCGCATCGAGAACACCCCGCAGCGCATCGCCAGCATCATGGTCGCCGGCAATCCGGTGGCCTGGTTCCAGGGCCGCATGGAATTCGGTCCGCGCGCCCTGGGTGGCCGCTCCATCATCGGTTGCCCGAGCATCCCCGGCGTCGCCGACCGCATCAACGAGCAGATCAAGTTCCGCGAGCGCTGGAGGCCCTTCTGCCCGTCGATGCTCGACACCGTGGCGCCGAAGATGCTCAAGGTGGATCACCCGAGCCCGTTCATGACCTTCACCTTCGAGGTCAACGACGAGTGGAAGGAGCGCGTTTCCGAAGTCGTGCACGAGGACGGCACCTCCCGCGCCCAGGTCCTGGAGCGCCGCCACAATCCGCGCTGGTACGACCTGATGCTCGAGCTGGAGAAACTGACCGGCAACGGCGTCTCCCTGAACACCTCCCTCAACCGTCGTGGCGAGCCGATGATCTGCTCGCCCACCGACGCGCTGAACATGTTCTACGGCTCGGACCTGCAGTACCTGATCATGGAAGACGTGTTGGTCGTCAAGGATGGCGTGGACTGGTATGACAATGTCGGTTAATCCGCTGATAAGCGTCGTCATCCCCGCGTACAACTATGCGCGGACGTTGCCCAGGGCAGTCCTTTCCGTGCTCCCGCAGCTCGAGGGGGCTTCCGCTGAACTGCTGGTGATCGATGACGGCTCGACTGATTCCACCCCGCAGGTGATTGAGGATTTACAGGCGCAGCACCCTGGGCGCTTCCGCTCGATCCGCAAGTCCAATGGCGGGCTCGCATCGGTACGAAACCTTGGAATTACCGAAGCGCTCGGCACGTTCCTGGTTTTTCTCGACGCGGATGACGAGTTGGCTCCGGGGGGGATAGCTGCCCTGGCCTCGCACATCGAGGCGAACCCCGAGAGTCGCCTCGTCATCGGTGCGCACTGGTCAGTCTTCCCGGATGGCAGGAAGAGCTTGCATACCCCCAAGGCGTTGCCTGAAGGGCCAAGGGCGCGTGTGCGCGGCTACCTGTTGGACAAGACGATCTCTATCTCCAATGGAGCTTGTGCCATGCACCGGGAGGTGTTCCGGGCAGGAAACTACCCCGAGCAGTTCCGTAACTCTGAAGACATCCCCGTGTTCGCGCAGGTGCTGGCCCGTTATCCCTGTTCCGTTCTCGAGTACCCGGTCGCGCTTATCCATAAGCACGACGACAGTCTCCGGCACAATGTGCAGCATGCCCACTCGGTGGGGTTGAAGCTGATCGACGAGATGTTCGCGACGCCGCGCCTGCCTAGTGAGTTGCATGATCTGCGCCGTGAGTACACTGCGCAGCGCTGTCTCTCCCTCTTCCGCACCTTCATGGCGGTTGGTGAATCGGAAACGGCCAAAGGCTACTACCGTGAAGCTGTAAGGACCAATTGGAAGGTCCTGTTCAATCTTTCCTATACCCGCAAGGCCCTGCGCCTTTTTTTCCGCGGCTGAATCGCAGGGAGCCCACCACATTGGCGGGGCGCCGGTTTCTATCCTTGGGAGAGGACATGCAAGGCTTCATGCTTCAATTGAAACGTTTATCCGCAGCGCAATGGACCTTCGTGATCAGCCTGCTGCTGTCCGGATTGGCCGTGCACTTCCAGCCGGTGATCGGCAAGGATGCCGCGTTCTATCTCGACATCTCGCAGCACTTCCTCGATCAAGGCCTGGCTAGCGCATTCAGCCGCTTCGACTGGCCTTGGTTCCCTGTGCTCATTGGTGCCAGCCACGCTGTTACCGGTATTGGTCTGGAAACCGTCGCTTTCCTCTGGTGCGGCCTGTTCATGGCGGGAGCCTGCGCCCTGATGGTGGACTTAGTTGTCCGCCGCCTGCCGGGCTCGGGGTCCTGGGCGTGTCTGGTCATACTGGCGATGCCGGCGTTCAATGCTTTCCGTGGCGAAATCCTGCGTGAATTCGGTTTCTGGTTCTTCAGCGTATTGACGCTCTGGTGCGCCTTGCGTTGGCGGGATCGTGGCGGGTGGCTGGGTGCGCTGGGTATCCAGGGTTCCATCGGGCTCGCGGCGCTGTTCCGCTTCGAGGCCGTTCTGCTGATGCCGGCCCTGGTCCTGTGGCTGGTGCCCGGCCTGCGCACCCGCGAGGGTTGGGGTCGCATGACTCAACTGGTGCTGCTGCCGCTTTGCGCCGCTATCGTCGTGGCGCTACTGCTGGGTAGCGTGCTGCATCTGGACCGCATCGAGAATTTCCTGTCGATGATCGATCCGCAGCAGGTGTTTTCCAAATTCAATGCGGTCAGTGATCGTCTTGGCAGCACCGTGTTGATGAAGTACTCGGCGGACGATGCCGGAAAGATACTGGTGTTCGGCATGCTGGGCGTCACGTTGTTGATGTTCACCAAGCTTCTCGGGCCGTTCGTCATCCCCTTCCTGACTCGAACGGGGTGGCGCGGGGCGCGGGCCAGCCTTGGCTCCTTCGACCTCTTCGCCTGGACCTGGCTGTGCTACCTGCTGGTGCTGATGTTCTTCTTCGTGCAGCAGCTGTTCATCAACTCACGCTATGCCAGTTTCCTCGATTGGTTGGCGGTGCCGTTGGTGGTTGCGGGTGTGTATGCGTTCGCACAACGCTTCCCCAGGACAGGCAAGGCTTTGGCAGCGGTCGCCATGTTGATGATGCTGGCCAACGTGATTTCCCTGTCGGCAAAGAAGACCCACTACATCGATGCGGGCCACTGGGTGGCCGAGCATGTCGAACCGGGCGCATCCATCTATTACTCGGATCCGCGTATCGGCTACTACGCAGGGCGGGGTTACGAGCCTCGGATTCTGGAGCAGGAAGAGGCTCTGGGAGAGGCCGGGAGCGGCAAGTTCACTTATTTACTCATCGAGGCCAAGCCGGATGATGCGGCGGTCACGCAGTGGCTGGCGGCTAATGGCAAGGTGATCCTCGCGCAGTTTTCCAACAAGAAGAAGGCAACCGTCTTGGTGCTGGGCCCCGCTCGCTGAGGGGGCTCGGATCAGGCCTGGTGCGAATCGACTAGCGCCTGAATGCCCATGTTCAGCCGAGTTGCGGCTTCGCTGCCGCAGCGTGTCGCGTAGCCCCGCAGCAGAGCGGGGCGATGCTCCAGGACGAGCCAGTTCCGATCTACTTCGTAACGCAGCAGGTGTTGCAGATTCCGGCGTCTCAGGTTCTTGCCCAGTGGCCGCCTGGCGATCCGCATGTCTGAGAAGTCGATTAGCCCGAAGCGGTTGTCCGGTAGCAACAGCACGTTGCCCAGGTGAAGTGAACGGAAGTAGATGCCTTGCTCATGCAGCAGGCCGAGAAAGGCACCAAATCTGCAGATATCAGCCTCTCGCTTGACATTGCCCAGGTCGCGCCAGTGGCTGCGCAGAGTCTGCCCCGGCAGGGGGCGGTATATGACCCCGTTCAAGGCGCGGGACGGCACTTTGAAAGTGTCGATGATTTGTGGGACGGGGATGCCCATGCGAGCAAGCTTCGCTGCGTTACTCGCGAACCTGCTTGCTTGGGGAGACCAGAGCGCTGACGAAAGCAAGCGCTTGCGGCGGAACAGTTTCAGGTAGTCGCCGTCTGCAAGGCAGGCCACTTTCACGCCGTGCCCGTCGGCTTCGATCGTAGTGGCATCACTCAGAAGTGAGTCGAGTTGGTGCTCTTCAAGCGATCTCATTGTCCTGCTCTGAATTGAAGCGTGTGGGAATGAGCCGAATCCGGCCGCAGGGGGCGCATCTTAAAGCATCCCCCACGAAGACACAGCCCGCGCTGTGATAAGCTCTCCGCCTTTTCTGCCACCCCCAGGCCGAGCGAATGACCGAGCAACATCCGACGCAATCCCAGCCGTCCAGCCTGAAGATCTATCTGCGGCTGCTGAGCTACGTCCGCCCATACATCTGGCAGTTCGTGCTGAGCATCGTCGGCTTCGTGATCTTCGCCACGACCCAGCCGATGCTGGGTGCGATCCTGCAGTACTTCGTCGATGGGTTGAACGACCCGAGCGTGGTGCTCTTCCCCAATGTGCCGGTGCTGCGGGACCTGCAGCTGCTGCAGATGGTGCCGCTGCTGATCGTGCTGATCGCCGCCTGGCAGGGCGTTGGTTCCTTCCTCGGCAACTACTACCTGGCCAAAGTCTCCCTCGGACTCGTTCATGACCTGCGGGTGGCGCTGTTCAATAACCTGCTGGTGCTGCCCAACCGCTATTTCGACAACCACAACTCGGGGCACCTGATCTCGCGCATCACCTTCAACGTCACCATGGTGACGGGGGCCGCGACCGATGCCATCAAGGTGGTGATCCGCGAGGGGATGACGGTGGTCTGCCTGTTCGCCTACCTGTTGTGGATGAACTGGCGCCTGACCCTGGTGATGGTGGCGATCCTGCCGCTGATCGCATTCATGGTGACCACGGCCAGCCGCAAGTTCCGCAAGCAGAGCAAGAAGATCCAGGTGGCCATGGGGGATGTCACCCACGTGGCGTCCGAAACCATCCAGGGCTATCGCGTGGTGCGCAGCTTCGGTGGCGAGCCCTATGAGGAGGCGCGCTTTCTCGATGCCAGCCAGAGCAATACCGACAAGCAGCTGCGCATGACCAAGACCGGTGCCGTCTACACGCCGATGCTGCAACTGGTGATTTTCTCCGCCATGGCGGTGCTGATGTTCCTCGTGCTGTTCCTGCGCGGTGATGCATCGGCGGGCGAGCTGGTGGCCTACATCACCGTGGCCGGCATGCTGCCCAAGCCCATCCGCCAGTTGTCGGAGGTCAGCTCCACGGTGCAGAAGGGCGTGGCGGGTGCCGAGAGCATCTTCGAGCAGCTGGACGAGGTGCCGGAGACCGATACCGGCACCGTCGAGCGTGAGCGGGTGGTGGGCAGGCTGGAGGTGCGCGACCTGACCTTCCGCTACCCCGGTACCGAGAAATCCGTGCTCGATGGCATCAGTTTCACGGCCGAACCCGGGCAGATGGTTGCGCTGGTGGGGCGTTCCGGAAGTGGCAAGTCGACGCTGGCCAACCTGATCCCGCGCTTCTACCAGCACAGCGAAGGGCAGATTCTCCTCGATGGCGTCGAGGTCCAGGATTACCGCCTGCGCAACCTGCGCCGACACATCGCGCTGGTGACCCAGCAGGTCAACCTGTTCAATGACTCGGTGGCCAACAACATCGCCTATGGCGATCTCGCCGGGGCACCGCGCGCGGACATCGAGCGAGCGGCCGAGGCCGCCTATGCCAGCGAATTCATCGAGAAGCTGCCCCAGGGCCTGGACACCGAGGTCGGCGAGAATGGCGTGCTATTGTCCGGCGGCCAGCGCCAGCGCCTGGCCATCGCCCGCGCTCTGCTGAAGAACGCGCCGCTGCTGGTGCTGGACGAAGCCACCTCGGCGCTGGACAACGAGTCCGAACGGCACATCCAGAAGGCGCTGGACCGGGTGATGGATGGCCGCACCACGCTGGTCATCGCCCACCGCCTGTCCACCATCGAGAAGGCCGACCTGATCCTGGTGATGGACCAGGGCCGCATCGTCGAGCGCGGCAACCACGCCGAGCTGATCGCCCTGGATGGCTACTACGCGCGCCTGCACGCCAACCAGTTCGCCGAGGACAAGGCCCACGTGGCGGAGCGCGGCTGAGCGGTACATGTGCCTGATATGTGCATGACGATGAGACTTCCAATCCCAGGGACCGGGCTGTGCTGAACCTGATACGCGCCTGCCGTGAACGCGGCTGGCGCCCCCTGAATGCCGCCGACTATGCCGCCGTCTGGTCACGTTTCGGCGGCAGCCTGGTGACCCACCCGGATGTGGTGGAGCGCCTGTCCGCGATGGCCGGCATCCCGGTGCGCTACCTCGGCTGGTTCGAGGGTGACGAGCCGGTCGCCGCCGCTCCCACCTGGGGTCGTCACCTCGCCTTGTCGAGGGATGCCCTCAAGCGTGCCGGCAAGCGCCATCTGTTCGATCTCGGCAATGCCGAGGTGCTCCTGCCGGCGCGACCGGACAGTGGAGCGGTCTTGCGCCATCGCGGCGCCTACCTGGGCGAACCCAACCAGAGCCGCCTGCAGGGGCTGCGCCTGCAGAAGGACTCGCTGGCGCTGTGCCGTGCGCCCGAGGAATTCTCCAAGAAGTTCCGCTACAACCAGCGCCGCGAGCTGCGCCTGCTGGAAGAGGCCGGTGGCACCCTGAAGCCGATCGCGGAACTCGCGCCCGCCGAACTGGCGGCCGTCTATACCGAACTGTTCGAGCGTCGCTGGGGCTTCGATGTGCCCGGCAAGGGGCATCTGGAAGAAGTGTTCGGGCTGCTGCGGGAATTCCTCAGCGGCAGCCTGTTGTTGCTGGAGGGAGCACCCATCGCCGTTCAGGTGGTGTACAGGGTCGAATCTCCAGAATGGATCAGCGCCGAATACATCAACGGCGGCGTCGATCCACAAAGCCGGGACTTCAGCCCCGGCAGCGTCCTCAGCTTCGTCAATACGCAGGCCGCCTGGGAAGATGCCCGGGCCAGAGGCAAGGCCCTGCGCTATTCGTTCGGGCGCGCAGATGTGGAATACAAGGATCGTTGGTGCAACAAGGTTCCCGTCTTTCGGGTGTGAGTGAATGGAAACACGCAAGCAGCTGCTCCTGCGCCGCCATCGGCGCCACAAGCGTTTGTTCATGCTCGGTGCCTTGCTGGTGCTCATGGCGCTGGACTGGTTCGGCTCCTGGAGCACCACCCCGGTGCTCCTCGTGCTCGGCTGGATCGCCCACGAGGCCTGGTTCGCCGATCATCTCTTCTATTCACCGCGGGATGACTACCAGTACCGCTTCCCCGGCAGCGCCCGGGCGTTGCCCGTGAGCCTGGTGGATGGGCGCCTGGACCCGGGCGGCGCCGCCTGGCCCGAGGACGCGGAGACGCTGGTGCTGGAAGTGGTGATCCGCAGCCGCTGGCTCGGTCGCTGGCTCGACCCGCATGTGCTGGTCGAATGTGGCGAAGGTGTCGACCGCCAGGACTTCGAGCGGGGCGTGAACGGGCGCCGCTATATCAACCTTTCCGGGGCTCAGGCGGCCCTGGCCGCCGGCACGTTGCGCCTGCGAGGGCGTTTCTGCCGGCTGGCGCCGACCGCCACGCTGCATGCCTTCAGCAACCCCGACTACGCCAGGAAGAAGGTGCTGGTCATCGCGCCTCATGCGGACGATGCCGAGTTGGCGGCCTTCGGGCTCTACAGCCGCTGCAGCGACGTGCACATCGTCACCCTGACCCAGGGCGAGATCGAGGCCCAGGTCTATCGTCGCCTTGGGCTGGATACCGCTGCCGCTGCACGCCTCAAGGGGCGCCTGCGCAGCTGGAGCAGCCTGGCGGTGCCGCTCTGGGGCGGCGTACCGGCTACCCGGTGCCTGCAGCTGGGCTACTACTGCCTGCGCCTGGAAGCCATGGAGGCCGAGCCGGACAAGCCCTTCGCCTCGCTGGAGTCCGGGGAGGCGGACATCCGCAGCGTCCGCCGCTTCAACGCCCTGGCACTGCCTGGCGATCTCGATGGCGCGCCGACCTGGAACAACCTGGTGGGTGACCTGGCGGCGCTGCTGGCCCGCCTGCAGCCCGACGTGGTGGTGGTGCCGCATCCGCAGCTCGACCCGCATCCGGATCACGTCCAGGCCAGTCGCGCCCTCGACCAGGCCATCTGCAAGAGTGGCTGGACCCCTTCGGTGCAACTGCTCTATGCCAACCACCTGGTCGACAACGACCGCTGGCCCATGGGCCCGGCCGGGGGCGGCATCGCCCTGCCGCCGTGCATCGAGCCGCTGCCGGCGGATGACCTGTGGAGTCCCGTGTTGTGCGAACAGGCGCGCCTGGACAAGGCCCAGGCGCTGGCCATGCAGCATGACCTGCAGGTGCCGCTGTCGTTCAAGAAGCGCCTGCGCCGGACCATCCAGTGGCTGCTCGCCGCCCGTCGCTGGCCGGAGAGTGGCGAGGACGACTTCTTCCGCAAGGCGGTGCGCCGCCACGAGCTTTTCTGGGTGAGACGCCTTTCCGATTGACGGCCTCCGGCGACGGGGCGGGTCAGCTGCTATGTTATGATCCGCGCCGTTTTTTCATGCTCTGGAGTCTTCATGAAGCTCACCATGCCCCGTTTCGATCTGGCCCCCGTTCTGGTGGTGGGCGACGTCATGCTCGACCGTTACTGGCATGGCGGCACCTCGCGCATCTCCCCCGAGGCGCCGGTGCCCGTGGTGCGTGTCGACCAGATCGAAGACCGCCCGGGCGGTGCCGCCAACGTGGCGCTGAACATCGCGGCCCTTGGCGCTCCCGCCGCCCTGGTGGGAGTGACCGGTGAAGACGAGGCTGCCGCCAGCCTGCTCGCCAGCCTGGGTGCTGCCGGCGTCGACGCACGCTTCCAGCGCATCGCCACGCAGCCGACCATCGTCAAGCTGCGGGTCATGAGCCGCCACCAGCAGTTGCTGCGCATGGATTTCGAAGAGCCCTTCGAGACTGACGCCGAGGCCCTGGCCGTCGAGGTCGAGCGCCTGCTCGGCGGGGTCAAGGTGCTGGTGCTATCCGACTACGGCAAGGGCGCGCTGAAGAACCACCAGGCGTTGATCCAGGCCGCCCGGCGCAAGGGCATCCCGGTGCTCGCCGACCCCAAGGGCAAGGACTTCGGCATCTACCGCGGCGCCAGCCTGATCACCCCCAATCTCAACGAATTCGAAACCATAGTCGGACGCTGCGCCGACGAGGCCGACCTGGTCGCCAAGGGCGCGCAACTGATGCGCGAACTGGACCTCGGCGCCCTGCTGGTGACCCGTGGCGAACACGGCATGACCCTGCTGCGTCCCGACCAGCCCGCCCTGCACCTGCCGGCGCGCGCCCGCGAGGTGTTCGACGTCACCGGTGCCGGCGACACCGTGATCTCCACCCTGGCCGCCAGCCTGGCTGCCGGCGAGGAGCTGCCCCAGGCCGTGGCCCTGGCCAACCTGGCCGCGGGCATCGTGGTCGGCAAGCTGGGTACCGCCGCCATCAGCGCCCCCGAACTGCGCCGCGCCGTGCAGCGCGAGCAGGGCTCCGAGCGTGGGGTGCTGAGCCTCGACCAATTGCTGCTGGCCATCGAGGACGCCCGCGCCCATGGCGAGAAGATCGTCTTCACCAATGGCTGCTTCGACATCCTCCATGCCGGCCACGTGACCTACCTCGAGCAGGCCCGCGCCCAGGGCGACCGCCTGGTGCTGGCGGTCAACGACGACGCCTCGGTCAGCCGCCTCAAGGGCCCCGGCCGTCCGATCAACTCGGTGGACCGGCGCATGGCCGTGCTCGCCGGCCTCGGCGCCGTCGACTGGGTGGTGAGCTTCAGCGAAGACACCCCCGAGCGCCTGCTCGGCCAGGTCAAGCCGGACATCCTGGTCAAGGGCGGCGACTACGGCATCGAGCAGGTGGTGGGCGCCGACATCGTCAAGGCCTACGGCGGCGAAGTGCGTGTCCTCGGCCTCGTGGAGAACAGCTCCACCACCGCCATCGTCGAGAAGATCCGCAGCCGCTGATCCTCCCCCCGAGCGGGTGGCCGTCGTGCCACTCGCCCGCGTCCCGTCGGTCATAGGCGCGCTTGTTTCCGGCGCGCATCATCCAGGCATCCTCACCCCGCGTGGAGCGAGATGCCCATGAGTACCGATGCACAGGGACGCGCCCTGTCCATGCTGAACCGCGTCGCCCAGGCCGACTGGCCGGACCGGTTCAAGCTGCGCAAGCCCTTCGAGAAGCTTCTCTACACCGGCAGCCGCGCCGGCTTCCAGATGGTCGCCGAGCGTTCCGGCAAGGCCGCCAAGACGCCGCGCAAGGCCGACCCGGATGCGCTCTTCGACCTGTCCCTGAGCGACGAGCAGCAGATGATCAGGGAGATGCTCCAGGGCTTCGCCCTGGAAGTGCTGCGCCCGGCCGCTCACGACGCCGATGCGCGCGGTGCCATCCCCGCCGACCTGCTCAACCAGGCGCTGGAACTGGGCCTCGCCCACTACGGCGTCGGCGAGGTGCACGGCGGCATGGCCGGCGAGCGCACCACCGTCAGCAACGCGCTGATCGCCGAGGCGCTGGGCCAGGGCGACCTGTCCCTGGCCGCCTCGCTGCTGGTGCCGCTGTCCGCCGCCAACTGCATCCGCCGCTGGGCCTCGCCCGAGCAGCAGGCGCGCTGGCTGCCGGCCTTCGTCGGCGAGGAACGTCCGCCGCTGGTGGCCATCGCCGTCAGCGAACCCGGCGTGCTGGCCGACCCCCACCGCCTGGCCACCAAGGCCCGGCGCAAGGGCAAGCACTACCAGCTCACCGGTGAGAAATGCCTGGTGCTCGAGGGGCTCAATGCCAGCCAGCTGATCGTCGCCGCCGAGGCCGAGAATGGCCCGGCGCTGTTCCTCGTCGAGGGCGGTGCCAAGGGGCTGGAGCGCCAGGCCGAACCCGCCATGGGACTCAAGGCCTGTTCGACGGCGCGCGTGCTGCTGAAGGGCGTCAAGGTGCCGACGGAGAATCGCCTGGCCGCCGCCGACTTCGATTACCCACGCTTCCTCGATTTCACCATCCTCGCCTGGTGTGCCCTGGCCCTGGGCACCGGCCAGGCGGCGCTGGACTACGTCGTCACCTACTGCAACGAGCGCGTCGCCTTTGGCGAGCCCATCAGCCACCGCCAGGGTGTCGCCTTCATGGTCTCGGACATCGCCATCGAGCTGGACGCCATGCGCATGATGGTCTGGCGCGCCTGCGCCCGGGCCGAGCGTGGCGAGCCCTTCCAGCGCGAGGCCTACCTGGCGCGCCTCCTTTGCGCCGAGAAGGCGATGAAGATCGGCACCGACGCGGTGCAACTGCTGGGCGGCCATGGCTTCACCAAGGAGCACCCGGCCGAGCGCTGGTACCGCGACCTCCGCGCCGTGGCCCTTATGTCCGGCGGCCTCCACCTGTGAGAACCGGTTTTGATCGGCTGCGCGTCGGGCCTGCAGCGTTGAAAGCCGGCTCGGAATGCTCATTTACAGCGCGTAAATTGCGCTTTCTCGCCGGTTTTCGCCTTGCATGCCTCTAGCTCGCACGATCGAAATCCGATTCTGAGGACTTTGTGATGAACCTTGAAACCCCGAAGAAATTCCGTGGCCTGGCCAATCAGGCGCACCAGGTGGCGGCCAACTACTTCCGCCCCATTTCCCGCAAGTACGACAAGGCCGAGCACGCCTATCCCAAGGAGCTGGACCTGCTCGCCGCCCTTCTGGACGGCATGAACGCCGGTTCCCCCGACGCCGTCGGCGCCACGTCCGCCAGCAAGCGCGGCAGCGGCCAGGTGGAGGAGGGCGTGCGCAACGGCGGCAACCTCTCGGCGCTGCTCGGGGTCATCGAACTCTGCTGGGGCGATGTCGGCCTGCTGCTGGGCATGCCGCGCCAGGGGCTGGGCAATGCCGCCATCGCGGCGGTGGCCAACGAGGAGCAGCTCAAGCGCTTCGGCAGCACCTGGGCGGCCATGGCCATCACCGAGCCGGGCTGCGGGTCGGACTCCGCCGCCATCCGCACCACGGCGGTGAAGGATGGCGACCACTACGTGCTCAATGGCGAGAAGATCTTCGTCACCTCCGGCGAGCGCGCCGATGCGGTGGTGGTCTGGGCGACCCTGGACAAGAGCCTGGGGCGTGCGGCGATCAAGTCCTTCGTGGTGGAGAAGGGCACGCCGGGCATGAGCGTCACCCGCCTGGAGAAGAAGCTGGGCATCAAGGCGTCCGACACGGCGTCCATCAGCTTCAGCGATTGCCGGGTGCCGGCGGCCAACCTGCTGGGCAACGCGGAGATCGATGTACAGAAGGGGTTCGCCGGGGTCATGGAGACCTTCGACAACACCCGTCCGCTGGTGGCCGGCATGGCCATCGGCGTGGCCAAGGCTTCGCTGGATCGCACCCGTGAGCTGCTGAAGAAGGCCGGTTGCAGGTTCGACTACCGCAAGCCGTTGCTCAGCGTGACCCACGCCGAAGCCACCCTCTACCGGCTGGAGGCCGAGTGGGAGGCGGCGCGCCTGCTGACCCTCAAGGCTGCCTGGATGGCGGACAACAAGCTGCCCAACTCCAAGGAGGCCTCCATCGCCAAGGCCAAGGCCGGGCGCGTGGCCAACGAGGTGACGCTCAAGTGCGTGGAGCTGGTCGGCGCGCTGGGGTATGGCGAGGACGAGCTGCTCGAGAAGTGGGCGCGGGATTCGAAGATCCTCGACATCTTCGAGGGGACGCAGCAGATCCAGTTGCTGATCGTCGCCCGTCGCCTGCTCGGCAAGAGCTCCAGCGAACTCAAGTGATTCTGTTGTAGTGCCCGATTGGCCCCGCTCCGGCGGGGTTCTTTTTTGCGGCGCCTGCGACACCCGCCCCGGTGCGCGCGCCCACCTACGCGGGGGCATTCTTCGGACTTTCAGCAGGCCAGGCGCCTGCTCCGTTCGGCGGTGCCGACACGGGCCAGCCAGTCCTTCCAGCGGATGCGTTCGTCACGCACCAGCCAGCCGTCCTGTTCGGCGAAGCTTTCCGAAAGCCAGACGCCCCGCGTACTGGCCGGCTTGAACTCGCCGTTACGCAGGGTCAGCAGCTCGCCGGTGGGCTTGCCATGCTCGCGAGGCAGCAGGTAGATGTCCGGACGGCGGCGTTCGAGGGCTGCAACCAGCTCGCCGTCGTGCAGGCTTTCGTCAACGTGGAAGAAGCTCACCTGGCGGGCATCGCGCGGCAGCTCCAGGCTCATGTCGTACACCAGCTGCAGCGAAGCGGTGGGCAGGTGCACGTAGGCACGCGGGCGCTCCAGCAGCGTCAGGCTGCCGCTCTGCACCGGGCGTGCGGCGCCTGACAAGGGGCTCAGGCGGAAGTGGCTGGCTTCGCGATAGTGCAGCTGGCGCTGGTAGGGCGTGGGCAGCCAGGTATCGGCGAAGCGCCCGCCGAGCCAGCCGTCCGGCGTCTCGATCAGGCACTCCTCGGCCACTTCCTGGATGGCGGTGAGCAGCGGCAGGTTGAGTTCATGGGCCGGTACGTAGCCGGAGATCAGCTTGAGCACGGTGTCGCCGCGGTCCAGCCGGCGCTGGCGCACCAGCACCCAGTACTCGCGCCCCTGCAGCTCCAGGGTCAGGCGCACGGAGACGCCCAGGTTGGCCAGCTCGACGGCGAAGCGCTGGCTGTCGGCGACCTCCACCGGGCGTCGGCGGCGTTCCAGCATCTGGGTGAAGTTCAGCGGCAACCCAAGGGCCTGGTAGGTCAGGCCGTCGGGGGTGGCTTCCACGTGGAGGGGCAGGGTCTTGAAGGCCCCCGGGTCTTTACGGGCCAGGATTCGCGGCATGTCGGCTCCTTCTTGCGTCGGGGTCGGCCGCTGTTGCGGCGCTCAGGGACGGCCTTGCAGCACCTCGGCGGCCGTCGCGACATTATGGGACAGATGCAGCGGATTGATGGTTCCGATGATGGCGCTGCCGACTCCGGGGTGGCCGAAGATCAGCTCGAAGCTCGCTTTCACCGGGTCGACGCCGGCCCCCAGGCAGGCATGGCCGCTGGCCAGGCCCTTCTTGATCAGGATGCCCTTGGCGTGACTGGCAGCATAGTCCAGCACCGGCTTCTCGCCCTGTTCGGCGAGGTTGTAGGTGACCATCGCGCAGTCGCCGCGCTCCAGCGCCAGCAGGCCGCCTTCCACGGTCTTGCCGGAAAGGCCGAAGGCGCGGATCTTGCCCTCGCGCTTGAGCTCGGCGAGGGTCTCGTAGGCACCGCTGTCGCGCAGGATGCGCAGGTCGTCGCCATCGGAGTGCAGCAGCAGCAGGTCGATGTAGTCGGTCTCCAGGCGCTTCAGGCTGCGCTCCACGGAGCGGCGGGTATGCGCCGGGCTGAAGTCGTGGCTGGAGCGGCCCGCCTCGAACTCCTCGCCGCTCTTGCTGACGATCACCCAGTCCTGGCGCCGGCCGCGCAGCAACGGGCCGAGGCGCTCCTCGCTGCGCCCATAGGCCGGCGCGGTGTCGATCAGGTTGATGCCCAGCTCATGGGCCAGGCCGATCAGGCGGCCGGCTTCGTCGTCATCGGGGATGGTGAAGCCCGAGGGGTATTTGACGCCCTGGTCGCGGCCCAGCTTGACGGTGCCCAGGCCCAGGGGGGAGACGATCAGGCCGGTGTCGCCCAGGGGGCGGTGCAGGTGGTGCAGGCTCCGGCTCACAGCAGTTCCTCCCAGACCGGTTGCGCCAGGCTCGGGCGTGGCAGCTCGGGCAGGGGCGCCGGCTGCGTCGGCCGTATCCCGTCGCGTTCCAGGGCGGTGATCACCCGGTCGGCGAAGTCGGGGGCCAGCGCCAGCTTGGTCGGCCAGCCCACCAGCAGGCGGCCCTGGTCGGCGAGGAAGGCGTTGTCCGGGCGCGCCAGGCCGTTCTGCACCGGCTCCGCTCGGTCCACCCGCAGGGTCGCCCATCGGGCGGCGGCCAGGTCGATCCAGGGCAGCAGGTCGCGCAGTTCCTTCTCCGCCGCCGCGATCTGCTCCGCCTCGTTGCGCGCCACGCCATCGGCTTCGGCGATTTCGCCCCCCAGGTACCAGACCCATTGGCCATCGGCGGCGGGATGGGTGGTGACGGTGACGCGCGGCTTGGGCCCGCCGCCGAGGCAGTGGGCGTAGAGCGGTTTCAGCCCGGGCGCCTTGACCATCACCATGTGCAGCGGGCGGCGCTGCATGGCCGGCTGCTGGATGCCGAGGGCCTGCAGCAGCGCCTCGTTGCCGGCGCCGGCGCTGAGCACGATGCGCTGGGCGCGGATGCTGCGACCGTCGACCACCAGGCCGACGAGCTCATCCCCCTCGCGCAGCGGTTCGATGCTGCGCCCGGCCAGCAGGCCGTCGCCGGCGAGGTCGGCCAGGCGCTGGATCAGGCTCGGCACATCCAGCACCAGTTCGGCGAGGCGATAGACCTTGCCCTTGAATTTCGGGTGTTGCAGGGCCGGGGGCAGGGCGTCGCCCTTGACCTGGTCGACGCGGCCGCGCACCGCCTTGCTGGCGAAGAAGCTGGTGATGTTGCCGGCCAGGGAGCCGGGCGACCACAGGTAGTGGGCGTCGGACAGCAGGCGCACCGGGCGCAGGTCCAGCTCGCCGTTGCCGGCCAGGGCCTCGCGCCAGCGGCGCGGCATGTCGGCGATGGCTTCGGAGGCGCCGGTCAGCGCGCCGTGCAGGGCGTACTTGGCGCCGCCGTGGATGATGCCCTGGGACTTCACGCTCTGCCCGCCGCCGAGGCTGGAGCTCTCCACCAGCAGGGTGGCGAAGCCCTGGCTGCGCAGGCGTGCCGCGAGCCAGAGGCCGGCGACGCCGCCGCCCACGATGAGGACGTCGGTGTTGAGAACCTGGGACATGGAAGCTGCCTCGAAGAAAACCGGCGCGCAGTATAACGCGCGCCGTGAGGCGGGGCTGACGTGGATCAGTGGCCGGTGCTGCTGGAGAACAGCTGGATCACCATGACGCCCGAGACGATCAGGCCCATGCCGAGCATGGCCGGGATGTCCAGCTTCTGCTGGTAGAGGAAGACCGCGGCGATGCTCACCAGGACGATGCCCAGGCCCGCCCAGATCGCATAGGCGATACCGACCGGGATGCTCTTGACCACCAGGCTGAGCATCCAGAAGGAGATGCCGTAGCCGACCACCACAAGGAGCAGCGGAAGGGGTTTGCTGAAGCCGTCGAGGGCCTTCATCGAGGTGGTGGCGATCACTTCGGCGGTGATGGCGATAGCGAGGTAGAGATAGCCGGTCATGGTGGCCTCCTGGGTTTTCCGGCTGCCGATTCTAGCCGTCGCAATGATGGGATAAAGTGATTACCCATCTGTAGCGGAGATAGGTCATGCAGTGGAACCTTGAGCAGATCCGCCTATTCGTCAGCGTCGCCGAAGGCCAGTCGTTCTCCTCGGCGGCACGTCGGCTCAACCGGGCGCAGTCGGCGGTCAGCAGTTCCATCGCCATGCTGGAGGCCGATCTCGGGGTGACGCTTTTCGAGCGCAGCAGCGGCCGCCAGCCGCGCCTGACCGCAGCCGGCGGCACCCTTCTGGAGGAGGCCCGCGAGGTGTTGCGCCAGTGCCAGCGCCTGGAGGGGCGCGCGCTCGGGCTGGTGCGGGGTGAAGAGGTGCGCCTGCGCCTGGCCCAGGACGAGGCCATGCCCTACCAGCCGGTGCTCGACAGCCTGGAGGCCTTGGCCAAGGCGTTCCCCCTGCTGGAAGTGCAACTGGCCAGCGGCGCCCAGGGTGACGTGGCGCGCAAGCTGCTGGAGCGCCGCGCCGACCTGGGCCTGCTGTTCCACCACGAGCAGATGCCCGAGGCGCTGGAGCGCCAGCGCCTGGGCACCATCGAGATGGTCACCGTCTGCGGCGTAGGCCATCCCCTGTCGGGTGTGGCGCATGTCGACCGTCGCGAGCTGGCCCGCCACCGCCAGTTGCTGATGGCGCCGCAGGACAGCCGCTACCCCGGCGGCGAGCAGATCAGCCCCTCGATCTGGCGCACCGACAGTTTCTACACCATGGCCGAGCTGCTGATGCGCAACCTGGGCTGGGCCTGGTTGCCGCGCCATGTAGTGCAGTACCCGACCTACCAGAACCAACTGGTGGAGCTGAGCAGCGACTGGACGCCGCCGCCCTTGGTGGTGGAGCTGGTCTGCCGCCGCGACGAGGCGCTGGGCCCGGCGGCGCTGTGGCTGGCCGACTGCTTCGCCGAGCACCTCAAGGCGATCGGCTGATCCCGGGCCGTCGCTCTGATAAGCTCCGCGCCCATGAATCGCACCCTCTATACCTTGCTGTTCCACCTCGGCCTGCCCCTCATCGCCCTGCGCCTGGCCTGGCGCGCCTGGCGCGCTCCGGCCTATGCACGGCGCATCGCCGAGCGCTTCGCCTTCGGCTTGCCGCCGCTGCGGCCGGGCGGCATCTGGGTGCATGCCGTATCCGTGGGCGAGAGCATCGCCGCCGCGCCGATGATCCGTGCCCTGCGCGAGCGCCACCCGATGCTGCCGATCACCGTCACCTGCATGACGCCCACTGGGTCCGAACGCATACGCGCGATGTTCGGCGACCAGGTGCAGCACTGCTACCTGCCCTATGACCTGCCCTGGGCGGCAGCGCGCTTCCAGCGCCTGCTGAAACCGAAGCTCGCGGTGATCATGGAAACCGAGCTGTGGCCCAACCACATCCACCAGTGCCACGTGCGCGGCGTGCCGGTGGTGCTGGCCAATGCGCGGCTGTCCGAGCGTTCGGCACGGGGTTACGCGCGCTTCCACAAGCTGACCGCGCCCATGCTTGCCGAGCTGAGCTGGCTGGCCGTGCAGACCGAGGCCGAGGCCGAGCGCTTCCGCAACCTGGGCGCCCGCCCCGAGGCGGTGACGGTGACCGGCTCGATCAAGTTCGACCTGCGCATCGACCCGGAGCTGCCCGTCCGTGCTGCCGCCCTGCGTGAGCAGTGGGGCGCGATGCAGCGCCCGGTCTGGATCGCCGCCAGCACCCACGCGGGCGAAGACGAGATCGTCCTCGCGGCTCACCGCCAGTTGCTGGCCGAGCGCCCCGACGCGTTGCTGATCCTGGTGCCGCGCCATCCGGAGCGCTTCAGCCCAGTGTTCGAGCTGTGCCGCCGCGAGGGCTTCGCCGCCGTGCGCCGCTCCAGCGGCGAGGCGGTGACGGCCAGCGACTCGGTGCTGGTGGGGGACACCATGGGCGAGCTGCTGTTCCTCTTCGCCCTGGCCGACATCGCCTTCGTCGGCGGCAGCCTGGTGCCCAACGGTGGGCACAACCTGCTGGAACCGGCCGCGCTGGGCAAGCCGGTGCTCAGCGGCCCGCACCTGTTCAACTTCCTCGATATCGCCGCGCAGTTGCGCGACAACGGTGCGCTGGTCGAAGTGGCCGACGCCTGCGCGTTGCGCAGCGCCGTCGCCGGCCTCTGGCACGACAGCGCCACTGCCGCCCGCATGCGCGATGCCGGGCTCGCCGTGCTCGAGGCCAACCAGGGAGCCCTGGAGCGGTTGCTCGCCGGGCTCGCGCGCGAGCTGGGGTGACTCGGGGCTCTGGCGATCGCCCGGAGGGGGTCAGAACGTGGGCGGGGTGATGATCCAGATGATCAGCGTGTCCCTGTCGCCAGGGTTGCCGTAGCGGTGGGGTTCCTGGCTGGAGAAGGAGAAGCTGTCGCCTTCGGCCAGCCGGAAATGCCGCTCACCGACCCAGAGCTCGAATTCGCCACTGAGGACGTAGCCGGCTTCCTCGCCTTCGTGGCTGTAGCTCTCTTCGCTGTAGGTGCCGGGAGGGAATCTTGAATGGAGGATCTCCAGCGAGCGACTCGGCTGCGGGCTGAGCAGCTCGTCGATGATGCCGTCGTCGTAGTGCACGCTCATGCGGCTGTTCTTGCGCACCACGTAGCCCTTGTCCGCTTCTGCCGTGGGCGCTTCGCTGGCGAAGAACCACTGGATGGTGACGCCCAGGCTGCGGGCGATGTTGAACAGCGCGGGGATCGAAGGGTAGGCCAGGTTGCGTTCCAGCTGGCTGATGTAGCCGGCGGTCAGCGAACTCTGTTCGGCCAGCTCGGCGAGGGTCATGTCGCGACGTTTGCGCAAGGCGCGGATGCGCGTGCCGAGGAACTGGCTCTCGGGCGCATTGGCGGTGCCGGGCGGCGGCAGGCTGGGGCTCATGATCCCTCCGGTCCTTGGGGCTGGGCGGAGGGCTGGCCCCGCGCGAACGCGGCATTGTAAAGCAGCGGCGTGCCCCCTCGCGCCCTAGATTTCCCAGGCCGCCTGCAGCCCCTCGAATATCGCCTCTTCCACCGTGCGCGCGGCCAGGCAGTCGCCGATGCGCTGGAAGGGCACCAGGCCTTCAAGCGTCGCGCCCAGCTCGTCCAGCGGCTGGTGGCCCTGGCACAGCACCAGGGTGTCGACATCCTCGAACAGCAGCGGCTCGCCGCTGGCCGCGTGCAGCATGTACACCGTGCTGTCGTCGTGGCCGTAGAGGCGCGCGTAGGGGGTGATCGGAATACCGAGGCGGTGCAGTTCCCCGGCCATCTGGTCGCGCACGTAGAGCGGCAGGCTTTCGCCGCAATGGGTGCCATTCACCGCCAGCCTCACCGAGTGGCCCAGGCGGGTCAGTCGCTCGGCGATGCCGGGGCCGATCCAGTCGCAACGCCAGTCGGCCACCAGCACCGAGCGGCCGACCTGCACCTCACCTTTCAGCACCTGCCAGGCATCCACCACCTGCAGTTCACCGCCGCGCTCGATATCCGGCCAGTAGGGCCGTGCGCCGGTGGCGATGATCACCTGGTCCGGCCGCTCGCGCTCCACGAGCGCGCGGTCGACGCGGGTGTTGCGCACCACCTTCACGCCCGCCAGCTCCATCTCCCGCTGCAGGTTGGTGGCCGCGCCGCCGAACTCGCTGCGCCGGGGCAGCAGTTGCGCCAGCAGCACCTGGCCGCCGAGCTGCGCGCTCGCTTCGTAGAGGGTCACCTGATGGCCCCGTTGCGCGGCGACTGCAGCGGCCTTCATGCCCGCCGGGCCGCCGCCGACCACCATGATCCGCTGTGCCCGGCTGGTGATGGTTGGCTGGCCGTAGCGCAGCTCGCGCCCCGTTTCCGGGTGCTGGATGCAGGAGATGGGGTAGCCCTTGTGGAAGTGGCCGATGCAGGCCTGGTTGCAGGCGATGCAGGCGCGCACGTCGTCGACCCGGCCGCTGGCGCTCTTCTCCGGCATCAGTGGGTCGCAGATCAGTGCCCGGGTCATGCCGCAGACGTCGGCCTGGCCGCTGGCGATGATCCGCTCCGCCTCCTGGGGCTGGTTGATGCGCCCGGTGACGAACAGCGGGATGCCCAGGCGCGCCTTGAACCCGCCGGCGGTCGGTGCCAGGTAGGCCGGCTCCACCGCCATGGGCGGGACGATGTGCACGGCGCCGCCGAAGGAGGCGGAGGTGCCGGCCACCAGGTGCACGTAGTCCAGTTCGGGCTCCAGGGCGAGCACTGCCTGCAGTGTCTCGTCTTCGCCGAGGCCCTGGGGGTCGCGCTCGTCGGCGGAGATGCGCAGGCCGACGATGAAGTCCTCGCCCCCGGCCAGGCGCACTGCCGCGAGGATCTCGCGAAGAAAGCGCAGGCGTGCCTCGAGGTCGCCGTTGTAGCCGTCCTCGCGGCGGTTGACCCGGGGGTTGAGGAACTGCGCGGGCAGGTAGCCATGGCTGGCCACCACTTCCACCCCGTCCAGGCCGGCCTGGCGCAGGCGGCGGGTGGCGGCGCCGTAGCCTGCGACTATCTCGTCGATCATCCCCTGGTCGAGCGCACGGGGCATGACGCGGAAGCGCTCGTTCGGGGAGACGGAAGGGGCGTAGGCCACCGCCAGCAGGCCGCTGGCGGTCTCCATGATCTCGCGCCCCGGGTGGAACAGCTGCGACAGCACGAGGGTGCCGTGGGCATGGCAGGCTTCGGCCAGTTCGCGATAGCCCGCGATGCAGGCGTCCTCGGTGGCCATCAGCACGTGCGAGGTGTAGCGGGCACTGTCATGAACGCCCGCCACCTGCAGCACGATCAGGCCCACGCCACCCTCGGCGCGGGCGCGCTGGTAGGCGATCAGGGCATCGTTGACCCGGTTGTCGGTGGGCAGGCTGGTGTCGTGCCCGCTGGACATGATGCGGTTCTTCAGGCGCTTGCCACGGATCTGCAGGGGCTCGAACAGGTGGGGGAAGGCGTGCATGGCAATCCTCGCAGGGTTGCTGGAGTTCTTATGAATTCATTACTTGTTTATCCATGGTAAAAAATCAACTTGTTTTTTTACTGATGCGCATCTAGCGTGATCCCTGCCCCTCGACGGGCCATCCCCGTACAACAAGAACAATGGGAGAAACACCATGCGCTACGATTCTCCGCGTCACTCGACCGGCCTGCCTCGCCTTTTCCTCCTCATCGCCCTGCTGGCGCCCGCCCTCGTGGCTCAGGGTGCCCCCGACATGGTGGTGGTCGGCTATGGCGGTGATGGCCAGAAGGCCCAGGACGAGGCTTTCTTCAAACCCTTCGCGGCCGAGGACGGCAAGCCGATCATCCAGAGCGAATACAACGGCGAGATGGCGCGCATCCGCGTGATGGCCGATACCGGCCACGTCGACTGGGACCTGGTGCAGATCGAAGGGCCTGACCTGGTGCGGGGCTGTGAGAGCGGTCTGTTCGAGCGCCTGGACTGGCAGCGTATCGGCGGGCGCGACCGGCTGGTCGACGATGCCGCCCAGGAGTGTGGTTCCGCCGCGCTGGTGTGGGGTGTCGCCCTGGCCTATGACGCCGACCGGCTGCAATCCCCACCGACCTCCTGGGCCGATTTCTGGGACCTTGAGAAATTCCCCGGCAAGCGCGGGCTGCGCAAGCGTGCGGTCTACAACCTGGAGTTCGCCCTGCTGGCCGACGGCGTGCCGGTGGGGGAGGTCTACAAGGTGCTGGCCAGCCCGGGTGGCGTCGACCGGGCCTTCGCCAAGCTCGACCAGATCAAGTCGCAGATCCAGTGGTGGGAGGCCGGCGCCCAGCCCGCCCAGTGGCTGGCAGCGGGTGATGTGGTGATGACCTCGTCCTACTCGGGACGCGTGGCGGCGGCTCACCGGGCAGGACGCAACCTCGATCTGGTCCTGCCGGGCAGCCTCTACGGCATGGACTACTGGGCGATCATCAAGGGCTCCCGGCATGCGCAGCGGGCCGAGCGACTGATCGCCTTCGCCAATCGCAAGGAGCCCCAGCTGGCGTACATCCAGCGCATTCCCTACGGGCCGACCAACCGGGATGCCGCCGCCGCGCTGGACGCGGAGCAGGCCCGCTGGATACCGGCGACCCCGCAGGCCCTGGCGGCGAGCCTGCCGATGGATGTGGAGTTCTGGGTCGATCACGGCGAGGAACTCGAAGAGCGTTTCAATGCCTGGGCGGTGCGCTAGGTCGGCGCGATACTTGCCTGCATTCCCGCGGCCGCCATCGCTGGCGGCCGAACCTGCGCCAGTTCCCACGGAGATCGCCATGACGCCCCTGCACGCCCCGCTTCCGCCTTCGTCCTGCACCCCAGAGGAGCGCGCCCTGCGCCAGGAGCTGGCAGCCTGCTACAGGCTCATCGCCCATTTCCGCATGACCGACCTGATCTTCACCCACATCTCGGCGCGGTTGCCGGGGCCGGAGCACCATTTCCTGATCAATCCCTATGGGCTGATGTTCGACGAGATCCGCGCCAGCGACCTGGTGAAGATCGACCTGCTGGGGCGGCCGGTGGAGCCCACCCGCTACAAGGTCAACCCGGCGGGATTCGTCATACACAGTGCCATCCATGCCGCCCGCGAGGATGCCTGGTGCGTGCTGCACACCCACACCCGCGCCGGTTGCGCGGTGGCCGCACAACCGGCCGGGCTGTTGCCGGTGAACCAGATATCCATGGAGTTCTACGGCCGCGTCGCCTACCACGACTACGAGGGCGTGGCGCTCAACCTCGACGAACAGAAGCGCCTGGTGGCGGACCTGGGCGACAAGCCGGTGATGATCCTGCGCAACCACGGCCTGCTCACGGTCGGCGAGACGCCGGCCCAGGCCTTCCTGCGCATGTACTACCTGGAGAAGGCCTGCGACATCCAGGTGGCGGCCCAGGCCGGTGGCGAACTGCTGCTGCCGCCCCACGAGGTCTGCGAGCACACCCAGCGCCAGTTCAACGAGCCCGCACGGCCGGTGGCGGAGGGTGAACTGACCGACCCGGATGCGATGGACCTGGCCTGGCAGGCGCTATTGAGGTTGTTGCAGCGCGTGGCGCCGGATTATCGGGACTGAATGCATGCTGCACGTGTGAGCCGTAGGTCGAGTGCAACCCGCAGTGCCCTCGTTCCGTCGTCATTCGGCGGGTTTCACCCGCCCTGCATGCGCCTGTAAAGGCATGAAAAAGCCCGGCAAGAGCCGGGCTTTTTCATGTCGCGAGCACGACTCAGTAGTTGCTCTTGTTCTTCAGGCTGGCTTCCGCGGCCTTGGCCAGGTCCGGGGGCAGGAAGTCCTTGTCCGGGTCGTAGTCGGACTTGAGGAAGCTGGCGAGGGCTTCCAGGTCCGACGGGCTCAGGGTGCCGGCCGCCTGCTTCAGGCGCAGGTTGTCGAGGATGTAGTCGTAGCGCGCGTTGTTGTAGTCGCGCACCGAGCTGTACAGCTGGCGCTGGGCATCGAGCACGTCGACGATGTTGCGGGTACCGACCTGGTAGCCGATCTCGGTGGCTTCCAGGGCGCTCTGGTTGGAGATGATCGACTGCTTGCGAGCCTTCACCTGCTCCACGTCGGTGTTCACCGCACGGTGGTAGTTGCGGGTGTTCTGCACCACCTGGCGACGCAGGCTTTCACGCTGCTGCTCGGTCTGGTTGAGGCGCTGGTAGGACTCGCGCACCTGGGAGCTGGTCAGGCCGCCGCTGTAGATCGGGATGTTGAGCTGCAGGCCGATGGTGCGCTGCTCGACGTCGCTACCGTAGCGTACGGGGCTTGCGCCGGTATTGCTGAAGCCGAGGCTATCGTTGTCGCCCTTCTGGTACTGGGCGACGGCGTCCAGCGTCGGCGCGTGGCCGGCCTTGCGCTGGCGCAGGGTTTCTTCGGCGGCGTCGACGGCGTAGTTGCTGGCCTGCAGGTTGAGGTTCTGCTGGGCGGCGGTGTCGACCCAGGCCTTGGCGTCGTTCGGCGCGGGCACGACCACCGGCAGGGTGTGCTGGATGCCTTCGATGGAGGTGTATTCGCGGTTGGTCAGGGTGATCAGTGCCTGGAAGGCGTCATCAACGTTGCGCTCGGCGATGATGCGGTTGGCGCGGGCGGTGTCGAAGCCGGCCTGGGCTTCCAGCACATCGGTCTTGTCGGAGAGACCGACATCGAAGCGCTCGTTGGCCTGGTCGAGCTGGCGCTTGAATGCCGCTTCCTCGGCCTTGGTGGAGGCCAGGTTGTCCTGGGCACGGAGTACCGCGAAATAGCCTTCGGCGGTCTGCAGGATCAGGTTCTGCTGGGTCGCGGAGAATTCCAGGGAGGCCTGCTCGGTGCTGGCCTCGGCAGCCTGCAGCTGGAACCAGCGGTCGGCGCGGAAGATCGGCTGGCTCAGGCTGGCCTGGTAGGCGATGCCGCTGCGGGAGCTGGTGGCCGACGGCTCGTCGAGCTTGGTGCGGGTGTCGTTGGCGGTGGCGCCGCCGTTGATCTGCGGCAGCAGGCCGGAACGGGCCTGGGGCACGGCCTCGCGCACGGCCTCGAAGTTGGCGCGCGCGGCGGCGAGATCGGCGTTGTTGTCTACGGCGTCCTTGTAGACGGTCACGAGATCCGTCTTGGCTGACAGCGGGGCCTCTGCTGCCCAGGCACTACCCGCGAAAGCGGAGGCCACGGCAACAGCCAGTGAGAGTCTGCGCAGCATGATCAATCCTAGATTCAGTGAAGTCGGGCAAGGCTACGGCTGCCGTGATACGCGGTCAAGACGGGCCCATGGCGGGGTCAGTGTAGTTTGCAACACGTTATGTTGCTTGCCGGGAACAATGAATGCATGACGCGGTCCGGGCGTCGGTTTCGGACGGGCTGGTCATTTATTTCTGACCTTGGGGTTGGTTTTGTGGAAGGGGCTTGTTTAGACTGGCCGCGTTCTTGTCGGGGTGCCTCGAATCGGAGGCTGAGATCGGAAAGTTCCGGATCCCGTTGAACCTGATCAGGTTAAGGCCTGCGTAGGGAACAAGATGCGCCTCCCGCGCCTTGCGGCATTCCTGGGAGGCTCCTCTCGGCACCGGTCCCGGTGCACTCTGCCCCTCAGGTTCGCTCCGACATCACCCAGGAGCTAGCCGATGACTGCAAAACAACAAGCGAACCTGAGCGAAAGCGCCCAGGTCGATCAGCAATCCATCCAGCCTTTCCCCCGTTCCCAGAAGGTCTACGTGCAGGGCTCGCGCCCGGACATCCGCGTGCCGATGCGCGAGATCAGCCTGGACGTGACCCCCACCGCCTTCGGCGGCGAGATCAACGCGCCGGTGATGGTCTACGACACCTCCGGCCCCTACACCGACCCGAGCGTCACCATCGACGTGCGCAAGGGCCTGGCCGACATCCGCTCGCAGTGGATCGAGGACCGCGGCGACACCGAGCTGCTCGCCGGCCTGTCCTCCAGTTTCGGCCAGGAGCGCCTGGCCAACCCCGAGCTGACCGCCATGCGCTTCGCCCACGTGCGCAACCCGCGCCGGGCCAAGCCCGGGCGCAACGTCAGCCAGATGCACTACGCCCGCCAGGGGATCATCACCCCGGAGATGGAGTTCGTCGCCATCCGCGAGAACATGAAGCTGGCCGAGGCGCGCGCCGCCGGCCTGCTCAAGGAGCAGCACGCCGGGCACAGCTTCGGCGCCAGCATCCCCGCGGTGATCACCCCCGAGTTCGTGCGTGACGAGATCGCCCGCGGCCGCGCCATCATCCCCGCCAACATCAACCACACCGAGCTGGAGCCGATGATCATCGGCCGCAACTTCCTGGTGAAGATCAACGGCAACATCGGCAACTCGGCCCTGGGCTCCTCCATCGAGGAAGAGGTGGCCAAGCTGACCTGGGGCATCCGCTGGGGCTCGGACACGGTGATGGACCTGTCCACCGGCAAGCACATCCACGAGACCCGCGAGTGGATAATCCGCAACTCGCCGGTGCCCATCGGCACCGTGCCGATCTACCAGGCGCTGGAGAAGGTCGGCGGCATCGCCGAGAACCTGACCTGGGAGCTTTTCCGCGACACGCTGATCGAGCAGGCCGAGCAGGGCGTCGACTACTTCACCATCCACGCCGGCGTACTGCTGCGCTACGTGCCGCTGACCGCCAAGCGCGTCACCGGCATCGTCTCCCGCGGCGGTTCGATCATGGCCAAGTGGTGCCTGGCGCATCACCAGGAGAACTTCCTCTACACCCACTTCGAGGAAATCTGCGAAATCATGAAGGCCTACGACGTCAGCTTCTCGCTGGGCGATGGCCTGCGTCCGGGCTCCATCGCCGACGCCAACGACGCTGCGCAGTTCGGTGAGCTGGAGACCCTCGGCGAGCTGACCAAGATCGCCTGGAAGCACGACGTGCAGTGCATGATCGAAGGCCCGGGCCACGTGCCCATGCAACTGATCAAGGAGAACATGGACAAGCAGCTGGAGTGCTGCGACGAGGCGCCGTTCTACACCCTGGGCCCGCTGACCACCGACATCGCCCCCGGCTACGACCACATCACCAGCGGCATCGGCGCCGCCATGATCGGCTGGTTCGGCTGCGCCATGCTCTGCTACGTCACGCCCAAGGAACACCTGGGCCTGCCGAACAAGGATGACGTGAAGACCGGGATCATCACCTACAAGATCGCCGCCCACGCCGCCGACCTTGCCAAGGGCCACCCGGGGGCGCAGATCCGCGACAACGCCCTGTCCAAGGCGCGTTTCGAATTCCGCTGGGAGGACCAGTTCAACCTCGGCCTCGACCCCGACACCGCTCGCGCCTTCCACGACGAGACCCTGCCGAAGGACTCGGCCAAGGTGGCGCACTTCTGCTCCATGTGCGGGCCGAAGTTCTGCTCCATGAAGATCACCCAGGAGGTGCGCGACTACGCCAAGGAAAACGGCCTCTCCGAGGAGAGCCAGGCCATCGAGGCCGGCTTCCAGGAGCAGGCGGCGCGCTTCAAGGACGAAGGCTCGGTGATCTACAAGCAGGTCTGACCGGCCTCGCGGCTGCACCCACGGGCCCGGCGCACTGCGCCGGGCCTTCTTCGTCCACTCTCCAGGGCCTTTAGCGTGACCACCCCCAGCTACTCGCCGTCCCTGCCGGTTCCCGCCGGCCAGCGCGTTTTCGGCGCGCGCGACCTGTTCTCCCTCTGGTTCTCCCTCGGCGTCGGCCTGATGGTGCTGCAGCTCGGTGCGCTGCTGGCACCGGGGCTCGGCCTGGCCGGGTCGCTGGCGGCCATCGCCTGCGGCACCGCCGTCGGCGTGCTGCTGCTCGGCGCCGCGGCGGTGATCGGCAGCGACACCGGCCTCTCGGCCATGGGCACCCTCGGCCTGGCCCTGGGCCGGCGCGGCGCCGTGCTGCCGGCGCTGCTCAACCTCCTGCAACTGGTGGGCTGGGGCGCGTTCGAGATCATCGTCATGCGTGACGCCGCGAGCCTGCTGGCCACCCGTGCCTGGGGCGAAGGCAGCACGCTGGCCTCGCCGGCGCTGTGGACCCTGTTCTTCGGCGCGCTGGCGACCCTGCTGGCGGTGACCGGCCCGCTCACCTTCGTGCGTCGCGTGCTGCGCAAGTGGGGCATCTGGCTGCTGCTGGGCGCCTGCATCTGGCTGACCTGGAACCTGTTCGACAAGGCCGACCTGGGCGCGATCTGGGCCCGTGGCGGCGACGGCTCGCTGCCCTTCGCCCTGGGCTTCGACATCGCCATCGCCATGCCGCTGTCCTGGCTGCCGCTGATCGCCGACTACTCGCGCTTCGGCAAGCGTGCGCGCAGCGTGTTCGGCGGCACCGCGGTGGGTTTCTTCCTCGGCAATTTCTGGCTGATGAGCCTGGGCGTCGCCTACACCCTGGCCTTCGCGCCGAGCGGTGAGGTCAACGCATTGCTGCTGGCACTGGCCGGTGCCGGGCTCGGTATCCCGCTGCTGCTGATCCTGCTGGACGAGTCGGAGAACGCCTTCGCCGACATCCACTCGGCGGCGGTTTCCAGCGGCATCCTGGTGTCGGTGAAGGTGGAGCGCCTGGCCCTGGCCATCGGCGCCCTGTGCACGCTGATCGCCTGGTTCGCGCCGCTGGCCGAGTACCAGAACTTCCTGCTGCTGATCGGCTCGGTGTTCGCACCGCTGTTCGGCGTGGTGCTGGTGGACCACTTCGTCCTGCGCCGCCGCCGCGAGGAGCTGGCGCCGCGCCGCGCACTGCGCTGGGACACGCTGGCCGCCTGGTTCTGTGGCGTCGCGGTGTACCACCTGCTGGCGAACTTCATGCCCGAGGTGGGCGCCACCCTGCCGGCGCTGCTGCTGGCCGGCGGGTTGCAGGTGCTGCTGGGGTCCCTCAGCCGCGGCCGGGGAAGTATTGGGGCTTCAGTATCCCGTTGAGCTGCGGATAGGGGATGGTCAGCTCGGGGTGGCCGCCGGCGTAGGGCGCGATGCTGTAGACGTCGTACTTGAGCAGCAGCGCGCCACGGCCGAGGGCGATGTGCTCGGTGCGCTGGAAGGGCCAGGTGCTTGCGTACTCCGGGTCCTGGTCCAGCTTGTTGGCGGCCAGCCAGCGCTGGTGGGCCTGCTCGGCGAGCTTCCAGAACTCGGCTTCCTGGCCGGGGATGAGCATGTCGCGCAGTGTCAGCACCTTGTCCTGCGTGCGGTCGTAGTTGATCAGCCCGCGCCCGGGCATGCCGTGGGCGCCGCCGGTGGCCAGGTAGCTGGACAGTTCGATGATGGTCAATTGGTCACGTTGCTCGCGTACCTTGGCCTGCAGGTAGCTGGCCCAGCCGGGCTCGGCGCGCTGCAGGAAGTCCTTCTCGTAGGACTGCAGCGAGGCCGGCAACGGCGCGTCCGGTGCGTCGGCGGTCATGCGCAGCAGGCGCTGGGTCACCAGTTCGCTGAGCTGCGGATGGTCGGGAAAACTGATGACGTCGATGTTCACCAACGGGCAGCTATCGCCCTGGCAGCCGGGCTTGAGGTGTTCCCAGGCATCGCGCTTGACGGCCAGGCCCTTGTCGCCGGGCGTCAGCGCCTGGCAGGCGCCGAGCAGGAGGGCGCAGCCGAGGAGGAGCAGTTTCTTGTGCATCGGGATTGAATTCGTCATCGGGTGGGGAGTCGTTATGGATTGCGTGCTTCGACTGCCGGTGGCGGTTCGAGTTCGCTCGCAGGAGCGCATGATCCCAGCCGCAAATCCATCTGCAAAGAGGCTGCGCGAGGCGAATCGCCAGAGTAGGATGCGCGAAACGCGGGACCATCAGATCGAGTGAGGCGTAGATGATAGATACCTTCAAACCCGGGCCGGACGCGGTCGAGATCATCGAGCGCGAGGAGTGCTTCCGTGGCTTCTACCGCCTGGATCGCCTGCACCTGCGTCATCGCCAGTTTTCCGGGGAGATGGGGCCGACGCTCAGCCGCGAGCTGTTCGTGCGCCATGATGCCGTGTGCGTGCTGCCCTACGACCCGCAACGCGACCAGGTGGTGCTGATCGAGCAGTTCCGCGTCGGCGCCATGCACAAGAGCGCCAATCCCTGGATGCTGGAGCTGGTGGCCGGGCTGATCGACAAGGACGAGGAGCCGGACGAGGTGGCGCGCCGCGAGGCCGTCGAGGAGGCCGACCTGACGCTGACGTCGCTGTGGCCGATCACCGCCTATTATCCTTCTCCAGGGGGATCGGACGAATACGTGCACCTGTACGTCGGTCGTTGCGACAGCAGCGGCGCCGGTGGCGTGCACGGGCTGGCCGAGGAGGGCGAGGACATCCGCGTCCACGTGCTGTCCTTCGCCGATGCGCTGGCTGCGTTGCGTGACGGCCGCATCATCAACGCCGCCGCCATCATCGCCCTGCAATGGCTGGCACTGAACCGGGATGAAGTACGGGGGATGTGGACGTGAATCTGTTGCGCGATCGCTACCGGGTGGACCTCGTCGGGCTGCAGGCGGCCTGCGAGGCGAACTACGCCCGGCTGATGCGATTGCTGCCGCAGATGCGCGAGGTCCAGTCCTCGCGCCGCGTGGCCTTGAGCCAGGGCGAGCGCCTGGTGGGCGTGCTGGCGCTGGACGTGGTCGAAGCCTGCCCGTACACCACCACGTTGAAGGTGCGCCAGGAGCTCAGCCTGCCCTGGCTGCCCTCGCCGCAGCTGGAGGTGCGCGTCTACCACGATGCGCGCATGGCCGAGGTGGTCGGGGCCGAGAATGCACGGCGGCTGCGCAGCTTCTACCCCTATCCGAACGCCGACATGCACCAGCCCGACGAGAAGAGCCAGCTCAATGTCTTCCTCGGCGAATGGCTGAGCCATTGCCTGGCCTGTGGCCACGAACTGGAGCCCGTGCTCTAGAAAATCCGCTTCCTGCCGATTTCCTGGCGCTCGCGAATGTGATCCAGTCCCGCTTCTCGGGTTTACCGTTTCACGCCTGAACCACCATAATTCATCTCATTCCGCCCAAGGAGACCGCCTTGTCGAGCGCGTCCACTCTCGCCTTTGATTCATCGGTGCTGCTGGTGCAGCTGTCCGATAGTCATCTATTTGCCGAAGAGGACGGACGACTCCTGGGCATGAACACGGCCGACAGCCTGCAGCGGGTGATCGAGCGGGTGCTGGAAGAGCAGCCGCATATCGACCTGGTGCTGGCCACCGGGGATCTGTCCCAGGATGGCAGCGTCGAGTCCTACGAGCGCTTCCGCGACCTCTGCGCGGTGATCCCCGCCGAGAGCCGCTGGTTCCCGGGCAACCACGACGAAGTCCAGGTGATGGAGCAGGTCTGTGCCGGCACCGGGCTGCTCGACCCGATCATCGATTTCCCCGCCTGGCGCGTGGTGTTGCTGGACTCCACCATCGGTGGCGCCGTTCCCGGCCACCTTCCGCCGGAACAGCTGGCGCTGCTGGAGCAGGCGGTGAGCGAGGCGTCGGACAAGCACGTGCTGATCAGCTTCCACCATCATCCGGTCCCGATCGGCTGCCGCTGGATGGACCCCATCGGCGTGCGCAACCCGGACGCCCTGTTCACCGTGCTGGACCGTTTCCCCCAGGTGCGCGCCGTGCTCTGGGGCCATGTGCACCAGGAGTTCGACCAGATGCGCAATGGCGTGCGCCTGCTGGCCTCGCCCTCCACCTGCGTGCAGTTCGCGCCGGGCAGCGAGGAGTTCCAGGTCGACACCGAGGCGCCGGGTTACCGCTGGCTGCGCCTGCAAGCCGATGGCGCGCTGGAAACCGGCGTATCGCGGGTCACCGGTATCGACTTCGAAGTGGATTACAGCGTCAAAGGTTATTGACCTTCGCGTTGCGGCACGGCAAGAAGTACAGCTTGCCCGCCAGACTTGCCAGGATGCCGCGTGTCGACCGAACAGCCCTCCCTTCTCTATATCCACGGCTTCAACAGCTCGCCCGAATCGCAGAAGGCGCGCCAGCTCGCCGCGCTCATGCAGCGCCTGGGCCTGGCCGGGCGACTGCTCGTCCCGGCGCTGCACCACCACCCGCGTGAGGCTATCGCCCAGCTCGAAGCGGCCCTCGCCGAGCTGGGGCGGCCGGTGCTGGTCGGCAGCTCACTGGGCGGCTACTATGCGACCCTCCTGGCCGAGCGGCACGGGCTCAGGGCCGTACTGATCAACCCTGCGGTGGCCCCGCACCGGTTGTTCGACGGCCAACTGGGACCGCAGAAGAACTACTACAGCGGCGAGACCTGGGAGCTGACGCAGGCGCACGTGGATGCCCTGGCCGAGCTGGAGGTTCCGCCCCCGCAGGACCCGGCCCGCTACCAGGTCTGGCTGCAGACGGCCGATGAAACCCTGGATTACCGCCACGCGGAGCGCTACTACCGTGCCTGCGCCCTGCGCATCGAGGCCGGTGGCGACCATGGTTTCCAGCATTTCCCTGCCCACCTGCCGGCCCTGCTGGCGTACGCCGGTTTTCCCGCCAGCCTGTGGCGGGATATCGACTTTTCCACCCTTTGACGAAGAGACCCCATGGCCCAGCAGAACGCTTACAACGCAGACGCCATCGAAGTCCTTTCCGGCCTCGACCCGGTGCGCAAGCGCCCGGGCATGTACACCGACACCAGCCGGCCCAACCACCTGGCCCAGGAAGTCATCGACAACAGCGTTGACGAAGCCCTGGCCGGCCATGCCAAGAGCGTGCAGGTGATCCTCCACGAGGACAATTCGCTGGAGGTGATCGACGACGGCCGCGGCATGCCGGTGGACATCCACCCCGAAGAGGGGGTGCCCGGCGTCGAGCTGATCCTCACCAAGCTGCACGCGGGCGGCAAGTTCTCCAACAAGAACTACCAGTTCTCCGGCGGCCTGCACGGCGTGGGCATCTCGGTGGTGAACGCCCTCTCGACTCTGGTCGAGGTGCGCGTCAAGCGCGATGGCAACGAATACCGCATGACCTTCGCCGATGGCTTCAAGTCCAGCGACCTGGAAGTGATCGGCACCGTCGGCAAGCGCAACACCGGCACCAGCGTGCATTTCTGGCCCGACGCCAAGTACTTCGACTCGCACAAGTTCTCCGTCAGTCGGCTCAAGCATGTGCTCAAGGCCAAGGCCGTGCTCTGCCCGGGGCTGCTGGTCAGCTTCGAGGACAAGGCCAGCGGCGAGCGCATCGAGTGGCACTACGAGGATGGCCTGCGTTCCTACCTGGTGGACGCGGTCAGCGAGTTCCAGCGCCTGCCGGACGAGCCCTTCGTCGGCAGCCTGGCCGGCAACAAGGAGGCCGTCGACTGGGCCCTGCTGTGGCTGCCCGAGGGCGGCGAGTCCCTGCAGGAAAGCTATGTCAACCTGATCCCCACCGCCCAGGGCGGCACCCACGTCAACGGCCTGCGCCAGGGCCTGCTGGATGCGATGCGCGAGTTCTGCGAGTTCCGCAACCTGCTGCCCCGTGGCGTCAAGCTGGCTCCGGAAGACGTCTGGGAACGCATCGCCTTCGTCCTCTCGATGAAGATGCAGGACCCGCAGTTCTCCGGGCAGACCAAGGAGCGCCTGTCCTCCCGCGAGGCGGCCGCCTTCGTCGCCGGCGTCGCCAAGGACGCCTTCAGCCTCTGGCTCAACGCGCACCCCGACATGGGCCTGCAACTGGCCGAGCTGGCCATCAGCAACGCCGGCCGCCGCCTCAAGGCGGGCAAGAAGGTCGAGCGCAAGAAGATCACCCAGGGCCCGGCGCTGCCCGGCAAGCTGGCCGACTGCGCGGGTCAGGACCCGATGCGTTCCGAGCTGTTCCTGGTGGAGGGTGACTCCGCCGGCGGTTCGGCCAAGCAGGCGCGTGACAAGGAGTTCCAGGCGATCATGCCGCTGCGCGGGAAGATCCTGAACACCTGGGAAGTGGATGGCGGCGAAGTGCTCGCCAGCCAGGAAGTGCACGACATCGCCGTCGCCATCGGCGTCGACCCGGGCACCCCCGACGTGGCGCAACTGCGCTATGGCAAGATCTGCATCCTCGCCGACGCCGACTCCGACGGCCTGCACATCGCCACCCTGCTGTGCGCGTTGTTCGTCCGTCACTTCCGCCCGCTGGTGGAAGCCGGGCATGTCTACGTTGCGATGCCGCCGCTGTACCGCATCGACCTGGGCAAGGAGATCTACTACGCCCTCGACGACGCCGAGCGCGATGGCATCCTCGATCGCCTGGCGGCCGAGAAGAAGCGCGGCAAGCCGCAGGTCACCCGCTTCAAGGGCCTGGGCGAGATGAACCCGCTGCAACTGCGCGAAACCACCATGGACCCGAACACCCGGCGCCTGGTGCAGCTGACCCTGGAAGATGGCGAAGGCACCCACGAGATGATGGACATGCTGCTGGCGAAGAAACGCGCCGGCGACCGCAAGTCCTGGCTGGAGTCCAAGGGCAACCTGGCCGAGGTCCTGGTGTGAGGGCGAGCGTCCTTCTCGCCCTGCTGCTGACCGCCTCGCCTCTGTGGGCCGCCCCGCCGGTCCAGGAACTCAAGCTCAGCGCCGAGTACCCGGTGGACGGCGTCGCCGAGGGCAACCTCTCCGGCATCGCCCTCTGTGGCAAGGAGCTGCTGGTGGTCTCCGACCGGGTCGATGACCGCCTGTTCCGCCTGGTGCCGTCGGAAGGCGTGCTCAAGGCCGAGGCCGAGCGCTTCGTCGCCCCGCCACCGCCACCCAGCGGCCTGCCGTGGGGCGTTCGTGTGCGCAACTGGGCGATGAGCATGGTGCGCGGCAACGAACTGGACTTCGAAGGCATCACCTGCGACGCCGCCGGCAACCGCTACCTGGTGAGCGAAACCCATGCGGCGGTGCTGCAGGTACCGCACGCCGGCAGCGCCGACTGGTTGCGCCTGCCGGAGAGCCTGGTCCGCCAGGCCCGCGCCAGCGGCATGCTGCTGCACTTCAACGCCCTGCTGGAAGGCATCGCCGTCGAGCCCTCCGGCGAACGCCTGTGGCTCGGCGCCGAGCGCGAACGGCGCGGCCTGATGGTGCTGCACCGCAAGCAGTCCACCTGGGGCTGCTCCGGCGGCTGCGTGCTCTTCAGCGAAGCCGGCGAGGATGCCCCGCCGCCCGGCCTGGGTCGTGGCGTGCCGATGCCCAGGGATTTCTCCGACCTGGCCTTCCACAACGGCAAGCTGTACACCCTGGAGCGTCATGCCCACCGCATCTGCCGTCGCGACCCGAGCAAGGGCAGCGTCGAGCGTTGCTGGTCCTTCGCCGCCGAGGCACTGGCCGAGCCGCGTCGCTACGACGTCGACTGGGGCATGGCCGAAGGCCTCTGGGTCGATGCCGAGGGTGCCTGGATCGTGCTCGACAACGGCAACAAGGCCCGGGCCGATGGCGAGCTGCGACCGATCGTCTGGCGCTTCGCCAAACCGAGCGGCGGCTGGGAGCAGCCATGAGCGAGCAGGCGCCGGGCAAGCGCGCGGGCAGGGTCATGCTGATCCTCGCCTGGGGCATCGCCATGCTCCTGGCCACGCACTTCTTCGGTCGCTGGGAGGACGGCCAGCGCAACCCCAACCAGGTGCCGGAATCCCGGCGCGGCGACGGCTACGTGGAGGTGCGCCTGGCCAGCAGCCGGCAGGGGCACTACCTGATGAACGGGCGCATCGATGGCCGCCAGGTCACCTTCCTGCTGGATACCGGCGCCACCGCCGTGGCCGTTCCCGAGACCCTGGCCGACGAGCTGGGCCTGGCCCCGGGCGAGCCCATTACCTTGAGTACCGCCAATGGCCGCAGCAATGGCCATCGCACCCGGCTGCGCGAGCTGCAGCTGGGGGAGATCGTCCTCGCCGACGTGCCCGCGATCATCGCGCCCGGCATGGATGGCGACGAGGTGCTGCTCGGCATGAGCGCCCTCAAACAACTCGAATTCACCCAGCGCGACGGCACCCTGGTGCTGCGCCAACACATGTCACCGTGAGGCACGCATGAGCGAATCCCTCGATCTCAGCCTGGAAGGCGTGGAGCGCCGCTCCCTCGCCGAGTTCACCGAACAGGCCTATCTCAACTATTCCATGTACGTGATCATGGACCGCGCCCTGCCGCATATCGGCGACGGCCTCAAGCCCGTGCAGCGGCGCATCGTCTACGCCATGAGCGAGCTCGGCCTGGACGCCGACTCCAAGCACAAGAAGTCCGCGCGCACCGTGGGCGACGTGCTCGGCAAGTTCCACCCCCATGGCGACTCGGCGTGCTACGAAGCCATGGTGCTGATGGCCCAGCCCTTCAGCTACCGCTATACGCTGGTGGACGGCCAGGGCAACTGGGGCGCGCCGGACGATCCCAAGTCCTTCGCCGCCATGCGCTACACCGAGGCGCGCCTGTCGCGCTACTCCGAGGTGCTGCTCAGCGAGCTGGGCCAGGGCACCGCAGACTGGGGCCCGAACTTCGACGGCACCCTGGAAGAGCCGCTGGTGCTGCCGGCGCGCCTGCCGAACATCCTGCTCAACGGCACCACCGGCATCGCCGTGGGCATGGCCACCGACGTGCCGCCGCACAACCTGCGTGAGGTCGCCAACGCCTGCGTGCGCCTGCTCGACGAGCCCAAGGCGACCGTCGAGCAGCTCTGCGAGCACATCCCGGGGCCGGACTATCCGACCGAGGCGGAGATCATCACGCCGCGCGCCGACCTGCTGAAGATCTACGAGACCGGCCGTGGCTCGGTGCGCATGCGCGCCGTGTACCACGTCGAGGATGGCGACATCGTCGTCACCGCGCTGCCGCACCAGGTCTCCGGCGCCAAGGTGCTGGAGCAGATCGCCGCGATGATGCAGGCCAAGCCTTCCAAGGCGCCGCAGATCGCCGACCTGCGCGACGAGTCGGACCACGAGAACCCCTGCCGCATCGTGATCATCCCGACCAGCAGCCGCGTCGACCACGCGGCGCTGATGCAGCACCTGTTCGCCAGCACCGACCTCGAGTCCACCTACCGGGTGAACATCAACATCATCGGCCTGGACGGCAAGCCCCAGGTCAAGGACCTGCGCACCCTGCTCACCGAGTGGCTGACCTTCCGCGTCGGCACCGTGCGCCGCCGCCTGCAGTTCCGCCTGGACAAGGTCGAGCACCGCCTGCACCTGCTGGAAGGCCGGCTGATCGCCTTCCTCAACCTCGACGAGGTGATCCGCATCATCCGCACCGAGGACCAGCCCAAACCGGTGCTGATGGAGCGCTTCGGCCTCACCGAGGTCCAGGCCGAGTACATCCTCGAGACCCGCCTGCGCCAGTTGGCCCGCCTGGAAGAGATGCAGATCCGTGGCGAGCAGGAAGAGCTGGCCAAGGAGCGCGAGAAGCTGCTGGCGCTGCTGGGCAGCGAAGCCAAGCTGAAGAAGCTGGTGCGCAAGGAAATCCTCGAGGACGCCGAGAAATACGGCGACGACCGCCGCTCGCCGATCGTCGAGCGTGCCGAGGCCAAGGCGCTGACCGAACACGACCTGCTGCCGAACGAGAAGGTCACGGTGGTGCTGTCGGAGAAGGGCTGGGTGCGTTCCGCCAAGGGCCACGATATCGATGCCACCAGCCTTTCCTACAAGGCCGGCGACGAGTTCAAGGCCGCCGCGCCCGGCCGTTCCAACCAGTACGCCGTGTTCATCGACTCCACCGGTCGCAGCTATTCGCTGGCGACGCACACGCTGCCATCGGCCCGTGGCCAGGGCGAGCCGCTGACCGGCCGCCTGGCCCCGCCGCCGGGAGCGACCTTCGAATGCGTGCTGCTGCCCGAGGACGATGCGCTCTATGTGATCGCCTCGGACGCCGGCTACGGTTTCGTGGTCAAGGGCGAGGACCTGCAGGCCAAGAACAAGGCCGGCAAGGCCCTGGTCAGCCTGCCCAATGGCGCCCGTGTCGTGCCGCCAAGGCCGCTGTCGAGCCTGGAGGAGGACTGGCTGGCGGCGGTTACCACCGAAGGGCGACTGCTGCTGTTCAAGGTGGCCGACCTGCCGCAACTGGCCAAGGGCAAGGGCAACAAGATCATCGGCATCCCCGGCGACCGCGTCGCCAGCCGCGAGGAGTACCTGGCGGACCTGGCCGTGTTGCCGGCCGGTGCCACCCTGGTGCTCCAGGCCGGCAAGCGCACCCTGTCGCTCAAGGCCGACGACCTGGAGCACTACAAGGGCGAACGGGGCCGACGTGGCAACAAGCTGCCGCGCGGTTTCCAGCGCGTCGACGCGCTGCTGGTCGAAGTCCAGGGCTGAATCGGCGTTCGCCGCCCGTCGGTTGCCATTCGACGCCCGAGGCTGGAGTCATCCATCACATTGGCGGATGATATGTCCCCTCGGGCCGCGCGCGGTTGTGGCGAACGCTCCGAACATCAATGAATCCGACTGCGGGTTGCCGTGTGGCGGCCCTGGGTGAGAGAGATGAAACGTCTTCCTTTGTTGGCGCTGTTCACCAGCCTTCTGGGCCTGGGTGGCTGCGTTCACAATGCACCGGTACCCATGTACCAGCTCGATAGCGGCACCGCCGAACTGCCGGACCAGTCCGCCGGCATGGCCGTCCTGCTGGGGCCGGTTTCGGTTGCCGACTACCTGCAGCGCGAAACCCTGCTGCAGCGCCAGCCCGACGGCAGCCTGACGGCTTCCACCGATGGCCGCTGGGCCGGCAGCCTGGCGGGCGATATCGATCAACTGCTGCTGCGCCAATTGTCCTGGCGCCTGGACAGCCAGCGCCTGGTGCTGGCGCCGTCCACCCCCGGCTTCACCCCCGAGATCCAGGTCCTGCTGACCATCAGCCGCCTCGACTCCGGCCCCCAGCGGCCTGCCGTGCTGGAGGCCCAGTGGCGCCTGCTGGACAAGGCCGGTCAGCTGCGTGACAGCCGCCTGGTACGCCTGGAACAACCCCACAGCGGCACTGCGGCCGACCAGGTCCGCGCCCAGAGCCAGCTGCTCCAGCAACTGGCCGAGCAACTGGCGGGTGCGGTCAAGCCGCTCGCCGGCCAGCCCACGGCAGCCGCCGAGGAACCGCGCAAGGCCAATGCCGCCCCGGCGCGCTCGCGCGGACCGACGCCTCCGAAGATCCCGTTGGCCGCCCCGGTGCGTACCGATGTGGAAGTGTTCCGCTTCTGATCGCTGCCGATCGACGAAAAAGCCCGCTTGATGCGGGCTTTTTCATTGGTATCGCGATTCGCCTTCGGATGCGCGGGTGGCGACGCTTCAGGTGGCCGCGCGCCTGGCGAGCAGGCGACGTACGCTGAGGCCGCCTAGTGCCAGCAGCAGGCAGGGCAGGCCGACCCAACGGGCTTCGGAGAGCAGCACGTCGATGCCGCGCTGGGTGAAGAAGCCGCCAATGAAGGGTGACACCTCGATGGGGCGCCAGGGCAGGAAATGACGCTGCATGTCCCAGGGCCAGAACCAGGCCACGCCCAGGCCGCCATCGGTCATGGCGTCGAGCAGGCTGTGGCTGAGGGTCGCGAGGCCGATGAACAGGCCCGCCTTCAGGGGGCCGCAGCGCAGCAGCGGATGGACCAGGGCGCCGAACAGGCCGCAGCAGGCGGCGAACAGCAGTGAATGGCTGAAGCCCCGGTGGCCGAAGGCGTCGGCGTAGGCGATGCCGAGCTTGAAGGCGGCGACATCGGCGTCGGGCAGGCAGGCGAAGAACAGCCCCGCCAGCAGCAGCCATGGTGGGATGACGCGGCTGCCCAGGGCGATGCCCACCGCGAGGACGGGCAGGGGATGGGTGATGAGGGTGGTCATGGCGCCTGTCCTTGGCTGACGGGCTCAGTGGCGCCCGGCGTCGTGCATGTGGGCCAGCTGGCGTTCCAGCAGCGAGGGGTAGGGCTCCAGCAGGCGCTCGACGCAGCAGGCGCCTTCCGGGCTGGCGATGGGGCGTACGCGGGCGCGCTGACGCACCAGCGCGTCGTCGGCGATGGCGCGCTCCACCAGCAACAGGTTCCGGCTGTGCTGGCTCAGCGCCAGGGCGCTCTGGGTGGTGTCGTCCAGCAGCAGGTCGCCCTGGCCCAGGCCGGCGAGGCTGTCGCCGAGGGTCAGGCCCAGTTGCAGCTGCAGGGTGATGCCGCTGTCGGCCACTTCGATCTGCAGGGCATGGCCGAGTGCGCGCAGCAGCTCGCCGCAGCAGAGCGCATGGGTCAGGTGGTCCTCGCCGCTGTCGGCGCTGTGGAACAGCATGAGGCTGCTGCCGTCGTTGAGCGTGTGCAGCTCGCCCTGGTAGAGCTCGGCGGCCTGGTCGAGGCAGTCGCGATAGCGTTGCAGCAGGTCCAGCAGTCGGCTGCGGGGCAGGCGGCGCAGCTGGTCCTGGGCGCCGAGCTGCACGGCGAGCACGGCGCTGCGGTGCAGGTCGTCCTCGTTCTCCTCGGGCACGAGGGCCGGGGCTGCGGCGGGCGGTTCTTCCTCGCGCGGGCGCAGGTCGGCGAAGGGGTCGTCCTCGTCCGGGGTGAACAGGCGGCTCGGGGTTTCCTCGGCGCTGTCGCCGTCGAAGCTGCCATCGCGCAGGTTGCGGATCTCGAAACCCTCTTCCCCGTGGTCCTGGTCGTCCTCGAGGAAATCCTCTTCCTCGTCCAGGTAAGCCTCCTCGATCTCGGGTTCGGGCTCAGGTTCGGGTTTCTCCGGCACCAGGCGTGACTGTAACTGGCGGGCGAGGTCGCCGATCTCGTCCTGGCGGCCGGCGCCGGGGGCGGGGTCGTCCGGATCGCGCAGCCAGACCCGCAATTGCAGCAGCGGGGTGGAGATGTGGCGGCCGAGGCGCAGGCTGAGGGACAGCGCCAGGGCGAGGAGGATCAGGCTGAGCAGGCCCATGCTCTGCAGGCTGATGGTCATGGGCTGCTGGAACTGCTGCATGTCCAGGCTCAGGCGCAGGTGCCCGGCGATCACCTCCTGGAAGGTGATCGGCGTGGAGTACAGGCCTTCGACTTCGCCCAGGAGGCCCTGCTTGGGGCGCGACCCGGCTTCGGCGAGGATGCGGTTGTCCACGCTGTAGATGGCGGCATGGGCCACCAGGGGGTTCTTCACGAGGTTGTTGAGCAGCACGTTGAGGCTGAGGATGTCGTTGGACACCAGCAGCTCGGTGGCGGACGCGGCGGTCTGCGCGGTCAGGCTCTGGCCCAGGGCGTCGGCCTGCTGTTGCATCGCCTGCTTGAACTGCATGCCCATCACCCAGGCGTAGATCACCAGGGCCAGGGCGACCAGCAGGAGGCTGTGGCTGGCGATGCGCAAGGCGATCGGCACACGGCGCTGGCGCAGGGCGTGGTAGATCAGCAGGAAGAAGTTGTCGGGTTTGACGGGCGTAGGCCGGTTCACAGAGCTCGGCTCTTCTCGGACGGAATTGTGGCGCAGTATAACGGCGCCCCCTAGCAGGGCAAAGCGCCCGGCATGCTCGTCAGACCGTGAAAGTGGGTAGAATGTGCGCCTTTTCCACTGCGGGAGGTGCGCCTTGCGCGAAATAGTCCTGATCAACATCACCGGGGAAGACCGTCCCGGCCTCACCGCCGCGATCACCGGTGTTCTCGCACAGGGCGGGGTGAACATCCTCGACATCGGCCAGGCGGTCATCCACGACACGCTGTCCTTCGGCATCCTGGTGGAGATACCGGACAACGAGCAGGCATCGTCCGTGCTCAAGGACGTGCTCTTCACCGCCTACAAGCTGGACCAGCAGGTGCGTTTCACCCCGGTTTCCGAGAGCGATTACCAGGTGTGGGTCGGTGGCCAGGGCAAGCCCCGCCACATGGTGACCCTGCTGACCCGCAAGGTCACCGCCGAGCAGTTGCAGCGCGTCAGCGCCATCACCGCCAAGTACGGTCTGAACATCGATCACATCGATCGTCTCTCCGGGCGCATGCCGCTCGATATGCCGGCCAGCCAGGGCAAGGGCTGCATCGAGTTCTCCGTGCGCGGCGAGCCGGCCGACCCGGCGGCGTTGCGGGCCGAGTTCCTCAGCGTGGCCCAGGAGCTGAACGTCGACATCGCCTTCCAGCGCGACTCGGTGTTCCGCCGCAACCGCCGCCTGGCGGTGTTCGACATGGACTCCACGCTGATCGAGGCCGAGGTGATCGACGAGCTGGCCAAGGCTGCCGGCGTCGGCGAGCAGGTCTCGGAGATCACCGAGCGGGCGATGCGCGGCGAGCTGGATTTCCGTGCCAGCTTCAAGGAGCGCCTGGCGCTGCTTCGGGGCCTCTCCGAAGACGTGCTGGAAGAGATCGGTGCCTCCCTGCGCCTGACCGAGGGTGCCGAGGCCCTGTTCGCCGAGCTCAAGCGCCTGGGTTACAAGACCGCCATCCTCTCCGGTGGCTTCAGCTACTTCGCCAAGCAGTTGCAAGCCAGGCTCGGCATCGACTACGTGTTCGCCAACGAGCTGCAGATCGAGGACGGCAAGCTGACCGGCGTCGCCGTCGAGCCGATCGTCGACGCCCAGCGCAAGGCCGACCTGCTGCGCGAGCTGGCGGAGAAGGAAGGGCTTCGCCTGGAGCAGACCATCGCCGTGGGGGATGGTGCCAACGACCTGCCGATGCTGGCCCTGGCCGGGCTGGGCGTGGCCTTCCGCGCCAAGCCGCTGGTCAAGCAATCGGCCAAGCAGGCCATTTCCACGCTCGGCCTGGACGGCATCCTCTACCTGCTGGGCTTCCGCGACCGCGACGGCCAGGACTGATCGGCACGTCGGAAACGAGAAAGCCGCCCGAGGGCGGCTTTTTCTTTGGAGCGCCGTGAGCGGCTTACTCGTCGCCTGACGAGAAGTCGTAGTCCATCGACTGGCTCGGGCCCTGCAGGTAGTAGCCCTGGATGTAGTTGACCCCGGCCTGCCAGAGGGTGGCCAGCACGCTGGCGCTCTCGACGTAGGGCACGATGGTCAGCTTGGCCTGGGAGTGCAGGCTGGCAAGCAGGGTCTTCAGGGCTTCCTGGCTTTCGGCCTTGCTCAGGTCCTGGGTGAAGGAACCGTCGACCTTCACGAAGTCGATGGTCAGGTGCTTGAGTGTGTTGAACGGGTTGAGCGCGCAGCCGAACTGGCACAGGGCGACCTGGCAGTGCAGCTCGGCGAGGCCCTGGGTCAATGCCTTGGCCTGCTTCAGGTAGGCGATGGCGTCCGGTTCGCTGAACTGGAAGACCAGCGCGTCGGACGGCAGACGGGCGGCCTTGAGGGCGACGCTGAGCCACGGCAGCAGGGTCTGGTCCTGCAGGCTGGCGCCGGACAGGTGCACGAACAGCCGCGTGCTGTGGCCCTTCGCGCGGTGTTCGGAGAGCAGCTTGATGGAGTTGAGGATCACCCAGCGGTCGATCTTCTCGGCCAGCCCGGCGTCCTTGGCGGCACCGAGGAAATCGGCCGGCGGCACTTCCTCGCCCTGGGGGCTGAGCAGGCGCAGGAGGACTTCGTAATGTTCGAAGTTGTCGCCGCGCAGGCTGATGATCGGCTGGAACAGCAGGCGGAAGCTGTTGTTCTCCAGGGCCTGCTGGACCATGGCTACCAGGCTGCCGCGATTGGCTGCGGCGGCTAGTTCGCTGGCCGGGTTGTACAGGCGTACTTCGTTACCGTCGGTGATTTCGTCCGCGCAGCGGTGGGCGCGATCGATCACTTCCTGTGCCTTGGGTGTGGTCTCGTTGAGGCCGGCGACGCCGATGGACAGGCTCATCTGTACGGTGCGGCCACTGACGTCGAACAGGTGGCCTTCGACTTTCTTCAGCAGGGTGTTCAGGCCTTCGCGGGCCTGCTCCGGCGTCTGGCCGGGTTGCAGCACGCTGAACACGTCGTCGCCGAAACGAGCCAGCTGGGCATCGGCCGGGAAGTGGGCGCGCAGCAGGTTGGCCAGGTCGGTGAGCAGCAGGTCGCTGCCGGCGATGCCGACGTCCGCCTGCAGGCCGGAATAGCGGTCGACGCGGATGTAGGCGAGGGAGGCGGGCTGGCCGGCGTTCACCGCGCGGTCGGCAGCGGCGTCCATCAGCTCGCTGAAGTGGTTGCGGTTGTAGAGGCCTGTGACCAGGTCCTGGCTGCTGATCTCGCGCAGCTTTTCTTCCAGCTCGGCGCTGGCGGTTTCCGCACGGATCACCACCTGGATGCAGGGCTCGCCGTCATAGGTGGCGGGCGAGAAGCTCATGCGCGCCTGGAAGCTCTGGCCGTCGACCTTGGCGCCGGAGCAGGTCAGTTCGGCGCTGCCGTCGCCACTGCGGTAGTTCTTCAGGAAGTCCTTGAACGCGCTCTGGTCGCTGCCGGCGATCAGGTCGATCATCGGCATGCCTTCCAGTTCTTCCGCATCCTCGTAGCCGAACATCTCGACATAGGCGCGGTTGGCATAGATGTGCATGCCGTCGTGGACGTAGGTGATGGCGTCCACCGAGCTGTCCAGCAGCAACTGGCAACGCTTCTCGGCCTCGCGCAGGCTGACTTCGGCGGCGCGGCGGGAGCGGCGTTCCTCGAGGTTGGCCAGCTCGCGGTTGGCCACAAGCACCAGGCGCTCGTCCTCGCCCTGGGGCAATGCATCCTGGGCGCCGAGGGCGAGGGCTTCGGTGATCAGGTCGGAATCGTTCTCCGCTACCAGCTGGATGAACGGAATGTCCTTGGCTTGGCGGCGGATGGCGTTGAGGGCTTCGCCAGGGGAGAGGTTGTCACTCTCGGGGGCGGCGATGAGCAGATCCCAGCTCTGCTGGAGGACCTCGGCGAGGTCGTCACTGGAGACGAGGCGGTGAACGCGGGTCGCGCGACCGGAGTTGCGAAACAGGCTGACCAGGCGCTCGGCTTCGTTCTGCGAGTCTTCCAGGATCAGCAGACGGATGGTTTTCTTTTCGATTGCCATGGCGTGTGCTTAGACCGCGCCGAACGGGCGCTAATAGGCGACAAATGGTGATGGCACGGGAATCTACAGCGACTTCCAGAGGGAGTCAAAATCTTCCTCCCCAGCCGGGCTCTGCTCGCTGGAAGCTGTGACGGGCTTCCCGGGATTCTCGTTTTCCTGCTCGAACGCGCGGTATTCGAACTGGCTGAAACTGCCGGTGGTGGTCTGGCGGCTGGTGAGCACGGCGCGACGCTCCTTGCCGTGGATATTGATCTGCACCTTGTTGCCCTCCTGGAAAGGCAGGCGCGGCGTGATCAGGGTGGCGGGGCGCGAGATAGCGCTGATTTCAGGCAGCAGCAAGGCACGCAGGTAGTGGCTGTGCTGGTCGGCCTTGCGCAGCAGCTGCAGGCCGCAGGCCTGGGCGTGGGGGGCGATCAGCTCGATGCCCATCTGCGTGCCGCCACCACGTACCTGGCGGATCCAGCGCACCACGGCGACGCTCCAGCCCTGGCCGGGGCCGTCCTGGATGCCCAGCAGTTCACCAGCCTGCAGTTGGCTCGGGACTTCCTTGGGCCAGCTCAGGCAGTAGCCGCCGGGGCTGTGGTTGACGATCGACAGGGCGAAGGTCGGGTAGCTTTCCGCGCTGGGGGCGGCGGGCGCGTGCTGCGGCGACGTGTCGCCGCTGACCACGGGCTTGCTGTACTGGATTTCCTCGTAGGGCAGGCCGGCTTCCCAGTTCTGGTTGGGCTGCGCGTCGAAGGCATTGCCCCAGACATCGCCCTCGTCCTTGTTGATCGGCTTGAACACGGCCTGGCCGATCTCGACCGGCAGCTTGAGGATCTCGCTGAACGGCTTGCTGCCGGAAATGAAGAAGTGCAGGGCGCTCATGCCGATGCACAGCGTGAGGTTGCCGCGGCCCGGGTTGCGCTGGAAGGTGCGCTCGGAGATATCGCCCCAGGCCGAACTCAGGTGCTGAAGCAGGTCGAGGCTGATGCCTTCCGGCAGCAGCAGGCGGGCTTTTTCACGGTTCTCGCTGGGCAGCAGCAGGTATTCCTTGATCGCATCCACCAGCGGCAGCGGGTCGATGCCCAGCAGGTTGTGCAGCTCGTTGTCCTGGAACAGCGACTTGTAGCGCGGCGGACCATCCACCTGGGTGGCGACGGCGAACAGCGTCGAGGGGGCGTCGCCGGGCTGCAGGCGCACCAGGCTGCTCCAGGGCTCTAGCACTTCGGCGAGGCGGGCGATGTTGTTCTGGCGCATCTGGTTGCAGCGCGCACAGCCCAGCAGCAGCGCGACCAGGTAGGTCTGCTCGACGCTGAGGCCGTCGGTGTGGCGGGCGAGGTTGTCGCGGATGATGGCGCGCTGGGCCTGGCGGGATGCAGCGATCTGATAGAGCTGGTGCAGCTCCAGCCATAGCCCCTCGGGCACCGGGCAGTAGAGCTGGCTGGCGCGGATCAGTGCGCCATTGAGGCTGTGCATGGCCCGTTGCAGGGCGATGGTCAGCAGTTGCGCGCCTTCCTTCGACTGGCGCGCCGACTCATGGGCGACGATCTGCTTGTAGCCGATGGCGAGGTGGTTCTGCAGGGCCTGGCAGAGGTTGGCGACCTTGCGCGGGCGTTCGTCGAGGACGATGGCCTGGTTGAGGAAGTGGCGCTCCAGGTGCTGGCAGACGTAGTACACCTCGGGGCGCAGCAACTCGAGCAGTTGCAGGCGGTTGTCGCTGGCGGTGACGAGCTGGTTGAGTTCCACCAGGGCCTGGTAGAGCTGGCGTGCGGTCTCGCCGAGGTTGGCCTTGGGCAGGCCGGATATCCAACGCTTTAGGTCACGCGGGGTGGCGTCGCAGAAGGACAGGTTCTGCTTGTTCGGAGTAGGAACACGCAATAACAGGTGGGGACTCTGTTTGTCCATGTAGCTCGAATGCTCCAACTGCGCCGGGCGAGACGTACGGTAAATTCACTCGCACTCTAGCAGCATCCCTCGCCCATCGCAGCCCATCGCGGGGCTGGTGTGGCGAAGTGCTGCCAGTGGATGGGCGACGGGCCGGGATGGCTGCCCTGCACGGTTGGACATTCGGTCGCAGACTTGCGTTCCACCCGGCCCGCCCGGTTCATCAGGCCTCTGCAGGCAGGGCGAGAAGCTCGCCCATGCTGACCGCGCTGCCGGCTGCGAGGCCTTCGGCCCAGCGGATCTGCTGCGGTCCGAAGAGCACGATGGCGGTGGAGCCCAGCTTGAATCGACCCAGTTCTGCGCCTTTTTCCAGGCTGATCGGTGCCCGTGCGGCCTCGTCGTAGCGGAAGGTCTTCAGCTCGCGCTTGGGTGGTGTCACCAGGCCGGCCCAGACGGTCTCGATGGAGGCGACGATCATCGCGCCCACCAGCACCACGGCCATCGGGCCGCGCTCGGTGTCGAACAGGCAGACCACGCGCTCGTTGCGGGCGAACAGCTCGGGCACGTTCTCGGCAGTGCTCTGGTTCACCGAGAACAGGCGGCCCGGTACGTAGACCATCTCGCGCAGGGTGCCGCCGAGCGGGGCGTGCACACGGTGGTAGTCGCGCGGCGACAGGTAGATGGTGGCGAAGTCACCGCCCATGAAGGGCGCCGCTCGCTCGGCGTCGCCGCCCAGCAGTTCGAGGACGCTGAAGCTGTGGCCCTTGGCCTGGAAGATGCGGCCGTGCTCGATGGGGCCGAGCTGGCTGACCGCACCGTCGGCGGGGCAGAGGATGGCGCCGGGGGTCGGGTCGAGCGGGCGGGCGCCGTCTTTCAGGGCGCGGGTGAAGAAGGCGTTGAAGTGCTCGTAGGCGGTGAGGTCCTCGACCAGGGCCTCGCTCATGTTCACCTGGTAGCGGCGGGCGAACCAGGCTGTGAAGGCGTTCTTGAACCAGCGCACGCGGCATTCCGCCACGCAACCGGCCAGGCGCGAGAGCAGGTGATGGGGCAGCAGGTACTGGCTGATGATGAACAGGCGTTCTTTCATGGGTGTTCCTTGTTTACCGGAGGCTCAGGCCTCGACAGGGGTATCCGGGTGGTTGCCCCACTCCGACCAGGAGCCGGCGTAGCCCTTCACGCGGGGGTAGCCCAGCGCCTTGGCCACCAGGTAGGTGAAGCCGGAGCGATGATGGGTCTGGCAGTGGGTGACGATTTCCTTGTCCGGGGTGATGCCGAGCGACTGCAGGATCTCGGCGATGTCCTCGCGGATGCGCAGGGCGCGCTGCGGGTCCATGCCGGCGGTCCATTCGAAGTTCACCGCCCCCGGGATGTGGCCACCCTTGGCCGCCAGGACCTTGGTGCCGGCGTATTCGCCGGGGCCGCGGGCGTCCCAGATGGCGAGGTCAGCGGCGCCGAGACGGCCTTGCAGGTAATCGCGGGTGGCGGTGGGTTCGTCGTGGATCACCAGCGGCAGCGGGCCACCGGCCGCATCCGGGACCTGGGTGGAGGTCTCGCGGCCATCGGCCAACCAGGCGTGCAAGCCACCGTTCAGGTAGTGGTAGCGGCGGTGGCCGATCACATCCAGCAGCCAGATGAAGCGGCCGGCCCAGCCGCCGCCCTCGTCGTCATAGACGACGTAGGTGGCATCGGTGCGCTGGCCCAGTTCACCGAACAGGGTCTCGAGGTCGGCCTTGGCAGGCAGCAGGCCAGGCGCTGGGGGCTGGCCGAGCTGGGTGCGCTTGGGGTCGACGAAGCGGGCTCCGGGGATGTGGCCTTCGGCATAGCGCGCGGCGCTGGTCAGGTCCACCAGTATCAGGTCGGGCGCATCGAGTCGCGCTGCCAGGTCGGCCGGTTCGATGACCAGCGGCAAGCCGGAAAAGGCGGACATTGAAGACTCCGGGGATGGGTGAAAAAGGCGGATTGTAGCGGAAAGGTCAGCGGCCGCGCGTGGCAAAGCTGGCCAGGGCGCGCTCGATGCATTGCACCGTCTTTCCGAATGCCTGGAGGCTCACGTCGGCGAAGGGCTGGCCGCCCTGGTCGGCGATCACCAGCAGCGCGACCCGGCCATTGGCGGGGATGGAGCGCAGCAGCAGGTGGTCGGCGGGGAACAAGGCCTTGAGGTTGCCGGGAAACAGCGCCGAGTACTGCGCGGCGTTCTCCGGCGTGAGACGCAGTTGTCCGGGCTGCGCGAGCAGGCGGCGCAGCACCTGGCTCTGCGCGGGGTCCAGGGCCAGGCTGGCGGCCTCCTTGGGCAGGCCGGCGCTCTGTTGCACCATCAGCCTGCTCTGGGTGCGGTCGGCGAGGAGGATCAGGCTGCGGCGCATGCCGCAGGCAGCGAGCGCATCGCGGGCGCAGGCGGTGAGCTGGACGATGTTGGCGAAGGCGCTGGGCTCCTTGAGCAACAGGCCGCAATGCTGGCGCCACTCGGTGAGCGCGGCGGCAGGAGGCGGCGTCGGTTTCACTTCCTCGGTTGGCCAGCGGCTGCAGTCCCAGGGCCAGATCAGCGCTTGTGCGGGGTGCCAGAGGTCGCTGCGGGCGTGCTTGCGGGCGCTGTCCACGGCGTGCTGGTGGATGAGCTGCTGCAGCTCGGTCAGCGGCAGCTGCATATAGAGGCCGGTCAGTCGCTGCCAGCGCAGGCTGTGGTCGCAGGCCCAGGAGTCGTGGGCGGAGACGGCCAGGCCGTTGGCCAGCAGGACCGTGTTGCCGGGTTGGGTGAGCCAGCGGCGCAGGGCTGGATCGGCGTCGAGCAGTTGCTGCTGGTGCAACGGGTGTTCGTTGTCGCGGGCGATGTGCAGGGCCTTGACCAGCATGCGCCGGTCGGCATTGAGCAGGCGGTAGCCGTAGGTGATCCAGTCCGGCAGCTTCCAGTGCTCGGCCAGGGCCTGGCACAGCTTGAGCAGCGGCACGCCGAGGAGTTCGACCTCGACCTTGAGCGCCGGCTCGCCACGGACGATGACGCGGGTTTCCCAGGCGGCGAACAACTGCGGGTGCATCGCCAGCAGCGGCCACAGCGGTGAGAGGAAGAGCAGGCTGTTCCAGTGGATTTCCTGCCAGAGGCGTGCGAGGCGGGCGGCGAACAGGCCGCTGGCCTGCTGCGAGGCGTGCTGGCTGATGAGCTGCAACTGGCGCAGTGCCAGGGGAATGTTGGCTTCGTCGACGGCGGGCAGGCGTGCAAGCAGCTCTTCCGAGCGTTTCAGGCCAAGGCGGGTGAGGGCCACTTCGAGGCTTTCCGCCGGGCTGTCGAGGGAAGAACCGGAGCGGTTCGCCTCGCGCATGATGCTCAGGGCCAGGGCGGGACTATCCTGAATCAGGTCGGCGATCTCGCGCATGGAACGGCGGCTGTCGCCCAGCGCCCTGCGCACCCGTTCGTGGCTCTCGGCCGGGATCGGTAGACGGACGCCATCCAGTTGCTTGATCCAGGCGTCGAGGGTGCGTGGTAGGGCCATCTGCGTCTTCATGCGGGTTGAGCCAAACTGGCTTTTCGCCTTAACTGGCTATAGTCTGGCGCATAAGTTCCGATAATTAGAAGGGTTGTTTTCATAACCCTATTACTGACCCTTCAAGTCTCACTTTATGGCAAAAATAATCGGCATCATCGTCGTATTCGCCACCGTTCTCGGCGGATATGTCCTTTCCCACGGCAAGATTGGTGCCCTGATACAGCCTTTCGAGGTGTTGATCATCGGTGGCGCGGCGCTCGGGGCCTTCCTCCAGGCCAACCCGGGCAGCACCTTCATGCATGTACTGAAAAAGTCGCTGAAGATGTTCGGCTCGCGTTTCACCCACGCGTTCTACCTGGAAGTGTTGCGCCTGCTTTACGAAATCCTCAACAAGAGCCGCCGTGAAGGGATGATGGCCATCGAGGCCGACATCGAGGACCCGGCGGCCAGCCCGATCTTCAGCAAGTACCCGGCGATCCTCAAGGACGCGGGCATGGTCGCCTACATCAGTGATTACCTGCGCATCATGTCCTCCGGCAACATGGCGCCGCACGAACTGGAAGGCCTGTTCGACATGGAGCTGGGCAGCCTGAAGGAGGAGTTCGAGCACCCGGCCCATGCGGTCAACCGCATCGCCGACGGCCTGCCGGGCTTCGGCATCGTGGCGGCGGTGCTGGGCATCGTGGTGACCATGGCGCTGCTCGGCCAGGTCGAGCAGTCTGCACTGGGGCAGCACGTGGGTGCGGCCCTGGTGGGTACCTTCCTCGGTATTCTCGCGGCCTATGGTTTCTTCGGCCCCCTTGCCGTGTCCCTGGAGCACGACGCCAAGGAAGAACTCAACGTCTATGAAGCCATCAAGGCCTGCCTGGTGGCGTCGGCTTCCGGCATGCCGCCCTCGCTGGCGGTGGAGTTCGGGCGCAAGGTCCTGTTTCCTGCGCACCGGCCGAGCTTCAGCGAGCTCGAGCAGGCCGTGCGCGGTAGCTGAAGACTGAGTCATGGACAACAACCAGCCGATCATCGTCAAACGCGTCAAGAAGTACGCTGCGGGGCACCATGGCGGTGCGTGGAAGATCGCGTTCGCCGACTTCGCCACGGCGATGATGGCGTTCTTCCTGGTGCTCTGGCTGATGTCCTCGGCGACGCCCGAGCAGAAGAAGGCCATTTCCGGCTACTTCCAGGACCCCATCGGCTTCACCGAAAGCGCAAGCCCCTACGTGATCGACCTCGGCGGCACGCCGACGCCGGCACCGGACCGTACGCTCAATCCGGAACTCAAGGACGCACCCGACGCGCAGGAAGCGGCCATCGATTCGACCAACCAGCAGGTCGACGCCAAGCAGGTCGAGACCCTGGCCGACCAGATCGAGAAGGAACGTCTCGAGATGCTGCTGCAGGAACTGCAGAACAAGGTCGACGAGAACCCCGAGCTGCGCAAGTTCAAGGACCAGATCCTCTTCGAGATCACCCAGGACGGCCTGCGCATCCAGATCATGGACGCTGCCAACCGCCCCATGTTCGACCTCGGCAGCGCCCGCCTGCAGCCCTATTTCGAAGACATCCTGCTGATCATGGCCGAGACCATCAAGGCCGTGCCGAACAAGATCAGCATCAGCGGCCACACCGATGCCAAGCCGTTCGCCGGCACCGGGGACTTCGGCAACTGGGAGCTTTCCGCCAGTCGCGCCAACGCCGCGCGTCGCACACTGGTGGCCGGTGGCTACCCGGACGATCAGGTGGCGCGGGTGGTCGGCTACGCCTCTTCGGCGCTGTTCGATCGCGAGGACCCCTTCAATCCGGTGAACCGCCGCATCGACATCATCGTGCTGACCAAGAAGGCGCAGCGGGACATCGAAGGCTCCCATGGCGACCAGAATGCGCCTGCCGAAGGCGATGCCCTGCCCGCCAGTGGCACCCAGCCGGCCCTTCCCGGTGCAGTGTCGGGCACCCAGGCTACGCCGCCCGCTGGCGCCGCACCGCTGCAGCCCCAGGAGTTGCAGCAGAAGTTGAATATCTTCGAAGACGGCGTGCTGAAGATGGAAGAGAACAAGCAGCCCTGATCGACGGCAGAACCGCCCGTAATGAGAAAGGCCACGCAATCGCGTGGCCTTTTCGTTGGTGCCCTGCCTGTCAGTAGTCGGGTTCGGGCAGGCTTTCGAGGATGTGTCGGTAGCTCGACATGCGCTGTGGCTGGACGCGTCCGTCCTCAAGCGCCTTGAGCAGGGCACAGCCGGGTTCGCGGTCATGCTTGCAATCGCGGAAGCGGCAGGTGCCGAGCAGGTCGCGGAACTCGATGAAGCCCGCCTCCACGTCGTCACGGCTGACATGGCCGAGGCCGAATTCGCGGATGCCGGGGGAGTCGATCAGCTCGCCGCCGCCAGGGAAGTGGAACAGACGCGCGGTGGTGGTGGTGTGGGTGCCCTTGCCGGTCAGCTCCGACAGCGGGCCGACGCGGGTGTCGACGCCAGGCAGCAGGCTGTTGACCAGCGACGACTTGCCGACGCCCGACTGGCCGACGAAGACGCTGACGTGGCCGTCGAGGCGCATCTGCAGATCCTCCATGCCGCCGCCACCGTGGGCCGAGACCTCCAGCAGCGGGTAGCCGAGCTGGCGGTAGACGCCCAGCAGGGCGTCGAGCATCGCGCTGTTGTCCTCGTCCACCAGGTCGGCCTTGTTGAGCAGCAGCAGCGGTTGGATGCCGGCGTGCTCGGCGGCCACCAGGTAGCGGTCGATGAGATTGGCGTGCGGATGGGGCAGGGGGGCGAAGACGATGACGATCAGGTCGACGTTGGCCGCCACCGGCTTGAGCACGCCGCGCATGTCCGGGCGGCACAGCTCGCTGGTACGTGGCAGCTGGGCGACGATCACCCCGCTGCCCTGGTTGCCCGAGCGCCAGACCACGCGGTCGCCGGTGACCAGCGCCGGCAGGTTGGCGCGCAGGTGGCAGCGGAATACCTGGCCGGCGATCTCGCCCTCCAGCGCTTCGACCTCGACCTGTACACCGAAGTGGGCGATCACCAGGCCTGTCTGTTCGGGGCCGAGGTCGCCGCCTTCCAGCTCGTCGAGCGCACGCGATTCACGCTTTGCCGCACGTGCGGCGCGCTCTTCCTGGATCTTCTCGATGCGCCAGCTTTGCCGGCGACTGAGGTGGCGTTTGGCCATGGAACTTCCACTGGTTGAAAACGGCGGCGAGTTTAGCACGGGCGGCCCGGCGCGCCGGGCTCTAAGCTAGAATGCGCGCCTTGCCTTGGAGAGCGAACATGCAGAACGCACAGAACCTGATCTGGATCGACCTGGAAATGACCGGGCTTGACCCTGATAACGACGTCATCATCGAGATGGCCACCATCGTCACCGACAGCGACCTCAACGTGCTCGCCGAGGGCCCGACCATCGCCGTGCACCAGAGCGACGAGATTCTCGCCGGCATGGACGAGTGGAATACCCGCCAGCACGGGCAGAGCGGCCTGACCCAGCGCGTGCGGGAAAGCCGCATCAGCGCGGCCGAGGCCGAGGCGCAGACCCTGGCTTTCCTGGAGCAGTGGGTGCCGAAGGGCAAGTCGCCGATCTGCGGTAACAGCATCTGCCAGGACCGGCGCTTCCTCTACCGCCATATGCCGAAGCTGGAAGGCTACTTCCACTACCGCAACCTTGATGTCTCCACCCTCAAGGAGCTGGCCGCGCGCTGGGCACCCCATGTGCGTGACGGTGTGAAGAAGAGCAGCACCCACCTGGCCCTGGACGATATCCGCGACTCCATCGCCGAGCTGCGCCACTACCGCGAGCACTTCATCAAGGCCTGAGCCCGTCAGGCCGCCTGGTGCCGGGCGAGCGCCCACTCCACATGCTCGCGCACCAGTGCCGAGGGGTGCTCGCGCCGGGCGCGCAGGGCCTCCACCACAGGGATGGTCGAGGGTGCGTTGCCCAGGCCGACCGCCAGGTTCCGCAGCCAGCGCTCGTAGCCCGCGCGACGTAGCGGCGAGCCCTCTGTGCGGGTGAGGAACTCCTCCTCGCTCCAGCCGAAGAGCTCTGCCAGGGCGGCGTTATCCAGGCCATGGCGCGGCTGGAAGTCGCCCTGGTCGGTGGGGCGGGCGAAGCGGTTCCAGGGGCAGACCATCTGGCAGTCGTCGCAGCCGAACACCCGGTTGCCGATCAGCGAGCGCAGCTCTTGCGGGATCGAGCCCTTGAGCTCGATGGTCAGGTAGGAGATGCAGCGCCGTGCGTCCAGCTGGTAGGGCGCGACGAAGGCGGCGGTGGGGCAGATGTCCATGCACGCGGTGCAGCGCCCGCAGTGCTCCGTGCCGTGCGGGGCATCCACCGGCAAGGGCATGTCGACGAACAGTTCGCCGAGGAAGAAATAGCTACCTGCCTTGCGGTTGAGCACCAGGGTGTTCTTGCCGATCCAGCCGAGGCCTGCCTGCTCGGCGATGGCTTTCTCCAGCACCGGCGCGCTGTCGACGAAGGCGCGGTAGCCGAAGGGGCCGATGGCTTGCTGCACGCGTTCGGCCAACTGCTGCAGGCGCTTGCGGATCAGCTTGTGATAGTCGCGGCCCAGTGCGTAGCGCGAGACATAGGCCTTCTCCGGCTGGCCCAGCACCTGGGCCATGCGCGTGTCGCCGGGCAGGTAGTCCATGCGCAGCGATACCACCCGCAGCGTGCCGGGGACCAGTTCGTCCGGGTGGGAGCGCTTGCTGCCGTGGGCGGCCATGTAGTCCATCTCGCCCTGGTAGCCCGCTTCCAGCCAGCGTCGAAGGTGCGCCTCGTGCTCGCCCAGTTCCACCCCGGTGATGCCCACCTGCTGGAAGCCGAGTTCGCGGCCCCAGTCCTTGATGGACTGCGCGAGGGTGGCGAGTTGATCGGGGGAGAAGGACATGCTGGGAGGGAAACCGGAAACGAGGTGCGTATAATTCTGCCAGACCTAGCCCTGAACACCGAATCGCATGCCCGATCGAATCGATGACCTGCCACTCGCCCTTTATTCATCCGCCCAGGTGCGCGAGCTGGATGCGCGCCTGATCGCTGCCGGAACCCCGGGCTTCGAGCTGATGCAGCGTGCCGCCCACGCCGCGTGGCGCGCGCTGCGTCGCCGCTGGCCCAGCGCGGGGGAAATCACGGTCCTCGCCGGTCGCGGCAACAACGCTGGCGATGGCTACCTGATCGCCGCCCTCGCGTTGCGTGCCGGATGGCGGGCCAGTGTATTGGCGGTCGGCGACAGTTCGGCCTTGCAGGGCGACGCCGCCCTGGCCCGCGATGAGGCGCATGCGGCCGGCGTGGCCATCCAGATCTGGAGCGAGGACGCGGACCTGCGCGGCGTGGTGGTGGATGCACTGCTGGGGACGGGCCTTGCCGGGGCGGTGCGCGAGCCTTACGCACAGGCCATCCGCTGCATCAACGCCAGTTGCCTGCCCGTGCTGGCGGTGGATATTCCGTCCGGCCTGAGCGCGGACAGCGGCGCTGTAATGGGTGTCGCGGTGCGCGCCGACCTGACGGTGACCTTCATCGGCCTCAAGCTCGGCCTGTTCACGGGCGATGCGCCCGAGCTGGTGGGCGAACTGGCGTTCGACGGACTGCAGGCGGACCACGGGCTGGTCGCTGCCCATCCTGTCGCCGCCCGTCGCCTGGCCGTCGAGGGCATGGCGCTTCCAGGGCCGCGTCCGGCCACCGCGCACAAGGGGCGCTACGGGCGTCTGCTGGTCGTCGGCGGTGACCTCGGGACCGGCGGCGCGGCCCTGCTGAGTGCCGAAAGCGCCCTGCGCAGTGGCGCCGGCATGGTTTCACTGGCGACCCGTGGCGAGCACGTCGCCGCGGCGTTGGCGCGGATGCCCGAGGTGATGAGCGTCGGCGTGGCGTCCGCCAATCAATTGCGTGGCTTGGCCGCCGCCTCCAGTGTGCTGGTGGTCGGCCCCGGGCTCGGGCAGAACGCCTGGGGGCGCAGCCTGATGAGCGCGGTGGTGGCGCACGAAGTGCCGCAGGTGTGGGATGCCGATGCCCTGAACCTGCTGGCGGCCGGTCGGGTGGCACTGCCTGCCGGCTGCATCATCACTCCGCATCCTGGAGAAGCCGCCCGCCTGCTGGGAGTCGATACCGCTGCGGTCCAGGCGGATCGCCCCGCTGCGGCCCATGCGCTCGCCCGTCGCTACAACGCGACCGTGGTGCTCAAGGGGGCCGGCAGCCTGGTGGCGAGTGCCGATGGTCGCCTGGCGCTCTGTGACCGGGGGCATCCGGCTATGGCGGGTGCCGGGCTGGGCGATGTCCTGGCCGGTGTCATCGGCGCCCTGTTGGCGCAGGGCATGGCGGCGTTCGATGCGGCCTGCCTTGCCGTCTGGCTGCACGCCAGTGCGGGTCAGCAGCTCGGCGCCCAGGGGCGCGGGCTGGCGGCCAATGATCTTATTCCTACCATTCGTCAGCTGCTTGAGGAGTGTTCACCGTGCCGGAGTTGAGTCTTTTCGCCGAGGGGGAGGGCGCCATGCTGGCGTTGGGCGCGCGCCTGGCGCAGGCCGCGGGTGGTCGCGGCGTCATCTACCTGCACGGTGACCTGGGGGCGGGCAAGACCACGTTGTCGCGCGGGATCCTGCGCGGGCTGGGCCACGGCGGGGCGGTGAAGAGCCCGACCTTCACCCTGGTCGAGCCCTACGAGATCGGTGAACTGCGTGCTTTCCACTTCGATCTCTATCGCCTGGCCGACCCCGAAGAGCTGGAATTCCTGGGTATCCGCGACTATTTCGAGGGCGACGCCCTGTGCCTGATCGAGTGGCCGGAAAGGGGCAGCGGCATTTTGCCAAAGGCCGACATGGACATTACCATTAGCCCCCATGCAGGCGGCCGTACGCTGCATCTGTCGCCGCATTCCGAGCGCGGCGAGTCCTGGTGCGCCGCCTTGGCCACGGGAGTATGAACAAGAGAATGGGGTGGGGTATGCGCTCGCGCGCGCTGTTAGCCGGGATTGGGGTTCTGCTTGCGGCGTTTGCCGCCGATGTCCTGGCCGCTGCGGAGGTCCGTGGCGTTCGGCTTTGGCGCGCCCCCGACAATACCCGGCTGGTGTTCGACCTCTCCGGCCCCGTGCAGCACAGTGTGTTCACCCTGGCCGCGCCCAACCGTATCGTCATCGATATAACTGGTGCCCAACTGGCCACCAAGCTGGAGCAGCTGTCGCTCAGCAATACGCCCATCACCAGCGTGCGATCGGCCCAGCGCAGCCCGACCGAGCTGCGTGTGGTGATCGACGTTTCCGCTGCTGTCGTGCCCAAGAGTTTCTCCCTGGCACCCAACCAGCAGTACGGCAACCGTCTGGTGGTCGACCTGTTCGACCAGGAAGCCGCCGCCAACGAAGCCTCCTCGCCTCAAGTGGCGGTAGCGCCGAGCTCGCCGCAGCCGCCGGTCTCGCCGACCCAGCCGTCCACCAACAAGCTGCCGCCGGTACCGGGTGGCAATCGCGACATCATCGTTGCCATCGACGCCGGCCACGGTGGCGAAGACCCGGGCGCGCTGGGGCCCAAGGGCCAGCATGAGAAGGACGTGACCCTGGCGATCGCCAAGGAACTGCAGCGCCAGATCAACCAGGAGAAGGGGTTCCGGGCCGAGTTGGTGCGCACTGGCGACTACTTCATCCCGCTGCGCAAGCGCACCGAGATCGCCCGCAAGAAGGGCGCCGACCTGTTCGTTTCCATCCATGCGGACGCCGCGCCCAGCCGCAGCGCCTTCGGCGCCTCGGTGTTCGCCCTGTCGGACCGTGGTGCCACCTCGGAAACCGCGCGCTGGCTGGCGGACAACGAGAACCGCTCCGACCTGATCGGTGGTGTCGGCAGCGTCAGCCTGGACGACAAGGACCGCATGCTCGCCGGTGTGCTGCTGGACTTGTCGATGACCGCTTCGCTGTCCTCCAGCCTCAACGTCGGGCAGAAGGTGCTGACCAACATCAGCCGTGTCACGCCGCTGCACAAGCGCCGCGTGGAACAGGCGGGCTTCATGGTGCTGAAGTCCCCGGACATCCCGTCGATCCTGGTCGAGACCGGCTTCATCTCCAACCATAACGAGTCGCAGAAGCTGGCCAGTGCGAGCCACCAGCAGGCGCTGGCGCGTTCCATCCAGGGCGGCATCAAGCAGTTCTTCCAGCAGAACCCGCCACCCGGCACCTACATCGCCTCGCAGCGTGACCAGGGCAAGATCGCGGCTGGCCCGCGCGAGCATCTGGTCACCTCCGGCGAGAGCCTGGCGCTGATCGCGCAGCGCTACCAGGTCAGCCTGGCCGCTCTGCGTAGCGCCAATGGCCTGAAGAACGACAACATCAAGGTCGGCCAGACCCTCGATATCCCGGCGACCGCCCTGGCAGCCCAGCCATGACCGAGTTGCGTCGCATCCAGCTGCTCAGCCCCCGGCTAGCGAACCAGATTGCCGCTGGCGAGGTGGTCGAACGCCCCGCGTCGGTGATCAAGGAGCTGCTGGAGAACAGCCTCGACGCGGGCGCCCGGCGCATCGACGTCGAAGTCGAGCAGGGGGGGATCAAGCTGCTGCGTGTCCGTGACGACGGCGGCGGCATCCCGGCCGACGACCTGCCGCTCGCCCTGGCACGCCACGCCACCAGCAAGATCCGCGACCTCGAAGACCTGGAGCGGGTGATGAGCCTGGGCTTCCGGGGCGAGGCGCTGGCGTCCATCAGTTCCGTCGCGCGCCTGACCATGACCTCGCGTACCCCTGATGCCGAGCAGGCCTGGCAGGTCGAGACCGAGGGGCGTGACATGGATGCGCGGGTGCAGCCCGCCGCCCACCCCGTGGGCACCTCGGTGGAGGTCCGCGACCTGTTCTTCAATACGCCGGCGCGGCGCAAGTTCCTGCGTGCGGAGAAGACTGAATTCGACCACCTGCAGGAAGTGATCAAGCGCCTGGCCCTGGCCCGCTTCGATGTCGCCTTCCACCTGCGCCACAACAACAAGACGGTTTTCGCCCTGCATGAGGCGAAGGACGAGATATCACGTGCGCGGCGCGTGGCCAGCGTCTGCGGCCCGGCCTTCCTGGAGCAGGCCCTGCCCATCGAGGTGGAGCGCAACGGCCTGCACCTGTGGGGCTGGGTCGGGTTGCCGACCTTCTCCCGCAGCCAGGCAGACCTGCAGTATTTCTATGTGAACGGCCGCATGGTGCGCGACAAGCTGGTGGTGCACGCGGTGCGCCAGGCCTACCGCGACGTGCTCTACAACGGCCGGCACCCGACCTTCGTGCTGTTCCTGGAAGTGGACCCGGCGGTGGTGGACGTCAACGTCCACCCGACCAAGCACGAGGTGCGCTTCCGCGAAAGCCGCATGGTCCACGACTTCCTCTATGGCACCCTGCACCGCGCTCTTGGCGAGGTGCGGCCCGAGGACCAGCTCGCCGCTCCCGCCGCGGTCGGCGGCATGGTTCGCGCCACCGGCATCGAGGCGGGCGAGTTCGGGCCCCAGGGCGAAATGAGCCTGGCGGCGACCGTGTTGGAGCAGCCCGTCAGCCAGCCCGCCTGGACGCCATCCCATGGCGGCGCCGGTGCCGGCTACCAGGCGCCGCGGCCATCTCCTGTGCTCGCCACCGCCGAGGCCCAGGGCGCCTACCGCGAATACTTCGCTCCGATGGCCAATCAGCCTGCGACGGCGCTGCCGGACAGCCAGGGGGACATCCCGCCGCTGGGCTACGCCCTTGCGCAGCTCAAGGGTATCTACATCCTCGCCGAGAACGCCCAGGGGTTGGTGCTGGTGGACATGCACGCGGCCCACGAGCGCATCACCTACGAGCGCCTGAAGGTGGCGATGGCCAGCGAGGGGCTCAAGGGACAGCCGCTGCTGGTGCCCGAGTCGGTGGCGGTCAGCCAGCGCGAGGCCGATTGTGCAGAAGAGCACGGGAGCTGGTTCCAGCGCCTGGGCTTCGAGCTGCAGCGACTCGGTCCGGAAACCCTGGCCATCCGCCAGATCCCGGCATTGCTCAAGCAGGCCGAAGCGACCCAGCTGGTGCGTGACGTGCTGGCCGACCTGCTCGAGTACGGCACCAGCGACCGCATCCAGGCCCATCTGAACGAGCTGCTCGGCACCATGGCCTGCCACGGTGCGGTGCGGGCCAATCGCCGCCTCACCCAGCCCGAAATGAACGGCTTGCTGCGCGATATGGAACACACCGAGCGCAGCGGCCAGTGCAACCATGGCCGTCCGACCTGGACGCAGCTGGGCATGGACGACCTGGACAAGCTGTTCCTGCGTGGCCGCTGACATGGCCGAACGCCTGCCACCGGCCATCTTCCTGATGGGCCCCACCGCCGCCGGCAAGACCGACCTCGCCCTGGACCTGGCGCGCCACCTGCCCTGCGATCTGATCAGCGTCGACTCGGCGTTGGTCTACCGCGGCATGGACATCGGTACCGCCAAGCCTGACAAGTCCGTGCTCGAGGCCTTCCCGCATCGGTTGATCGACATCCGCGACCCGGCCCAGAGCTATTCCGCCGCTGAATTTCGCGCCGACGCCCTGGAGGCCATGGCCGAGATCACCGCCAGGGGCCGCATCCCTCTGCTGGTCGGGGGCACCATGCTCTACTACAAGGCGCTGCTGGAGGGCCTGGCGGACATGCCCAGCGCCGACCCGGCCGTACGTGCGGAACTGGAAGCGCGGGCGCAGCGCGAGGGCTGGGATGCCCTGCATCGCGAGCTGGCGGAGGTAGACCCTGAGTCGGCCGCGCGCATCCATCCCAACGACCCCCAGCGGCTCACCCGCGCCCTCGAGGTGTACCGCGTGAGCGGTTTGACGATGACTGCACATCGTCAGCGACAGGCGTTGCAAAATCCCGACTCGGGGCCCTCTGGCCGGGGACATTTGCCTTATACTGTCGCCCACCTGGCGATCGCTCCGGCGCAACGCCAGGTTTTGCACGCGCGTATCGCGCAACGATTTCGTCTGATGCTGGAACAGGGCTTTGTCGAAGAGGTCGAAGCTCTGCGCGAAAGACGTGACTTGCACGCCGGACTGCCGTCTATTAGAGCTGTCGGTTATCGCCAGGTATGGGAATACCTGGACGGCGACCTGACGCGGGCCGAAATGGAAGAGCGAGGCATCATCGCCACGCGCCAATTGGCCAAGCGGCAATTCACCTGGTTACGGGGTTGGGCTGATTTACACTGGCTGGACAGCCTGGCTTGCGACAATCTGCCGCGTACCTTGAAATACCTGGAGTCGGTCTCCATATTGGGCTGAGACCTCGCCAGTTACCGTCTATCCTTGGGGGTAGGGCGGCCTAACTTTCTCGTCATTTGACAACTAAAACGATTTATATCCCTACAGGAGTGCGGCATATGTCAAAAGGGCATTCGCTACAAGACCCTTACCTGAATACCTTGCGTAAGGAACGCGTACCGGTTTCCATCTATCTGGTCAACGGCATCAAGCTGCAGGGCCAGATCGAATCCTTCGACCAGTTCGTGATTTTGCTGAAGAACACTGTCAGCCAGATGGTCTACAAGCACGCAATCTCCACCGTGGTACCGAGCCGCCCCGTGCGTCTGCCGAGTGCCACCGAGCAAGAAACCCCCGAGCCTGGTAACGCCTGATAGGAGTCTGCATTGTTTTTCGAACGCCCTGGTGGTGGTGAACGGGCAATCCTGGTTCATCTGGACGGCCACGATCCCGAGGCGCGAGAAGACCCGCAGGAATTCCAGGAACTGGCTCGGTCGGCTGGCGCCGACACGGCAGCTTTCATCTCCGTGTCGCGCCACCAGCCAACAGCGAGATTTCTGATCGGTAGCGGCAAGGTCGAAGAGCTCCACGACCTCGTCAAGGCTGAACAGGCCGAACTGGTCATCTTCAATCACACCCTCACGCCCAGTCAGGAACGCAACCTCGAGCGAGCGCTCGAATGCCGCGTTCTCGATCGCACCGGGCTGATTCTCGACATCTTCGCCCAGCGTGCCCGCACCCATGAGGGCAAGTTGCAGGTGGAGCTCGCCCAGCTCGAGCACATGAGCACCCGGCTGGTTCGTGGCTGGACTCACCTCGAGCGGCAGAAGGGCGGTATCGGCCTGCGTGGGCCGGGTGAAACCCAGCTCGAGACGGACCGTCGCCTGCTGCGCGTGCGCATCCGCCAGATCAAGCAGCGCCTCGAGAAGGTGCGTAGCCAGCGCGAGCAGGCTCGACGTGGCCGCAAGCGCGCCGATATTCCCTCCGTTTCGCTGGTCGGCTACACCAACGCCGGCAAGTCCACGCTGTTCAATGCCGTGACTTCGTCCGAGGTCTATGCTGCGGACCAGTTGTTCGCCACGCTGGACCCGACTTTGCGCCGTCTCGAACTCGACGATCTCGGGCCTATCGTCCTGGCCGATACCGTGGGCTTCATCCGGCACCTGCCGCACAAGCTTGTCGAGGCCTTCCGGGCTACCCTTGAGGAGTCCAGCAACTCCGACCTGCTGCTGCATGTGATCGACGCCCATGAGCCTGAGCGCATGGCGCAGATGGAGCAGGTCATGGCGGTGCTGAACGAAATCGGCGCAGATGGCTTGCCGATGCTCGAGGTGTACAACAAGATCGACCTGCTTGAAGGCATGGAGCCACAGATCCAGCGCAACGAGCAGGGCAAGCCCGAGCGGGTATGGCTTTCCGCCCGCGACGGCCTCGGACTCGACCTGCTCAAGCAGGCGATCGCCGAGTTGCTGGGAGATGATCTCTTCGTGGGAACCCTGAAGTTGCCGCAGAAACTCGGCAGGCTGAGAGCGCAGTTCTTCGCCCTCGGTGCCGTGCAGAGCGAGAAGCATGACGAGGCCGGGGAGTTCCTCCTTGCCGTCAGATTGCCGCGTGTGGAACTCAACCGTCTGGTCAGCCGTGAAGGCTGGAAGCCGCAGGAGTTCCTGGAGCAACACACTTTGCAATAAAGCCCGCAGGTGCGCTTTTTGCCGCGGGTGGCGGGCTTTCGGTAGCATTGGCGGGCGTGCCGTGGGTGCGTCTTTGCTTTATCAGTATGGAGAGCGCTATGGCTTGGAATGAGCCGGGTGGCAACTCGAACAATCAGGACCCCTGGGGTGGACGCCGTGGTGGCGATCGCAAGGGACCGCCGGATCTCGACGAAGCCTTCCGCAAACTGCAGGACAGTCTCAATGGGCTGTTCGGCGGCAAGAAACGTGGTGGTGGCGATGGTGGTGGCAAAGGCGGCGGCTTCGGCCTGATCGGCATTGCTCTCTTCCTGCTCGCCATGGTCTGGCTCTACAGCGCCGTCTATGTGGTCGATGAGCAGGAGCAGGCCGTGGTGCTGCGCTTCGGCAAGTACTACGAAACCGTCGGTCCGGGCCTGAACATCTACTTCCCTCCCATCGATCGCAAGTACCAGGAAAACGTCACCCGCGAGCGTGCTTACAGCAAGCAGGGCCAGATGCTCACCGAGGACGAGAACATCGTCGAGGTGCCGCTCACCGTCCAGTACAAGATCACCAACCTGCAGGACTTCGTGCTCAAGGTCGACCAGCCCGAGGTGAGCCTGCAGCACGCCACTGAAAGCGCCCTGCGCCACGTGGTCGGCTCCACCGAGATGGACCAGGTCCTGACCGAGGGCCGTGAGCTCATGGCCAGCGAGATCAAGGAGCGCCTGCAGCGTTTCCTCGATACCTACGGCACCGGCATCACCGTGACCCAGGTGAACGTACAGAGCGCCGCCGCGCCGCGTGAAGTGCAGGAGGCGTTCGACGACGTGATCCGTGCCCGCGAGGACGAGCAGCGTGCCAAGAACCAGGCCGAGGCCTACGCCAACGGCGTGATTCCCGAGGCACGTGGCCAGGCGCAGCGCATCATCGAGGACGCCAACGGTTATCGCGACGAAGTGATCTCCCGCGCCAAGGGTGAGGCGGATCGCTTCACCAAGCTGGTCGCCGAGTATCGCAAGGCCCCCGAGGTCACTCGCCAGCGCCTGTACCTGGACACCATGCAGGAAGTCTTCAGCAACACCAGCAAGGTGCTGCTGACCGGCGACAAGGGGCAGAACAACCTGCTCTACCTGCCGCTGGACAAGATGATCGACAACCGTGGCGGTAGCGGTGGTGCCGTGCCTGGCGCCGCCGCGAGCGGTGCGGCCGATCTCGGTTCTCGTGTCACCACCGATCTGCAGCAGCGCGATCTGCGTTCTAGGGAGAGTCGCTGATGGGTAACAAATCACTGATCGCCCTGATCGGAGCCGTCGTCCTCGCCCTGGTGGCCTGGAGCAGCTTCTACATAGTGGCGCAGACCGAGCGCGCGGTGCTGCTGCAGTTCGGCCGCATCGTCGAGGCCGACGTCAAGCCGGGCCTCCACGTGAAGATTCCGTACGTCAACCAGGTGCGCAAGTTCGACGCCCGCCTGCTGACCCTGGATTCGCCGACCCAGCGCTTCCTCACCCAGGAGAAGAAAGCGGTGATGGTGGACGCGTACGCCAAATGGCGTGTGGCTGATGCCGAGCGCTTCTACACCGCGACTTCCGGCCTCAAGCAGATCGCCGACGAGCGCCTGTCCCGTCGCCTGGAGGCGGGCCTGCGTGACCAGTTCGGCAAGCGCACCCTGCATGAAGTGGTATCCGGTGAGCGTGACGGTCTCATGGCCGATATCACCCGCTCGCTGAACACCATGGCCAGCAAGGAGCTGGGTATCGAGGTCCTGGACGTCCGCGTCAAGGCCATCGACCTGCCCAAGGAAGTAAACCGCAGCGTGTTCGAACGCATGAGCACCGAGCGCGAGCGCGAGGCCCGAGAGCATCGCGCCAAGGGTAGCGAACTGGCTGAAGGCATTCGTGCCGACGCCGATCGCCAGCGCCGCGTGTTGCTGGCCGAAGCCTATCGCGAGGCAGAGGAGGCCCGTGGTGATGGCGATGCCCAGGCGGCTGCCATCTACTCCAAGGCTTACGGCCAGGACCAGGAGTTCTATGCGTTCTACCGCAGCCTCAAGGCCTACCGCGAGAGCTTCTCGAGCAAAAGCGACGTGATGGTTCTGGACCCGAACAGTGAGTTCTTCCAGTTCATCAACAAGGCCAAGTGATGGTTTTCCCCGGCGGACGGTCCTGTCCGTCGGGGTGACCCACCGGGAAAACGTGGTATCATGCGTCAGCCGGGAAATCCCGGCTTTTTTGCGTCCGCGAGAATCATGTGGCAGGAAATCGGCATAGCGTTTTGTTTCGTGCTGGTGCTGGAAGGCATCCTGCCCTTCCTCTATCCGCGCCGTTGGCGCGCCGCGGTGCACGGGCTGGCAGGGTTGAAGGACCGTCAGCTCCGCCTCATGGGCCTCGCCAGCATGTTGCTGGGGACCGGCCTCCTGTATCTGCTTCACTGAAGGCTTGCCGCCCGGCTGAGAGGGGAATGGCGTAATGGCAACGGTAGATCGCTGGCTGCTGCCAGATGGAATCGAAGAAGTACTGCCGCCCGAAGCGGCGCGCATCGAAGCAGCCCGCCGCCAGGTACTGGACCTGTTCCAGCGCTGGGGCTACGACTTCGTGGTCACCCCGCACATCGAATACCTCGAGTCCCTGCTGACCGGTGCCGGCCAGGACCTCGACCTGCGCACCTTCAAGGTGACCGACCCGCAATCCGGCCGCCTGATGGGCTTCCGTGCCGACATCACGCCGCAGGTGGCGCGCATCGACGCCCACACCCTGCGCCGCGAAGGGCCGAATCGCCTGTGCTACGCCGGCAGCGTCCTGCACGCCAAGCCGCGTGCGCTTTCCACCTCGCGCAGTCCGATCCAGTTGGGTGCGGAGCTCTATGGCGACGCCAGCCCGGCCAGCGACGTGGAAGTCATCAGCCTGATGCTGGAGATGCTTGAGCTTGCTGACGTGCCTGACGTGCACATGGACCTCGGCCATGTCGGTATCTACCGCGGCCTCGCCCGCGCCGCTGAGTTGTCCGGCGAAGTGGAGCAGCAGTTGTTCGACGCCCTGCAGCGCAAGGCTGTCGACGAGGTGGCCGAGCTGACCGAGTCCCTTCCCGGTGAGCTGGCTTCCATGCTCCGTGCGCTCGCCGAGCTCTGCGGCGACCGCCAGGTTCTGGAACTTGCCCAGGGCGTGCTGATGGATGCGCCGGACGAGGTGCACGTCGCCCTCGATGAGCTGATCGCCATCGCCGACGAACTGGAACTCCGCTACCCCGAGCTGCCCCTGTATTTCGACCTGGGGGAGCTGCGCGGCTACCACTACCACACGGGCGTGGTCTTCGCCGCCTTCGTGCCGGGCGAGGGCCAGTCCATCGCCCAGGGTGGTCGCTATGACGACATCGGCGCCGATTTCGGTCGCGCCCGTCCGGCGACCGGGTTCTCCACCGACCTGAAGACCCTGGTCACCCTGGGGCGGATGGAGCTGGATGAGGTCCCGACCGGAATCTGGGCGCCCGACGTCCATGACGTCTACCTTTGGCAGGCCGTGAAGCGTCTGCGCAGCGAAGGTCAGCGCGTGGTCCAGGCATTGCCGGGTCAGGATGTGGACAGTGCGCAGGAGGTGGGTTGTGACCGCCAGCTGTGCCTGCGTGACGGGCGCTGGCAGGTTGCGCCCCTGGTTTCCTAAAGGTTTTCCCGCCGGCCGTTGCCGGCATCGAGCTTCCGAAGAGGACAAGTGTTATGGGTAAGAATGTCGTGGTCCTGGGCACCCAGTGGGGTGATGAGGGCAAAGGCAAGATCGTCGACCTGTTGACCGATCAGGCAGCCGCTGTCGTGCGCTACCAGGGCGGCCACAATGCCGGTCACACCCTGGTGATCGACGGCGAGAAGACCGTGCTCCACCTGATCCCGTCCGGCATCCTGCGCGAGAACGTGCAGTGCATGATCGGCAACGGCGTGGTCGTCGCGCCGGATGCGCTGATGCGCGAGATCACCAAGCTCGAGGAGAAGGGCGTGCCGGTGCGCGAGCGCCTGCGCATCAGCCCCTCCTGCACCCTGATCCTGCCGTACCACGTCGCCCTCGACCAGGCGCGCGAGAAGGCCCGTGGCGATGCCAAGATCGGCACCACCGGCCGCGGTATCGGCCCGGCCTATGAGGACAAGGTGGCCCGTCGCGGCCTGCGTATCGGCGACCTGTTCCACCGCGAGCGCTTCGCCGCCAAGCTCGGCGAGCTGCTGGACTACCACAACTTCGTCCTGCAGAACTATTACAAGGAGCCGGCCGTCGATTTCCAGAAGACCCTCGACGAGGCCCTGGGCTACGCCGACCTGCTGGAGCCGATGATCACCGACGTCGCCGCCCGACTCCACGAGCTGCGCAAGCAGGGCGCCTACATCATGTTCGAAGGTGCCCAGGGCTCGCTGCTGGACATCGACCACGGCACCTATCCCTATGTGACCAGCTCCAGCACCACTGCGGGCGGCACCGCCACCGGTTCCGGCTTCGGTCCGCTGTACCTGGACTACATCCTGGGTATCACCAAGGCCTACACCACCCGCGTGGGTTCGGGCCCGTTCCCCACCGAGCTGTTCGATGAGACCGGTGCCTTCCTGGCCAAGCGCGGCCACGAGTTCGGCTCCACCACCGGTCGCGCCCGTCGTTGCGGCTGGTTCGATGCCGTCATCCTGCGTCGCGCCATCGAGATCAACAGCATCTCCGGCCTGTGCCTGACCAAGCTGGACGTGCTCGACGGTCTCGAGACCATCCGCATCTGCGTTGGCTACAAGGACCAGAACGGTGACGTGATGGTCGATGCGCCGACCGACGCCGACAGCTACATCGGCCTGCAGCCGGTCTACGAAGACATGCCGGGCTGGAGCGAGTCCACCGTTGGCGTGAAGTCGCTCGAAGAGCTGCCGGCGGCCGCCCGTGCCTACATCAAGCGCATCGAGGAGCTGGTCGGTGCGCCCATCGACATCATCTCCACCGGGCCGGATCGCAACGAAACCATCGTCCTGCGTCACCCGTACGCCTGAGTCGTCTGACTCTAAAAAAGGGCCGCCTCGTGCGGCCCTTTTTCATGGGCGCAAGAAAATATTGCGGCACGGCCCTTGCTGGAGCTCTATAAATCCCTGAAGTCGCCGTTAAAGAAGAACGGTCGTAGAGGAGCATCGTCGTGTCCGCCATTCTTTCCCTGCTCAGAAGCCGCCTGCTGCGGCCCGTCTTCCTTGCTCTCGGTATCTCCCTGCTGGTGCAGGTAGTGGTAGCCGTTGCCCTGACTCGGGGCACGGTCGACTCGCTGGTCGAGGACCTTGGCCGGCGCCTGGGTGATGACACCCGCCGCCTGTCGGGCGAACTGGAGCAGGCGGGGCGGGAAGTCTCCGGCAGCCTGGCCAGCCTCTCCAGCAAGACCCGCGAGCGCCTGAGTACGTCCCTCTCCGAGCGCCTCAAGGCCGAGCAGGGGCAGCTGCGCTCCACCCTGGAGGAGAACCTCAAGGCCTCCGCCACCGATCTCGCCCAGTTGCTCGCCGCCGTCGCGCCGCGCGCCATGTGGGATAACGACATTCCCACGCTTTCCGAATTCGCCCGCCGGGCCCAGCGCAATCCCAACGTGCTGTTCGTGATCTACGACGATGCCCAGGGCCAGCACCTCACGCGCTATCTCAATCGGGAGAATGCCGCGATCAAAGGGCTGCTGGCCAAGGGGCAGGGCGAGCGCGCACTGGACAAGGTGCTCAACGCCGCCGCCAGTGACCCGTCCGTGTACATGGTCGAAGCCTCGATCAGCCCCAACGGTGTGGAGATCGGCAAGGTGCGCCTGGGGGTTTCCACTTCCACCATCGAGGAACAGCTCAAAGCCTTGGATTCCCGCTTCAGTGCGCTGATCGCCAACGGTGGCGAGCTGGTGGGGCAGAGCCTTTCCGGTGCGGCGACCGACAGTACGGCAGTGCTGACCGCGCGCCTCAAGTCTGCCCAGGAGGCGGCCAATGGCATGAGCACCGGCACCCAGAAGACCGTCGAAGACGCTGCACACGAGCTGCGCTGGCGCATCGGTCTGGCCCTGGTGCTGGTCGGGCTCGGCGTGCTGCTGGTGCTCGCCGTGGTGCTCGGCCATCGCGTGGTCAACCGCCTGCGCCTGCTGATCGCGGCCCTGAACGACCTGGCGGCAGGCGAGGGGGATCTCACCCGGCGCGTGCGCCTGGACAGCACCGATGAGCTGGGCGAGATGGCCACGGCGGTGAACCGCTTCATCGACAAGCTGCAGCCCATCGTGCGCGAGGCGGGTGATGTGGCGGTGCGCACCGGCAGCGAGATCCGCTCGCTGTCCGAGCGCAGCCTGGCTGCCGAGGCGGCGGCCGATCGCCAGCGCAACGAGGTGGCCGGCAGTCTCGATGCCCTGGCGCAGATGACCGCCGAGGCCCAGGCCGAGAGCCAGGCCATGCAGACAGCGCTGCAGCAGGTCGGCGAGATTCGCCAGGCGACCCAGGACAACGCCGCCATCGCCCGCAAGGTCGGTGGCCTGATCGAGACCCTGGAGGAGCGCGTGCAGAACGGTGCCGAGGTGATCGAGCGCCTGGCGCGGCAGAGCGAGCAGATCGAGGTGGTGCTGTCGGTCATTCATGGCATCGCCGAGCAGACCAACCTGCTGGCCCTCAATGCTGCGATCGAGGCGGCGCGTGCGGGAGAGAGTGGTCGCGGTTTCGCGGTGGTGGCGGATGAGGTGCGTGCACTGGCCAGCAAGACCCAGCAGTCCACCGGCGATATCCAGGCGCATATCGGCGCGTTGCAGAAGGGGGCGAAGGAGGCGGTCGCGGCGATCTCCCAGGCGCGCGCCCGTGCCTCCGAAGGCATCGAAGCTCTGCGTGACAGCGAGCGCCTGCAGCAGAGCGTGCAGCAGGCGGTGGAAGGGGTTCACGAAGCGGTTCGTGCAGCCGCGCGTGCAGCCGAGCACCAGGCCGAAGGGGCGCATGCCGTGCGTGGGCGGGTCGATGTGATCCATGCCGAAGCGCGATTGGCTGCGGAGGCCGTGGCGGCCACCGCCAGCAGCGGGCGCGTACTCGATGGCCTGGCTGCGCAGCTGAAGTCCAGCCTCGGTCAGTTCAAGGCCTGATGCCTGGATGCCAGAAAGCACAAAGCCGAGCAGAGCTCGGCTTTGTGTTGAAGAGTGGTGCCCAGGAGAAGACTCGAACTTCCACGGTGTTGCCACCGCTAGGACCTGAACCTAGTGCGTCTACCAATTCCGCCACCTGGGCACATTGCGATGATTACTCATCGACTTCTTTGCTGCACTTGATCGACTGTGTCGACAGGGTGTACTGCTACCCTCTAAGCGAGAAAACGAGCCAAGAACTCGGTTTCTTGAATAATGGTGCCCAGGAGAAGACTCGAACTTCCACGGTGTTGCCACCGCTAGGACCTGAACCTAGTGCGTCTACCAATTCCGCCACCTGGGCACTCACAACGTCTCAGCAACGCTGTGGGCGCGAACTATACGGTTCGACTTTTTGCTTGTAAACCCCTGACAGTGAAAAAAATTATTCTTGGATGAAAGCTGACCGCTGAACGGATTTCGCGCTTCAATAGACAGATGGCAAACATAACTATGAATGAAAAGGTGAATCCCCTCTGATGGCCGATTGGCAAAACCTCGATCCCGAGGCCGCCCGCGAGGCGGAAAAGTACGAGAACCCCATCCCCAGCCGTGAACTCATCCTGCAGCGACTCGATGAGCGCGGCGCCCCGGCCAGCCGCGAGCAACTGGTCGAAGAGTTCGGTCTGACCACCGAGGATCAGCTGGAGGCGTTGCGTCGGCGCCTGCGCGCCATGGAACGCGATGGCCAGCTTATCTACACCCGTCGTGGTACCTATGCACCGGTCGACAAGCTCGACCTGATCCGTGGCCGCATCAGCGGTCATCGCGATGGCTTCGGCTTCCTCATCCCCGATGACGGCAGCGACGACCTGTTCCTCAGCCCTGCGCAGATGCGCCTGGTGTTCGACGGCGACCGCGCCCTGGCGCGTGTCTCCGGCCTCGATCGTCGTGGCCGCCGCGAAGGCGCCCTGGTCGAGGTGATCGAGCGCGCCCACGAGACACTGGTCGGCCGCTTCTTCGAAGAGAGCGGCATCGCCCGCGTGGTCGCCGACAACCCGAAGATCCAGCAGGAAGTCCTGGTGCCCCAGGGCAAGCAGGGCGCCGCCAAGCACGGGCAGTTCGTGCAGGTGAAGATCGAGCAGTGGCCGAGCAATTTCCGCGTCGCCCAGGGCGAGGTGGTCGAGGTGCTGGGCGACTACATGGCGCCCGGCATGGAGATCGAAGTCGCCCTGCGCAGCTACGACATCCCCCATGAATGGCCCGAGGGCGTGACCAAGGAGGCCGCCAAGCTCAAGCCGGAAGTGGCCGAGAAGGACAAGGAGAAGCGCATCGACCTGCGCCACCTGCCCCTCGTCACCATCGACGGCGAAGATGCCCGCGACTTCGACGATGCCGTCTACGCCGAGGCCCGCAAGGGTGGCGGCTGGCGCCTGTTCGTCGCCATCGCCGACGTCTCCCACTATGTAAAGGTGGGCTCGGCGCTGGATGAGGAGGCGGCCAATCGTGGCAACTCGGTGTACTTCCCCGAGAAAGTCATCCCGATGCTGCCGGAGGTGCTGTCCAACGGCCTCTGCTCGCTGAACCCACTGGTCGATCGCCTCGCCCTGGTCTGCGAGATGACCCTCTCCCGTGCGGGCAAGATGACCGGCTACGAGTTCTACGAAGCGGTCATCCATTCCCATGCGCGCCTGACCTACAACAAGGTCAGCCAGCTGCTGGAGACACCCGACTCGGTCGAAGGCAAGCAGCTCGCCCAGCAGCTTCCACAACTGGTTCCGCACCTGCAGCGGCTCTACAAGCTGTACAAGGTGTTGCTGGCGGCGCGCCAGGTGCGCGGCGCCATCGATTTCGAGACTCAGGAAACGCGCATCGTCTTCGGTGCCGACCGCAAGATCTCCGAGATCCGCCCGACCCAGCGCAACGACGCCCACAAGCTGATCGAGGAGTGCATGCTCTGCGCGAACGTGGCCACCGCCCGCTTCATGCAGGACCACGACATCCCCTCGCTCTACCGTGTGCACGACGGCCCGCCGGCCGAGCGCCTGGACAAGCTGCGCCTGTTCCTCGGCGAGCTGGGCCTGACCCTCAATCGCGGCAAGGGCGAACCGACCCCCAGCGACTACCAGGCCCTGCTGGAAACCATCCGTGGGCGCCCGGACTACCACCTGATCCAGACCGTGATGCTGCGCTCCCTGAGCCAGGCGGTTTACAGCGCCGACAACCAGGGGCACTTCGGCCTCAACTACGACGCCTACACCCACTTCACATCGCCCATCCGTCGCTATCCGGACCTGCTGGTGCACCGTGCCATCCGCAGCGTGATCCGCTCCAAGCGCGAGACCGTGCACGTCAAGCGGGCCGGCGCTGCAGCCATGGCCAAGGCGCGCATCTATCCATATGACGAGGCCGCCCTGGAGAAGCTGGGCGAGCAGTGCTCGATGACCGAGCGCCGCGCCGACGAAGCCACCCGCGACGTCACCAACTGGCTGAAGTGCGAGTACATGCGCGAGCGCGTGGGCGAGACCTTCCCCGGGGTGATCTCCGCGGTGACTGGTTTCGGCCTGTTCGTCGAGCTGACCGACATCTATGTGGAAGGCCTGGTGCACGTCACCGCGCTGCCGGGCGACTACTACCATTTCGACCCGATCCACCATCGCCTGTCCGGTGAGCGCACTGGCCGCAGCTTCCGTCTCGGTGACCCGATCGAAGTGCTGATCGCCCGCGTCGACCTTGACGAGCGCAAGATCGACTTCGAGCTGGCCGAGAATGCGCTCAGCGCGCCGGTCGGCCGCAAGAAGCGGGGCGCCGAGAAATCGGCACCCGCGCCGGAGGTCAAGCCCGCCAAGGGGCCGAAGACCCGCAGCCGGGGCAGCAAGCCTGCTGCGCTGGCGAAGAAGGCCGCGCGCAACCCCGAGCCCGAGCAGGTGGCCCCGGGCGTCGCCGTGGCGCCGCGCCGCAGCAAGGCCGGGAAGGTCCAGGCGCTGCCCCCGGTATCGCCGGAGATCCTCGCTCAGGCCGAGGAGATGCTCGGCAATACCGATGTCAGTCGCAGCCGCGCGCTGAAGCAGGCGCTGCTCAGCGAAGCCCGCCAGGGCGGCGAGAAGCCGCGTGGTGGCAAGGCGTCCGCTGGCAAGGGCCAGTCCCGCCCGGCCAAGGGCGCGCCCTTCGGTGCCGGTGGCCAGGACCCCGCCCCCAAGGATCGCGACGGCAGGCCGGGCAGCGGGAAACCGAAGAAGGCCAAGCCGGCGAGCAAGCCCGGCAAGCCGAGCAAACACCGCAAGGGACCGCCCAAGCCGAAGGCCGCCGGCGGCAGTAAAACCAAGGTCAAGCCATGAGTGAGTTGGAAAAGGTCTACGGCGTGCATGCCGTGGAAGCGCTGTTGCGTCACCATCCCAAGCGGGTCAAGCAGTTGTGGCTGGCGGAAAGCCGGCATGACCCGCGCGTCCAGGCGCTGCTCGACCTGGCCGGGCAGTTCCGCGTGCCCGTCGGCCAGAAAGATCGGCGCGAGCTGGATGAGTGGGCCGAAGGTGTCCACCAGGGCGTGGTTGCCGAGGTCAGTCCCAGCCAGGTCTGGGGTGAGAACATGCTCGACGAACTGCTCGAGCGCGCCGAAGGGCCTCCGCTGCTGCTGGTGCTCGACGGCGTGACCGACCCGCACAACCTTGGTGCCTGCCTGCGTACCGCCGATGCCGCCGGTGCCCTGGCGGTGATCGTGCCCAAGGACAAGTCCGCCACCCTCAACGCCACCGTGCGCAAGGTGGCCTGCGGCGCCGCCGAAGTGATCCCCCTGGTCGCCGTGACCAACCTCGCGCGCACCCTGGAGAAACTGCAGAAGAAGGGCCTGTGGACCGTCGGTACCGCCGGCGAGGCCGAGCAGGAGCTCTACCAGCAGGACCTGACCGGCCCCACCGTGCTGATCATGGGGGCGGAAGGCAAGGGCATGCGCCGCCTGACCCGGGAGCACTGCGACTACCTGGTGAAGCTGCCGATGTCCGGCAGCGTCAGCAGCCTCAACGTCTCGGTCGCCACTGGCGTCTGCCTGTTCGAGGCGGTGCGTCAGAGGGGCAGCGCCAAGCGCCAAGCCGCAAGCGACAAGTAAGAGCGGCCTGGAAAGCGGGGAGGGCTGCCGTACGTAGGGTGGGTAGAGCGCAGCGAAACCCACGCGGAACGGTGTTCGGCATGACTCCGAAGAGGTGGGCCGGTGAAGCATGGTCCATCTGGCATGCCGGTCCCTAAAGCAGACGTGCCCAGGGGTTGACGCGCTCCGCCGATCCCCCAGGCTCTTGCAGCTTGCAGCTTGCAGCTTGCAGCTTGCAGCTTGCAGCTTGCAGCTTGCAGCTTGCAGCTTGCAGCTTGCAGCTTGCAGCTTGCAGCTTGCAGCTTGCAGCTTGCAGCTACTGTTCAAATATTCACCAGTTCTTCTTGCGCGGCCCCGGGCGCTTCTCTAGAATGTCGCCCCTTGCCGCCCCGGCAGGCGCTCGCGCGCCTTCCTCGCCGGCAAGCCAAAACGAAACATTCACTCCTTGCCTGACCACATTGTTGGCAGGCTACAACCCGTAAGGAGCATTTATGCGTCATTACGAAATCATCTTCCTGGTTCACCCGGACCAGAGCGAGCAGGTTGGTGGCATGGTCGAGCGCTACACCAAGCTGATCGAAGAAGACGGTGGCAAGATTCATCGCCTGGAAGATTGGGGCCGTCGTCAACTGGCCTATGCAATCAACAACGTTCACAAGGCTCACTACGTGATGCTGAACGTCGAGTGCAGCGGCAAGGCCCTGGCCGAGCTGGAAGACAACTTCCGCTACAACGATGCCGTCCTGCGCAACCTGGTCATCCGTCGCGACGAAGCCGTTACCGGCCAGTCCGAGATGCTCAAGGCCGAGGAAAACCGCAACGAGCGCCGCGAGCGCCGTGAGCGCGTTGAAACTGACTCCGCCGTTGATGGCGATGACAGCGACAACGACAGCGACAACGCTGACGAGTAATCCACGGATCTATTGAGGAGCCAAGTTCATGGCACGTTTCTTCCGTCGTCGTAAGTTCTGCCGTTTCACCGCTGAAGGCGTGAAAGAGATCGACTTCAAGGATCTCAACACCCTGAAGGCGTACATCTCCGAAACCGGCAAGATCGTTCCTAGCCGTATCACCGGTACCAAAGCCAAGTATCAGCGTCAGCTGGCTACCGCTATCAAGCGCGCCCGCTACCTGGCCCTGCTGCCCTACACCGACAGCCACGGCCGTTGAGACCGGGTAGTCGACGCTTCAAGGGATAGATCGCATGCGCGCACTGGCTGAATTCACCATGCGAGGCCGCATGCAGGCAACGCTGGCCGTGGCCGGCGCTGCAGTGGTTCCGCTGTTGTTCTGGCTGAGTGCCTCCGCAGGCAGCCTGGTGCTGTTGCGAAGGGGGTTCAGTGATGCCGTCGGCATCCTGGCCTGGGCGGTACTGCCGGCTGCGTGCTGGTGGTACCTGGGCGATCCGAGCATCCTTCTGGCCCTGCTCGGGACCCTGGTGCTGGCGCAGATTCTGCGCGTCAGCGAGTCCTGGAGCCATGTGCTGATCGGCAGCGTGGCATTGGGCCTGGTGTTCGCACTGGTGCTCGGCAACGCCTACTCCGAGATGATCGGGGTGCTGGCGACCGAGGTCACCAAGGTGCTGGCCCAGGTCCGCGGCGATGCCCAGCTGTCGGGCGAGGAGCTCGACAGGTTGCAGGCCGCGATGGTGCCGACCCTTACTGGGGTCATGGCGTCCTCGCTGCAGGCCACCTGCCTTCTCTGCCTGGTGCTGGCGCGCTATTGGCAAGCGGCGTTGTACAACCCGGGCGGCTTCGGTCGCGAATTCCGGAGTCTGCGCCTGAGGCCCGCGGTTGCCGTGGCCCTGCTGCTGGGATGCATCCTGATCCCGGCGCTGGATGCACGTGCCGCGTTGCTCGGGCCGCTGTGCAGCGTGCCGCTGCTGTTCGCAGGTGCTGCCCTCGGGCACGGGCTGATCGCCCTCAAGCGCCTCTCGGGTGGTTGGCTGATAGTGCTGTACCTGGCCGTGCTGCTGATCGGGAACTTGATCTGTCTTTTGGCTGTGATCGACAGCCTGTTTGATTTTCGCGGACGCCTGGCTCGCAAGAACGGCGCCGGCCCCGCGAACGGTGAAGGTTAATAGTTAAGAGGATTCCCAAATGGAAATCATTCTGCTGGAAAAAATCGCCAACCTGGGCAACCTGGGCGACAAGGTGAACGTCAAGGCTGGTTACGGTCGTAACTACCTGCTGCCGCAAGGCAAGGCCACCGCTGCTACCGCCGAGAACGTCGCTGCGTTCGAAGCTCGCCGCGCTGAGCTGGAAAAACTGGCTGCCGAGAAGAAAGCTTCGGCTGAAACTCGCGCTGCCCAACTGGCTGAGCTGGAAGTGACCATCACTGCCACCGCCGGTGACGAAGGCAAGCTGTTCGGTTCCATCGGTACCCACGACATCGCTGACGCCCTGACCGCCTCCGGCGTCGAGGTTGCCAAGTCCGAAGTTCGTCTGCCGAACGGCACCATCCGTCAGGTTGGCGAGTACGACGTAGCTGTGCACCTGCACACCGACGTTGAAGCGACCGTCAAGCTGATCGTCATCGCTGCCTAAGTCGGCGCGTCCGGGCAACCGGACGGAGCATGCTTGCACTCAGGTGCGGGCACGCTAACAATCGGGCACGTCATTGCGAGAGCGGTGACGTGCCCGTTGTCTTTCTACCGCATGCATTCCCGAGCCCATGAACGAAATCAGCCTTCCCGAACAATTCGACCTGGAAACCTCCGCCCTCAAGGTGCCGCCGCACTCCATCGAGGCCGAGCAGGCGGTACTGGGGGGCCTGATGCTCGACAACAACGCCTGGGAGCGGGTACTCGACCAGGTCTCCGATGGCGACTTCTACCGTCATGACCATCGCCTGATCTTCCGCGCCATCTTCAAGCTCGCCGAGCGCAACGCGCCCTTCGACGTGGTGACCCTGTCCGAGCAACTGGACAAGGAAGGGCAGCTGTCCCAGGTGGGCGGCCTGGCCTACCTGGGCGAGCTGGCGAAGAACACCCCCTCGGTGGCCAACATCAAGGCCTATGCGCAGATCATTCGCGAGCGCGCGACCCTGCGCCAATTGATCGGCATCAGCACCGAGATCGCCGACAGCGCCTACGCGCCCCAGGGCCGCACCGGCGAGGAGATCCTCGATGAGGCCGAGCGCCTGATCTTCCAGATCGCCGAGGCGCGCCCGAAGACCGGCGGCCCGGTGGGGATCAACGACATCCTGGTCAAGGCCATCGATCGCATCGACGAGCTGTTCAACAACGGCGACGCCATCACCGGCCTGTCCACCGGCTTCGACGAGCTGGACAACCTCACCAGCGGCCTGCAGCCGGCCGACATGATCATCGTCGCCGGCCGCCCGTCCATGGGTAAGACCACCTTCGCCATGAACCTGGTGGAGAACGCGCTGATGCGCAGCGACAAGTCGATCCTCGTCTACTCGCTGGAAATGCCCTCGGAATCCATCGTCATCCGTATGCTCGCGTCCCTCGGGCGCATCGACCAGACCAAGGTCCGCGCCGGCCGCCTGGACGATGACGACTGGCCGCGCCTGACTTCCGCGGTCAACCTGCTCAACGACCGCAAGCTGTTCATCGACGACACCGCCGGCATCTCGCCGTCGGAGATGCGTGCACGCACCCGCCGCCTGGCCCGCGAGCACGGCGAGATCGGCCTGATCATGGTCGACTACCTGCAGCTGATGCAGATCCCGGGCTCCAGCGGCGACAGCCGGGTGAACGAGATCTCCGAGATCTCCCGCTCGCTCAAGGCCCTGGCCAAGGAATTCAACTGCCCGGTGATCGCCCTGTCCCAGCTCAACCGCGGCCTGGAACAACGCCCCAACAAACGCCCGATCAACTCCGACCTTCGCGAATCCGGGGCGATCGAGCAGGACGCCGACATCATCCTCTTCGTGTACCGCGACGAGGTCTACCACCCCGAGACCGAGTACAAGGGCGTCGCCGAGATCATCATCGGCAAGCAGCGTAACGGCCCCCTGGGTACCGCGCGCCTGGCCTTCCTCGGCAAGTACTCGCGCTTCGAGAACCTGGCGCCGGGCAGCTACAACTTCGAGGATGAGTAAGGGCAGCGGCAAGCTATAAGCCGCAAGCCGCAAGCCGCAAGCCGCAAGCCGCAAGCCACAAGGGTCTAGGGTGTAGGGTGGGTAGAGCGTAGCGAAACCCACGCGGTCGATGTTCGGCACAATCTCGATGTTGAAGCGTGGCCCATCTTGTGAGCGGAGGCTGGGCCCGGGCTTCGATGCTTGTCCTGCAAGCCGCAAGCGAGCAGCTTCTTGTCGCTTGAAACGTGCAGCTTGCCGCTCTACGTCAATGAAGAGGGGCGCCTTGCCGTTATCATGGGCGCCCGTTTTCGTTCATGAGCCCCTTCCATGCGTCCGCTGATCGCCGCCGTCGACCTTTCCGCCATCCGCCACAACCATGCCGTCGCCAAGCGCTGTGCCCCGGGGCGCCAGGTGTTCGCGGTGGTCAAGGCCAATGCCTATGGGCACGGCGTGCGGGAGGTGGTCAGCGTGCTCCACGATGTCGCCGATGGCTATGCGGTGGCATGCCTGGAGGAGGCCGCCGAGGTCCGGGCCATGGATGACCGCGCACGCATCCTGCTGCTGGAGGGCTGCTTCGAGCCCCGTGAGTACCTGATCGCCGCCCAGCTCGGGCTGGATGTGGTGGTGCAGGGCGAGCGCCAGGCCGAGGCCCTGCTCGTGGCCGAGACCAGCCGCCCGCTGAATGTCTGGCTGAAGCTGGATTCCGGCATGCACCGCCTGGGCTTCGATGCCGAGGCCCTACGCCAGTGGCACGGGCTGCTGCATGGCGCGGGCAAGGTGGCCGAACTCAACCTGATCAGCCACTTCGCCTGTGCCGACGAGCGTGGCCACGCGCTCACCGAGCAGCAGGTGGAATGCTTCCTCGGCCTGCTGGACCTGAATTTCGACCAGCGCAGCCTGGCCAATTCCGCCGCCATCCTCACCATTCCCGCCGCCCACATGGACTGGGTACGTCCCGGCATCATGCTCTACGGCGCCACCCCATTCGCCGACCTCGCCGCGCGCGAACTGGGGCTCAAGCCGGCCATGAGCCTGACCGCCGAGCTGATCGCCGTACGGGATGTCGCGGAAGGTGAGAGCGTAGGCTACGGCGCCTCCTGGGTCGCCGAGCGCCCCTCGCGTATCGGCATCGTCAGCTGCGGCTACGCCGACGGCTACCCGCGCAACGCGCCCAGCGGCACGCCGGTGGTGATCCGTGGCCAGCGTGCGCCGCTGGCGGGGAGGGTGTCGATGGACATGCTGGCGGTGGATCTGACCGACCTGCCCGAGGCCGTCGAAGGCGACGCGGTGGAGCTGTGGGGGGCGCAGCTGCCGGTGGACGAGCTGGCCGCCGCCTGCGGCACCATCGGCTACGAGCTGCTCACCAAGGTCACCGCACGGGTGCCGCGTCGTTACCTGAGCTGAGGCTCAGACCAGGCCGCTGGGTACCTTCAGCACGTCCAGCTCCAGGCGTGCCTCGCTGGACAGCTCGCCGTCCGCGCCGAAGATCGCGAAGCCCGAGCGGCCCTTCTCCTTGACCTTGTACATCGCCTGGTCGGCGGTCTTGTAGAGGCCGGCGAACTGCCGTGCATGTTGCGGGTAGAGCGCGACACCTATGCTGATGGTCACCGTCAGCTTCTGGGCGCCGTAGTGCACCGGCTCCGCCAGCTCGGCCAGCAGGCGCTCTGCGATCTCCCGGGCGTGGGGCTCGGCGTCCGGCCCGCAGATCAGCACCGCGAACTCGTCCCCGCCCAGGCGCGCCACGCTGTCGCCCCCCCGCACGTGCTCGCGCAGGCGCTGGCCGATGCTGCGCAGCATCGCGTCGCCGGCATCGTGCCCGTACTTGTCGTTGATCGGCTTGAAGTGGTCCAGGTCGATCAGCATCAGCGCCACCGTCTCGCTGCGCCGGCCGGCGTTGGCCAGGGCGGTTTCGGCGCGCTCGATCAGGTAGCGGCGGTTGGGCAGGTCGGTGAGGGCATCATGGAAGGCCGCGTGCTCCAGCTCCTGCTCGCGTTCGCACAGGCGCTGGTTGGCGGCCGCCAGTTCGGCGGTGCGGTTGGCCACGGCGGCCTGCAGTTCGTCGGCACTGGCCTGCATCTGCGCCAGGCGCGCGGTCTTCTCGCGGTCCACCTGCTCCAGCGCGGCGGCTTTTTCCTGCTTGAGCATCTGGATGCGGTAGGCGAGGGCGAAGGAGAACAGGATCGACTCCGCCGCCACGGCGATGGGGAACATGTAGGCGGTGAAGTTGGTGGGCTGGATGATCCCCGCCGCGCGCATCACCAGCACCGCCGTGCTGACCAGCACGGTGCCGTAACCGACCAGGTAGAAGCGCGCCGGGATGAAGCCCTGGTACCAGCGCACCCCGGCGCTGATCAGCGCGGTGGGCACGGTGACGATGGGCGTGATGGCGATCAGCAGGGCGCCCTCGGCGCGGTAGCCGAAGGCGTTGATCAGGATGGCGATCGCATAGAGCACGCAACTTACATTGAAGGCGCGCTCGGCCCAGACCAGCCCGCGTCGGGTGTACAGAAGCTCCTGGGTGAAGCGCATGACGAAGATGCCCCAGAGCGAGGGCAGGCTGATGCGGTCGAGCCAGAAGGGCACCGGCGAGCCGCCCCAGAAGTACTGGAAGCCGTGGCCGGTCATGCTGAGGATGAACACCAGGGCGCAACCGGTGGCCAGTACGTACCAGAGGTAGGCCTTGTCACGCAGGGCCACGAGGATGAACAGGTTGTAGAGGAACAGCGCCAGGATCACCCCGTAGATCAGGCCGAAGCCCATGTCCTCGGTGGCGCGCAGGTCCTGCAGGTCATCCAGCTGCCAGACCTTGAGCGGAAAGGAGTTGCCCGCCGGGTCGTAGCTGCGGAAGTAGAAGGTCAGCGGTTCCGTGCCGAGTTCCGGCAGGCGGAACACCATGCGCCGGTAGTCGAAGTCACGGCCTTCGGCGAAGGGCACCGACTCGCTGGTCTCGCGTTCGCTCCAGCCGCCCTGGCCATCGGGCAGGTAGAGGCGCACGCGGTAGACGGTGATGCCCGAGTTCTCCAGCCACCACTGTGCGGGCGCATCGGCGCTGCGGCTGAGTTGCACCTTTACCCACCAGGCGCTGCGGCTCTGCCCCACGGAGGCGCGTCCATCCGCCGGAACGAAACGCGACTGCACGGCCGGATCGGCCATGTCGGCGATGCCGAGTGTCCCGCTGGCGTCTTCCAGCAGCTCTATATGGGTGTTCAAGGGGGTGCCGCTGCTGTCGGCCTGCAACTGGAAGGGAGCTGCGCTGGTCTGGCCGCAGAGGCCGAGGATGCCCAGCAGAATCATTGTCAGATGGATTAGGCGAAGCACCGCACGCTCCTTGTGCCCGTAACCACTGGGGGGCGGGCGGTATTGTTATCGGCAGGAGTATAGCCATTAGGTATCAAAGTGATGACAGCTATATGTCGCCGGCTGGAAAAGGCATCGGAAAACCTACTGCCAAAGTCGGACTTGTTCATTTTTTGTGCTATATTTCGCGCCCGCTTTTTCACCTGAGATCCGACGGTCCCTGCCATGCAAGCCGCCAAGCCGCTGTTCGACTATCCGAAGTACTGGGCCGAATGTTTCGGTCCTGCACCTTTCCTGCCAATGAGTCGGGCGGAGATGGACCAACTTGGCTGGGACTCCTGCGACATCATCATCGTCACCGGTGATGCCTACGTCGATCATCCTTCGTTCGGCATGGCGATCATCGGCCGCCTGCTGGAGGCCCAGGGCTTCCGCGTCGGCATCATCGCCCAGCCGGACTGGCGCTCGAAGGACGACTTCATGAAGCTCGGCGAGCCCAACCTGTTCTTCGGCGTCGCCGCCGGCAACATGGATTCGATGATCAACCGCTACACCGCCGACAAGAAGATCCGCTCCGATGACGCCTACACCCCGGGTGGCGTCGCCGGGCGTCGGCCGGATCGCGCCAGCCTGGTGTACAGCCAGCGCTGCAAGGAGGCCTACACCCACGTGCCCATCGTGCTGGGTGGCATCGAAGCCTCGCTGCGCCGCATCGCGCACTACGACTACTGGCAGGACAAGGTCCGCCACTCGATCCTGATCGATGCCTGCGCCGACATCCTCCTCTACGGCAACGCGGAGCGCGCCGTGGTGGAGATCGCCCAGCGCATGGCCCAGGGCGAGACGATCGACTCGATCACCGACATCCGCGGCACCGCCTTCATCCGCCGCGACACCCCGGAAGATTGGTTCGAGATCGACTCCACCCGCATCGACCGCCCGGGCAAGGTCGACAAGATCATCAACCCCTACGTCAACACCCAGGACACCGCCGCCTGCGCCATCGAGCAGGAGAAGGGCCCGGTCGAGGACCCGAACGAGGCCAAGGTGGTGCAACTGCTGCCCAACCCGCGCCTGACCCGCGAGAAGACCGTGATCCGCCTGCCGTCCTTCGAGAAGGTGCGCAACGACCCGGTGCTCTATGCCCACGCCAACCGCGTGCTGCACCTGGAGACCAACCCGGGCAACGCCCGCGCCCTGGTGCAGCGCCACGGCGAGACCGACGTGTGGTTCAACCCGCCGCCCATCCCCATGACCACCGAGGAGATGGACTACGTCTTCGGCATGCCCTACGCGCGGGTGCCGCACCCGGCCTACGGCAAGGAAAAGATCCCCGCCTACGAGATGATCCGCTTCTCGGTGAACATCATGCGTGGCTGCTTCGGCGGCTGCACCTTCTGCTCCATCACCGAGCACGAGGGCCGCATCATCCAGAACCGCTCCCACGACTCGATCCTGCGCGAGATCGAGGAGATGCGTGACAAGGTGCCCGGCTTCACCGGCGTCGTGTCCGACCTCGGGGGCCCGACCGCCAACATGTACCGCATCGCCTGCAAGGACCCGGAGATCGAGCGTCACTGCCGCAAGCCGTCCTGCGTGTTCCCCGGCATCTGCGAGAACCTCAACACCGACCACAGCTCGCTCATCGAGCTGTACCGAAAGGCACGCGCCCTGCCAGGGGTGAAGAAGATCCTCATCGCCTCGGGCCTGCGCTACGACCTCGCCGTCGAATCGCCCGAGTACGTCAAGGAGCTGGTCACCCACCACGTCGGCGGCTACCTGAAGATCGCCCCGGAGCACACCGAGCGCGGCCCGCTGGACAAGATGATGAAGCCCGGCATCGGCAGCTACGACCGCTTCAAGCAGATGTTCGAGAAGTACTCGAAGGAGGCGGGCAAGGAGCAGTACCTGATCCCGTACTTCATCGCCGCCCACCCCGGCACCACAGACGAGGACATGATGAACCTCGCCCTGTGGCTCAAGCGCAACGGCTTCCGCGCCGACCAGGTGCAGGCCTTCTACCCCTCGCCCATGGCCAGCGCCACCGCCATGTACCACTCGGGCAAGAACCCTCTGCGCAAGGTCACCTACAAGAGCGAAGGGGTGAAGATCGTCAAGAGCGAGGAGCAGCGCCGCCTGCACAAGGCCTTCCTGCGCTACCACGATCCCAAGGGCTGGCCGATGCTGCGTGCCGCGCTGGAGCGCATGGGCCGCGCCGACCTGATCGGCAACGGCAAGCACCAGCTGATCCCCACCCACCAGCCGGAAACCGACGGCTACCAGAGCGCCCGCCGCAAGAACTCCACCCCGGCCGGCAGCAAGAAGGTCGGCAAGGCCATGCTCACCCAGCACACCGGCCTGCCGCCCCGTGCCAGCGACGGCAGCAAGCCCTGGGACAAGCGCGAGGAAGCCAAGGCTGCGGCCCAGGCCCGGCGCCAGGCGGAGAAGAGCGGCGCCGGCAAGGGCGCCAAGAAGCCCGGCAAGCGCCCCCCGGTACCGCGCTGATCCGCCGTGCCGTGAAATGAAGACGCCAGCCCCGTGCTGGCGTTTTCGTTTCCAGCCACGGTCCACGGTCCACGGGATGCAGGGGGCGACTTCAGTCGCCCGCTTTCTTGCCCCGGATGGTTTCTTGAGGGGACTGGTTACAAAATGTTTTTGGCACTATAGTTCCAATCTCATAAAAACAACGACGGAGCCCGCCATGCGTATCGCCTCCCTTTCCCTTCTCGCGCTCTCGGTGCTGCTGGCCGGCTGCGGCGAGCAGGACAAGACGCCCACCACCCACGTGGATTTCCAGAAGGAGCTGCAGGCCAAGCTGATCAAGGCCAAGCCGGGCACCGTCATCGAGATTCCCGCCGGTACCTACCAGCTCGACCGCAGCCTCAGCCTCAAGGCCAGTGGCGTCACCATCAAGGGCGCCGGGATGGACAAGACCATCCTCAACTTCAAGGGCCAGAAGGCCGGTGCCGAAGGGCTGCTGGTGGACGCCTCCGACTTCACCATCGAGGACCTGGCCCTGGAAGACACCAAGGGCGACGCGCTCAAGGTGGTGGGCGGCAAGAACATCGTCATCCGCAACGTGCGCACCGAATGGACCAACGGCCCGGCCACCGAGAACGGCGCCTACGGCATCTACCCGGTGCAGACCGAAAACACCCTGATCGAAGGCGCCGTGGCCATCGGCGCCTCCGACGCCGGCATCTACGTCGGCCAGTCGCGCAACGTCGTGGTGCGCAACAGCCGCGCCGAGCGCAACGTGGCAGGCATCGAGATCGAGAACACCATCGGCGCCGACGTCTACGACAACCTCGCCACCGGCAACACCGGCGGCATCCTAGTGTTCAACATGCCCAACCTGCAGCAACCGGGACACGGCACCCGCGTCTACCGCAACCAGGTCAAGGACAACGACCACGACAACTTCGGCCACAAGGGCACCCCCGTGGCCAGCGTGCCGGCGGGCTCCGGCGTGGTGATCAACTCCAACGACGACGTGGAGATCTTCGACAACGACATCAGCGGCCACCGCACCGCCAACGTCATCGTCAGCAGCTATTTCAGCACCGGCTACACCAACCTCTCCACCTCGGAGAACTTCGACCCCTACCCCGAGCGCATCGCCATCCACGGCAACCGCTTCGGCCCGGGTGGCGACAGCCCCGACAACCTCGAGCTCAAGGCCCTCAAGGTCGCTAAGTTCGGCCTCGGCGGGCGCCTGCCCGACATCCTCTGGGACGGCTACGTCAACCCGGCCAAGCTGGTGGACGGCAAGCTCCCGGCGGAGCTGGGCATCTGCGTCGACAACGGCGAGGCGGTGCTGATCAACGTCGACGGCCCCAACGGCTACAAGAACATCACCACCGACATGTCCGCCCATCGCTGCAAGCTGCCGGCGCTGCCGGAAATCGTCCTGGGCTCGGCCAGGGAGGCTCCCGGCGCATGAAGCGAGGCCTGCTGTTGATCGCCCTCCTGCTGCTCGCCGCCTGCGGCCGGCAGCCGGAGCCGCGCTTCATGCCCGAAGGCGACGCCTACCCCGAGAAACTCAGCGAGTGGGGCATGCTGCGCCTGGCCGACGGCCACCTGCAGCCGGTAGCCCAGGTATTGCCCTACGACCTCAACACACCGCTGTTCACCGACTACGCCCACAAGATGCGCACCCTGTGGATGCCCGAAGGCCAGGCCGCCAAGTACGGCGAGGACCACTTCGACTACCCCGTCGGCACCGTGCTGACCAAGACCTTCTACTACCCCCGCGACGCGCAGGGCCGCCTGCTGAAGAACACCGATGACGACCGCGACCCGGCTGCCGGCCTGGCGCTGGATCGCGTACGCCTGGTGGAGACGCGCATCCTGCTGCGGCAGAAGGACGGCTGGATGGCGCTGCCCTACGTCTGGGACGAGGCACAGAAGGAGGCCACCCTGGAATGGGCCGGGGCCAGCTTCGACCTGGAGCTGCTGGATGCGAAGGGCGAACGCCTCGCCGTCGACTACCAGGTGCCCGACGCCAACCAGTGCGCCGGCTGCCACGAGGAGCGCCACGGCGAGGGCGTGCGCCCGCTCGGCCCCAAGGCGCGGCACCTGAACAAGGACCTGGTCTATGCCGACGGGCCCGACAACCAGCTCGTCCACTGGCAGAGGCGCGGCTTCCTCAGCGGCCTGCCGGCAGCGGTGGCCAGCGTCCCGCGCAACGCCCTGTTCGGCCAGCCGCGCGACGGCGAGAGCCTGGAGTTGCAGGCCCGCAGCTACCTCGACGCCAACTGCGGGCATTGCCACAACCCCAAGGGCCCGGCGCGCACCTCCGGCCTGTTCCTCGACGCCGCCGCGCCGATGGGCATCAACTTCGGCCTGTGCAAGCAGCCCGTGGCCGCCGGCAAGGGCTCCGGCGACCGCCTGGTGGACATCCACCCGGGCAAGCCGGAGGAATCGGTCCTCACCTACCGCGTCGAAAGCACCGACCCCAGCGTGATGATGCCCGAGCTCGGCCGTTCCTCCGTCCACCGCGAGGGCCTCGACCTGCTCGAACGCTGGATCGCCGGCCTGCCTGGCGCCTGCCGCAGCTAGCGACCTGTAGCTTGGTGCCGAGCGCAGCGAGGCCCAACGGTGCGGACCCCAAACCGCGTCGTTGGGCTTCGTACCTCAACCCAACCTACGCTCCCCTAACCGCCCCCACGCCCGTCATCTTCCCCGACTATGCTCAGGCGCTAACCCGAAAGCCGCCGGCACGCGACGCGAACCATTTTCGTGCACGCCGTTCGAAGCAGTGCGTCCCGAGCCCCTTTCCAGTGCCGGCGCGGGGCGCACCCATCGACAAAACAGCACCTTGCGCGCTGGCATGAGACTTGCGCAGCAAGGCCATCGCTCAGGCTCGCAGGAGGCACGCCGTGTCGATCCACGTCGCACTGCACCACGTCACCCATTACCGCTACGACCGCGAGGTCGCCCTCGGTCCGCAGATCGTCCGCCTGCGCCCGGCGCCCCACAGCCGCACGCGCGTCCTCGGCTATTCGCTGAAGGTCGAGCCGGGCAAGCACTTCATCAACTGGCAGCAGGACCCCCAGGGCAACTACCTGGCGCGCCTGGTGTTCCCGGAAAAGACCCGTGAGCTCAAGGTCGAGGTGGACCTGGTCGTCGAGATGGCGGTGTTCAACCCCTTCGACTTCTTCCTCGAGCCCTATGCCGAGCAGGCACCCTTCGCCTACACCGCCGACGAGCAGCGCGAGCTGGCGCCCTACCTCAGCCGCCAGCCGGCCACGCCGCTGTTCGCCAGGTACCTCGCCGCCATCGACCTCACCCCGCGCGCCAGCGTCGACTTCCTGGTGGCGCTCAACCAGCGCGTCTCCCGCGACATCCGCTACCTGATCCGCATGGAGCCCGGCGTGCAAACGCCCGAGCAGAGCCTGGAACTGGGCTCCGGCTCCTGCCGCGACTCCGCCTGGCTGCTGGTGCAGCTGCTGCGCCATATCGGCCTGGCGGCGCGTTTCGTCTCCGGCTACCTGATCCAGCTCACCGCCGACCAGAAGGCCCTCGACGGCCCCAGCGGCACCGAGGTGGACTTCACCGACCTCCACGCCTGGTGCGAGGTGTACCTGCCTGGCGCCGGCTGGATCGGCCTCGACCCCACCTCCGGCCTGTTCGCCGGCGAAGGCCACGTACCGCTCGCCTGCAGCCCCGAGCCGTCGTCCGCGGCGCCCATCAGCGGTGCGGTGGACGAGTGCGAATGCGAGTTCTCCCACGACATGCGCATCGAGCGCATCTGGGAAGCGCCCCGGGTCACACGGCCCTACAGCGACGAGCAATGGGCGGCGATCCTCGAGCTTGGCCGGCGCATCGACCGCGACCTGCTGGCCCGCGACGTACGCCTGACCATGGGGGGCGAACCCACCTTCGTCGCCATCGACTACCCCGACGACCCGGAGTGGAACACCGCCGCCCTAGGGCCGAACAAGCGCCGCCTGGCCGCCGAGCTGTTCCATCGCCTGCGCGGGCATTACGCCCCCAACGGCCTGGTGCACTTCGGCCAGGGCAAGTGGTACCCGGGCGAGCAACTGCCGCGCTGGTCGCTGAACTGCTTCTGGCGCCGCGATGGCGAGCCGATCTGGAACGACCCGGCCCTGTTCGCCGACGAGACCCGTGGCTACGACGCCAGCGCCGAGCTGGCCGGGCGCTTCCTCGCGCAGCTGGCCGGCCGCCTGGGCCTGGCCGCCGACGGCATCTTCCCGGCCTACGAGGACTGGTACTACTACCTCTGGCGCGAGCGCCGGCTGCCGGTCAACGTCACCCCCGAGGACGCCCGCCTCGCCGACCCGCTGGAGCGCGAGCGCCTGCGCAAGGTCTTCGAGCAGGGCCTGGGCGAGATCGTCGGGCAGGTGCTGCCGCTGGGGCGCAACGCCGCTGGCGACGGCTGGCAGACCGGCTCCTGGTTCCTGCGCGACGAGCACTGCCGCCTGCTGCCGGGCGATTCGGCGATGGGCTACCGCCTGCCGCTGGATTCGCAACCCTGGGTCAGCGAGGCCGACTACCCCTACATCCACGCCGCCGACCCCGGCCAGGCCTTCCCGCCGCTGCGTCGTGCCGCGCAGATCCGCACCCAGCTGCGCCAGGGTGCGCAAGCCAAGGGCCAGGCCGAGGCCGCGCCCGGCCTCTACCAGTCGGCTGCCGGCGTGGTCCGCACCGCCCTGTGCGCCGAGCCCCGCGACGGGCGCCTGTACCTGTTCATGCCGCCACTGGCGGAACTCGACCCCTGGCTGGAACTGGTCGCCGCCATCGAGGCCACCGCGCGCGAGCTGGAGTGCCCGGTGCTGCTGGAGGGCTACGAGCCGCCCGGCGACCCGCGCCTGAACGTATTCCGCGTCACCCCGGACCCGGGCGTCATCGAGGTGAACATCCACCCCTCCAGCAGTTGGGAGGAGTTGGTCGAGCGCACCGAATTCCTCTACGAGGCCGCGCGGCAGACGCGCCTGGCCAGCGAGAAGTTCATGGTCGACGGCCGCCATGTCGGCACCGGCGGCGGCAACCACTTCGTCCTCGGTGGCGCCACCCCGGCGGACTCGCCCTTCCTGCGCCGCCCCGACCTGCTGCGCAGCCTGATCAGCTACTGGCACAACCACCCCTCGCTGTCGTACCTGTTCTCCGGCCTCTTCATCGGCCCCACCTCCCAGGCCCCCAGGGTGGACGAGGCGCGCAACGACGCCCTGTACGAACTGGAGGTGGCCTTCGCGCAGATGCCCGAGCCCGGCGCCGACTGCCCGCCCTGGCTGGTGGATCGCCTGCTGCGCAACCTGCTGGTGGATGTCAGCGGCAACACCCACCGCGCCGAATTCTGCATCGACAAGCTCTACTCGCCCGACAGCAGCAGCGGCCGCCTCGGCCTCCTCGAGCTGCGCGCCTTCGAGATGCCGCCCCACGCGCGCATGAGCCTGGCCCAGCAACTGCTGCTGCGCGGCCTGGTGGCGCGCTTCTGGGAACAGCCCTACGCGCCGCCGAAGCTGGCGCGCTGGGGCACCGAGCTGCACGACCGCTTCCTCCTGCCGCACTTCGTCCAGCAGGACTTCGACGACGTGCTGCACGAGCTCAACGAGGCGGGCTACCCGGTGCGCGGCGAGTGGTTCGCGCCGCACTTCGAGTTCCGCTTCCCCAAGTACGGCGACTTCATGGTCAAGGGCATCGAACTGGAACTGCGCCAGGCCCTGGAACCCTGGCACGTGCTGGGCGAGGAGGGCGCCGCCGGCGGCACCGTGCGCTACGTCGATTCGTCCCTGGAGCGGGTGCAGCTCAAGCTCGGCGGCCTGGCCCCGGACCGTTACGTGCTCACCTGCAACGGCGAGCCGGTGCCCCTGCAGAGCACCGGCCGGGTCGGCGAATTCGTCGGCGCCGTGCGCTACCGCGCCTGGCAGCCCGCCTCCTGCCTGCAACCCACCATCGGCGTCCACGCGCCCCTGGTGTTCGACCTGGTGGACACCTGGATGCAGCGCTCCCTCGGCGGTTGCCAGTACCACGTCGCGCACCCCGGCGGGCGCAGCTACGACAGCTTCCCGGTCAACGCCTATGAGGCCGAGAGCCGGCGCCTGGCGCGCTTCTTCCGCCTCGGCCACAGCCCCGGCAAGCTGCAGGTCGCACAGCCGCAAAGGAGCGACGAACTGCCAATGACCCTGGACCTGCGTCGCCATTAAGCTGTGCGCCGCCGCAGCCTGGCGTCCGGCCGGCTGCGGCGGCACCCAGGATTACAATTGAGAACGGGCGCATCCATTCGCGAGTACCAGATGTCCGACCTGCTTGCCCACTACCCCCTGACCGACACGGCCTACCACGAGCTGCTCGACGCCACCGGCGAGGTGCGTCCGCACTGGCTGCGCCTGTACCTCCAGCTGCAGCGCAGCAGCGCCGCCCAGTTGCGCCAGCGCCAGGAACTGCTGGCGCGGCAGATCCAGGAAAACGGCGTCACCTACAACGTCTACGCCGACCCCAAGGGCACCGACCGCCCCTGGGAGCTGGACCTGCTGCCCAACCTGATTTCCGCCGAGCAATGGCAGCCCATCGCCCAGGGCGTGGCCCAGCGCGCGCGCCTGCTCAACGCCGTGCTGGCCGACGTCTACGGCGAGCAGAAACTCATCGCCGAAGGCCTGCTGCCCAGCGAGCTGGTATTCGGCCACACCAGCTTCCTCTGGCCCTGCCAGGGCGTGCAGGCCATCGGCGGCACCTACCTGCACAGCTACGCGGTCGACCTGGCGCGCGATGCCGACGGCCAGTGGCACGTGCTCGCCGATCGCACCCAGGCGCCCTCCGGTGCCGGCTATGCGCTGGAGAACCGGCAGATCGTCTCGCGCGCCTTCCCGGAGCTGTACCGCGACCTGCGCGTGCAGTACCTGGCCGGCTACTTCCGCGCGTTGCAGGAGACGCTGATCCGCCAGGCCCCCGGCGACGGCGAGACGCCCCTGGTGGTGCTGCTCACGCCGGGGCGTTTCAACGAGACCTACTTCGAGCACCTCTACCTCGCGCGCCAGCTGGGCTTCCCCCTGGTGGAGGGCCACGACCTGACCGTGCGCGACGCCACCCTCTACCTCAAGACCCTGGGCGGCCTGAAGCGCGTGCACGCCGTGTTGCGCCGCCTGGATGACGATTTCTGCGACCCCCTCGAGCTGCGCACCGACTCGGCCCTCGGCGTGCCCGGCCTGCTCGACGCCGTGCGCCGTGGCCGCGTGCTGGTGGCCAACGCCCTGGGCAGCGGCGTACTGGAGTCCCCCGGCCTGCTGGGCTTCCTGCCCGCCGTCAACCGCCGCCTGTTCGGCGAGGAACTCTTGCTGCCCACCGTCGGCACCCGCTGGTGCGGCACCCCCGGCGTGCTGCAGGAAACCCTCGGCGCCCTGGAGGGCCTGGTGATCAAGCCGGCCTTCCCGTCGCAGAGCTTCGAGCCGGTGTTCGGCCACAACCTGGCGCCGCACGCGCTGGATGCACTGCGCAAGCGCCTGCAGGCACGGCCCCACGCCTATGTCGCCCAGCGCCAGGCGCAGTTGTCCCAGGCGCCGGTGTGGCAGGCCGAAGGCGAGCGCGGCGCCCTGCACTCGCGGGCCATCGGCATGCGCGTGTTCGCCGTGGCCACCGCCGACGGCGGCTACTGGGTGATGCCCGGCGGCCTCACGCGCGTGGCCTCCGAGGCGGACGCCGAAGTGGTGTCCATGCAGCGCGGCGGTGCCAGCAAGGACACCTGGGTGCTCGCCGACCGGCCGGTGACCGGGGAGCCCCTGCGCCCGCGCATCCTCGGTGTGCGCGACCTGATCCGCCAGGACCCCTACCTGCCCTCGCGGGTGGTGGAGAACCTGTTCTGGTTCGGCCGCTATGCCGAACGTTGCGATGACGCCGCGCGGCTGCTGCGCGTGGTGCTGTCGCGCTACGTCGATGCCGACGGGGACGAGCGGGCCCGGCAGGCCGCGCTGGAGCTGGCCGAGGCCCTGGGCCAGCTGCCGCCCGGCGACGAGCCCCTGGACCGACGCCTGCTCCAGGCGCTGCTCAGCGATGACTGGGCCTTCAGCCTCAGCGCCAACCTGCGTCGCCTGCACTGGGCGGCGGCCCAGGTGCGCGGCCGCCTCTCGCGGGAAAACTGGCACGCGGTGCTGGAACTCCAGCAGGAAGCCCAGGGGCTGGACCCGGCGCGCATGGACCTGGGCGACGCCCTGGACTTCCTCAGCCGCCTGCTGATGTCACTGGCGGCGCTCTCCGGCTTCGCCCTCGACGACATGACCCGCGACGACGGCTGGCGCTTCCTGATGATCGGCCGGCGCATCGAACGGGTGAGCTTCTTCGCCGAGAGCATCGCCGGCTTCCTGCGCGGTGGTGCGGCCTGGGACCCGGGCGCCCTGGAGTGGCTGCTGGAGCTGGGCAACAGCACCATCACCTACCGCTCGCGCTACCTGGCCTCGCCGCAGCTGATCCCGGTGCTCGACCTGCTTCTGCTGCACGAGCAGAACCCCCATGCGCTGCGGTTCCAGCTGCAGGCCCTGGAGCGCTCGCTGGGCCGCCTGCACGAGGAATTCGGCGCGCCCCAGGAGCTGATGCTGAGCGGCCTGATCGGCCGCCTGCTGGCCTTCGACCTGGGCACCCTGGAAAACCCGCTGTTCGGCAGCGACAGCCTCGACGAGGTGCTGGAGGGGTTGGCGCACCTGCTCGGCGAGATCGGCCAGATGGTCGGCCAGGTCTCGGATCGCCTCGCTTTGCGCTATTTTGCCCATGTCGACGACGTCAGCCAGCAAACGGTATCCACCTGATGCACTCCCAAGCCGCCTCCGTCGCCCCCCAGGGCGCGCGCTACCAGGTGTTCCACGACACCCACTACCGTTACGCCGCGCCGGTGTCGCTGGCCCAGCAGCTGGTGCACCTGTGGCCGCGCGAGTGCCCCTGGCAGCTGTGCAGCGGGCAGGACCTGGAGATCAACCCGGCGCCGTCCTCGCGCAGCGAAGGGCTCGACGTGTTCGGCAACCCGCTGTGCCGCCTCGCCTTCGAGCGGCCCCACGACCAATTGCAGGTCAACGCGCGGCTGCTGGTGGAAGTGCTGCCCCGCGGCCCCCATGCGCTGGACAGCTCGCCCCCCTGGGAGCTGGCGCTGGCCGGCCAGGCCTTCACCGGGCGTCCGCTGGGGGCCGAGGCGCTGGAGGCCTGCCGCTATCGGGTCGAGTCGCCCTACGTGCGCATCAAGCGCCAGTTCGCCGACTTCGCCGAGGACTGCTTCCCCCTCGGCCGGCCGCTGTTGCTCTGCGCTGCCGCGCTGATGGAAAAGATCTTCACCGGCTTCGATTTCGACGCCGAGGCCACCCAGGTGGCGACCCCGCTGACCGAGGTGCTGGAGCGCCGTCGCGGCGTGTGCCAGGACTTCGCCCACCTGATGCTCGCCTGCCTGCGCTCCAAGGGCCTGGCCGCACGCTACGTCAGCGGCTACCTGCTGACCCAGCCGCCGCCCGGGCAGCCCCGCCTGATCGGCGCCGACGCCTCCCACGCCTGGGTTTCGGTGTACTGCCCGCGCAACGGCTGGGTGGATTTCGACCCCACCAACAACATCCTTCCGGACCTCGAGCACATCACCCTGGGCTGGGGCCGCGACTTCTCCGACGTGTCGCCCCTGCGGGGGGTGATCCTCGGTGGCGGCAGCCACGACCCGGACGTGCGGGTCACGGTGATGCCGCTGTGGGAGTTGGCCGTATAGGTCGGGCTCCGTGTCTCAGCGGCCCTTCAGGCGCAGGTGCAGGATCGGGAACGGCTTGCCCGAGCCGTCCAGCTCCGAGCGGCTTTCCACCTCGAAGCCCATGTGCAGGTAGAAGCCCACGGCCTGCGGATTCTGCTCGTTGACCTCCACCGCCGTCGCGCCCTCGTTGGCGATGGCGTGCAGCAGCAGTTCGCGGCCGATGCCCTGGCCATGCAGCGCCGGGTCGACGAAGAGCATTTCCACCTTGCCCTCGGCGGTGCCGATGAAGCCCTGGATGCGCCCCGCGGCATCGCGGCTGCAGGCCAGCTTCACCGAGTCCAGGTAGGCGTCGCGCACCAGCGGCTTGAAGAACTGGATGTCGTCCTCGCCGAGGAAGTGGTGGGTAGCGCGCACGGCGGCTTCCCAGACCTCCACCAGGCGCTGGCGGTCGTTGTCGTCGATGCGTTCGAGTATGTCCATGTTCACCAGTGTCGTTTCGAGCGGTTCCAGAGATAGAGCAGGCGGGCGAAGGCCTTGTAGCCCAGTTGCGCCAGCCCGTGGATCAGCGGCAGGGAGAGCAGGCGGGCCTTCCAGCGCTCCTTCGGCGAGTGGCGCCAGAGCACGATGAAGGCGTCCACGCCCATGCGCTTCACGCCCTGTTCGTCCACCAGGTGCAGGCGCTCGCGGACGTACTCCAGCGCCTCGCCGATTTCCTCCACCGCCTGGTTGTCGGCGTGCACGTCGGCCCACTCGATCTCGCAGGCGGTGGACTTGTCCTTCTGCCCTTCGATGCCCGCCCGGCACACGGGGCAGGCGCTGTTGTAGTAGACCTTGATGCGCCCTTCGTCCTCGCTCATCGCACGCTCCCTATTGGTAGGTCCTGCCGTTGTGCCTCAGCCAGCCGCCCGGGTGGCGGCCGCGTGGGTCGTGGTGGGTCCAGTGGATCACCCCGCCCTTGTCGTTCCATTCGTATTCGCCGGCGAACTCGATCGTGTCGCCTTCGCGCAGGCCCTCGACGCGAGGCGCCAGGTCGATGTTGTGCGCCACCAGCAGGCTCAGGCCGTCGTCGGTACGCATCAGGAAGCGCTGGTGGCGACTGCCCTTGAGGTCGTCGCGCAACACGCGGGTGACCACGGCACGACCCTCGACCTGCAGGTCGCTGCGGCGATCCTCGAAGGCCTGGCGCAACGGCGCGCTGGTGCTGGTTACGCTGGCTGCGGGTGCGCCGGTGAGGCCCTGGAGCAGGCCTGGATGGCGTTGCTGCACGCCATAGAGCGCAAGGCCCAGGAGCAGGGCGATGAAAAGCTTCTTCATGGCGTGGGCCACGTCCGTTCGGCGGGCCGGGTCAGCCCAGGCGGCATGCTGGGGCACGGCCGTCCGGGCTGTCCAGAGGGATCAGTGGGGTTTGCGATCGACCCACTTGGGCGCCACGGTGGGGCGCCAGGCTTCCAGGCGTTCCAGCAGGATGTCCGGGGTGCCGCCGACCTGCAGCATGCCGCGATGCTGGTCGCGTACGAAGCGCTCTTCCACCAGGTGGTCGAGGAATTCGGTGAGCTTGCCGTAGAAGCTGTTCACCTCCAGCAGGCCCAGGGGCTTGCTGTGGTAGCCGAGCTGGCCCCAGGTCCATACCTCGAAGAGTTCCTCCAGGGTGCCCAGGCCGCCGGGCAGGGCGATGAAGGCGTCGGCCAGCTCGGCCATGCGGGCCTTGCGGGCGTGCATGCCGTCCACCACTTCCAGGCGGGTCAGGCCCTTGTGGCCGATCTCGGCCTCCTTGAGGCTCTGCGGGATGATGCCGATCACCTCGCCACCGGCCGCCAGGGCGGCATCGGCCACGGTGCCCATCAGGCCGACCGCGCCACCGCCGTAGACCAGCGTCAGGCCACGCTCGGCCAGGGTGCGACCCAGGTCGCTGGCGGCACGTTGGTAGATCGGATTGGCGCCGGGGCTGGCACCGCAGAATACGCACACGGAGCGCAAGGTCATGGTCGACTCCCGAAAAAAGTCGGCAAGATTAACGGCTCGCGTGGCGTCCCGGAAGCGGCGCGTGGACGCAGCTTCCGAACGGTAGGGGGCGGGTGTGGCGGATCAGTCGTCGCAGTTGCCGCTGGCTCCGGCGGCGTAGGCGGCGAGCAGGCTTTGCAGGACGTTCATGGTGGCGCTCCTCGGTCTGGGATGCGGCCATTCTCCGCGCCGCGCTGGCGAGGCGCCGTTTGATTGTCTCGATGACCGTGATAGCCCCTGCGCAGGGCGCGGGATTCCTGCGGTTTGTTGACGCAGGTTATGGGAACTCCACGCCGACTCAGGCAGTCTCCCCTCTGGGCTGATCCGGCCCTACCTGCCAAGGAGACTCCAATGATTCGCAAGCTCGTCGTTGCATCCGTGCTGGCCCTGGCCAGTGCCCCTCTGCTGGCTGCTGAATGTTCGGTGGACGTGGAAGGCACTGATCAGATGACCTTCAACACGAAGGAAATCAAGGTCAGCAAAAGCTGCAAGACCTTCACCGTGAACCTCAAGCACGTCGGCAAGCTGCCCAAGAACGTGATGGGCCACAACTGGGTCCTGAGCAAGACCGCCGACGCCCAGGCCATCGCCACCGAAGGCATGACCGCCGGTGTCGACAAGGACTACCTCAAGGCCGACGACGCCCGCATCATCGCCCACACCAAGCTGATCGGCGGCGGCGAGACCGCGACCACCACCATCGACGTATCCAAGCTGGCCGCTGGCGAGAGCTACGAGTTCTTCTGCTCCTTCCCCGGCCACGTCTCGATGATGAAGGGCACCCTGGCCCTGGTCGACTGACCCGACAGGCAATGACAAGAGGCCGCTCCGTGAAGCGGCCTTTTTCATGGGCGATGGAAACCGCCCACGCCAGCACGATGATGGTGGCTGGGTAGGGGGATGACGCTTTTTTCATCCACCGGGCGGAGCTTCGCCTCATGTACTCCGCGCCGGCGAGCACATCGGTCCTGGATGGGTGCGCGCAATGACGCTCATGGAGTGGGGGAACTCCATCGCGAATGAATTCGCTCCCACAGGCTGTGTCCGGGGCGACTCCGCTTGGCGGGTAGCCCGTAGGATGGGGCGGGCGGCGTTCCGCGAGCTCCGCGAAACCCATCAACGAGGAGGCCCTGCTAGGTCCCTGCCGTCATCTTGAAGATGCCCTGGGCGTTGCTGCTGTCGAAGGCGAGGTCGATGCGGCCGTCGGCCTCGTCGGCCTTGCGCTGGATGAATTCGACGAAGGAGCCGGGCACCTGGCGCCGCACGGTGGCACCGGCCGCGTCGATGAAATCGCGCTCGACCTGCACCGCGCGGTAGGCGGTCTGCATCACCCGGCCGGAGGCGGAGACTTCGATGCTGGCCTTCATCGGCCGGCCCTTGGCGTTCTGAGCGGCGACCACGCTTTCCAGGTCGGCGACGCGGTCGGTGAGGTGGTTGAACATGTTGCCTTCGGTGGCGATCCAGGCCATCTCGGCGCTTTCCTCGCGCAGCTGCTCGTAGTCGCTTTCCAGGGGCGCGCCGTGCTGGCAGCCGAAGGCGTCGAACAGCGCAGGCAGCAGGTCGAGGGCCTGCTCGCGGCTGCAGTGGCGGGTGCGCCAGAGTTCATCGAGCGTCGCCAGGTGGCGGGGCAGCAGCGGGTCGCGGCTGGTGCCCACCACGCGGCTGACCGCGAGCTGGAAGGTTTCGCTGAAGCGCCCCGGGTGCAGTTCGGAGACGAAGAACTGGGCGATGTCCTCGGGAAGGTCCATCTGCCGGTAGGCGTAGCCCGTCATGTTCAGGCGGGTCAGCGGGTAGGTGCGCACGTCGGTGAAGCCCAGGGGCTCGAGGATGCGCACGAAGGCCTGGCGGCCACGGGGCAGGGCGCCGTTGTCGGGCCAGTCGACGGTGCGGATGGCGCCGTGGTCGAACAGCACCTGGCGGCCGTCGGCCCGTTGTTCCTCGACGTAGGTGCGGCCAATCGGTACCGCCTCCACCAGCTTGTGGAACAGGCACAGGTTGAGCGCCTCGGCCAGCCAGGCGCGGTGGATGCGCAGCTCCGTGAAGGTGAAGCCGTCCAGGGCGCCGGGTACTTCGACGTGGGCGTCGACCCAGCGGGCGGCGGGTTCGCCGATCACATGGGCGACCAGGGGCAGGAGGCGTTCGCGGGCGTTCATCGGCACGGGCTCGGCTGTGGCTGTACGGGCCTGCTATCCAAGCAGCCGCGCGGGCGCGGGGCAAACGAAAAAAACCGGCGGGTTCATTCCGTTTTTTCCTGATGCGACGCCGGCCCCTGGGCGCCGTTCTCCAGCTGTTCCAGCATCCAGCGCACGAAGTCGCGCACCTTGGGCACTTCGGCGGCGTGCTCGGGGTAGGCCAGGTAGTAGGCGTTGCGGCTGGGCATGGCGTGGTTCCAGGGGATCACCAGCTTGCCCTCGGCCAGTTCCTCCTCCACCAGGAAACGCGGCAGCAGGGCCACGCCGCAGCCGGCCTGGGCGGCGCGGATGCACATGTAGGACGTGTCGAAGCGCGGCCCGTGATAGCTGTGCTCGGTGTGCCGGTCCTGGCTCTGGAACCACTCGTGCCAGGCCTCCGGGCGGGTGGCGTTCTGCAGCAGCACCAGGGTGGTGAGCTGGGTGGGGTCGGTGAAGGGCTCGGCGGGCATGCTCGACGGGGCGCAGACCGGCACCACTTCCTCGCTGAACAGGCGGATGCACTCGGCGCCCGGCAGCGCGCCCTGGCCGAAGAACAGCGCCACGTCGGCGCGGCCCTGGAGCAGGGCATCCGGCTCCAGTTCGTTGCGCACGTCCAGGTGCACGTTGGGATGGCGCAGGCGCCAGCCCTTGAGGCGAGGAATCAGCCAGCGCGCGCCGAAGGTCGGCGGCGTGGCCACGCGAAGCACCTCGGTCTCGCCGCCGTAGGACAGCATGTAGTGGGTGGACATCTCCACCTGGGTGAGGATCTTGCGCACCTCGGAGAGGTACAGCGAGCCCGCCGGGGTCAGCTGCAGGCGTCGGCGCACACGGCGGAACAGCAGGTGCTGGAGCATCTCCTCCAGCTGCGCCACCTGCTTGCTCACCGCGCTCTGGGTCAGGGCCAGCTCCTCGGATGCGCGGGTGAAGCTGAGGTGGCGTGCCACGGCTTCGAAGCACTGCAGGGCGGTGAGGGACGGCATGTGGCGTTTGAGCATGGCGGGTCCGGGCGGGTTCATGAGCAAAAGGAATGATATGTGGAGCAAAGGTCGTTTGTTGGCAAGCCCCCGGTGCGGCTAATACTGGCGCCGATCTTTTTCGAAGCGCTTTCCAGGAGTTCCAATGGTTGCTGCATTGCTAGACCGCCTAGGCGTCGACCCGAAGCTCTACCAGCAGGGCGAGCACGTCGTGCACACCCCCATCGACGGCAGCCGCATCGCCCGCGTGCAACTGGAAGGCCGCGCGGAGGTCGAGCGCAAGATCGCCCTCGCCGCCGAGGCCTTCCAGGCCTGGCGCAAGGTGCCGGCGCCGCGCCGGGGCGAGCTGGTGCGCCAGTTCGGCGAGCTGCTGCGCCAGCACAAGGCCGAGCTTGGCGAGCTGGTGTCCTGGGAGGCCGGCAAGATCACCCAGGAAGGCCTGGGCGAAGTGCAGGAGATGATCGACATCTGCGATTTCGCCGTCGGCCTGTCGCGCCAGCTCTACGGCCTGACCATCGCCTCCGAGCGCCCCGGGCACCACATGCGCGAGGCCTGGCAGCCCCTGGGCGTGGTCGGCATCATCAGCGCCTTCAACTTCCCGGTGGCGGTCTGGTCGTGGAACGCCGCCCTGGCGCTGGTCTGCGGCAACCCGGTGGTGTGGAAGCCCTCGGAAAAGACCCCGCTCACCGCCCTGGCCTGCCAGGCCCTGTTCGAGCGCGTGGCGAAGCATTTCGACGGCGCCCCCGCGCACCTCAGCCAGGTGCTGATCGGCGACCGCGAGGCCGGCGAGGCGCTGGTGGACGACCCCCGCGTCGCCCTGGTCAGCGCTACCGGCAGCACCCGCATGGGCCGTGAAGTGGCACCGCGCGTGGCGGCCCGCTTCGCCCGCAGCATCCTGGAGCTGGGCGGCAACAACGCCATGATCCTGGCCCCCAGCGCCGACCTCGACCTGGCGGTTCGCGCCATCCTCTTCAGCGCCGTCGGCACCGCCGGCCAGCGCTGCACCACCCTGCGCCGGCTGATCGCCCACGAGTCGGTGCGCGAGGAAATCGTCCAGCGCCTGCAGGCCGCCTACGCCAAGGTGCGCATCGGCCATCCGCTGCAGGGCAACCTGATCGGCCCGCTGATCGACAAGGCCGGCTTCGACGCCATGCAGCGCGCGCTCGAACAGGCCCGCGCCGAGGGGGGCGTGGTGTTCGGCGGTGAGCGCCAGCTGGCCGGCGAATTCCCGGACGCTTACTACGTGTCGCCGGCCATCGTGCAGATGCCCGGGCAGAGCGCGGTGGTGCGTCACGAGACCTTCGCGCCGATCCTCTACGTGGTCGGCTATCGCGATTTCGACGAGGCATTGCGCCTCAACAACGAGGTGCCCCAGGGGCTGTCGTCCTGCCTGTTCACCACCGATGTGCGCGAGGCCGAGCTGTTCACCTCGGCGGTGGGCAGCGACTGCGGCATTGCCAACGTCAATATCGGCCCGAGCGGCGCGGAGATCGGCGGCGCCTTCGGCGGCGAGAAGGAGACCGGTGGCGGGCGCGAGTCCGGCTCGGACGCCTGGAAGGCCTACATGCGCCGGCAGACCAACACGGTGAACTATTCCCACGAACTGCCGCTGGCCCAGGGCATCACCTTCGACTGACCGGGCCATCGCCCTAAGGAATGCCGTCCATGCCCCTGCGCCAGGAATGCCTCTGGGAGTATCTGACGCCGGCGCTGCCGAAGGCCGAGACGCTGAACGGCGAGGTCCGTGCCGATGTCTGCGTCATCGGTGGCGGCATCACCGGGCTCAACGCGGCCATCCGCCTGCTGGAGCAGGGCAGGCGGGTCTGCGTGCTGGAGGCCCACGAGGTTGGGCACGGCGGCTCGGGGCGCAATGTCGGCCTGGTCAACGCCGGGCTGTGGATTCCGCCGGACGAGATCGAGGCCGGCCTCGGCGAGCCGGTCGGCGCCCAGCTCAACCGCACCCTGGGTGGCGCGCCGGCCCAGGTGTTCGCGGTGATCGAGAAGTACGGCATCGACTGCCAGCTGCGCCGTGACGGCACCCTGCACATGGCCCACAACGCCCGTGGCCAGGCCGACTTGGCCAGCCGCTGCGAGCAGTGGCAGCGCCGCGGTGCGCCGGTGGAGCTGCTCACCGGGCAGGCCTGCCGCGAGGCCACCGGCACCGACCGCATCGCCGCCGCGTTGCTCGACCGCCGCGCCGGCACCCTCAACCCGATGGCCTACACCCGGGGCCTGGCCCAGGCGGTGCGCTACCTGGGCGGCTCGCTGTTCCAGCACAGCGCCGTCGCCCGCCTGGAACGCCAGGGGGATGCCTGGTGCGTGCTCACCGAAAACGGCAGCGTGATCGCCCCGCAGGTGGTGATCGCCTCCAACGCCTACACCGAAGGCGAGTGGACCGAGCTGCGCCGCAACTTCTTCCCCGGCTACTACTACCAGGTCGCCTCCCAGCCCCTGCCGGGCGAGGCGGCGGCGCGCATCCTGCCCGGCGGGCAGGGCTCCTGGGACACGCGCCAGGTGCTCAGCAGCATCCGCCGCGACGCCGATGGCCGGCTGCTGCTGGGCAGCCTGGGCAACGGCGCGCGCAAGCCGCTGTGGTTCCTCAAGGCCTGGGCCGATCGCATCCAGGGCCACTACTTCCCCTACCTGGGCAAGGTGCAGTGGGAATTCAGCTGGACCGGCTGCATCGCCTTCACCCCGGACCACCTGATGCGCCTGTTCGAACCGGCGCCGGGGCTGGTGGCCGTCACCGGTTACAACGGCCGGGGCGTGACCACCGGCACCGTGGTGGGCCGGGCCTTCGCCGACTTCCTCATCAGCGGTTCGGCCGAATCGCTGCCCATGCCCTTCCAGAGCATGCGCGGTGTGGGCGCACCTGCGCTGCGCAGCGGGCTCTACGAGCTGGGCTTCTCCCTGTACCACGCGGGCCAGTGCCTGCGCGTGGTCATCTGAGGGTGGTTTTGTTCAAGCTGCATCGACGCGGAGCGGCTGCCTCGGCCGCCATGCACTAGCCTGTATTGGTGCGTCAGCGCGCTTGCCGCGCACCAGTGGTGTGCACTTCGGTGACAGTGACGGTTACGGCAGGTTGCGCTTTTCGCGCCGTGGGTTGCTATTCCCTTGAGATGGCCATTCGGCGATTGGTTGCAAAGGGTTGCACCTATTGGATCGGCAGGGTTGCACGTGTGCGCCGTCCCGCATTCCAGGCCGGGTGCGCGGGTGACCCCGGGTTTTTTCCTACAACAAAAAACGAGTGGCACGACGCTTGCTCAAGGAACTTCCCGTTAGTTCGAGTATCGCGCCATCACATAACCCCTCAGGAGCAAAACTCCCATGCCTCACAAGACTTTCAAGAAAGGTATTTTGGCTGTTGCGGTTACCAGTGTTCTGAGCTTGACCAACCTTGCTTTCGCTGACGTGGTTATAGGTGTTGCCGGGCCTCATACCGGCGCCAACGCTTCCTTCGGCGAGCAGTACTGGCGTGGCGCGAGCCAGGCCGCCGAGGACATCAACGCCGCCGGTGGCGTCAACGGCGAGAAGATCAAGCTGGTCAAGGCGGACGACGCCTGCGAGCCCAAGCAGGCCGTGGCCGTGGCCAACCGCCTGGTCGACCAGGACAAGGCCATCGGCGTGGTCGGCCACTTCTGCTCGTCCTCCACCATCCCGGCGTCCGAGATCTACGACGAGGCCGGCATCATCGCCATCACCCCCGGCTCCACCAACCCGCAGGTGACCGAGCGCGGCCTGACCGGCATGTTCCGCATGTGCGGCCGCGACGACCAGCAGGGCATCGTCGCCGGCGACTACATCGTCGACGTGCTCAAGGCCAAGAAGGTCGCGATCATCCACGACAAGGACACCTACGGGCAGGGCCTGGCCGACGCCACCAAGGCGCAGCTGGCCAAGCGCGGTGTGAAGGAAGTGCTGTACGAGGGCCTGACCCGTGGCGAGAAGGACTTCAACGCCCTGGTCACCAAGATCCGCGCCACCGGTGCCGAGGTCGTCTATTTCGGTGGCCTGCACCCCGAGGCCGGCCCGCTGGTCCGGCAGATGCGCGAGCAGGGCCTGACCGCCAAGTTCCTCTCCGGCGACGGCATCGTCACCGACGAACTGGTCACCACCGCCGGCGGCCCGCAATACACCAAGGGCGTGCTCATGACCTTCGGCGCCGACCCGCGCAAGATCGCCGACGGCAAGGCCGTGATCGAGAAGTTCCGCGCCGGCGGCTTCGAGCCGGAGGGCTACACCCTCTACGCCTATGCCTCCCTGCAGGCCCTGGCCGCCGCGTTCAATGGCGCCGGTGCCAACGAAGGCGCCAAGGCCAGCGAATGGCTGAAGGCGCACCCGGTGCAGACCGTGATGGGCAAGAAGGAGTGGGACGGCAAGGGCGACCTGAAAGTGTCCGACTACGTGATCTACGAGTGGGATGACCAAGGCAAGTACCACCAGCAGTAAGCGCGGGACCGGCTGCGCGTCGGCCGGACCGCGTTGGAAAGGGCCCCTCGGCCCTTTCCGGCCCGTCCGCCTGTCACTCGCGCAGTCCCGGCCCTTCATTTGCTGTACTGGCTCGGCCGGCCGGCCAGGTGCCACACGCGCCTGGTCAGCCGGTGTATTCCGGGTGGCTGCTGAAACCTCTTCCTGCTTGTGCCGCGCAGGCGACTGCCGACGTAAACCAGAGATCCAGTGATTCAGTGGTGCCCGTCTGATTCCACTCGCGGAGGCCGGCCGAACCCCAGGCCGGTCCCCCAGAAGACGAGACTGAGTGATGGACGGTATTTTCCTGCAACAGCTGATCAACGGGCTGACCCTCGGGTCCGTCTACGGGCTCATCGCCATCGGCTACACCATGGTTTACGGCATCATCGGCATGATCAACTTCGCTCACGGCGAGGTGTACATGATCTCCGCCTACCTCTCTGCCATCACCCTCGCGCTGCTGGCGTTCTTCGGCCTCGAGTCCTTCCCGCTGCTGATCCTCGGCACCCTGCTGTTCACCATCGCGGTGACGGGCGTGTACGGCTTCGTGATCGAGCGCATCGCCTACCGGCCGCTGCGCAACTCCACGCGCCTGGCGCCCCTGATCTCCGCCATCGGCATGTCGCTGATCCTGCAGAACTACGTGCAGCTGTCCCAGGGCGCCCGCCAGCAGGGCGTGCCCACGCTGCTCGACGGCGCGCTGAAGTTCCACGTCGGCGAGGGCTTCGTCCAGCTCACCTACACCAAGGTGTTCATCCTGGTGGCCGCCTTCATCGGCATGGGCGTGCTGACCTACGTGATCCAGTGCACCAAGCTCGGGCGCATGTGCCGCGCCACCCAGCAGGATCGCAAGATGGCCTCGATCCTCGGCATCAACACCGACCGGGTGATCTCCTACGTGTTCGTCATCGGCGCCGCCATGGCCGCGCTGGCCGGCGTGCTGATCACCATGAACTACGGCACCTTCGACTTCTATGCCGGCTTCATCATCGGCATCAAGGCCTTCACCGCGGCGGTACTCGGCGGCATCGGCTCGCTGCCCGGCGCGATGCTCGGCGGGATCATCCTCGGCGTCGCCGAGGCGCAGTTCTCGGGCATGGTCAACACCGACTACAAGGACGTCTTCAGCTTCTCCCTGCTGGTGCTGATCCTGATCTTCCGTCCCCAAGGCCTGCTTGGCCGCCCGCATGTCGCCAAGGTGTAAGCATGTCCTCTGCCATTTCTGGAAAACCCATCGATATCAAGAAGAGCCTCGTCGACACGGTGCTCGCCGGGCTGCTGGCGCTCATCGTCTTCGGCCCCATCGTCGGCGTGGTGCTCGACGGCTACAGCTTCAACCTGGAGTTCGGCCGCGTCGGCTGGATGATCGGCATCGTCATGCTCGGGCGCTTCCTGCTCAGCCTGTACCTGCAGAGCGCCCGTGGCTCCGTGCTGCTGGAGCGCTTCGAAAGCAGCGGCTCGGGCGTGCACGTGCGTGCGCCGGACTTCAAGAGCAGCCTGCGCTGGGTGCTGCCGCTGATCCTGGTGGCGGCGGTGATCTTCCCCTTCTTCGCCAGCAAGTACCTGCTCACCGTGGTCATCCTCGGGCTGATCTACGTGCTGCTGGGCCTGGGCCTGAACATCGTGGTCGGCCTCGCCGGCCTGCTCGACCTCGGCTACGTGGCCTTCTACGCCATCGGCGCCTACGGCCTCGCGCTCGGCTACCAGCACCTGGGGCTGGGCTTCTGGTCGGTGCTGCCGCTGTCGGCCCTGGCCGCGGCGCTGGCGGGCGGGTTGCTGGGCTTCCCGGTGCTGCGCATGCATGGCGACTACCTGGCCATCGTCACCCTGGGCTTCGGCGAGATCATCCGCCTGGTGCTCAACAACTGGCTGAGCTTCACCGGCGGCCCCAACGGCATGCCGGTGCCGTCGCCGACCTTCTTCGGCCTGGAGTTCGGCCGTCGCGCCAAGGACGGGGGCGTGCCGTTCCACGAGTTCTTCGGCATCGCCTACAACCCCAACCTGAAGTTCCTGTTCATCTACGTGGTGCTGTTCCTGGTGGTGATGCTGGTGCTCTACATCAAGCACCGCCTGACCCGCATGCCCGTCGGCCGCGCCTGGGAAGCGCTGCGCGAGGACGAGATCGCCTGCCGTTCCCTGGGCCTCAACCACGTGCTGGTGAAACTCTCCGCCTTCACCCTGGGCGCCTCAACCGCCGGCCTCGCCGGGGTGTTCTTCGCCAGCTACCAGGGCTTCGTCAACCCGTCCTCCTTCACCTTCTTCGAGTCGGCGCTGATCCTCGCCATCGTGGTGCTGGGCGGCATGGGGTCGACGGTGGGCGTGGTCATCGCCGCCTTCGTCCTCACCGTCGCCCCGGAACTGCTGCGCAGCTTCGCCGACTACCGCGTGCTGCTGTTCGGCATCCTCATGGTGCTGATGATGATCTGGCGGCCGCGCGGGCTGATCCGTATCAGCCGCAGCGGCTTCACCCCGCGTAAAGGAGTAGCGCCATGAGCGACGACAACATCCTCAGCGTCGAACGCCTGATGATGCACTTCGGCGGCATCAAGGCGCTCAACGACGTCAGCCTGGAGATCAAGCGCCACTCGATCTCCGCGCTGATCGGCCCCAACGGCGCCGGCAAGACCACCGTGTTCAACTGCCTCACCGGCTTCTACAAGGCCACCGGCGGCAGCATCCGCCTCAACGCCCGGGGCACCTGCACCGACGTGATCAAGGTGCTGGGCGAGCCCTTCCAGGCCACCGACTTCGTAAACCCGGCGCAGTTCGGCAGCCGCCTCTGGTTCAAGATGTTCGGCGGCACCCACCTGGTGAACCGCGCCGGGCTGGCGCGCACCTTCCAGAACATCCGCCTGTTCCGGGAGATGTCGGTGGTGGAGAACCTGCTGGTGGCCCAGCACATGTGGGTCAACCGCAGCCTGCTGGCCGGCATCCTCAACACCCCCGGCTTCCGCCGCGCCGAGGAGGACGCGCTGAACCACGCCTTCTACTGGCTGGAGGTGGTGGACCTGGTGGACTGCGCCAACCGCCTGGCCGGTGAACTCTCCTACGGCCAGCAGCGCCGCCTGGAGATCGCCCGCGCCATGTGCACGCGGCCGCAACTGATCTGCCTGGACGAACCCGCCGCCGGCCTCAACCCGGCGGAAACCGAGGCGCTCAGCCGGATCATCCGCAAGCTGCGCGACGAACACGAACTGACCGTACTGCTGATCGAGCACGACATGGGCATGGTGATGAGCATTTCCGACCACATCGTGGTGCTGGACCACGGCGTGGTGATCGCCCAGGGCGGCCCCGAGGCAATCCGCAACGACCCGAAGGTGATCGCCGCCTACCTGGGCGCCGACGAGGAGGAAGTGGCATGACGGCCCCCTCCTGGCATTCAAGGACGTCGACGTCTTCTATGGCCCCATCCAGGCGCTGAAGAAGGTCAGCCTGCACATCAACGAGGGCGAGACGGTGAGCCTCATCGGCTCCAACGGCGCGGGCAAGTCCACGCTGCTGATGTCGATCTTCGGCCAGCCCCGCGCCAGCGCCGGGGAGATCCTCTACGGCGGTGTGGATATCTCGCGCAAGTCCCCGCACTACGTGGCGTCCAACGGCATCGCGCAGTCGCCGGAAGGGCGCCGGGTGTTCCCCGACATGAGCGTGGAGGAGAACCTGCTGATGGGCACCATCCCCATCGGCGCCCAGCATGCGGACGAGGACATGCAGCGCATGTTCGACCTCTTCCCGCGGCTCAAGGAGCGGCGCAACCAGCGCGCCATGACCATGTCCGGCGGCGAGCAGCAGATGCTCGCCATCGCCCGCGCGCTGATGAGCCGTCCCCGCCTGCTGCTGCTCGACGAACCCTCGCTCGGGCTCGCGCCCATCGTGGTCAAGCAGATCTTCCAGACCCTGCGCGAACTGGCGAAGAGCGGCATGACCATCTTCCTGGTGGAGCAGAACGCCAACCACGCCCTGCGCCTCTCCGACCGCGCCTACGTGATGGTCACCGGGGAAATCCGCATGAGCGGCACGGGCGAGGAGCTGCTCGGCAACCAGGACGTGCGCAACGCGTATCTGGGGGGGCATTAAAAGCAGCTGGAAGTTTGAAGCCGGAAGCTGGAAGCAGGGGCGGTTCGCTTCCAGCTTCGAGCTTCTGGCTTCCAGCCCATTCGGAGAGTGCTATGTCCCACCTGCGTTTCTTCACCAACCCCGATGTCGCTGCTGCGCTCGGCTACCCCGCCCTGATCGAAGCGCTGCGGGTCGGGCTCGCCGAGCCCTGTGCGGCGCCTGTGCGGGGCTGTCATGAGCTGCCCGGTGGCGCGTCCCTGCTGACCATGCCGGTGTGGCAGGCGGGGCAGGGCATCGGCGTCAAGCTGGTGACCGTATTCCCCGGCAACGGTGCGCGCGGGCTGCCGTCGGTGGCGGCGCTGTTCACCCTGTTCGACGACGACACCGGCCGTCCGCTGGCCATGCTCGAGGCTTCGGAGCTCACCGCACGGCGCACCGCCTGCACCTCCGCCCTGGCAGCCGACCACCTGGTGCGTGAAGACGCCGAGCGCCTGCTGGTGGTGGGCAACGGCACCCTCGCCGCGCACATGGTCCGTGCCCATTGCCAGGTACGCCGCTACGGGCGTGTGGATATCTGGGGGCGTGACGCAGAGAAGTCCGCCCGGCTGGCCGCTGCGCTGGCCGGGGAGGGCTATCCGGCACAGGCCGGCATCGACTTGCAGGGCCTGGTGCAGCAGGCCGATTGCATCAGTTGCGTCACCACCTCGCGTTCGCCGCTGGTGCTGGGCGACTGGCTGCGCCCCGGCAGCCACCTGGACCTGGTGGGCGCCTTCCTGCCGAGCATGCGCGAGACCGACTCCGCCGCCGTGGCCCGAGCCCGCATCGTCGTCGACACCCGCGAGGGTGCCCTGGAGGAGGCCGGCGACCTGCTGTTCGCCATCGCCGATGGCCTGCTCGACGAGGCCGCGGTCCGCACCGAATTGCGCGACCTCCTGCAAGGCCGTGGCCATCGACGGAACGCCGAGGAGATCACCCTGTTCAAGTCGGTCGGCTACGCCCTGGAAGACCTGGTGGCAGCGCGCCTGTTGCTGGCTCGCGCCACCTGAGCGGGACTGGATGCAGGGTGGAGGACGCTCTTTTCATCCACCGAACGGAGTTCGATTCCACCACCGACCTCACACCTGTGCACGCCGCGTAGGAGCGAGCTCTGCTCGCGAAGCTACTCGGCAGCGCTGCTTGGGCGAATGAATTCGCCCCTACAGGTGCGTTAGCGCCCTCCATCGGGCCGCCCACAAAATCTGTGGAGCGAACTGTGGAAAAGGTGTGGGCAGGTGGCTGTCGGGCCGGACCGGCGGTCGTCCGGGTGGTCTGGTCGAGATTCGTACAGTCATGCTTTTTTCAAGCGGAACAGTTACTTGCCAATGCCCCTTGAAGTGCCCTCGCAGTTATCCCCGCAAGCTGTGGATAACTCTGTGGGCAAGCTCTGGAGCCCTGGCCAGGCGCCAGTATCGCCAGGGGCTGGCACGGGCTGGTCGAAAATCAGCCATTCCCATCCGGCGCGCTGGCCTGCAAGCGGCGCAGCTGCTGGGTTTGAGAAAAACAGGAAAAGTCCGCGCAGGCGTCCATGCCATGCCCGGGCTTGCCCCCGATAACTGTGGATCAAGCTGTTATCGAGCTGTGGATAAGCTGGGTATGGATGGCCCGGATGCAGGCCTGGCAAGGGCTCTGCCGAACGGTGCGGCACGCGTCCGGCAACCGGCGCCCGGGCTAGGAGAGAGAGGCAGGTTTCTGGCACTGTGGACGCCTTCCTGCCCAACCGGCCGGGCGACGCCTGAAGGGCGTGCCGCCGCCATCGATTCGAGGAGATTCCCATGACGTCCACCCTGTTCATCACCGGTGCCACTTCCGGCTTCGGCGAGGCCTGCGCCCGGCGTTTCGCCGAGGCGGGCTGGTCGCTGGTGATCACCGGCCGCCGCGAGGAGCGCCTGAAGGCGCTGGCCGAGGAGCTTGGCGAGAAGGTCGAGGTGCTGCCGCTGGTGGTCGACGTGCGTGACCGCGCGGCGATGGAGGCGGCCATCGGTGGCCTGCCGGAGCGCTTCGGCACCTTGCGTGGCCTGATCAACAACGCCGGCCTGGCCCTGGGCACCGACCCGGCGCCCAAGTGCAGCCTGGATGACTGGGACACCATGGTCGACACCAACATCAAGGGCCTGCTCTACACCACGCGCCTGCTGCTGCCGAAGCTGATCGCCCACGGGCGCGGCGCCGGCATCGTCAACCTGGGCTCGATCGCCGGCAGCTACCCCTATCCCGGCAGCCACGTGTATGGCGGCACCAAGGCCTTCGTCCGGCAGTTCTCGCTGAACCTGCGCAACGACCTGGTCGGCACCGGCGTGCGCGTCACCGACATCGAGCCGGGGCTGTGCGAGAGCGAGTTCTCCCTGGTGCGCTTCGGTGGCGACCAGGCCAAGTACGACGCGACCTACGCCGGCGCCGAGCCGATCCAGCCGCAGGACATCGCCGAGACCATCTTCTGGGTGCTGAACCAGCCGGCGCACATCAACATCAACACCCTGGAGCTGATGCCCGTGAGCCAGACCTGGGCCGGCTTCGCTATTGATCGTTCAGCGAAGTGATGCGGGTGGATCGCCCCAGCAGTTGCAGGGCGCGATCCGGGTAGTCGGTGATCAGGCCGTGCGCGCCCATGTCCAGCAGGTGGCGCATGGCCGGTTGCTCGTTGATGGTCCACATCTGCACGTTGAGGCCGCGGTCGATGGCGGTGGCCAGCAGGCTCGGCGTGGCCACCTCCAGGCCGCTGCTGCGCTCGGGGATCTGCAGCGCCTGGTAGGAGGGTGACAGCAGGCGGCCGAGGCCCAGCCAGTTCAGCGCCACCAGCAGTTTCACCGAGCCCGGGCTGGCCGATGTGGCCACGTCCGGGCACTGGTCGCGGAAGCGTTTCAGGCTGCGCTCGTAGAAGCTGCCGACTATGACCTTGTCGCGCTGCTTCGCCTCCGTCAGCGCCTCGCAGAGGCGATCCTCCAGGCCCACGTCGGGCACCTTGATCTCGATGACCTTGGCCTGCTCCGGGAAGGCCTGCAGCACCGCGTCCAGGGTCGGGATGCGGATGCCCTGGCCGCGATACGGGTGGTTCTCGTCGCCGTCGGCGGTCCAGTGGTAGCCGGCATCCAGCGCCTGGGCGCGTTCCAGGGTCAGCCCGGCGATGGGGCCGCTGCCGTCGGTGGTGCGGTCCACGTCGGCGTCATGCAGGACGACCACCTTGCCGTCGGCGGTCAGGCGAATGTCCATCTCCAGCATGTCCACGCCCAGGGCACTGGCGCGCTCGAAGGCGAACAGCGTGTTTTCTGGCCACAGCCCGCGCCCGCCCCGGTGGGCGATCACCAGCGGCTTGTCGCCCAGCGCCTGGATCACCGCCGGTGGCGACGCCGGTTTGCTGGTGAGGACGAGGACCACCAGGGCGATGGCGACCAGCAGCAGGGGAACGAGCAGGAAACGGGCGAAGCGCATGGCGATATTCCGAGGAAGAGGGACGGGCGTGCCGAATCAGACGCGAGGACTATGACAAAAGCGTGACGCCAAGGCGATGCCCGCCGCTGCGCTTTCGTGCGGGTGGAGTCTTCGAGGGGGGGCGACCGGCCAGGGGAGGATGGGGGAGCCCCTGGCCGGCCGGTGCAACGCAGGGATTCAGCCCGCCAGCAGCCAGGCGCCGGCCACGGCGGAGGCGCCGCCGGCGATGCGTACCAGCGGGGCGGCGGCTTGCGGCAGCGCGCGCACCAGGCCGTAGCCGGCGGCGTGCAGGGCGGCGGTAGCGGCGACGAAGCCGGCGGCGTAGCCCCAGGGGCTGGAGAGCTGGGGCAGCTCCAGGCCGTGGGCGACACCGTGGGCCAGGGCGAACAGGGCGGTCAGGCCGACGGCGACGGACACCGGCGGGCGCACGGCCACGGCCACCAGCAGGCCGAGGGCGAGCACCGAGGCGGCGATGCCGGTTTCCATGAAGGGCAGTTCCAGGCCCTCGAAGCCCAGCAGGCCGCCGAGCAGCATGGTGCCGACGAAGGTCAGCGGCAGTGCCCAGCGCGCGGCGCCCTGCTGCTGCGCGGCCCAGAGGCCGACGGCGAGCATCGCCAGCAGGTGGTCGAGGCCGGTGATGGGGTGGGCGATGCCGGCCGCGAGGCCCGAGGCGTCATGCCCGGGGTGGGCGAAGGCCAGTGCCGGGGTGAGGAACAGGGCGAGGGCGTAGAGGGCTTTGCGAAGGGTCATGTGAAGCTCCTTGTGAGTCGGTTCAGGCAGCGCCGAGCAGGCCCTGCTTCTCGATGAAGGCGATGATCTCGTCGAGACCCTGGCCGACCTTCTGATTGCTGAAGACGAAGGGCTTGTCGCCGCGCATCTTGCGGGCGTCGCGGTCCATCACCTCGAGGGAGGCGCCGACCATGGGCGCCAGGTCGACCTTGTTGATCACCAGCAGGTCGGACTTGCAGATGCCCGGGCCGCCCTTGCGCGGCAGCTTGTCGCCGGCGGAGACGTCGATCACGTAGAGGGTCAGGTCCGAGAGCTCGGGGCTGAAGGTGGCGGAGAGGTTGTCGCCACCGGACTCGACGATGATCAGCTCAAGCCCGGGGAAGCGGCGGTTGAGCTGGTCGACGGCCTCGAGGTTGATCGAGGCGTCCTCGCGGATCGCCGTGTGCGGGCAGCCACCGGTCTCCACGCCGATGATGCGCTCGGGGTCGAGGGCCTCGTTGCGCACCAGGAACTGGGCGTCCTCCTGGGTGTAGATGTCGTTGGTCACCACGGCGAGGTTGTAGCGGTCGCGCAGGGCGCGGCAGAGGGCCAGGGTGAGGGCGGTCTTGCCGGAACCGACGGGGCCGCCGATACCGACGCGCAGGGGTTGGCTGTGCATGTTGCTCTCCTAGGAACGGAACAGACGGCTGTACTGGCGCTCGTGCGCCATGCTCGCCAGGGCCAGGCCGAAGGCGGCGCTGCCCCACTGGTTTTCGGGAAGCGCGCTGGCCGTGTCCTGCGCTTTCTGCAGGGCCGGCAACAACGCGGAGGTCAGGCGCTGGGCGGCTTGCTGGCCCAGCGGCAGGGTCTTCATCAGTACCGCCAGCTGATTCTCCAGCCAGCCCCAGAGCCAGGCGGCGAGGGCGTCCTGCGGGGTGATGCGCCAGGTGCGCGCGGCCAGGGCCCAGGCGCAGCCGAGCACGGGCTCGTGCAGGGCGTCGAGGGCGCTGCGGGCCGGGGCATCCAGCTCCGGCAGGCCTTCGAGCAATTGCTGCAGGGAGTAGCCCATCTGCCGGTTCTCCAGCTGCAGTTCGCGGGTTTCACGGCTGGCGCGCTGGCACTCGCCGAGGTGGCTGAAGCGGGCCCAGTCCGCGTCGGCGGCGGCCTCGCACAGGGCCAGCAGCAGGGGCGCCTCGAAGCGCGCGAGGTTGAGCAGCAACTGGTCGGTGATCCAGCGTTCGGCGCTCTGCGGGTCGTCCACCAGGCCCTGGTCCACCGCCAGCTCCAGGGCTTGCGAGTAGCTGTAGCCGCCGATGGGCAGCTGGGGGCTGGCGAGGCGCAGCAGCTGCCAGGCCGGGTTCACGTGCGCACTCCGAACTGGTGCAGGCGCGGCGCGTAGTTGAAGTCGGCGTCGCCGTGGTGGGAGTGGTGGTGGCCGCCGCCGTAGGCGCCGTGCTCGGGCTGGAAGCCGGCCTCGATGCGCTCGACCCGCGCGCCGAGCTGTTCGAGCATCGCCAGCAGCACGTAGTCGTCCAGGAGGCGCAGCCAGCCGTCGCCGATCTGCAGGGCGACGTGGCGGTTGCCCAGGTGGTAGGCGGCGCGGGTCAGTTCGAAGGCGTTGGCGCAGGTGACGTGGAGCAGCGCCTCGGGGCGGGCGCTGACGCGGACCACGCGGCCGTCCTGGGCCAGCAGGCAATCGCCGTCGCGCAACGGCGGCTGGCCGCGTTCGAGGAACAGGCCGACGTCTTCGCCGGCCACGCTGAAGCAGCGCAGGCGGCTCTTGCTGCGCGCTTCATAGGTGAGCAGCAGTTCGGCGTCCCAGCTCGCGCGGGGTTCGGTTCTTTCCTGGATGACCAGCATGGGAGGTCCCGGCAGTGTGCAATGCCGGTGCTAGAGCAAGGTGCTTGCCAAGAGGGCTGAACCCTTGTGTTGCGGGGCGCAGGGAGCGGTCTGCCAGTTCCCGGGGCGCCAGGGTGCTTCGTCGTGGTGCGTGGCGGGCCGTTTTGGTGCGCACTGTCGGGTCGGTCAGCTTCTGGCGCTGCCGAGGCCCTGCCAGTGCTTGCCGCCGATCATGATGAAGCGCAGTTGCTGGATCATCTTGGCCGCCGGCGTGAGGTGCGGGGCCAGGCCCTTGGCGGGAGGATCGATGAGCTCGGGCAGGGTGGCGAACACCGTCTTGACCACCAGGTCGGAGACCACGTCCAGCGCCGGGTCGTCCAGGTGCGGCATGCGGTTGATCAGCTTGAGGTCGGCGGCGAGGTCGTCGGTGATGCGCTCGCGCAGTGCGGCGATGGCCTGCCGTACCGGTTGCGAGCCGCCGTACTGCTCGCGGGCGAGGAAGAGGAACTGGCCGCGATTGGCCTTCACCGCGTCGAGGAAGATACGCACCGAGGCGTCGATGATCCCGCCCATCTCGAACTCGTTGTGGCGAACCATGCGGATGGTGTCGCGGAAGGTCTCGCCCACCTCGCTGACCAGGGCCAGGCCGAGCTGGTCCATGTCGGCGAAGTGGCGGTAGAAGCCGGTGGGCACGATGCCGGCGGTGCGGGCGACTTCGCGCAGGCTCAGGCTGCCGAACCCGCGGCCGCTGTCCATAAGCAGGCGCGCTGCATCCATCAGGGCCTGACGGGTCTGCTGTTTCTGTTCCGAGCGTGGGGTCATGGAGCCGGTTCGCGGGGGTGTGGATTCGCCGCACTCTAGCAAATGCCCCCTGCCGGTGCGAACCGCATTCAGTGAACGGTTGTTGACTGAAAGTGGGGTGCTCGTGCAGGCTAGTGAACAAGTGTTCACTGGTGTTGCCGATGCCCCTCATTCCCCTGTCCCTCGCCCGCCACCTGGCGCCCGGCCTCAAGCCCCTGCGGGCGCTCGCCGAGCGCGCCTGGCTGCGTGAAGCCGAAGTCGATTTCTTCCTTTCCCGCGTGCACCCGCTGCTGCGTCTCAACCGGGTCTTCGCCCGCCTGGAGGCGCGCCATTGGGTCGCGGACGACATGCTCGCGCTGACTTTTCGCGTCAACGGCAACGCCCGGCTCTGGCGCCCGGGTCAGCATGTGCAACTGCACCAGACGGTCAATGGCGTACGGCTGGGACGCAGCTACAGCCTGACCGCGGTGCATGCCGACGGCCGCGTGGAGCTGGCGATCAAGCGCCAGCCGGGCGGGCGCCTGTCCAACCGCCTGCTGGACTTCCTCGAGGTCGGCACGCGGGTCGAGATGGGCCAGGCGGAGGGCGAGCTGCGCTGGCCGCAGGGGGCCGATGGCGTGCTGTTGCTGGCGGCCGGCAGCGGGCTCACACCGCTGCTGGGCTTGCTGCGCGAGGCCCTGGCGCAAGGCTTCGCGGCGCCGGTGACGCTGCTGCACTACGTGCGCCGACGCGGCCAGCGGGCGTTCGCCGAGGAGCTCCAGGCCCTGGCGCGTCGTCATCCGAATTTCAGCGTGCGCTGGGCGATCAGCGGCGAGCCGCCGGCGGCCGACGAGTTGGCCGGGCGATTCCTGCCGGACCACGTGCAGCACATCGACGCCAGCGACCTGCTGGCCTGCGGGCCCCATGGCTTCATCTCCCGGGTGCGCCAGTGGTGGCAGGCCGAGCCCCGGCGGGGCGCTCTGCAACTGGAAGCCTTCAGCGCGCCCGCGGTGAACCCGGATGAACCCGCGCGCCAGGTGCGCCTGGGCTTCGCCCGCTCGCGCAGCGAGATGCAGGGCGACAGCCGCTACAACCTGCTGGAACAGGCCGAAGCCCATGGCTTGCGCCCTGCCCACGGTTGTCGCCAGGGCGTCTGCACCAGCTGCACCTGCAAGCTGGTCAGCGGCACGGTGCGCGACGTGCGAACCGGCGCGCTGTCCGCCGAACCGGGCCAGCCCATCCGCCTGTGCGTCAGTGCGCCCATGGGCGACCTGGTGCTCGACCTCTGAACCGGCGTCATGCCGGCAACGCCTCGATGAGCGAGAACGACATGCGTATCGACCGAGAACTGGGCCCCGAGGAACTGCGGGCCTTCGCCGCCGAGCTGGACGCCCTGCGCCAGCGCACCCTGGACGACCTGGGCGAGGCGGACGCCCGCTACATCCGCCGCATCCGTGCCGTGACCCGGTTCTGCTGCTGGGCCGGCCGGCTCCTGCTGCTGCTCGGCTGGTTCCCGCCCACCTGGCTCCTGGGCAGCGCCTTGCTGGGGCTGGGCAAGATCCTCGAGAACATGGAGCTGGGCCACAACGTGATGCACGGCCAGTACGACTGGATGAACGACCCGGAATTCTCCGGGCAGCGCTATGAGTGGGACATCGTCGGCCCCGCCGACTTCTGGCGACACACGCACAACCATGTCCACCACACCTACACCAACGTGCTCGGCCGTGATGACGATGTCGGCTACGGGCTGGTGCGGCTGTTCCCCGAGCAGCGCTGGAAGCCCTTCTACCGCTGGCAGCCGCTGTGGGTGACCTTGCAGGCGCTGCTGTTCCAGTTCTCGGTGGCGGTGCAGCACCTGCGCCTGGACCAGTACTTCAAGGGCCGGATGAGCCGCGAGGAGCTGCGCCCGCGCCTGCGCCAGTTCAACGCCAAGGTGCTGCGCCAGCTGGTCAAGGACTACCTGTTCTTCCCCCTCGCCGCGCTGGCCCTGGGTGCCAATGCCTGGGCGGTGGTGGCGGGCAATGCGCTGGCCAACCTGATCCGCAACCTGTGGACCTTCACCGTGATCTTCTGCGGCCACTTCACCGAGAAGGCCGTGGTCTTCCCGCCCGAAGTGCTGGAGGGCGAAACCCGGGGCCAGTGGTACCTGCGCCAGCTGCGCGGTTCCAGCAATCTCGCCGGGGGCCCGCTGCTGCACATCCTCACCGGCAACCTCAGCCACCAGATCGAGCATCACCTGTTCCCCGACCTGCCGGCCCGTCGCTACGCCGCCTTGGCGGTGGAGGTGAAGGAGATCGCCCTGCGCTATGGCCAGGTCTACAACTGCGGCAGGCTTTCCGTGCAGTTCGCCACCGTGCTCAAGCGCATCTGGATCTACCGTTCGCCACCGCCCGCCGTGCCTGCCTGAGCCCTGAAATGCGAAAGCCCGGCATGTGCCGGGCTTTCATTCCGTGGAGGGCCGCCGTATGGGCGGTGCGTCTGTTCTCGCCTCAGTGAGCGAACCCACTTCAGACGGCGCGGAAGCCAGGAGTACGGTCGGCGCCATCTTCGGCAACGCGGAAGCCAGGAGTACGGTCGGCGCCATCTTCGGCGACGCGGAAGCCAGGAGTGCGGTCGGCGCCGTCTTCGGCAACGCGGAAGCCAGGAGTGCGGTCAGCGCCGTCTTCGGCAACGCGGAAGCCAGGGGTGCGGTCGGCACCGTCTTCGGCAACGCGGAAGCCAGGAGTGCGCTCGGCGCCACCTTCGGCAACGCGGTTCAGGGTGCGTTCGGCACCGCCTTCAGCGATGCGCAGGCCGGGGGTGCGATCGGAGCCGTTTTCGGCAACCGGCTCGACGACCTGGATGAAACCGCTGTTGTCGCGGGACTCGCCCAGAACCGGTTGCGGCTCGGAGGGCAGGGCAAAGGCGGTGGCGGAAAGGCTGGTCAGGAACAGGGCGGCAATGGCATGGGCTTTCATGATCTGTGGCTCCTCGTGGGGGGCTGGTAAGTGACTACGGAGCCAATGTTACGGAGCCCCCGGAAAGGCCAGAAGTGAAGGCGGCCAATAGTAAGCATCGATCTCTTTAATGGTTGCTTTAATCATTGAAAATCAATGGCTTGTCTGATTTTTAAAGCCTTGTCTGCAGGGCTGAGGAGGGCTTGGCATGCCCCCTGTCGATGGGTGTGATGAGCGGCTGCCGGAGTGATCGCGCAGGCGTCAGGGCATGGCGTGCTGCCTGGGCGGCATGGCGTGGCGGGCAATAAAAAGCCCGGCCGGTGCCGGGCTTTGACTACTGGGTGAAGCCGGTGTGGATTCAGACCACACCGTGGGCTTGCAGCAAACGGTCGGAACCACCTTCGGCTACGCGGAAGCCCGAGGTGCGATCGGCACCACCTTCGGCTACACGGAAGCCCGTGGTGCGGTCGGCACCGCCTTCGGCGACACGGACGCCCGGAGTACGGTCGGCACCGCTTTCAGCGACACGGAAGCCCGGGGTGCGGTCGGCACCGCCTTCGGCAACGCGGAAGCCGGGAGTACGATCGGCACCGCCTTCGGCGACACGGAAACCGGGGGTGCGGTCGGCACCGCTTTCAGCGACACGGAAACCGGGGGTGCGGTCGGCACCGCTTTCAGCGACACGGAAGCCCGGAGTGCGGTCGGCACCGCCTTCGGCGACGCGGTTCAGGGTGCGCTCGGCTCCGCCTTCGGCGACACGGTCGATGACCATGTAGGCACCTTCGCCCTCGGCGACCAGCGGATAGGAAACGGCGGATTGGACGACCGGGATGGCGAACAGGCCGGTGAGGAACAGGGTGGCGATGGCTTGGGTTTTCATGTCGGTATCTCCTGGGGGTGTGGGGGGTAGCAAGTGGCTACGGGGCCCATGTTACGGACGGCCAGGCGATTAAAAAGTGATCACTCGCGATAGTCGGCATCGATGCCGATGATGATTGGAAAACCTGTTTTGGATCAGGTGCTTACCTACCCATCCACGCCTTTCTGCCGGTGTCGCGGGCGGTATAGGCTGCGCGCGGTGATGATCTTTGCGCTGCATTTGCCGGAGTCATCCGTCCCGTTTGCCAGTCGATAGAACAAGATGCCTCGTGTGCAGCCCCTGGTGGTCATGGGGCAAGGCACCGCTAGAGTTAGGAGAAGTGCATGACGCGCGGACGCAGAATCCTCGCCTGGACCACTGCCAGCCTGGTGCTGCTGTTGGCCGCCCTGGTGGTGTTCGTCGCCACGTTCGACTGGAACCGCATCAAGCCGAAGCTCAATGCCCGGGTCTCGGAAACCCTGGGTCGCCCCTTCGCCATCAAGGGCGATCTCAGCGTGCGCTGGCAGCGCGAGCCCTCGGAACCCGGCCTGCGTGCCTGGGTGCCCTGGCCCCATGTGACGGCCGAGGACCTGACCCTGGGCAATCCCGAGTGGGCCGGGAAGCATCCGTTCGTCACCCTCAGGCGCGTGGAGGCGAGCCTGTCGCCGCTGCCGCTGCTGTGGAAGACCGTGGCCATCCCGCGCATCGACCTCACCGAGCCCCGCGCCGATCTCGAGCGCCGCGCCGACGGCCGCGACAACTGGACTTTCGACAAGCTCGCCAGCTCCCCGGAGCAGGCTGACGAGGAGCCTTCCGCCTGGACCTTGGACATCGGCGCCATCGGCTTCGACAAGGGCCAGGTGAAGGTCGACGACCAGCCCTCGCAGACGCGCCTGGAGCTGCTGGTGGACCCGCTGGGCAAGCCGATCCCGTTCAGCGACATCGTCGGCGAGAAGGCCGCCGGCAAGGTGGCGGAGCAGGGCGATGCGCCCCAGGATTACGCCTTCGGCTGGACGGCCAAGGGCAGCTATAAGGGCCAGGCGCTGCACGGCAGCGGCAAGATTGGCGGGCTGCTGGCCCTGAAGGACGCGCGCAAGCCGTTTCCCCTGCAGGCCGACCTGCGCATCGGCGCCACGCGCATCGCCCTGGCCGGCACCCTCACCGACCCGACCCACCTGGGCGCCCTGGACCTGCGGCTGAAGCTGGCCGGCAACAGCCTGGGCAACCTCTACCCCTTGACCGGTGTCACCCTGCCCGACACGCCGGCCTATTCCACCGACGGCCGCCTGGTGGCGCAGCTGCAGGACCCGGCGGGCCCGCAGTTCCATTACGAAGGCTTCAACGGCGCCATCGGCGAAAGCGATATCCAGGGTGACCTGCACTACGTCGCCCACGCGCCCCGGCCCAAGCTGTCCGGCGCGCTGACCTCCAACCAGCTGCGTTTCGCCGACCTCGCGCCGCTGATCGGCGCCGACTCCAACGCCGAGAAGAAGGCGCGCGGCGTGGCTGGCAAGCAGCCGGCGGACAAGGTGCTGCCGGTGGAGGCGTTCCGCACCGAGCGCTGGCGGCAGATGGATGCCGACGTGCGCTTCACCGGCAAGCGCATCGTCCACAGCGACAAGCTGCCCTTCAACGACCTCGACACCCACGTGGTACTCGATGACGGCGAGCTGAGCCTGGAGCCCCTGCGCTTCGGCATGGCCGGCGGCACCCTGGACTCCACCATCCACCTGGACGGCGGCAGCGTGCCCCTGCAGGGCCGCGCCCGCCTCAGCGCGCGGCATTTCAAGCTCAAGCAGCTGTTTCCCACCTTCGAGCCGATGCGCACCAGCTTCGGCGAGCTGAACGGCGACGCCGACCTGGCCGGCACCGGCAACTCGGTGGCGGCTCTGCTGGGCACGGCCAACGGCGACCTCAAGCTGCTGGTCAACGACGGCGCGGTGAGCCGCGGATTGATGGAGATCGCCGGGCTCAACGTCGGCAACTACCTGGTCGGCAAGCTGTTCGGCGACGACGAGGTGAAGATCAACTGCGCCGCTGCCGACCTCAAGCTGGCCAAGGGCCTGGTGACGCCACGGGTGTTCATCTTCGATACCGAGAACGCGCTGATCCAGGTCGACGGTTCGGCCAACCTGGCCAGCGAGCGCCTGGACCTGACCGTCACCCCGGAGTCCAAGGGCGTGCGCATCTTCTCCCTGCGTTCGCCGCTCTACGTGCGCGGCACCTTCAAGAAGCCGGACGCCGGGGTCAAGGCGGTGCCGCTGATCGCCCGGGGTGCCGGCATGGTGGTGCTCGGCGCCGTGGTAGCACCCGCCGCCGGGCTGCTGGCGCTGGTGGCCCCCAGCGGTGGCGGGGACGTCACCAACACCTGCGCGCCGCTGCTGGAAAAGATGCGCAAGGCCAACTGAGGTCCAGGAGCTTTCGGCTTGCGCGTGTCGGCGCCGAGTGCAGCGAGGCCCAGCGGGATGACGTTCGGCGTCGCGGTGTTGGGTTTCGTACCTCTACCCAACCTACGGGTGTCGTGCGAGGGCTGGCGATCTGTGCCCGGTGAGGGCTGTAGGTTGGCGCCGAGCGCAGCGAGGCCCAACGGGGTGACGTTCGGCGCCGTGGTGTCGGGTTGCGTAGGGTGGTTTTCTTCGCGGGGGCTTGCGGCATGCCCGTGACCCGGGCCGGAGCCCGGGCCACGAGGTGGGGGGGGTTACTTCAGGTCGGCGAGGATGTCGGCCATGTCGTCGGCGTGCTCTTCCTCCTGCTCGAGGATTTCCTCGAACAGGCGGCGCGTGGTCGGGTCCTTGTCGCCGAGGAACTGGATGATCTCGCGGTAGCTGTCGATGGCGATGCGCTCGGCGATCAGGTCCTCGGTGACCATCTCGCGCAGGTCCTTGCCGGCCACGTACTGGGCATGGGAGCGGGCCTCCAGGCCGGCCGGGTTGAAGTCCGGCTCGCCGCCCAGTTGCACGATGCGCTCGGCCAGGCGGTCGGCGTGCTGCTGTTCCTGCTGGGCGTGCTCGAGGAATTCGCTGGCGGCGATGCTCGCCTTCAGGCCATTGGCCATGTAGTAGTGGCGCTTGTAGCGCAGGTAGCAGACCAGCTCGGTGGCCAGCGCCTCGTTGAGCAGGCGCAGCACGGTGGTGCGGTCTGCGTGGTAGCCCTCGGTCACCGCGCCGTCCAGCACGTTCTGCCGGGCGCGCTGGCGCAGGGTGTTCACATCGGTAAGCTGTACGTCACTCATCACGTTTCTCCTTGGCTAATCAGGCCATTGCGCCTGGCTCTGGCGGCCATTGGCGTCGCGGCCCTACCTGGGATGTGAGTGATACGAAGCGGGAAAGTTTAGGAAATCTGTGGTCGGCGGTGCGGTCAGTCGAGGCGCTGGCGCTCGACCTCCTCGCGCTGGCGGCAGGTCATGAAGCCGCTGTGCTGGACGCGGCCGGCGGCGCCGAAGCTGACGTGATACGCCTGCTGGTGCCCCTCGTGGTTGAGGATGTAGTTGTTGCAGGAACCGGGGTGGACGCTGCGCTGGACGATGGAGGACGGGCGACCGCCGATGGCCTGGACCTGCTCCTTGGTCATGCCCTCTTTCACCTGCCGCGCCAGGGGTTCGTTGCGGTAGGTGATGTAGTCGGTCGGGTTCTCGATCTTCGTGGCGCAGCCGGACACCGAGCCCAGAGCGGCCGCGAGCAGGAGCGAGCGCATGAACATGCTGAAGGTCCTTGATGATCCGCTGTAAATAACAGCGCTTGGACATCAGCGAGGGGCGCCGGTTCGCTATTTATTCGCTTCGGGGCTGTGCGCTCGTTGGCATTTCTGGCATTTGGCCACTGCGGCGCCCGGCCGACCGGGCGCCGCGAGGCATCAGATCTTCGCAGCCTCGGCCTCGTGTTTCTGCCATTGCTCGCAGGTCATGAAGCCCTTGCTGTCGACCCGGCCCGCGTCGTTGAAGCTGACGTAGTAGGCCTGCTGGTGGCCTTCCTTGTTCAGCACGTAGTTGTTGCAGGTACCGGGGTGCACGGTGCGCTGGATCTCGGTGGACGGCGGGCCGCCGATGGTCAGCACCTCGTCCTTGCTCATGCCGTCCTGCACCTTCTCGACCAGGGGTTCGTGGCGGTAGGTGACGTAGTCGGTGGGGTTCTCGAACTTGGTGCTGCACCCTGCTACCGATGCCAGCACGAACACTGCCGCGAGCGTTTCCTTGTACATGGTGGGTTCCTCGTGTGAGCTGATCTTCAACGGCCTGATTGGCTTCACGAGTTTCGAGTGGCGATGGAGCGGGCGAGTTCGAAGAATTTGCCGTCGCGCTACTGGCCCGCCTTCTCGGCGTCCTGCAGGCGCTGCTGGTTGACGGCGTTGGCCTGGTCGATCTGCTGCTTGAGCTGGTCCATCTGCTGCTGGGCCTGCTGCGCCTGTTCGGCCTGCAGCTTGGCCTGGGCCGCTCCGGTGGCGGCGGTCTCGCCGAGGCCGCAGCCGGCGAGCAGGAGGATGGCAAGGCAGGGCAGCAGGCATTTCATGGCACGTTCCTCGGGTGGGCGATGCCGGCGAAGGTAATCCAGCGCCGGGGTCGCCGCCAGGGGCGCCGCACGAACGTCGCGGGGCGCCCGACGCCCGGTTCAGCCGTAGCGCTTCTTGGCCTCGATGGCCAGGCCGCTGCCGATGCTGCCGAAGGTGTTGCCTTCGACATGGCGGGCGTTGGGCAGCAGCGCGGCGACGCTGCCACGCAGGGCGGGGATGCCGCTGGAACCGCCGGTGAAGAACACGGTGTCGACCTGCTCGACACCGACCCCGGCGTCTGCCAGCAGTTGGGTGACGCTGTCGCGGATGCGTTGCAGCAACGGCTCGATGGCCTCCTCGAACAGATGGCGGGTCAGTTCCACGCGCAGGCCCGGCTCGATGCGTTCGAGGTCGATCACCCGGTGGCGCGCCTCGGTCAGCTCGATCTTGCTGTCTTCCACCTGCATGGCCAGCCAGTGCCCGGCGCGCTGTTCGATCAGGCGGAACAGGCGGTCGATGCCGCGCGTGTCGACGATGTCGTAGCGCATGTTCTTCAGCGACAGCTGCGATTTCTGCGCGTAGACGGCGTTGATGGTGTGCCAAGTGGCCAGGTTGAGGTGGTAGCTGGTGGGCATGAAGGCGTCGCTCTTCATGCGGCTGCCGTAGCCGAACTCGGGCATGACGCCGGCCAGCGAGAGCTGCTTGTCGAAGTCGGTACCGCCCACGTGCACGCCGCCGGTGGCGAGGATGTCGGCCTGGCGGTCGGCCAGGTCGCGGCGCTCGGGGGACAGGCGCACGAGGGAGAAGTCGGAGGTGCCGCCGCCGATGTCGACGATCAGCACCAGCTCCTCGCGCTCGATACCGCGTTCGTAGTCGAAGGCGGCGGCGATGGGTTCGTACTGGAAGGAGACGTCCTTGAAGCCGAGCTTGTTGGCGACCGCCACCAGGGTCGCCTGGGCTTCCTGGTCGGCGGCCGGGTCGTCGTCGACGAAGAACACCGGGCGGCCCAGCACCACCTGCTCGAATTCATGGCCGGCGGTGGCTTCGGCGCGCTTCTTCAGCTCGCCGATGAACAGGCCCAGCAGGTCCTTGAACGGCAGCGCACTGCCCAGCACCGTGGTCTCGCTCTTGAGCAGGGTCGAGCCCAGCAGGCTCTTGAGCGAGCGCATCAGGCGGCCTTCGTAGCCTTCCAGGTACTCGTGCAGGGCCAGGCGGCCGTAGACGGGGCGACGCTCCTCGATGTTGAAGAAGATCACCGAGGGCAGGGTGATCTTGCCGTCCTCCAGCGCGATCAGCGGCTCCACGTCCGGGCGCCACCAGCCGACGGTGGAGTTGGAGGTGCCGAAGTCGATGCCCAGGGCACGGGCTGCGGTGAGGTTGCTCATGGCGCGAGAGGTCCGGTGGAAAAAACGGCCGCGCAGTGTACGCGAGCCGGGCGCGCTTTGCTCAGGCGGCGAGGCGCAGTTCGTCGCAGCGGCTAGACTCCAGGCGACGCCCCCGTCACCCCCACATGGACACCCCGGGAGACCGCCCCATGAAGTCGATCCGCCTGCCCTTGCTCCTGCTCGCGATGCTAGCCGCCAGCCAGGGTTTCGCCGCCACCCAGCAGGAAAAGATGAAGAGCTGCAATGCCGAGGCCACCGCCCAGGAACTCAAGGGCGATGCGCGCAAGACCTTCATGAGCAACTGCCTCAAGGCGACCCAGCAGGAGAAGATGATCAGCTGCAACAAGACCGCCAGCGAGAAAGCGCTCAAGGGCGACGAACGCAAGGCCTTCCTCAGCGAGTGCCTGAAGAAGAAATAGCCTCAGGCCAGGCCCAGGGTCAGCGCCGCGACCGCGAGGTAGCGGCCGGCCTTGGCCAGGGTGACCAGCAGCAGGAACACCCAGGGCGACTCGCGCATCAGGCCGGCCACCAGGGTCAGCGGGTCGCCGATCACCGGCAGCCATGACAGCAGCAGGGTCCAGCGCCCGTAGCGGCGGTAGGTCGCCTGCGCCCGTTCGATGGCGGATTCCGACACGGGAAACCACTTCCTGTGGCGGAAGTCCGCCAGGAACCGCCCCAGCACCCAGTTCACCAGCGAGCCCAGCACGTTGCCGAGGGTCGCCACCAGCAGCAATGCCCAGGCCGGCTGGCCGCCGGCCAGCAGCAGGCCGGCCAGCACCGCTTCCGACTGCAGCGGCAGCAGGGTGGCGGCGCCGAAGGCGACGAGGAAGAGGCTCAGGTAGGGGATCAGGTCCGGCATCGGGCGGCTTCCGGAACGGTTGGGGCGAGGGCCGGGCGGCCCTCGCACAGGGTTCAGTGGCTGTCGTTCAGCTTGACCACATCACCGGAAACGGTGGTGGTGTAGCCGGTCAGGACCCAGGCCCAGAACCAGTCTTCCTGGACCTGGGTGTTGATCATCGCATCGCCGCCCTTGGCCTTGATCGCGGCGTTCTGGGCGCGCACGAAGCGGCTGTTCTGGCGGACCGGAATGAAGCCGGCGACCAGCAGCCCGGTGGCGCTGGCCTCGCTGTGGCCGATCACGGTGTACTGGCTGCTGTCGAGGTTCCGGGTCTTCATCGGGGTGCCGGTGCAGCCGGCGATGGCCAGTGCGGCCAGCAGGCCTGCGATCATCTTGATGCTGTGTTTCACGTCGTTCTCCTGGGTGATTCCATCCCGCGATTCGTTCGCCGGGGCGCGCAATGTAGTCGGGGCGCGGGAAAAGTTGAACCCGGTGTGGCAACGCGTCACTTGCGCAAGGGCCTGTGCCTACGACCGATGCGGGGCCCGGTCGGCTAAAGCCAGGTGAAAGCCCCGGGGGCTAGAATCTGTAATCCCGCTGCCATCGTTGTCGGACAATGTGACCGGGGGTGCGATACTTGCATCCCCGTTTCAACTATCCGCACCTGTCGTTCTGGAACCTCTATGCGAAGAGCCTCTCACCATGAGTTGCGCACGGCCTTTCGTGCGCTGTTGAACTCGAAGACCTGCTATCACACCGCGTCCGTCTTCGACCCCATGTCCGCCCGCATCGCTGCCGACCTCGGCTTCGAAGTCGGCATCCTCGGCGGCTCGGTCGCCTCGTTGCAGGTCCTGGCCGCCCCTGATTTCGCGCTGATCACCCTCAGCGAGTTCGTCGAGCAGGCCGTGCGCATCGGCCGCGTCAGCCGCCTGCCGGTGATCGCCGATGCCGACCACGGCTACGGCAACGCCCTCAACGTCATGCGCACGGTGGTGGAGTTGGAGCGTGCCGGCATCGCCGCGCTGACCATCGAGGACACGCTGCTGCCGGCCCAGTTCGGGCGCAAGTCCACCGACCTGATCAGCGTCGAGGAAGGCGTCGGCAAGATCCGTGCGGCCCTGGAAGCGCGTGTCGACCCGGACCTGTCGATCATCGCCCGCACCCATGCCGGCGTGCTCTCCACCGAGGAGGTGATCGCCCGCACCAAGGCCTACCAGGCTGCCGGCGCCGATGGCATCTGCATGGTCGGCGTTGCCGACTTCGAGCACCTGGAAGCCATCGCCGCGCACCTCAGCGTGCCGCTGATGCTGGTCACCTACGGCAACCCGCAACTGCGTGACAATCAGCGGCTGGCCGACCTTGGCGTGCGCATCGTGGTCAACGGCCACGCCGCCTATTTCGCCGCCATCAAGGCCACCTACGACTGCCTGCGCGAGCAGCGCCAGATCGACACCGCCGCCTCCGAACTGAGCGCCACCGAGCTGACCCACAAGTACACCCTGCCCGAGGACTACATCATCTGGGCGCGGGAATACATGGACGTGAAGGAATAGCCCGGAACGACCTCCGCTTGTCGCCCACCGGCCCCGGGTGTTGCAAAAGGCCGAGTGCCGCCCCCATAACTGATCGGGTCAATCCTCGACAGCATGGGAGGCCGGCATGGCCAGTGGTTGGGCGGGAGATGGCGCAGTCCAGGAACAGATCGACAGCACCATCGAAGACGCCGTGCAACGGGCACGCAGCCAGTTACCGAAGGGCGAGAGCCTGACGCATTGCGAAGAATGCGATGCACCCATTCCCCAGGCGCGCCGCGAGGCGGTGCCGGGCGTGCGGCTGTGCGTGAAATGCCAGGCCGAGCACGACCGTGAGAACGCCGCCTACGCCGGCTACAACCGGCGCGGCAGCAAGGACAGCCAGTTGCGTTGAAGGCTCAGAACAGCGCGCCGAGATAGACGGCGCCGCCGGCGCCGGCCTGGATGCCGACGTTGGCACCGCCCATCAGCAGGGCGCCGCGCGCCGACTGCATCAGCTGGCGGGTCAGCATCGGCGAGACGGTGAGGCTGGTCACCGGGCTCGCGTTCATCAGCATCACCGCGGCCAAGAGCTTGGGGTCCAGGCCGAACAGCATCGCCGTGCCCGACACGCCGACGGCGACGCCCGCGCCGACTTCCACGTACATGCAGGGGCCGGTGATGTCGTCACGGGTCAGGTCGCGCTCCACCAGGTCGTCCGCGACGAAGACCGCGCCGTCGCTGGGGAAGGCTTCCGCCGCGCCGGCACCGCCGATGCTCTTGCCCTTGATCTTGATGTCCACCTTGCCGAAGCGCGGCAGCTTGGCACCGATGCCCACGCCGGCACCGAGGCCGCCGTAGCGCAGGTTGACGTTCTCGCCGGCGGGCGAGCGCAGGGTGATGGAACCGCCGCCACCGGCGACGAAGGCGATGGTCAGGCCGCCGCCACTGGCGGTGACATAGCCCCAGCTGCTCGGATTGACGGGCAGGGGAATGGGCATCTTCGGCATTGCTGCTTCCTTGTGCGGTGCGGTTCAGGCGATGTCGTGACGGGGGCGCCTGAAGAGGGTCATCAGTCCGGTGACCGTGAAGGCGGAGCCCAGCAGGCCGAGGAAGGCCGGGGTGCCCCAGAGTGCGCCGAAGTCGTCGACCACGGCCGAGGTGGCCGGCGCGTCGGCCTGGTAGTGGACCTTCACCTGCATGCCGACCTGGTAGCCGTAGATCCAGCCCCCCTGGGGGTAGGAGATGCGCGTACCGGTGCCATCGGTGAAGGCGATTTCGGGGTGGGAGCCGCCTGCGTTGAGCGCGACGACGCTGCCATCTGCCTCCAGGGCCGATTGCAGGAATCCCACGCGGGAAGAGGTCTGGATGGCCATCGCGGCGAGCAGCGCGAGGCCGATCAGGGCAAAGAGGCCGCCCTTGAAACGGGGGAGGGGGGTATCGGACATCCTGTGGCGTTCCTGGTCATCCATGGGCATGGCCGGGGGAACTCCCGGCCACTGCGCTGGGACAGGCGTCTGTCCCGGAGGTTCCCGCCAGGGCGACGGGAACCCGGCCATCAGGCCTTGGGGTTGGGACCGTAGGCGTTGGTCTCCGGCACGCTGTCCTGGACCAGCAGGAACAGCAGGTACAGGCCGCCGAGGATCGGAACCAGTGCGATCAGGATCCACCAGCCGCTCTTGCCGATATCGTGCAGGCGACGCGCGGTCACGCCCAGGGCCGGCAGCAGCACGGCGAGGCTGTACAGGTTGGCCAGCAGGGCCAGGTTTTCACTGATCAGGCCCAGGATCACGGAAAGCGCGATGGAGATCACGACGTTCACCAGGGTGAACATCCAGTACTCCTTGCGGCGCGCACGGCCGTTAAAGTCGAAGTAATGCTGCTTGATGCACTTCAAATACCATTCCATAGAAAACTCCCTTTTTAGGCCGCGCGTGGCGGCATTTTTCGTGTACCTGGCAAGGCCTCGGCCTACACCGGCCGGTGTAGTTGTCCGACTATAGCGTTTCGTAACAAGGCATTGCGTGGGAGAGTTCACGGCACGGCAAATTGCCATCGAGTCAATTCTGGCGAGTTGTGTCGTGCCCGTAGGTTGGCGCCGAGCGCAGCGAGGCCCAACGCCGCGATGCGCGTATCGCGCTTCGCTTCCCGGCTTCGCCCGCATGCGCTGGCAATGATCCGACAGGCGGCCCTGTCCTTTCCCGGATCCGATGCGGGCCTTGCAGGGCGTGGCGATCCCTAGACTGCGGGCTCCTCATGGCTCAAGGGATGGAACATGCGATACCGCCGCGCCTTCGTGCCGGGTGGCACCTATTTCTTCACCGTCAATCTCGCGAATCGCTCCCATGGTTTGTTGATCGAACATGTCGATCTGCTGCGCATGGCCTTCAAGCGGGTGCGGGCACGGCACCCTTTCGAGATACCCGCGATGGTCGTGCTGCCCGACCACCTGCATGCCATATGGACCTTGCCGGAAGGTGATGCCGACTTCCCCCTGCGCTGGTCTCAGATCAAGGGCACCTTTTCCCGGCTGGTGCCGGAGCGGGGCCGGGTGAACCGGTCGCGTCGGGACAAGCGTGAGCGTGGCATCTGGCAGAGACGCTTCTGGGAGCACCAGATACGGGATGAGCGGGACCTCGCTCGGCACATCGATTACATCCACATCAACCCGGTGAAGCATGGGCATGTGCGCCGTGCGGTCGACTGGCCTTACTCCTCGATCCACCGCTTCATCCGTGATGGAAGGCTATCGGCCGATTGGGCCTGTGCTCCTCATGACGGCGTGTTCGGCGAACTGCCCTCGTAGATTGGCACCGAGCGCAGCGAGGCACTGCGAAGCGGGATCGGGTCCGTTGCGTTGGGCTTCGTGCCTCAGCCCAACCTACGTCGTGCCGAGGCGTACTCGTAGGTTGGTGCCGAGCGCAGCGAGGCCCGACAACGCGATGTCGGGCCAGGGGCGGGTGCGTGGTCAGAACAGGAAATACCGCTGCGCCATCGGCAGCACCTCGGCGGGCTCGCACCAGAGCAGCTGGCCGTCGGCCTTGACCTGGTAGGTCTGTGGGTCGACGTCGATGACCGGGGTGTAGTCGTTATGGATCAGGTCCTGCTTCTGCACGGTGCGGCAGCCTTTCACCACGGCGATGCGCTTCTTCAGGCCGAGCTGCTCGGGCACGCCGGCCTCCAGGGCGGCCTGGCTGATGAAGGTGATGCTGGTGGCGTGGCGGCTGCCGGCGTAGCTTCCGAACATCGGCCGGTAGTGCACCGGTTGCGGGGTGGGGATGGAGGCGTTGGCGTCGCCCATCAGGCTCGCGGCGATGGCCCCGCCCTTGAGGATCAGCGTCGGCTTGACGCCGAAGAAGGCCGGGCGCCAGAGCACCAGGTCGGCCCACTTGCCCACTTCCACCGAGCCCACCTCGTGGCTGATGCCGTGGGTGATGGCCGGGTTGATGGTGTACTTGGCGATGTAGCGCTTGACCCGGAAGTTGCTGTTGCCGGCGCCGTCGCCTTCCAGCGGGCCCCGTTGCCTGTGCATCTTGTCGGCGGTCTGCCAGGTGCGCGTGATGACCTCGCCGACGCGGCCCATGGCCTGGCTGTCGGAGCTGATCATGCTGAAGGCGCCTAGGTCGTGGAGGATGTCCTCGGCGGCGATGGTCTCGCGGCGGATGCGGCTTTCGGCGAAGGCCACGTCCTCGGCGATGCTCGGGTCCAGGTGGTGGCAGACCATGAGCATGTCCAGGTGCTCGTCGATGGTGTTGCGGGTGAAGGGCCGGGTCGGGTTGGTGGAGCTGGGCAGCACGTTGGAGAAACCGCAGGCCTTGATGATGTCCGGTGCGTGGCCGCCGCCGGCGCCTTCGGTGTGGTAGGTGTGGATGGTGCGGCCCTTGAAGGCGCCCAGGGTGGTTTCGACGAAGCCCGACTCGTTGAGGGTGTCGGTGTGGATGGCCACCTGCACGTCGTACTGGTCGGCGACGCTCAGGCAGTTGTCGATGGCCGCCGGGGTGGTGCCCCAGTCCTCGTGCAGCTTGAGGCCGATGGCGCCGGCCTTCACCTGTTCGATCAAGGGTTCGGGCAGCGAGGCGTTGCCCTTGCCGGTGAAGCCGATGTTCATCGGGAAGGCGTCGGCGGCCTGGAGCATGCGCGCCATGTGCCAGGGCCCGGAGGTGCAGGTGGTGGCGTTGGTGCCGGTGGCCGGCCCGGTGCCGCCGCCGATCATGGTGGTGACGCCGCTCATGAGCGCCTCTTCGATCTGCTGCGGGCAGATGAAGTGGATGTGGGTGTCGATGCCGCCGGCGGTGAGGATCATGCCCTCGCCGGCGATCACCTCGGTGCTGGCGCCGATGGCGATGGTGACGTCGGGCTGGATGTCCGGGTTGCCGGCCTTGCCGATCGCCGCGATGCGCCCGTCCTTCAAACCCACGTCGGCCTTGACGATGCCCCAGTGGTCGATGATCAGCGCGTTGGTGATCAGCGTGTCGACCACTTCGGCGGCCAAAAGCTGGCCCTGGCCCATGCCGTCGCGGATCACCTTGCCGCCGCCGAACTTCACTTCCTCGCCATAGGTGGTGAAGTCCTTCTCGACTTCGATCCACAGCTCGGTGTCGGCCAGGCGCACCTTGTCGCCGACGGTGGGGCCGAACATGTCGGCGTAGGCTTGGCGGGAAATCTTCATTCCTCGTTCCTCGGAATTCAGGCTGCAAGCTCAAAGCTGCAAGCCTCAAGTGAAAAAGCGGACGCCGCGCGGCACTTGCTTGCGGCTTGTGGCTTGCGACTTGTCGCTGCGATCAGAGATCACCCATGACGCGCCCGGCGAAGCCGAACACCCGACGCGCGCCGGCCAGGTCCACCAGCTCCACCTCGCGGCTCTGGCCCGGTTCGAAGCGCACGGCGGTGCCGGCGGGGATGTTCAGGCGCATGCCGCGCGCGGCGGCGCGGTCGAAGGCCAGGGCGTCGTTGGTTTCGAAGAAGTGGTAGTGCGAGCCCACCTGGATCGGCCGGTCGCCGGTGTTGGCCACGGAGAGTCTCAGGGTGCGGCGGCCGGCGTTGAGTTCGATCTCGCCGTCCTGGATCTGGTATTCGCCGGGAATCATGGAAGTCACTCCAGGATGAGTTGCATGAAGGTGAGGTCCAGCCAACGGCCGAACTTGCGGCCAACCTGGGGCATCTGGCCGGTGGTGGTGAAGCCGAGGCGCTGGTGCAGGCGGACGGAGGCGGCATTCTCGGACTCGATGGCCCCCACCATCACATGCAGTCCGGCCGACCGGGCCCGTTCGATCAATGCCTGCATCAGCTGCGGGCCGAGGCCCTTGCCGCGCTGGTCGGCACGCACGTAGACCGAGTGTTCGACGGTGTGCTTGTAGCCGTCATGCGGCCGCCAGGCGCCATAGCTGGCGTAGCCGACCACCTCGCCGGCAGCGTCACGCGCCGCCAGCACCGGAAACCCGGCTGCCGTGCGCTCGGCCAGCCAGGCGCGGCGGTTGGCCAGGTCCACCAGGGTCTCGTTCCAGATCGCCGTGGTGTGCTCCACGGCGTCGTTGTAGATGGCCAGGATGCCGGGCAGGTCGGCTTCGCTGGCGTCACGGATGATCATTTCGGGTCTCCAGGAACTCGTTCCAGGCCGTCGCGGGCTCAGCATGGCAAGCGCAGCAGGCATGGGACGACTTCCTCAGGCGATGGGTTGGTGGACGGTTACCAGCTTGGTGCCGTCGGGGAAGGTGGCTTCGATCTGGATCTCCGGGATCATCTCCGGCACGCCTTCCATCACCTGGTCGCGGCTCAGCAGCGTGGTGCCGAAGTGCATGAGCTCGGCCACGGTGCGACCGTCGCGCGCGCCTTCGAGCAGCGCCGCGGAGATGAACGCCATCGCTTCCGGGTAGTTGAGCTTCACGCCACGGGCCAGTCGCCGCTCGGCGACGAGGCCGGCAGTGAAGATCAGCAGCTTGTCTTTCTCTCTCGGGGTGAGGTCCATCAGGTACTCCAGATTCGCGGTGGCACGGCCTCGCGGCCGAGCAGGGCAGGGCGCAACAGGCGCCAGAGGTCGATCAGCCAGGCGCGCGCGTGCAGCGCTTCGCCGGCCAGGCAGCGGGCCACCAGCAGGCCGGGCAGTTGGGTGAGGTCGCCGCGCACGGCCGAGGGCAGTTCGCGGCAGCGTTCCAGCAGCTCCGGGTCGAGCTGGCCGGTGGCGATCAGGGTGGCGAACACCGGTTGCCCGGCGAGGCCGATGCTCGAGTCGAGCAGGCCGTCGTCGCCGCTGATGCGCTGGCGTTCGTGCCACAGGGCGCGGCCTTCGCGGCGGATGTCCAGGTGCGCCTGGAAGTGGCCGCTGGCGAAGCGTTCAGCGGCGGCGGGGCGGCCGAGGGCGACCACGTCCCAGTAGAACAGGCGGGCGTCGGCGGCCAGGTCGATGCGGGTGGACAGCTCGGCCTGGGCGCCGGAGAAGACGATGGTTTCCTGGGGCAGCCATTCCAGGGTGGCGCCGGCCTCGACGCGCAGGGCGAGCGTCTGGAAGGCCGGGCTGCGGGCGCGGTACCACTTGGCCGCGCCCGGGCTGGTGAGCTGGGCCCAGGCGCCTTCGCCCACCTGGGCGGAGATGCCCAGGCGGTCGCCCCCGGCGATGCCGCCAGGCGGGTGGACGATGATGTGCTGGCAGACACCCGGCCCTTCGGCGTGGAGGTGCTTCTGCACCCTCAGGGGGCCGAGGTGGCGGCGAAGCACCGGAATGGTGCACTCGTCACGACGGGCGTAGGCCAGCTCCAGCTCGGCGTGCCAGCTCGGCGTGAACAGGGCTGCGGGCAGGTTCATGGCTGTGGAAGCATCCGCGAAATAGTTGACCGACCGGGCAAAGCAAGAGGCGTGCCCTGAACCCATCCGGTGCACGCGCCCGCGGTCAGATCGTCACCAGGCCGCGCACGCCCTCGGCCTCCATGTTCTCCCCGCGCCCCTGCTGGATGATTTCGCCACGGCTCATCACCAGGTACTGGTCGGCCAGTTCGGCGGCGAAGTCGTAGAACTGCTCCACCAGCAGGATGGCCATGTCGCCGCGCTCGGCCAGCTTGCGGATCACTGCGCCGATCTCCTTGATCACCGAGGGCTGGATGCCTTCGGTGGGCTCGTCGAGGATCAGCAGCCGGGGCCGGCTGGCCAGGGCGCGGCCGATGGCCAGTTGCTGCTGCTGGCCGCCGGAGAGGTCGCCGCCCCGGCGGTGCTTCATCTCGCGCAGCACCGGGAACAGCTCGTAGATGAACTCGGGCACGGCCTTGGCTTCCTTGGCGCCGAAGCGGGACAGCCCCATCAGCAGGTTCTCCTCCACCGTCAGGCGCGGGAAGATCTCGCGGCCCTGGGGCACGTAGGCGATGCCGGCGTGCACGCGCTGGTGCGGTTTGGAACCGGTGATCGGCTTGCCCTCCCAGTTAACCGCGCCCTCCTTCGACGGGATCAGGCCCATCAGGCACTTCAGCAGCGTGGTCTTGCCCACGCCGTTGCGCCCGAGCAGGCAGGTGACCTCGCCGACCCTCACCTCGAACGACAGGCCGCGGAGGATGTGGCTGCCGCCGTAGTATTGATGCAGCTGTTTCACTTGAAGCATGTCTAGTCCTCGGTGGAGGAGCTGGAAGCCAGAAGCTTGAAGCTTGAAGCTTGAAGTAAGAGCCGCGCCGTGCCGCTTTTTCTTCCAGCTTCTGGCTTCAAGCTTCCAGCTCAACGTCCCAGATAAACCTCGATTACGCGCTCATCGCTCTGCACCTGCTCCAACGAGCCCTCGGCCAACACATGCCCCTGGTGCAGCACGGTGACGTGGTCGGCGATGCTGCCTACGAAGCCCATGTCGTGCTCCACCACCATCAGCGAGTGCTTGCCGGCCAGGCCCTTGAACAGTTCGGCGGTGAATTCGGTCTCGGCGTCGGTCATGCCGGCCACCGGTTCGTCGAGCAGCAGCAGTTGCGGGTCCTGCATCAGCAGCATGCCGATCTCCAGGAACTGCTTCTGGCCGTGGGACAGCAGCCCAGCCGGGCGGCGCCGCGAGTCCTGCAGGCGGATGGTGGCGAGCACTTCGTCGATGCGGTCCTTCTGCTCGCCGGTGAGCCTGGCGCGCAGGCTGGCCCACACCGACTTGTCGGTCTTCTGCGCCAGTTCCAGGTTCTCGAACACGCTGAGCGCCTCGAACACCGTGGGCTTCTGGAACTTGCGGCCGATGCCGGCCTGGGCGATCTCGACCTCGCTCATGCGGGTCAGGTCCAGGGTCTCGCCGAACCAGGCGCTGCCGGTGGTGGGGCGGGTCTTGCCGGTGATCACGTCCATCAGCGTGGTCTTGCCGGCGCCGTTGGGGCCGATGATGCAGCGCAGCTCGCCGACGCCGATGTACAGGTTGAGGTCGTTGAGCGCCTTGAAGCCATCGAAGCTGACGCTGATGTCCTCCAGCGTGAGGATGGTGCCGTGGCGGGTGTTCAGGCCCTTGCCGGCGCTCTGGCCGAGGCCGAGGGCGTCACGGCCGGTGCCGGCGTCGCTGTTGGGGTCGTAGGCGGGTTCGAGCATGAGTTCGGGTACCGGGGTCGCTCTCATTGGTCCTTCTCCTTGCGCAGCAGGCCGAACAGGCCCTTGGGCAGGAACAGGGTGACGACGATGAACAGGGCGCCGAGGAAGAACAGCCAGTATTCCGGGAAGGCCACGGTGAACCAGCTCTTCATGCCGTTGACCAGGCCGGCGCCCAGCAGCGGGCCGATGAGCGAGCCGCGCCCGCCCAGGGCCACCCAGACGGCGGCCTCGATGGAGTTGGTCGGCGACATCTCGCTGGGGTTGATGATGCCCACCTGGGGCACGTACAGCGCGCCGGCCAGGCCGCAGAGCACGGCCGACAGCACCCAGATGAACAGCTTGTAGCCGCGCGGGTCGTAGCCGCAGAACATCAGGCGGTTCTCGGCATCGCGCAGGGCGGTGAGCACGCGGCCGAACTTGCTCCTGGACAGGCGCCAGCCTAGCAGCAGGGCGCTCGCCAGCAGCGCGACCGTGGCCAGGAACAGCACGGCCCGGGTGCCCGGCGCTGTGATGTCGAAGCCGAGGATGCGCTTGAAGTCGGTGAAGCCGTTGTTGCCGCCGAAGCCGGTCTCGTTGCGGAAGAACAGCAGCATGCCGGCGAAGGTCAGGGCCTGGGTCATGATCGAGAAGTACACGCCCTTGATCCGCGAGCGGAAGGCGAAGAAGCCGAACACCAGGGCCAGCAGGCCGGGGGCGAGCACCACCAGGCACAGGGCCCAGAGGAAGCTGGAGGTGCCGGCCCAGTACCAGGGCAATTCGCTCCAGGCGAGGAAGCTCATGAAGGCCGGCAGGCCATCCCCGGCGCTCTGGCGCATCAGGTACATGCCCATGGCGTAGCCGCCGAGGGCGAAGAACAGCCCGTGGCCCAGGGACAGCAGCCCGGCGTAGCCCCAGACCAGGTCCAGGGCCAGCGCGACGATGGCGTAGCAGAGGATCTTGCCCACCAGGGTCAGGGTGTAGGCGGAGACCTGCAGCGGGCTGTCGGCCGGCAGCAGGTGCAGCAGCGGCAGGGCGATCAGCACGGCGAGCACCAGGGCGCCGACGCCCAGGGTGACTTTCGGGCCGGCCTTCTGCGCGGCGGTGAGGGTCAGTGGCTGGTTCATCAGTCGATCACCCGTCCTTTCAGTGCGAAGAGGCCCTGCGGGCGTTTCTGGATGAAGAGAATGATCAGCGCGAGGATCAGGATCTTGCCCAGCACGGCGCCGATCGAAGGCTCCAGGATCTTGTTCGCCACGCCGAGGCCGAAGGCCGCCAGCACGCTGCCGGCCAGTTGGCCGACGCCACCGAGCACCACCACCAGGAAGGAGTCGATGATGTAGCTCTGGCCCAGGTCGGGGCCGACGTTGCCGATCTGCGACAGGGCTACGCCGCCGAGCCCGGCGATGCCGGAGCCGAGGCCGAAGGCGAGCATGTCGACGCGGCCGGTGGGCACGCCGCAACAGGCGGCCATGTTGCGGTTCTGGGTGACGGCGCGGACGTTCAGGCCCAGGCGCGTCTTGTTCAGCAGCAGCCAGGTCAGCGCCACCACGAACAGGGCGAAGCCGATGATGACGATGCGGTTGTACGGCAGCACCAGGTTGGGCAGCACCTGGATGCCGCCGGAGAGCCAGGCCGGGTTGGCCACTTCGACGTTCTGCGCGCCGAACACCACGCGCACCAGCTGGATCAGCATCAGGCTGATGCCCCAGGTGGCGAGCAGGGTTTCCAGCGGGCGGCCGTAGAGGTGGCGGATCACCGTGCGCTCCAGGGCCATGCCGATGGCGGCGGTGACGCAGAAGGCCACCGGCAGCGCCACCAGTGGGTAGAGGGCCAGCAGGTCCGGCGCCAGGCGCTGGAACATCAGCTGCACGATGTAGGTGGAGTAGGCGCCGAGCATCAGCATCTCGCCGTGGGCCATGTTGATCACCCCGAGCAGGCCGAAGGTGATGGCCAGGCCCAGGGCGGCCAGCAGCAGGATGGAGCCCAGGGACAGGCCGCTGAAGGCCTGGCCGAGCACCTCGCCCAGCGCCAGGCGACGCTTGACCTGGGCCAGGCTGGTTTCGGCGGCGGTGCGCACGGCGGCATCGGTTTCCACCGCCGGGTCGAGCAGCGCTTCGAGGCGGGTACGGGCCAGCGGGTCGCCGGTCTCGCCCAGCAGGCGCACGGCGTTGAGGCGGATGGCCGGGTCGGGGTCGACCAGTTGCAGGTTGGCCAGGGCCAGGCTGAGGGCATCGCGCACGGCGCCATCGTCCTCGGCGACCATGCGCTGGTTGAGCAGCGGCAGTTGCGCGGGCTTGGCGCTCTTCTGCAACTGGCGGGCGGCCTCCAGGCGCGCGGCGGGTTCGGCGGCGAGCAACTGGTGGCTGGCCTGGGTGGTGATCAGCAGGCCGCGCAGGCGGTTGTTCAGGCGCAGCTTCTTCGGCGTGGCGGCGGGGGCGGCGTCGCCCTCTGCGGCCTGCCAGGTGCCGTCCTGTTCGAAGTAGGCCCGCTTGGCGTCGATGGCGAAGCGGTTCTGTTGCAGGGCGTCGAGCAGTGGCTGGCGCATGGCGTCGGGCTCGGCGGCCCAGCGTTCCAGCAGCTTCGCCTGCTGGCTCGGATTGGCGGCCGCGAAGTCGTTGGCGTCACCGGCCCGGGCCGCCAGGGGCAGCAACAGGGCCAGGGACAGGAGGATTCGGAAAAGGCAGGTGGGCATGGAGAGGGAGGCTCCGTATCGGCGGGGTAAGCCAAAAGGTGGAAGCCAGAAGCTGGAAGCTGGAAGGGGGGGACTGCCAGCTTCAGGCTCCAGGCTTCCGGCTTAGTTCTTCACCGCATAGTCCGGCTTCTTGTCATTGCCGGGGATGAAGGGGCTCCACGGCTGGGCGCGCAGCGGGCCTTCGGTCTGCCAGACCACGGAGAACTGACCGTCTTCCTGGACCTCGCCGATCATCACCGGCTTGTGCAGGTGGTGGTTGGTCTTGTCCATGGTCAGGGTGTAGCCGGAGGGTGCGGCGAAGGTCTGGCCGGCCATGGCTTCGCGGACCTTGTCGACGTCGGTGGTGCCGGCCTTCTCGACCGCCTGGGCCCACATGTGGATGCCGACGTAGGTGGCTTCCATGGGGTCGTTGGTGACGGCGGTCTGGTAGTTGGGCAGGTTCTTGGCCTTGGCGTAGGCCTTCCAGTCGGTGACGAACTTGCTGTTCACCGGGTTATCCACGGATTCGAAGTAGTTCCAGGCGGCCAGCTGGCCCACCAGCGGCTTGGTGTCGATGCCGCGCAGTTCTTCCTCGCCCACGGAGAAGGCCACCACCGGGATGTCGGTCGCCTCGATGCCCTGGTTGGCCAGCTCCTTGTAGAAGGGCACGTTGGAGTCGCCGTTGACGGTGGAGATCACCGCGGTCTTGCCGCCGGCGGAGAACTTCTTGATGTTGGCGACGATGGTCTGGTAGTCGCTGTGGCCGAAGGGGGTGTAGACCTCTTCGATGTCCTTGTCCGCCACGCCCTTGCTGTGCAGGAAGCTGCGCAGGATCTTGTTGGTGGTGCGCGGGTAGACGTAGTCGGTGCCCAGCAGGAAGTAGCGCTTGGCGCCGCCGCCGTCTTCGCTCATCAGGTATTCCACCGCCGGGATGGCCTGCTGGTTCGGCGCGGCGCCGGTGTAGAAGACGTTGGGCGAGAGCTCCTCACCCTCGTACTGCACCGGGTAGAACAGCAGGCCGTTGAGCTCCTCGAACACCGGCAGCACGGATTTGCGCGACACCGAGGTCCAGCAGCCGAAGACCACGTCGACCTTGTCCTTGGTCAGCAGCTGGCGGGCCTTCTCGGCGAACAGCGGCCAGTTGGACGCGGGGTCGACCACCACCGGTTCCAGCTTCTTGCCGTTGATGCCGCCCTTGGCGTTGATCTCGTCGATGGTCATCAGCGCCATGTCCTTGAGCGAGGTCTCGGAGATGGCCATGGTGCCGGACAGCGAATGCAGGATGCCGACCTTGATGGTCTCGGCGGCCTGCAGGGAGAAGGGGAACAGGCCGGTCAGCACCAGGGCGCTGGCGGCGAGGGTCGATTTCAGGAAGGGACGGCGTTTCATGTAGAGCCTCCTTGGCTGTCCATGCAATGACAGTGGGATGGGACCGAAATGGGGTCATCAGTACGGTCATCTGTACTGCTGTCAGTGCATTGGCAGCATCCGTGCCAAGGGCGCTAAAGGCTTGATTCAGAGGGCTTCGTGGGTTTTTTTGGCGAATTCGCCGGAATTCGCCGCGCTCCATTGCGGTGCGCGGCGGCAAGCTGAACGGTCGGTCAGGTAGCGGGGTGCACGCTTTCAGGGCGCCAGGTAGTTCTTCACCCCGGTGAAGATGATCTGCGCGGCGAGGGCGCAGACGAACAGGCCCATCAGGCGGCTGACGATCTGCAGGCCCTGCTCGCCGAGGATGCGTTCGATGCGGTTGGAGAGGTAGAGCACCACGCCGACGGTGGCGCTGGCGAAGGCGATGGCGGCGAGGGCGGTGAACTTGTCGTTCCAGTGCACGTGGCCGGCGCCCATCACCAGCATGGCGCCGATGGTGCCGGGGCCGACGGTGAGGGGGATGGTCAGCGGCACGATGGTGACGTCCTGCTGGACGTTGTCGGCCTGCACCGCCGGCTTGCCCTGGGCCATGCCGAGGGCGGAGATGAACAGCACGGCGCCGGCACCGATGCGGAAGGCGTCGATGGTGATGCCGAAGACGTTGAAGATGGCCTGGCCGAACAGGTAGAGCAGGGCGCTGGCCACCAGGGTGCCGAGGGCGACCTTCCAGGCGAGCTTCTTGCGCTCCTTGACCGTGTAGCCACGGGTCAGGCCGATGAAGCAGGAAAGGACGAAGAAGGGGCTGTAGAGCACCAGCATCTTCAGGTACAGGCTGAACATCATGGAGAGCATCGGGCGGGCTCGTGAGGGGAGAGTGCTGTGATTGTAGGAGGTGCCGAGGGTTGCGCCCGTTGATCCGGGTCGCCCTGGCGGCGCGTCATCATACGCGGGCGAGCGCACCTGGGCGTAGGGGGCGTAGGGTGGGCGTAGGGTGGGCTTCAGCCCACCGCTCTCCTCAGTCTTTGCACAAAAGAGTGCAAGGCCCGGCTCCGCCCGGTGGAGGTAAAGAGCGACCTCCACCCTACGCAGTGGTCATGCGCACTGGCGGCCGACCTTTGTGCAGGGGCGGCTTCAGTCGCCAAGCGGTGCGCAGCGCCGCCGCTCTCGTAGGAGCGAATTCATTCGCGATAGGAGCCCCGGGCTGAAGCCCGGGCTACGGGATCAGGAATGCAGCGCGCTGTCGGGCTCGTGCTGGCGGCGCATTTCCTTTTCGGCGACCCAGTGCTCGATCAGCTCGCGCAGTTGCGAGAGTTCGACCGGCTTGGCCATGTGGCCGTCCATGCCGGCCTGGCGGGCGCGTTCCTTGTGTTCGGTGAGGATGTGCGCGGTGAGGGCGACCACCGGGGTGCGCGGGCGCTGTTCCTCGCTTTCCCAGTTGCGCAGCATCTCGGTGGCGGAGAAGCCGTCCAGCACCGGCATCTCGCAGTCCATCAGCACCAGGTCGTACTGCTGGTTCTTCATCGCGCTGAGGGCTTCCTCGCCATTGCTGGCGGTGTCCGGCTGCAGGTTGAGCTTGCTGAGCATGCCGCGGATGACCTTGGTGGAGATGCTGTTGTCCTCGGCCACCAGGATGCGGAAGTCGTTGGGCACGTTGAGCGGGGTGCTGACCTGGGAGCCGGGCAGGGCCGCCGCGCCGCCGGCGGCGCGCTGGTTGAGTTCGTCGGCGAGGGTGGTCTTGAGCGTGTAGCCGGCCACCGGCTTGGCGAGGATGCGCTTGATGCCGGCATTGCGGGCGATGATCTTGCTCGGCGCGTTGCTGATGCCGGTGAGCATGATGATCAGGATGTCGTGGTTGAGGCTCGGGTCTTCCTTGATCTTGGCGGCCAGCTGCATGCCGGTCATGCCGGGCATGTCCTGGTCCAGCAGCACCACGTCGAAGTACTCGCGCAGGTGGGCCTTGGTGCGCAGCAGGGCCAGGGCTTCCTTGCCGGACGGCACGGCGCTGACGTGCAGGCCCCAGGCGCTGCACTGCTGCATCAGCACCTTGCGGCAGGTGTCGTTGTCGTCCACCACCAGCAGCCGTGCGCCCTGCAGCGGGCCGTCGAAGTCGGAGGCGGGTTGTTCCAGGCGCTCGCTGTCCAGCGGCAGGGTCAGCCACAGGGTGCTGCCCTGGTTGCCGCCGGTCTGCACGCCGAACTCGCCGTCCATCAGGCGCACCAGCTGGCGGGCGATGATCAGGCCCAGGCGGCCGCCGAGCTTGGTGGCGGAGAGGAAGTCCTTGCTGTGCAGCTCGGCGTTGAGCAGGGCGTCGCGCTCGCTGGCTTCGAGCGGGCGGCCGCTGTCCTGCACGGCGATGCGCAGGCGCGGTTCGTTGCCGCTGGTGTCCAGGGCCACCACGAGGAGGATCTCGCCCTCGTCGGTCTGCTTGAAGGCGTTGTCCAGCAGGCTCAGCAGGGCCTGGCGCAGGCGCGTCGGGTCGCCGCTGATGACGCGCGGCACCTGGGGCTGCATGAAGCTGATCAGTTCGACCTTCTGTTGCTCGGCCTTGGCGCGGAAGATGTCCAGGCAGTCGTCGATCAGGGCGTTGAGGTCGAATTGCACGTCGTCCAGCTCGATCTGCCCCGATTCGAGCTTGGAGATGTCGAGGATCTCGTTGATCAGGGTGAGCAGTTCGTTGCCGGAGCTGTGGATGGTCTGCACGTAGTCGCGCTGCTTGGCCGACAGCGGGGTGCCGAGCAGCAGCTCGGTCATGCCCAGCACGCCGTTCATGGGGGTGCGGATCTCGTGGCTGATCTTGGCCAGGAACTCGCCCTTGGCCTTGAGCTCGGCGGAGCTGGCGGCGGCTTCGCGGCTGACGCTGAAGTCGTCGAGGAGGATGCGCCGCTGGCGCTCGCTCATGGCGATGCTCATCAGCACGCCGCTGATGGCGGTCACGCCCAGCAGGGCGAAGGCCAGCCAGTCGGACTGCACCGACCAGTAGCCGAACAGGGCCGGCAGGGCGCCGATGAAGGCGATGCAGTAGACCAGCAGCGCCACGGTGAACATGCGTGCCGGGCGGTAGCCGCGACGCCAGTGGTGCGTGGAGACGACGAGGATGCTCAGGCCGGTGAGCGCCGCCATGGCGTAGACCAACTGGTTGAACATCAGGTCGGTGGCGATCATCAGCAGCATGCCGATGACTCCGATGAGCACCATCTCGCCGATGAGGATGCCGTTCAGCGGGGTGCTGGGGCGCACCTTGCGGAAGAAGCTGCCGGTGAAGGCGAGGGCGCACAGCATCGCCAGCAGCATCGACAGGTTGGCGATCTGCGGCTGTGCGCTCTGCCAGCCGCGCAGCCAGGGGGCACTGATGCCCAGCAGGCTGATTGCCGTGCCCACCAGGCACAGCTGGGTGGCGGCCAGCCACAGGCCGCTGGTGGCCCGGGCATAGCCGAAGCGCAGGAGGTTGTGCACCACGAGCATCAGCAGGCTGCCGATGAGCAGGCCGAAGAGCAGCGGGCGGCTGTCGTCGGCGGCCATCTCCACGGCCGATTGCAGGGCGATGGTCGGGCGCAGGGCGTGTTCGGAGGAGAGCCGCAGGTACAGGTCCAGGGGCTCGCTGCGCATGGGCAGCGGCAGGAGGAAGTCACGGCTGGGCAGCGGGCGGTCGCTGTAGGGCAGGCGGCTGCCGGTGCGGGTGTGGTCGATGATCTCGTTGCCACGGACGACGTACAGGTCGAGCAGGGACAGGTAGGGCGCGAAGACCCGCAGCAGCTGCTCGTGATCGCCCGGCAGCAGGCGGTGGTGCAGCCAGAGGGCGCTGGTGCCGCCGGGTGTATAGAGGCGCTTGAGGTCGACGGGGGCGAACTGCGAGGCGGATTGCTGGGCGCGGATGTCTTCGAGCTGCAGGCTGGCCGTGGGGTCGAGCAGCATGCTCCAGTGCGCGCGCTCCCCGGCTTGCACCGAAGGCAGGCAGAGCAGGGTCAGCAGCAGGCTGACGCTAAGACCGATGGCAATCCTGAGCCGGCGCACGGGCGAAGTCCCTTCGTGGGTGAGTGGCGGGATTATAGCCAAGCACCGGCCTGCGGAATATGACAAAGGCGGCCATATGGCCGCCTCTTCCGCAGGTTTACCGGTTATTTACCTTCAATCCTCGCCGCGTTCGCGGGCGATGGCGCGGTAGCCGATGTCCGTGCGATGGAAACTGCCCTTCCAGCTGATCTTCTCGGCCAGGCGGTAGGCCTGCTGCTGGGCTTCGGAGACGGTCGGGCCGATCGCCGTGGCGCAGAGCACGCGGCCACCGGCGGTGACCACCTGGCCGTCCTTGAGGGCGGTGCCGGCATGGAACACCTTGCCGTCCAGCGCGGCGGCGTCTGCCAGGCCTTCGATGATGTCACCCTTGGCGTAGTCGCCCGGGTAGCCGCCGGCTGCGATGACCACGCCGACGGTGGGACGCGGGTCCCAGGTGGCTTCGACCTTGTCCAGGGCCTTGGCCAGGGCGGCCTCGACCAGCAGGACCAGGGAGCTTTCCAGGCGCACCATGATGGGCTGGGTCTCCGGGTCGCCGAAGCGGCAGTTGAACTCGATGACCTTGGGCGCGCCGCTCTTGTCGATCATCAGGCCGGCGTAGAGGAAGCCGGTGTAGACGTTGCCTTCCTCGGCCATGCCGCGGACGGTGGGGTAGATCACCTCGTCCATCACGCGCTGGTGCACGGCGGGGGTGACCACCGGGGCGGGGGAGTAGGCGCCCATGCCGCCGGTGTTGGGGCCGGTGTCGGCGTCGCCGACGCGCTTGTGGTCCTGGCTGGTGGCCATGGGCAGCACGTTCTGGCCGTCGACCATGACGATGAAGCTGGCTTCCTCGCCGTCGAGGAACTCCTCGATCACTACGCGGGCACCGGCGTCGCCGAAGGCGTTGCCGGAGAGCATGTCGCGCACGGCGTCCTCGGCATCGCTCAGGGTCATGGCGACGATCACGCCCTTGCCGGCGGCCAGGCCGTCGGCCTTGACCACGATGGGAGCACCCTTCTCGCGCAGGTAGGCCAGCGCCGGCTCGACTTCGGTGAAGTTCTGGTAATCGGCGGTGGGGATCTTGTGGCGAGCGAGGAAATCCTTGGTGAAGGCCTTGGAGCCTTCCAGCTGGGCGGCGCCGGCGGTGGGGCCGAAGATGGCCAGGCCACGGGCGCGGAACAGGTCGACCACGCCTTTGACCAGCGGGGCCTCGGGGCCGACGATGGTCAGCTGCACGTTGGCAGCGGCGAAGTCGGCCAGTTGCTCGATGGCCAGCACGTCGATGGCGACGTTCTCGCACTTGGCTTCGGTGGCGGTGCCGGCGTTGCCCGGGGCGACGAAGACCTTGGCGACGCGCGGGTCCTGGGCCACTTTCCAGGCCAGGGCGTGTTCACGACCGCCGCTGCCGATGATCAGTACGTTCATGGAACTCTCCTGCGGAGAGAGCTGCACGCTACAAGCTACAAGCTACAAGTCAAAGCGGGCAGGATCCTGCTTCTCTTGCAGCTTGAAGCTTGCGGCTTGCAGCTCGCTGTTAGTGTCTGAAATGGCGCATGCCGGTGAACACCATCGCAATGCCGGCTTCGTCGGCCGCGGCGATGACTTCGTTGTCACGCATGGAGCCGCCCGGCTGGATCACGGCGGTGATGCCGGCCTTGGCGGCATTGTCGATGCCGTCGCGGAAGGGGAAGAAGGCGTCGGAGGCCATGACCGCGCCCTTGACCTCGAGACCGGCATGCTCGGCCTTGATGGCGGCGATGCGGGCGGAGTTGACGCGGCTCATCTGGCCGGCGCCGACGCCGACGGTCTGGCGGTTCCTGGCGTAGACGATGGCGTTGGATTTGACGAACTTGGCCACTTTCCAGGCGAAGATCAGGTCGTGGATCTCCTGCTCGCTCGGGGCGCGCTGGGTGACGATCTTCAGGTCGCTCGCGGCGATCATGCCGATGTCGCGGCTCTGCACCAGCAGGCCGCCGTTGACGCGCTTGAAGTCCCAGCCCGGGGCGCGCTCGGCCGGCCACTCGCCGCATTCCAGCAGGCGCACGTTGGCCTTGGCGGCCACCACTTCACGGGCGGCGGCGGAGATTTTCGGGGCGATGATCACTTCGACGAACTGGCGCTCGACGATGGCCTTGGCGGTCTCGCCGTCCAGCTCGCGGTTGAAGGCGATGATGCCGCCGAAGGCGGATTCGGTGTCGGTGGTGTAGGCCAGGTCGTAGGCCTTGCGGATGCCGCCTTCGTCTTCCGGTACCACGGCGACGCCGCAGGGGTTGGCGTGCTTGACGATGACGCAGGCCGGCTTGACGAAGCTCTTCACGCATTCCAGGGCGGCGTCGGTGTCGGCCACGTTGTTGAAGGACAGTTCCTTGCCCTGCAGCTGGACGGCGGTGGAGACGCTGGCCTCGCCCTTCTTCGCCTCGACGTAGAACGCCGCGCTCTGGTGCGGGTTCTCGCCGTAGCGCATTTCCTGGGCCTTGACGAACTGGCTGTTGAAGGTGCGCGGGAAGGCGCCGCGTGCCTCGGTGGACAGGGTGTCGCGGGCCTGGTCGATGGTGCCCAGGTAGTTGGCGATCATGCCGTCGTAGGCCGAGGTGTGCTCGAAGGCCTTGAGGGCCAGGTCGAAGCGCTGGGCGTAGGTCAGGCCGCCGGCCTTGAGGGATTCGACGATGCCGGCGTAGTCGCTGGCGTTGACCACGATGGCAACGTCCTTGTGGTTCTTGGCGGCGCTGCGGACCATGGTCGGGCCGCCGATGTCGATGTTCTCGATGGCGTCGGCCAGGTCGCAGTCAGGCTTGGCGACGGTGGCTTCGAAGGGGTAGAGGTTGACCGCCACCAGGTCGATCGGCTTGATGCCGTGCTGTTCCATGACCGCACCGTCCAGCGCGCGGCGACCGAGGATGCCGCCGTGGATCTTCGGGTGCAGGGTCTTCACGCGGCCGTCCATCATTTCCGGGAAGCCGGTGTAGTCGGCGACTTCCACGGCGGCGATGCCGTTGTCCCGCAGCAGCTTGTAGGTGCCGCCGGTGGAGAGGATCTCAACGTTGAGGGCGACGAGTTCGCGGGCGAAGTCGAGGATGCCGGTCTTGTCGGAGACGCTGATCAGCGCGCGGCGAACGGGGAGGCGGGTGGTCTGGTCGGTCATCTGGAGGCCATCGTGCAGGGGGATGTCAGGGGTGGAGCCGGAAGCCTGGAGCTGGGAGCTCGAAGTCAGACGCCCGAAGCCACGTGCATTCCAGCTTCAGGCTTTCAGCTTCCAGCTGCATTTAAAGGAGGTCGTACTGCTTGAGCTTCTTGCGCAAGGTGCCGCGGTTCAGGCCGAGCATCTCGGACGCCTTGGTCTGGTTGCCCTTGACGTAGTTCATCACGGACTCCAGCAGCGGGGCTTCCACTTCGGAGAGCACCAGGTTGTAGACATCCGTGACCGCGGCGCCCTCGAGATGGGCGAAATAGTTGTGCAGGGCCTTCTCGACGCTGCCGCGCAAGGTCTGGCCTTCGGCGGTCGGTGTCGTCAGGTGCTGTTTAAGGTTGGCGTTGTCGCTCACGGGTGTTGCCCCATCAAAAAAATTCTCGGTCATCGTCGTCATGCGGCCTGTTCTCCGTCGTTGTGACGTTCGATGAAAAACTCTCGAACGTTGGCGCACTGCGCGTCCGTGGACTCCAAACGATTGAACTGGGCGCGAAACTCCCTGGCGCCCGGCAGGGTTGCGAGATACCAGCCGACATGCTTGCGGGCGATGCGTACGCCCATCAGGTCGCCGTAGAAGGCGTGCAGTGCGGCCAGGTGCTCCAGCAGGATCTGTTCAATTTCCCTCAAGCCCGGCGCCGGCAGCAGTTCGCCGGTCTCCAGGTAATGCGCGATCTCGCGGAATATCCAGGGTCGCCCCTGGGCCGCTCGACCGATCAGCAGGGCATCGGCGCCGGTGGCGTCGAGGACCTCTCTGGCCTTCTGTGGCGAAGTGATGTCGCCGTTGGCGAAGACCGGGATCGACACCGCCTGCTTGATCGCGGCGATGGTGTCGTACTCGGCCTCGCCGGTGTACAGGTCGGCACGGGTGCGGCCATGCACGGCCAGCGCCTGTATTCCCGACTGTTCGGCGATCCTTGCCACGGCGATGCCGTTCTTGTTGTCCCGGTCCCAGCCGGTGCGGATCTTCAGGGTCACCGGCACGTCCACGGCGCCGACCACCGCTTCGAGGATCGCGGCCACCAGGGCCTCGTCCTTCATCAGCGCGGAGCCGGCAGCCTTGTTGCAGACCTTCTTCGCCGGGCAACCCATGTTGATGTCGATGATCTGCGCACCGAGCGCCACATTGGCGACGGCGGCCTCGGCCAGCATCTGCGGGTCGCCACCGGCGATCTGCACGGAGCGCGGCTCCGGGTCGCCTTCGTGCAGCAGGCGCAGTTTCGACTTGCGGCTGTTCCACAGGCGCACATCGCTGGTGACCATTTCGGAGACTACCAAGCCGGCGCCGAGGCGGCGGCAAAGCAGACGAAACGGACGATCGGTCACGCCCGCCATGGGAGCGAGTATCACTTGATTGGGTAGTGCGTATGGGCCGATGCGTACCGCCGACATGGGTCTTCCCTGCCTGTGGGGCCGGATCTTGGTCTTCGAAAAAGGGTGGGCATGATACCCGCTCTCGATGACCGGATAAAGGTCGTTTTGAACAAATTCTGAACAGTGATGAGCTTATCGCCGGCGGTTCTAGCGGCGGCGCCGGCGACGTCGAGGCGTCGCCGGCGGGTCACTCGGGAGAGTGGAAGCTGAGACTGTAGTTCACGGCCTTGGTGCCCGGATCGAGAATGTCCAGGGAGATGTGGATGGGCGTCTGCGGAGGCATTTCGGACTGCCCGGCGAGCTCGCCGGCGAGGTACTCGCCCGGCTTGAAGCGACGACTGGCGAGCAGTTGGCCGCTGATATCGGCGAAGCGCAATTCCAGGAGCGGGAAGGGCTGGGAGAACGGCGCGCGGTTGTAGAGGATGGCGTCCACCACCAGCGCGCCGGTGAAGTCCGGGTGGCTGCGTACCACCAGGTTGCTGCTCTTGATCAGCGCGATGTCGACCTTGGACGGCAGCTGGCAGCCGAGTTCCGGGCACAGTTGTTCGAACCAGGGGCGGTACTGGTCGGAGCGTGCCAGTTCGTCGAAGTGGTACCAGACGTACTGCCCGGCCAGGGCGACGGCGCCCAGCAGGTTCAGCAGGCCCCAGCCGATCCAGCGGCCCCAGGGCTTCTTCGGCTGCTGCCAGTCGAGTTGCAGCGGCTCGTCGTCGATGTCCAGCAGGTTGCTGCCGCGCAGGCCAGGCTCGTTGCGCGGAGCGTTGCGGGGCGGCGGGGCGACGGGGGCATCGAGGTCCTCGTCTTCATCGTCCGCAGCGGACAGGGCTGCGCGCGGCGGCGGGGTTTGCTCGGGGTCTTCCCGGTCGGCGGCGAGGCCGAAGCTCGGCACCGGTTCATCGTCCGCTTCGTCGTCGAGCGACAGGGCGGGCTCCTTGCGTGGCGGAACCGCGGGCTCGCTGGGGCGCGGGCTGTCACTGGCGGGCGGTTGCACGGGGCGCGGGGCGGGGGAGGGCGCGCGGGGCGCATCCTCGCGCAGCAGCGCTTCGGCCCAGCGCTCGTCATGCCGGTCGGTCACCTCGTCGCGCTGGCCGTACAGCTCCTCGCCCGGCTTGGGGGCGGCCTGCAGGGCGAGGAATTCCTGGGACAGCTTGAGCTCTTCCTGCTCCAGCTTGGCCAGCTCCTCGTCCAGGTCGAGGCTGTCGAGGTCCAGGTCGTCGTGGATCCACAGGGTGTTCTTGTCGGCGGTCTTGCCCGGCGGAGCGGCGGTGGTGGGCGGCGGCGTCTTGAGCAGGGCGGCGACGCTGGGCACCGGGCTGGCCGGCTGCGCCGTGGGCGCAGGTGCTGCCGGGGCCGCGGGGGTTGCGGGTTTCGCGGGCGCCGGCGCGGCAGGGCGTGGCGCCTGAGGGGCGGGCGTGGTGGGCTTCGGCTCGCTGGGCGGCATCGCGCCGAGCAGCTGCTTGGCGGCGTTGAACACGTGCAGGCAGGCCCCGCAGCGCACGGCGCCCTGGGCTGCGCCCAGCTGGGCGCGGCTCACACGGAAGCTGGTCTGGCAATGGGGGCACTGGGTGACGAAGCTTTCGGTCATGCGGCGGTCCGTGCGAAACAAGGCGCCAGTCTACCAACTCGGCAACGCGCTGGCGCGGGTCTGCTCATGCTCTGTTCAGCGACGTACGCCGCTGATGCGCACCCAGCCGTCCTTGTCGGCGGTGGGGTCGAGGACGAAGGCGTCGGCGTAGGCGGCGCGGACTTCCTCGGTCTGCTCGGCGAGGATGCCCGACAGCGCCAGGCGGCCGCCGGCCTTGACCAGCGCGGTGATCTGCGGCGCCAGGGACACCAGCGGGCCGGCGAGGATGTTGGCCACCACCACGTCTGCCTGCTGTTGCGGCATGTCGGCGGGCAGGTAGACGGGGAACAGGGCCGGGTCGATGCCGTTGCGCGAGGCGTTGTCGCGGGAGGCCTCCAGGGCTTGCGGGTCGATATCGGTGCCCACCGCCTGGCGCGCGCCGAGCAGCAGGCCGGCGATGGCGAGGATGCCGGAGCCGCAGCCGAAGTCGATCAGGTCGCAGCCGTCCAGTTCCTGGCCGTCCAGCCATTCCAGGCACAGTGCGGTGGTCGGGTGGGTGCCGGTGCCGAAGGCCAGGCCCGGGTCCAGCAGCAGGTTCACCGCGTCCGGCTCCGGGGCTTCGTGCCAGCTGGGCACGATCCACAGGCGGCGGCCGAAGCGCATGGGCTGGAAGTTGTCCATCCAGCTGCGTTCCCAGTCCTGGTCCTCGATGCGCTCGATCTGGTGCTCGGGCAGCGCGCCGCCGGTGAGCAGTTCCAGGTGGGCGACCAGGTTGGTCTCGTCGGTATCGGCTTCGAACAGGGCCAGCAGGTGGGTGTTGGACCAGAGCGGGGTGGTGCCGAGGTCGGGCTCGAAGATCGGCTGGTCTTCGGCATCCATGAAGGTCACGGAGACGGCGCCGACTTCCAGCAGCGCGTCTTCATAGGTTTCCGCCTGATCCGGGGTGATGGCGAGACGGACTTGTAACCAGGGCATGGCGGAACCTCGATGCGGCGTGAAAGTGATGCTTCATGGGGCGGGCAAGCTTACTTGAGGCTCTGATGCCGCGCCAGCCGGGCGCTCCGGGCGGTCGAGGCCGCGATAGGCGAGGTGGCAGGCGCCGCCGCCGAGCAGGGCGGGCAGCAGCAGGTTGAGCACCGGCACCAGCGCCAGCAGCAGGATGAGCAGGCCGAAGGCGATCATCGCCCCACGCTGGCGGCGCACCGCCTGCATCTGCTCGGCGCCGCTGGCGAGGCCCGACAGCGCGGCGGGCACCAGAAAGCGCACGTTGAGGTAGCCCAGCAGGATGATCAGCAGCACGCCGTTTATCACCGGTATCGCCAGGCACAGCAGTGGGCCCAGGCCGATGCCCAGCCAGGGGCCCAGGTGGTAGCGGCCGGCGCGCAGCAGGTCGCTGGCTGCCGGGCTGCGCGAGGCCAGGCCCGGGTAGGGCTTGAGGGCTCGCTCGCGCAGGCTCGCCATCAATACCCAGCGCAGGGCCAGGCGGATGCTGATGACGATGGCGGCGACGAACAGCACGCCGACCATGGCCAATGCCAGGAAGGCGGAATACACCAGCATCAGGGCCACCGCCGGGGCGATGCCGGCCATGCCGCTGATGGTGGCCGGGCCGCCGGTGAGGCTGGGGATGAGGCCGAGCATGGCGGCACCGGAGACGACGAAGAACGAGAGCAGCCCGGCGACCTTGAGGATGATTTCGATATGGGCGTAGAAGACCCAGCTCCAGAACACCAGCGTCAGCAGGCAGAGGCCGGAGGAGCGCAGCAGGATGCCGGGGCGCAGGCTGCTGCGCAGGGCGAGGGCGAGGCAGATGAAGGCTTCGCCGAAGGCCGGGCCGATGGCCAGGATGCGTGACTTCAGGGACATGGCGATCCGTCGCGTGAAATGAAGAAGGGCCGCATTATGCGGCCCTTCCAGGGTTGCCGGGCTTACTTCTTGCCCAGTTTGTGCTCGAGGTAGTGAATGTTCACGCCCCCCTTGCGGAAACCCTTGTCGCGAGTCAGGTCGCGGTGCAGCGGGATGTTGGTCTTGATGCCGTCCACCACCAGCTCGTCGAGGGCGTTGCGCATGCGCGCCATGGCCTCGTCGCGGTCCTTGCCGTAGGTGATCAGCTTGCCGATCAGCGAGTCGTAGTTCGGCGGAACCGCGTAGCCGCTGTACAGGTGCGAGTCGACGCGCACGCCGTTGCCGCCGGGCGCATGGAAGTACTGCACCTTGCCGGGGCTGGGCATGAAGTTGTCCGGGTCCTCGGCGTTGATCCGGCATTCCAGGGCGTGACCACGGATGACCACGTCCTCCTGCTTGATCGACAGCTTGTTGCCCGCGGCGATGCTGAGCATCTCCTTGACGATGTCGATGCCGGTGACCATCTCGGTGACCGGGTGCTCCACCTGGACGCGGGTGTTCATCTCGATGAAGTAGAAGCTGCCGTTCTCGTAGAGGAACTCGAAGGTGCCGGCACCGCGATAGCCGATCTCGACGCAGGCCTGGACGCAGCGGGCCAGCACTTCGGCGCGGGCCTTCTCGTCGATGCCGGGAGCAGGGGCTTCTTCCAGCACCTTCTGGTGGCGGCGCTGCAGGGAGCAGTCGCGGTCACCCAGGTGGATGGCGTTACCCTGGCCGTCGGAGAGGACCTGCACTTCGACGTGGCGCGGGTTGGTGAGGAACTTCTCCAGGTAGACCATGGAGTTGCCGAACGCCGCGCCGGCTTCGGTGCGGGTCAGCTTGGCCGACTTGATCAGCTCGTCGGCGCTGTGCACCACGCGCATGCCGCGGCCACCACCGCCACCGGCGGCCTTGATGATCACCGGGTAGCCGACTTCCTCGGCGATGGCCAGGGCGGTCGCTTCGTCTTCCGGCAGCGGGCCGTCGGAGCCCGGTACGGTCGGCACACCGGCCTTCTTCATGGCGTCCTTGGCCGACACCTTGTCGCCCATCAGGCGGATGGTGTCGGCTTTCGGGCCGATGAAGGCGAAGCCGGAGTTCTCCACCTGCTCGGCGAAGTCGGCGTTCTCGGCGAGGAAGCCGTAGCCCGGGTGGATCGCCGTGGCGCCGGTCACTTCGGCGGCGCTGATGATCGCCGGGATGTTCAGGTAGGACTGCGCAGCCGGGGCCGGGCCGATGCATACGGTCTCATCGGCCAGGGACAGGTGCATCAGTTCGCGGTCGGCCGTGGAGTGCACCGCCACCGTCTTGATGCCCAGCTCCTTGCAGGCGCGCAGGATGCGCAGGGCGATCTCGCCACGGTTGGCGATCAGGACTTTTTCCAGCATCTCAGCTCTCCGCGGTTCAGACGATGGTGAACAGCGGTTGGTCGTACTCAACCGGCTGGCCGTTCTCCACGAGGATGGATTCGATCACGCCGCTGGCTTCGGCCTCGATGTGGTTCATCATTTTCATGGCTTCGACGATGCACAGGATGTCGCCCTTCTTAACGGTCTGGCCGACTTCGGCGAAGTTCGCCGAGGTGGGCGAGGCGGCGCGGTAGAAGGTGCCGACCATCGGCGAGCGCACCACGGTGCCATTGAGCTTCTTGGCGGCCGGCGCGGCTTCGGCGGCCGGAGCAGCGGGGGCGGCGACCGGTGCCGGTGCCGGGGCGGCCATCGGGGCGGCGGCGTAGATCGGCTGGGCCATGGCGGCCTGCTTGCTGTGGCGGCTGATGCGCACGGACTCTTCGCCCTCGCGGATCTCCAGCTCGTCGATACCGGACTCTTCCAGCAGCTCGATCAGTTTTTTGACTTTACGGATATCCATTAATTATCAACTCCCAAGGGTGAGGTCAGGGGCGTTCAAGTTGTTCAAGCGCCGCGTCCAGGGCCAGGCGGTAGCCGGTGGCGCCAAGACCGCAAATCACTCCCACTGCAACGTCGGAGAAGTAGGAGTGATGGCGGAAAGGTTCTCGCTTGTGCACGTTGGAGAGGTGCACTTCGATGAATGGGATGCTCACTGCGAGCAACGCGTCACGTAGGGCGACACTTGTATGCGTGAAAGCGGCGGGATTGATCAGGATGAAGTCCACGCCCTCGTTGCGTGCGGCATGGATGCGATCGATCAGTTCGTACTCGGCATTGCTCTGCAGGTAGAGCAGGTGGTGGCCCGCCTCGCGGGCCCTGCGCTCCAGATCCTGGTTGATCTCGGCCAGGGTGGTGGCGCCGTACTTGTCGGGTTCACGGGTGCCCAGCAGGTTGAGGTTGGGGCCGTGCAGGACGAGCAGGGTGGCCATGGGATGTATTCCTTATTGGGGGCCAGGCGGGACTATGCAGGAAAGCCCGAGAGGCTGTCCATATGCCGGTAGTAGCCGACACGATGCCTGTAGTTTGCGGCAGATTTGTGAAAATCCGGCTCAGAGCCGCTGGGCAGCGCCCTGCAGCCTGGCGGCGAAGTCCGCCGCGTTGATCTCACCTACGACACGCGATTCCGACCATTCGTCACCATTGGGGGCGAAGAACAGGATGGCGGGCGGGCCGAAGAGCTTGTAGCGATCCAGCAGGGCGCGCTGCTCGGGTGTGCTGGCGGTCATGTCGAAGCGCACCAGGCGATAGGCGCCCAACTGGGCGGTCACCTCGGGGGCGGTCAGCACCTCGCGCTCGATCACCTTGCAGCTGATGCACCAGTCGGCGTACCAGTCCAGCAGCAGCGGCTTGCCGGCGGACTTGGCCTCGGCCTGGGCGGCAGCCAGCTCGGCCGGGGTGGTGACGGTCTGCCAGGCACCGGCGGCGCTGGCGCTGACGGTCGCCGCGCCCGGGCGGCCCAGGGGGCGCAGCGGGTCCGACTCGCCCTTGAGGGCGCCGGTCCAGGCGGCCACCGCATACACCAGCAGCACCAGCCCGGCCAGTTGCGCCAGGCGCTGGCGGGCGGTTTTCGGGGTGAATTCCAGGGCGCCGAGGAACAGCGCCACGCCGCCGGCCAGCAGGCCCCACAGGGCCAGGGACAGCGGGCCGGGCAGCACGCGCTCGAGCAGCCACACCGAGACGGCCAGCAGCAGCACGCCGAAGGCATTGCGCACCGCGACCATCCAGTTGCCGGATTTTGGCAGCAGTGTGCCGCCGCCCACGGCGAACAGCACCAGGGGCGCGCCCATGCCGAGGCCGAGTACGAACAGCTTGAGGCCACCCCCCAGGGCATCGCCGCTGGCGCTTATGTAGAGGAGGGCGCCGGCCAGTGGGGCCGATACGCAGGGCGATACCAGCAGGCTGGAGAACACCCCCAGCGCCGCCGCGCCCCAGATCGAGCCACCCCGGGTGTTGCCCGCCAGGCGATCCAGCGGGCCACTGATGAACTGCGGCAGGCGCAGTTCGTAGAGGCCGAACATGGCCAGGGCGAACACCGCGAAGAAGGCGGCGAAGGGCACCAGCACCCAGGCCGATTGCAGGCGCGCCTGCAGGTTCAGTTCGGCACCGAACACGCCCATCAACGCGCCGAGCACCGCGAAGCAGGCCGCCATCGGCAGTACGTAGGCCAGCGACAGCACCAGGCCGCGGCTGCCGCCCACCTGGCCGCGTAGCACCACGCCGGAGAGGATCGGCAGCATTGGCAGCACGCAGGGGGTGAAGGTCAGGCCGAGGCCGGCGAGGAAGAACAGCGCCAGCTCGTGCCAGCTCCAGCCCTTGCCCTCGATCGGCACCGCACCCTCCAGCGCCGCCGGGGCGTCGCCGATCTGCAGGGTCTCGGTTTCCGGCGGGTAGCACAGGCCCTTGTCCGCGCAGCCCTGGTAGGTCACCAGCAGCTTGAAGGGACGTTTGGACGGGTTGTTCAGCGGCAGGTCGACGTCGAGGACTTCGTAGTACACCTCCACGTCGCCGAAGTATTCGTCGGTCTTGTGCTTGCCGGCCGGCAGTTGCGCATCGCCCAGGGCGATGTCCGCCGGTTCGGTGCGGAACTGGAAGCGGTGCTTGTAGAGGTAGTAGCCCTCGGCGTTGGTGAAGCGCAGCTTGATCGAGGTCGGCGAGCTGTCCACCAGGCTGAGGCGGAAGGCCTCGCGCACGGGGAGGAAGTCCTTGCTGTTGTTCAGCGCGGCTCCGAGGGTGGAGCTGGGGCGGTTATCCAGCAGCCCGGCGCTGGCGGGCAGGGCGACCAGCAGCAGGATCAGGGTCAGCAGACGGCGCATGGAAGTCTCGGCAGGCGAAGGTGCCGGGCATGATAGCGGAGCCGGCCGCCGCCATGCAGCGCCGATCCTGTAAGCGGTTTTCTCGACCGTCCCGGTGGTCGTGGCACGGTGGCGCCGGGCGGCCCGGCGGTAGCGGGTTTCACCGCCGCCGCCCGCGACACGTCGCCGCAGGGGTCAGACGCGGAAGGCCTGCACCGCGCGGGTCAGGTCGCCGCCGAGCTGCAGCAGCTGCTCGGCCTGGTCGCGGCTGCGGCCGATGCGTTGCAGGTTGTCGTCGCCGAGCTGGTGGATCTCCTCGCTGTAGCCGCGGATCTCGGTGACCGCGCCGCTCTGGTTGGCGGTGGCCTCGGCGATCTGCCCGGCGGTGTCGGCGATGGTGCGGATGGCGGCGACTATCTCGTCCAGCGCGCCATCGGCGGCCGCGGCGCGGGCGGCGGTGGCCTCGGCGTGCTCGACCTGGGCGCGCATCCCCTGCACCGACTGGTGGGCGGCGGTCTGCAGGCGGCCGATGAGTTCCTGGATCTCCCCGGTGGCGCCGGCGGTGCGTTGCGCCAGGGTGCGCACCTCGTCGGCGACCACGGCGAAGCCACGGCCCTGCTCGCCGGCGCGGGCCGCTTCGATGGCGGCGTTGAGCGCCAGCAGGTTGGTCTGCTCGGCGATGCCGCGGATCACCACCAGCACGCTCTCGATGGTGGCGGACTCCTGGGCCAGGCGCTCGATGGCCACGGCGTTGCCCTGCACCTCGCCGACCAGGCTGTGCATGCCCTCCAGGCTCTGGCCGATGATGCGCTGGCCCTGCTCCACGGCGCGTCCGGCGTCGTGGCTGGCGGCGGCGGCCTGGCGTGCATCGCCGGCCACCTGCTGGATGGTCGCTTCGAGTTCGCCCAGGGCGTCGCGGATCTGCGCGGTGCCGCCGGCCTGGCGCTCGGCGCCGGCGTGCAGGCCGCCGTTGAGCTCGGCCAGGGTATGGCTGCTGCCGGCCACCTGTTCGGCGTGGTGGCGGATGGTGCCCACCAGCTCGCCCAGGTAGGCGCGCAGGCGGCCCAGGGATTGTTCGATGCCGCGCAGGTCGTCGATCTTCGAATCCAGGGCGATGGCCTGGCTGAAATCACCGGCGGCCCAGGCAGAGAGGGATTGCACCAGGCGCCCGAGTACGCGGGTGAGGTTGCGCTGGATGCGGTCCACGGCCAGGGCGATGAGCAGGATCAGGCCGATCATCAGCCCCTGGATCAGGCGCACCTCGCCCTGGATGCGGCCGTGTTCGGAGCGCACCAGCGGCTCCAGCGCGGCCAGGGCCTGGCGCAGGGCGTCGAGGCGGGCGCGGGTGGTGCCGGCGAGTTCGGCACGGCTGCTGATCAACTGGCGGGTGCGCTGCAGCTCGGCCGGGTAGCGCTTGAGCAGGCTGCCCAGGTCGCGCTTGAGGGCGATGCCCCTGTCCTCGGCCTGCTTTTCCTGGGTATCGGCGGCCAGGCCCATCATCGCGGCGAAGTCATCCGACGCGGAGCTGGAGGCATCGGCCAGGCCCAGCAGCGGCAGGGCGTCGAGCCGTGCGGACTCCTGGGCCAGGGCGGCCAGCTCGCGCTCGACGTCGGCGGCCAGCTCGTCACGGCCGCTTTCCACCAGCTTGGCCCGGGCGTGGGCCAGGCGGGTCAGGTGCTGCGCGGCGGCGAGCAGGGGCTTGCGGTAGTCGGCGGCCTGGGCGGCGTCGCCTTCGTCGGCGTAGCGGGCCAACTGTTCCAGGGCGCCATCGATCTCCCGCTCGGCCTGCAGCAGCAGGCCCTGCGGGTCGCCGGCCAGCTTGCCGGCGGCCAGCAGCTGGTCGCTGCTGAAGGCGCGCAGGTCGTCGATGCTGGCACGCAGGGTGGTCGCCAACTGCGGTGGCAACTGGGCCATGCGCTGGTCGAGTTCGTCCAGGCTCCGGGTCGCGGCGCTGTGGCGCAGGGCGTCACCGCTGGCGAGGTAGGCCTCGATGTTGGCGCTGACATCGCGCTGGAAGCGCTGGGCCAGGTCCATGTATTGCTCCATCACCTGGTAGGGGCGTTCCAGGGCACGCTGCGACCACCAGAGGGTGACGCCGAGCGCCAGGCAGACGGTGACCAGGAGCAAGGTGTTGAGATTGGTGAGCTGTTTCAGGCGCATCGGGGCCTCGACCGACTACATAACGGACAGGCCCTGAAAGATATTGCGGTCCGGTTTCAGCCTGATGACAGCGTGAACTGCGTCACGCTGCCCGGCCGCTGTCAGTCGAACAGTTCGACGCGGTTGCGGCCGCCGTGCTTGGCGCGATAGAGCGCTTCGTCGGCCTGCTTGGACAGGAGGTTGCCGTCGGCGCCGTCGCGCAGTTCGGCGATGCCGCAGCTGAAGGTGCAGGACAGGTCGTGGGGCTGCGCCGGGTAGTGGATCTCGGCGAAGCGCCGACGTATCTCGTCGAGCACGCGTTGCGCCGCCTGCAGGTCGGTGTCGGGCAGGACGATGGCGAACTCCTCGCCGCCGTAGCGACCGATGTGGTCGGTCTTGCGCAGGCGCTGCTTGAGGAACAGCGCAAGGCTCTTGATCACCCGGTCGCCCATGGGGTGGCCGTAGGTGTCGTTGACCTTCTTGAAATGGTCGATGTCGATCATCGCGAAGGTCAGCGGGGTACCGTCGCGGCGCGCGCGCGAGCGGGCGTCCTCCAGCAATTGCAGCGTATGGGTGTGGTTGAACAGGCCGGTGAGGCTGTCGCGCACCATCCGCGCCTTGAGGCTGCGCGCCCGCTTGGCGCGGGTGCGCACCGTGGCGATCAGGTGACGCGGCTTGATCGGCTTGGTGAGGAAGTCGTCGCCGCCCTCGCTCATCGCATCCAGTTGCTTGTCCAGGTCGTCCTCGGCCGAGAGGTAGATGATCGGCACGCTGACGTAGCGCTCGTGCTGGCGGACCACCTTGGCCAGCTCGGTGCCCAGGCATTCGGGCATGTACATGTCGAGGATGATCAGGTCCGGCTGGAAGTCGGCCAGCGCGCCCATGGCCAGGGCCGGCTCGGTGATGGCCTGGGTGACGATGCCGGCGCTGTTGAGCACCATCTCGGTGTGCATCGCCTGGGCCTTGGAGTCGTCGACGATGAGTACCCGGTAGGGCTCGTAGTGGGCGGTGCGGGTCAGGGTCTCGATCTTTTCCAGCAGGCTGGAGGCATCCAGGGCACCGGTGAAGAATTCCTGGCCACCGGCGCGCACGGCGGCCAGGCGGGTCGGCGTATCGGTTTCCTCATGGCTGAAGAACAGCACCGGCAGCTTGGGCTCCAGGCCCTTCTGCGCCTCCAGGGCGAGCTCCAGGCCGAGGCCGCGCCCGGCGAAATCCACTTCCATGACGATGGCGGCCGGATGGCGTTCGGCCATGGCGGCGCGGAAGGCGTTGGCGCTGTCGCAGGTCTGCACGAAGAGGCCGAAGAAGTCCATCTGCTGGGCCAGGCGCTGAGCCCGCTCCGGGTCCTGCAGGGCCAGGTAGACCGGCTTGCGCAGGGGCGGCAGGAAGGTCTGCTCCAACTGGTCGCCATGGCGCAGGCCGGTGCGCGAAAGGCGCTGCATCAACTGGCTGAGCTCGGTGATCAGGTCGCTGGAGAGGCGGCCGCGGTTGGCCTGGATGGCGCGCAGGCAGCCCGCGATGCCGTGGGCCAGCTGGGTGTGTTCGGTCTGCTCGAAGCGTTCCGCGTAGCGCAGCAGGTAGGTGTTGGCCTCGGTCAGCTCGGTGAGGTCGGCGCTGGTCCACTCTGCGCGCTGCAGGCGCTGCCAGACCTCCAGAAGATGTCGTGCCTGGTGGATCACCCGCTGTGCGAAGTGATTCTTGAGGCGATCGCGACTGGGATCTTCTGGCTCGGTCATGGCACTGCTTCTAATGCTCGACCGCAGTACGTTGAGAAAGCGGTCAGAATGGTGGCGCTATGCTAGCACCTGATAATGCGTACGCTAGTACCGCCGATCTACTGGCGCCAGTATTTTTTCAACGGGAGCCATTGGGTCACAGTTGCCCTGTGCGCCCCGTCTCAGCTTGCGGCCCACTCTTGGTTTGGCCATTTGTCGCTGGCAAGGCTCGGCGCTTCACTTATAGTGCATGACCCGGATGGCACCCTCGCCGCAGGTTGCTGTCGAATTCGCCGAGTTGATGAGTTTAAGGACATTGCCATGCTGGACTGGAAGAAGCGTGCGGGCCAGGCACGAGATCGCGTCGATGATTCGGTGGACGATGTCCGCAGCTACCTGGGCGGCATCTGGCTGAGCCGTGCCCTTGGATCCCTGCTGGTGGTCTACCTGCTGGCAGCCTCGCTGGTGGGATGGTACTGGAGCCAGGAGCCCGGCCTGTTCCCGGTGCAGCAGAATGCCCAGGCCGCCGCCGAGCGCGCCCAGCGCAAGCTGGTGACCGGCTACACCACGGTGGAAACCCTCAAGCAGGTCGGCCAGACGCTGCTCGACAAGCCCGGTGGCTACCTCTCCAACGACCTCGCCCCGCCCGGCCTCTGGCTGGACAACATGCCCAGCTGGGAATACGGCGTGCTGGTGCAGGTGCGCGACCTGTCCCGTGCCCTGCGCAAGGACTTCGCCCGCTCGCAGTCGCAATCCACCGAGGACGCCGACCTCGCCCGAGCCGAGCCGCGCTTCAACTTCGACAACAAGAGCTGGGCCCTGCCGGCCTCCGAGACGGAGTACCAGGAAGGCATCCGCGCCCTTGACCGCTACCTCGCGCGTCTCTCCGACCCGAGCCAGTCCAACGCGCAGTTCTATACCCGCGCCGACAACCTCAACAACTGGCTGGGTGATGTCGCCACCCGCCTGGGCTCGCTGTCCCAGCGCCTGTCCGCCAGTGTCGGCCGGGTACGCCTGAACACCGACGTGAAGGCCCAGGAAGTCCAAGAAGGCGTGGTGCCGAAGGTCAGCGAGGAGATCGTCGAGACACCCTGGCTGCAGATCGACAACGTCTTCTACGAAGCCCGTGGCCAGGCCTGGGCGCTCTCGCACATCCTGCGTGCCATCGAGGTGGACTTCGCCGACGTGCTGGCGAAGAAGAACGCCACCATCAGCGTGCGCCAGATCATCCGCGAGCTGGAGGCCGCCCAGGAGCCGCTGTGGAGCCCCATGGTGCTCAACGGCAGCGGCTTCGGCGTGCTGGCCAACCACTCGCTGGTGATGGCCAACTACATCTCCCGCGCCAACGCCGCGATCATCGACCTGCGTCAGCTGCTCGAGCAGGGCTGATGGCCATCAGCGAACGCGAGGCGGCGCACCGCGCCGCCTCCGATGCCGAGCGCATCGCCTGGGTCGACGAGCAGGACCGCCTCCTCGGCGAACTGCCCCGCGCCGAGCTGCGCGAACGGGGTCTGATCGGGCGGGGCACCTTCATCCTCCTCTTCGATTCCGCCGGGCGCCTCTGCGTGCACCGACGCGCCCTGAGCAAGGCCGTGTACCCCGGCTACTGGGACCTCGCCGCCGGCGGCATGGTCGCGGCCGGGGAGGGCTACGCCGAGTCGGCCGAGCGCGAGCTGGAGGAGGAACTGGGCATCGCCGGCGTTCCGCTGGTCGAGCACGGGCGCTTCTTCTTCGACGAGCCGGGCAACCGTCTCTGGTGCGCGGTGTTCTCCGCCGTCTCCGATGCGCCGCTGCGGCTGCAGCCGGAGGAGGTGCTCGAGGCGCGCTTCGTCGATCTGGCCGGAGCCTCGCAGCTGCAACCCTGCTGCCCCGACTCCCAGCGTGCCCTGCAGCTCTACCTCCGTACTGCGGCTTGACCCTCGCAGGGTGGGCCGGGCGGCGCTCCGCCTCAGCCCACCGCTCGCGCCCGATGCCAACCTGCGGCCCCCCATTTTCCCCTGCCAAACCCACGCCAGGCGCGGGTTTGTGCGATATCCCGGACCCTTTCGTGCGGGATGCTGCACAGCAGGGCGCGAAGGTCGCGATTCTGTCGACCAATGGCGCAATTTCGTACTTAGCATTCGCGCCGAATGCTGCTAAATTTCGCCGCCTTTCAAGCCCGGCTTCCCCGCCGGGTCTGCGCTGCCCCTGCCAGAGTGGGGCTTCGCGGTCGGCTCCCGCCGACCAGTCGCTATCCTGACCCCTACGAGGAAAGCCGGTGGTCAAGAAAGCTTCGTCCTTCGCCGCCCTGGGCGGCCTGGTGTACTCCACCGACAGCGGCCGGCATTGCCCGGACTGCGCCCAGCCCATCGACGCCTGCACCTGCAAGCGAGCCACCGTGCCCGCTGGCGACGGCATTTCCCGCGTGCGCCGTGAAACCAAGGGCCGGGGTGGCAAGACCGTCACCAGCGTCAGCGGGGTGCCGCTCGACGAGGATGCCCTCAAGGAGCTGGCCAGCGCGCTCAAGCGACGCTGCGGCACCGGTGGCGCCCTGAAGGACGGTGTGATCGAGATCCAGGGCGATCACGTGGACCTGCTGCTCGAAGAGCTCGCCAAGCGCGGCTTCAAGGCCAAGAAATCCGGCGGCTGAGTGCCGGCTTTCTAAACTGACCGCACCGGGTGCGGTCAACACCCCAACGTCATACGACCGAATTAACCTGCTCAGGCCCGCCCGGCACGACCGGCGGGCCTGGCACTTTTCTATCCCACAGGGGGACTCCGATGTCTGCACGACGTACGCGCAAGGACGATGGCAGCAGCTGGACAGTAGCGGACAGCCGCAGCGTCTATGGCATCCGCCATTGGGGCGCCGGCTATTTCGCGATCAATGACGCCGGGCGCGTGGAAGTGCGTCCGGGCGGCGCCAACAGCGAGCCGATCGACCTTTTCGAGCAGGTCGACCACCTGCGCGAGGCGGGGCTGTCCCTGCCGTTGCTGGTGCGCTTCCCCGGCATCCTGCAGGACCGCGTGCGCCAGCTGACCGGCGCCTTCGACGCCAACATCGCGCGCCTGGAGTACCAGAACCGCTACACCGCGCTTTACCCGATCAAGGTCAACCAGCAGGAAGCGGTGGTCGAGAACATCATCGCCACCCAGGACGTCTCCATCGGCCTGGAGGCCGGCTCCAAGCCCGAGCTGCTGGCCGTGCTGGCCCTGGCGCCCAAGGGCGGTACCATCGTCTGCAACGGCTACAAGGACCGCGAGTTCATCAAGCTGGCGCTGATGGGCCAGAAGCTCGGCCACAACGTCTTCATCGTGATCGAGAAGGAGTCCGAGGTTCAGTACGTGATCGAGGAGGCGGCCGAACTCAAGGTCGCGCCCCAGGTCGGCCTGCGCGTGCGCCTGTCGTCCCTGGCCTCCTCCAAGTGGGCCGACACCGGTGGCGAGAAATCCAAGTTCGGCCTCTCCGCCGCCCAGCTGCTGTCGGTGGTCGAGCGCTTCCGCAAGGCCGGCCTGGAGCAGGGCGTGCGCCTGCTGCACTTCCACATGGGCTCGCAGATCGCCAACCTGGCCGACTACCAGCACGGCTTCAAGGAAGCCATCCGCTTCTACGCCGAGCTGCGCAGCCTCGGCCTGCCGGTCGACCACATCGACGTCGGCGGCGGCCTGGGTGTCGACTACGACGGCACCCACTCGCGCAACGCCAGCTCCATCAACTACGACATGGACGACTACGCCGGCGTGGTGGTGGGCATGCTCAAGGAGTTCTGCGACGCGCAGGGCCTGCCGCACCCGCACATCTTCTCCGAGAGCGGCCGCGCCATGACCGCGCACCACGCGGTGCTGGTGATGCAGGTGACCGACGTCGAGCGCCACAACGACGAGGTGCCGAAGATCCCCAACCTCGAAGAGCAGCCGGAGATCGTCCGCTGGCTCGCCGACATGCTCGGCCCGACCGATGCCGAGATGGTCACCGAGACCTACTGGCGCGCGACCCACTACATCAGCGACGCCGCCACCCAGTACGCCGAAGGCAAGCTGACCCTGGCGCAGAAGGCCCTGGCCGAGCAGACTTACTTCGCCATCTGCCGCCGCCTGCACAACCAGCTCAAGGCCCGCCAGCGTTCCCACCGCCAGGTGCTGGACGAGCTGAACGACAAGCTGGCCGAGAAGTACATCTGCAACTTCTCCGTGTTCCAGAGCCTGCCGGACACCTGGGCCATCGGCCAGGTGCTGCCGATCCTGCCGCTGCACCGCCTCGACGAGGAGCCGGTGCGCCGCGCGGTGCTGCAGGATTTGACCTGCGACTCCGACGGCAAGATCAAGCAGTACGTCGACGAGCAGAGCATCGAGACCAGCCTGCCGGTGCACGAAGTGCGCGACGGCGAGGACTACCTGCTGGGCGTGTTCCTGGTCGGCGCCTACCAGGAGATCCTCGGCGACATGCACAACCTGTTCGGCGACACCGACTCGGTGAACGTCTACCAGCGCGAGGATGGCAGCGTGTACCACGGCGGCATCGAGACCCACGACACCATCGAGGACATGCTGCGCTACGTGCACCTGTCCCCGGAGGAGCTGATGGCGCTCTACCGCGACAAGGTCTCCGGCGCCAAGCTCAGCGCCCGCGAGCGCACCCAGTACGTCGACGCCCTGCGTCTCGGCCTGACCCGCTCGTCCTACCTGTCGTCCTGATCCACCGCTCCACGAACGAGCCCGGCCCAGCGCCGGGCTTTTTCATGGGCGGCTACCCGCCCTGCTTTTGTGGGAGCGAATTCATTCGCGATGAAACTTCAGGCCCGACACCTCACTCACAGCTCGCGCGATCCACTGTATGGGCGAATTCATTGGCGCTGTCTGCGTAAAGTGTTGCTAGAGGATTTGGAGCCCGGTTGATTGCCGAGTCTTGCTGATGGTTTCTGTTTCGCCTTGCCGGGCGAGTTTCTTTCTTCAGTCGCCAAGAAAGAAACCAAAGAGGCTTGCCCCTGCATACGGGTCTGGCTGAAGCCAGACTTCCCTCGCTCCATCATCGTTTCAGGGGCACGGCGTAACGGGCCATCCATGGCCCGGTACGCCTCTCGCGACATCCATGTCGCTCAACCCCAGAAACGATGATTACGCTCGGCCTCCTGAAGGGGCGTCTGGCGGCTGCTTCAAGATTGGTGCTCAACTTTCTGCATTGATGTGCGCATCACCACTTGGCGAGCGCCGCGGCTGGCGGCTTTCGTAGGATGGTGTAGAGCGAAGCGAAACCCATGCCGTGGGTGTGCCATGAGTCCAGAAAAGCCCCAGAAGCACCGTTTTGAGCCTTTGCGTTGAGTCCACAACGACTAGCACAGCCAATTCATTCGCTTGGCTGCCCACAACCCTCCAACACCTCCCGCAACCTTCCTGCCAACCCCCTTGCCTCCTCCGCCGTGGCGACATTGGTGAAGCCGAGCAAGAGCCCCGGCGCGCCGCCGTCGCCCAGGTACCAGGGCGACAGCGCGATCACGGCGAGCCCCGCCGCCTGGGCACGCTCGGCGATGTGGCGATCGTCGCTCCCCACAGCGAGGCGGGCCAGCAGGTGCATGCCGCCGGCCTGCAGGTCGATATCCAGATGCTCCCCGCAGTGCGCCAGCAGCGCCTCGCAGGTATGGGCGCGGCGGCGGGCGTAGAGGCTGCGCATCTTCTTCAGGTGGCGGGCGAAATGGCCCTGGTCGATGAAGTCTGCCGTCGTGGCCTGCAACAGCTCGCTGCAACCGCCGCCGAACTGCGCGGCGACCCCGCGGAAGCGCTCCACCTCCCGTTCCGGCACCACCAGGTAGGCCAGGCGCAGGCCGGGGTAGAGCACCTTGCTGAAGGTGCCGGCATAGAGCACCCGGCCCTCGCGGTCCAGGCTCTTGAGCGCCGGCAGCGGGCGACCCTGGTAGCGGTACTCGCTGTCGTAGTCGTCCTCCAGCACCCAGCCGTCCACCCGCTGCGCCCGCTCCAGCAACGCCAGGCGCCGGGGCAGCGAGAGGGCGACCCCGGTGGGGCTCTGGTGCGTCGGCGTGACCAGGGCGAAGCGCGCGTCGGGTGCCAGGCGCTGGCCTGCGTCCACCACCAGCCCCTCGCCGTCCACCGGGACCGGCACGCAGCGCACGCCGAGGCCCTGCAGCAGCTGGCGGGCGTGCAGGTAGCCCGGGTCTTCCAGCCAGATGGCGTCGCCCGGCGTCATCAGTGCGCGCTGCACCAGCGCCAGGCTGGCGCAGTGGCCGGCGGTGATGAACACCTGCTCCGGCCGGCAATGGATGCCCCGGGAGATGCCGAGGTACCCCGCCAGGCTTGCCCGCAGCGGGCCATGGCCGGCCGCGTCCGGCACCATCAGCGCGCTGCCGCCCAGCTCGCGCAGGCGCCGGGCCGCCAGGCGCGCCCAGAGCTTGCGCGGGAAGGCGTCGAGCGCCGGCAGGCCGAGCTGGAAGGGCAGCGGCGCGGCTTGCGTCTCGCACCGGGGCTCGGGGCGCGCCGGCCTGGTGCTGCGCGAGGGCGGCCGTGGCGCCGTGGCGAGGCGGGGCGACACGCAGGTGCCGGCGGGGCCGCGTGCCAGCAGGTAGCCTTCGCCGATGAGCATCTGGTAGGCCGCCTCCACCGTGCCGCGCGCCAGGTTCAGCTCGCTGGCCAGGCTGCGCAGCGAGGGCACGCGCGCTCCGGGCGGCAAGCGGCCCTGGTCGATGGCTTCGCGGAAGCGTTGGTACAGCTGCAGGTAGACCGGTGTGTCGAGGCCGCGGTCGAGGTGCAGGGGCAGGGGGTGGCCTGGCATGCTCATGTCCCAGTCGTTTTGGTGATTCTTGGACCTGTAGGCTGGTCCATGGCCTGCCTAGAGTAGCGGCTCCGCCAGAAGAGGAAAGTGGCCATGCCCGATCCGCATCCCCCTATCGAACTGCTCCACCTGGAGGAGGACGGCCAACTGCGTAGCGCCTTCCCGGTCATGCGCGAGCTGCGCCCGCAATTGCCCGATGCCGCGACCTTTATCGCCCGCGTGCGCCGCCAGGCCCACCAGGGCTACCGCCTGCTCGGCGCCTGGTGCGACGGCCAGGTGCTGGCCCTGGCCGGCTACCGCGAGCTGGAGAACCTGATCCACGGGCGCTTCATCTACGTCGACGACCTGGTGGCCGACCCGCAGCACCGCAGCCGGGGCCTGGGCGCCCGCCTGCTGGAGGAACTGGCGCTGATCGGCGGCGGGCTCGGCTGCCAGCGCCTGGTGCTGGATACGGCACTGGCCAATTCCCTGGCGCAGCGCTTTTATTTCCGCCAGGGCCTGCTGTCCACCGGCCTGCACTTCAGCCGGCCGCTGCCCGTCGCCGCCACGCATCCCTCCCAGGAGAACTGACCATGCCCCGTGTCCTGCTGATCGAATGCAGCCCCAACGAAGACGCGTCCCCCGGTGGCCAACTGGCCCGGGAAATGGCAGAGCGCATCCACGCCAACGCACAGGTCACCGTACGCAACCTGGTGCGCGAGCCGCTGCCGCCTGTGTGCGGCGATTACGCCCGCGCCGTCACCGGCCGCGCCCATCGCGACGACCCGGCCCTGGCGCTGTCCGAGCACCTGATCGACGAGCTGGAGCAGGCCCATTACCTGCTGATCTCCACGCCCATGCACAACTACATGGTGCCGGCGGCGCTGAAGCTCTGGCTCGACTACGTGGTGCGCATCCAGCGCAGCTTCACCATGGTCGATGGCAACAAGGAAGGCCTCTTGGAAGACCGCCCGACCTTCGTGGTGGTCAGCTCGGGTGGCAATTACCTGGGCGCCAGGGCCAGCCAGGCGGATTTCCTCTCGCCCTACCTGCGCCACATCCTCGGCGTGATCGGCCTGCATCACGTCGAGTTCGTCCACCTGCAGGGCCTGGCCCAGGGCCCGGACGTCGTGGCCGAGACGCTGCGGCAGGCGCGCGCGCGCCTGGCCAACAACCCCTATTTCCAAGCCGCCCCCTTTCCTGGAGTTCCCGCATGAGCACCCTGCGCCTGCCCTACTACCAACTCTCCCCCGAGGCCTACCAGGGCCTGGCCGCCACCAAGAAGGCCCTCGAAGCCAGCAGCCTCGGCGCGGAGCTGATCGAACTGGTCTACCTGCGCATCTCGCAGATCAACGGCTGCGCCTTCTGCCTGGAGATGCACAGCAAGGCCCTGCGTGCCCGTGGCGAACAGCAGGCACGACTCGACGCCCTGGCCGGCTGGCGGGTCAGTGGTCTCTACAGCGAGAAGGAGAGGGCGGCGCTGGAGTGGGCCGAGTCGCTGACCCGGCTGGAGGCGAGCGGTGCGCCGGACTCGGCCTTCGAGCCCCTGCGGTCGCTTTTCAGCGAGGCCCAGATCGCCGACCTGAGCTTCGCCGTGGCCTTGATGAACGCCTTCAACCGCCTGGCGGTGGGCATGCGCCAGTGACGGGCCTCAGGAGATGACGCCGAAGCCGCGCGCCATAAGCGCGGCCAGCAGCGGGATGACCAGCACCGCCAGCAGCTCCAGGCGGATCGCCATGATCACCAGCCTGGCGGTCTTCGGGGCGACCTCGGGCACCTGGCCGGCCTTCAGCGCGTTGCGCCAGTTGAGGAAGACGAAGGTCGGCAGCGCGGACAGCAGTGCCACCAGGACGAAGAGCCCGATCTTGGCGTGGAACACGCTGTTCTTCAGGTAGTACTCGGTGCCCTTGCCATACCACAGCACCCGCGCCAGGCCGGTGGCCAGCACCAGGCCGGCGCTCAGGCCGTAGGCTATGTCCACCCGGATCAGGCTGCGCGCGCGCTCCAGGTCCAGGGGCAGCTTGAACAGGCGGTGCTCCAGGACCAGCAGCGAGAAGAGGATGAAGATCGACAGGTAGTGCAGGTACGCAGCAATGGCTTGAGCCATGTGAACTCCTTTGTGGTCATCAGGGGTTGTTCTTATAGGGGGACCGGCTGCTTCAGTTGGCACTCTCCACACGGTTGCGGCCGTTCTGCTTGGCCCGGTACAAGGCGCGGTCGGCCAGGTCCAGGGCTTCGTTCTGCGATTGCTCGGGGCCCACCAGCAACGTGCCGGCGCTGAGGGTCTGGGCCAGCTCCTGGCCGGCGGCGCGCACCGGTTTCTCGGCGATGCAGCGGCGCAGGCGCTCGGCGATCTGCTGCAACTCCTCACCGTCATGCACCGCCACCAGGGCGACGAACTCCTCGCCGCCGATGCGCACCAGCAGGTCTTCCGGGCGCAGCGCCGCGGTCATGCGCCGCGAGCTCTCCCACAGCACCTGGTCGCCGGCCGCGTGGCCATGCTGGTCGTTGACGCGCTTGAAGTGATCGAGGTCGGCATAGATCACCCCCAGGCGCAGGCCGGCCTTGGTGACGCGGGCCATCTCCTTGGGGAAGAACTGCGCCAGGGCGCTCCGGTTCCACAACTGGGTCAGCGGGTCGATCATCGCCTTGCGCTGCTCGCGGTCCACGGCGCGACGCAGGTTCTGCGTCTGCTGGGCCATGCCGCGCAACTGCAGGTAGCCCTCGGCCAGGGTCGCCAGGTCGCGCAGGCGGAACAGCTCCTGCTGGTCCAGGGTGCGCGGCCTGGGGTCGAGCATGCACAGGGTGCCGATGGGCAGGCCGTTGCTGGAGAACAGCGGCTGGCCGGCATAGAAGCGGACGAACGGGGGCGCGACCACCAGCGGGTTGTCGCTGAAGCGGGCGTCGGAGCTCGCGTCGGGAATCAGCAGAGGACCATTGCCGAGGATGGCGTGGCCGCAGAAAGAGATGTCGCGTGCGGTCTCCGAGATCTCGATGCCGATACGCGCCTTGAACCACTGGCGATTGCGGTCCACCAGGCTGATCAGCACGGTTTCCACCTGGAACAGCTCCTGGGTCAGGCGCACCAGGGTGTCCAGGTAGAGCTCGGCGGGCGTGTCGAGAACCTCCTGTTCGTCCAGGGCCTTCTGGCGGCGGTCTTCATCGGGGAAGCACGGAGCGGCGAGCATAGATCTCTCCAGTCAGTTCGCATGCGTGAACCAGGCGTCGCGTCGGGAAAGGCGCCAGGCGAGGGCGCCGAGACTGAGGCCGCGCAACAGCATAAAACATAGGAACGCCAACCACAGGCCGTGGTTTCCATGAGGTTGCAGCAGCAGGCCGACGGGCAGGCCGAGCAGCACCGCCAGCAGCATGGCATCGCGCATTTCCCGGGCCCGGGTCGCGCCGATGAACAGGCCGTCCAGCAGGTAGCTCCACACCGCCACCAACGGCAGTACCGCCAGGTAAGGAAGATAGACGTGGGCAACCGCGCGCACCTCCCCGATGTCGCTCTGCATGTCGATGAACAGCCCCCCGGCGAGGGCGAAGAACAGCGCGAAGGCCAGGCTCGCCAGTAACGACCAGGCGCCGGCCACCAGCAGCGAACGGCGCAGCTCCAGGCGGTTGCGCGCGCCGATGGCGTGGCCGCACAGGGCCTCCACCGCATGGGCCAGGCCGTCCAGCGCATAGGCGGTGACCAGCAGGCCGTTGAGCAGCAGCGCGTTGGCCGCCACCGTGGCGTCGCCCATGCGCGTGCCCTGCACCGTCAGCAGGAAGAACACCAGCTGCAGCGCCAGCGAGCGGATGAAAATGTCGCGGTTCACCGCCAGTAGCGGGCGCCAGGCGCGCCACAGGCGCAGAGCCGGCCAGTCGATGCGCCCCGGGTGGCGGCGCAGGGCGCCACGGGTCAGCGCCAGGCCGATCAGCGCACCGCTCCATTCGGCGATCACCGCCGCCTGTGCGGCACCGGCCACGCCCAGGTCGAGCCCGAGGACGAACCACAGCGCCAGGGCGATGTTGATCAGGTTGGTGCCCAGGAGGATGGCCAGCGGCGCGCGTGCGTTCTGGGTGCCGAGGAACCAGCCCACCAGCGCGTAGTTGGCCAGCGCCGCAGGCAGCCCCAGCAGGCGCAGGTGGAAGAACTCGCGGGTCATGGCGTCCAGTTCGGCCGAAGGGTTCATCAAGCCCAGGGCCAGGCCGCTGAAGGGCACCGCCAGCAGCCCCAGCAGCAGCGCCAGGCCCACTGCCAGGCCCAGCCCCTGCAGCAGCACCTGGCGCAGGGCCCCGCCATCGGCACGTCCGGCGGCCTGGGCGGCGAAACCGGTGGTGCCCATGCGCAGGAAGCCCAGCACCCCGAGCAGCAGCATGTACAGGGTGCTGCCTACCGCCACGGCGCCCAACTGGTGGGCATGGGGCAGGTGGCCGACCACGGTGCTGTCCACCAGCGCCACCAGGGGCACGGAGATGTTGGAGAGGATCATCGGTGCGGCCAGCGCCCAGACCCGGCGATGGGTGGGGGCGTGCCGCCAGGCGTCGACCAATGCGCTCATACGGTGGCTCCGGGAGGGCTGCGCAGTATAGCCGTGCAAAAGTGCGAAGAAGGCGGCTTTACGCCTGCCGGGGCTGGTCTATAGTTGCCGCGCGCGCACCTGCGCGTCCCCTCCCCGGAGTCACCATGTCGTCGTACAAAGGATTGTTACTGGCCCTCTCGCTGGGGCTGCTTGCCGCCTGCGATTCCTCCACCCCCGAACATGCCGCCGAGAAACCCGCCGCCGCACCCCCGGTCGCCGAGGCCAAGCGCGCGCCGGCCGACGTCGCTGCGCTGGCCAAGCGCTACGCCGGCCGCGAACTCAAGGTGGTGGATGTTTCCGAAACCCAGGTCGACGGCGCCAGCACGCTGTCGGTGAGCCTCTCCGTGCCCCTGGACCCGGAGCAGCCGTTCGCCGAGCGCCTGCACCTGGTGGACAAGGAAAAGGGCAAGGTCGACGGTGCCTGGGAGCTCGACGACAGTCTCATGGAACTGCGCCTGCGTCACTTGGAGCCCAATCGCCAACTGGTCCTGACCATCGACCCCGGCCTGCGCGCGGTGAACGACTCGCGCCTGGAGCAGGAGAGCGTCACCCGCCTGGAGACGCGTGACCAGCAGCCCAGCGTCGGATTCGCCAGCCAGGGCTCGCTGCTTCCGACCCGGCTTGCCGAGGGGCTGCCGGTGATCACCCTCAACGTCGACGCGGTGGATGTGGACTTCTTCCGCGTGCGCCCCGACGCCCTGCCGAAGCTGCTGTCGCGCTGGGGCCGTCGCAGCAACCTGGACTACTGGGAGGCCGACACCATCCTGAAGATGGCCGACCTCGCCTACAGCGGTCGCTTCGACCTCAAGCCCGCGCGCAACACCCGCGAGAACCTGCTGCTGCCCATCGCCGGCATCGAGCCGCTTAAGCAGCCCGGCGTCTACATCGCGTTGATGCGCCGCGCCGGCAGCTTCAACTACACCAACCCGGCGACGCTGTTCAGCCTCAGCGACATCGGCCTTTCCGCCCACCGCTTCCGCGATCGCCTCGACGTCTTCGCCCAGGCCCTGGACGGCGGCAAGGCACAGGGCGAGATCGGCCTGGAACTGCTCGACGAGAACGGCCAGTCCCTGGCCCAGGGCAAGACCGACGGCCAGGGCCACGCCCAGCTGCCGCTGACCAACAAGGCCCGCGTGCTGGTGGCGCGCCAGGGGCAACAGACCAGCCTGCTGCGCCTCGACGCCCCGGCGCTGGACCTCTCCGAGTTCGAGGTCGCCGGCGCGACCGCCGAGCCGCTGCAGTTCTTCGTCTTCGGCCCGCGCGACCTCTACCGCCCCGGCGAGACCGTGCTGGTCAACGCCCTGCTGCGCGATGCCGATGGACGCGCCGTTCCCGCCCAGCCGGTGAACGTGGAGGTGCGCCGCCCGGACGAACAGGTCAGCCGCCGCTTCGTCTGGAACCCCGACGAGGGCGGTCTCTACCAGTACCAGCTGGCGCTTTCCGGCGATGCCCCCGCCGGCCACTGGCAACTGCTGATCGACCTCGGCAACGGCCAGAAGCAGCTCTATGAATTTCTGGTCGAGGACTTCCTTCCCGAGCGCATGGCCCTGGAGCTCAAGGGCAGCGACGAGCCGCTGGCCCCCGGCGATGCCGCCCGCTTCCAGGTCGAAGGCCGCTATCTCTATGGCGCGCCGGCCGCCGGCAACCGCATGACCGGCCAGCTCTACGTGCGCCCGCTGCGCGAGGCGGTGAAGTCGCTGCCCGGCTACCAGTTCGGCTCGGTGACCGAGGAGGAACTGAGCCAGGACATCGAGCTGGACGAAACCAAGCTCGACGAAGAGGGCAAGGGCGCCCTGGAGATCGAAAGCCGCTGGGCCAACGCACGCTCGCCGCTGGAGCTGACCCTGCAGGCCAGCTTGCAGGAATCCGGTGGCCGGCCCGTCACCCGGCGCCTGGAGCAGCCGATGTGGCCGGCGCCGCGCCTGCCCGGCCTGCGTGGCCTGTTCGACGGCGACGAGATCGACAGCAACGGCACCGCCGAAGTGGAGCTGCTGGTGGCCGACCCCGCCGGCAACAAGCTGGAAGCCAAGGGGCTCAAGGTCCGCCTGGTTCGCGAGCGCCGTGACTACTACTGGAGCTACTCCGACGGCTCGGGCTGGAGCTACCACTACAACGAGAAGTACCTGAACGTCGACGAACAACTGGTCGACGTCGCCGCCAACGCCACCGCCCGGGTCAGCTTCCCCGTGCAGTGGGGCCCCTACCGCGTCGAAGTCGAGGACCCGGAGAGCGGCGTCACCAGCAGCCTGCGCTTCTGGGCCGGCTACCGCTGGCAGGACAACGCCGCCGGCGGCGCCGTGCGCCCGGACCAGGTCAAGCTCGCGCTGGACAAGCCCGCCTATGCCGAAGGCGAGGTGGCCAGGGTCACCGTCACCCCGCCCGCCGCGGGCAGCGGCTACCTGCTGGTGGAGTCGGCTGACGGCCCGCTCTGGTGGCAGAGCATCGAGGTGCCCGCCGAGGGCAAGACCTTCGACATCCCCGTGGCGCGCGAGTGGACGCGCCACGACCTTTACGTCAGCGCGCTGGTGGTGCGTCCCGGCGAGCGCAAGGAGCGGGTCACGCCCAAGCGCGCCGTGGGCCTGCTGCACCTGCCCCTGGAGCGGGCCCAGCGCAAGCTGGCGCTGACCCTGAGCGCCCCCGAGAAGATGCGCCCCAGCCAGCCCCTGGCGGTGCACGTGCAGGCGAAGAACGCCGACGGCAGCCCGGCGCGCCAGGTGCGCGTGCTGGTCACCGCCGTGGATGCCGGCATCCTCAGCATCACCGACTACGCCACCCCCGATCCCTTCGCCACGCTGTTCGGGCGCAAGGCCTATGGCGCCGACCAGTTCGACGTCTACGGCCAGCTCATCGAAGCGGGGCAGGGACGCCTGGCCTCCCTGGCCTTCGGTGGTGACGCCGGTCTCGCGGCCGGCGGCAAGCGGCCCAATACCGAAGTGCGCCTGGTGGCGCTGCAGAGCGTGCCGGTGGCCCTGGACGACAAGGGCGAGGGCGAGATCAGCCTCGACATCCCCGACTTCAACGGCGAGCTGCGCCTCATGGCCCAGGCCTGGAGCGACGACCACTACGGCATGGCCGAAGGCAAGACCGTGGTCGCCGCGCCGCTGGTGGCCGAACTTTCCGCGCCGCGCTTCCTCGCCGGAGGTGACGAAAGCACCGTCGCGCTGGACCTGACCAACCTCTCCGGCAAGTCCCAGGCGCTGGACGTGCGCCTGGAGGCCGAAGGCCAGCTGCGCCTGGCCGACAGCCCCGGCAGCCAGACCGCGCCGCTGCAACTGGCCGACGGCCAGCGCACCACCCTGCGCATCCCGGTGCGTGCGCTCGGCGGCTACGGCCAGGGGCGGATCAAGGTCCTGGTGAACGGCCTGGAGCTGCCCGGCGAAACCCTGGCGCCCTTCGCCCGCGACTGGACCCTGGGCATCCGCCCGGCCTGGCCGGCGCTGGTGAAGAACTTCCGCGCGGTGCTCAAGGGCGACAGCTGGAGCCTGCCCGCCGGCACCCTGGACGCCTTCCAGCCGACCGGCCGTGAAGCGCTGCTGGCGGTGTCCGCGCGCCCGCCGCTGAACATCGGCGAACACATCCGCGCTCTGCGCGCCTATCCCTATGGGTGCGCCGAGCAGACCACCAGCGGCCTCTACCCCTCGCTCTACGCCGACGCCGCGACCCTCGCGCGGCTGGGCATCACGGGCGAGTCGGACGAGCAGCGACGCAAGGCCATCGAGGTGGGCGTCGAGCGCCTGTTGGGCATGCAGCGCTACAACGGCGGCTTCGGCTTGTGGAGCGCGGAGAGCGAGGAGGAATTCTGGCTCACCGCCTATGTCACCGACTTCCTCCTGCGTGCCCGTGACCAGGGCTACACGGTGCCGGCCGAGCCGCTGGCCAAGGCCAGCGAGCGGCTGCTGCGCTACCTGCAGGACCGTGACCTGATCGAAGTGAGCTACAGCCAGTACAGCGATCACAGCCGCTTCGCCGTGCAGGCCTACGCCGGCTACGTGCTCGCCCGCAGCCAGCAGGCGCCCCTGGGCGCCCTGCGCAGCCTGTTCGAGCGCCGCGCCGAGTCCCGTTCCGGCCTGCCCCTGGTGCAGCTGGCCGTGGCCCTCAAGGCCATGGGCGACCAGCCCCGCGCCGACCTGGCCCTGGAAGCCGGGCTGGCGGTGCAGCGCGACGACACCTTCTGGCTCGGCGACTACGGCAGCCGCCTGCGTGACCAGGCGATGATCCTCGCCCTGCTGGAGGAGAACGACCTCGCCGCCGACCGCCGCGAAGCACGCCTGTTCGATCTGGCCGATCTGCTGGGCTCGGACAACGGGCTGTCGACCCAGGAGCGCAACGCGCTGTTCCTCGCCGGGCGCGGCCTGCTGGGCAAGCCCGAAGCCGCCTGGCAGGCGAGCCTGAGTGTCGATGGGAAGACGCGCGCACTGGACCAGGACCATGGCGGCGCCAGGCTCGACGAGAGCCAGGTGGCCGAGCCCCTGACCCTGTCCAGCCAGACCAAGGTGCCGCTGTACCAGCGCCTGACCCTGTCCGGCTACCCGGCCGAGGCACCGAAGGCGGGTGGCGAGAACTTCGTCATCCACCGCGAATACCTGGGCATGGACGGCAAGCCGCTGGACATCCGCAACCTGGAAAGCGGCCAGCTGGTACTGGTGCACCTGGGCGTGGAGGCCAAGGTCCGTGCTCCCGACGCCCTGGTGATCGACCTGCTGCCTGCCGGCCTGGAGCCGGAGAACCAGAACCTGGGCCAAAGCTCCGCCAGCCTGCAGGACGCCAGCAGCGAGGTCAGGCAATGGCAGGAGGCGATGCAGAACGCCGCGATCAAGCACCAGGAGTTCCGTGACGACCGCTACGTGGCCGCGGTGGATATCAACGAGTACGACCGCACCCACCTGCTCTACCTGGCGCGCGCCGTCACCCCCGGCCGCTACCGCGTGCCGCCGCCCCAGGTGGAGTCCATGTACCGTCCGCAATGGCAGGCCCTGGGGGCCGCGCCGGAGGAAATGGTGATCAAGGCCCGCTGAAGCGCTTCCAGCAGGCCCGTGTTCGCGAGGGTGACGGTCAGGTGCCGTTATTCCCGCGAACGCGCCGCTTATTCACAGGATGGGTAGAGCGAAGCGAAGCCCATTACCAGGCCGCCTCGAAGCGACCTGTCGCACGGTCCCACTTCGGAGCCCTCATTCTTGTCGTTCCCCTCCACCCTGCACCGTGCCCGCCGCCTCCTGAGGCGCCGCTGGGTCGCGTTGCCGCTGCTGCTCCTGGCGCTGCTCTGGTGCGCCGACCGGCTGTTCCCGCTGCCCCTGCCGGCGGATGACCGGGCGCGGGTGGTGCTGGCCGAGGACGGCACGCCGCTGTGGCGCTTCGCCGATGCCGAGGGCGTGTGGCGCTACCCGGTCACGCCGCAGCAGGTCTCGCCCTATTACCTGGAGGCGCTGCTCACCTACGAGGATCGCTGGTTCTACCGTCACCCCGGGGTCAACCCGCTGGCCCTGGGGCGAGCGGCCTGGCAGAACCTCGCCGGTGGGCGCGTGCTGTCCGGCGGCAGCACCCTGTCGATGCAGGTGGCACGCCTGCTCGACCCGCACCCGCGCACCCTCGCCGGCAAGCTGCGCCAGCTGTGGCGCACCTTGCAGCTGGAGTGGCACCTGTCCAAGGACGAGATCCTCACCCTCTATCTCGACCGCGCGCCCTTCGGCGGCACCCTGCAGGGCGTGGCGGCGGCCAGCTGGACCTACCTGGGCAAGCCGCCCTCGAAGCTGACTCGCGCCGAAGCGGCGCTTCTCGCGGTGTTGCCCCAGGCGCCGAGCCGGCTGCGCCCGGACCGCCACCCGCAGCGCGCCACCGCCGCCCGGGACAAGGTGCTGCGCCGACTCGCCGAATACGGTGTATGGCCCCAGGCAGCGGTGGACGAGGCGCTGGAGGAGCCGGTGCTGCTGGCGCCGCGCCAGGAGCCGCGCCTCGCGCCCCTGCTGGCGCGCCGCCTCAACCGCCCCGGCAGCCCGCAGCTGATCCGCACCACCCTCGACGCCAGCCTGCAGCGGCGCCTGGAAGACCTGCTGCTGGGCTGGCGCGTGCGCCTGCCGGAGCGCACCTCGGCGGCGATCCTGGTGGTCGAGCACTCGAGCATGGCGGTGCGTGCCTACCTCGGCTCGGTGGAGATGGACGACGCCCGCCGCTTCGGCCATGTCGACATGGTCGGCTCCCTGCGATCGCCAGGCTCCACCCTCAAGCCCTTCCTCTACGGCATGGCCCTGGACGCCGGGCTGATCCACTCCGAATCCCTGCTGCAGGACGTGCCGCGTCGCTATGGCGACTACCGCCCCGGCAACTTCTCCACGGGGTTCAGTGGCCCGGTGGCGGCCAGCGAGGCGCTGGCCACCTCCCTCAACCTGCCTGCCGTGCAACTGCTGGAAGCCTACGGGCCGAAGCGCTTCGCCGGCGAGCTGCGCAGCGCCGGTCTGCCGCTGGTGCTGCCGGCCGGCGCCGAGCCCAGCCTGGCGCTGATCCTCGGCGGCGCCGGTGCGCGGCTGGAGGACCTGGTGGGGGCCTACGCCGCCTTCGCCCGCCAGGGCCGCGCTGCGGCGCCGCGCCTGCAACCCGACGACGTCCTGCGTGAGAAGCGCCTGCTCTCCCCCGGCGCGGCCTGGATCGTGCGGCGCATCCTTTCCGGCCAGTCACGCCCGGACCTTGACCCGCAGGCGCTGCCGCCGCTGCGCCCGGCGCTGGCGGTGAAGACCGGCACCAGCTACGGCTTCCGTGACGCCTGGGCCCTAGGCGTGGGACCGCGTTACCTGGTCGGCGTGTGGATCGGTCGCCCCGACGGCACGCCGGTGCCTGGCCAGTTCGGCCTGGCCTCGGCGGCGCCGCTGCTGGTGCAGGTGCACGACGTGCTGGTCAACCGCGACGCCCAGCGCGGCAGTGCCCAGCCGCCGGACGACAAGCCCGGCTCGGTGGGCATCGCCGCCATCTGCTGGCCCCTCGGCCAGTCGCTGCCTCGCGATGACGGCAATTGCCGTCGCCAGCGCCTGGCCTGGACCCTCGATGGCACCGTCCCCCCGACCCTGCAGGCCGCCGACCAGCCCCTGGGCCTCGGCCTGCGCCAGAGCGTGTGGCTGGATGCGCGCGGCCTGCGCACCGCCCCCGGCTGCCCGGGCGCCAGCGCGCACGAGCTGGCGTTGTGGCCGGCACCGCTGGAACCCTGGCTGCCCCGTCGCGAGCGCCGGTCGGCGCGGCTGCCGGCGGTCGCGCCGGACTGCCCGCCACCCTTGCCGCCGGCGGCCGCCGCGCTGTCCATCGTCGGCCTGCGCGCGGGTGACCAGTTGCGCCGCCCCGCCGCCAGCGCAGGGCCGCTTCGGATACGCCTCTCGGCGCTGGGCGGCAGCGGCCGGCGCTGGTGGTTCCTGGATGGCCGGCCCCTGGGCGAGACAGCGGCGGACGCGGCCTTCGACCAGGTGCTCGATGAGGTCGGCCGGCACCAGCTGAGCCTGCTGGACGAGGCGGGCGCTACCGCTCGTCTGGAGTTCAGCGTGATCGAATGAGTTTGGACTCAAGTGGGAATAGGCCTTGGGCGATAAGAGCTTGTACATTTCAACAAGATGAATTGTCCGTTTATCTGTATACAATCTGCCGCCGCCTTCACCGAGCCCTATAAAAATTCCCAGGAGACAACTCCATGCGCCTCTGGCAACGCAGTATTCAGTGGCAGCTGATCCTCAGCATGGGCGCGGCCCTGCTGGCCAGCATCCTCATCGTGGTGGGGATCTACTCCGCCGTGGTCAACCGCCTCACCGACCGCTACCTGGTGGGGGAAGCGCTGCCCAAGAGCACGCTGGCGATCCGCAACGACCTCGAGCGGGTACTGGCCGAGCCGCTCACCGCCGCCCAGGGCATCGCCCGGAACAGCCTGGTTCACGACTGGCTGGGCGCCGGCGAGGACCCGGCCCGGCAACAGGACTTCGTCCGCTACCTGTCCGGCGTGCAAGCGCAGCAGAAGGCGCTGACCACCTTCCTGGTGGGGCTGCAATCGGGCAACTACTACACCGACAAGGGCCTCAATCGCACGCTCACCCGCGGGCCCCAGGAGAACAACTGGTTCTATGGCTTCGTCGACGGCAGCAAGGACCGCTCGCTGGACATCGACGTCGACGCCAGCACCCACCAGCCGACCCTGTTCATCAACCAGCGCGTCTCCGCCGGTGGCAAGACCCTGGGCGTCGCCGGGCTGGGCTACAGCCTCAGCGGCATGAGCGACCTGATCCGCAATTTCCGTTTCGGCGAGAACGGCCGCGTCTACCTGGCCAGCGCCGATGGCAAGGTGAAGATCCACCCGCAATCCGACTACAACGACACCCGCACGCTGCAGGAGCTGACCAGCGCCGACGCCGCCCGCCAGTTGCTGGCCGGCGAAGGCAAGGCGGTGACCTTCGAGCGTGACGGCGAGGTCTTCCTGGCCCTGGCCCAGCCGCTGCAGTCCATCGACTGGGTGCTGGTGAGCGAGGTGCCCGAGGCGGAAATCTACGGCGACGCGCGCCAGGCCCTGGTGATGACCAGCCTGGTGGGCATCGGCGTGGCGCTGCTGTTCCTGGTGCTGGTGGTATTGCTCGCCCGGGGGCTGGTGCGGCCGATCCGCCAGGTGACCTCCGCGCTGGTGGAGATCGGCGGTGGCGGCGGCGACCTGACCCGCCGCCTGGACGACAACCGCGCCGACGAACTGGGCGACCTGGCCCGTGGCTTCAACCGTTTCCTCGAAGGCCAGCGCAGCCTGATCGGCGAGGTGCTGGCCACCAGCCAGAGCCTGCGCACCGCCGTCGGCCAGGTGACCACGGTGGTGGAGAACACCGCCGGCCGCGCCGGGCAGCAGCAGGAGATGACCGACATGGTCGCCACCGCCGTCCACGAGATGGGCCTGACGGTGCAGGAGATCGCCCGCAACGCCGGCAACGCCGCCCTCAGTTCGCAACAGGCGCGGGACGAGGCCCTGCAGGCACGCAAGGTGGTGGGCGAGTCCATCGACCATATCGAGAAGATGTCCGGGGAGATCGGCGGCGCGGCGGGCGCCGTCACCGAACTGGCCAACCAGGTGGCGTCCATCGACCAGGTGCTGGCGGTGATCCGCGGCATCTCCGAGCAGACCAACCTGCTGGCACTGAACGCGGCGATCGAGGCGGCCCGTGCCGGCGAGATGGGCCGTGGCTTCGCCGTGGTGGCGGACGAGGTGCGCACGCTCGCCAGCCGGACCCAGTCCTCCACCGACGAGATCCAGCAGATGATCCAGCGCCTGAAGTCGGGCGCCGAGACGGCGGTGACCTCCATGCACGCCGGGCAGTCGGCCACCGGCACCGGCGTCGAGGCCAGCCAGCGCACCGGCACGTCCCTGGCGGCGATCACCGAGCAGGTGGAGAAGATCAGCGACATGAACCACCAGGTGGCGGCTGCCACTGAGGAGCAGTCCTCGGTCACCGAGGAGATCAACCGCAACGTCCAGGGCATCGCCGACCTGGCCAGCGCCACCGCCGGCGAAGTACGCGCCTGCCGCGAGGATTGCCAGGTGCTCAGCCGGCTGGCCGACGACCTGGCCCGGCAGATGGGCAGCTTCCGTCTCTGACGGGGAGGGTCAGGCCGTTTCCAGGCGGTCGCGGCCCTTTTCCTTGGCCTGGTACAGCGCGTCGTCGACGCGCTTGAAGAAGGCTTCGGCATCGCCGTCGCGCTGCGCGTCGTAGCAGCCGACGCCGAGGCTGGCGGTGAGCGGCAAGCGCTCGCCCTTGAGCACCAGGCCCTTGGCCGCCAGGTCGCGGCGGAAATCCTCGGCCAGCTTGGACGCCTGCTTCAGCCCGGTGTCGGGCATCAGCACGCCGAACTCCTCGCCCCCTAGGCGCAGCAACGCATCGCTGTCGCGGCGGAACACCTCGCGCATGCGCTCGGCGAACTGCTGCAGGCACTGGTCGCCCATGGCGTGGCCGTGCTCGTCGTTGATGCGCTTGAAGAAGTCGATGTCCAGGAGCACCAGCGACAGCGGCGAGCCCTGGCGCGAGGCGGTGGCGACCATGGCCGGGAACAGGTTGTTGAACTGATAGCGGTTGCCCAGTTGGGTGAGGCCGTCGGTGCGGCTCAGGGCGTCCAGGCGCTGGCGCTGTTCCAGCAGTTGCAGCTCCAGCTCCACGGTGCCCAGGTATTCGCGGTGGCTGCGCGACAGCGCCAGCACCAGGTAGCTGAGGTAGAAGGCCAGGGTCACCAGCTCGGCCCGCTGCGGCTCGGGGTGGATGCCTAGGGCGATCAGGCCGGGCAGGTACAGCAGCAGGATGGCGACCACGGCGCGGCGCCGGCGCATGGCGAAGTTGAAGGCCATGGCGGTACTGAAGGCGATGGTGCTGAGGGTGGCGATGATCCGCGAGTCGGCGAAGTCGGAGGTCAGCAGCACCCAGGCGTGGGCCAGGCCCCAGGCCAGGCAGGTGGCGAGGATCAGCGTCCAGTGGCGGTTGAGCCAGCCCAGCAGCTCCAGTTCCGAGCCGTTCTTCGGCGGCACGTGGAGGATGCGCGCGGCCAGCATCAGGCCGAAGAACAGGGTGCCGGCGAGGCCGAGGCCGAGGTAGTGCAGGGGCGTGGCGCTGAACAGCCAGGCGAGCAGCCAGGCCAGCAGGTAGTAGAGGCCGCCGAGGCGCGTGCGGATGCGGGTGTCCTGGATCTCGCGCCAGAGGGCGAAACCCTCGGGGTGTTGCGGCAGCTCTGCGTCAGTCATGTGTTGTGATCACAAATACGGCTGGATCGGCAGAGCTTATCGCGTTCCTCGGCCGATAGCAGCACATGGCTATCGCAGTTCGTCAGCCGCGACGGATCATCCACACGCCGCCGATGATCAGCACCATCCCCGCGATCTTGCCGAGGCTGATGGGCGCCTCGCGGTAGCCGACCCAGCCGTAGTGGTCGAGCACCAGGGCCATGCTCAACTGGCCGGCGAGGACCAGGGCCATGAACAGCATGGCGCCGATGCGGGGGCCGGCGAAGGCGGCGGTGGCGATGAACACGGCGCCCAGCAGGCCACCGCTCCAGTGCCACCAGGTGAGCCCCTTCAGCGCCGCGAAGCTGGGCAGCTCGCGCTGCACGGCGGCCACCGCGAAGAGCGCCAGGGTGCCCACCAGGAAGGAAATCAGCGCGGCGCTCATGACGCTGGACACCTGCTTCGACAGCAGGCCGTTGATACCGGCCTGCAACGGCAGGAAGGCACCGGCGATGAAGGGCAGGGCGAGCAGCCACCAGGCACTGGGCATGGGTATCTCCTGTTTTCGGGGGGCGCACAGTATGCCGCCCGCCCCCCGGGCTGTCGCCCGTCAGCGCATCAGGGCCACTGCATCTCGCCCTTGAGCACCTTGGCGCTGAGCTCCAGGTCGGCCTCGCCGGCCAGGCCCGGGTAGCGCTTCTTCATGGCGGCGATCAGCGCGGCGGCGTCCTTGGCCTTGGGCAGTTCCTGCTCCAGCGCCTTCAGGTAGTCGCGGGTGAAGCGCAGGTCGTCGAGACCGGCGGCGCGTTCGCCCAGGTAGTGGCCGGGGATCACCTGCTCGGGCTTCTGCGCTTCGATGCGGTCCAGCGCGGCGACCCAGTTGCGGCGCGATTCGGCGCTCTGCGAGTCGGCGGTCCACACGTGCATGTTGCCGCTCACCAGTACGCCGCCCAGCTGGGTGTGCAGCGAGGGCACCCACAGGCTGGTGTGGGCCGGGTCGGCGCTGTCCAGGCCGATCACCTGGATGCGCTGGCCTTCCAGCTCCAGGCTGTCGCCTTCCAGCAGCTTCGGCACCACCAGGGCCTTGGGGGCTCCGTCCTTGAGGATCGGGCCCCAGTAGGCGAGCTTCAGGTCCTTGGTGGCCTGGATGTGCTCGATGGTCGGCGCGGTGGCCAGCACCTTGGCCTCGGGGAAGGCGCGCAGCAGGGTGTCCAGGCCGAAGTAGAAGTCCGGGTCGCCGTGGCTGATGAAGATGGTGGTCAGGCGCTTGCCGCTGGCCTGGATGCGGCGCACCAGTTCGTCGGCCTCGTGGCTGGAGAACTGCGCGTCCACCAGCAGGGCGTCGTGCTCGCCGAGGATCAGCGACGAGGTGACCGGGAACACGGCCTTGTCGCCGGGGTTGTAGACCTGCAGTTGCAGGGGCTGGGCCAGGGCGCTGCCGGTGGCGGCGATCAGGGCGGCGCCGGCCAGCAGGCGGCGCAGGGAAGCGAAGGGGCCATTGCGAAATCCTCGATGGAAGAGGCGCCCAGGATAGTTGCTCGTAATGCAGCTAAAAACGCCATAATCCGCACTTGTTTGTTGCACATTCCGAGCGTTGAAATGGACCGGATAACCGCCATGCGGGTCTTCGTCGAGGTGGTGGAGCGGGGCAGCCAGACCGCCGCCGCCGAAGCCCTGGAAATGTCACGGGCGATGGTCTCGCGCCATCTCGCCGCGCTCGAGGAGTGGGCCGGCGCGCGCCTCTTGCACCGCAGCACCCGGCGCCTGAGCCTGACCGGCACCGGTGAGCAGATGCTGCCGCAGTGTCGCGAGCTCTGCGCCCTGGCCGATGCCATGCAGCACCTGGGCCGGGACAGCCGCGAGGCGCCGCGCGGGCGCTTGCGCGTCACCTGCAGCCAGTCCTTCGCACAGGCCTGGCTGGTGCACGAGATCGGCCGCTTCCAGGTGCACTGCCCGGGCGTGAGCGTCGACCTGCTGGTCAGCAGCCAGGCGGTGAACCTGATCGAGGAGCGCGTGGACCTGGCGCTGCGCATCACCAACCAGCTCGACCCCAACCTGGTGGCCCGCAAGCTCGCCACCTGCCGCTCGGTGGTCTGCGCCACCCCGGCCTACCTCGCCCGCCATGGCTTGCCGCGCAGCCCCGAGGACCTCGCCCGGCACAACTGCCTGACCTACTCCTTCTTCGGCCGCAGCCTCTGGGCCTTCTTCCGCGACGGCGAACCCTGCGCGGTGCCGGTGGACGGCAGCCTCAGCGCCAATGAGTCCATGGTGCTGCTGGAGGCCACCCTGGCCGACCAGGGCATCAGCCTGCAGCCACGCTACTCGGTGGCCGCGCACCTGCGCTCCGGCGCCCTGGTCCCCCTGCTGCCGGGCTACGAGCCCCAGGAGCTGGGCATCTACGCCCTCTACGGCACCCGCCGGCAGATGCCCACGGCCCTGCGTCTGCTGCTCGACCACCTGGCCGAACGGCTACAGGACGACCCCGACTGGGACGTTTGAGCCGCAGCTTCCCGGGCTGAAGCCCGGGCTACGGTCCGGTGGCTGCCGGGCACGGCTGCTTCTGTGGAAGCGGATTCATTCGCCCGGCGGAGAGCTTCGCGAGCAGAGCTCGCTCCTACGAGGGGGCTGGGCACTGCTTTCTCTTTGTGGGAGCGGATTCATCCGCGAAAAAGCCGCCGGGTTGCACCCGACCTACGGCCTGGCATTCGTAGGATGGCGTAGAGCGCAGCGAAACCCATCGAGCGGAGTGACAGGCGTGCCCCTAGAGCCGCGCCGCCAATTCCGCGCCTTCGCGTATCGCCCGCTTGGCGTCCAGCTCACCGGCACGGCGGGCGCCGCCGATCAGGTGCAGGCGCAGGTGGTCGGAGCCCTGCACCGGTTGCAGCTCGCACAGCGGCTCCTGGCCGGCGCAGATCACCACGTTGTCCACAGGCAGCACCTGTTCCCGGCCCTCGATCTCGATGTGCAGGCCGTCGTTGTCGATGCGCCGGTAGGCGACCCCGCCGAGCATGTGCACGCCGTTGCGCGCCAGGTGGGCGCGGTGCACCCAGCCGCTGGTCTTGCCCAGGCCACTGCCGAGGGCGCCGGGCTTGCGTTGCAGCAGCCAGATTTCCCGCTGCGGCTTGGTGGGCTCGGCTGCCACCAGGCCGCCCGGCGTGCTGCCGCCCAAGTCGATGCCCCATTCCGCGCGCCAGCGCTCCGGGCTGGGGCCCCGCTCGTGAAGCAGGTAGGCGGCGAGGTCGAAGCCGATGCCACCCGCGCCGATCAGCGCCACTCGCGGGCCCACAGTGGCGCCTTGCAGCACCTGCAGGTAGCTGAGCACCTTGGCGTGATAGATGCCCTCGATGGCCGGCAGGCGCGGGCGCACGCCGGTGGCGACTACCACGTCGTCGTAGTGGCCGCTGAGCTCGCCGGGGGCGATGCGCCGGCCCAGCACCAGCTCCACGCCCAGGCGCTGCAGGCGGGTGCGGAAGTAGCGCAGGGTCTCGTCGAACTCTTCCTTGCCGGGAATGCGCCGGGCCAGGTTGAACTGCCCGCCGATGGTGTCGGCGGCCTCGAACAGGGTGACCCGGTGCCCGCGTTCGGCGGCCACGCAGGCTGCGGAAAGCCCCGCCGGGCCCGCACCGACCACGGCGATGCGCTTGTGCTGGCGGGCGCGGGAATAGCGCAGCTCGGTCTCGTGGGCGGCGCGCGGGTTGACCAGGCAACTGGCGCGGCGGTTGGCGAAGGCGTGGTCGAGGCAGGCCTGGTTGCAGGCGATGCAGGTGTTGATCTCGTCACCCTGGCCGGCGGCGGCCTTGGCCACGAACTGCGGGTCGGCCAGCAGCGGGCGGGCCATGGACACCAGGTCCGCCTGGCCGCTGGCGACGATGGCCTCGGCCAGCTCCGGGGTGTTGATGCGGTTGCTGGCGATCAGCGGGATGCGCAGCTCCTGGCGCAGCCGCGCGGTGACCTCGACGAAGGCGCCGCGGGGCACCGAGGTGACGATGGTCGGCACCCGCGATTCGTGCCAGCCGATGCCGGTGTTGAGCAGGGTGAGGCCGGCGTCCTGCAGGGCGAGGGCGATTTCGCGCACCTCGTCCCAGGTGTTGCCGCCTTCCACCAGGTCCAGCAGCGACAGGCGATAGCCGAGGATGAAGCGCTCGCCAGCCATGCGGCGGATGCGCCGGACGATCTCCAGCGCGAGGCGCATGCGGTTTTCCAGGCTGCCGCCCCAGCGGTCGCGGCGCTGGTTGGTGCGCGGGCAGAGGAACTGGTTGAGCAGGTAACCCTCGCTGCCCATCACCTCGACGCCGTCGTAGGCGGCCGCCTTGGCCAGGCGCGCACAACGCACGAAGGCACGGATGGTCTTCTCGATGCCGCGCTCGCTCAGCTCCCTCGGGGCGAACCAACTGATGGGCGACTTGAGCGGCGAGGCCGAGACCACCAGCGGGTGGTAGCCATAGCGCCCGGCGTGGAGGATCTGCAGCAGGATGCGCCCGCCCTCGGCGTGCACCGCCTGGGTCAGGCGTCGGTGCGCCGGCACCTCCATGCCGCCGGTGAGGCTGCTGCCCAGGGGCAGCAACCAGCCCTCGCGGTTGGGCGCGAAGCCGCCGGTGATGATCAGCCCGACGCCGCCCCGGGCGCGCTCGCGGTAGTAGGCGGCGAGCTTGCCGAAGTCCCACAGGCGGTCTTCCAGCCCGGTGTGCATCGAGCCCATCACCACGCGGTTGCGCAGCTGGACGAAGCCGAGGTCGAGGGGAGACAGCAGATGCGGGTAGGGCGATGGGCTGTGCATGGGGCGCCGTCGTGGAAGGGGAACGGACCCTCACCATAGAAAGATGCGCGGACGCGGTGAACGGCCCGGCTGACGGCATCGCCAGGCATTTCGGTCAAGGGCTGTTGTGCCCGGCGCCTTTGCGCGGCGTGCTTCAGTGGGGCTTATGGTCCCGGGCTACGGGGATTGCAGCCAGTGGGGGACATCGCGCGCTTCATGCAGAACCCGCCACACATCGATGCTGCCTTCACGCTCGATGTAGAAGATCAGATAGGGAAAGCGCTTCAGGGCCCAGGTGCGCAGCCCGGGCAGGTCGAGTTCGTGTGCGTAGCGTGAAGACCCGGATTCCGGGTGTCGCGCAATAAGCCTGTAGGCGCGTTCGAGTGCATCGATGAAGCGAAGTGCCGCCTGCTCGGCGTCTTCGCTCAGGTAGTGGCGGATGATGTCGTCGACATCCTGGCTGGCTCGTACCCGCGGAACGACGGTCCTGGCCTTCATGCTTGGCCGTTGCGCACCCGGTTGCGCAGCCTCTCGAAGTAATGCTCGTCAGCCGGGGCTTCAGGTGCGGAAGTGGCGCCCTCCAGCAGCAGGCCGCGCAGGCGCTGGCGGTCCTGATCCTTGCGGATCAGCTCGCGCACGTATTCGCTGCTGGTGCCATAGCCGCGTTGGCTGACCTGCTCATCGACGAAGCTCTTGAGCGCCTCGGGCAGGGAGATGTTCATGGTGCTCATTGGGGAGCTCCTCATTGGCAAATTTTGCCAAGGAAGCTTAGCACTGGGCTTCCCGATATATCCGTTTGCCGGGTATCAGCTGGCAGCGATCCGCATGAGGTTCCCCAGCCCGAACAGCAGGATGACCGCTACCCACAGGCATTTGCAGAAGAACGGGAAGCGGCGGGGGCGGAGTTGCAGCAGTTGCCCCCTGACGAACATCGGGTCGAGTGCGATGGCGCTGAACAGGGCGATGATGGCCAGCCATTCACAGAGGCCGCGCACCATCATGGACGTGCTTTCGAGGGCGGCGATGAACGGCAGGGTGATCAGCGCGTAGGTCAGGGCGAAGCCGAGAAGGCAGAGCACCGAGACGCGCTGCCTGGGGTTGAGGGCGTTCCATTCCAGCATGGCCACGATCCTGAGAGGGCAGCGGATCATAGGTGATGTCGCGGCAGCGATGGTCGGCACCGATTCATTTTTCTGCGTCAGCACCTCACTTGGCTTTCGATCTCAGCCCCTCACCGGCCCGCCTTCATCGCCACCCTGTATCCCGCCCGCTTCATGCATGGCCGCCGTGGCCCGGCCGAGGATGGCGCCGACCACCTCGTCCTTCCCGTCGGTGTAGGCGTCTCGATCGGTGGGGAAGCGCTCGGCGAGCTGGCGCTTGACCCGGGCGTACTCGGCGGCGTCCTCGGGGTGGTTGCGCAGGTGGTCGCGGAACAGCAGGTGGCGCACGGCGTTGGCCTGGGTCATCACGTGGACGTGGTGGGTACGGCCCCTGCCCCTGGGGGGCATGCCCTTGACGAAGAACATGCGGTCGGTGGCCGGGTTGTCGCGCCAGAACTGGTAGCCGAGCGCTTCCAGCGGGGCGACCAGGCGCTGCCAGTCGTAGCCGGGCGGGGGCAGAAGGAGGATGTCGATCACCGGCTTGGCGGCGAGGCCGGGGACCGAGGTGCTGCCGAAGTGCTCCAGGCGCAGGCCCGGGATCGCCAGGGCGTCGCTGATGGCGGTGGCTTCCTCGCGGTAGCGGCGGGGCCAGTCGGGGTCCGGGTCGACCACCTCGATGCGGTCGCTGCCTGCATTGCTCCAGTGGGTGCCGTCGAAGGTGGGTTCATCGGCTGGCGGGGTCATCCCTGTTCCTGGCATGGCGGTCAGTCGCTCGGGGTCAGTGCGCGGTCCATCAGCACCAGGGCGACGCGACGGCCGTCCGGGTCTTGGCGTTCGGCGATGCCGTTGAGCTGGTAGCCCAGGCGGGCATAGAGCAGCAGCCCGGCGGCGTTGGCGTTGAAGCAGGAGATGCGCAGGCGGGTGGCGTGGTAGTGCTCGCGGGCGAGGTTCTCCATGACGCCGACCAGGTACTGGGCCACGCCGTGGCCCCGCGCCCAGGGCGCGACCATGAGGTTGCCGAGGGCGCAGAAGTCGTTGTGCTGCCACTGGTAGAAGTTGGCGAAGCCGGCGACGCGGCCCTCCAGCAGCACCACGGTGTTGTCGCGGCGCTCGGCCATCACCGCGGCGAGCTGGCCGACGGTGAGCGGCCAGATGCCCTTGGGGTAGCAGAAGAACAGTTCGTCGCGGTCCTGGGGGAAGCCGACGACCTCGTCGAGATCGGCGGCCTGGGCGGGGCGGTGGCTGAGGGCGGTATCGAGTGCGGTCATCGGTGCTCGGTCATTGCGGAGGGTATTGGGCGAGGACCTTGGCGACGGTCTCGCGGATCGCGGCTTCGCGTTCGGCCGGGGTCGGCGGGTCGGTGCGCATGATCTGCCCGGCGCTGCCGCGCCAGACCAGCTTGCCGTCCTTGCCGTCGTAGAGGTCGACCTGGAGGGTGGCGACCTTGTAGTCGTAGGTGCGGGTCTCGGTCATCGCCGGGCCGCCCCAGTAGTTGCCCCAGTAACCGCCCCAGTAGCCGCCGTAGCCGGTGGTCACCTGCTGCTGACGATCGTCGACGATCAGCCAGCTCTGCACCTTGAGGTCCCCGGCCGCGCCGTTGGCGGCGGGACGCAGGCCGCGCTGGTCGAGCTGCTGGGCCACGGCTTCGCGGATGCGCTGCTCGGTGAGGTCGCTCTTGATGCGCGGGTCGTCGGGGCTGTACTGCAGCGCGGGCTCCTTCCAGCTCCAGCTGCGGTAGGCGGCGAAGTCGCGGTTGCGGTCGTAGTCGCGGTTGATCTCGTAGCTCTGGCAGGCGGCCAGGAGCAGGAGGGCGGAAGCGATGAACAGACGGCGGAACATGGTTGGATCTCCTCTGCCGGAATCACTATCCAAGCGCAAGCCAGAGCGGCCGGCAAGAAGATTTCGTGCAGGCCGGCAATGGCGTGCATGTGGATCGCGACGGCGCGCGGCGGTTCCGCTTTTCGGGCCGCGAAGCGGTGGTCGGGTCGCCTTCACGGCTCAGCGCGGCGGGTAGTTCTCCAGGGCTTCCCTGATGGCTTCGCGCAGCGCGGTGGTGCGGTCGCTGCGGCTGCCGCTGGCATCGCTCTCGGCGCTGCCGCTCCACACCGGCTGGTTGTCGCGGGCGTCGTAGAACTCCAGGTAGACCACCGCCACTTCCTGCTCGTAGGTGCGCACCAGGGGCACGGTGGCCCAGGCGCCGTACTGGTCGCGGTAGGGGCCGTTGCCGTAGTAGGCGCCGCTGGAGTCGTTGTACTGGCGCAGGCGCTTCTCGAAACGAAGGCTGGCGGCGACCTTGAGGTCGGCGGCGGCGGGCTCGCGGGACTGGCGCAGGCCGTGCTGGTCCAGCCCGGAGTTGACGATGTCGACCATCTGCTCCGGCGTCGCCCAGCTGTTGCCGGCGGGCAGGCGGCCGTTGAGCCAGGTCCAGTTGCGGTAGCGGCCGAAGTCGCGCGGCGGCGCCGGGTAGGCGGAGCGGTCGAAGGTGGTGGCCGCCTCCGGTGGGGCCGGCGGCATCGGCCTGGATTCGGCCTTGTAGGGGTTGGCGCTCTGGCAGCCGGCGAGGGCCAGCAGGGCGAGGGCGGTGAATGCAGGAAGGGCAGTGCGTTTCATGGGGCCTCCGTCGAGGCGAGCCCGCAGCGGGCTCTCTTATTGGGGTCTGCAGATCCAGTGCAGGTACCGCCCCAACCCCATGAAGCTCGGGTGGCGACGGTGGGCCAGCTCCATTTCCAGGAGGTCGACCAACTCGGCCTTGGCCTGGAATTCACTCGGCATGTAGTCATGGAAGACCCGCACGCCGCTCCGGGTTTCGACCTGCCACAGGCCGTCGAGTTGCCCGGCCAGCTCCCTCGGGTCCAGCGGCTGTTGCGGAGTCAGGCTCTGGCCTTCGCCGGCGAAGCGGTTGCGCCGCAGCTTGCGGAAATGCCCCTTGAGCAGGTTGCGGTAGATCAGCGCATCACGATTGTAGAACGCCAGGGACAACCAGCCGCCCGGCGCCGTCAGCTGGTGCAGCACGGGGAGGATGGCGTGGGGCTCGGCGAGCCATTCCAGCACGGCGTGGCAGAGCACCAGGTCGTAGGGCTCGGTGAGCTGGCCGAGCAACTCCTGCCAGGGCGCTTGGATGAAGGTGGCCTCGACGCCGGCCTCGGCGAAGCGCGCGCGGGCACCTTCGAGCATGGGCTCGGCGGGTTCGGCGAGGGTCACCTGGTGGCCGCGCTGCGCCAGCCACAGGCTCATGTGGCCGAGGCCGGCGCCGACATCCAGCACCCGCAGCGGGCGGTCGGGCAGGGCCTCGGCGAGGTCGGCCTGGAGCACCGCGAGGCGGATGGCGCCCTTGGCGCCGCCGTAGATCTTCTCGGCGAAGCGCGTGGCGAGTTCGTCGAAGTGGCGGTCGTCGGGGTCGGGGCGCTCATCGGACGAAGCGCCTCTCGCTGTCGGCCAGCTTGGCGCGGACCGCCTGCTCCATGTCGATGCCCAGTTCGCTGCACATCAGCAGCAGGTAGAGGACGATGTCGCCCACTTCCTGGCCGGCGTGTTCGAGCGCGTCGGCGGGCAACTGGCGGGACTGGTCCTCGCTCAGCCACTGGAAGATTTCCACGAGTTCGGCCATCTCGACGCTGGCGGCCATGGCCAGGTTCTTCGGGCTGTGGAATGGCCGCCAATCGTTGTGGTCACGGATGGCGTGCAGGCGTTGGGTCAGTTCTGCGAGGTTCATGCGGCTCTCCTGGAGCCGCATAGCTTGGTGCGGCGGCTGGCGCCGCGCAAGCGTCGGCCGTCAGCCCTGCAGCGGGCCCCAGCTGCCGGCCATGTGCGGAAGGTCGTCCTTGCCGCGCAGGGCGAACTGGCCCAGGGCGGCGGGCGCGCTGGCCAGCAGGCGCACCTCGGCGGGTAGCAGCACCGGCTTCTGGAAGCGCACCTCCACTTCGTAGCCGGCATCGGGCAGGCGCGGGGCGAGGGCGGCCAGGGTGCGCGCCTTGTTCCACAGGCCGTGGGCGATGGCGCGGGGGAAGCCGAACAGCTTGGCGGTGGGCGCCGAGAGGTGGATGGGGTTGTAGTCGCCGGCGACCTTGGCGTAGCGCCGGCCGATGTCCGTCGGGGCGCGCCAGTGGTCGATCTCTTCCAGCGCCAGGGCTTCGCTTTCCGCACGCTCGGGGGCGCTGCCATCGAGGCGCATGCCGCGGAAGAGGATGCGGCTGTCGCCTTCCCAGAGCAGGCCGAGCTGGTCTTCCAGGCGGGTGATCAGGCTGAAGGTCACGCCCTTGTCATGGGGGCGCAGGCCCTCCACCGCGACGCTGACGCGGAAGGGCCCGAGGCCGCCGAGGGTGCGCAATACGCGGATACGATTCTCCAGGTGCACCAGGCCCAGCAACGGGAAGGGGAAACGCTTGTCGGTGAGCAGTTGCATCTGCAGCGGGAAGGCGAGGATGTGCGGGTAGGTGGGCGGCAGCTGGCCGTTGTCCTTGAAGCCGCAGACCTGCCGGTAGCGCGCCAGGCGCCGGGCGTCCACGTCCACCTGGCTGCGCAGGCCGAGGTCCGGCAGGGTGCGGCCGGTGGCGCCACGGCGCAGGGCTGCGCGGGCGAACAGGCCGGGCAGGGCGGGTGGTGCGGGCAGGTCGAGCCAGTCGGTGGCCATGGGCAGTCTCCTCGTTGCGGACCGGTGCAGCTTAGCCGCCCGCAGGCGGGGTGCATTGGCCGTGGGGCAGGGGGCGCTGGCAGGCGAGTCAATCCGTCTGCAATCGCTATCCGCGCCTTGAGCGGGGGGCCTGAAGATGCATAAGATGGCCCCCGCCCCGCATAACAAGAACATTCAGAAAATGATGCGTGATCTGACCGACGACGTGGCGCTGATGCGCCCGGTGATCGACGCCCTGCGAGCCAGCGGTGCCGACCCTGACAAGGTGCTGGTGCGTGTCGGCCTGCCGCCGGGCGGGCTGCCCGCCGGCCGCTTCCCCCATGCGGCGCAGACCCAGTTCTGGAAGGCCGCCGCCGAGGAGTGCGCCGAGGAACACGTCGGCCTGCACCTGGCCGGTCACCTGCCGGCCTTCCACGGGCTGCTGCTCGAATACCTCTTCCTCTCCAGCGAGACCTTCGGCGAAGGCCTGCGCCACGCGCTGCGCTACGTGCGGCTGCTGTCCGACACCCTCAACGCGCGCCTGGAGGTCGAGGGCGAGCGCGCCGTGCTGTCCCTGGGGCAGGACGCCAGCATCAACCGCCACTTCCCGGAGATGCTCGCCGGCGCTGTGATCCGCCTGTTCGACGCCCTCACCGAGGGCGATTTCAAGGCCTGCGAAGTGCAGCTGATGCACACCGAGGGCGCGGCCGCCGAGCGTTACCTGGCGGTGTACGGCTGCCCCGCGCGCCTCGGCGCCGAGCGCTACGCGCTGGTGTTCGATGCCGCCGTGCTGGACAAACCCTCGCGCCACGCCGCCCCGGAACTGCTGCGCATGCACGAATCCCTGGCCCGTCGCCAACTGGCCGAAGTGGAACGCCTGGACCTGGTGCGCAAGGTGCGCGAGCTGATCGGCGAACTGCTGGTAGACGGCGGCGCCACCCTGGAACAGGTCGCCGCCCGCCTCAACATGCCCGCCCGCCGCCTGCGCGAACGCCTGGCCATGGCCGGCGTGCGCTTCAACGACCTGGTCACCGACTACCGCTGCCGGCTGGCCAAGGAACTGCTGCTGAAAACCGACGAGCGCATCGAAGTGATAGTCGAGCGCACCGGCTTCTCCGAACCGAGCACCTTCTACCGCGCCTTCAAGCGCTGGGTGGGGGAGACGCCGGTGGAGTTCCGGCGACGGGGGAGGCCAGCCGGAGGCTAGCTGGAAGCAGCAAGTTTCAAGCCGCAAGCAAGGGCCGCGCGTAGGGTGGGCTTCAGCCCACCGATCACACCGCAACATCAAAGCCGGGCACAGGTCCCGGCTTTTTTCTTGTCGCTTGCTGCTTGAAGCTTGCAGCTGCCGTCAGGCCCCCAACAAACTCTGCCCACACACCCGCATCACCTGCCCAGTCAGCGAGCCGGAGCTGGGCTGGGCGAACCAGGCCACGGCTTCGGCGACGTCCTGGGGCAGGCCGCCCTGGCTCATGGAGTTCATGCGGCGGCCGGCTTCGCGGATGGTCAGGGGGATGGCGGCGGTCATCTGGGTCTCGATGAAGCCCGGCGCGACGGCGTTGATGGTGATGCCGCGCTTGGCCAGGGCCGGGGCCCAGGCCTGTGCCAGGCCGATCACGCCGGCCTTGCTCACCGCGTAGTTGGTCTGGCCCATGTTGCCGGCGATGCCGCTGATGGAGGCGATCAGCACCACGCGGCCGTTGTCGTGCAGCTTGCCGGCGTCGAGCAGGGCCTGGGTCAGCACCTGCGGGGCGTTGAGGTTGACGTTGATCACCGAGTCCCAGAAGGCATCGCTCATCTTCGCCAGGGTCTTGTCGCGGGTGATGCCGGCGTTGTGCACCACGATGTCGAGGCCGTCGGGCAGCGCCTCCACCAGCTGCGCGGCGGCGTCGGCGGCGCAGATGTCCAGGGCGATGCCGCGCCCGCCCAGGCGGGCGGCCAGGGCGTCGAGGGATTCCTTGGCCTGGGGCACGTCCAGCAGCACCACCTCGGCGCCGTCGCGGGCGAGGGTTTCGGCGATGGCCGCGCCGATGCCGCGGGAGGCGCCGGTGACCAGTGCCTTCAGGCCATTGAGCGGGCGGCTCCAGTCCCTGACCTGGGCACTGCTGGCCGAGAGGCGCAGCACCTGGCCGGAAACGTAGGCGCTCTTGGGCGAGAGGAAGAAGCGCAGGGCGCCTTCGAGCTGGTCCTCGGCACCCTTGCCGACATACACCAGCTGCACGTTGCCGCCGCGGCGGATCTCCTTGCCCAGGGAACGGGTGAAGCCTTCCAACGAGCGCTGCACGGCGGCGGCCACGGTGTCCTTCAGCGACTCCGGCGGGCGGCCCAGGACCACCACGCGCGGGCACTTGCCCAGGCCCTTGAAGGCCGGCTGGAAGAAGTTGCGCAGCTCGATCAGCTGCTCGAAACGGGTCAGGCCACTGGCGTCGAACACCAGCGCCTTGAGTTTGGGGCCGTGCTCGGCGGTCCAGCGGGCCAGGCCGAAGCGGCCCTCCTCGGTGGCGAAGGACTGGTCGGTGAGCTTGTTCAGCACAGCGCTGGCGGCTTCGGCCAGGGCCCCTTCACCCCCCAGCAGCAGGGCGCCATCCACCGGCCGGGTGCGGCCCGCCATCCAGCGCTCCAGGCGCATCGGCGCGGGCAGCCCGAGGGCGCCGACCAGGCGTCGGCCGGCATTGGAGTTGGCGAAGGCGAGATAACGGTCGGACATGGGGGCAGGCTCCTGCACGCATAAGAAGTGGGGCTCACTCTACGCAGACAACACAATCGCGCAATTGACCGTGTTGACCACTCTGTTGGCAAGGCGGCCAATGCGACGGCCAGGCGGGCGGCTAGTCTTGTGGCCAACGTTGCGCACCGCAATCCATTCCCCAGGCAAGGAGTCACCCATGACCCAGCTGCGCCGGGTCGCCATCGTCGGCGGCAATCGCATTCCGTTCGCCCGTTCCAACACGGTGTACGCCACCGCCACCAACCAGCAGATGCTCACCAGCGCGCTGGAAGGCCTGGTGGAGCGCTACAACCTGCACGGCGAGCGCATCGGCGAGTTCGTCGCCGGTGCCGTGCTCAAGCATTCCCGTGACTTCAACCTGGCCCGCGAATGCGTGCTGGGTTCGCGCCTGGCCCCGGAGACCAGCGCCTACGACATCCAGCAGGCCTGCGGTACCGGCCTGGAGGCCGCCATCCTGGTGGCCAACAAGATCGCCCTCGGGCAGATCGACAGCGGCATCGCCGGCGGCGTCGACACCACCTCCGACGCGCCCATCGGCGTGCACGAGGAGCTGCGCAAGATCCTCCTGGAGGCCAATCGCGGCAAGACCACCGGCGACAAGATCAAGAGCCTGCTCAAGGTGCGCCCGCGCCACCTGGCGCCGCACATCCCGCGTAACGGCGAGCCGCGCACCGGGCTGTCCATGGGCGAGTCCTGCGAGCTGATGGCACAGACCTGGTCCATCCCGCGTGACGAGCAGGACGCCCTGGCCGTGGCCAGCCACCAGAAGCTCGCCGCGGCCTATGCCGAAGGCTGGCAGAACGACCTGCTGACCCCCTTCCTCGGCCTGACCCGCGACCAGAACCTGCGCGCGGACATCAACCCGGAGAAGCTCGCCACCCTCAAGCCGGTGTTCGAGAAGGGGCCGCGCGGCACCCTGACCGCCGCCAACTCCACCCCGCTCACCGACGGCGCCTCGGTGGTGCTGCTGGCCAGCGAGGAGTGGGCCAGGGCACGCGGCCTGCCGATCCTCGCCTACTTCAAGGACGGCGAGGCGGCGGCGGTTGATTTCGTCAGCGGCAAGGAAGGGCTGCTGATGGCGCCGGTCTATGCGGTGCCGCGCCTCCTGGCACGCAACGGCCTGACCCTGCAGGACTTCGACTACTACGAGATCCACGAGGCCTTCGCCGCCCAGGTGCTCTGCACCCTCAAGGCCTGGGAAGACGCCGACTACTGCAAGACCCGCCTCGGCCTCGACCAGCCGCTGGGCTCGATCGACCGCAGCAAGATGAACGTCAAGGGCAGCTCCCTGGCCGCCGGCCACCCCTTCGCCGCCACCGGCGGGCGCATCGTCGCCAACCTGTCGAAGCTGCTTTCGGTGGCGGAAAAGGGGCGCGGGCTGATCTCGATCTGCGCCGCAGGCGGCCAAGGTGTGACCGCGATCCTCGAAAAGTAATCCAATACCCGTGGCCGCAATTCATCGCTGGCCGCGTGATGTAAGCAACTCCGTGATTTAGGGCGGCCCACTGGTTGGGCCGCCCTTTTTTTCGCCCGTTTTTCGAGGGCGCACGCGCCGAAGGTTGGCGCCGAGCGCAGCGAGGCCCAACGGTGCGATGCCCGGGCCAGCCTGCGTCAGGCGGCGCTTGCCTGTGCCCTGGCCAACGCGTGGCCGCGGCTGGCGTAGCGCTCGGCCATCACCGAGCAGACGATCAGCTGCATCTGGTGGTAGAGCATGATCGGCAGCAGGATCAGGCCCAGTGCCGGGTTGGCGCCGAAGATGATCGCCGCCATGGGCGCGCCGGCCGCCAGGGATTTCTTGGTGGCGCAGAACACCGCCGCGATCTCGTCCTCATGGTTGAAGCCCAGCGCCCGTGCCGAACGGGTGGTGGCCCAGAGCATCGCCGCCAGCAGCAGGGCGCTGCCGACGAAGGCGATGACCAGGGTGGCCGGCCCCTGCTGCTGCCAGATGCCGCCGGCCACCGAATCGCTGAACGAGGCGAACACCAGCAGCAGGATCACCAGCTTGTCGAACACCGCCGTGTAGCGCTTGTAGCGGGCGAAGAACCTGCCCCACAGCGGGCGCAGCGCCTGGCCCAGCACCAGCGGCAGGAGCAGCAGCAGGCTCAGGTCGATCAGCGTCTCGCCCAAGTCGATGCCGCCGTTGGCGTCGGCCACCAGGCTGATCAGCCAGGGCGTGAGGAACACCCCCAGTAGGCTCGACAGGCTGGCGTTGAGGATCGCCGCCGGTACGTTGCCGCCCGCGCTGCCGGTCAGCGCCACCGAGGAGGAGATGGTCGAGGGCAGGGCGCAGAGGTAGAAGAAGCCCAGCATCAGCGCCGGCGGCAGGTGCGTGCCGAACAGCCGGTCCACCGCCAGCCAGGCCAGCGGGAACAGGCCGAAGGTGAACACCTGCACCATGATGTGCAGGCGCCAGTTGCTCAGGCCCTTGCGGATCTGCTCGGTGGACAGGTTGATCCCGTGCAGGAAGAACACCAGGAACACCCCGGCGTTGATCAGGCTTTCGGCATGCAGCGTGCCGCCGTGGCGGCCGATGTCCGGGAACAGCCAGGCCAGCGCCACGGCCAGCAGCATGCCGCCGAGGAACCAGTCGGTGACCAGGCGCTTGAGGGGTTTGAGTGCCGACATGGAACCTCCGGGCAGCCGATGGGATTGAGGCGGCAGGTTAACGGGCGCACAATCCGGCCGTCTAACGACAGCGGATCAGAAGATGTCGCCAAACGGACAGCTCGACCTGCAACGCAGCATCCCCGACCTCAGCGCGTTGCCCCGGCCCCTCTACGCCCGTGCGGAAAGCCTGCGCGCCGGCTCCTGGACGGCGCGCCACAGCCATGACTGGGTGCAGCTCTCCTACGCCATCAGCGGCGTGCTCGGTGTGCACACCGCCGCCGGCAGCTTCTTCGCCCCGCCGCATTGGGCGATCTGGGTGCCGGCGGGCCTGGAGCACGAGGTGGTCACCTCCATGCATGCCGAGATGCGCAGCCTCTACGTGCGCCGCGACGCCTGCACCTGGGCGCCGGACCACTGCCGGGTGCTGGAGGTGACGCCGCTGGCGCGTGAGCTGATCAAGGGCTTCTGCGAACTGCCGGTGGAATACCCCGAGGGCGACAGCCCCGAAGCCCGCCTGGTGGCGGTGCTGCTGGACCAGCTGCGTGCCCTGCCGGAGGCGGGCTTCTCCCTGCCCATGCCCTGCGAGCCGCGCCTGCTGCGCCTGTGCAACGAACTGGTGGCCCAGCCCGACCTGGCCCGCCCCCTCAGCGAATGGGCCGGCCTGCTCGCCATGTCGGAAAAGACCCTGATGCGCGCCTTCCAGCGCGAGACCGGGCTCAGTTTCCGCCAATGGCGCCAGCGCCTGCGCCTGCTCGCCGCCCTGCAACCGCTGGAGCAGGGCGACAGCGTCACCCAGGTCGCCCTCGGCAGCGGCTACGACTCGCCCTCGGCCTTCATCGCCGCCTTCAAGGGCCTGTTCGGGGTGACGCCGGGGGAGCTGTTCCGCTGACGCAGCCCGCTCCGACAGGTCCTTGAGTCGGGTGCGGTTTCCCTGAGCCCCGCGAAACCCATTGGCTCCGGTGATGGGTTTGGCTCTGTCTGCGTTAGCTGTTGTGGATTTCGAAAAGGCTCAAGCACGGTCCTTTCAGGGCCATTCTGGATTCCTGCAACGCCCGCCGCATGGGTTTCGCTTCGCTCTACACCATCCTACGAAAGCCGCCCGCCGCTGCGTTTACCCGGTGGTGAGGCAGCGGCAAAAAGCCCCTCCGCAAGACTCGGCAATCAACCGGGCTCCAAATCCTCTAGCAACACTTAACGCAGACAGAGCCATGGGTTTCGCTCCGCTCGACCCACCCTGCGGGAGTTGCAGGCGCACTCGGGCGCTCGACTCCACTGAACGCCGGGCCCCGCCTTTCCAACCGCCGGCCGCTGGCTAAGCTGAATTGCGGTGGACGAGCACAAGGACAGACCCATGTTGCGTGCCTCTGTTTGGCTGGTGCTGATGCTGCTGGCGCCCCTGGTGCTGGGCGGGTCCGCGCGGCTCGACTTCGATGCGGGCGAGGCGGCCTGGCTGCAGGACCACCCGCGCGTGCGCGTCGGCGTGCCGCGCCATGGCTGGCCGCCGTTCGACCTGGTCGACGCCGACGGCAGCTACCAGGGCATCAGTGCCGACTTCCTGCGCCTGGTGGGGGAGCGCCTCGGCCTGGGCATCGAGCCGGTGCTCTTCGATGACTGGCAGCAGGCCCAGGACGCACTGCGCGAGCGCCGTGTCGATGTCCTGCCATCCATGGCCAAGGTGGCCTCGCGGGAATCCTGGGCGGCCTTCAGCGAGCCCTACCTGGTCAGTACCAGCCTGCTCTTCACCCGTCGCGAGAGTGCATGGCAGGGGCTGGGCGACCTGGCCGGCAAGCGTGTCGCGGTGGAGCGTGGCTACGCCGTGCAGGGCAAGCTGCGCGAGCGTGCACCGGGGCTGTTGCTGGTGGAGGCGGCCGACACCGAGGCGGCGTTGCGCGCCGTGTCCTCCGGGCGCGCCGATGCCTACGTGGGCAACATGATCGTCGCCAGCTACCTGATCCGGCAGCTCAACCTGAGCAACCTGGAGCTGCGCGGCGAGTCCGGCCTGGGCAGCAGCCAGCTGCACTTCGCCGTGCGCCGCGACTGGCAGCAGCTGGCCGGGCTGATCGACCACGCCCTGGCCAGTATCGACCGCGAGGAGCGCGAGGCGATCATGGATCGCTGGCTGCCACCGCTCACCGAGTTCAACTGGCGCAAGGCCGCGGAGGTGGGCTGGCCCTATGCGCTGGGGGTGATCGCCCTGGTGGGCTTCGTGCTGCTGTGGAACCGCCGGCTGGCGGTGCAGGTGGAGGAACGCCGCCGCGCCGAGGCCGAGGCGGAACGCCAGCGCAGCACCCTGCTGGCGCTGGTCAACGCCATCCCCGACCCGATCTGGTTCAAGGACGCCGATGGCCGCTACCTTGGCGCCAACCAGGCGTTCGCCGACCTCATCGGCCAGAGCCGCGAGGCACTGCAGGGGCGCACCGACGCCGAACTGCTGCCCACCGAACGGGCGCGCATGCGGCTGATCCAGGACCAGGCGGCGCTGGCCCTGAGCCTGCCGTTCGAGAGCGAGGACTGGGTGGTGCAGCGCGATGGACGCAAGGTGCTGTTCGACACCATCCGCGCCACCTTCCAGGACGACAAGGGCCAGTTGCTGGGCCTGGTGGGCGTCAGCCGCGACGTCACCGCGCGCAAGCACAGCGAAGAGGCCCTGGCCCAGGCCAAGGAACTGGCCGAGGAAGCGGCCCGGACGAAGGCCGACTTCCTCGCCAACATGAGCCACGAGATCCGCACCCCGATGAACGCCATCATCGGCATGACCCACCTGGCCCTGCGGGCGGGCCCCGAACCCCGGCAGCGCGAGTACCTGGGCAAGATCCAGCAGGCCAGCCAGCACCTGATGGGGGTGATCAACGACATCCTCGACTTCTCCCGCATCGAGGCCGGCAAGCTGAACATCGAGCGCATCGACTTCGACCTGCAGCAGGTGCTGGAGAACCTCTCCGGGCTGGTCAGCGAGAAGGCCGCCTGCAAGCAACTGGAACTGGTGTTCAACGTCGACCCGCAACTGCCCCTGCAACTGGTGGGCGACCCGCTGCGCATCGGCCAGATCCTCATCAACTACGCCAACAACGCGGTCAAGTTCACCGAGCAGGGCGAGGTGGAGGTGATCGTCCGCGGTGAGCCGCGTGGCGGGCGCGAGCTGGAGCTGTACCTGGCGGTGCGCGACACCGGCATCGGCCTCGACGCCGAGCAGCAGGGGCGCCTGTTCGAATCCTTCCAGCAGGCGGACAACTCCACCACCCGGCGCTATGGCGGCTCCGGCCTGGGCCTGGCCATCTGCCGGCGCCTGGCCGAGGCCATGGGCGGCGAGGTCGGCGTCGACAGCCGGGTGGGCGTCGGCAGCCTGTTCTGGTGCCGGCTGCCGGTGCAGGTTTCCGCGCGCCAGCCCCACGAGCTGTTGCTGCAGCCCGACCTGCTCGATCGCCGGGTGCTGGTGGTGGACGACAACGACGCCGCGCGCCAGGTGATCAACGACATGCTCGCCAGCCTGGCGCTGCGGGTCGAGGCGGTGCAGTCCGGCGAGGAGGCGCTGCTGCGGGTCGCCGAGGCCGAGCGCGAGGGCGACCCGTTCGAGATCGTCTTCATCGACTGGCAGATGCCCGGGCTGGACGGTGTCGAGACCGCCCGCCGCCTGCGCCTGCTGGGCCTGGCCAAGCCGCCGCGCCTGCTGCTGGTCACCGCCCATGGCTTCGACGACCTGGGCGACACCGGCAAGGCCGGCATCGATGAGGTGCTGCACAAGCCGCTGAACCCGTCGGTGCTGCTGGAGGCTTCCCTCAGCAGCCTGGGACGGCGGCGCAGTCCCGAGCCGACCGGCACCGTCGCGCTGCTGGAGGCCATGCCGCGCTTCGAGAACCAGCGCGTGCTGCTGGTCGAGGACCACGCGCTGAACCGCGAGGTGGCCACCGCGCTGCTGGAGGAGAGCGGCCTGCGCATCGACCAGGCGGAGAACGGGCTGGATGCCATCGACCGCCTGCGCTGGCAGCCGCCCGACTACTACGCGCTGGTGCTGATGGACATGCAGATGCCGGAGATGGACGGCCTGGAAGCCACCCGCGAGCTGCGCCGTGACCCGCGCCTGCGCGACCTGCCGATCATCGCCATGACCGCCAACGCCCTGCCCGGGGACCGCGAACGTTGCCTCCAGGCGGGCATGAACGACCACGTCGGCAAGCCCATCGAGCCCCTGGAGCTGTGGGCCACCCTCCGCCGCTGGCTGCGCAGCGACGGGCCGCGGGGCGAGGTGAAGACGGGCGCCGCCGTCGGCCTGCCGGACTGGCGGCTTCCGGGCATCGACCTCGCCAGCGGCCTGCGCCGGGTGCTGGGCAAGCAGCAGGCCTACCTGGGGCTGCTGGGCAAGTTCGCCAAGGGCCAGCGCCAGTTCGTCGGCGAATTGCGCCAGGCCCTCGGCGATGGCGACCGCGAGCGCGCCGAGCGCCTGGCCCACAGCCTGCGCGGGCTGGCCGGCAACCTGGGCGCGGCGCAGTTGCAGGCCCAGGCCGGTGAGCTGGAGCGCGGCATCCGCCAGGGGGCGCGCCTGGCCCAGCTGGAGCGCCCATTGCTGGAGCTGGAACCGCCGTTGCTGGCGCTGGTCGGAGCCATCGATGAACTCCTGCGCGAGCAACGCCCGGAGCCCGAGGCCGCCGCCTGCGACCCGACGCACCTGGTGCCCCTGTGCAAGCGGCTGGCGCAGCTGTTCGAAGACGACGATCCGCGCGCCGGAAAGCTCTTCGAAGAACAGGCGCAATTGCTGCGCAGCGCCTTCAATGAAGGCTATGGCCCCCTGGAGGCGGCGGTGCGGGGTTACGACTTCGAGACCGCCCTGGCGGTGCTGCGGGAGATGGCGGGGCAACGCGACATTTCACTCTGACGAGGTGCGCCACATGGTCGGCATGCTGGACAGACCGGATCGCGAGGTGATCCTGGTGGTGGACGACACCCCGGACAACCTCGAGCTCATGAGCGAGCTGCTGATGGACCGCTATCGGGTCAAGGTCGCCGGCAGTGGTGCCAAGGCGCTGAGGATCGCCGCCGGGAACATGCGCCCGGACCTGATCCTGCTGGACGTGATGATGCCGGAGATGGACGGCTACGAAGTCTGTGCGCGGCTCAAGGCCGATGCCGCCACCCGCGATATCCCGGTGATCTTCCTCACCGCCCGCAGCGAGATTGCCGACGAGCAGAAGGGCTTCGACCTCGGCGCGGTGGACTACATCACCAAGCCGATCAGCCCGCCCATCGTCCTGGCGCGGGTCCAGGCGCAGTTGCAGCTCAAGGCCACGGCCGACTTCCTGCGCGACAAGAGCGAATACCTGGAGCTGGAGGTGCGCCGCCGCACCCGCGAGATCCATCACCTGCACTACGCCACGATCGAGGCCCTGGCCGGTCTGGCCGACATGCGCGACAACCCCGACGGCAACCACCTGCTGCGCGTCGAGCTGTACATGCGCCTGCTGGCTGGCGCGCTGGCGCGGCAGCAGCCGGGGATGGCGGACGAGCTGACCGAGGAACGTATCGCGCTGATGGCCAAGTCGGCGCTGTTGCACGACATCGGCAAGGTGGCGCTGCCCGATCGCGTGCTGCTCAACCCTGGGCAACTGGAGGGCGACGACCTGCGCCTGATGCAGAGCCATACCCGGCTCGGCCGCGAAGCGCTGGAGCGCGCCGAGGCGCGCCTGGGTGGGGTGGGGCAGAGCTTCCTCGCCTATGCCAAGGAGATCCAGTACGGCCACCACGAGCGCTGGGACGGCTCGGGTTATCCACAGGGCCTGCGTGGCGACCAGACACCGTTGTCCGCACGCCTGATGGCCCTGGTCGATTGCTACGACGAGCTCACCCGCTACCACCCCTACCGCAGCCGCCTGAGCGGCGACGAGGCGGTGATGCGCATCAGCGCCGGCAGTGGCAGCGAGTTCGACCCGCTGGTGGTGCTGGCCTTCCTCGAAGTGGCCGACGGCTTCGCCCGAATCGCGGAACGCCACGCCGACAGCCGCAGCGCCATCGAGGGCGAGCTGCAGCGTCTTGAGGACTCCATCGCCGAGAGCATCGAGCTGACGTTGCCGGAGTGAGGCTCAGCGCCAGTCCAGCTGCAGGGCTTCCTGCCAGGCGAAGCGTTCGAAGTGGCTGGCGATCACGTCCTTCATCCGTTCCAGCTTCTCGTTGTCGGCGGCTTCGACCTTGAGGGTCAGGCCGCCGGCTTCGGCGTGCAGCGTGCCGAGGCCGAAGTCGAACTCGATGCGGCCCTGGTGCTCGTCGAAGCTGACCGGGATGCGGTGGGCGAAGTGCTTGCACAGGCGGCTGATGTAGCGCGCCGGGGTGTCGGTGGCGACATGGGCGGAGGCGGTGAGGCTCATGCTGGGTTCCTGTTCGTCGTGTGGAGCGGCGGGCCGTTCAGTGGGCCCCGCGTTCGCGAGGGTGACGCCACGGCTGGAGTGCCCCGTCGTCATCCCCGCCAAGCGGGGGCCCGCTGGAAAACCTTCAATAACCCGCGGTGAAGCGCTGGCGGACGTGCTGCGGGTTTTCCAGCTCGTCGATGATGGCCACGGCCAGGTCGGCCACGGAGATGCTCGCCGGGTGGTCGCCGTCCATCAGCAGCTCGTTGCCGCCGAGGCGGAAGCGGCCGGTGCGCTCGCCGGGCTGCAGCAGGGCGGGCGGCGAGATGAAGCTCCAGTCCAGCGCGGTTTCGGCCTGGATCAGGTTGAGCGCCTGGCGCGCGCCCTCGGCGCCTTCCTTGTATTCGGCGGGGAAGTTCGGGGTATCGATCAACTGCACGCCCGGGGCGACATAGAGGCTGCCGGCGCCGCCGACCACCAGCAGGCGGCGCACGCCGGACCGGTTCACGGCCTCGAAGATCGAACGGGTGCCGGCGATGAACTGCTCGCGGATGTCGTCGCGGCCCCAGCCCGGGTTGAAGGCGTGGACGACGGCGTCGTGCCCGGCCAGTTGCGGCGTGGTGGCGGTGGCGTCGTGGATGTCGGCTTTTACGGCCTTCAGGTGTTCTTGGGCGGCGAGCTTTTCCGGGTGGCGGACCAGGGCGGTGACCTGGTGGCCGCGTTGCAGGGCTTCGGTGAGCACGGCGGAGCCGACGAAACCGGTGGCACCGATGAGGGCGATCTTCATGCTGTTCTCCAGGGATCGAGGTGGTGATTCGAGGTGATGAATCATGACTTCTGGATAATCAGCGGAAAAAGTGGCAGAAAGCGCTTTCACAATTAAGCAGGGCTTACGAATGGAGCAGCTCAAACGCATGGCGGTGTTCGCCATGGTCGTGGAGAAGGGCTCGATGGTCGCCGCAGGCGAGGCGCTGGGCATGAGTGCCTCGGCGGTCAGCCAGCAGATCCGCCGGCTGGAGGAGTCGACCCGGGTCAGCCTGCTCCATCGCACTACCCGCAAGCTGACCCTGACCGAGGCCGGCAGCCTGTTCTACCGCAGCTGCGCCCAGGTGCTGGAACTGGCGCAGCAGGCCGAGCAGCGCCTGGCGGAGCTGCGTGACGCGCCGGTGGGGGAATTGCGCATCGCAGCGCCCGTGGGCTTTTCCGGCCGCGTGGTGACCGACGCCCTGGCGCCCCTGCTGGAGGCGCACCCGGGGCTGAGCCTGCGGCTGTTCTTCCACGACGAGCAGATCGACCTGGTGGAGCAGCGCATCGACCTGGCCATCCGCGTCGGCACCCTGGACGACTCCAGCCTGGTGGCGCGGCATGTCGGCGACTGGCCGATGCTGCTGTGCTGCGCACCGGCCTACCTGGCCCGGCACCCCGGCATCCAGCGCCCGGAGCAACTGCTGGCGCTGGACTGGGTGACACTCGGCAGCGATCGCCACCAGGGGCCGCTGACGCTGCACGGGCCGGGCGGCGAGGTGCAGCGCCTGCGCATCGAGAGCCGGGTGGTGTGCAACAACATCCTGTCCACCCGCAGCTTCACCCTGGCCGGCTTCGGCCTCTCGCTGCAGCCGGAGCCGGAGATCAGCGAGGAACTGACCAGCGGTCGCCTGCTGCGCGTGCTGCCGGACTGGCAGCCCGGCCCCATCGGGCTCTACATCGTCACCCCGCGCCGCGACGCCCAGCCGGCCAAGGTGCGCTACGCCATGGATGCGTTGCGCCACACTCTGGCGCGCCGCGGATAGTCGCGCGGGCCCGCATGCCGTATAAAGTCGGACGATGTCCGCCCGCAAACAGAGGATTGGCTACAAAGCAGCATGAAGACTCCAAAACGCATTGAACCGTTGGTGGAAGACGGCCTGATCGACGAAGTGGTCAGGCCCCTGATGAGTGGCAAGGAAGCATCGGTCTACGTTGTGCGTTGTGGCGGCGAGTTGCGGTGCGCGAAGGTCTACAAGGAGGCCAACAAGCGCGGGTTCCGCCAGGCTGCCGAGTACCAGGAGGGCCGCAAGGTACGTAACAGCCGTGACGCCCGGGCCATGGCCAAGGGCTCGAAGTACGGGCGCAAGGAGCAGGAGGAGAACTGGCAGAACGCCGAGGTCGCGGCCCTGTTCCGCCTGGCCGCGGCGGGCGTGCGCGTGCCCAAGCCCTATGACTTCCTTGATGGCGTGCTGCTGATGGAGCTGGTCACCGACGGCTACGGCGATGCCGCGCCGCGCCTCAACGACGTCGACCTGACGCCCGAGGACGCCCGCGAGTTCCACGCCTTCATGATCGGCGAGATCGTCAAGATGCTCTGCGCCGGCCTGGTCCATGGCGACCTCTCGGAGTTCAACGTCCTGCTCGACCCGTACGGCCCGGTGATCATCGACCTGCCCCAGGCGGTGGATGCCGCCGGCAACAACCACGCCTTCCGCATGCTGGAGCGCGATGTCGGCAACATGGCGTCCTATTTCGGGCAGTTTGCCCCCGAGTTGCTCTACACCCGTTACGCCAAGGAAATGTGGGCGCTCTACGAGGACGGCAAGCTGACCCCGGAGACGCCGCTCACCGGCGAGTTCGCCGAGCCGGAGGATTCCGCCGACGTCGACGCGGTGATGCGCGAGATCAAGGCCGCCCTGGCCGAGGAAGCCCGGCGCCAGGCGCTGCTCAACGAGGACGAGGACAAGGCCCGCGACGAGCCGCCACCGCCGCCCTGGATGCAGAATTGACACTGCGGCATCGGCTCGCTTGACCGGGGCCGATCCGCGCAGGACCATTGCGCCCTCGGATCACCGCGTTTGCAGGGGAGAACACGCATGCAAGGGCAACTCGAAGTCGTCGAATACCTGAAGGATCTGCTGCGCGGCGAGCTGGCCGCTCGCGACCAGTACTTCCTGCACTCGCGGATGTACGCGGACTGGGGCTTCACCAAGCTCTTCGAGCGCATCAACCACGAGATGGAGGAGGAGACCGAGCACGCCGATGCCCTGCTCAAGCGCATCCTCTTCCTCGAAAGCACCCCGGACATGACGCCCAAGGCCATCCATCCCGGCGCCACCGTGCCGGAGATGCTGCGCTCGGACCTCAACCTCGAATACGAGGTCCGTGCCGCGCTGAGCAAGGGCATCACCCTGTGCGAGAAGCACAAGGACTATGTCAGCCGCGACATCCTCGCCCTGCAGCTGCAGGACACCGAGGAAGACCACGCCTACTGGCTGGAACAGCAACTGGGCCTGATCGACCGTGTGGGCCTGGAGAACTACCTGCAATCCCAGGCCTGATCGGGTCCGCACCGACTCACGCCGAGCCCCCGGAGGGGCGTCTCCCCGAGAGACGCGCCTCCGGGGGCTTTTTCATGGCCGCATCCCTGTATCACGCCATTTGCGGGCATCTGTATCCATACAGGTGCCCGATGAGCTGCTAGCGTTGCCTGCCCGCCCTACGAGTGCACGCCATGCCCTTGCCGCACATCCTCCTCGCCCTGCTGGTCACCCTGGTCTGGGGTGTCAACTTCGTCGTCATCAAGCTCGGCCTCGCGGAATTCCCGCCGCTGCTGTTCTGCGCCTTGCGCTTCGCCCTGGCGGCGACGCCGCTGCTGTTCCTGCGCGGGCCGATGCCGGCGCCGTTGTGGCGGATCGTGCAGATCGGCCTGCTGCTGGGGGTGTTCAAGTTCGGCGTGCTGTTCATCGGCATGAAGATCGGCATGCCGGCGGGGCTCACGTCCCTGGTGCTGCAGAGCCAGGTGTTCTTCACCATCCTCATCGCCGCCCTGCTGCTGGGCGAGCGGCCCAGCCGGCGCGGCGTGCTCGGCCTGGCCCTGGCCGCCTCCGGCCTGGTGCTGATCGGCCTGGAGCGGCCCATGGGTGAAAGCCTGCTGGCCTTCGCGCTGGTGCTGGTGGCCGCGCTGGCCTGGGCCTTCGCCAACATCGCCACCAAGCGCGCCGGCGCCAGCGACATGCTGCGGCTGATCTGCTGGGTGAGCCTGGTGCCGCCCTTGCCGCTGCTGGCGCTGTCCTGGGTGTTCGAGGGGCCGCAGGCGATGGCCGCCGCGTTCGAGCACGCGACCCTGGTGGGCTACGGCTCGCTGCTGTTCGTGGCCTTCGGTGCCACCACCCTGGGCTTCGCCATCTGGAGCTTCCTGCTCAGCCGTCACCCGGCGAGCCTGGTGACCCCCTTCGCCCTGGCGGTGCCGATCTCGGGGCTGCTCTCCGGCTGGCTGCTGCTGGACGAGGCGCTGAGCCCGTCGGGCTGGCTGGCCTGCGTCATCGTCTTCGTCGGCCTGGCGATCACCGTGCTGCCCAAGGGGCTGCTGGGCCGCCTGGTCAGTGGCAGCAGCCGCCCGACTCCAGGTCCTTGAGGATCGGGCAGTCGGGGCGGTGGTCGCCCTGGCAGTGGTCCACCAGTTCCTGCAGGGTGTCTCGCAGGCCGGCCAGCTCGGCGATCTTGCGGTTCAGCTCGTCGATATGGTCGCGGGCCAGCGCCTTGACGTCGGCACTGGCGCGGCCCCGGTCCTGCCACAGTTGCAGCAGCTTGCCGACTTCCTCCAGGGAGAAGCCCAGGTCCCGTGAACGGCGGATGAACGCCAGGCTGTGCAGGTCCTGCTGGCTGTACTGGCGGTAGCCGCTGTCGCTGCGACCGGCCTCCGGCAGCAGGCCGATGGATTCGTAGTAGCGGATCATCTTCGCGGTGAGCCCGCTCTTCTTCGCGGCCTGGCCGATGTTCATGCATCTGTCCTCTTGGGTTGAGGTGTCTGGGCGCCCCTTGCGGGGCGCTTGGCGAATGAATTCGCCCCTACCAGAACAGCGTCCTGGCTTCAGTCTTCCTTGGGTTCGTACCCGGCCGGTTTCCAGGTCTTCAGCAGCAGCGCGTTGCTCACCACGCTGACGCTGGAGAGCGCCATCGCCGCGCCGGCGACCACGGGGTTGAGCATGCCGGCGGCGGCGAGCGGGATGCCCACCAGGTTGTAGATGAAGGCCCAGAACAGGTTCTGGCGGATCTTGCCATAGGTGCGCCGGGCGATCTCCAACGCGGCGGGGACCAGGCGCGGGTCGCCGCGCATCAGGGTGATGCCGGCCGCGTGCATGGCCACGTCGGTGCCACCGCCCATGGCGATGCCGACATCGGCGGCGGCCAGGGCGGGGGCGTCGTTGATGCCGTCTCCGACCATCGCCACCACCGCGCCGCCGGCCTTGAGCCGCGCCACCTCGGCGGCCTTGTCGGCGGGCAGCACTTCGGCGTGCACGTCGTCGATGCCCAGCGCCTCGGCCACCACCCGGGCACTGCCACGGTTGTCGCCGGTGATCAGGTGGCTGGCGATGTGGCGTTCCCGCAGGGCCTGCACGGCCTCGCGGGCACCGTCCTTGAGGCCGTCGCCGAAGGCGAAGAGGCCGATCACCCGGGGCTGGGGTTGCAGTTCCAGCAGCCAGGAGAGGGTACGGCCGTGGGCTTCCCAGGCCGTGGCCGATTCCAGCAGGGCGCCGCCATCGAGCCCCTGTTCGTCCAGGAGTCGACGGTTGCCCAGTGCCAGCAGGCGGCCCTCGACCACGCCCTGGATGCCGCGCCCGGTCAGGGACTGGCTGTCGTTCACCTCGGGCACCGTCAGCCCGCGCTCGTCGCAGGCGTCCAGCACCGCCTTGGCCAGCGGGTGTTCGCTGCCGCGCTGCAGGGCACCGGCCCATTGCAGCAGGGCGGCTTCGTCGCCATCGGCGGCGGCCAGGTTGGTGATGCGCGGGGTGCCGGAGGTGAGGGTGCCGGTCTTGTCGAAGGCCACGGCGGTGACGGCATGGGCCACCTCCAGGGCTTCGGCGTCCTTGATCAGGATGCCGTGGCGGGCCGCGACGCCGGTGCCCGCCATGATCGCCGTGGGCGTGGCCAGGCCGAGGGCGCAGGGGCAGGCGATCACCAGCACGGCGACGGCGTTGATCAGCGCGGTCTCCAGCGCGGCACCGGCCAGCAGCCAGCCGCCGAGGGTGGCCAGGGCGATCAGCAGCACCATCGGGACGAACACCTGGCTGACCCGGTCCACCAGCTTCTGGATCGGCGCCTTGGCCGCCTGGGCGTCCTCCACCAGGCGGATGATCCGCGCCAGCACGGTTTCGCCGCCCAGGGCGGTGGTGCGCACCCGCAGACGCCCCTCACCGTTGATGGCGCCGCCGGTGACGCGGTCGCCCGGGGCCTTGGGCACCGGCAGGCTTTCGCCGCTGATCAGGGCCTCGTCGGCATGGCTCTGGCCTTCCAGCACCTCGCCGTCCACCGGGAAGCGTTCGCCCGGCTTCACCAGCACCTCGTCGCCCAGGCGCAGTTCGGCGATGGCGATCTCTTCCTCGCGGCCGTCGCGCAGGCGGATGGCGCGCTCGGGGCGCAGGGCTTCCAGGGCGCGGATGGCGGCGCTGGTCTGGCGCTTGGCGCGGCTCTCCAGGTACTTGCCCAGCAGCACCAGGGCGATGACCACGGCAGAGGCTTCGAAATACAGATGCGGCACGTGGCCGGGGTGGGCGGTGGCCCACTGGTAGAGGCTCAGGCCGTAGCCCGCGCTGGTGCCGATGGCCACCAGCAGGTCCATGTTGCCGGCGCCGGCGCGCACGGCTTTCCAGGCGGCGCGGTAGAAGCGTGCCCCGAGGATGAACTGCACCGGCGTGGCCAGGGCGAACTGCACCCAGGCGGGCAGCATCCAGTGCAGGCCGAAGGGTTCCACCAGCATCGGCAGCACCAGCGGAGCGGCCAGGGCGAGGGCGACGAGCAGCGCCCAGCGCTCGTGGCGCAGGCGGCTGGCGTTGTCATCGCCGCGCGGCGCATCCGTATCCAGGGTGCGGGCCTGGTAGCCGGCGTGTTCGACGGCCTGCAGCAGCGTGCTGCGTTCCACCTCGCCGAGCAGCAGCAGGTGGGCGCGCTCGGTGGCGAGGTTCACCGTCACCTCGCCGACCCCAGGCACCTTGGCCAGGGCGCGCTCGACGCGGCCCACGCAACTGGCGCAGGTCATGCCGTCGATGGCCAGTTCCAGGCGCTGGCCCGGCACTTCGTAGCCGGCAGCCTCCACCGCCGCGCGCAGGGCCGGCAGGCTGTCGCCCGGCGCTTGCACGCGGGCCCGCTCGGTGGCGAGGTTGACGCTGGCGGTCTCCACGCCCGGCACCTTGGCCAGGGCGCGCTCCACGCGCCCGGCGCAGCTGGCGCAGGTCATCCCGGTGATGGGCAGGTCGAACGAAACGGATGGGCTCATGGGGCAATTCCTCCTGGATTGCCCACAGGATCGACCTTGACACGAGGGCAAGGTCAAGCGGCGAGTTGTCGCATCGCTTCGGTGCCCCATCTGTAGGGGCGAATTCATTCGCCCAGCGATCCACCCGGCGCACACGGCGCCCTCATGGGCACGTGCTTCTTTGTGGGAGCGGATTCATCCGCGATGGCCCGGCCCCCTTTCCAGCGGATTCCCGCGTTCGCGGGAATGACGGCGCGTTCACCTGCATCCTCGCGGGCCGGGAGGCGCCGCTTGGGCGGGCGCTGTCGGTCAGGGGTTGGCCAGCGCCGGGGTCAGGTACAGGCCGGCGGTGTTCATCGCCAGGCGGTATCTGCGGACTTCGCCGGCTTCCAGGCTGATGGACTGCAGGCGCTGCTGCTCGATGCCGGGCTTGCAGCGGCCGGGGCCGAGCAGGCCGAGGCGGATGGCGACCGGCCCTGGCGGGAGGTTGAAGGCGATGCTTTCACCCTGCACCAGGCGCGCAGCGAGCTGGTCCTGCAGGTAGAGGCCGACATCGCAGCTGGTGGGCAGTTCGACGCGTTCGCGGCTGACGATCAGCACGCCGTAGTCGATGGGGGATTGGGCCTGCGCCGAGCCGGCGAGGGCGAGCAGGGCGATCAGGCAGAGGCGGGTGGGGGACATGGCGGCGACTCCGGGACGGCATGCATCGAGTGTAGGGGATCGCGGCATGCTTGACCTTGCCACGGTGGCAAGCCCGAGACTGGCTCCAGTCTCATCAAATCAGGAGTCGATCATGCAGATTCTCAAGGTAAGCGGCATGTCCTGCGGCCACTGCGTCCGCGCCATCACCCAGTCGTTGCAGAGCCGCGACCCGGCGGCCGAGGTCCAGGTCGACCTGGGCGCGGGCGAGGTGCGCGTGGCCAGCCGGCTGCCCCTGGACGAGATGCTGGCGGCCATCCGCGAGGAGGGCTACGCGGCCGAAGCGGCCTGAGGTCCGGTCAGGCGCCCTGGTCCCAGTCGCGGAACAGCCCGCGGAACAGGGTGCCCACCAGCACGCCGGCCTCGCGCTGCGGATCGAACAGCTCGGGGTCGCGCGTCCAGTCGGTGAACAGCCCGATCATCTGCGCGTGCAAGGCGCGCGATGCCAGGCGCGGGGTGAGCCCGTCCAGGAGGCGCTCGACGCAGCCCGGGCGGGCGAACAGTGCCTCGCACAGGTCGATGAACTGGTTGACGAAGGCATTGTGACGATCCTCCGCCTCGCGCAGTTCCTCGGTGAACTCGCAGCGATGCAGGAGGATGGTGAAGATGCGATGGCGCTGCTGGTCCAGTGCCAGGGAGGTGATGGCCTCCACGCACAACTCGAGCAGCGATTGCAGCAGGTCGCGGCCTTCGGCGCCGTGCAGGCGCTGGGCCATCTGTTCCGGTGGCAGGCGCACCTGGTTGAGCATCTCGTGGAACAAATGGGCCTTGTTCTGGAAGTGCCAGTAGACGGCGCCACGGGTAACACCCGCCGCCCGGGCGATCTGCTCGAGGGACGTGTGGGCGACGCCGTTCTCGAGGAACAGGACCTCGGCGGCGGCCAGGATATCGCTGCGGGTCTTCTCCGCTTCTTCTTTGGTTCTGCGCATAGCAGTTGGACGAATACTGTCTAGGCTTCTGTTCGGGGGCCAGAGTTTACCGATTTTGCAGTCGGATACTGCTTTTACACACGTGAATGCATGTATCCAGCCTTGACCTGATTCCTGTTTTTGCCAACCAGGCGCTGTCATGGAATGGAGACGCACGATGCCGTTTACACCCTCTTTCACCTTTCCCCTGCGGTTCTGCGCCTTTGCCCTGGCCACGCTGAGCCTGGTCGCCGAGGCAGCCGATGCTCCGGCCAAGGCGGCCCCGCCGCCGCCGGAGGTGTTGGTGGAAACGGTGAAGGCGGCTGCCTTGCCGATGACCCTGGAGTACGCCGGGCGTACCGCCGGCTACCGCGAGGTCGAGGTCCGCGCCCAGGTCAGCGGCATCCTTCAGGAGCGCACCTACCAGGAGGGCAGCAAGGTGCAGAAGGGCCAGGTGCTGTTCCGCATCGACCCCCGCACCTACCAGGCCGCCCTCGCCAGCGCCAAGGGCGCGCTGGCCCAGGAGCAGGCGCGCTACCGCCAGACCGAGCGTGACCTCAAGCGCATCCGCGAGCTGCAGAAGAAGGGCTTCGCCAGCGAGAGCGAGCTGGACAACGCCGTCTCCAACTTCGAGCAGAGCAAGGCCAACGTGCAGGCCGCCGAGGCCAACGTGCAGGCCAAGCAGATCGACCTCGACTACACCACGGTGGAGGCGCCCATCACCGGCATGACCAGCAAGGAGACCCGCTCCGAGGGCAGCCTGGTGGTGGCCGGCGATCCCAACTCCAGCCTGCTGACCCAGCTCACTCAGCTCGACCCCATCTACGTCAATTTCGGCTACCCGGACACCGAGGCCGAGCGCATCCGCGAGGACGTGCAGACCGGCAAGCTGACCCTGCCAGAGGGCGGCAAGATGGCCGCCGTGCTCAAGTTCGGCGATGGTTCCACCTACCCGCTGGAGGGCCGCGTCGATTTCACCGACAGCTTCGTCAACACCGGTACCGGCACCGTCAGCGCACGCGCGGTGGTGCCCAACCCCGAGCAGAAGCTGCTGCCCGGGCAGTTCGTGCGGGTACTGGTCAAGGGCTTGAGCCGGCCCAGGGCGATCACCGTGCCCGAGCGCGCCCTGGCACAGGGGCCGCGCGGTACCTTCGTCTACGTGGTGGACAAGGATGGCGTGGCGCGCATGCGCGAGGTGAAGACCGGGGACACCTCCGAGGGGCGCTGGGTCATCGAGTCCGGTATCGCCGAAGGCGATCGGGTCATCGTCGAGGGCCTGCCGAAGGTGCGGCCCGACTCGCCCGTCAAGGCCGTCGAAGCGCAGGACAAGCCCGCCGCCCAGCCGAAACAGCCCTGAGGAGCGTCCGCCGTGATCTCACGCTTCTTCATCGACCGTCCGGTGTTCGCCGCAGTCATCTCCATCGTCATCATCCTCGGCGGCCTCGCGGCCATGCGCGCGCTCCCCATCGCCCAGTACCCGGAGATCCTGCCACCGCAGGTCTCGGTCACCGCCAGCTACCCGGGCGCCAGCTCCCAGGTGATCGCCGAAACCGTGGCGGCGCCGCTGGAGCAGGAGATCAACGGCGTGCAGGGCATGATCTACCAGCTGTCCAACTCCGACAGCAACGGTGCCATGAGCCTGACCGTGTACTTCCAGGTGGGCACCGACCCGGACCAGGCCACCATCGACGTCAACAACAAGGTCCAGGCCGCGCTGGCCAAGCTGCCCGAGGAAGTGCGCCGCCAGGGCGTGAAGGTGGAGAAGAAGTCCTCCGACATCCTCCAGGTGGTGACGCTGTTCTCCCCGGACAATTCCCGCGACCCGATCTACATCAGCAACTACGCGCTGATCAACGTGATCGACGAGCTCAAGCGCATCCCCGGCGTGGGCGATGCCAGCCAGTTCGGCTCCAAGGACTACTCCATGCGCATCTGGCTGCGGCCGGACAAGCTGGCGCAGTACGACCTGACCCCCACCGACGTGGTCAAGGCCATCCAGGAGCAGAACTCCCAGTTCGCCGCCGGCAGCTTCGGCAAGCAGCCGCTGAACCAGCCCCAGGACTTCACCTACACCGTCACCACCAAGGGCCGCTTTACCGAGCCGAAGGAGTTCGAGAGCGTGATCCTGCGCACCGACCCCACCGGCGCCAGCCTGCTGCTCAAGGACGTGGCACGGGTCGAGCTGGGTGCCCAGGATTACTCGCTGATGACCTCGCTGAACGGCCAGCAGAACGCCGCCTTCGGCATCTACCTGCAGCCCGGCGCCAACGCCCTGAACACCGCCGAGGCGGTCGAGGCCACCATGAAGCGCCTGGAGAAGCGCTTCCCCGACGGCATCGCCTACAAGATCCCCTACGACACCACCAAGTTCGTCAAGGTCTCCATCGAGGAGGTGATCCACACCTTCGTCGAGGCGCTGGTACTGGTGATGCTGGTGGTGTTCATCTTCCTGCAGAACTGGCGTGCCACGCTGATTCCGGTGCTGGCCATCCCGGTGTCGCTGATCGGCACCTTCGCCGGCATGTACATGCTTGGGTTCTCGATCAACCTGCTGACCCTGTTCGGCATGGTGCTGGCCATCGGCATCGTCGTGGATGACGCCATCGTGGTGCTGGAGAACGTCGAGCGGGTGATGCGCACCGAGAAGCTCAGCCCGCGCGACGCCTCGATCAAGGCCATGGAGGAGGTCACCGGGCCCATCGTCGCCATCGTCCTGGTGCTCTGCGCGGTGTTCATCCCGGTGGGCTTCCTCGGCGGCCTGGCGGGGCAGATGTACAAGCAGTTCGCGATCACCATCGCGGTGTCGGTGGTGATCTCAGGCATCGTCGCGCTGACCCTCTCGCCAGCGCTCTGCGCCCTGCTGCTCAAGCCCACCCATCACGAACCGGCGGCGCCGTTCCGCTGGTTCAACCGTTTCTTCGACCGCGCCACCGACGGCTATACCGCGGGCGTGCGTTTCTTCCTCAAACGCAGCGTCATCGGCGTGCTCCTGTTCGGCGGAATGATCGCGCTGATGGTGCTGCTGTTCGGCCGCGTGCCCGGTTCGCTGGTGCCGGATGAGGACCAGGGCTACGTGATCAACGCCTACTTCCTGCCGCCGGCCGCCTCCCTGACCCGCACCGAGGAAGTCACCAGCGCGGTGACCGAGCAGTTGATGAAGCACCCTGCGGTGCAGGACGTGGTCACCTTCGCCGGCTTCGACGTGCTCACCTTCGGCACCCGCAGCAACGCCGGCGTGTCCTTCGTGCCGCTGAAGGACTGGAAGGAGCGCACCACCGACGAGCTGGACGCGCGCAACCTGCCGCCCGCCTTCATGGCCATGGGCGCCGGGCAGAAGGACGGCGTGGTGATGACCTTCAACCCGCCGCCGATCACCGGCATGAGCACCACCGGCGGCTTCGAGGCGTACATCCAGGACCGCTCCGGCGGCAGCGTCGCGCAGCTGGAGGAGACGGTCACCAAGTTCATCGGCGCCATCTCCAAGCGCCCGGAGCTGGTGGGGGTCAATACCACCTTCAACGCCAACGTGCCGCAGTACTACGTCGACCTGGATCGCACCAAGGCCCGTGCGCTGGGGGTGGCGGTGAACGATGTGTTCACCGCCATGCAGTCCACCTTCGGCAGCTACTACGTCAACGACTTCACCCTCTACGGGCGCACCTGGCAGGTGAGCCTGCAGGCCGAGTCCGAGTTCCGCCGCAAGCCCGAGGACCTGAGCCAGGTGTACGTGCGCTCGGCCTCCGGCGACCTGGTGCCGCTGTCGTCCCTGGTGCGCGTGCAGCGCATCCTCGGGCCGGACTCCTACGCACGCTTCAACGTCTACCCGGCGGCCAAGATCCTTGGCGGACCGGCACCGGGCTACAGCTCCGGCCAGGCACTGGCGGCGATGCAGGAGGTGGCGGACGAGGTGCTGGGCGAGGACTACAGCATCGGCTGGATCGGCTCGGCCTACCAGGAGCTGGCGACCCAGGGCTCGGGCAGCAAGGCCTTCGTCTTCGGCCTGATCCTGGTGTTCCTCATCCTCGCCGCCCAGTACGAACGCTGGACCCTGCCCATCGCCGTGGTCACCGCGGTGCCCTTCGCGGTGTTCGGCGCCATCCTCGCGGTGTGGCTGCGCGGGCTGTCCAACGACGTGTACTTCCAGGTCGGGCTGGTGACGCTGATCGGCCTGGCGGCGAAGAACGCCATCCTCATCATCGAGTTCGCCGTGCTCTGCCGCGAAGAGGGCATGGGCATCTTCGAGTCGGCGCTGGAGGCGGCCAAGCTGCGCTTCCGACCCATCGTCATGACCTCGCTGGCCTTCATCCTCGGGTGCGTGCCGCTGGCCATCAGCAGCGGCGCGGGCTCGGCGAGCCGACATTCGATCGGTACCGGCGTGATTGGCGGTATGCTTGCCGCCACGTTGCTGGCAACCTTCCTCATCCCGATGTTCTACCTGCTGGTGGAATCCGCCGCCGACAGGCTGGGGCGCAAGAAGAAGGCACCGGCCGCCGAATGACGTCCGGCGCCATCCCCGCGCACGCGGGAGGCCACCGGACATCGAACCGCACGCCCGCTCCACGGTCTCTTTTGCAGTCAACGGCGCCGCCCTCGGGGCGGCGCCCTGTTTTCAGGTGAACCATGAATTTCCGCATCCTGCTGATCCTCGGGTCGCTCAGTGCCTTCGGCCCGATGGCCATCGACTTCTACCTGCCGAGCTTCCCGGCGCTGGCCCTGGCCTTCTCCACCGACGTCGAGCACGTGCAGCTGAGCCTGGCGTCCTACTTCATCGGCCTGGCCATCGGGCAACTGCTCTACGGCCCGATCGCCGACCGCTTCGGCCGGCGCCTGCCGCTGCTGGTGGGGGTGAGCCTGTTCACCCTGGCGTCGGTGGCCTGCGCGATGGCGCCGAGCCTGGAGTGGCTGATCGGCGCGCGCTTCGTCCAGGCCCTGGGCGGCTGCGCGGGCATGGTGGTCTCAAGGGCGGTGGTGCGCGATCTCTGCGACCCCATCGCCTCGGCCAAGGTGTTCTCGCAACTGATGCTGGTGATGGGCCTGGCGCCCATCCTCGCGCCCCTGGGCGGCGGGCTGCTGCTGGACCTGTTCGGCTGGCCGTCGATTTTCTTCGGGCTGACCCTGTTCAGCGCCCTGGTGCTCACCGGCGTCTACCTGTGGTTGCCGGAGACCCTCACCACGTGCGACGAGCGGCCGCCGCTGCGCGGTGCCCTGGGCCAGTACAAGCGGTTGCTGGGGGACGGGGTGTTCATCGGCTACGCCCTGACCGGCGGCCTGTCGATGGCCGGCATGTTCGCCTACATCGCCGGCTCGCCCTTCGTCTTCATCGAACTCTACGGCGTGCCGGCGGAGCACTACGGCTGGCTGTTCGGCGGCAACGCCCTGGGCTTCATCCTGGTGGCCCAGGTCAACGCCTGGCTGATGCGCTTCGGCGGGCCGGCCTACTGGATGCGTCGGGTGGTGTGGTTCTACCTGGGGTGCGCACTGGCGCTGCTGGCGGTGGCCCACGCGCATACCGAGGCGCTGTGGCCATTGCTGGTGCCGCTGTTCGGCTGCATCGCCAGCCTGGGCATCATCATCCCCAACGCCTCGGCCAGCGCGATGGCCGGCCAGGGCCGCCATGCCGGCAGTGCGTCGGCGTTGATGGGCAGCCTGCAGTTCAGCGTGGCGGCGGGCGCCGCCGCGCTGGTCGGGGTGTTGCACGATGGCTCGGCGATGCCGATGGCGATGGTGATCTGCCTGTGTGGCGCCGGAGCCGTGTGTGCGTCGCTGATCACCTGGCGGCTGACCCGTGGCCAGCCGTCGGTGCTCGGCTAGCCCGCGGCCCGTCGTGCAGGTTCCGGCAGGACGTGGGGCGCCTTGAGGCGCGCTTCCAGCGTGGCGACGAAGCGCCGGGCCTCGGCCTCGCTGCGGAAACTCACCGCGTGCTGGTCCATGCAGACCTGCCAGCTGTTGCCCTGGGTGGTGCGGAGCGGTCGGACTATGATTTTCATGGTGCCCTCTCCCTGAGAAAGTGAGCCCCCAGTGTAGACCCGGGTAGATGACAGAAAATGATCCGGGTCAAATTGCCGACTGGTGGCGTAAGACCGTTCGGCTGAGGGCGCCGGGCCCACGAAGTGCACCCTGCCAGCTCGGGTTTCGCCTCGATCTCTCTCCCTCGTGGGCTCGGCGTATTCGTAGGATGGGGCGGGCGGCGTTCCGCGAGCCCAGCGAAACCCATCGGTTCAGAGCCTCAGGCAAAACGCTATGCCATTCCCGGCCCCGCTTGGTGGAGGTAAAAAGCGACCTCCACCCTACGCGGTGGTCATGTCCGCGCAGGGGGTCGCTGTTGTGGGAATTCATTCGCGATGGGGCGCCCGGGAGGGCACCCCATCGATGGGCGAATCTCAGAACCCCTCGAGCACGATCTTGCCCTTGGCCTTGCCGCTCTCCAGCAGCGCATGGGCGCGCTTGAGGTTGGCGGCGTCGATGCGGCCGAAGTGTTCGCCGACGGTGGTCTTCAGCACGCCGGCGTCGATCAGCTCGCTGACGCGGTCCAGCAGCTTGTGCTGCTCGATCATGTCGCGGGTCTCGAACATCGAGCGGGTGTACATGAACTCCCAGTGCAGCGAGATGCTCTTGCGCTTGAGCTTGAGCACGTCGAGGCCGGCCGGGTCGTCGATCAGGGCGAGCTTGCCCTGGGGCGCAAGGGCTTCCACCAGTTGCTCCAGGTGCTGGTCGGTCTGGGTCAGGCTGGCGACGTGGGTGACGCTGTCGATGCCGATGCGCTTGAGTTCGGCCGCCAGCGGCTGGCTGTGATCGATGACGTGGTGGGCGCCCAGCTCGCGGACCCAGGCCTGGGTTTCCGGGCGCGAGGCGGTGCCGATCACGGTCAGGCCGGTGAGCTGGCGGGCCAGTTGCACGAGGATGGAGCCCACGCCGCCGGCCGCGCCGACCACCAGCAGGCTCTGGCCCTGGTCGGCGCGGCCCTCGGTGATGCCGAGGCGGTCGAACAGCAGTTCCCAGGCGGTGATGGCGGTCAGCGGCAGGGCGGCGGACTGGGCGAAGTCCAGGCCCTGCGGGCGCTTGCCGACGATGCGTTCGTCCACCAGGTGCAGCTCGGCGTTGCCACCCGGGCGGGTCAGGGCGCCGGCATAGAACACCTCGTCACCGGGCTGGAACAGGCTCACCTCGCTGCCCACCGCCTTGACCACGCCGGCGACGTCCCAGCCCAGCACCTTGGCCTGGCCGTTCTCCGGCTGCACGTTGCGACGGATCTTGGTATCCACCGGGTTCACCGAGATGGCGCGGACCTCCACCAGCAGGTCACGGGCCCCGGGAGTGGGCGCGGGCAGTTCGATGTCCTGCAGCGAGTCGGCGTGGTCGATGGGCAGGGACTGGTAATAGGCGATGGCTTTCATCGGGGGCTCCTGGGCTCAGGCGAGGCGATCGAGAAGGGTGAGGGTGACGCCCTTGAGGCGGCTGCCGTGGGCGTCGCCGAAGTGGCGGTAATGGGCGGTGGCCTTGTGCGCGTCGAGGGCGGCGGAGTCGCGCCAGGTTTCCAGCATGACGAAGCTCAGCGCGTCGGCGCGGTCGCGGTGCAGGTCGTACTGCAGGCAGCCGGGCTCGCTGCGGCTGGCGGTGACCAGCTCGCGCAGGGCGGCTTCCACCGCCTCGGCCTGGCCGGGTTGGGCGTCTATATGGGCGATCAGGTGCAGCGTGGTCATGGCGGCTTCTCCGGGGACGATGGCGCATAGGTTGGGCTATTTCGTAGCGCAGAAAAATCAGCTAGAAGACGACAGTCTTTCAATGGAATTTTGAAAATGCTGCGCCTCGACGACCTCACCGTCTTCGTCCGTACCGCTGATCGTGGCAGCCTCTCGGCCGCCGCCCGCGAGCTGGAGATCTCCCCGGCCGTGGCCAGCGCTGCGCTCAAACGCCTCGAGCAGCGTCTCGATGCGCGCTTGTTCGCCCGCTCCACGCGCAGCCTGCGACTGACCGCAGAGGGCGAGCAGTACCTGGTGCACGCCCGTGCCGCGTTGCAGAGCCTGGACGAGGGCCGCCGGCAGCTGGCCGGCGGCAAGAGCGATATCGGCGGCCTGCTGCAACTCTCGGCGCCCTCGGACTTCGGCCGCAACGTGTTGCTGCCCTGGCTGGACGAATTCCAGGCCGAGCACCCGCGCCTCGCCGTCCGCCTGTTCCTCAGCGACCAGGTGGCCGACCTGTTCCGCCAGCCGGTGGACATCGCCATCCGTTCCGGCGAGCCGGAGGACTCGAGCCTGGTGGCGCTGCCCCTGGCTCCGGGCAACCGTCGCGTGCTCTGCGGCGCACCTGGCTATTTCGCCCGGCACGGCCACCCGCGCACCCCGGAGGAACTGCACCGGCACAACTGCCTGCTCTATGTGCTGGGCGGCCGCGTGCACGACCAGTGGACATTCCACGAGGGCCGGCGCAGCCAGACCGTCACCGTGGCCGGCGACCGGGTCTGCGATGACGCCGACGTGGTGCGCCGCTGGGCGGTGGCCGGGCAGGGGCTGGTGTACAAGTCCTGGCTCGACGTGGCCGCCGATGTGCGGGCCGGGCGCCTTCAGCTGGCGCTGGAGGATCACCTGGGCGAGCCCACGCCGCTGAACCTGATCTGCCCCCATCGCGCCCAGTTGAGCAAGCCGGTGAACCTGCTGCGCGAGTTCCTTCGCCAGCGCTGTGGCGAGCTGTTGGTCGGCGCGCCCTGGGAGGGCGTGGCCCGGCTTCCGCGCTGAGCGTCACAGCCAGCTGTTGTGCGGGCCGCGCCATTCGCTATTGTTGCTAGGGCGAGCCCGCCTATCCGCCGTCCAGCCCTGGAGATGAGCCGTGATCCCCAGCCGTCCAGCCCCTTGCCCTTGTCGACGCGCATGGCCGTGAACGCCCTGCCGCCCGCCCCGGCGCGCCTCGGCCCGACCCTGGCGCTGGTCTTCTTCGGCTACCTGGTGCTCGCCCTGGGCGCCGTCTGGCTGGCGCGCCAGCCGGGCACCATCGCCACCCTCTGGTACGCCAACGCCTTCGGCATCACCTTCCTCTGGAACCAGCCACTGCGTCGCTGGCCGGCGCTGCTCGGCGTGATGCTGGTGGCCAACATGCTGGCCGGGCAGGTGATGGGCGACACCCTGGCGATGTCCGCCAGCTTCCTGCCGGCCAACATGCTGGAGATGGCGCTCGCCGCCTTCCTGCTGCGCCGCACCGGCGTGGCCCTGAACATGAGCCGCAGCCCGTCGGCCTTCCTCCGCTTCATCCTGCTCGGGGCCATGGTGCCGCCGCTGGTCAGCTCGACCCTGGGCGCGCTGATCGTGCAGAGCATCGGTTACGCCGGCTTCGGCCGGGTCTGGCTGTCCTGGTACGAGGGCGCGGTGCTGGGCACCCTGTCGATCCTGCCGCTGACGGTGCAGCTGCAGCAGCATGGCCTGCAGTCCCTGCGTTCGCCGAAGCGCCCCCACGAGCTGCTCTTCTACGTGCCGCTGGTGCTGCTGGTGACCCTGGTATCCCTGCGCCTGCTGCCGACGCCCTTCGTCTACCTGTCGCTGCCGCTGCTGCTGGCGGCGGTGCGCCTGCCCTTCGCCGGCACTGCGCTGCTGGTGACCCTGGCCTCCTTCAGCGGCGGCCTGATGGTCGCCATGGGAGGGTTGTCGCTGCAGCCGGTGACGCCCCTGTGGCAGGAGATCACCCTTTACCTGCCGCTGTTGTTGTCGTTGCTGCCCCCGCTGCTGCTGGCCGCTGCCGTGGAGCAGGGCCGGCGACGCCAGCGCGAGCTGGCCATCAGCGAGGCACGTTTTCGCGACGCCATGGAGCACTCGGCCATCGGCATGGCCCTGGTGGGGCTGGATGGCAGGCTGCAGCGGGTCAACCGCGCCCTGTGCGAGATGCTCGGGTACGGGCCGGCCGAGTTGGTCGCGCTGAGCTTCCAGGACATCACCCAGGCCGAGGACCTGTCCGATGACCTGGAGCTGGTGCAGGAAGCGCTCGCCGGCCGTCGCGACAGCTATCGGCTGGAGAAGCGCTACCTGCGCCGCGATGGCTCCGAGGTCTGGGCGCTGCTGGCGGTATCCCTGGTGCGCGATGCCGAAGGGCAGCCGCTGTACTTCATCGCCCAGATCGAGGACATCGACCGGCGCAAGCGTGCCGAGGCCGAGCTGGCCGAGCTCGCCCAGCGCTATTCCCTGGCCACCGGCGCCAGTGGCGTGGGCGTCTGGGAGTGGGACCTGGTCAGCGACGACATGATCTGGGACGACAGCCTGTTCCGCCTCTACGGCATGCGCCCGCTGGGGCGGCCGGTGAGCTACCAGGAGTGGTCGCGCTTCGTCCACCCGGGCGACGCCGAAGCCCTGCACCGCGAGCTGCAGCGGGTGCGCGAAGGCCTGGCGCGGCTGGACGTGGAGTTCCGCATCTCCCTGCCCAACGGCGAGACGCGTGCGCTGCGCGGGCACGGCAGCCTGGCCCTCGACGCCGAGGGCAAGCCGACGCGGATGATCGGCACCAACTGGGACGTGACCCAGCTGCGCGAACTCACCGAGCGGCTGAACGACGAGCGCGAGCGCCTGCAGGTGACCCTCAACTGCATCGGCGACGGGGTGATCACCACGGACCTGGATGGCCGCGTGCGCTTCCTCAACCCGGTGGCCGAGCGCCTCAGCGGCTGGAGCACGGCGGCGGCGCGCAACCAGGAGATCGAGCGGGTGCTGCCGCTGGAGAGCGAGGAGGGCCGGCCGGTGCCGAGCCCGGTGCGCCTGTGCCTGGAGCGCGGCACGGAGGAAAGCATCCCCGGGCTCTCGTCCCTGCGCCATGCCGCCGGCGGCCTGATCGCCCTGCGTGGCCAGGCGGCGCCGGTACGCAGCGCCGAGGGCGAGCTGCTCGGCAGCGTGCTGGTGTTCACCGATGTCAGCGAGGCACGGGCGATGCAGAAGCACCTGCGCTATGCCGCCAGCCACGACGCCCTGACCGGCCTGCTCAACCGCTCGGCCTTCGAGGACGCCCTGGCGGAAAGCTGCCGCGAGGTGACGCAGAACGCCGGGCACAGCGTGCTGTTCTTCATCGACCTGGACCTCTTCAAGCAGGTCAACGACAGCGCCGGCCATGCCGCCGGTGACGAACTGCTGCGGCGCATCTCGCGACTGATGCAGGAACAGGTGCGCAGCGGCGACCTGGTGGCGCGCCTGGGGGGCGACGAGTTCGCCATGATCCTGCGCAGCTGCCCCCTGGCCCAGGCGGAAATCCTCGCCGATCGGCTGATCGAGCAGGTGCGCGGCCTGCGCTTCGAATGGGAAGGCCGCACCTTCCAGGTCGGCGCCAGCATCGGCCTGGCGCCCTTGCACGCTGGCAACAGCGAGCCGGCCGAGCTGCTGCGCCAGGCCGACATCGCCTGCTACCGGGCCAAGCATGGCGGGCGCGGGCGCATGGCGGTGTATGTCGAGGCACTGGAGCACGGCTGAGAAAGCCGCCGACGAAACCCCCTTGCGGACGCTTTTTTTGACGCGCGGGTCAAGTTAGAATGCGCGCCGTCGTGGCCATGGGGCTGCGACATGGGTTCCCTCACCCCATCGGCAAAAAGGACGTGAACCACCATGCCCGCAGCTCTCCCCAAGGTCTGGCGCCCCGCGCTGACCGGCCTCATCGCATTCCACATCCTGATCATCATCGCCAGCAACTACCTGGTGCAGTTGCCCATGACCCTGTTCGGCTGGCAGACCACCTGGGGCGCATTCAGCTTCCCGTTCATCTTCCTGGCCACCGACCTGACCGTGCGCCTGCTCGGCAAGCAGGCGGCGCGCCAGGTGATCGCCCGGGTCATGCTCCCGGCACTGGCGGCTTCCTACGTCGTCTCGGTGCTGTTCCAGGACGCGGCGTTCCAGGGCTTCGCCGCCCTGGGCGAGTTCAACCTGTTCGTCGCACGCATCTCGCTCGCGAGTTTCCTCGCCTACGTGCTGGGGCAGGTCCTCGACATCCAGGTCTTCGATCGCCTGCGCAGGATGCGCCAGTGGTGGGTCGCCCCGGTGGTGTCCACCATCGCCGGCAACCTGCTGGACACCTTCACCTTCTTCTCCGTCGCCTTCTGGCACAGCGACAACCCCTTCATGGCCGAGCACTGGGTGGAGATCGCCACGGTGGACTACGGCGTGAAGCTCAGCGTCAGTCTGGTGCTGTTCGTGCCGCTCTACGGCGTGCTGCTCAACGGCATCCTCCGCGCCATCACGCCGCGCAGCGAACGCGCCGCCTGACCCAGCTTCAAGGCTCCGATGCCATCGGAGCCCCGTAGGATGGGTAGAGCGAAGCGAAACCCATCAATAGGCGGTACAGGCATGGCTTCCATGCCCACCCGCAAAAAGGGCCGCATCGCGGCCCTTTTCGTTCACTTCACCAGCCGGGCATCCAGGCTGTTCTGCGCCAGGCGCCGGGCCTGTTCCTCGCTCATGCCCAGGTGCTCGTGCAGGGCGAAGAAGTTCTCGGTGACGTAGCCGCCGAAGTAGGCCGGGTCGTCGGAGTTCACCGTCACCTTCACGCCGCGCTCGAGCATGTCGAGGATGTTGTGCTGGCTCATGTGGTCGAACACGCACAGCTTGGTGTTGGACAGCGGGCAGACGGTCAGCGGGATCTGCTCGTCGATGATGCGCTGCATCAGGCGCTCGTCCTCGATGGCGCGCACGCCGTGGTCGATGCGCTGGATCTTCAGCAGGTCCAGGGCCTCCCAGATGTATTCCGGCGGGCCTTCCTCGCCGGCGTGGGCGACGGTGAGGAAGCCTTCGGCGCGGGCGCGGTCGAACACGCGCTGGAACTTGCTCGGCGGGTGGCCCATCTCGGAGCTGTCCAGGCCCACGGCGACGAAGGCGTCGCGGAAGGGCAGCGCCTGGTCGAGGGTCTTCTGCGCCTCGTCCTCGGAGAGGTGGCGCAGGAAGCTGAGGATCAGCCCGGAGCTGATGCCGAGCTGCTTGCGACCGTCGTCCAGGGCGTGGCGGATGCCGTTCAGCACCACCTCGAAGGGGATGCCGCGATCGGTGTGGGTCTGCGGGTCGAAGAAGGGCTCGGTGTGGATGACGTTCTGCGCCTTGCAGCGTTGCAGGTAGGCCCAGGTCAGGTCGTAGAAGTCCTGCTCGGTGCGCAGCACGTCGGCGCCGGCGTAGTAGAGGTCGAGGAATTCCTGCAGGTTGCCGAAGTCGTAGGCGCGGCGCAGGGTCTCGACGTCGTGCCAGGGCAGGGCGACCTTGTTGCGTTCGGCCAGCGCGAACAGCAACTCGGGCTCGAGCGAACCTTCCAGGTGCAGGTGCAGTTCGGCTTTGGGCAAGGCATTGAGCCAGTCGTACATGGTGGTTTCTCGTTATCAGGCAAGGTCGCCTGCAAGTTTAACTTCCCGGACAGGATTTCGCCGAGCGAGCGCCTGTACGGCAGGGGCGCTCGTGTTCATCGGGCGTCGCTCAGGCCGTCTCCTCCCGCCGGTAGGCGTAGGTGTCGGCGAAGCGCGAGAGCAGGTACTCGGCGCTGCTGACCGGCGGGTATTTCGGCGGGTTGTCGGCGCTGGAGCAATTGGGCAGGCAGCTGATCTCGGTGTCCGGGTGCGGCTCGGCGAAGAAGGGCATGGAGTAGCGGTGCACGCCCAGGGGGCTGATGACCCGGTGCGGCGTGGACTTGTATCGGTCGTTGCTCCAGCGCGCCATCATGTCGCCGATGTTGACCACGAAGCTGCCGGCGATGGGTGGCGCGTCGATCCACTGGCCGCGCACGTCCTGCACCTGCAGGCCGCCGGCGTCGTCCTGGTACAGCAGGGTCACGCAGCCGTAGTCGGTGTGCGCACCGGCGCCCTGTTGCTCGGCGGAGCTGGCGGTGTGGCGCGGCGGATAGTGGATCATGCGGAACACGCTGATGGGTTCGGCGAAGCGCGCATCGAAGAAGTCGCGCTCGATGCCCAGGGCCAGGGCGATGGCCCGCAGCAGGGTCTGCGCCAGCGCCTGCATGTCGGCGTAGTGCTGTTCCATGAGCGCCGACCAGCCGGGCAGTTCGGGGTGGCGGTTGGGCCCGCGCAGGGGCTTGCCGGCCAGCACCTCGGGGTGGTCGGCGGCCATGTGGAAACCCATGTCGAAGGTTTCCTTCAGGTCGCTAGGCCTGCTCGGGTCGAGCTGTTCGGTGGCGATGGCGCCATAGCCGCGATGGTGCGCGGTGCGGGTGATGTCGATCCGCAGCTTCTCGGCGTCGGGCAGGGCGAAGAAGGTCTTGGCCGCGCGGGTCAACGCCTCGATGCGCTCGGGCGCGATGCCGTGCCCGGTGATGTAGAAGAAGCCCCAGTCGCGGCAGGCGGCGTCGATCTGCGCCGCGACCTGCTGCCAGGCCTGTTGGTCGTCGCCGTAGAGCGCGGCGATGTCGATGAGGGGAAGCTGGTTCATCGGGTGATCCTTGGAGCGCAGGGTTCAATACCCTCTCCCCTGGCGCCAGGGGAGAGGGCGTCGCTTACTTCGGCAGTTCCGCCTTGATGCCTTCGACGTAGTAGTTCATGCCCGCCAGGTCGGCGTTGGTGGCGACCACGCCGTCGGCCAGCTTGATGGCACCGCTCTGGTCCTTGATCGGGCCGGTGAAGGGGCGGAACTCGCCGCTCTTGATGCGGGCGATGATCGCCTGGGCCTCGGCCTTCACGTCGGCCGGCACCAGGTCGCTGATGGGCAGCTGGATGGTGTCCTCGGCCAGGCCGCCCCAGTAGTCCTGGGACTTCCAGGTGCCGGCCATCACGCCTTCGGCGGCCTGGATGTAGTGCGGCCCCCAGTTGTTGACGATGGAGGTGAGCACGGCCTTGGGCCCGAAGTGCGCCATGTCCGAGGCGTAGCCCACGGAGTACACGCCACGGCGCTCGGCGGCCTGGATCGGCGCCGGGCTGTCGGTGTGCTGGAAGACCACGTCCACGCCCTGGTCGATCAGCGCGTTGGCGGCGTCGGCTTCCTTGCCCGGGTCGAACCAGGAGTTGACCCAGACCACCTTGATCTCGGCCTGCGGGTCGTACTTGTTCAGCGCCAGCTGGATGGCGTTGATGTCGCGGATCACTTCCGGGATGGGGAAGGAGGCGATGTAGCCGATCTTGTGGCTCTTGGTCATCTTCGCGGCGAGGAAGCCGCCGACGTAGCGGCCTTCATAGGAGCGCGACAGGTAGGTGCCGAGGTTCTTGTCCTGCTTGTAGCCGGTGGCGTGCTCGAAGGTGACCTTGGGGAACTGCTTGGCCACCTTGGCGGTGGGGTTCATGTAGCCGAAGGAGGTGGTGAAGATCAGGTCGTAGCCGCCCTTGGCCATGTTGCGGATGACCCGCTCGGCGTCGGCGCCTTCGGCGACGTTCTCCACGAAGCTGGTCTCGACCTTGTCGCCCAGCTTGGCCACCAGCGCCTTGCGGCCTTCCTCGTGCTGGTAGGTCCAGCCGTGGTCGCCGATGGGGCCGACGTAGACGAAGCCGACCTTCAGCGGGTCGGCGGCGGAGGCGCCGAGGGTGGCGCTGAAGCCGATGGCGGCGACGAGCGTGCGCAGCAGGTTCTTCTTGGAATCGAACATGGGGGATGGGGCTCCTGGTCTGTTGTTCTGTGCTGTGCCCTGTGGGCTGACCAGGCGATTGCAAAAAATTGACCAACTGGACAGGCGGCGCGCAAAGCCGCGTGCCAGGCCCCTCGATGCAGGCGATGTGCACCGCCCGCGAGCGCGGATGGTGCACGACGGGCGCTGCCCGCCGCCTGCTGGTGCGTCACCAGGGAATGGTCTGGCCCTGGTAGTCGATGTAGTGGTGGCCGCCGCGCCCGGCATACGCCTCGATCTGCTGCACCAGGCCCTGGACGCTGGTGGCGACGTCGATCTCGGCGGACTCGCCGCCCATGTCGGTCTTCACCCAGCCCGGATGCAGGCTCAGCACCGTGGGCGCGGCTTCCGCCCATTCGGCCACCAGGCTGCGGGTCATGGAATTCAGCGCAGCCTTGCTGGCGCGGTACAGCGCCAGGCCGCCGGCATCGTTGCCGGCCACGCTGCCCAGCACCGAACTCATGAAGGCCAGGGTGCCGCCGGGCAGCAGGTTGCTCTTCAGGCGCTGGGCCAGGCGGATGGGGGCGACGGCGTTGGTGAGGAACAGCTGGGCGATCTCGGCCTCGGTGGCCTGCACGGCGGACTGGTGCACCGGGCCGTAGACGCCGGCGTTGACCAGGATGAGGTCGAAGGCGCGGCCATCCAGTTCGCCGGCCAGGGTCTCCAGGCTGGCGACGCTGTCCAGCTCCAGGGTGCGTACCTCGACGTTCTCCAGCGCGGCCAGGTCGCCGGCGCCCTGCGGGTTGCGCACCGTGGCTGTGACCTGCCAGCCGGCGGCCTGCAGTTGCTTGACCAGGCCCAGGCCGATGCCCCGGGAGGCGCCGATGATCAATGCGGTTTGTGTGCTGCTCATGTGCGGTCCTCTGCGTGTGAAGACCGGCAAGAGTAGCCGCTTATTGAGCGCCCGCGTGGGATGTCGATGTAGGTGGGCCGGGCGGCGTTCCGCTGAGGTGCGAAGCCCAACGCAGCGAGGGTGGGTATCGCACCGTTGGGCCTCGCTGCGCTCGGCGCCAACCTACGGTCGTTCAGCCCGGGAGCCGTGCCCTATCAATGCCCGCCCTTCCACGGCTGGCCCAGGGACACGGGGGCGAACAGGCGGGTGCGCGCGGCATCGCGGGAGAGCAGCACCAGCACCAGGATGGTCGCCACGTAGGGCAGCATCGCCAGCAGGTTGGCGGGGATGGCCAGGCCCACGCCCTGGGCCACCAGGTGGAGGATGCTGGCCAGGCCGAAGAGGTAGGCCCCCAGCAGCACGCGGAACACCCGCCAGCTGGCGAACACCACCAGGGCGAGGGCGATCCAGCCGCGCCCGGCGGTCATGTTCTCCGCCCACATCGGCGTGTACGCCAGGGACAGGTAGGCCCCCGCCATGCCCGCCATGGCCCCGCCGAAGAGCACCGCCAGGGTGCGCACGCGCAGCACCGGCAGGCCCATGGCGCTGGCCGCATCGGGGTTCTCGCCCACCGCCTGGAGCACCAGGCCGATGCGGCTCTTGAGCAGCGCCCAGGCGATCAGCGCGAACAGCGCGAAGGACAGGTAGACCATCAGGTCCTGGCTGAACAGCATCTTGCCCAGCAGCGGAATGCCGCTGAGCAGCGGGATGGCCACCGGCTCGAAACCCTGCAGGGGCTTGCCCACCCAGGCGGCGCCGACGAAGGACGACAGGCCGATGCCGAAGATGGTCAGCGCCAGCCCCGTGGCCACCTGGTTGGCGTTGCAGCCGAGGGCGACCAGGGCGAAGAGGGCGGACAGCAGCATGCCCGCGGCCATCGCCAGCAGCACGCCGAGCCACAGGTTGCCGGTGCCGATGGCGGCGATGAAGCCCACCACCGCGCCGAACAGCATCATCCCCTCCTGCCCGAGGTTGAGCACGCCGCTCTTCTCGCACACCAGCTCGCCCAGGGCGACCAGCAGCAGCGGCGTGCCGCAGCGGACCATGGCGTAGAGGATGTTGGTCAGCAGATCTAGATCCATGGAAGGAAGCCTCGAGCGGCAAGCCGCAAGCTACGAGTTGAAGAACGGGTGTGGGAGTGACTCATGCGGCGGCACGCTTCTTGGCGCTTGCCACTTGCAGCTTGTAGCTCCACGCCAAGCGTGGCCGATACAGAATCAACACATCACAGGCGAGCAGGAAGAACAGCATCATCCCCTGGAACAGCTGGGTGATCGATTGCGGCAGGTTTAGCGCCATCTGCGCGTTTTCGCCGCCGAGGAACAGCAGCGCCATCAGCAGCCCGGCGACGAGGATGCCGAAGGGGTTGAGGCGGCCGAGGAAGGCCACGGTGATGGCGGCGTAGCCGTAGCCGGGTGACACCTGCGGCACCAGTTGGCCGATGGGGCCGGTGACTTCGCCGACGCCGGCCAGGCCCGCCAGGCCGCCGCTGACCAGCAGGGCCAGCCACACCAGGCGCTTTTCGCGGAAGCCGACGAAGCCGGCGGCGCGCTTGTCCAGGCCCAGCACCTTGATCTGGAAGCCGAGGAAGCTCTTGTGCAGCAGCACCCACACCGCCACCAGGGCGAGGAGGGTGAAGTACAGGCCGATGTGCAGGCGCAGGTCCTCGAACGCCGGGGGCAGCCGCGAGGCGTCGCCGAACATCGCCGACTCGGGGAAGTTGAAGCCGGCCGGGTCCTTCAGCGGGCCATGCACGGCGAAGAGCAGCAGGTTCAGCGCCACGTAGTTGAGCATGATGGTGGTGAGGATCTCGTTGGCGTTGAAGCGCGTGCGCAACCAGGCTGCCAGCGCGCCCCAGGCGGCTCCGGCGAGGATGCCTGCGCCCAGCACCAGGACCAGGGCCCAGCGGCTTTCCCAGTCGATGAGGTGCACCGCCACCGCGCTGCCGGCCAGGGCGCCCATGAGCAGCTGGCCCTCGGCGCCGATGTTCCAGATGCGCGCCTGGTAGGCCACCGCCAGGCCCAGGGCGCAGAGCAGGATGGGCAGTGCCTTCACCAGGAGCTCGGAGACGCCGTAGAGATCGCTGATGGGTGCCACCAGCAGCGCATGGAGGGTTTCCAGCGGGTCATGGCCGAGGGCGACGAACAGCGCCGAGCCGCAGGCCAGGGTCAGCAGGCCGGCCAGCACCGGGGACAGCAGGAGCATCGCGCGCGACTGCTGCGTGCGGGGTTCCAGGGATAGCAACATGAAAGGCTCCGGGCGCTCAGGCGGCTTGGGTCGAGTCGAACTGGCCGGCCATCCAGCGGCCGACCTCCTGCGGGCTGGTGTCCGCCACCGGCTTCTGCGCCGACAGCTCGCCGCCGCACAGGGCGCCGATGCGGTCGCTGATCTGGAACAGCTCGTCGAGGTCTTCGGAAATCACCAGGATCGCCGCGCCGGCATCGCGCAGGGCGATCAGTGCGCGGTGGATGGCGGCAGCGGCGCCGACGTCCACGCCCCAGGTCGGGTGGGCGGCCACCAGCAGCTTGGGTTGCTGGAGGATTTCGCGGCCGAGGATGAATTTCTGCAGGTTGCCGCCGGAGAGGCTGCGGGCGGCGGTATGGGCGTCCGGGGTCTTCACCGCGAAGCGCTGGATGATCTCTTCGGCGAAGGCCAGCACCTTGCCGCGGCGGATCATCCCGCGGCTCAGCAACCCGCGCTGGAAACCGGTGAGCAGGGCGTTGTCGGCCAGGCTCAGGTCCGGCACCGCGCCATGGCCCAGGCGTTCGGCGGGGACGAAGGCGAGGCCCCGGGCGCGGCGCGCATCCGGTGGCAACTGGCCCACCGGCTGGCCGGCGAAACGGATGGCGCCGGCGTTGCCGGCGGGCAGGCGACGCTCGCCGGAGAGCAGCGCGAGCAGCTCGTCCTGGCCATTGCCGGCGACCCCGGCGATGCCGAGGATCTCGCCGCTGCGCACATCCAGGCCGAGGTTCTTCAGCGACATGCCGAACGGATCGGGGTTGTGCCAGTCGAGCCCCTGCAAACTGAGGAAGGGCGCACCGCCGCTGACCTTGGGGTAGCTGGCGACCAGGCCTTCGGCGTCGCCCACCATCAGCCGCGCCAGCTCCAGGTCGCTGCACCGGGCCGGTACGCAGTGGCCGGACACGCGGCCGCCGCGCAGCACCGTGGCGCTGTGGCAGAGCGCGCGCACTTCGCCCAGCTTGTGGCTGATGAAGAGGATGCTGCAGCCCTCGGCGGCCAGGCGGCGCAGGGTGACGAAGAGTTCGTCGGCTTCCTGCGGGGTGAGCACCGAGGTGGGCTCGTCGAGGATCAGCAGGCGGATGTCCTGCATCAGGCAGCGGACGATCTCCACCCGCTGGCGCTCGCCGATGGACAGCGCATGCACCAGGCGCCCGGGCTCCAGGGCCATGCCGTAGCGCTGCGATACCTCGCGGATGCGCGGCTCCAGCTGCCTGGGCGTGCCGGCCTCGCGGCCGAGGGCCAGGGCGATGTTCTCGGCCACGGTGAGGGTCTCGAACAGGGAGAAGTGCTGGAACACCATGCCGATGCCCAGCGCCCGGGCCTGCGCCGGGTCGCGTACGCGCAGCGCCTCGCCCTGCCAGCGGATCTCGCCGGCATCGGGCTGTACCACGCCGTAGATGATTTTCATCAGGGTGCTCTTGCCGGCACCGTTCTCGCCCAGCAGGGCGTGGATCTCGCCGGGCTCGATGCGCAGGTCGACGCGGTCGTTGGCCAGGCAGCCGGGGTAGCGCTTGGTGATGCCGAGCATCTCCAGGCGCGGTGGGGGAGTGGGGCTGTTCATCGTGGTCTTTCCCGGAAAGAGAGCTGGCCTGACAAAGCAAAAAGCTGGCCACCGGGTCAGGAAGGCCCGTGCAGGCTCGCGTGCGTGAGCGCCTGCGGGAAATCCACGGGTGGAATGGGCATTGCGGGGGCATTTTCCTGCACGCTTTCGGGGCGGCGTGGTTCCCAATGGCGCAGCGGTGCCTGGACGAAATTCGACCAGCCAGGCGCAGCGCCCGTGGGCACTGGCCTGGAGAAGTTGTTCCCAAGGTTATCCACAGGACTGTCCACGGCTGATGTGGACAATGGCGGTGCGTCGCGCCGGTATCCCGGCGTCAAGCTCCGCAAGCGGGAAAAATAAAGCTAGACCCTTCAGATGCTTGCGCGGTAGACACGGGGCCCCTCGCATACTGGTCACGAAACGAGCAGCCCCGGCGAAGCGGCGTCCGGCGCTGGCCCGGGCGATTGCTCAAAAGGTTATCCACAGGCTTGTCCACGCTTTGTGTGGACGGTTCAGACAGCGGATTTTTCCTCCGCAGGCTGGCGCCACGTAGGGTGGACATCGCTCTTCATGTCCACCAGCGGAGTCGATCCGATGCAGTTGTGTGGGGCCGGCCGTTGGAGAGGGTTATGTGTGCCCCTTCAACTCCGCTCGGTGGACCGGTGAAGCGTGGTCCACCCTTGTATCTCGACTAAATACCTCCACAGGGGTAATAGTCCCCGACTGATCATCGGGGGAGGGGCTGGAAGTCGTGTCCACCCTTAGGCCGCGAGCCTGCAACGTAGATAGTGCTCCGCCCCTCCACACTCACTCGAAAAATCCGAACGGTATCCAGAGCCTCGAGCTCGCATCTACAAGGTTGGGTCGGGTGCAGTGATGATCGCGTCTGAACGGATCGGAAGGAGTACTCATGCCCAGCGTCATTGGCCTCGACATCGCCAAACACACCTTTGACCTCGCCACCCTGCAGCCCAACGGCAAGTACCGCACCAAGGCCAAGCTGGCCAACGACAAAGCGGGTTTCGCCGTCTTGCGCGACTGGCTGAACAAGCACAGCGAACCCGGTGCCTGGGTCGTGATGGAGGCCACCGGCATCTACCATGAAGCCCTGGCCGAATGGCTGTTGGAGCACGGCTATCGGGTCTGTGTCCTCAACCCGGCACAAATCGCCCACTACGCCCGTAGCCAGTTGCAGCGGGTGAAGACCGACAAGGTCGACGCCAAGCTGATCGCCGAATACGGCGAGCGCCATCAGGACAGTCTGCGCCCCTGGCAACCCGAGCCCCGTGCCGTGCGGCGCTTGAAAGCCCTGGTACGGCGCCTGGAGGACCTGCGCGAAATCGAGCAGATGGAGCGCAACCGCCTGGAAGTGGCCGATGCCAGCGTCCAGGCCTCGATCCAGTCGGTGCTGGAACATGTCGGGCAGGAGATCGAAGAGACCCTCAAGGCGATCGACGACCACATCGACAACGACCCGGATCTGCGCGGCAAGCGCGACCTGCTGACCAGCATCGACGGGATCGCCGACAAGACCGCCGCCCTGCTCCTGGCGGAGCTGGGCGACCCACTGCGCTTTGCCAACAGCCGCGCCGCCACTGCCTTTGCCGGGCTCAATCCGCGGCTGCAGGAGTCCGGGAACCACCGGGGACAGACGCGCATCTCCAAGACGGGCTCATCGCGCCTGCGGGCCGGCCTGTTCATGCCCGCGATCAGCGCCCTGACGTACAACGAGGCGATCAGGGCCCTGAGCGAACGGTTGAGGGCGAAGGGCAAGACCGGCAAGCAGATCGTCTGCGCAGCGATGCGCAAGCTGCTGAACATCGCCTATGGCGTCTTGAAATCGGGCCGGCCATTTGACGCAAAACTGGCCCTTGCTCACTAGGAATCAAGACGGTATCTACATGGCCGTGTGCGCCGTGCTGGACCGTAGGTTGAGTAGAGCCTCGCGAAACCCATCGCATCCGATGATGGGTTTCGCTTCGCTCGCGGAACGCCGCCCGACCCATCCTACGAGGTGCTGCTTGCGGCCCGGAGAGCGCTTAGAAACTGAACTCCATGTTCAGGGTCGGGGTGGAGGTGCGGCTGCCACGGCCGCCGTCGACGCCGAACTTGTTGTGCCAGTACTCGTAGCCGACGCCGAACCAGAGGTTGGGCTTGATGTTCTTGCCCGGGCGCGCGGCGACCATCAGCGAGGTGCGCATCAGGGTTTCGGCGGCGGTGTCCCTGTCGTTGTAGTCCTCGCCCTTCTCGCCCACGTGGTTGATGTAGCCCTGGAACTTGGCGGCGTGGTCGCCGACCTGGAAGGGGCGCAGCCAGGTGAGGTTGAGGTTGTAGGTGCCGTCGAAGGTCATCTCCTCGTGGCGCGCGCCGGGGATGCCGGTCTGGTTGCGCTCGCGGTAGTAGAGCAGGCTCAGGTCGAGCACGCCGACGGTGTTGAACTTGAGGGTGGGGCCGAACACGATGGCGCGCTTGTTGGACGAGGCGCGGTTGTTGTTGCGGTTGACGTCGAAGCCGGCGGTGAAGGCGTAGTCCTTGATCAGGCCGTCGCCCTGCTTCTGGTCGAACACCCGCGAGGCGAACAGCTGGTGGCGGTACACCGCGTAGACCTCGCTGCCGCCATGGTCGGTGCCCTTGCGCGGGTCGCGGTTGTCGGAGAGGAAGACATCCAGGTTGAAGAAGTTGCTGCCGTACTGGTAGCCGCTGGCGTGGGTGAAGCTGTAGATGCGCTTGGCGAACTTGTTCGGGTTGTTCGGGTTGGTGAACTGCTGTCCGTAGCGGAACCCGATGCTGTTGTTCATCCACTCCAGCGCGGAGGCTTCCCCGACCGTGAATAGGGCGAGAGCGACCGTGGCTCCCTGCAGTGCTTTTTTCATTGTTATGGCTCCTGTTCCTGGGATCTCGATGCCGTGGCTCGGGCATCGAGGGCGCAAGTATCAGCACATCCGGATTGATCACCAAAGAACAGAATGTAGAGCATCCCGATGCCGATACGGCATCACCGAATTGACTTGAAAGTCAGTATTTTCAGGGCTTTAGCGGGATTGTGTACAAAGCGCGAGCGCAGATGGCTCTAGCGCGCGGGCTGCAGCCGTGCAGCCTGCGGGAGGCCGTGGCGGGCCGGGGGCATGAAAAAACGGGCGGGACCTGTCCTACGGGCGGTTGCCCGAGGTGCTCCGGGGCTGTGGCCGCTCTTCGCGCTCACGCAAGGTGATTTCCTCGGTCAATTGTCGAGCCAGCGCATCCACCGCGACGGGCAGGTAACGGCCGCCACGCACATAGAGGCCAAGGTCGTTGAAGATGCCGCCGTTGTCGGTCAGCGGCAGGTGCACCAGGTCGCCTGCCTCGAGGTCGGCCTCGATACCGATGCGGGTCTGGAAGGCCACGCCCATGCCGCGCTTGACCAGTTGTCGGGCCAGCTCCACCGAGCTGCTTTCCAGCACGGGCCTGTCGGCCAGGCTCATGCGCTTTTGCAGCGGGCCGAGCAGGTGGTGGATGGACAGCTCGCGCTTGGCCAGGATCAGGCCGTGCTCGACGCAGGCGGCGAAGCTCACCTCGTGCAGCGAGGCCAGCGGATGCCCGCGCGGGACGATGGCGCCGAGGCGGAAGTGGCCGACGCTGAGCTGCTGCAACTCGGCGCTGCGGGGCAGGAAGAAGGCCAGGCCGAGGTCGGCGGCGCCGCTCAGCACCGCCTCGGGGATGGCCTGCGAGCCCATCGCGGTGACGCCGATGGTGACCCGTGGGTAGCGCTCGTGCATGGCCTTTAGCACCCGGGGCAGCAGGTCGATGGTCACGCCTTCGACGGTGGCGATCTCCACGTGGCCGGTGCGCAGGCCCTGCATGGCGTCCAGTTCCGAGCGCACGCGCTCGACGTCCTGCAGCACCACGGTGATGTGGCGGGTGAGGATCTCCCCGGCCGGCGTCAGGCGCAGGCCGGCGGGCAGGCGGTCGAACAAGGGCGCGCCGATCTCGTCCTCCAGCTTGAGGATCTGCCGGTTCACCGCCGAGGAGGCGACGTTGAGCCGGCGCGCGGCCTCGCGGATGGAATTGCAGCGGCGCACCATGTCGAAATAGTGGATCGCGGGCGAGTGGATGCGCAGCTTGCCGGTCATGGCGCCTGGTCCTCGATGGCGGCGAGTTGGCTGCGGCCGCGGCTGATGTCGCCGAGCAGGCGCTGCAGCGGTTCGCGCTGGGCGGCCGGCAGGGCCAGCTGCAGCCAGGCGCCTTCGGCGTCGTAGTCCTCGCTTTCGAGCTGGGCCTGGAGGTCGGCCAGGCGCGCCTTGAACAGCGCCAGTTCGGCGAAGGCCAGGTGGCAGCGGAAGCGCGACAGGCGCAGCAGCGGCAGGCGTTCGCCCCCTTGCAGGCACCTGGCGGCACTGCCGCCGTAGGCACGGGCGAGGCCGCCGGTGCCGAGCTGGATGCCGCCGTACCAGCGGATCACCAGCACTGCAACCTGGTCCATGTCCTGGCCTTCGATGGCCGCCAGCATGGGGCGCCCGGCGGTGCCGCCGGGTTCGCCGTCGTCGCTGAAGCGGTACTGGTTGCCCACCTTCCAGGCCCAGCAGTTGTGCGAGGCGGCGAGGTCGCTGGCGGCGGTGATGAAGGCCTGGGCCTCGGCCGCACTGGTGACCGGCGCGGCGAGGGCGATGAAGCGGCTCTTGCGGATTTCCTCGCGGTATTCGCAGGGCGCGGCAAGGGTGAAGGGCATCAGCTGGCGGGTGTCGGCGGGGTCAGGCCGCAGCCCTTGAGGATGATGTGGGTGAGGCTCTGCGCGGCGATTTCGAAGTCGTCCTTGGTCAGGCGCTTGCGTCCGCTGACGCGGCAGATCTGCGAGCCGAAGTCGGCGTAGTGCTGGGTGCTGCCCCAGAGCAGGAAGATCAGGTGCGTGGGGTCGACGGCGTCCATCTTGCCGGCGGCGATCCAGGCTTCGAACACGGCGGCGCGGCCCCTGAACCAGTCGCGGTAGTCCTGATCGAAATGCTTCTCCAGGCAGGCGCCGCCGCTGATCACCTCCATGGCGAAGATCTTCGAGGCCAGCGGGAAGCGTCGCGAGAACTCCAGCTTGGCGCGGATGTAGCGGGCCAGCGCCTCGGCCGGGTCGTCATCGACCGTCAGGGTGTTGAAGGTGCTGTCCCAGAGTTCGAGGATGTTGCTCAGCACCGCCACGTAGAGACCCAGCTTGTTGCTGAAGTAGTAGTGCAGGTTGGCCTTGGGCAGGCCGGCACGCAGCGCGATGGTGTTCATGCTGGTGCCTTTGAAACCGTGCTTGGCGAATTCCTCCTCGGCGGCGGCGAGGATGGTCTCTTCGTTCTTCTGGCGGATGCGGCCGGCGGGCTTGCCGGTGGAGCTGGGGCTGTGGGCGGGGACCAGGACAGTCATAGGTCATCCAGAGGTATCAGGAAGCGGGCGAATGCACTGATAACCCAAGCGTGGGGCCGCCGACAAGACAAAACTGTTGCGGCGGTCAGGTTATCCACAGGTTTTGTCGGGCCTGCACCATGATGGGTCGGTTTTTCCCCGTTGCGCACCGCGCCAGACCCCGTCCGGGGCCCGGCGCGGCGGCCTTCAGGCGCGCTCGGCGGCACCGTCCGTCCGGGCGGCGGGCTTCTCTTCCGGCAGCACCAGGCTGAGCAGGATGGCGGTGATGCCGCCGCAGGTGATGGCCGAGTCGAACAGGTTCTGCACGATCGGCGGCAGCTGGTGCAGCAGGGTCGGTTGCGCGGCGACTCCCAGGCCGACGCCGAAGGAGCCGGCGATCACCAGCAGGCTGCGGCGGTCCAGTTGCGCCTGGGCGAGGATGCGGATGCCCGCCGCCGCGACGCTGCCGAACATCACCAGGGTGGCGCCGCCGAGCACCGGCTTGGGAATCTGCTGCAGCACGGCGCCGATCAGCGGGAACAGGCCGAGGATGAACAGCACGGCACCGATGTACAGGCCGACATGGCGGCTGGCGACGCCGGTCAGCTGGATCACCCCGTTGTTCTGCGCGAAGGTGGTGTTGGGGAAGGCGCTGAAGGTGGCCGCCAGCAGGCAGCTGACGCCATCGCCGAGCACACCGCCCTTGAGTCGCGCCTCGTACTCCGGCCCCTTGAACGGCTTGCGCGCGATCATGCAGTTGGCGGTCAGGTCGCCCACGGTCTCGATGGTGCTGATGAGGTAGATCAGCGCCACGGGGACGAAGGCCGTCCAGTCGAAGGCGAAACCGTACTTGAAGGGCACCGGCACGCTCACCAGCGGCAGGTCGGGCAGCGCCTGGGGCACCAGCTTGCCGCTGAAGAAGGCCACGACGCTGCCCACCGCCAGGCCGATGAGGATCGACGACAGGCGCACCCAGGGATTGCGCGAGCGGTTGAGCAGGATGATGGTCGCCAGCACCAGCCCGCCCAGTGCGAGGTTGCCCGGCGCGCCGAAGTCCGGGGCCTTGAAGCCGCCGCCGATGTCGGTGATGCCGACCTTGATCAGGCTGACGCCGATCAGGGTGATGACGATGCCGGTCACCAGCGGGGTGATCACCCGGCGCAGGTGGCCGATGAAGCGGCTCAGCACGACCTGCACGAACGCGCCGAAGAAGCACACGCCGAAGATCATCGCCAGGATGTCTTCCGGGCTGCCGCCGCGGCTCTTCACCAGGAAGCCCGCCGACAGCACCGCACCGAGGAAGGCGAAGCTGGTGCCCTGCAGGCAGATCATCCCCGCGCCGATGCCCAGCGGGCGCCGTGCCTGGAGGAAGGTGCCGACGCCGGAAACCATCAGCGCCATGCTGATCAGGTAGGGCAGGTGCTCGCCCAGGCCCAGCGCCGCACCGATCACCAGCGGCGGCGTGATGATGCCGACGAAGCTGGCCAGCACGTGCTGCAACGCGGCGCAGAACGCCAGCAGCGGTTTCGGCTTGTCGTCCAGGCCGTAGATGAGTTCGGAGTGGCTTGATTCTTCAGCGTGCATGCTGGCCTCGGCAGGTGGGAGCGACGAACCGGAGCGGCTCGCCGGGGCAGATGCCGGCTCATTGCAAAAAATTGACCAGGTGCGCAGGTTTTTTCGCTCGCCGCCCCGCAAAGCCCATGGCGGGCGGGCGCTACGGGCCCTGTACCCGTGCCGCATGAGGCGTGACCGAATGGTTTCTCCTGCACCAGATCGGGGTACGGCGCTTCATTGCTGGGCGTGCGGTGATGGTCACCGCTCCGTGGCCGGGGCGCATGACTTCGGGTGGACCACGCTTATCGGTCCACCGAGCGGGGCGGCATGTGCACTCGGGCGTGCGGCTCCGCTTGGTGGACATAAAGAGCGATGTCCACCCTACGGCTCACTGCATCGCTGGGCGCGTTGCGGAGCTCGGTCGAGAGCGTGGCTTGCCTCTCAACCCGTCGCTGCCAGCGCCTCCAGGAAGCTCTCCAGCACCAGGTGCGGGCGGCGGCCCTTGCGGGTGACGGTGGCGAGGCTGAGGTCGTAGAAGCGCTTGTTCGGCTTGAGGGCGCGCAGGCGGCCCTGCTGCACCCAGAAGGTGGCGTAGTGGTCCGGCAGGTAGCCGATGTAGCGCCCGGTGAGGATGAGGAAGGCCATGCCTTCGCGGTCGGAGGCGCTGGCGGTGCAATGCAGCGCCTGGTAGTGGGCCTGGATGTCGGCGGGCAGGCGGAAGGTGGGGGCGATGGCCTCCTGCTCGTTAAGGCGCGCGTCGCTGATCTGGGCGTCGTCGGCGTAGAACAGCGGGTGGCCCACGGCGCAGTAGAGCAGCGAGCGCTCGTCGTACAGCGGCTGGTATTCCAGCCCCGAGAGCGCCACGGTCTGCGGCACCACGCCGACGTGCACACGGCCGTCGAGCACGCCTTGCTCCACCTCGCTGGGCGGGGTCATGCGGATGTTGATCACCACGTCCGGCCCGCGCTCCTTCAGGCGCGCCAGGGCATGGGTGATGCGCATGTGGGGCAGGGTGACGAGGTTGTCGGTGAGGCCGATGTTCAGCTCGCCGCGCAGGTGCTGGTGCAGGCCGTTGACCTCGGTGCGGAAGCTCTCCAGGGCGCTGAGCAGCTGCAGCGACGACTGGTACACCTCGCGGCCTTCCTCGGTCAGGGCGAAGCCGGCGCGGCCACGCTGGCACAGGCGCAGGCCGAGGCGCTGCTCCAGGTCGCTCATCTGCTGGCTGATGGCCGAGCGGCCGATGCCCAGCACGCTTTCGGCGGCAGAGAAGCCGCCGCACTCGACGACGCTGCGGAAGATGCGCAGCAGGCGGATATCGAAGTCGCTGACCTGGGCCAGCGCTTCCGGGCGACGGGTGCTCATCAGTTTAGTGTTCCGTGATCTGAAGATATGAAAAGTTGAATTTTCATGACTTTATGCCCGTGGCAATGTCGACTGCAAGAACCACTGGGTTCTCCCCCACAACCCACGCCCCATCGCGAGGCAGACAAGAATGAACATGCCGCAGACCGCCACCCCCTCCCTGGCCAGCCAGCTGAAGCTGGACGCCCACTGGATGCCCTTCTCCGCCAACCGCAACTTCCAGCGTGACCCGCGCCTGATCGTGGCCGCCGAAGGCAGCTGGCTGATCGACGACCAGGGCCGTCGCATCTACGACAGCCTGTCGGGCCTGTGGACCTGCGGCGCCGGCCACTCGCGCAAGGAAATCCAGGAGGCCGTGGCCAAGCAGCTCGGCACCCTCGACTACTCCCCCGGTTTCCAGTTCGGCCACCCGCTGTCCTTCAAGCTGGCCGAGAAGATCGCCAGCCTGACCCCCGGCGAGCTGAACCACGTGTTCTTCACCGGCTCCGGCTCCGAGTGCGCCGACACCGCCATCAAGATGGCCCGTGCCTACTGGCGCCTGAAAGGCCAGCCGCAGAAGACCAAGCTGATCGGCCGTGCCCGTGGCTATCACGGCGTGAACGTCGCCGGCACCGCCCTGGGCGGCATCGGCGGCAACCGCAAGATGTTCGGCCAGCTGATGGACGTCGACCACCTGCCCCACACCCTGCAGCCGGGCATGGCCTTCACCAAGGGCATGGCCGCCACCGGTGGCGTGGAGCTGGCCAACGAACTGCTCAAGCTGATCGAGCTGCACGACGCCTCCAACATCGCCGCCGTGATCGTCGAACCGATGTCCGGTTCCGCCGGGGCCATCGTCCCGCCGGTGGGCTACCTGCCGCGCCTGCGCGAGATCTGCGACCAGCACAACATCCTGCTGATCTTCGACGAAGTGATCACCGGCTTCGGCCGCATGGGCAAGTGGACCGGCGCCGAGTACTTCGGTGTGACCCCGGACCTGATGAACGTCGCCAAGCAGATCACCAACGGTGCCATCCCGCTGGGCGCGGTGATCGCCAGCCGCGAGATCTACGAGACCTTCATGAACCAGGCCACCCCGGAATACGCGGTGGAGTTCACCCACGGCTACACCTACTCCGCCCACCCGGTCGCCTGCGCCGCCGGCCTGGCCGCCCTGGAGGTGCTGGAGAAGGAGAACCTCATCCAGCAGTCAGCCGAGCTGGCTCCGCACTTCGAGAAGGCCCTGCACGGCCTGAAGGGGGCCAAGCACGTGGTCGACATCCGCAACTGCGGCCTGGCCGGTGCCCTGCAGATCGCCCCGCGTGACGGCGACGCCATCGTCCGTCCGTTCGAGGCCGGCATGGCCCTGTGGAAGGCCGGCTTCTACGTCCGCTTCGGCGGCGACACCCTGCAGTTCGGGCCCACCTTCAACGCCAAGCCGGAAGAGCTCGACCGCGTGTTCGACGCCGTCGGCCAGGCCCTGCAAGGCGTCAACTGATGAGCGCACGGCCCCAGGCTGTGCCCACCGTGCAGGTGGACACCGACGAGGTCATCGTCACCGAGTGGCGCTTCGCCCCCGGTGCCGAGACCGGTCGCCACCTGCACGGCCATGACTACGTGGTGGTGCCGATGACCGATGGCACCCTGCTGCTGGAAACCCCGGAGGGCGACAGGCATGCCCCCCTGGTGGCCGGCCGGAGCTACTTCCGCAAGGCCGGCGTCGAGCACAACGTGATCAACGCCAGCGACCACGAGATCGTCTTCATCGAAACCGAAATCAAGTGACGTCCACCCTCTCCCCGTGAGGAGAGGCCCGGCGCGAGCCCGGTGCCCGCGCCCCAGGACCACCCCGACAAAGCCCTACAAGAGAGATGACCATGAGCACCATCCAGCACCTGATCCACGGTGAGCTCGTTACCGGCGAAGGCCGCACCGCCGACGTGTTCAACCCGTCCACCGGCGAATCCACCCGCAAGGTCGCCCTGGCCAGCCGCGCCACGGTGCAACAGGCCATCGACTCGGCCAAGGCCGCCTTCCCGGCCTGGCGCAACACCCCGCCGGCCAAGCGTGCCCAGGTGATGTTCCGCTTCAAGCAACTGCTGGAGCAGAACGAGGCGGAAATCTCCCGCCTGATCAGCGAAGAGCACGGCAAGACCCTCGAAGACGCCGCCGGTGAACTCAAGCGCGGCATCGAGAACGTCGAATACGCCTGTGCCGCCCCGGAGATCCTCAAGGGCGAATACACCCGCAACGTCGGCCCCAACATCGACGCCTGGAGCGACTTCCAGCCCCTGGGCGTGGTCGCCGGCATCACCCCGTTCAACTTCCCCGCCATGGTGCCGCTGTGGATGTACCCGCTGGCCATCGCCTGCGGCAACTGCTTCATCCTCAAGCCCTCCGAGCGCGACCCCAGCTCCACCCTGCTGATCGCCCAGCTGCTGCACGACGCCGGCCTGCCCAAGGGCGTGCTCAACGTGGTGCACGGCGACAAGGAAGCGGTGGACGCCCTGATCGAAGCGCCCGAAGTGAAGGCCATCAGCTTCGTCGGCTCGACCCCGATCGCCGAATACATCTATGCCGAAGGCACCAAGCGCGGCAAACGCGTCCAGGCCCTGGGCGGCGCCAAGAACCACGCCGTGCTGATGCCCGATGCCGACCTCGACAACGCCGTCAGTGCGCTGATGGGCGCTGCCTACGGCTCCTGCGGCGAGCGCTGCATGGCCATCTCCGTGGCCGTGTGCGTGGGCGACCAGATCGCCGATGCGCTGGTGCAGAAGATCGTCCCGCAGATCCAGGGCCTGAAGATCGGCGCCGGCACCAGCTGCGGCCTCGACATGGGCCCGCTGGTCACCGCCGCCGCCCGCGACAAGGTGGTCGGCTACATCGACGACGGCGTCGCTGCCGGCGCCAAGCTGGTGGTGGACGGCCGCGGCTACCGCGTTGCCGGCCATGAAGACGGCTACTTCGTCGGCGGCACCCTGTTCGACAACGTCACCGCCGACATGCGCATCTATCAGGAAGAGATCTTCGGCCCGGTGCTGTGCATCGTCCGCGTCGGCAGCCTGGAAGACGCCATGCAGTTGATCAACGACCACGAATACGGCAACGGCACCTGCATCTTCACCCGCGACGGCGAGTCCGCCCGCCTGTTCTGCGACGAGATCGAAGTGGGCATGGTCGGCGTCAACGTGCCGCTGCCGGTGCCGGTCAGCTACCACAGCTTCGGCGGCTGGAAGCGCTCCCTGTTCGGCGACCTGCACGCCTATGGCCCGGACGGCGTGCGCTTCTACACCCGCCGCAAGGCCATCACCCAGCGCTGGCCGCAACGCGCCAGCCATGAGGCCGCGCAGTTCGCGTTCCCGAGCAACAACGCCTGAGTGATCGGGTGAGATAGCAAAAAGGCCAGTCGTTTGACTGGCCTTTTTGTTGGCGGCGATTCAGGCGTTCGATACCGCTCATGAGCACCGGCAAGCCTCGTGTAGGGTGTGCTGCGCGCACCGGCGATGTTCCAGCGAGAGCGGGCGCACGCCTTGCCACCTCGGCCATTCGGCGGTGCGCACAGCGCACCCTACGAGAAAGTCCTGAGCCTGGGTCAGCTCTCCAGGTACCGCGGCACCTTCTCCCACTGCATCCACAACTCGCCCTGCCATTCCAGCAACAGCAGCCGCTCGTTCTGCCAGCCAATCATCACGCGGCGGGGCGTGTGGGCGTGGGTGTCCTGCCGGTCGCGCAGGGTGGGGATCACCTCGCGGGTCAGCCATTCATCGAGCTGCTGGCATTCGGGATGGCCGAAGCGGATCAGCGCCTTGTAGAGGCCGGCTTCGCTCATCGCATCGATCGTATCTTCGGCGCCGCTGCGGCGGTGGTACAGGCGGATGCGGCGGGTTTCGTTGGGCTTGAGGCGGCGGTGCAGGGCCTGTGGATGATGCAGGCCGAGCAGGCGGGCGAAGTCGTAGGTGGAGAACCAGGGCTGGTTGTCGATCATCACGCCGCGCAGGGGGCGGTTATGGCGGAGGAAGGTGGTGGGGATGTATGCGTCATGCATCGTGAAGCTCCCGTGGCTGTTAAAGGAGCTGCCACCTACGTCGCTAAACGAAAGGGTGGCAGACCGCAACGGGGTTAGCGAACCGGGCCACGGCCGGCAGACCCGTAGGGTCTCCCCGCGCGGTCTGCCATGGAGGGCGTGCAGTTTAAAAAACTGCGCGCTGCTCAGGTGCCACGGGAAACGTCCGTTGTTTCCCGTCAGCACCGTAGGCAAAACACGCATGTGGTTTCAGGTCGCTAAACCCGGCCGCAGATTGACTGCGACCGGGCGAACTTAGGGAGCAGCTACGGGGCTAACAAGGGGTTGCGGAGTGTTTGGGAAATTTCCTCGGCGAGTTTGCTCGTGAAGCCGCAAAGGCTGACTCGATTCGGGTTGTCGGGGCATCCAGAGTCTGTTCCCTGCTTCGATCAAAGGAGGCCACACGATGCTTTACCCGATCGCAATTCTTCCTGGTGATAACGCACACGCCTGGGGCGTGGAGGTGCCGGACCTGCCCGGCTGCTTCTCGGCGGGGGATGACCTGGACGAGGCGATGGCCATGGCGCGAGAGGCCATCGAGGGGCATCTGGAGTTGTTGGCGGAGGAGGGCGCGCCGATCCCGGTTGCGCGCAAGGTGACCTTCCATGCGGAGGATCCCCGCTATGCCGGGTGCACCTGGGCGCTGGTGGATATCGACGTGACCCGCTACATGGGCAAGGCCGAGAAGCTCAACATCACGCTGCCCGGCTACCTGCTCAATCGCATCGACGAGTACGTGCGCACCCACCCGGAGCAGAAGAGCCGTTCTGGCTTTCTGGCGGCTGCTGCGTTGCGGGTTTTGCAGGAGCATTGAGGGCTCCGCCTGCCACGGCGTACTGCCCACAATTTCTGTGGACCAGCCTGTGGATATCTTCTGGGCGGATTGCTGCGAGCCAGGCCCTGTGGTGGCTGCGCCCGGCCGCTCGGTTTTTCGTCAATCGCTCTGCGGAGGCTGCCGGGCGAAGTCGATGATCGCCTGGATGGCCGCTCGCGCTTGCGGGCTGTTGTGCCAGCAGGTGGAGCCCATCATCTGGGAAATCTGCCGGGTGAGATCGGCGGCTTCGCAACCGGCCAGTTGTTCCAGGGTGCGGAAGCCGATCTGTTCCAGGCGGTCGACCACGGTGGGGCCGACGCCTTTGAGGGCTACCAGTTGGGCGCGGGTCTCGGGGGTGAAGCCCTGGGGTTCGCTCATGGTCGGGCCTCAGCTTTCCGGTTGCGGCGGTGCGGCGTCTTCCATCTCGGCGATGCGTTGGCGAATCCTCGCGAGGTCGCTGACCGGGATGACGAAGGTGAAGGCCCACATATCGCCCATCCGCTGCGCCTGGCGGGACCAGATGAAGACGACAGCGGCCGGTATGCCGCCCAGCAGGAAGGGGTTGGTTTCCACCAAACGGAAAGCGCTGCGAATCAGTACCTGGACGAGATGGGGCGGCTCGCCATTGGGGGCAATTACCCGAATACGGCAAATCCATTTCCCTGGGGTGAAACCGCGCAGCAGCCATTCGCACAGCGGGAAGTACAGGGCCGCTGGCAATATCGCGGCGAGTACCTGTCTGGTAGGCAGATAGAGGAGCGCGACCAGGCCGGCGATCAGGGCGATGTCGAGGGTGAAGGCAATGCCGCGCAAGAGCAGCATTCGGGTGCGGGAAACTTCCATGTCAGATAACCACAGGAGGATTGAAAGGTGCGCCAGCATAAACCAGAGCCCTTCTTCCGACGGTGACCCGAGTGTTGGAGCGGAGTATCACTGCCCACAATTTCTGTGGGGCAAGCTGTGGATAAGTTCTGAATGGGTGGCTGCGGAGCAGGCCGCCCGTGGTGTTCAGGCGGCTGGTCGTTTTTCCGCCATCACGTGTATTCGCGGCACCAGGTTTCGCCGTATTCGGCCAGCAGGGCCTGTTCCAGCACCTTGGCCTTGGCAGCCTCGGCGAAGCGGAACAGCACCCAGGCCAGGCTGCGCACGAGTTGCTCGCGGGTCTTGTAGTTGGGGATGTCGTGGATGGCGTCGGTGGCCTGTTTGAACCAGGCGAAGAGTTCGCCCTGGTCGGCGTCGTCGGCGCCGAGCAGGTAGATGAAGAGCATGCCGACCAGGGGCAGGCTGAGGTCGAAGTTGTCGCGGTTGAAGGTCAGGCGGGCGAAGGGCACGGTGCGCAGCACGCGGGCGATCTCGCCGTGCAGCCAGGCGTCGCCGGCGAACTCGTCCTTGAGCTTCTGCTTCTTGGCCAGCATGCCGGGCTGGTGGGCGAAGCGGCCGACCTGGGCCAGCAGCGCGAGGCGGCGGGCATGGGCGTCGAGGCTCATCTCGCCGTCGAACAGCAGGACCATTTCCCAGCGATTGAGGCGGCAGCGCGGGTAACCGTGCTCGGCCAGCACCCCGGCGGCGTCCTTGGCCGCGCGGAAGAGCAGCTGCAGGTGATGTTCGCTGGCGGCGGGCGGCGTGCCGCCATTGAGCAGCAGGTAGTAGTAGAAGGCCTGCAGGGTGGCGTCATCGAGCTCCTTCGGCGGCTTCTTCACCAGCGGAGTGATGCTGGGGTGGTGGCTGCAGTAGTAGCTGTTGGAGCTGTTGGCCTCGGCGAAGTCGGCTTCGCCGGAGGCGATGAACTGCTGGATGATTTCCGTCTTGCTGGACATGGGCGTTCCCTGGTTGGCGGCGCCAGGGAGCATAGAAGGGCAGGTGGGATTTTTCCGTGCGGCGGGTGGCGTTCCCGAGGGGCAGGACATTGCAGAACGGTTGCAGCGGCCGGCCCTGCTGTTGGGCTTCGTCGAGTCCCGCCCAACCTACGCTTTATTCGCCAACTGGCGGTGCGCCGCGTCCAGTGCATCGAGAAAGCCTGCCAGGGCCGCCTTGGGGACCTGGCCCTGGCGGGTGATGCAGTGGAAGGCCGAGCGATAGGCCAGCCGCTCTGGCAATAACGCACGCAGTTGGTTTCGGTCCACCCAGTGAGCGGCGTAGTGCGTGGGCAGGTAGCCCAGGTAGGTGCCGGAGAAAATCAGGGTGGCGATCGCTTCCATTGCGTAGGCGCTGACCGTTTGGGTGAAGTGCATGCCGTGGGGCCGCTGGTTTTCCGTCAGGTAGCCACGGCCCACGTACTCCGCCGCGCAAATGTCCGCCAGGCTCAGGTCCGCTTCGGCGCGGTGGAACAGGGGGTGGTCGGCGGAGCAGTAGAGATTCTGCTCTTCCTCGAACAGTGGCTGGTAGTTGAGGCCTGAGAGTTGGTGATGGAACGCGCCGATGGCCAGGTGCAGGCGCTCTTCCAGTACCGCGCGTTCCAGTTCATCGGGGCGCAGCATGTGCAGGTTCAGGCGTACCTCGGGCAGGCGCTGGCGGAACAGCCTTATGGCCAGCGGCAGGGGGGCGCGCTCGAAGCTGATGAGGCTGTCCACCGTGCCGATCTGCAGGCTTTCCCTGGCCATCCCCCCAAGGCGGTTGGCCTGGGTGCGGAAGCGTTCGATATCGCTGAACAGCAGTTGCGCCAGGTCGAACAGTTCCTGGCCTTCTTCGGTCAACTGGAAGCCGCTGTTGCCGCGCCGGCAGAGGGAGCACCCGAGGCGCTCTTCCAGATCGTGGACCACTACGCTCAGGCGCGACAGGCTGGTGTTGAGGCTGGCCTGGGCTGCGGTGAAGCCTCCCGCGTCGACGATGGCGCAGAAGACCCGCAACATGCGCAGGTCGATATCGGAAAGGTTGCCCAGCATGCCCACCTCCAGGCCGGTTGCCGGGGCCGTCTGTGGCGCGGTCCCGGCATGAGCCTACCAACTCGTGGCGCTGGGGTCAGCGGGTGGCGATAGCGTCGGCGAGGATGCACATCAATTCGAACATCAGGGTGGCACCCACCAGGGCTGTCGCTCCGCCCTGGTCGAACGGTGGGGAGACTTCCACGACGTCCGCGCCGACCAGGTCCAGGCCGCGCAGGCCGCGGATCATCTGTTGGGCCTGGAGGGTGGTCATGCCGCCGATTTCCGGGGTTCCGGTGCCGGGGGCGAATGCCGGGTCGAGAACGTCGACGTCGAAGCTGATGTAGGTGGGTCCGTCACCCACGACCCGGCGAGCCTCCGCCAGGGTGGCGTGGACGCCGAGTTCGGCGAACTCCTCCATGTGGATCACGCGTATGCCGCATTCCTCGGCGAAGGCTTCGTCCTCGGCGGAGTAGATGGAGCCGCGAATACCGATCTGCACGGTGCGCTTGGGGTCCAGCAGGCCCTCCTCCACGGCGCGGCGGAAGGGGGTGCCATGGGTGTAGGGGTTGTCACCGAAGTAGCGGTCGTTGGTGTCGGAGTGCGCGTCGAAGTGGATCATGCCGATGGGGCGATGGCGGGCCAGGGCGCGGAATATGGGCAGGGTTACCAGGTGGTCTCCGCCTACCGACAGGGGCACGGTCCCCGCCTGGTGGATTTCACGGAAGAAGCCCTCGATGCGCTTGAGCGAATCGAGCAGGTCGATGGGGTTGACGGGGCTATCGCCGAGGTCACCGATGCGCACCAGGTCATAGGGTGCGATGTGGCTGACGTGGTGCACCTTGCGCATCAGGCTGGACATATTGCGCACTTCGCGCGGGCCGTGACGGGCGCCGGCGCGGTTGGTGGTGCCGCCGTCCCAGGGGACGCCCACCAGGGCGAGTTGCAGGTCGGCTGGGTCGTTGAAGATCGGCAGGCGCATGAAGCTCGGGATGCCGGCGAAGCGTGGTATGAGCGCAGCATCTAGCGGCTGTGGGAAGTCATGGGTCATGGGTTCTATCTCGCGGGTAGTGGGCGCTTCATGGGCGCCCTGGATGGTCTTCAATCGGTCGCGGTGCGCAGATCAGGAGCGGGTTGGGTCAGCAGGCTGGTGACCACGAAGGTCAGCAGGCTGACGAGGAGGCCGAAGTAGATGGGGGTGTTGGCCAGGATGCCGTCACGGACCATGAAGGCGATGACGGTGAGGCTGCCGGTGACCATGCAGGCCATGGCGCCCTCGGCGGACGCGCGGCGCCACATCAGGGCGCCCATGATTGGTACGAGCAGGCCGCCCACCAGCAGGTTGTAGGCGATGGAGAGGCCGGCGATGACGTCGTTGACCAGGCAGGCCATGGCCAGCATCGCCGCGCCGAGGGTGAAGGTTATCCACCGGCTGCTGGCCAGGTGGTCTTCGCCGTCACGACTGAGAAAACGGCTGTAGATGTCTTCCTTGAGTACGGTCGCTGCGGCCAGGAGGCAGGCGCTGGCGGTGGACATGATGGCGGCCAGGGCGGCAGCTACCACGAGGCCGCGCAGGCCGGCTGGGAGTACGTTGCGGGTGATCTCGGCGAAGGCGTTCTCGGCCACCGACAGGTCCGGCAGCAGCAGCCGGGTGGCGGCACCGATGAGCGCGCAGGCGCCGCCATAGAGCATGCAGTAGAAGCCAGCGCCGAGGCCGGCGTAGCGGACCACGCCCTCGCTGCGGGCGGTGAACAGGCGCTGCCAGATGTCCTGGCCGATCAGCGCGCCGAAGAAGTAGAGCAGGAAGTAGGCGGCGATGGTGTCCAGGCCGATGTTGCCCAGCTCGAAGAAGCCCGCCGGCAGGTTGGCCTGCATCGCCGCCAGGCCACCGGCCTTGCCCACGCTGATGGGCAGCAGCACGAAGAAGATGCCCAGCGTCATGATCACGAACTGGATGATGTCGGTGAGCGTCAGCGACCACATGCCGCCGATCACGGAGTAGAAGATCACCAGTCCGCCGCCGCAGAGGATGGCGGGAATGCGCGGGATATCGAATACCACCTCGGTGACCGAGCCGATGGCGATGGTGGCGGTTACGGCCACCATCAGGTCGTAGGCCACCATGACGACGCCGCCGATCAGGCGCGAAGAGGCCTGGTAACGCTGTTCGAGGATCTGGGTGACGGTGAAGACCCTCAACTGGGCTATCTGCCGCGAGAACACCAGGCTGAGTACGATGATGCCCAGCCCCAGCATGAAGACCAGCCAGAGACCGGATATCCCGTACTGGTAGCCCAGGCGCACCGAGCCGATGGTGGAAGCCCCGCCCAGCATCACCGCCGAGAGCGTGCCGAGGTAGAGGACTGGCCCGAGGCGTCGCCCGGCCAGGAGAAAATCATCACGGGTCCTGGCCTTGCGCATGCCCCACCAGCCGAGGCCCGCCATCACCAGCACGTAAATCAACATCGTCACGTAGTCGATCGCCATGGTGCTGCTCCTTTGTTGTTTTTCTAGGCTCGGGTCCGCCCTGACGGCGGGTCTGGCGAGGATAGGAGGGGGGCGTGCGGGACAACATCACCGCGGTGGCAAGCTGGGTTGCGCCAGGCGGTAAGTAGGGCAGGCGGTGAGTGGAAGAAACGGGATTCAGCCGAGCCTCGGCTCCTGCGAGCGCGGCGGGTGGCGTTCCCGTGCGGGTCGTTCAGTGGGCCCTCGCGTTCGCGAGGGGGCGGGGTGACGGTGCCAGGGCGCGGACCGGCTCGGCGGCGCTGGTTTTTCCCCGGGCGCTATGCGCAAATGCCTGCCGACTTCCCACACCATACGGCTCCCTTCCATGCGCAAGGCCGATCGCCTGTTCCAGGTCGTCAACCTGATCCGTACCCACCAGCCCATCACCGCGCAGCGCCTGGCGGAGCGGCTGGGGGTGTCTACGCGCACCATCTATCGCTATGTCGACGACCTGTCCCTGAGCGGCATCCCGATCTACGGCGAGGCGGGTGTGGGCTATGCGCTGGACGAGCATTTCGAGCTGCCGCCGCTGGCGCTCAACCGCGACGAGCTGGATGCCCTGCTGCTGGGCGTGGAGCTGATCTCACGCACCGTGGGCGACGAGATGGCCGATGCCGCGCGTTCGCTGCTGAGCAAGATCCAGGCGGCGGTGCCGGAGCATGCCCTCGACCCGCAGAGCGCCCCGGTGCGGGCCTTCGTCAGCCCCTTCACTCCGGAACAGCTGCGTCACTGGGACAGTCTGCGTCGCGCCATCGGCGAGCAGGCGGCGGTGCGCATCGATTACCTGAGCCTGGATGAGCGCGCCTCGCAGCGGGTGATCTTCCCCCTCGGCCTGTTCTACTGGGTGGGCAAGTGGACGGTGGGCGCCTGGTGCGAGCTGCGTGGCGAGTACCGCGATTTTCGTGTCGACCGCATCCGCAATCTGGCGCGCCTGGCCGACGCGCCGCCGCTGCCGGAAGGCCTCAGCCTGGCCAGCTACATGCGCCACCGCAGTTGCGAGGCGCAGGTGCAAGAGGCGCAGGCCACTGACAGAACGTTGTCAGCAGAGGAGGCATAGGCTGGGCCGTCTCAACCAACGGAAGGGCGATCGCCATGCAAGATTCTTCGGTATTGGAACTGGTGCTGTTCAAGACTAAACCCGGCCGCGAAGAGCGCATCGCCGAGATCCGTGCCGGTGTGCGCGAGGCCCTGAAGACCTGCGACGGCTTCCTGGGCTTTCGCAGCTTCATTTCGGTGGAAGGCAGCCACGTGTTCGCCGACCTCGCCGAGTGGTCGTCCCACGAGAACGCGCTCAGCGCGGCACGCGCCTTCAACGGCGCCGATCCGCGCTTCCAGCCCTACATGCGCGAGATCAAGGAAGTGATCTTCATGGGGCACTTCAGCCCGGGCGAGTAGCCCGGCGTCTCGGCGGCGGCTTCTGCAGGCATGAAAAAGCCCGGCATGTGCCGGGCTTTCGTTTGCGTTACCTCAAGAGGATCACGCAGGCGAAACACAACTCGGCCCTAGGCTTCACCGAGCATCTTCCACCTGACCCGCTCCGGCCCTACGGTGACCTTCTCCGGCAGCGGCCATATGCGTGGTGTGCGCTGCTCCAGGGTCAGCGTGGGCAAGATTTCCCCCTCCTTGAAGCGCTGACGGGCTTTGCCTTGCACGGTGATCCAGAAGAAGTCCACATCCATCGCTGCCCAGTAACCCGCACGCGGGCAAGGCTCGCCGCTGACGCAGATGAGCGACGAATCCAGGTAGACGAAGTGAGGCGACTCGGGCGTTGGTCGGCCGGTGGCGGGGTCGAGGTGCTTGTCCCTGGCCAGTTGGCCGATCAGCGCCTCGCTGGGCTTGGGCGGCGGGATATTGGCCTTGCGCTCCTCCAGCCACTGGAGCTTGCCGTCCCAGGGCGGCAGCTCAGCAGGGGGTAATGGCAGGATTTCATTGATCTCGGGGACCTTGGGGGAGGCGTAGGAGTAGTCCGCAAGGATGCTCCAGATTGCCTTGTAGCGTTCGGCGCGTTCGAGGTCTTTACCCTGGCCCAGGTAGTGGAGAGAGTTCGTTGGCGGGGGGCCACGAAAGCCTTCCTCCAGAAAGCCTGCCGATGCTTCATCGCCTGCTGCAACGCCTAGTTGAAAGGCTTCCAGCGCTTCCCGATAGCGGCCAACTCCAGCCAGATTGACACCGAGATCCGAGGCCGCATCGCCATGCCCTTGTTCTGCCGCACAGCGACGCATCTGCCGGGCGATATCCGGGGCGATGTCGATAGGGGCCAACTTGTCCGCCACCAGGGCCTGGGCCAGGGCACTGCCTTCGTCGGCGGCCTTGCGGTAATAGCGCAGGGCCAATTCCGGGTCCTCCCTCAGGCCGGCAGAGCCACGCTGCAGGAACAGGCCAACGAAGTAGTAGCCCGTGGCGACACCGGCTTCCATCATTTCCTGGCTCAACCGCAAACGTTCCGCGCCGCGCACCTTGAAGTGGCCCCGAAAGGCGCCGTTGACCAAGTTGATGCTGGCCTTGTAGTGCTGGTGTTCGGCGGCGATGCGGTAGAGGCGTTCGACTTCGGCGTCCACCGCTGGGTCCTGCTTGAGCTGGTTGTTCTTCTGTAGCCAACGCGCGTACTTGAACAGCAGGTCGCTGTCGGCCGAGGCCTCGGGGATGCGTTCGTGACGGCAGGTGAAGGCCAGGTTGGCGCGGATCTGGGGGAGCGGGTCCACGGCGGTATCCTTTTTCAGTTTGAGTCCATGGCCATTGCAGGCGGCCAGCAGCAGGGCCATCAGCAGGAGTAGGCTGCGCATCAGTCGAGGTTGCTCAGGGTGGTCTTGTCGTAGAGGAACTCCACGAGAGGCGTATCGGGAGTCAACTTGCTCGATTGTCGATCCTTGTTCTTCTTGATGAGTTCTTCCCATGCCTTAAAAGCATCCTTCGGATTGTCCTGTGCCCCCTGCCCAGCGGTATGCAGGCTCCAGAGCCGGCGGCGCATGGCCTGGGTTACCTCGTGCCACTCGTGGAGGATGTTGAGCTCGCTGTCCACCTGCATGCTGCGGGTGTTGATGTTGGCCGAGCCGTGGGTGGTGAGTACGTCGTTGACGATCATCAGCTTGGAGTGGATGTACACCGGCACCCAGGGCTTGCCGGCCGGTGAGTCGGGGGCCACCAGGGAGCAGACGTGGACTTTCAGGCCGGGGCGTGTCTCGGGGATAAGGTCCTCGTCTTTTATTTCGGCGATCTGTCGATCCAGCTCCCCCTGCCATCGGGCCACCTCCTGTTTGCCATGCCAGTCATTGGCGCCATCGGGGCGAGGCATGGGCGGCATGTCTCGCTTGGCTTGCTTGATACGCAGCTCCTTGGTGACCTCGGGAATGGTGTCGGCCCGCCCCAGGCTTTCCAGCATGCGCTGGGTGTTGACGGTGCCCTTGCCGATGCCGTCGTCCGTGACATTGGTGACCACGAACAGATGCAATGCGCCATGCAGGCCTGGGTCGCGGCCTTCGCGGGTCTGGTCCTGCGCGGCCTGCGTGATGGCTTCGGCCAGGGGCGGCCAGCGAAAGTACTGGTTCTCGATGTAGATGAACTGGGTGGCGTTGTTGACCGCCTTCAGATAACCCGCCTCGATATCGCGCACCCCACTTTGGGCCTGGGTGCGCAGCAACTGGGCCATCAGTTGAGTCCCGCATTCCGGACGCGGTTTGAGCTGCACGGCGACCGCGTCCACGTTGCGTGAACGTTGCAGGTCTTCACCGGTTTCCTTGGCCCAGGCGGTGGCGAAGTTGTGGTGCAGGTCCCTGAGGATACGGCCGGTGATCTGGCAGGAGATGTCCTGGCGCGGCAAGGCACCACGAGGGCCGCGGTTAGGAGCATGGGCCTTCGCGTCGGGTTGCTTGGGGTCGGGCCGCCCGAGGGCTGAGTGGTGGTCGGTGTCCCAGTACTCGTCGAGCATGTTGTGGCCCATGACGAAGCCGATGGCCCGCTCCGGCAGCTCGAAGTCGACCAGTACGGATTTCTGGTGGTGGGTCGCCGAGCTGCGCATGGCGAAGATGGAGCGCCTGGACAGATCAGGGTCAAGTCGATTGAGCTTGAGCTGGTAAGCAATTTCCGCACGTTCGGACAAGCTGAAACCACGGCTGACGAACAGCGGGACATGGGCATCCACCAACCCGGCGGCCTTGTCATCGTCGACCGCGTACTGCTTGAACCATTGGCGGTCGTAGGCGTATTGCTCGTCGCTGGTGGTCTGCCCTGCCCGATCGGCGATGCCGCCCTTGCCGGGCAGGTTGGCCTCTCCGGCCATCCCGGCCGCATTGAGTGGCATCTCCCACCCCAGGATGCGCACCTGTACACCCTGCCGAGCCTTTTCTTTGAGCAGTTCACCGATGCAGCGATCATCACTGCCATCGCGGATGAAGTGCATCGAAGGCTGGAACCCCCAGCAGATGATGTCGACCGAGCGCTGGGCTTCGGCGATGGCCTTGTGCACCGCACCAAAAGCCTCCTGGCCATTGATCAGCGGCCTATAGCTGGCCGGCCAGGGCCGGTACTCGGTATCGAGCACGAACCAGGGCGCGCAGCAGAACGCCTCATGGGTGCGGTGCAGGGCAATGGGCACCACGATATCGGGGTGCCTGGCGTTGGCCGGTCTCATGGGGTCTCTCCTTGATGGCCCGTGTGGGGAATGCGGCCATCGGCACCAGACGGGGGTGCAAGGTGGCGGTGCATGCGAGCACGAGACGGTAGGCGGGAGACCGCTGGCCTGAAATAGGCGCTAGCCCCGGGAAGGCTCCTGAAGCTTCCGAGGAGCGCACAGATACTTGCGTAGTCCGTGGTACGAGATCATTGGAGTGGAAGAGCACGTCACTCAGACGCGGTGATGAGTCACGGGCTTGATGATTTGCCTCATGAGGCTGACTTCCGCCAGGCATATTCAAGGAGCAGCAAGCAGCGGGGGAAATGAAAAAGCCCGGCATGTGCCGGGCTTTCTCGTCTGCGGAAGGCTCAGACCTTGCGCACGAATTCCGACTTCAGCTTCATCGCGCCGATGCCGTCGATCTTGCAGTCGATGTCGTGGTCGCCGTCCACCAGGCGGATGCCCTTGACCTTGGTGCCGACCTTCACCACCAGGGACGAGCCCTTGACCTTGAGGTCCTTGATCACGGTGATGGTGTCGCCGTCCTGGAGCACGTTGCCGACGGAGTCCTTGATCACCTTGCCTTCATCGGCCGGGGCTTCGGCGGCGTTGGCGGACCATTCGTGGGCGCACTCCGGGCAGACCAGGTTCTGGCCGTCTTCATAGGTGTATTCGGAGTTGCATTGGGGGCAGGGAGGCAGGGTGCTCACGGCGTATCTCGCAATCGGGTGAAGAAAAAGACCGCAGATTGTATAGGGTTTTCCCTCGCTTTGCCGGGCTTGCGCAAGAGTGGCCTGTGTATCGGGCCGCTAACCGTCTTGACCAGGATTGGATAGTCGGTGGCGGCCGCCTTGCTAGCCTGCTGCTTCCGGTCGACTGCCGCCCGTCTTTCGCGAGGGGGGCCGTTCCCAGGGGGGGGCGGCTCCGACCTGCCGCGGACCTGTTTCCCGACGCGCTGATGCGGCCATCGTGAACCCCCGGCGCGCGATTTTACGGCGCCCCGCGAGCTGCTAGGCTGCCAGCGGCTCTGCCCCCTCGCCGTGGCGCGAGGCGTTGCCGGTGAAAGACATCCGCTCGGTATGCACGCGGGAGAGCGTGCGCCGGGCCTACCCACGTGACTGCGAGTTGCTCGGCTATGCAAAAGCACAATCCCACTGCCTCGTCGCCCGAGGCCCCTGCTCCTGGCCAGGCCCTGACGCGCGCGGCGCGGGCGGCGATCAAGCACCAGCGCCCCTGCTGCATCTGGCTGACCGGGCTCTCCGGTGCCGGCAAGTCGACCCTGGCCAACGCCCTGGAAATGGAGCTGAACGCGCGCAACGTGCACACCTTCGTGCTCGATGGCGACAACGTGCGCAAGGGCCTTTGTCGCGACCTGGGCATGGACGATGCGTCACGCCGCGAGAACATCCGGCGCATCGCCGAGGTGGCGCGCCTGATGGTGGACGCGGGGCTGGTGGTGATCGTCGCCGCCATCTCGCCCTTCCGCGCCGATCGCGAGGCGGCGCGGGCGCTGTTCGGCGCCGACGAGTTCCACAGCGTCTACGTCAGCACGAGCTTCGAAACCTGCGCCCGTCGCGATCCCAAGGGCCTCTACGAGGCGGCGCTGCAGGGGCGCATCCGGAATTTCACCGGCCTCGACAGCCCCTATGAAGCGCCCACCGACGCCGATTGCGAGATCGACACCGACGAGGTGGACGTGATCGAGGCGACCTCGTGGCTGGTGGCGCTGGTGGTGGGGGAGTAGGCACCGCAGGCGATGCCATGCCCATTACCGCGGCCGTAGGTTGGGCTGAGGTACGAAGCCCAACAGGGTGAGTCCGAGCCGCGTTCGGAATCCCGGAGTCGTGCATGCGTTGCTCCCGGGGCTGAAGCTTGGGCTACGGCGTTAGCGGTTTGCTTGGGCGAATGAGTGCGCCCCTAAAGCGTGCTGCTAGCAGCCGGCATGGGAGGCGGGGAGCATGTGGGAGCGAATTCATTCGCGATGGGCGGTGATCAATACACCGTCGCCGGCTCCGGCAGGTTGAGCAGGCCGGCCTCGTTGAAGCGCACGGTGTTCCAGAAGCCTCCGCCGAGCTTGCCGCGCACGGTATAGGGGACGCCGGGCTGGCGGCCGGTGCTGTGGCTGTTGGCCAGGCCCCAGGCCTGGCGCATGGCGGAGAAGGCGGAGATGGTCACGGGGACGCTGACCAGTGCTTCGCTGAAGCGCGGGATTTCGCCGGCCTGGTCGCTGACGCCGCTGGCCAGGGGCTGGTCGTTTATGTCCAGGTCGAGGGCGATTCCGTTGTAGCGGATGGCGGTATCGTTGGGGTTCTGCACCCGCAGCTTGACCATGAAGCGCATTTCCAGGCCCTGGCCGGGCACCGGCTCCATTCCCACCAGGTCGATCCGCACCGGGTCGCGTGGCGCGAGCGTGCTGCAGCCGGACAGGCCGAGGACGATGAGCAGGCCGCCGAGGCGCAGGATGGAGAGGATGAGTGGCTTCATGTCGTGCTTCCGATCTGTACGGGTGGTGCATCGCTAGAGACAGGCAACAGGGCCGTTCATTCCGCCCTCTCCGACGAAAGTAGCCCTGCGGCGAGCCGCGCGAGGGGCCGTTTCGCCCCGCATTTCCCGCCGCCAAGCGCAGCGGCGGCGTCTATCGCGAGGGGCGCTGCCGTCCGTCGGAACGGCCGTGGCGGTGCATAGCCTGAACTCAACCGACGCGATGCCGTCCATTGCCTGTGTATGGGCATGAAAGCGAGCGAGCAGGCACATGATCGGTTCTCTGGGGCTGCGGGATGTGGGGTGGCGGACCATCGTGGTGCGCACCGTGACCGAATTCATCGAGGACGAGTTGCCGACCTATGCCTCGGCGCTGGCCTTCCAGATGTTCTTTTCGCTGTTCCCCTTCCTACTGCTGCTGATCGCCGTGATCGGCTTCCTCGAGCTGCCGGAGTTCTTCGACTGGCTGCAGGCCCAGGCGACGCTGGTGCTGCCGAGCGCGGCGATGGATCTGGTGCTGCCGGCGATCGAGCAGTTGCAGACGCAGAAACCGGGGCTGTTCTCCATCGGCGCGGTGGTGGCGCTGTGGTCGTCGTCCTCGGCGATCCGTTCGAGCATGGACGCGATGAACCGCGCCTATGACGTGCAGGAGGGCAGGCCGACCTGGAAGCGCATCCCGCTCTCGGTGCTCTATACGGTGGGCGTCGCGGCCTTCCTGCTGGCGGCGGCGGGGCTGATGGTCACTGGCCCGCAGGTGATGAACTGGCTGGCAGGCCAGCTGGGCATCGAGGACGCGGTGGTGGTGCTGTGGAACTGGCTGCGCATCCCGGCGGCGGTGCTGCTGCTGATGATGGTGGTCGCCGCCGTCTACTACCTGTTGCCGGACGTGGAGCAGGAGTTCCGCTTCATCACCCCCGGCTCGGTGCTGGCGGTGCTGGTGTGGCTGGTGGCGTCCCTGGGCTTCAGTTACTACGCGAAGAACTTCGCCAACTACAACGCCATGTACGGCAGCATCGGCGCGATCATCATCCTGCTGCTGTACCTGTACATCTCCGCCGCCGTGTTGCTGCTCGGCGCCGAGCTCAACGCGGTGATCGAGCACCATTCGCGCGAGGGCAAGAACCCGGGCGAGAAGAAGGCCGAGGAGGGCGATGCGCCGCACCTGCCAGGGTAGGCGCGCCGCGTCGTCAGCCGCGCAGCAGGCCTTCCAGGCGCTCACGCAGGCGCGGCGCTTCGTCCTCGGTGATGCCGAGCAGGAAGTGCTCGCGCAGCACGGCGATGATTTCATCCGCATCCGTCAGCAGGCGCTGGGTCACCTGGCCGTCGGCCCCCCGGCGGTTGAAGGTGCCGTTGCGCAGGGTCAGGCGTTCGGCGCCTTCGGTGCGCGCGGCCACCAGCATCTGGCGGAAGATGCTGTCCGGGTGGGTGGAGGTGTACCAGTTGCGCGGCACGTAATCGACCCAGTGCTGGGGCTGCAGGTCGAAGTGGTAGACCGGCACCCAGGCGTCGTTGAGGAAGGTCTCCAGGCGATGGTCATCGTGCGTGGCGTCCGGCGCCAGCAGGCGGAAGGGCCACTCGCCCGGCCCGTCGCCGCCTCGCAGGGGCAGGGCGCGGGTGGGGTTGGCGGAGCCGAAGCCGACATCGGCGATCACCGCCTCGTCGGCGAAATCCACCCGCAGCAGCAGGTGGGAGGTGATGGTCAGCGGCGCGTCCGCCGCCAGCCCCCAGCGCACCCGCGCGGCCAGCGGGGTGACGCGAAAGCCCAGGGCCAATAGCAGGCGCCCGAACAGGCCGTTGATCTCGAAGCAGTAGCCACCGCGATTGCGCCCGACCACCTTGGCGAACACGGCGTCCGTGTCGATGTGGATGGCGCGGCCCAGCAGCACGTCGACGTTTTCGAAGGCGACCCGGTCGAGGTGGGCCTTGATCAGTCGGTCGAGGGCGCTGCGGTCGCTGAGGGTGGGGGCTGGCTGGTCGATGTGGGCCAGGTAGGCGCGGGTCTGCTCAGGGCTGAGGGCGTGCATGAAGCGGCTCCATGGGGGACGGGAGGAGGCTAGCAGAGCTTTTGCAGGCTGGCTGCTGTTCTGCTTTTGCAACGCCTCCTGTAAAAAATAAGGAACTGGCCAGTGAGCGCTGGTGAAGAATTGATCAGTAGATCAACGGCTTGTCCGACAATTTCATGGTGCGTCTGTCGTTTTTTGTCATCATTTGCCTTGTAACTGTTTGACATATTTGACGGCTTTGGCAGACTGCTCGCCCGTTGCGGCAGGTTGTCGCGGTAGCCGTACAGGGCCCCTTTTAGCCATGACGGTCGATCCCGCCCGGTTGTGACGCGCCTAAAACAAAAATTCTGTCAGTCGCGGCGCCCTTGCCAGGACCCAGGTCCGGCAAGCCAGACGACGGGCGAGCCACTGGAACTCACAAATGCTGATCTGGTTTGTTGCGGTCTACCTGCTGATCACCGTCGGTGTCGGCTTCTACGCTTCCACTCGCGTCAAGAACTCCAAGGATTTCGCGGCAGGCGGCCGCAGCATGTCCTTCCCCCTGGTCGCGGCCATGGTGTTCGCCACCTGGTTCGGCTCCGAGGCGGTGCTGGGCATTCCCGCCACCTTCATCGAGGAAGGCTTCGCCGGGATCATCGAGGATCCGTTCGGCTCCTTCGGCTGCCTGATGCTGGTGGGCCTGGTGTTCGCCCGCCCGCTGTACCGCATGAACCTGCTGACCATCGGTGACTTCTTCAAGAAGCGCTTCGGGCCCAACGTGGAGCTGATCACCAGCCTGGTGATCATCGGTTCCTACCTGGGCTGGGTGGCGGCGCAGCTCACCGCGCTGGGCGTGGTGTTCAACGTGCTCTCCGACGGCTCCATCACCACCACCGAAGGCATGCTCATCGGCACCGGCATCGTGCTGCTGTACACCCTGTTCGGCGGCATGTGGTCGGTGGCGCTGACCGACTTCATGCAGATGATCATCATCGTCGCCGGCCTGCTGTACCTGACCTGGCTGATCGGCGACATGGCCGGCGGCCCGCAGGTGGTGATCAGCCACGCCGCCAGCGAGGGCAAGTTCGCCTTCATGCACGGCTTCGAGCCCCGCGACATCGTCGCCTTCCTCGGCGCGGCGGTGACCATGATGTTCGGCTCCATCCCCCAGCAGGACGTGTATGCCCGGGTGATGTCGGCGAAGACCGAGAACATCGCCGCGCGTGCCTCCATGGCGGGGGCCTGCTTCTACCTGGGCTTCTGCATGCTGCCGATCTTCCTCACCTACGCGGCCTCGATGATCGACCCGGCGATGGTGCAGAAGTGGCTGGCGGAGGACGCGCAGATGATCCTCCCGCACCTGATCATGGAGCGCACCCCGCTGTTCGCCCAGGTGATGTTCTTCGGCGCGCTGCTCTCGGCCATCATGTCCACCGCTTCCGGCACCCTGCTGGCGCCTTCGGTGACCTTCACCGAGAACGTGCTCAAGCGCTTCCTGCCGGACATGAACGATCGCCAGTTCCTCCTCGCCATGCGCCTGAGCGTGCTGGGCATGACGGTGGCCACCTCGCTATTCGCCCTCTACTCGGACGCGAGCATCTACGAGATGGTCGGCAACGCCTACAAGGTGACCCTGGTCGCCGCCGTGGTGCCGCTGTTCGCCGGCCTGTTCTGGAAGCGCGCCACCACGCAGGGCGCGCTGGTCGCCATAGGTTTCGGCCTGGCGTCCTGGGTCTTCCTGGAGATGAACTACCAGGAAACCGACTTTTGGCCGCCGCAGCTGGCGGGCCTGCTGTTCAGCTTGCTGGGCATGCTGCTGGGCTCCCTGCTGCCGCAACTGAGCCGCCCGCGCGGTGAAAGCGCCGACGCCATGATGGCGCCCACCGGCAACTGATCCACCGGGCCCTCCGTACTGGAGGGCCCGTCTCCTTCCCCATCCCCTCGCGTCCCGGCTCTGTGATCCAGTCGTGGTTTTTGACCGATCGCGCAGGTTCCGAACTGGTGCAGCGCCGCTGTCGCCTTCCCCAAGCCACCCGTTTTTCGCGCAGCCAAGTGCCTGACAGGCAAGGCCCACTCCCTGTTTGTTTGATCAAGTTGACCTTTGCGTCAATTTGGTTCGGCGCTCACCAATTTGGTGAGAAAAATTAAATGTCATTGATATTCAATGGCTTGATGGAAGCAGGGACGCGCTTGCCGGTTTCCTCTTCCATGCTCTAGGTTTCACAAACCTGTCATTGACGACAGGTTATCGTCCGCTCCGGTGGCTGCCCGGCCCGGCGGCGCGCCCCTGTGCCGCCGGGTCGCAGTCCACCACCGTGCAGCCCATCGCACGGTGCGCCCGCCCTGGGCGCCCAGCAGTAGATCAACCGCAACAGACATCGCCTGGTTTCGTTTTTTCCACCCGAGCGCTTCCCGCCGTGGGAGGCCCGCACCTGCAAGGAAGAAAAAGCAATGAAACGTATCGCCCTCCTGCTGTCGCTTTGCTGCGTTCCCTTCACCTCGGCCTTCGCCGCCACCGTCACCCTGAGCAAGGGCGGCTACAACCTGATCTACGATTGCGACAACCACACCGCCGTGCGCTACGAGTACGTGCTGACCACCGACACCGGTTCGGCGGCGCGGCCGTCTTCCTTCTACCTGGACCCGGACCTGCCCAGCGGCTGCGGCGGGCAGACCACCACCTCGTCCTATGCCAGCGTGGTGTCGGGCTGGGACCGTGGCCACCTGGTGACCTCCAACCACATGGACTACAACGCCACCTACATCAAGCGCGCCAACTACATGAGCAACATCGTGCCGCAGGTGGCCAGCTTCAATCAGGGCATCTGGGTGGCCGCCGAGAACGTCGCCGAGTGCTACCGCGACCTGGCCACCGTCTACGTCTACGGCGGGGTGGTCTACAACGACACCTCCAACGACTACTTCCTCTCGTCCCACGGCATCCGCACGCCGGACTATTTCTGGAAGACCATCGTCACCACCGATACGGCGACCGGGCAGACCAAGGCCATCAGCTGGTACATCCCCAACCAGGCCGGCCTGGGCAGCCTGAACAGCTACATCAAGAGCATCTCCGAGCTGGAAAGCCTGATCGGCACCAGCGCCGTGGGCATCAGCGTGCCGGCCAGCGTCAAGGCGCAGAAGCCGACCAGCACCTGGGCGACGCCAAGTGGCTGTGACTTGAGCTGATCATCGGTTGGGCGGGGCGGGTGTGCGTCATCGCCCCAATCGTGGAGCTGGCCACGGTATCGAAGATGGACGCGAGAAGCGCCATCCACCCTGCGCGTCGGTGACCTGAGGATTCGTAATTCGTAGGGTGGGCTTCAGCCCACCGCTCTTCGCTGCGCAGCCCTTGGTGGCTCACTGTGGATTTTGGGTGCGCTGGGCGTTCTCGGTGCGCGCGGCACACCCTACGCGGGGTTGTGGCTGCTGCGGCATCCTGGGGGGAGCGAAACCTATCGATGTGGTGCTTGGGCTCTTCTTCCAGCTTCACGCTTCCGGCTTCCCGCTATCCAAGCCCCTCACCTGCATAGGCTGGGCACCCACGCCCAGCCACTCAGGACCCTTTCTTGCCGCTTGCAACTTGAAGCTTGCCGCTGCTTCTAAGTCGCCAGGCCAATGCCGCGCAGGATGACGGCGGTGACGGTCTGCACGGCGCGTTCGAACTGCTGGTCGTTCAGCGGCTGGTGGTTGTTGAGCACCGTCACCTGGTGGCTGAAGTCGGCGTAGTGCTGGGTCGAGGCCCAGATCATGTAGAGGAGGCTGGAGGGCTCGACCGGGAGGATGCGCTTGCTCTCGACCCACTGGCGGATCTTTTCTTCCTTCAGCTTGGCCCATTCGTAGAGCGGGCCGTCGAGGGCTTCCTTGAGCTGGGGGGCGCCGTGGATGATCTCCGCTGCCCAGACCTTGGAGCCGTGGGGGCGGGTGCGCGAGCGGTTCATCTTGGCGCGGATGTAGCTGGTCAGCGCGACGCTGGGGTCGTCGAACATCTCGAAGCAGGTGCCGTCCTGCTCCCACTCTTCCAGCAGGCTCTGCAGCACGGCCCGGTAGAGGTCTTCCTTGGTCGCGAAGTAGTAGTGCAGGTTGGATTTGGGGAGGCCGACTTCCTGGGCGATGTCCTGCATGGAGGTGGCGGCGAAGCCCCGCTCGGCGAAGACCTTCTCGGCGGCCAGGAGGATCTTTTCGGTGTTCTTGATGCGGATGCCGATCTTGCGGTTGCTGCTCATCGATCCCTCGGGCTGCACGGACTGAAGCCGGGCAAACATATCACCGAACCCGGCGCCGGCACGAGCCCGGCGCGCGAGGTTCCCCGCCGCCCGGAAGGCGACGGGGCGGGGGGCGATCAGAAGTGCACTTTGACCAGCAGGCTGGCGGTGTTCTGGTCGGTTCCGCCGAGGATCTCGTCACCGAGGAAGCTGTTGTCGTCGATGGCGTACTTGTTGCTCCAGTAGTCGTACTCGACACCGACGTAGAGCTGCTTGGCGCCCAGGTCCAGGGCCTTGCCCAGGTCGTACTTGATCTGCGGGTTGAAGTGCAGGTTGGCGTGGAGGTCGTTCGGGCGGCTGCTGGTGGCGTCCTTGTTGTTCCACACCCAGTCCATGAAGCCGTCGATGAGGATGTCCGAGCTGCCCACGGGGATGGTGTAGGACCACACCGGGGTGACCTGCCACTGGCCGGCGGGGTTGTTGGTGATGCCGTCGGGCTTGCGGTAGTAGAAGTTCAGCTGGAAGTAGTCGAAGCCGGGGATGGCCAGGTCGAAGCCCGGGCCGAGCAGGTAATTCTGGGTGCGGTTCTCGCCACGCTCGTAGGTGGCGGCCAGCAGCACGTCGGTCACCGGGCCGAAGGCGATCTTCTGGTCGAACAGCTTGCCGAAGGACAGGCGCGGGGAGATTTCACCGTAGTAGGTGTTGTTGCCGGCGTTGGCGTCGGCCTTGCCGTTGTAGTTGATCTGGTCGGCGAAGATGAACAGGTCGCCCCAGGTCCAGCCGCTGGCGTGCTCGAAGGTGAAGGTCTGCTGGATTTCCGGGTTGACCTTGAAATCCTTGCCGTACAGGTAGGTGAGGCTGTTGTTCTGCCACAGCAGCGGGCCGTCGGCCAGGGCTTGGCCGCAGGCCAGCAGGCCACCGGCGAGCGCGAGAGCGGAGAGGGTACGGTTCATTCGGGTTGGGCTCCTGGTGCTTGGTTATCTTTCTATCTGCGTAGAAGTTGTCTGATTGGTCAGGCTTGGCTGCCAGAGCAAGAAAGGAGCCAGTTTTCTCCGACGCCTTCCCCGGGCGCGGGATTATCTGGATAAACCCCGATGTTTCAAGCGGTTGTTTCGTGACCAACGGGTTTTTCCGACTTGCGGGAGGCGTGCCCGTGCACGGTTATGGGCGCGCTTACCTGACCGATCGAACAGTGCTGCATCAACTTGGGGCGGGTGGGAGGCGCGCGTGCGCGCATGTTTTGCGCGCGCAATAAAAAAGCCCCCATCAAGTCCGATGGGGGCCTCGCGCAGCAAGGGTGGCCCAATCCATGGGCCTGGACACGCGAATCAGGATTGCGGGGTGGTCGGTGCCGCCTGGGCGCTGGTGGTGCGCTCGTTCCAGCCGCCGCCGAGGGCCTTGTACAGGTTGACCTCGCTGGTGAGCTGGTTGAGGCGGTCGCTGATCAGTTGCTGGCGTGCGCTGAACAGCTGGCGCTGGGCATCGAGCAGGGTCAGGTAGCTGTCCACGCCGGTGCGGTAGCGGCGCTCGGCCAGGCGGTAGTAGTCCTCGGAGGTGCGTACCAGGTTGCGCTGGGCGGTGAGCTGCTCCTCGAAGGTGGTGCGGGCGGCGAGGCCGTCGGCGACTTCCTGGAAGGCGGTCTGGATGGCTTTTTCGTACTGCGCCACCTGGATGTCCTTCTGCACCTCGGCGTAGTCGAGGTTGGCCTTGAGGCGGCCGGCAGTGAAGATCGGCAGGTTGATCTGCGGCTGGAACAGCCAGCTGCCGGAACCCCCGTCGAACAGGCCGGAGAGCTCGGCGCTCTTGGTTCCGGCATTGGCGGTGAGGCTGATGCTGGGGAAGAACGCGGCGCGGGCGGCGCCGATGCTGGCGTTGGCGGCCTTGAGCTGGTGCTCGGCCTGGAGCACGTCCGGGCGGCGCTGCAGCAGTTCGGACGGCAGGCCGGCGGGCACTTCGGCGAGTTGGTCATCGCCCAGTACCTCGCCTTGCGGCAGGTCGCCGGGGACGCCATTGCCCAGCAGCAGGGCCAGGGCGTTGCGGTCCTGGGCCACCAGGCGGCTGTACTGCGCGAGGGTGACCTGGGCGCTTTCCACGGCGGTGCGCGCCTGGCTCAGCGCCAGGGCATCGGCGACGCCGACGTCGAAGCTGCGCTGGGTGAGGGCGAGGCTTTCCTGGTAGGTCTTCAGGGTGTCGCGGGTCAGCTTGAGCAGCGACTGGTCGGCCTGCAGGGTCAGGTAGGCGTTGGCGACGCTGGCCACCAGGCTGATCTGCGTGCTGCGGCGGGCTTCCTCGCTGGCGAAGTACTGCTCCAGGGTCTGCTCATTGAGGCTGCGCAGGCGGCCGAAGAAGTCGATCTCCCAGGCGCTGACGCCCACCGTGGCCGAGTACTGGCCGCTGGTGGTGGCGCGACCGCTGCTGGAGAGGTCGGCGGGCAGCCGCTGGCGGGTACCGCTGCCGTCGGCCGAGACGCTGGGGAACAGCTCGGAGCGCTGGATGCGGTACTGCGCGCGGTAGGCGTCGATGTTCAACGCGGCGACGCGCAGGTCGCGGTTGTTGGCCAGGGCGGTCTCCACCAGGCGTTGCAGCGCCGGGTCCTTGAAGAACTCGCGCCAGCCGAGGTCGGGCGCGGCCACCTCGGTCTGGTTCGCGCCGTTGGCGGTGTAGGCCTCGCCCTGGGGCCAGGCGCCGTCCACCGGCGCCTCGGGGCGCTGGTAGTCGGGGATCAGCGAGCAGCCACCGAGCAGGACGCTGGCGATGGCGAGGGTCAGCAGGGACTGCCTCATTCGGCGGCCTCCTTGGTCAGTTCGTCTTTGCTGCGCTTGTCCTTGAACAGCGAGCAGACCAGTACGTAGAACAGCGGGACCCAGAAGATCGCCAGGACCGTCGCGGTGAGCATGCCGCCGATCACGCCGGTGCCGATGGCGTGCTGGCTGCCGGAGCCTGCGCCGCTGGAGATGGCCATGGGGACCACGCCGAGGATGAACGCCAGCGAGGTCATGATGATCGGGCGCAGGCGCATGCGGCACGCCTCGATGGCGGCGTCGAACAGGCTCATGCCCTGCTCGTGCAGCTCCTTGGCGAACTCGACGATGAGGATCGCGTTCTTCGCCGAGAGGCCGATGGTCGTCAGCAGGCCCACCTGGAAGAACACGTCGTTGGAGAGCCCGCGCATGCTGGTGAACAGCAGCGCACCGAGGATGCCCAGGGGCACCACCAGCATCACCGAGAAGGGGATCGACCAGCTCTCGTACAGGGCCGCCAGGCAGAGGAACACCACCAGCAGCGACAGCGCGTAGAGCGCCGGCGCCTGGGCGCCGGAGAGGCGCTCCTCGTAGGACAGGCCGGTCCAGGAGTAGCCGACGCCGGCCGGCAGTTGCTTGATGATCTCCTCGACCGCCGCCATGGCCTCGCCGGAGCTGTGGCCGGGGGCCGCTTCGCCGAGGATCTCGATGGCCGGCACGCCGTTGTAGCGGGCCAGTTTCGGCGCACCGTACACCCACTCGCCGGAGGCGAAGGCGCTGAAGGGCACCATCTCGTTCTGGTCGTTGCGCACGTACCACTTGCCGAGGTCGTCGGGGTTCATCCGCGCCTCCGGTACGCCTTGCAGGTAGACCTTCTTCACCCGGCCACGGTCGATGAAGTCGTTGACGTAGCTGGCGCCCCAGGCGATGGACACGGTGTTGTTGATGTCCGCCAGGGAGACGCCGTGGGCACGGGCCTTCTCGTCGTCGATCTGCAGCTGGTATTGCGGCTCGTCGTACAGGCCGTTGGCACGCACGCGGGTCAGCACCGGGTTCTTCGCCGCCAGTTCGAGGAACTTGTCACGGGCGGCGTTGAGCTGCTCGTGGCCGACCCCGGCGCGGTCCTGGAGGAAGAAGTTGAAGCCGGTGGCGTTACCCAGCTCCAGCACCGCCGGCGGGGCGAAGGCGAACACCATCGCGTCGCGGAAGCTGAAGAAGTGCTGCTGGGCACGCTGGGCCAGGGAGAACACGCTGTGCTCGGCGCCGGGGCGCTCTTCCCAGGGCTTGAGCATGATGAAGGCCATGCCCGAGCTCTGGCCGCGGCCGGCGAAGTTGAAGCCGGTGACGGTGAACACGGATTTGACGGTGTCCTTTTCGGCATCGAGCAGGTACTCGCGCATCTGGTCGACCACCACCTGGGTGCGTTCGGCACTGGCGCCCGCCGGGGTCTGCACCTGGGCGAAGAGCACGCCCTGGTCTTCCTCGGGGAGGAAGGCAGTGGGGATGCGGGTGAACAGCCAGGCCATGGCCGCGACGATCACCAGGTACATGAGGATGTACGGCGCCTTGCGCTTGAGGATGGCGCGCACGCCGCGCTCGTAGCCGTTCACGCTGCGGTCGAAGGTGCGGTTGAACCAGCCGAAGAAACCACGCTTGGGCGCGTGGTGGCCCTTGGCGATGGGCTTGAGCATGGTGGCGCAGAGGGCCGGGGTGAATACCAGGGCCACCAGCACCGAGAGCGCCATGGCGGAGACGATGGTGATGGAGAACTGGCGGTAGATCACGCCCGTGGAGCCGCCGAAGAAGGCCATCGGCAGGAACACCGCCGAGAGCACCAGGGCGATGCCCACCAGCGCGCCCTGGATCTGGCCCATGGACTTGCGCGTGGCTTCCAGCGGCGAGAGGCCTTCCTCGGCCATCACCCGCTCGACGTTCTCCACCACGACGATGGCGTCGTCCACCAGCAGGCCGATGGCCAGCACCATGGCGAACATGGTCAGGGTGTTGATGGTGAAGCCGAACATCGCCAGCACGCCGAAGGTGCCGAGCAGCACCACCGGCACCGCGAGGGTGGGGATGATGGTGGCGCGGAAGTTCTGCAGGAACAGGAACATCACCAGGAACACCAGGACGATGGCTTCGCCCAGGGTGTGCACCACGCCTTCGATGGAGGCCGAGACCACCGGGGTGGTGTCGTAGGGGAAGACCACTTCCATGCCGGCGGGGAAGAAGGGCTTCAACTGGTCGATGGTTTCGCGGATCGCCTTGGCGGTGTCCAGGGCGTTGGCGCCGGTGGCCAGCTTGATCGCCAGGCCCGAGGCGGGCTTGCCGTTGTACTGGGCGCTGATGGCGTAGTTCTCGCCGCCGAGCTCGATGCGGGCGACGTCACGCAGGCGCACCTGGGAGCCGTCGCGGTTGACCTTGAGCAGGATGGCGCCGAACTGCTCGGGCGTCTGCAGGCGGGTCTTGCCGATGATGGTGGCGTTGAGCTGGGTGCCGGGGGAGGCGGGCAGGCCGCCGAGCTGGCCGGAGGAGACCTGCACGTTCTGCGCCTGGATGGCGCTCTTCACGTCGACCGGGGTCAGCTGGTAGTTGTTCAGCCGTGCCGGGTCGAGCCAGATGCGCATGGCGTACTGCGAGCCGAACACCTGGAAGTCACCCACGCCCTTGGTGCGCGAGATCGGGTCCTGCATGTTGGAGACGATGTAGTTGGACAGGTCGTTCTTGTCCATGGAACCGTCCGTCGACACCACGCCGATCACCAGCAGGAAGTTCTTCACGGCCTTGGTGACGCGGATGCCCTGCTGCTGCACTTCCTGCGGCAGCAGCGGGGTCGCTAGCTGCAGCTTGTTCTGCACCTGCACCTGGGCGATGTCGGGGTTGGTGCCCTGCTCGAAGGTGGCGGTGATGGTCATGCTGCCGTCGGAGTTGCTCTCCGAGGAGATGTAGCGCAGGCCGTCGATGCCGTTGAGCTGTTGCTCGATCACCTGCACCACGGTGTCCTGCACCGTCTGCGCCGAGGCGCCGGGATAGCTGACCTGGATGCCGACGGCGGGCGCGGCGATGCTCGGGTACTGGTTGATCGGGAGTTTGAGGATGGCCAGGCCGCCCGCGAGCATGATCACCAGCGCGATCACCCAGGCGAAGATCGGCCGGTCGATGAAGAACTTCGACATGAAGGTCGCTCCTTATTGGCTTTTCGCCAGGTCGGGGTCCACCGACTTCGATTCGGCGACGTTGGTCGCGGGGGCGGTCTTCACTTCGGCGCCGGGGCGGACGAACTGCAGGCCTTCGGTGATCAGCTTGTCACCCGGGTTGAGGCCCTTGGTCACCAGCCAGTGGTCGCCGACGGTGCGGTCCGCTTCCAGCTGGCGCAGCTCCACCTTGTTCTCGGCGTTGACCACCAGCGCGGTGGCCTGGCCCTTGAGGTCGCGGGTCACGCCCTGCTGCGGCGCGAGGATGGCCTGCTGCTTGACCCCGGAGCTCAGCTGCGCGTGGACGAACATGCCCGGCAGCAGGTCGTGGTCGGGGTTGGGGAACACGGCGCGCAGGGTCACCGAGCCGGTGCCTTCGTCCACCGAGACTTCGGAGAACTCCAGGGTGCCTTCGTGCGCGTACTCGCTGCCGTCCTCGAGCATCAGCTTGACCTTGGCGGCGTTGTCGCCGGCCTTCTGCAACTGGCCGCTCTCCAGGTCGCGGCGCAGGCGCAGCAGGTCCTTGGTCGGCTGGGTGACGTCGACGTAGATCGGGTCGAGCTGCTGGATGGTCGCCATGGCGGCGGCCTGGCCGTTGTTCACCAGGGCGCCCTCGGTGACCGAGGAGCGGCCGATGCGCCCGGAAATGGGGGCCAGCACCTTGGTGTAGCGCAGGTCGATGCGCGCCTTCTCCAGCGCGGCTTCGGCCGACAGGCGCGACGCCTGGGCCTCGTCGTAGGCCTGGCGGCTGACGGCCTGGTCGGTCACCAGGTCCTTGTAGCGGTCGGCCAGGGAGCGGCTGGAGGCGAGGGTGGCCTCGGCGCTCTTGAAGGTCGCCTGATAGACGGACGGGTCGATCTGATACAGCTGCTGGCCGGCCTTCACCTCGGTGCCTTCCTTGAACAGGCGCTTCTGGATGATGCCGTCGACCTGGGGGCGTACCTCGGCGATGCGGAACGCGGTGGTGCGGCCCGGCAGCTCGGTGGTCAGGGTGTAGGGCTGTGCTTGCAGGGTGACGATGCCCACCTGAGGTGTCTGCGCGGGCGGGGGCGCGGAGGCCTCCTTGCAGCCGGCGAGTGTGAGCGTAGCCAGAGCGACGGCGGAAACCATAGCTGCGAAGGCTGGCTTCTTCTGCATCTGAAAAGACCTCGTTCGATACGTTTGCCCGGGCGGGCGATACCCATGCAGGGAGCGTGGGTGGATTGTTTAGTCTGCTAACGAATATACTTACGTACGTGAACGTTTGTAAACGATTCTTCTGTACTCTCTGTCAGATAATGTGTCGATGGGGAGGCGATTCCTTACTCCTTCCACTGCCCCCCAGAGTCCGCCCCGGCATGGCCAGACGAACCAAAGAAGAAGCCGAAGCGACCCGCATCCAGATCCTCGATGCCGCCGAGCGCGTGTTCTACGACAAGGGGGTGTCGCGCACCTCCCTGGCCGATATCGCCAGCAAGGCGGGGGTATCCCGCGGGGCGATCTACTGGCACTTCCAGAACAAGGTCGATGTCTTCCAGGCCATGCACGAGCGCCTGCGCACCCCGCTCGAGGAACTGGCGCGGGCCAGCGAGAGCGAGGACGAGCCCGACCCCCTGGGCCGCATGCGCCAGCTCCTGGTGCGGCTGCTCAAGCGCGTGGAGCTGGACCCGCGCAGCCGTCGCATCAGCGAAATACTCCAGCACAAATGCGAGTTCACCGATGAGCTGGGCGACCTGCGGCAGAAAATGCAGGGCTTCAGCCAGGAATGTGACCAGCGCATTGCCCGTGCCCTGGCCAATGCCGTGGCCAAGGGGCAACTGCCCGAGGGCCTGGATTGCACCCGCGCCGCGGTGACCCTGCATGCCTATATCGACGGGCTCCAGGCTCACTGGTTGCTGGTGCCGGGGCGTTTTCCCCTGGCCGAACAGGCCGAGCAACTGGTGGATGCCCTGCTGGATATGCTCAAGAGCAGCCCGGCCCTGCGTCGCTGAACGCGCTGTCAGACGCCCTGCCAGCAGCTTTCCGGGCCCGGGAAGCCCGTCCCAAGGATGAGTGGATTTGTGCTAGGCCCGGGAACCGGTCAGGCGCGCCTGGATGAAATCGAGAAAGCACTGGATGCGCAGGGCCAGTTGCGAGTTGCGGTAGTACACCGCATGGATCGGCTGGCGGTAGTCGCTCATGTGTTCGGCCAGCACCGCCACCAGGCGGCCCTCGGCCAGGTCCTGGTCGGTCATGAAACTGGCCAGGCAGGTGATGCCCTGGCCGGCCAGGGCCAGCTGGCGCAGGGTCTCGCCGCTGGAGGCGCGCAGGTTCGGCTGCACCGCTAGCTGCGTACCGCAGGCGTGGCGCACCGGCCACTGGTTGAGGCTTTCCGGCTGGGTGAACCCGAGCAGGCTGTGGGCCTTGAGCGCTTCCACGCTCTCTGGGGTGCCGTGGCGCGCCAGGTACTCGCGGCTCGCCACCAGGTGCAGGCGGCTGGCGCCGAGGGGCCGCGCATGCAGGGTCGAATCGCTCAGCGGGCCGATGCGGATGGCGAGGTCCGTGCGGTGCTCCAGCAGGTCGATGATCTGGTCGTTGGTGTTCAGCTCCAGCTGGATGTCCGGATAGAGCGCGCGGAAATCGCCGATATGCGGCACCACGGCATGCAGCATGAAGGGCGAGGCGGCGTTGATGCGCAGCCGCCCGGCGGGCTTCTGCTGGCGCAGGGCCAGGCGCTCTTCCAGGGCCTCCATCTGCTGGAGGATCTCCTTCGCATTGTCGAAGAAAAAGCGGCCTTCCTCGGTCAGCTCCATGCGCCGCGTGGTGCGGTTCAGCAGCGTGGTGGCGAGCTTCTCCTCCAGGCGCGACAGCGTGCGGCTCACCGCCGAGGGCGTGAGGCCCAACTGCTCGGCCGCCGCGCTGATGGAGCCGCATTCGACGACGCTGACGAAGTGCTGGAGTTCATCGGAGGTGGCTTTCATGGCGGCCTCAATTCGTGATCGGCAGGCAAGCTTGTGGCGCGGATATCGCCGTTTCCGGCACGTAATTGTATGCCGAACCCGGCCTAGGTCCTTGCCTGGCGACGTGACGAGGATTGATGGGGGTATTTTTCGTTCCTTAAATAGAACGCTAGAGGCAATTTTCGCAGTCTAGCGGATCAATGGTGCCAAATTTAATCTTTCCTCCATGCAGTCAGCCACTGCAACGAAGCAGAGAACACCCACGCCGAACCGGCACCCCTTATCGAAAAGCGAGGAACGCACCATGACCCCCTTCACCTACAACCGTCTCGATAAAGACAACGCCGTCGTCCTGCTGGTCGACCACCAGGCCGGCCTGCTGTCCCTGGTCCGCGACATCGAGCCGGACAAGTTCAAGAACAACGTCCTGGCCCTGGCCGACCTCGCCAAGTTCTTCAAGCTGCCGACCATCCTCACCACCAGCTTCGAAACCGGCCCCAACGGCCCGCTGGTACCGGAACTGAAAGCGCTGTTCCCGGACGCGCCCTACATCGCCCGCCCGGGCCAGATCAACGCCTGGGACAACGAGGACTTCGTCAAGGCGATCAAGGCCACCGGCAAGAAGCAGCTGATCATCGCCGGCGTGGTGACCGAGGTCTGCGTGGCCTTCCCGGCCCTCTCCGCCCTGGAGGAAGGCTTCGAAGTGTTCGTGGTGACCGACGCCTCCGGCACCTTCAACGAAATCACCCGCGACGCGGCGTGGAACCGCATGAGCCAGGCCGGCGCGCAACTGATGAACTGGTTCGGCGTCGCCTGCGAGCTGCACCGCGACTGGCGCAACGACGTGGAAGGCCTGGCCGCCCTGTGCTCCAACCACATCCCGGACTACCGCAACCTGATGACCAGCTACGCGGCGCTGACCGGCAACAAGTGATGGGCTGAAGCGGGGCCTGGAATGAAAGCGGGAGCCCTTAGGGGCTCCCGCTTTTTTGTGTTGGGGGGCACGCTTGGTGCGCAGTGGATCGTAGGTTGGTGCTGAGCTTGCGAAGCCCAACGTCCAGAGGTGGAGACCGTTCCGTTGGGCCTCGCTACGCTCGGCGCCAACCTACCTGTCTGGTGCCTGGTTTGCTTCAGGTGAGCTCAGGCCGTCGGACTCTTTACCGATTTGCGCATGGACAGGTGAGTGGAGACATTTCAAGCTTTTCACCTGCGCTCCTCAGTCGAGAGTTCTTCGTATGAAGCCCAAGCTCCATGACGCTGTTCACGAGATCGTGCTGGATATCATCCATGCATCGCATACGGGCGACAGGCGGGCTGAGTGGGAGGCTCATCGACGGCTCGAAAGCCTGTGCGAACTCAGTGAGAAAGACGGGGATGAGCATCCCTTTCAATGGGAAACCCTGGGCGACTTCACCGCAGATCGAACGACAGCCATCGGATTCTATAAGCGTGCGCTGTGCAAGGCGCAGGCTGAAGGGCTGGATGAGTACGTATCGTCAGTCTGCCTGGCAATGGCCGAGGCCCATCTGGAGCAGGGTGATGCATCCCTGGCCATGACCTTTACAATTCAGGCCTACGATGCAGTGCAGTGCTCTTCTGACCTGGAGCTCCGAAGAAGCATCAGCGAACTGCTGTTGACGCTATCGAGTACCAGATGACTCGAGGCCTTCATGCCGGCCTGCTGTTTGGTTCGCCGGGTCTCTGAAGAGCTTGATTAACTCGTTGTGCCCCAGTAGCTCAGCCAGCTGCATGGGCGTATAGCCATCCGAGTCGGGGATGATTTCGGCACCCATGGCCAGGAGCAGCACGATAGCCTCGGGCCTCTCTTGCTCGACGGCGCAATGCAGTGGTGTCAAGCCGGCTTCTCCCTTGGCGTTGATGTCTGCACCGATCTCGATGAGTGTCTTTATTGCCTCGCAGTCGCCCCAGTTAGCGACGATGTGCAGAGGAGTATCGCCATAGCCATTTCTGTCATGGACAGAGGTAATGGGGCGCTCGAACCAGTCAGGTACGGTTCTCACCTCATCGAATATTTGCTCAACGCTTCTCGTCATTGGTCATCTCCGACATTGATCTTGAAGTTCCTACTGAGCTGTTTGAGCAGAGGTTGAATCTCCCGCAGGAGCTCGAAAGGCTCCGCACCGAGGCTCTGCACGACCAGCAGGAACTCGACCACATCGAGCCGCCTTTCACCGCGCTCGTATTTGGATACGTAGGACTGAGGGCGCAGCAGCTTCTCTGACAGCTGCTGTTGGGTCATGCCCGACTCATTGCGTGCTGCGATGAGGAGTTCGAGCAAGCGTTGGTAGGGCGGGGAGTTGATGGTTTTCATGGCATCACCGGAACGAGGGCCGGTGGTTTGAATAAACCTATTTCAGGTTTATCCCAAAATGGGTTATTTTCTGCGCTGGAGGTGCTGCTGCAGAAATATGGCCATGTCTAGAGAGGTGCTGCCATGAACGATCCCGATCTGCTTTCACTGACCCCTCAACAACGTCGCCTTCGCGAACTGCGCGAGCGGTTGGAGTCGAGGCTGCATACGGTTCAGGTGATCGCCGAGATCATCCTGGATAACGCTGCGTTTCGGGAAGGCTTCCCCGGGCCCTGGTTCGGTGAGTACCGGGAAGGGGCACTGATGGAGGCGGTGGTGCAGCTGTCGCGTAGCAACCTCGAAGATTTTTCGCGGTTCCTGGAGATGCAGGGGGCACAGGAGGAGTGAAGGAGAGGGCCAGAGAGAGGCTCGCTGGAATGCCAGCACCGGCTTCGCCAGGCGCTTTCGCCTATGCACCCGGGCATAGCGCTGCCTTCTTTGCTGCCAGGGAATTCTCCGAAGCCGCTCACCCGCTCTCGCCCTTGCACTTCCTCTGTGCTGTCCTCTACCTCAGGAAAAATCGGAGGTGCATCACGTGCAACTACATGAAGGTGTCTGCCGGACGGGCGATGTGGTGTCGATCAACCTCCTCGATGGGAAGCTGGGGACGCAGGTGATGCGACTGTTGCTGACCCAGGGGATCGAGGTCGAGGTGCTGGAGGTGCGGGGCGATTCGGTGAAGCTGGCGGTGAGGGCGCCAAGCGGGATGCTGATTGTGGAGGAGTTGGGCTTTTCTTCGTAGCCATACCTTCTTGCTGCCGCTGAGGGTGGCTTTTCGACGCCCAAAGAAAAAGCCCCTGGAGATCTCGCGATCTTCAGGGGCTTTGCGTTTGGTGGAGCCGGGGGGATTTGAACCCCCGTCCGCCAGTGCGCCGCTTTCGGGACTACATGCTTAGCCAAGTCTACTGAGTTAGCTCTTTGCGGCCCGACTGGCAGGGTGCTCAGAGCGAGCTGTATAAGTTTTAGCCGTTACGTCTACAGCGAACTTGGCGGCGATCCTGTTCTATCTGACAGTCATTTCGGGTTTACAGGCATCCCCTTATGACTGCTGGCGGCCGAAGCCACCAGAAGGGTTAGGCCGCGAGGGCCGCCCCGTAGTTGTCGTCGTTGGCAACTATAAGTTTGCAGCAGCTGATTTACGAGGTCTGCTACCAGCTCGGCATGCCCCTAGAGTTTTGTAACCGGCGTCGAATCCTAATCGGCCCCAAAAGCTTCTAGTGGTAAAGCTAGGAGGCGGATGGTACGCCAAAGGCGCCTCCGCGTCGACGGTCAGTGCACAATTGGGCTGTCCGCCGGCTTCGCTTATGATTGCCAGCTATTGTCAGGATGTCCCTCAAACGAGTCCTCCGAATGCCGCGCTCCCCCCGTTACCCGTTGCGCCAGTGGATATGGCGTGCGTTCGTGCAAAGCGCGCTGATCCCGCTGATTCTGGTGGAGTCGGTGCTGATCGCCATCTACCTGCTGACCAACAGCGCGATCCGCGATGCCCAGGTGGACTACCTGCAGCAGAGCGCGCTGGAGGATCTCGGCAGCGCGGTGGTACGGGAGGGCAAGATCATCGACGGGCGCCTGCAGAGCATCGAGGGCCTCGCCCGGTTGTTCCGCGACAGCGCCGCCCGCGCCGTGCAGGACCGCAGCTTCCAGCCCGACGAGCTGGAGCGTTCGCGCCATCGCCTCAGCGAGGATGGCGTGTTCTATACCCAGAGCGACGACGGCCGCTCCGCCTCCTTCTATGCCAACAGCACGCCGGTGGAGCGCCAGGATCACGAGAAGGCGCTACGCCTGTCGCAGCTCGATCCGCTGATGCGCTCGATCCGCGAGAGCGACCCGCTGATGGCGGCGGTCTACTTCAACAGCTGGGACAGCTACAACCGCATCTACCCCTTCTTCATGACGCCCGAGCAGTATCCCCATGACATGGTGATACCCGACTACAACTTCTATTACCTCGCCGACGCCGGCCACAACCCCGGGCGCAAGGTGGTCTGGACCGACGTCTACCTCGACCCGGCCGGCCAGGGCTGGATGATGTCGGCGATCGCGCCGGTGTACCGCGACGATTTCCTCGAAGGCGTGGTCGGCCTGGATATCACGGTCGGGCAGATGCTCGGCGCCATCAGCAACCTCAAGGTGCCGTGGCAGGGCTACGCCATGCTGGTGAGCCGCGACAACAGCATCATGGCGCTGCCGGCGGCGGGGGAGCGCGACTTCGGCCTGCGCGAGCTGACCCGCTACTCCTACGAGGAGGCGGTGCGCCGCGAGGTGCTCAAGCCGGAAGACTTCAACCTGGCCAAGCACGCCGAGATGCAGCCCATCCTCCAGGCCATGCAGTCCGGCCAGGGCAACATGAAGGAGGTGCTGCTCGGCGGGCGCAAGCAACTGGTGGCCTGGACCGAGATCCCGCAGACCGGCTGGCGCCTGATGATGGTGGTGGACGAGGCCAATATCTTCCGCGAGACCAACCGCCTCGCCGAACGCTACCAGCAGATCGGCTACCTGCTGATCGCCGGCCTGGCCTTCTTCTATGCACTGTTCTTCGCCTGGATGTGGGCCCGCTCGCGACGCCTGAGCGACGAACTCTCGGTGCCGCTGGCCGGCATCTCCGGGATGATGCAGCGCATCGGCCAGGGCGACTTCAGCCCCGAGGCGCCGAGCAGCCGGATCATGGAGCTGGAGTCCATGGCCCTGGCGGTGCAGCAGACCGGCGACCAGTTGCGCGCCAGCGAGGAGGAGCGTGTCGAGGCCCAGCGCAACCTGGAACTGGTGCTGGAGAGCACCACCGAAAGCCTCTGGGAAGTGGACGCGCGCACGCTGTCGATCAAGATGAGCGGGCGCTTCGTGAAGCGTTTCGGCCTGCCCTCCGACGAGCTCAGCTTCAGCGACTTCAATGACCGCGTGCACCCCGACGACGTCGAGCGCGTGCGCCGGTTGCGGCTGTTCTTCGCCGACAGCGGCCAGGACAACTTCGACGCCGAATACCGTTTCGCCGATGCCGATGGCCAGTACGCCTGGCTGCTGAGCCGCGGCAAGGTGCTGGAGCGCGACGCCGAAGGCCGCGCCCAACTGGTGGCGGGCACCCATGTGGACATCACCCGCCTCAAGCAGGTGGAGGACGAGTTGCGCCGCGCCAGCCGCGAGGCCATGGCGGCGAGCCAGGCCAAGAGCCGCTTCCTCTCCAGCATGAGCCACGAATTGCGCACGCCGCTCAACGCCATCCACGGCTTCGCCCAGTTGATCGGGCTGGAGACCGAGGGCAAGGACGAGCGCCGCGAGGAAGCCGAGTACGCCCAGGAGATCGTCAACGCCAGCCGCCACCTGACCTCCCTGGTGGACGACATCCTCGACCTGTCGAGCATCGAGAACCGTCGCCAGCAACTGCAGCTCAAACCGGTGGAGATCGGCCCGCTGCTGGCCGGTTGCGCCGAGCTGATCCAGCCCGAGTTGCAGACCCGGCAGCTGCACCTGCAGATGATGGCGCCGCCGGAGCCGCCGCTCTTCGTCCTGGCCGATGCCCGGCGCCTGCGCCAGGTGCTGCTCAACCTGCTGTCCAACGCGGTGAAGTACAACAGCCCGCAGGGCATGGTCAGCCTGGGCTACGAGCTGCGCTCGGCCGGTGTCCGGCTGTGGGTGGCGGACAGCGGCTCGGGACTCAGCGAGGAGCAGCAGGCCATGCTGTTCCAACCCTTCCAGCGCCTGGGGCGCGAGAACTCGACCATCCCTGGCACCGGCATCGGCCTGGTGCTGTGCCGCGAGCTGGCGGAGCTGATGGGCGGGGAGATCGGCTTCAGCAGCACCCGCGACATCGGCAGCCGCTTCTGGATCGACCTGCCCAGTGCCGCGCCGCCCAATCAGGCGCAGGGGGCTGCGCAGGAAAACCCGGCAGCGCCGGTGCTGGCCCAGGTGCTCTGCGTCGAAGACCACCCGGCCTGCCTCAAGGTGCTCAAGGAAGGCCTGCGCGACATGGCCGAAGTGCGCGGTGCGGGCTCGGTCGGGCGCGCCCTGTCGACCCTGGAAGCCCAGACGCCGGCACTGTTGCTGCTGGACCTCGACCTGCCCGATGGCGATGGCCTGGAGGTGCTCGACTACGTACGCCGCACTCCGCGCTTGCGTGGGATACCGGTGCTGGTGGTGAGCGCGGCGGTGGACGAGGCCAGCCTCTCCGAAGCGCGTCGGCGCGGGGCCGATGCCTGCCTGACCAAACCGGTGGACCTGCAGCAGGTGCGCCGCCTGGCGCTGTCGCTGCTGGAGCGCGAGCCGCCGGTGATCTGAACCGGCCCTGGCCCCGGGCTGTGTGCAGCCCTTTTTCATCTGAACTTGAGAAGCCACGTCCTTAGGGCGTGGTCATCAGTCATCGGTTCTGCCAGTGACGATTCGAGCTGAGAACTCGGCAGGACGAACTCGTGCCGTAGGGCGTGCCGTGCGCACCGCCGCACGGTGCTTCCGGCGAGTCCCAGGTGCGCGCAGCACACCCTACGTCCGACGTGAGTGGCGGCCGCATGCTTCGAGCCTTTCAGCTGACCAAAAGCAAAGCCGCGTTCCAAGAGCGTGGATGCTTACTGATGCCGGGCCAGGCTCATTCGCTGGCTTGCAGCATGTCGATGGCTTCCTTGAGCACCCTGGCCGACTCCGTGTGGTTGCCGGCCTTGTGCAGTTCTTCGCCTTCCGCGCGCAGGCGCTGCACCTCCGCCAGCAGGGCGGCGTCGGAGGGCGGGTCGGTCTTGAGCATTTCGTCGATCCTGGCCATGTCCTGGGGGCAGTGCATGGCCCAGAGCGGGGCGCTGATCAGGGCGGCGGCGATGAAGGCGGCGAGACGGCGCATGGCGAGGCTCCTGGCAGGGGTGTCCAGGAGTATAGGCAGGGGCGAGGGGTTGCGCGGGGCATGAAAAAGCCAGCACGAGGCTGGCTTGTTCACGCGGGGCCGATCACTGGCTGGCGCCGTCGCTACCGCCTTCCTTGTTCGGCCCTTGCAGGCGCTGCAACGCCATGTTGGACGAGTTGATGCAGGCTTCGGTATCGCCGGCGGTCTTGGCCTGTTCGGCCTTCATGCGCAGGTCTTCCACTTCTTTCTTCAGCGGGTCGCCCAGGGTGGTGTTGGTGGCCATGGCGTCGCTGATCTTCTGCAGGTTGATGGTGCAGAGGTCATCGGCGAACACCGGGGAAGCCATCAGGGCGGCTGTGATCAACAGGGCGGTGCGTTTCATGAGGGGAGTCTCCTCTCTCGTTCTTTGGCACTCGGATAGGCCCTTTGTGGAGGCCGAGTGGAGCAATGACGTCCGAGACGGATAAGCCCGGCTTGCCGACGGGCTTGTAAGGATGGACTGCCCGGCGAAATACGCGGTTCAGTGTTTTTCTGGGGGCTCGGGTGCCGAGGCTCCCGGACTGAAGTCCGGCTACGAGGGAGGGCGGTGCGATAGGGCCGCCCCGGCGCCGAAGCCCTGCCCACGAGATGGGGTCACGTGGGCCGGGCTTCAGCACGGGAGCGGATTCGGGTGCGTGGCGTCAGAGGACCTTGAACACCACTTGCAGGTTGACGTAGGCGTTGTCCTGGTCGGAGCGCACCTTGGTCAGGGGCACGCCTAGGGTCACCTCGCCGCTCAGGCGCGAGGTGGCCTGCCAGTTGAAGCCTCCGCCCACGCTGTCCAGCTTCTCCGGCTGGCGGAACGAGGAGTCGATGCGCCCGTAGTCGTAGAAGCCGAAGCCGGTGAGGGCCTGGGTGATGCGGTAGTTGGCCTGCAGGTTGGAGTACAGGCCGCCGTCGCCGGCCAGCTCGCCCTGGCGGTAGCCGCGCACGGTGGAGGCGCCGCCGATCTGGAACAGCTGGCTGGAGGGCACGCCCTCGCGGTTGGCGTACTGCCAGGCGCCCGTGGCGTTCAGGTACCAGTCCGCGCTGAGGGCCTGGTAGAACTGCCAGTAGCCCACCCAGAGGCCGTAGTTCTCGCGGATCGCGGTGCCTTCCAGCTCGCTGCGGGCATCCTGGTAGCCCAGGCCCACGCGCAGGGAGCGGCCCGGCGCCAGGTACAGCGCGGTGAGGTCGGCCTGGGTGGTGCGCACGCGGTTTTCGTTGAGGAAGACATCGGCGATGTAGTTCTTGGTGCGCTGCTCGCCGTAGGTCAGCTGGCCGGTGAGCAGCCAGTCCTGGTTGCTCCACAGCGGGTGGCTGATGAACAGCGAGCCGTTCTTCGAGTCGCTCTCCGAATCCAGGCTGCGGAAGGGCCCGTAGATCACCTTCGCCTTGCTCTTGCCCAGGCGCCCGCCGATGCGCCCGCCCAGGGTGTTGAAGGGCGCGTCGTAGGACAGCATGCCCACGCCCGAACCCCGCGAGCCGGAGAGGAAGGCGGAGAACACGTCGTCACGGCCGAGGGCGCCGTAGTGGCGGTACATCATGCCGCCGGTTTCTTCACCGGTGGATTCGTAGCCGTGGTTGTTGGCGAACAGGTCGAGGCTGTTCTGCGGCGGCTCGTTGACGTTCACGTAGACGTCGGTGAGGCCGTAGCCCTTGCCCGGCTGCAGCGAGGCGGAGAGGGTGCCGTTGCTCACCCGGTTGAAGCGCGACAGCTCGGCTTCCAGGCGCTTGGGGTCCACCAGCTCGCCGTTGCCGATGTCCAGGCGCTCGCGGATGAAGTCCTCGTTCATGTAGCTGTTGCCTTCGAGCACCAGCTCGCCGACGCGGCCTTCCACCAGCTGGATGCGCACGCGGCCCTGCTCGATGCGCTGGGGCGGCAGGATGGCGCGGGCGGTGACGTAGCCCTTCTCGTCGTACAGGCGGTTCACCGCCGAGATCAGTTGCTGCAGGTCGGCGAAGCCCACCTTGCGGCCGAGGTAGGGCCTGGCGATTTCCTGCAGTTGCTGGGCGTCGAGGATGGCGGTCTCGCTGAACACCACCGCGTCCAGCTGGAAGGCGACGTTGGGGTTGTCCGGCAGCTTCTGGTCGCCCACCACCGGCACGTCGAGCACCGGCGTGTCGTCCTGCGGGCGGGCTTCCTGGCGCTCCTGGGCGCGCTGCGGCTGGCGCAGCAGCTCCGAGCTGATGGCGCCGGGCAGCGCGCCGGAGGGCAGCGCCTCGGCGTTGGCGCAGGCGGCGAACAGCAGCCCGGCGGCACCGAGCAGGAAGGGCGCGCGGCTGGCGACGGCCCGCAGGCCGCCGCTGGTCAGGGTCTTAGATGGAGTCATCGTCACTGCTCTGGGTACCGAGGTTGACCGCCAGGGGGGCGGTGGAGATGGCATTGGCACGCTGCAGCGCCGGGCGCACGGGGTAGGCCGCGGAGAAGGCGGGCATCGCCTCCCCGCCGGTCTGGCGCAGGTCGGTGCTGAAGTGCGGGCGGGCCAGGTCGAAGGTGGCGTGGCCGCTGGTGACCATGTTGCGGGTGAACACGCCACGGGCCGAGTTGAACCACATGGGCGCGTGGGAGCCGGTGGCGCCACGGGTCTCCAGGTCCAGCGAGAAGCCCTTCCAGGGGATGTAGTACTGGAAGTCGCTGGCGTAGCGCAGTGCCGGGGTGGTGTTGTCCATCAGCGCGCTGACGTAGCCGGTGGTGAGCTTCAGCTCTTCGCCGATGTGGCCGTTGACGATGTTGAAGCGCGTGGCGTTGGAGCGGATGTCCGCGACGCGGGCGGCCAGTTGCTCGTTGAGCACGTAGGGCGCGGCGGTGATGCCCAGGTCGATGCGGTCGGCCACGCCGCCCTGCAGGTTGGTGGCCCACAGGCGCAGCGGGGTGGCCTGCACGGTCTGGGTGACCTGGCCACGGATGCTTTCGGCGCGCAGCTCCAGGTCACGGGCGATGCGCACGTCGGCCAGGTCCAGGTCGGTGGTGCCGAGCACGCCGTCGCCGTCGCCCACCAGGTGGGCGGAACCGGTCAGGGCATGCACGCGCTCGGCGCGGGCCTCGCGGTGCAGGTGCAGGTTGACGTCGCCCACCGGGGTCTCGGCGTTGAAGTGGCCGGTATCCAGGCGGATGGCGGCGCCGGTTGCACCGATGCCGGTGGCGGCGACCAGGTCGACCTGGCCGGTGCCTTCGTCGGTGGTGCGGATCACCGAGTCCTCGTCGTCCATGAGGATCGAGCCGAGGCTGGCGGTGAGCGACACCAGGCCGTCCAGCACGCCGTTGGACATCACCAGGTCGTTCTGCGTGGCGACCAGGTTGGCACCGAGGCCGAACAGGCCCAGGGCACCCTGCTTTTGCACGACGTTGAACGGGTTCAGCGCGGTGCCGATGTAGCCGGAGGTCTGGCCGTTGCCGTCCACGGCGCGCAGGTTGACCAGGCCGCCATCGAAGGTGGCGTGGTCGCCCAGGGAGTAGAAGTTGCCGTTGTTGGCCACCAGGTTGGTTTCGCCCTTCACGTCGATCTTGCCGACCACCACGTTGCCGTTGAGCACCACCACGTTGGCGGTGCCCGGGGCGACCAGGCGGTACACGGTGACCGGGTCGTTGCCGTTGTTGGTGACCTGGATGGGGTTGTCCGGCGAGCCGATGTTGCGGCCGGCGTCGATGTACAGGCCGCCGGTGACGGCGCCGGCGACGCCGGTGGCGGTCTGGTTGATCACGTCGCGGCCGGCGTAGACGTAGAGGGTGCCGCCCACGGTGATGTCCTTGAGGATCACGTCCTGGGAGGTGCCGACGTGATAGTCGCCCTTGGCGTCGATCACCACCGGGTCCTTGGCTTCCACCGCCAGGTCGTAGCGCGGGCGCAGGGTGATGCGCACGGTGTCGCCGTCCACCTGGTCGGCCTGCAGCGTGCCCGGCTTGGCCTCGGCGAGGAAGGCCATCAGCTGGCTGGAGCTGTAGCTGTTGCCTTCCGAGGAAGAGAGCTGGGTGACGATCGGCAGGTAGCCGTCGGTGCGCTTGAGGGTGAAGACCAGGGTCTCCGCCTCGGGCAGGGCCTGGGTCGGGTCGTTGTTCAGGCGGATCGAGCCCTGGGTCGCGGAGACGTTGGGCAGCGCGCCGGTGGAGGGACGGTCGCCCGCCACCGCGCCGGCGTTGATCACCGTGCCCAGCATGCTCTTGTCCCAGACCGCGCCGTGGGTCATCTGCGCGTATAGCTCGGAGCCGGTGTCCAGGCTGTACTGGAAGTCGGCCGCACGGGTCTGCAGCAGGCCCTGGTCGACGCCCGGCGCGCCGGCCAGGAAGCTCTTCGCCTCCAGGTAGCGGGCCTTCATGGCGCTGTTGATCTCGGCGTCGCTGGCGCTGTGGCCGAGACTGGCGCTGACCTGTTCGCGGTAGAGGTCCAGGCCCGCGCTGGTCAGGCTGAAGCTGCCATCCGGGTTGCTGGCGCGCTCGCGAATGGTCCAGTAGTCGCTGTAGTAGCGCTCCACCCGATTCTCGTAGCCATTGATGGTGCTCTGCGCGTGGTTGGCGTCGGTGAGGCCCATGGCCTCCCATTCGGCGATCTTCTCCTGCAGCTTGGCGTCCTGGTCCTCGCCCTTGGGCGCGGCGCCGAGGATCTGCCCGCTCGGGGTGTTGAGCTCGACGTTGCCGAACAGCGACTCGATGTAGCCGACGTTCATGTTGCCGCTGCCCTGGGTGAGGGTGACGCTGCCCGGGGCGGAGGCGTTGATCTCGTTGCTCTGGGTGACCAGCGGGTTGTTGACCCCGCCGATGGAGCTGCCCGAGCCCGAGTGCAGGTTGAGCACGTCGCCCCCGATGGACACGCCCACGGCGCCGGCGTGCTGGTAGATGCCGCCGACCGCGTTGACGGTGACGTCGCCCGTGGTCTGGATCGACTTGGCGTAGAAGTCGCCGCTGCTGGCCAGGAAGATGTCGCCCTGGCTGCTGGCGCTGACCGAGGCACCGGCCACGCGGGAGTCGATCAGCTTCAGCGCGTCGCTGGCGCTGCCGATGCCGGCGCTGGCATTGAGCACCAGGTCCTTGCCCTGGAGCGAACCGCCGGCCTGCAGCAGCGAGCCGGTGACGTCGAACGTGCTGGTGCCGACGTCGTTGCGGATGGCGCCGCCGATCAGCACGTTGGAGCCGGAATCCACCTGCAGGCGCGACTCGTTGTTGCCGACGAAGCGGATCGGGATGGCGTGGTCGGCCTTCACGCTGTTGGTGACGGTCATCTGGATGTCGGTGGCCAGGTCGAAGGTGGCCCCGGCGTAGTAGCCGCCCCACTCGTCGCCGTTGGAGGTGGCGCGCACGGTGGTGTAGCCGATGTCGGCGTCGGCCCACTGCATGAAGGCCTTGTCGTCACCGGTGACGGCGCGGACCACCACGTCGCCGGCGCTGGTCAGGTAGGCCTTGCCGTCGGCGGTGGCGATCTCGCTCACCCAGTTGCCCAGGTTGCCGGGGATCTCATCGCTCTTGCCCGAGATGCTGGTGGGGCCGGTGTAGGTACGGGTGATGTGGTAGTCCTGGGTCCACTCGTAGCGGGCGCCGGCCTGCGGGTTGTAGGTGAAGTCGCGGCCGATCACGCTCGCCAGGCTGGCGCCGGTGAGGGCGGTGGCGCCGTTGGCGTTGTTGTAGACCGAGACGCTGTCCTGGCCGGCCTGGTTGACGTACCACCAGGTCTGCGCGCGGCCGTCGCCCCAGTGCTTGAGGGTATCGGTGATGCGCACCACGCTCTGGCCACCGTTGCCCAGGTCGATGTCGGTGAGCATCAGGTCGCGGCCGGTGGTGTTGTTGATCTCGACATCGCCGTAGCCGGAGTTGACGACGATGTTGCCCACCGTGTTGGTGTTGATGATGTTGCCGGTCAGCGACACCGAGCCGCCGCCGGCGGCGTTGATGCGCTGCACCTGGATGCGCTGCTTGTCCGAGTCCCAGTACACCACCGGGACCTCGTCGGCGCCGTTGCCGTCGGCGATGCCGCTGACGTTGTTCAGGCGCACCAGGCCGTTGCCGTTGGCGATGCTGGCGATCTCGGCGGCCGCGGCGGCGCCCAGGTTCAGCGACCAGTCGGTGCGCGCGCCCACCTCGATGCCGGCGTTGATGTTGATGTTCTTCGCGTTGATCGCCAGGGCGCCGCCCACGCGCAGGGCGCTGGCGGTGGAGCCCGAGGTGTCGGACTGGCCGAGGGCCGCGCTGTTCTGCGTCTTGTAGGCCTGCATCATGGTGTAGCGCCAATCCCATACACCGGTGTTGCCGGTCCAGAAGTCATGGTCGCTGGCCGACATGTTGCCGCTGTATTCGTACCGGGTGTCCTTGAACCACACGCGGTTGGCGGTGTTGTCGTCGTCGGTCTCCCAGTAACCGCGGACCATGCCGTCGAGGATGATCTGCTGGTCGGTGCCGTTGCCGCTGCCGTAGTTGCGGATCAGGTAGTCGGTGAAGGCTTCCTTGCTGGTGAAGGCGTAGGAGCCGTTGTAGACCACGTTGGCGGCGAACTCGGCGATGGCGTCGGGGACGTTGCGGCCGCTGCTGAGGCTGCTCGGGTTCAGGCCGTTGATGACGTTGGCCCACTCCGACTGCACCGAGGCCAGGTTCCAGCTGCGGCCCGGCAGGCTGACGAACAGGTCGCCGTTGGGCACGTTCATGCTCAGCTGGTAGCTCTCGATGGTGGCGAACTGCGAGACGTTGCCCGAGGTGTTGCTCAGCGAGGTGTTGCCCTTGAGGTTCTCGATGTCGCCCAGCACCAGGATGCCCGGCGCGGGGCTGGTGTTGCCCGCCAGGTTGGTGTCGTAGGTGTTCTCGATGACGATCGAGGGCACGCTCGGACGCTGGGTGGCGTCGTAGTAGTCGGACTGCGAGCGCTTCACCTCGGTCAGCGTGGCGCCGCTGTTGGCCAGCTTGGCCGCGCCGGTGGAGGTGATGCTGCCGGTGCCGGCGGCGGAGACCAGGATGCCGTTGGTCACCAGGTAGTCGTCGGAGCTGTTGTGGATGATCACCGTCGGCGCGCCGTAGGCGGTCAGGTTGGCACCGGACTGCTGGATGCGGTCGGCCCCGACGCGGATGTCACCGGCACCGGCGATGAGGTCGCCGATCACCAGGCTGTCCACGGTGGTGTTGCCGTTGGCGCCGGCACCCAGGGATTGCGCGGTGCTGGCGCGCATCTGGGTGTAGAGGGTGATCTGGTCGTTGAGGCTGGTGTACGCGGCCGAGCCCGGGGTGAGGCCGGCGAGCTGCTGGGCGAGGCTCGCCAGGGTGGCGTCGATCTCGGCCAGCGGGCGGAACGCACCGGCGCTGCCGGCGGCCTTGTACTGCACGCTCAGGTCGTTGAGCGAGGAGACCGTGCGCAGCTGGTTGCCGTCCCAGTAGACCTCCTGCCGGTTGCCCGCGCCCGCCACCACGCGGCTGTTGGCGAGGTTGAGGCTGGCCAGCTGGTTGACCCGGTCGGAACGGGTGGTCTGCTCGCTGGAGAACAGCGCCAGGTAGGGGTTCTTGCCCACGCCGCCGCCGCTGGCGGTGACCGCACCGTTGGTGGCGATGAGGTCGACGTTGCGCACCGAGCGCAGCAGGGCGCCGGTGCCGAACACCAGGTCGTTTGTGGTGGTGGCGGTCGCGTCGGCATCGAGAACCGCAGTCACCGGGATCAGCGTGTTGTTGACCACCACCGTGCTGGCGGTGGCGCGGATGTCGTTGGCCAGGTTGCCGTCGGCGCTCTGGCCGGCGCGCAGGCCGAGGTTGCCGTAGCCGAGCAGGTCGGCGTTGGCGCCGAAGCGGATCAGCTGGGCGGCGGTCAGGTCGATCTTCGAATCGCCGCCACCGGCGCCCACCAGGCCGTAGACGTCCACGCGGGCATTGGTGCTGGCGCGGGTGTCGCTGTACGCGCCCACCTGCAGCAGGCCGCTGCTCTTCATGCTCAGGTTGTCGCCGAAGGTCACCTGGTTGGTGGCGTCCACGTCCATCTCGGTGCCCGCGTAGGGGGCGGCGATGGCGCCACCGGCGGACAGCTTGCCGGTGTCGGCGGCGCGCATGGTGTTGTGGGCGCTCAGGCGCAGGTGGCCCTTGTCGATGTCCAGCGGGCTGCCCACGGTGGCCAGGCCGACGTTGTTGCCGACCTGGATGCGGGTGGTGTCGCGGATCGTGTTGTCGACCAGCACGGCGCTGCCGCTGATCACGCCGCCCGAGCCGGAGAAGGCCTCGGCGCCGCCCTGGGTGATGGTGTGGGCTTCGATGTCGAGGCCGTCGAGGGCGGCCACGCGGGCACCGTCGCGCACCAGCACCTGGGTGGTGGCGCCCAGGTCGAGGTCGATGAAGGTGCCCGAGGCGCCGACCATGGCGGCCTGGATCGAGTCGCTGTCGGCGGCGTAGTCGAGGCGGTGCTCGGCGAGCACGTCGGTACGGCCGGTGAGGATGTTGGTGTTGCCCAGCACGTCGACGGTGGTGGTGCTGGTGGCGTCGAGGTTGAGGGTGGAGGCGCTGCCGGCGACCACGCCGCCGCTGCCGGCCACCGCGTCGCCGCTGATGCCGTTGCTGCCGGTGGCGGAGAGGGCGAGGGTGCCGCCCACCAGCCCGGTGGCGCCGAAGCGCACGCGCTGGGTGGCGTCGATGTCGGCGAGGCCGACGTTGGCGCCGATGGCCAGCAGGCCGCCGACGGCGATGCCGGTGGCGTCGGTCTTGACCCGGGTGGCGTCGCTGGCCTTCACCGCGGCGTTGCCGGTGATGGCGAGCTGGGTGCCCTGGCCGAGGTCGGCGAGCACGTCGGTGTCCAGGTTGGCGCTGGCGACGGTGGCGTTCAGGCCCATCAGGGCGCCGCCGCTGGCGCCCACGGCCTGGGCTTCGGCGCTCTGGCTGCGGGTGCGCTGGGCGGATGCGTCCACCTCCAGCGAGCCGCCGGTGAGGTTCACCGCGCCGGTGCCGGCCTGCACGCTGTTGTCGACGTTGGCGGTGGCGACGCTGGCACCGATGGCGCCGGCGCCCACGGAAGCGCCGATGGCGAAGGCGCGGGTCATCGGGTCGGTGCTGGCGCGGATGCCGATGGCGCCCTGGGTGGTGACGCGGCTGCCGTCGTCGACCCAGGCACGGGCGCTGGTGCGATCGCTGGCGGTGGCGACCACCGCGTTGCCGGCGACGATGCCGCCGCTGACGCCGACGGCGTCGACGTTGTTGCTGGAGCGCGCGCTGGCGTCGACGGCGAGGCTGCCGGCGTTGACCTGCACGTTCTTGCCCACCAGCGCCTGGGCCTGGCCGCTGCTGCTGGAGGTGGCGATGCTCGCGCCCACGGCCACGCCGCCGGCACTGACGCCGACGGTCTGCGCCTTGAGGGCGTGATCGAGGTCGGCGTCCACGCTGAGGGCGCCGCCGGCGGTGATGTGGGTGCCGTCGAGGATGCGCGCGGTAGTCTGGCTGGATTTCTCGCTCACCGCCACGGCGGCGCCGAGGCCCACCAGGCCGCCACCGCCCGCCTGGGCGAGGGCCTGGGTGGTGCCGTCCTGGCCGTCTTCGGCGCTGATGCGCACGTTGCCACCGGCACGCAGGGTGCCGCCCAGTTCCGCCAGGCTGCGGTCGCCGACGTTGATCACCGCGACGCCGGCACCGGCGCCCACCAGGCCACCGGCCACGCCGGCCGCCTCGCTGAGGGCGTCGGTGCTGTTGTGGGCGCTGACGGTGACGTTGCGGCCGGCGTCCAGGGTGGCGTTGCCGACCCGCGCGGCGGCGGAGTAGGCGGTGCCATCCGGGGTGCTGAGGAAGGTGTCGTTGGGGCTGATGGTCTGCTGGTTGGCGTTGATGTCGGCCTGCAGCTGGCTGGAACCGGAGAAGCCGTTGCCCATCTGGCCGTTGAGGCCGGAGTTGCGGGCGACGTTCTGGGCGTTGCGGATGCTGCTGTCGAGGCTGCCGGTGGCCTGGGAGGAGGCGCCGGAAGCGACGCTGACCACCGAGACGCCGGCGCCCGCGCCGACGTAGCCACCGCCGGCTGCGGCGATGGAGACGGAGTCGATGTCGCGGCTGTTCCCGGCTTCGACGGTGATGTCGCGGCCGGCCTTGACCGTGGCGCCGTCGCCGACGCTGGCGATGGCGCCGCTGCGCACCACCTGCACGTCGGCACCGGCACCGACGCCGGCCACGCCGCCGACACCGGCGGTGCCGAGCACGTCGGTGGTTTCGAGGCTGTCCTGGGCGTGCACGCGCACGTCCTGCTGGGCGCCGCCCAACTGGGTGTTGATCTGGCTGCCCGCGCCGACACCGGCGAGGGTCTGGCCCTTGGCGACCAGCACGTTGACGGTGCCGGCCACGCCGGCGGTGCCGCCACCGGCGCCGGTGAAGCCGACGATGGTCACGTCCTGGGCGGCGCTGGCGTCGATGGCGGTGAGGCCGCTGGCGTCCAGGCGGGTGGCACCGGAGGTGGAGGCCTCGGTGCGCTGGTTGAGGTCGGTGACGATGACGGTGGCGCCGACGCCGGCTACACCGCCGCCCGCCACGCCGCCGGCGACGATGTCGAGGTCGTTGTCGGCGTCGGCGGCGATCTCGATGCCGCCGGCGTCGCTGCGCAGGCTGGAGCCCTGCACGGTGCTGCGCACGGTGCCGGCCAGGGTGGTGACGGCCACCGAGCCGTTGGCCCCGGCGGTACCGCCGATGGCGGCGCCGACGACCACGGCGTTGAGGTCGTGGGTGGCGCGGGCGTTGACGCCGATGCCGGCGTCGCTGCCGAGGGTGGCGTTGGCGACCAGGGCCTGGGTGTCGTGGTCGAGGATGTTGGTGGTGGTGGACACGCCGACCCCGGCGGTGCCGCCGCCGGCGCCGGCACCGTTGCCGGTGGTGACGCGGGTGTGGTGGTAGGCGCCGACCTGGGTGGCGGCGTCGCTGTCGAGGGTGGCGCCGCTGACCTGGGCCAGGGTGGAGCCGCCCACCCTGTTGACGGTGACCGCGCCGGCCACGCCGACGCTGGAACCGCCGCCGACGCTGACGGAGACGGTGTCGATCTCGTCGGTGCTGCTGGCGACGACGCCGATGCCCTTGATGCTTTCCTGCAGGGTGCGATCGCGCAGGTCGCTGCCCATGTTGCCGTTGAGCTGGCCGTTGTCGATGGCGCGGGCGGCGCCCTGGCCGTCGGCGCCGAGGTGGGTGGAAGCACCGGTGACGCGGGCGGTGGTGGTGCCTTCGAGCTGGTTGACCGCCACCGCGCCGGACAGGCCGACCCCGGACAGGCCGACGCCCAGGGCGCCGGCCACGGTTTCGATGTCGCTGTCGGAGCGCGCGGTCAGCAGCAGGCTGCCGTCGCTGTGGACCTGGGCGCCGTCGCCGATCTCGGCGAGGGTGGCGCCGCCGACCATATTGACGGCCACGGAGCCGGCGACGCCGACGTTGTTGCCGACCGCGGCGCCCGCGGCCAGGGATTGCAGCTGCTGGTTGCGCAGGGCGCTGACACGCACCAGGTCACCGGCCTGGAGGTTGCCGCCGTTGATGCCGGCGTAGACCGCGCCGGCAATCTCGTTATAGGACCCGGCGATGCCGATGCCCGCACCCTGGCCGCCATAGGCCAGGGCACCGGTGAGGCTGCGGATGCGCGAGGCGTCCTGGGCGTTCACCAGCAGCGAGCCGTGGCTGGCCAGGCTGGAGTCATCGGTGCGGGCGCTGGTGCGGTTGTCGATGGTGTTGACGGCGATGGAGCCGGCCACGGCGGAGGAGCGCGCCGCCACGGCGCCACCGGCGACCAGGGCGTTGATGTCGCTCTGCTGGCTCGCCTGCACCGCGATGCTGGCGGCTTCGGCGTCGCTGTCGAGGATCTCGGCGCTGACGCGGTCGCTGATGGTGTTGTAGCCGAAGCTGGCCCCCATGGCGCCGTCGTTGCCGATGGCGGCCGAACCCGAGGCGGTCCAGATGCTGCTGGTGTTGCCGGCGTTCACCGCCAGGGCGCCGCCGAGGTTGAGGCCGTGGCTGCCACGCAGGGCGGCGAGGGTGTCGTGGTCCAGCTGGTTGATGGCCACGGCGCCGTCGAAGGCGTACTTGTTGGAGTAGCCCATGGCGGCGGCCACCGAGACCAGGTCGGCGTCGCTGCTGGCGTCGAGGGTGAGGCCGGCGGCGCTGTCGAGGCGGCGCAGGTCGTCGGCCACCGCTTCGGTGGCGCCGTCGATGCTGTTGATCGACAGGCCGGCACCGACGCCGGCCTTGCCGCCGAAGCTGGCGGCACCGGCCACGGCGTGGATGCTGGAGTCGTCGCGGGCGCTGACGTTGACGCCGTCGACGGCATCGATGGCGCCGTCGGCGAGGCGCGCGCGGGTGGTGCTGTCGATGGCGTTGACGCTCACCGAACCGGCCACCTGGTAGCTGCTGGCCGAGGCGCTGGCGGACACGCCGGCGGAGATCGACAGGGCGCTGGCTTCGTTGTCGGCGCTGATGTCGAGGCGGCGCGCGGTGACGTCGCCGGTGGCGGCCAGCTCGGCCTCCACCAGGGCGTCCACGGTGTTCTGGGTGTAGGCGCCGGCCAGGCCGACGCCGTTGCCGGTGTTGCTTGAGACGGCGGCGCCGCCGGCGATGGCGTGCAGCGCGGTGTCGTCGCTGGCTTGCACGTTGACCGCGCCGGCCTCGATGTCGAGGTTGTCGGTGATACGCGCGCGAACCCGGTTGTCGAGGGTGTTCACCGCCGCCGAACCGGAGATGTTGATGCCGAAGGAGCCGGTGCCCTCGCGCGATTGCGCGGCGGGCTGGGTGCTCGGTGCCGGCGGTGCGGTCAGGGCCACGGAGAGGGCGTAGTTGCCGATGCGGCCGTCGGCGCTGGCGCCGACCTTGAGGCCGCCGGACGCGGCCACGGAGCCGGCGGCGAGCTGGGTGTCGCGGCTGCCCAGCCAGGCTTCGGTGGTGCGGTCGAAGGCGTGCACGCCGACGGCGACGCCGGCGGCCTTGCTGGTGGATTTCACCACGCCGCCGGTGATGGTCAGGCTGTCGGTCTCGTCGCGGGCTCCGATGTTGATATCGCCGCTGCCGCCGTTCTCGTCGCTCACCACCAGGTTGGCGCCGTCGTCGATGCCGGCGCGGGTGGTGTTGTCCAGCACGGAGACGGAGATCGAGCCGCTGAGGGCATTGGTGCCGCCCTTGGAGCCGGCCACCGCGTAGTTGAGGATGTCGACGTCGGTGACGGCGTTGACGTTCAGCTCGCTGGCATAGAGGTTCACCGCGCCGACGGAGGCCTGGGCGCTGTTGTTGTAGATGCCGGCGATGAGGCCGGCACCGAAGCCGTTCTTGCCGCCTTCGTTGTTGAACAGGCCCGGGTCGGCGGCGACGTTGACCATCTGCGACTCGGTGCGGGCTTCGATGTCGACGGTCTGTTCCTGGCCACGGTAGGCCAGGTCCTGGTTGATGTTGACGCCGTCGGCGACGTCCACCTTGGCGTTGAGGCCGACGTGGTTGATGTCGACCATGCCGCTGAGGGTGGTGCCGCTGTCCTGGGCGCCTTCGCCGGAGACGGCGGTGGCGGCGTTGACCCAGGTGCTGAACATCTGGCCTTCGTTGATGGTCTGCAGGAAGTCGCTGAGGTTGTCGGCGCTGAAGGCCTTGATCAGGTTGGACAGGCGGCTCTGGTCGAGCCACGGCAGGCTGGTCTTGGCGTTCAGGCTGAGGGCCTGCATGGCGTCCAGCTCGGCGCCCGGGCGCACGCTCAGCACCGCGTCGTTGTCCTGGTTGCTGATGAGGATGGCGACGCCCACGCCGTTCTTCTTGCCGGTGCTCTCGGTGCTGAAGTCGAACGGCTTGTCGGCGTTCTTCTTGTCGGAGATCACCGAGGAGACGGTGGAATCCAGGAGGTCGGTGACCTCGGCGTTGAGGCTGGCATCCTGGCCGGCCTTGACCTTGGCCTGGCCGCCCAGGGTCAGCAGCGCCTGGTTGTCGTGGTTTATGTAGGCCAGGGCACCGGCGGCGCCCAGCTCGTCGAGGAAGCCCTTGCTCTGCTCGCTGCCGCCTTTCTCGCCTTCTTCTTCCTCGCCCTTCTCGACGAGCTTCTTCAGCAGCTCCTTGATGCCGTCCTTGGTCTTGGCCTGGAGCAGCTCGGTCGGGTCTTCGCCGGCCTCGCCGATCTTCTCCTCCAGGGTGGCGACGATCTTGTTCTCGTCGCCGAGCATCACGGCGGCTTCGTGGCTATTGGACTGGGTGTCCACCTTGGCTTCCAGGGTGGCGTTGCCGCCGGCTTCCAGGGTGCCGTTGAAATCGTTGCGGGCCTGCAGGTCGGAGAGGGCGACCAGCACCGAGACGCCGATGGCGCCCTCGGCGTCGCCGGCCTGGGCGCTGACGTCGAACACCTTGACCTGCTCGGCGCTGACGCTGGCGTCGAAGGCGGCCTTGATCAGGCTGCCGGAGCCGACGGTGGTGGTGGCACGGCCCTTGGCCGAGGTGACGTTGGCGGTGAGGGTGACCGGCAGGCCTTCGAGGGCGCCGGCTTCCACCGCGGTTTCCACGGTGGTGTCGGACTGGCTCTTGAGGTTGACGTTGCCGCCCAGGGATTCGATGCGGGCGTTCTGGCCGACGTTGAGCTGGGCGTCGGTGTTGGTCACAGAGACCACGGCGCCCACCGGCAGGTCGGCGACCTCGGCCTGGGCGTTGGTGCTGGCGTGGGACGAGATGTTCACGTCGTTGCTGCCGATGATGCTCACGCCATCACCGATGTTGACCTTGGACTGGGCGTCGAGCACCTGCACCGAGGCCAGCAGGCCGCTGCTGGCGAGGGTGTCGAGCAGGCCGCCGAAGAAGTCGCTGCCGCCGTCGTCGTCGGTTTGCAAACCGGCATCGGCCAGGGCCTGGCGCTGCTCTTCCAGCTCGTCGTCGTCGAGGACCTGTGCGATGGGGTGGCCGTTTTCATCGACGCCGTTGTAGAGGCCGTCGCTGGACAGGCTGTCGGTCAGCGCGGTGGAGGACTCGGCGCTGATGGTGACCTGGCCGCCACGGATCTCGGCGCCGGCCCCCAGGGTGATTTCGGTCTTGTTGCTGCCCACGCCGACGAGGATGCCGGGGGTGAGCAGGGCGCCTTCGGCGGCGATGGCCTTGAGGGTGACGTCACCGGCCTCGAAGGCGGCGTTGTTGGTGTGGGCGTAGAGCTTGGCGTTCTGGCCGAGGACGATGGTCGGCGCTTCCAGGGTGATGTCGCCGGAGTCGCCGATGGACACCGCGTCGCGGTGTTCCTGCTGGCTGGCGGTCTGGTAGTTGGCGATGTCGCGGGTGGAGATCATCACGCCGTCGGCGACGCTGATCTTCTCCGAGGCCTGCAGGCTGTAGTTCGTGCCGCCCAGGCGCTGGTCCTGGGTGAGGTTGATTTCGCGCGGGTCGATCAGCACGTGGCCGGCGGCGCCGCCCTGGCCGGCCTTGGCCTCCAGGGTGCCGGCCCAGGTCACGCGTTCGTCGGCGGAGAGCTCGACCTTGCCGCCATTGCCGCTGCTGCCGGCGTTGGCCGCCACGGTGCCGCCCTTGGCCAGGGTGGTCTGCTGCTTGGCCTTGATCACGACCTTGGCGCCATCGGAATGCGCGCCCTGGCCCGAGGCGGACACCTTGCCGCCGTCGGCGATGGTGATGTCGTGGCCGGCGCGGATCTCGATCTCGCCGGCAGCCTTGCCGGCGACGCCGTCGGTGTTCACCTGGCCGGCGATGAGCACGTCGTTCTCGGCAACGATGCGGATCTCGCCGTTCACCTCGGTCATGGCGGCGGCGCTGTCGAGGCCGTCGATGTTGACCAGTTGCTCGATGCGCGGCATGGCCTGCTGGCCGGCGGTGACGCGCCCGCTGGCGCCGATACCGACGTCGCGGGCGCTGAGGGTGACGGCGCCCTTGGCATTGACCTGGCCACGGATGGACACCAGGCCGGACTCGGAAAGGGGCAGGTTGCCGGACTTCAGCTGGGCCACGGCGAGGTCGTCGATCTTGCCGTCGGCGCCGATCAGGCGTTCCAGGGAGGCGCTGTCCGGGGTGGTGACAGTGAGGGAGCCGACATTGATCACGCCGGACTCGCCCACGACCATGCCGTGGGGGTTGGCGAAATAGATGTCGCCGCCGATCTGGCCGTTCTTGTAGCCGTTGAGGATGCCGTTGATCTCGCTGCGCTGGTCGCGAACGATGTTGATCAGGGCGTTGGCCGAGTCCGGTACATAAAGGTTGGCGGTTTCGCCGCTGCCCACGTTGAACTGCGAGAAGGAGTTGAAGCCGTTGCCGTTGCGGATGGTCTCGGTGCGGATGTCGGTGACCGCGCCGTTCTGCACCACGCTGGTGGCCGTGCGCCCGTCCGTGACGATGCCCTGCGCATAGAGGCCGGGGCTCAGCAGGGCGCCGATGGCCAGCAGGCCGGCGCCGCTGGCGGCCTTGCTCGACTTGGTCTTGCCCTGCCGCGTGGTGTGCTCCCCAACGACTTGCCAGACACCTTTGGCGTGGTTCCAGATGGTGCGATAGACGTGGTTCATGGCGCGATCCTTGATGAGGGCCACAGCGGCCTGCCGAGCGGGTGTCGGGCAATGCCAGCGGAGTGCGGGCCAGGGAAAGGGTTTGGGCGCGAGTATATGAGCGGGTCCCTGGCCTGAAACTGAGCAATGCTGACAATTGGCCATCATTTTTCGAAGTCATGATGGCCAGCCCTGGAAGGGGCGTAGTAGATGGGCTGCGTGGGGATTTGCGGGGCGCTCGCGTGACGGGTTTCGCGGGCTCCAGGGCTGGCATTTCGTCGGGAAGGGGAGGCGGGATGAAACCCGGTCCGGATTGCGTCCGACTTGCCGTTTCGCTTGCCGTTGCGCTTGGCCGGGAGGCGGGGGGAGGCGATTTTGCCGAGCAAAAAAAGCCCCGCACTGGGCGGGGCGCAATCCGTGCCAGGCACGGCAGCTTGAGGTTCAGATGGCCCGGGGGCGGGTGACGCGGTCCACCAGATAGACCAGGCCGTGGTAGTCGATGCCGCCGTGCTGGGTGAGGCCGATCTCGCAGGTGCGGCTGGTGGAGATGCCTTCCTCGCAGACTTGCACGGCGTCTTTCAGGCTGCGCAGCGAGTGGGCGTTGAGCTCCGGGGTGGTGAAGCCCTTGTCGCCGGCGAAGCCGCAGCAGTGTATGCCTTCGGGCACCACCACCTGGCGGGTGCAGCGGCGCACCAGGTCGATCAGGCCCTGGGCTTCGCCTAGGTGCTGGGTGCTGCAGGTGACGTGCACGGCGATGGGCTTGTCCTGGGGGGTGAACTCCAGGCGGTCGAGCAGGTGGGTGCGGATGAAGCGCACCGGGTCGAACAGGTCCAGGCGCGAGTCGAGGCCGTCCTGCACCAGGCGCAGGGTGCAGGGGCTGGTGTCGCAATAGATGGGGTCGAGGCCGCCGCGACTGGCTTCCAGCAGGGCGTCGATCATTTCCCGACGCTTGGCTTCGGCCTGCCCGGCGTAGCCCTTGGAGGCGAAGGGCTGGCCGCAGCAGAGGCTTTCCAGCTGCGCGGGGAAGACCACCTGGTAGCCGGCCTTTTCCAGCAGCATGCGGGTCTTGTCCACCAGCGGCACCTGTTCGCCGTCGGTGGCGGCGGGGCCCATGGCGCGGGATACGCAGGCGGCCAGGTAGACCACGCGGGGGCGGGCGTCGTTGGCCGGCGGGGTGAAGTGGATGGGCTTGGCGGCCTGGGGCAGGGCGGGTGTCCATTGCGGCAGGCGCCCGGCGGAGAGGCGGCGCAGGGTGCCGGAGGTTTTCTCCAGCAGCGGCGCGCCCAGCAGGCGGCGTGCGCCGTCGGCCAGGCGTAGGGTCAGGCGTGCGCCCTTGAGCGCGGTGGCGAAGTGGCCGGCGAGCCAGTCGGCGCTGCCGGCGTGGTGGGCCGCGTTGCCACGCAGCTTGCGCACCAGGTCGCCGGTGTTGATGCCCACCGGGCAGCGCTGGGCGCAGAGGCCGGTGGCGGCACAGGTGTCGACGCCCTGGTAGGCGAAGGCTTCTTCCAGCTCGCGGGTGTCGATGCCGGCGCGCTTGCGCGCCTGGATGTCGCGCCAGATGACGATGCGCTGGCGGGGGCTGAGGGTCAGGCCCTTGGAGGGGCAGACCGGCTCGCAGAAGCCGCATTCGATGCACTTGTCGACGATCTCGTCGGCGGCGGGCAGCGGCTTGAGGTTCTTCAGGTGCAGTTCGCGGTCGTCGCTGAGGATGACGCCGGGGTTGAGGATGCCGGTGGGGTCGAGCAGGCGCTTGAGCTGCCACATCAGTTGGTAGGCGTCGCTGCCCCATTCCAGTTCGACGAAGGGCGCCATGTTGCGGCCGGTGCCGTGTTCGGCCTTGAGGGCGCCGCCGAATTCGACGGCGACCAGTTGGGCGACGTCCTGCATGAAGGCGTCGTAGCGGGCGACCTGCTTGGGGCTGTCGAAGCCCTGGGTGAAGACGAAGTGCAGGTTCCCTTCCAGGGCGTGGCCGAAGAGGATCGCCTCGTCGTAGCGGTGCTTGTCGAACAGTTCGATGAGGCGGTTGACGCCGGCGGCGAGCTGTTCGACGGGGAAGGTGACGTCTTCGATGATCACCGTGGTGCCGGTCTGGCGCACGGCGCCGACGGCGGGGAAGGTGTCCTTGCGGATCTTCCACAGCTGGTTGTAGACGACCGGGTCTTCGCTGAAGTCGACCTTCTGCTCCACCGGAAAGTCGGCGATGGAGGCGGTGATGCGGGCGAGCTGTTCGTGCAGCAGGCTGGCGCTGGCGGCGCGGGATTCGATGAGCAGGGCGCAGGCGCTGGCGGAGAGGCCCTTGACCCAGGTGGGCATGCCGGGCTTGTCCTGCACGGAGCGCAGGCTGCGGCGGTCCAGCAGTTCGACGGCGGAGACCGGTTGCTGCTTGAGCACGGGGACGGCGCGGCAGCAGGTTTCCACGTCGGGGAAGACGATCAGCGCGGAGGCCTTGTGCGGGTGCTCGGGCACGGTGTCGTAGGTCACCGCGCTGATGAAGCCGAGGGTGCCTTCGGAACCCACCAGCAGGTGGGTGAGGATGTCCAGCGGTTGGTCGTAGTCCACCAGGGCGTTGAGGGACAGGCCGGTGGTGTTCTTCAGGCGGTACTTGTGGCGGATCCTGGCGGCCAGTTCGGTGTTGGCGCGGGTCTGCCGGCCGAGTTCGGCCAGGCGCTCCAGCAGCTCGCCGTGGCTGGCCTGGAAGGCGGCGACGCTGACCGGGTCTTCACTGTCCAGCAGGGTGCCGTCGGCCAGCACCAGGCGCAGGCCGGCGAGGGTGTGGTAGCTGTTCTGGGCGGTGCCGCAGCACATGCCGCTGGCGTTGTTGGCAACGATGCCGCCGATCTTGCAGGCGTTGATGGAGGCCGGGTCGGGGCCGATCTTGCGGCCGTAGGGGGCGAGCCAGGCGTTGGCCTGGGCGCCGATGACGCCGGGCTGCAGGCGGATCTGCTCGCCGCCCTTGCGGATGTCGCGGCCGTTCCAGTTGTCACCGAGGACGATCAGCACCGAGTCGCTGATGGCCTGGCCGGAGAGGCTGGTGCCGGCGGCGCGGAAGGTGACGGGCACCTGTTCGGCGTGGGCGGCGCGCAGCAGCCCGACCACTTCGGCTTCGCTTTCGACGCGTACCACCAGCTTGGGGATCAGCCGGTAGAAACTGGCGTCGGTGCCGAAGGCCAGGGTGGAGAGCGGATCGTCGAAGCGCCGATCGCGGGGGATCAGGCGTTCGGCGGTCTGGAGGAAGGCGGCGGGCAGGCTCATCGGTCGGGTCCTGTCATCAACGGTGGGCGCGGGCCGCTCGAGCGGCCTCGTCGGTTCTCTATCAGGTGCCGCGGGTCAGCGGCCGAGTTCGCGTACCAGCGAGTCGGCACTGATTTCGGCGATGCTCTTGGCGCCGGTGAGCACCATGGCCACGCGCATTTCCTTGTCGATCAACTCCAGCAGGTTGCTGACACCGGCACCACCGGCGGCGGCCAGGGCGTAGACGAAAGCACGGCCGAGCATCACGGTGTCGGCGCCGAGGGCGAGCATGCGCACGACGTCGAGGCCGGTGCGGATGCCGGAGTCGGCGAGGATCTTCAGCTCGCCCTTCACCGCGTCGGCGATGGCCGGCAGGGCGCGGGCGCTGGAGAGCACGCCGTCGAGCTGGCGGCCGCCATGGTTGGAGACGACGATGCCGTCGGCGCCGAAGGTGACCGCGTCACGGGCGTCCTCGGGGTCGAGTATGCCTTTGATGACCATGGGGCCTTGCCAGAAGTCGCGGATCCATTCGAGGTCCTTCCAGGAGATGGAGGGGTCGAAGTTGGCGCCGAGCCAGCCGATGTAGTCGGCCAGGCCGGTGGGGTTGCCGCGGTAGGTGGAGATGTTGCCGAGGTCGTGGGGCTTGCCCAGCAGGCCGACGTCCCAGGCCCAGGCGGGGTGGGTCATGGCTTGCAGCACGCGACGCAGCGGGGCGTTGGGGCCGCTCATGCCGGAGTGGGCGTCGCGGTAGCGGGCGCCGGGCACGGGCATGTCGACGGTGAACACCAGGGTGGTGACGCCGGCGGCCTTGGCGCGTTCCAGGGCGTTCTTCATGAAGCCGCGGTCCTTGAGCACGTAGAGCTGGAACCACATGGGGCGCTGGATGGCCGGGGCGACTTCCTCGATGGGGCACACCGAGACGGTGGACAGGGTGAAGGGGATGCCTTTGTCCGCCGCCGCCTTGGCTGCCTGCACTTCGCCACGACGGGCGTACATGCCGGTCAGGCCCACCGGGGCCAGGGCCACGGGCATGGCGAGGGTCTCGCCGAACAGCTGGGTCTCGAGGCTGAGCTCGGACATGTTCCTCAACACCCGCTGGCGCAGGGCGATGGCGGAGAGGTCCTCGACGTTGCGCCGCATCGTGTACTCGGCGTAGGCGCCGCCATCGATGTAGTGGAACAGGAAGGGCGGCAGCTTGCGCTGGGCGGCGGCGCGGTAGTCGGTGGAGGCGGAGATGATCATGGGCTCTTCCGTCTGAGAGAAAAGTTTGGATCGAGCGAGCTAGAGCGAGACAAGGCGGAAATGGCCGAGGGAGCGGAGCCTACGACTGTAGGTGAGCATCTCCGAGGCCATTTCCAACGCCGTATCGCCGACGCGCAGCCGATCAGGGCACGGTCAGTGAACCAGCATGCCGGTGAAGACGTAGGCCTGCGCCAGCGTGATCAGGCCGACCAGGGCGGCGAAGATCAGGCTGTGCTTCAGGGTGAAGCGGAACAGGTCCGACTCCTTGCCGACCATGCCGGTGGCGGCGCAGGCCACCGCGATGGACTGCGGCGAGATCATCTTGCCGGTCACGCCGCCGCTGGTGTTGGCGGCCACCAGCAAGGTGTCGTTGACGCCGATCTGGTGCGCGGTGGTGGCTTGCAGGGAGCTGAACAGGGCGTTGGACGAGGTGTCCGAGCCGGTCAGGAAGACCCCCAGCCAGCCGAGGAAGGGCGAGAAGAACGGGAAGGCCGCTCCGGTGCCAGCCAGGACCAGTGCCAGGGTGGTGGACATGCCCGAGTAGTTGGTGACGAAGGCGAAGGCCAGCACCATGCCGATGGACAGGATCGGCCATTTCAGTTCGACCAGGGTTTCGCCAAAAGTGGTCAGACCATTTTTAACATTGACCTTGAGTACCAGCATCGACAGCAGCGCGGAGAAGAAGATCGCGGTACCGGTGGCGGAGATCGGGTCGAGCTTGAACACCGCCGGCATGGCCGTGGTGGTGGCCACGATGGGCGCGCCTTTCAGTACGAGCTGGTCCAGGTGCGGGATGGCGAACATGAAGACGAACTGCTCCAGTGCGCCGCCCGGGGCGAACATCGCCTTGAAGGGCTTGAGGGTCCAGATGGTCACCAGCACGGTGAGGATCAGGAAGGGCGACCAGGCCTTGAGGATCTCGCCGAAGCCGTAGGGCGAGGGCGTGGTGCTGCGCGGGCCGCCGAAGCCACCGAGCACCGCTGCGCCGCCGGAGACGCCGACCACTTCTGCGCTTTGCGCGCGGGCCGGTTGCCAGACCTTGAGGAACAGGGTGAGGGAAATCAGGCTGACCAGGGCCGAGGTGATATCCGGCAGTTCCGGGCCGATGAAGTTGGAGGTGAAGTACTGGGTGACGGCGAAGCTGCCACCGGCTACCAGGGCGGCGGGCCAGGTTTCCTTCACACCGCGCCAGCCGTCCATCATCGCTACCAGCCAGAAGGGCACGAGGATCGACAGGAAGGGCAACTGGCGGCCGGTCATGGCGCCGATCTTGAAAGCGTCGATGCCGGTGACCTGGCCGGCGACGATGATCGGAATGCCCAAGGCGCCGAAGGCCACCGGTGCGGTGTTGGCGATCAGGCACAGGCCGGCGGCGTAGAGCGGGTTGAAGCCCAGGCCCACCAGCAGGGCGGCGGTGATGGCCACCGGGGCACCGAAACCGGCGGCACCTTCGAGGAAGGCGCCGAAGGAGAAGCCGATGAGCAGCACCTGCAGGCGCTGGTCATCGGTGATCGACAGCACCGAGCTGCGGATCACTTCGAACTGGCCGCTCTTGACCGTGAGTTTGTAGAGGAACACCGCCGCGACGATGATCCAGGCGATCGGCCAGAGACCGTAGGCGAAGCCGTAGCCGGCCGCGGCGAAGGCCATGTCGGCGGGCATGTTGAAGGCGAAGATGGCGACGGCAAGTGCCAGCGCCAGGGTAATGGTGCCAGCGATGTGGCCCTTGAGGCGGAACACGGCGAGGGCGAGGAAGAAGAACACGATCGGGATCACGGCGACGGCAGCGGACAGGCCGAGGCTGCCGAGAGGGGTGTAGATCTGTTGCCATGCTTGCATGGTGGTTGGCTCCGTAATTGTTTTTGGAGTGCCTGTGGGCCGTCCGGGTGGGCGCGACGCTTTTGACGTTGCAGCAGGCATTGGCCGGATCTGGCGTACTTCGTCGAAATTGGTAATACCAATTTACAAAATCGACGGCTCAGGGTAAAAGTCTTACCGTGCGCATGTCAATTTCCTGTCCTACAACTTTGGTCGAGAGGGTTGTGATCGGGCTTTTCTTGTGCGCCGGGCGGGGGCTGGTTAGGCTGCCGCCGGATATGCGCGGGCTGCCGCGCCAGACCGCCCGGATGGGCTGTGGAAGTGAGTCGGGAGGGTTATGGGATTTGGTCAGGTGCGTCAGCGCCGTCTGTCGGATGACATCGTCAGTCACCTGGAGTCGATGATCCTCGAGGGCACTTTGAAGGCCGGCGAGCGGCTGCCCGCAGAACGCCTGCTGGCGGAGCAGTTCGGGGTGTCCCGGCCGTCGCTGCGCGAGGCGATCCAGAAGCTTGTGGCCAGGGGCTTGCTGGTCAGTCGCCAGGGCGGCGGCAACTACGTTTCCGCGGAGCTCGGCTCCACCTTCAGCGACCCTTTGCTGTCGCTGCTGGAGGGCAATCCGGATGCCCAGCGCGATTTGCTGGAGTTCCGCCACACGCTGGAGGGGTCATGCGCCTTCTATGCGGCACAGCGAGCGACTTCGGTCGACCATGAGCGCCTGCGTGAGGCTTTCGAGACCTTGCAGGCCTGCTACACGCCCGGCAGCAAGGCGAGTCGCGAGGACGAGGGGGCGGCGGATGCGCGTTTCCACCTGGCGATCGCCGAGGCCAGCCACAACGCCGTGCTGCTGCACACCATTCGCGGCCTGTTCGAACTGCTCAAGCACAATGTGGTCACCAATATCGGAGGCATGTACCTGCAGCGCGACGAGACCCGCGACATGCTGATGAAGCAGCACCGGGCCCTGTTCGAGGCGATCATCGAGCGCCGTGCGGAGGAGGCGAGGGAGATTTCGCACCAGCACATCGACTACGTGCAGGAGGTGCTGGCGGAAGGGCAGCTGGAAGCGCGCCGCATGGAGCGTGCGCAGCGCAGGCAGGGGATATGAGGTCGCTGGCCTGAAGGGATGGTGCGGGTGACTGGCGCCGGAGCGGCGCTCAGTCTTCCTTGCCCTTGGTGCGCATGACGCGAGCGATCTCGCGATCGGAGTCGCGTTCCTTCTCGGTGGCGCGCTTGTCGAATTCCTTCTTGCCCTTCACCAGTGCGATCTCGCACTTGATCAGGTGGGCCTTCCAGTACAGCGACAGCGCTACGCAGGCGTAGCCCTTCTGCTGGACGGCGCCGATCAGCTTGCTCAGTTCGCGCTTGTGCAGGAGCAGCTTGCGGGTGCGGACGGGGTCGGCGATCACGTGGGTGCTGGCGGTTTTCAGGGGCGTGAAGTGGCTGCCGAGCAACCAGGCTTCGCCGTCCTTGAGCAACACGTAGCTGTCCACCAGTTGGGCCTTGCCGGCACGCAGACTCTTGACTTCCCAGCCGGCGAGGGCGAGACCCGCCTCGAACCGCTGTTCGACGAAGTAGTCATGCAGAGCCTTCTTGTTCTGCGCGATGGAGCCTTGGGGATGTTTCTTTTGCTTAGCCATAGGCGCGGCATTATAGGGAGTCCCAGGCGTGGCCGCTACGGCGGCGTAGGCTTGAGCGCAAGGGGTGAATCCCTGACAATGCGCGCTCTTTTTTTGACCAGCCGTGTTGCTCGCTCAGGCGCAGCCGACTGACCGACGATTAGAGGCCCAGATGACCACCCATATCCAGCGCTCCGCTCTGCTGCCGTACCCTGCGCAGGCGCTCTACGATCTGGTCAACGACGTGGCGAGGTACCCCGAGTTCCTGCCCTGGTGCTCCACCAGTGAAGTGCTGCAGGCCAGCGAGACCGAGATGGTCGCCAGCCTCGGCGTGGCCAAGGGCGGGATCAGCCAGCGCTTCGTCACCCGCAACCGGCTGGTGCCGGGGCAGGTGATCGAGATGAACCTGGAGGAGGGGCCCTTCACCGAGCTGCACGGCGTGTGGAATTTCAAGCCGCTGGGCGAGAAGGCCTGCAAGATCAGCCTGGACCTGTCTTTCGACTACGCCGGCCCCATCGTCAAGGCGACACTCGGGCCGCTGTTCAACCAGGCTGCCAACACCCTGGTCGACGCCTTTTGCCAGCGGGCCAAGCAGCTTCATGGCTGAGTCGATCCGAGTCGAGATCGTTTGCGCGCTGGCCGAGCGTCAGCGCCTGCTTGGCCTGGATGTGGCCTCTGGCACCACGGCGCGCGCGGCCGTGATGGCGTCGGGCCTGGCTGCGGAGTTCCCCGAGCTGGACCTGGCGAGCTGCCCACTGGGCATCTTCGGCAAGGCGCTGGCCAATCCCGAGGAGCGGGTGCTGGAGGAGGGGGACCGCGTCGAGGTCTACCGCCCGCTGCTGGCCGACCCGAAGGAGGTTCGCAAGGCGCGCGCCGCCCGTGCGGCCCAGGCGAGGGCGGCGGAGGAATAGCTGCCGGTTGGCCTGACAGGCGCCCAAGAAAAAGCCCGGAACCAGTCCGGGCTTTTTTCTGCGCAGCGTTTACTGTGGCGAGGTTTCCAGCGGCTCGGGCGTGGGCACCGGCACGGTTTCCACCTTGTCCACTTCCTGCTGGATCTGCTCGAGCAGCGAGCCGGGTTTCGGCTTCTCTTCCTGCTGTTGCTGGGCAGGCTTCTCGCTCTTCACTTCGGTGTTGCCGTCGCTGCCGAGGATGGCTTCGTCACGGCTCACGCCCGGCATGAAGTCACCTGCCAGGCCGATCAGCTGATCGCTGCCGTCGAACACCAGGCTGACGCGTTCCTGCTGGCGTTCGCCGCCACCCGGCTGGATGCTGTAGAGATAGTCCCAGCGGTTGGCGTGGAAGGTGTCGGTGATCAGCGGGTTGCCCATGATAAACCTCACTTGCCGCCGGGTCATTCCGGGCTTCAACTGGTCTATCATGTCCTGCGTCACGACATTGCCCTGCTGGATGTCGATTTTGTAAACCCCGGGGAATGAACAGCCGGCGAGTGCGACCAGGCCTGCAAATGTGAGGCTGGTCAGCAAGAGCTTGGTGTTTTGCATCGGTGGGTGACTTCCACTATCTTGGCTGGGCAACGAAAATCCGATCATACCCGCATTAAGGGAAGCTGCGAAGCAGCGTCCATGAGAAAGCTGACCATGGTTGAAAATAACGAACTTCGCAAAGCTGGCCTGAAGGTGACCCTGCCCCGGGTCAAGATCCTGCAGATGCTTGACTCCACCGAACAGCGCCACATGAGTGCCGAAGATGTCTACAAGGCCCTGATGGAAGCGGGTGAAGACGTGGGGCTGGCAACCGTTTACCGCGTGCTGACCCAATTCGAGGCGGCCGGCCTCGTGGTACGCCACAATTTCGATGGTGGCCATGCCGTATTCGAACTTGCCGATGGCGGTCACCACGACCACATGGTCTGCGTCGACAGCGGTGAGGTGATCGAGTTCTTCGACACCGAAATCGAAAAACGCCAGAAAGAGATCGTCAAGGAGCACGGCTTCGAGTTGGTCGATCACAATCTGGTGCTGTACGTGCGCAAGAAGAAATAAGCGCGCTGCACCAGTAAATGGAAAAAGGCGACCTGCGGGTCGCCTTTTTCATTTATGGGGTTGTGGGAGAAGTCAGCCCTGTGCGCTGGTGACCATCTTCCTGGCGTGGGCGATGGACTCTTCGGTGAGGTCCAGGCCGCCGAGCATGCGGGCGATTTCTTCGATGCGCGCCGCCTCGGTGAGGTTGGTCACGGCGGTGCGAGTTTCCTTGCTGCCGCGCACCTTGTGCACGAACAGGTGGTTGTGGCCTTGCGCCGCCACTTGCGGCAGGTGCGTCACGGTGAGCACCTGGCCGCGCTCACCGAGCCGGCGCAGCAACTGGCCGACGACTTCCGCGGTGGGGCCGCCGATGCCCACGTCCACTTCGTCGAACACCAGTGTGGGGACGCGGGATGTCTGCGCGGTGATGACCTGGATAGCCAGGCTGATGCGCGACAGCTCGCCACCCGAGGCGACCTTGGCCAGGGCCTTGAGAGGTTGGCCGGGGTTGGCGCTGACCAGGAATTCGACCTGCTCCAGGCCGTTGGCCTGCGGGTCCTGGCTCTGGATCGGGTGCAGCTCGATGGTGAAGCGTCCGCCGGGCATGCCCAGGCGCTGCATCTCGGCTTCCACTGCCTTGGCCAGCTTGCCGGCGGATTTGCCACGCAGCTTGCTGAGTTCTCCGGCCTTGGCCTGGTAGTGGCGGGTGTAGGAAGCGAGCTCTTCGGTCAGGCGCTCGACCGCTTCGTCATCCGCATTCAGCGCTTCGATCTCCTCCAGCAGCGATTGCTGCAGGCTGGCCAGTTCGCTTGGATGAACGCGGTGTTTGCGCGCGAGCGTGTAGATGGTGTCGAGGCGCTCCTCCAGTTGCTGCTGGCGTTGCGGGTCGGCGTCGAAATGATCGATGAAGCGATTGATCTCGCCGACCGCTTCCTCCACCTGGATCTGCGCGCTGGCCAGCAGGTTGACGGCTTCGGCGATGGCGCCTTGCTGGGTGTTGAAGGCGGTCAGGCGGTTGAGGCTGGAGGTGAGGGCGCTGAGCACGTTGCCCGCGTCGCTCTCGCTGCACATGTCCAGCACTTGGCGGCAGCCTGCGAGCAGGCTTTCGGCGTTGGAGAGGTTCTTGTGCTCCTGCTCCAACTGGTCGAGCTCGCAGTCGCCGAGGGCAAGATTCTCCAGCTCTTCCAGCTGGTAGCTGAGCAGTTGGTGGCGGGCGCGTTGTTCTTCGCCGCTGCGGGAGAGGCGCTCCAGTTCCTGGCGGGTCTGCTTCCAGCGTTGCGCGGCGAGTTGCACCTGGCGCGCCAGCTCGCTGGCACCGGCGAATTCGTCCAGCAGGCGACGATGGGTGTCGAGCTTGAGCAGCGACTGGTGCTCGTGCTGGCTGTGGATGTCGATCAGCAGCTCGCCGAGGGTCTTGAGGTCGCCCTGTGGGCAGGGGGTGCCATTTATATAGGCGCGCGAGCGGCCTTCGGCGGTGATGACCCGGCGCAGGATGCAAGGGCCGTCGTTGTCCAGGTCGCGTTCGGCGAGCCAGGTGCGGGCCTCGGGGATGTCATGCAGATCGAAGCTGGCGAGGATGTCCGCCTTGTCCGCTCCCGGCCTTACCACGCCGCTGTCGGCACGATCGCCCAGGGTCAGGCCCAGGGCGTCGAGCATGATCGACTTGCCCGCGCCGGTCTCGCCGGTGATCACCGACATGCCGCCGGCGAGTTCGAGATCGAGGTGTTCGACGATGGCGTAGTTGTGAACGGAAAGGTGGACCAGCATGGCGGCACTCCCAGGGCGATGGCTGGGTATTTATACAGTGTTTGTTTTCCGCCTGACAATCACCCCGCCCCCTTGAACCGACAAATTGCGACCCCATATAGGCGGACAGATCGCCGGGTTATTGCCCGGCCCGTTTTTGAAAGGAGGAACGCATGGCTGACGAACAGACCCTGGACAACCAGAACCCTGAGGCGAACACCGCTACCGAGGCCGCCAGCGGCGAAGACCTCGTGACCCGTGTGCAGACGCTGGAAGAGCAGTTGGCCGCGGCCCAGGATCAGTCCCTGCGCGTTGCCGCCGAGTTGCAGAACATCCGCCGGCGCGCCGAGCAGGATGTGGAGAAGGCGCACAAGTTCGCGCTGGAAAAATTCGCCAATGACCTGTTGCCGGTGGTAGACAGCCTCGAGCGCGGCCTGGAGCTGAGCAGCGCCGAGGACGAGGCCATCAAGCCGGTGCGCGAGGGCATGGAACTGACCCTCAAGCTGTTCCACGACACCCTCAAGCGCTACCAGCTCGAGGCGGTCGATCCTCATGGTGCGCCGTTCAATCCGGAACACCATCAGGCGATGGCGATGCAGGAAAGCACCCATGTGGAACCGGGCACCGTGCTCAAGGTGTTCCAGAAGGGCTACCTGCTCAACGGCCGCCTGCTGCGCCCCGCCATGGTGGTGGTCAGCAAGGCGCCGGCCGAAGTGCCGCCGTCCATCGACGAGCAGGCTTGAAATCCGGGCTGCGGCCCCCATCTGTTTAACCAAGCGTATTCATGCTGCCGCGACCAGTGAAGCGGGGTCTCGGCAAATCCAAAGTTTCGGGAGAGAGAACATGGGCAAAATCATCGGTATCGACCTGGGGACCACCAACTCCTGCGTCGCCATCCTGGAGAACGGCAACGTCAAGGTGATCGAGAACGCCGAGGGCGCTCGCACCACGCCGTCGATCATCGCTTACACCAACGACGGCGAGATCCTTGTCGGCCAGTCCGCCAAGCGCCAGGCGGTCACCAACCCGCACAACACCCTGTACGCCGTGAAGCGCCTGATCGGTCGTCGCTTCGAAGAAGACGTCGTGCAGAAAGACATCAAGATGGTCCCCTACAAGATCGCCAAGGCCGACAACGGTGACGCCTGGGTCGAGGTGAAGGGCCAGAAGATGGCGCCGCCGCAGATTTCCGCGGAAGTGCTGAAGAAGATGAAGAAGACCGCCGAAGACTACCTCGGCGAGACCGTGACCGAAGCGGTGATCACCGTTCCGGCCTACTTCAACGACAGCCAGCGCCAGGCCACCAAGGATGCCGGTCGTATCGCCGGCCTCGACGTCAAGCGCATCATCAACGAGCCGACTGCGGCCGCGCTGGCCTATGGCATGGACAAGGCCAAGGGCGACCACACCGTGATCGTCTATGACCTGGGTGGCGGTACCTTCGACGTGTCGGTGATCGAGATCGCCGAAGTCGACGGCGAGCACCAGTTCGAGGTTCTGGCCACCAACGGCGACACCTTCCTGGGTGGTGAGGACTTCGACATCCGCCTGATCGACTACCTCGTCGACGAGTTCAAGAAAGAATCCGGCATGGACCTCAAGGGCGACCCCCTGGCCATGCAGCGCCTGAAGGAAGCCGCCGAGAAGGCCAAGATCGAGCTGTCCTCCAGCCAGCAGACCGACGTCAACCTGCCGTACATCACCGCAGACCAGACCGGTCCGAAGCACCTCAACGTGAAGATTTCCCGCGCCAAGCTGGAAGCCCTGGTCGAGGACCTGGTCGCTCGTACCATCGAGCCGTGCCGCATCGCCCTGAAGGACGCCGGCCTGGACGTGGGCGACATCCACGAGGTGATCCTCGTTGGTGGCCAGACTCGCATGCCGCTGGTGCAGAAGCAGGTCGCCGACTTCTTCGGCAAGGAAGCGCGCAAGGACGTGAACCCGGACGAAGCCGTGGCCATCGGTGCCGCCATCCAGGGTGCCGTGCTGTCCGGTGACGTGAAGGACGTGCTGCTGCTCGATGTATCCCCGCTGACCCTGGGTATCGAAACCCTGGGTGGCGTGATGACTGCGCTGATCGAGAAGAACACCACCATCCCGACCAAGAAGTCGCAGGTGTTCTCCACCGCCGATGACAACCAGTCCGCCGTGACCATCCATGTGCTGCAGGGCGAGCGCAAGCAGGCCACCCAGAACAAGTCCCTGGGCAAGTTCGACCTGGCCGAGATCCCGCCGGCTCCGCGTGGCGTGCCGCAGATCGAGGTGACCTTCGACATCGACGCCAACGGCATCCTGCACGTGTCCGCCAAGGACAAGGCCACCGGCAAGCAGCAGTCCATCGTGATCAAGGCCAACTCCGGCCTGTCCGAGGACGAAATCCAGCAGATGGTGCGTGACGCCGAGGCCAATGCCGAGGAGGATCGCAAGTTCGAAGAGCTGGCCGCCGCCCGCAACCAGGGTGACGCGCTGGTTCATGCGACCCGCAAGATGGTCACCGAGGCCGGTGACAAGGCCACTGCCGAAGAGAAGGCGGCCATCGAGAAGGCGCTGGGTGAGCTGGAAGTTGCCGTGAAGGGCGACGACAAGGCCGAGATCGAAGCCAAGATGAACGCGCTGTCCCAGGCTTCCACTCCGCTGGCGCAGAAGATGTATGCCGAACAGCCCCAGGCGGGTGAAGGTGCTCCGGCCGGTGAAGACAAGGCATCCGATGATGCCGTCGACGCCGAGTTCGAAGAGGTCAAGGACAACAAGTAAGCATCAGGCTTGCTTGCTCTCCTGCCTGCCGGGCCCAGCCCCGCAGGTTGATGCGCCGCGCGGGAGCTTGCTCCCGCGTCGGCGTGTCTGGAGGGCGCGAAATTTGAAGAGTGCAGAGAACCAATGGCTAAACGTGACTTTTACGAAATCCTCGGTGTCGAGCGGGGCGCCAGCGAGGCTGAGCTGAAGAAGGCTTATCGTCGTCTGGCCATGAAGTATCACCCGGACCGCAATCCGGACGACAAGGCTGCCGAAGAGAAATTCAAGGAGGCCAACGAGGCCTACGAAGTGCTCTCCGATGCCAGCAAGCGCGCGGCGTACGACCAGTACGGCCATGCCGGTGTCGATCCGCAGATGGGTGCGGGCGGTGGTGCGGGCTTCGGCGGCGCCAGCTTCTCCGACATCTTCGGCGACGTCTTCAGCGACTTCTTCGGTGGCCAGCGCGGCGGCCAGCGTGGCGGTGCCCAGCGTGGCAGCGACCTGCGCTACACCCTGGAGCTGGACCTGGAAGAAGCGGTGCGCGGTACCACCGTCACCATTCGCGTCCCGACCCTGGTCAACTGCAAGACCTGCGAAGGCTCCGGCGCCAAGAAGGGCACCAGCCCCGTCACCTGCACCACGTGCGGCGGCATCGGCCAGGTGCGCATGCAGCAGGGGTTCTTCTCGGTCCAGCAGACCTGCCCGCGCTGCCACGGCACCGGCAAGATGATTTCCGATCCCTGCGGCAGCTGCCACGGGCAGGGGCGCGTCGAGGAACACAAGACCCTGTCGGTGAAAGTGCCGGCTGGCGTGGACACTGGCGATCGCATCCGCCTGTCCGGCGAGGGCGAGGCTGGCGCCATGGGTGGGCCGGCCGGCGACCTGTACGTCGTGGTCAACGTGCGTGAGCACCCCATCTTCCAGCGCGACGGCAAGCACCTGTACTGCGAAGTGCCGATCAGCTTCGCCGACGCCGCCCTGGGTGGCGAGCTGGAAGTGCCGACCCTCGATGGTCGGGTCAAGCTGAAGATTCCGGAAGCGACCCAGACCGGCAAGCTGTTCCGTCTGCGCGGCAAGGGCGTGGCCCCGGTGCGTGGTGGTGGTGCGGGCGACCTGATGTGTCGCGTCGTGGTCGAGACTCCGGTCAACCTCGACAAGCGCCAGCGCGAGCTGCTCGAGGAGTTCCGCAAGTCCCTGCAGAACGACGGCTCCCATTCGCCCAAGGCCAGTAGCTGGTTCGAAGGCATGAAACGCTTCTTCGGCGATCTTTGACATCCCGGCCCAGGCTGCAGGCGAAGACTCGACGAGCGGCGCCTGCGGCCTGAGCTTGCAGCTTGGAGCTTTGTGTATGCGACGTATTGCAGTGATGGGCGCCGCCGGGCGCATGGGCAAGATCCTGATCGAGGCGGTCCAGCAGACCGGCGGTAGTGCCGGTCTGACCGCGGCGATCGATCGCCCGGACAGCACCCTGGTAGGGGCCGATGCCGGTGAGCTGGCGGGGCTCGGCCGCATCGGTGTGCCGCTGTCGGGGGATCTGGGCAAGGTGATCGACGAGTTCGACGTGCTGATCGACTTCACCCACCCGACCGTGACCCTCAAGAACCTGGAAATCTGCCGCAAGGCAGGCAAGGCCATGGTGATCGGCACCACCGGCTTCTCCCAGCAGGAGAAGGAGTTGCTGAGCGCGGCGGCCAAGGAAATCCCGATCGTCTTCGCCGCCAACTACAGCGTCGGCGTGAACCTCTGCCTGAAGCTGCTCGACACGGCTGCCCGTGTGCTGGGGGATGACGTGGATATCGAGATCATCGAGGCCCATCACCGCCACAAGGTCGACGCACCGTCCGGTACTGCCCTGCGCATGGGCGAAGTCGTCGCCAGTGCGCTCGGGCGTGATCTGGAGAAGGTGGCGGTCTATGGGCGTGAAGGACAGACCGGTGCCCGTCCGCGCGAAACCATCGGTTTCGCCACTGTTCGCGCTGGCGATGTGGTCGGCGATCACACCGTGCTCTTCGCGGCGGATGGCGAGCGCGTTGAGATCACCCACAAGGCATCGAGCCGCATGACCTTCGCTCGTGGCGCGGTTCGCGCGGCGCTTTGGCTGGAAGGTCGGGAAGCGAGCCTCTATGACATGCAGGATGTGCTCGGCTTGCGCTGAAACCGCCAAAAGGTCCTACTCCACGGTGGACCGAAAAAGGCTTCTCCTGTAAGCTGCAGCTTTAGTGTGTCCACTAAAAGTTACGCAGAATGGCTCAGATAAAAAAGCGGGGTGACGGTTCAAAACGTCATCCCGCTTTTTTACAACCTGCGTTTGCTTCAGCCTTGATCTACGGGAGGTCTTCTTGACTAAGCCAGCCATACTCGCGCTTGCCGACGGCAGCATTTTCCTCGGTGAATCCATCGGGGCCGACGGCCAGACCATCGGAGAGGTGGTTTTCAACACCGCCATGACCGGCTATCAGGAAATCCTCACCGATCCTTCCTATGCCCAGCAAATCGTCACCCTGACCTACCCCCATATCGGCAACACCGGCACCACGCCGGAGGATGCCGAGTCCGATCGCGTATGGGCCGCCGGCCTGATCATCCGTGACCTCCCGCTGCTGGCCAGCAACTGGCGCAACAAGCAGTCGCTGCCCGAGTACCTGGAGGCCAACGGCACCGTGGCCATCGCCGGCATCGATACCCGTCGCCTGACCCGCATCCTGCGCGAGAAGGGGTCGCAGAACGGCTGCATCCTCACCGGTGAAGGCGCTACTGCAGAAAAAGCCCTGGAGCTGGCGCGCAGCTTCCCCGGCCTCAAGGGCATGGACCTGGCCAAGGTGGTCAGCTGCACCGAGCGTTACGAGTGGCGCTCCAGCATCTGGAACCTGAAGACCGACAGCCACCCGGAAATCCCGGCCAGCGAGCTGCCCTACCACGTGGTGGCGTTCGACTACGGCGTCAAGCTGAATATCCTGCGCATGCTGGTGGCCCGCGGCTGCCGCCTGACCGTGGTGCCGGCACAGACTCCGGCCAGTGAAGTGCTGGCGCTCAATCCGGACGGCGTGTTCCTTTCCAACGGCCCTGGCGACCCCGAGCCCTGCGACTACGCCATCGCCGCGATCAAGGAAATCCTCGAGACCGAGATCCCGGTCTTCGGTATCTGCCTCGGTCACCAGTTGCTGGCACTGGCTTCTGGCGCCAAGACCCTGAAGATGGGCCACGGCCACCATGGCGCCAACCACCCGGTCCAGGATCTGGACAGCGGCGTGGTCATGATCACCAGCCAGAACCACGGCTTCGCCGTCGACGAGACCAGCCTGCCGGCCAACGTCCGTCCGATCCACAAGTCGCTGTTCGATGGCACCCTGCAGGGTATCGAGCGTACCGACAAGGAGGCCTTCAGCTTCCAGGGTCACCCTGAGGCGAGCCCCGGCCCGCACGATGTGGCCCCGTTGTTCGACCGCTTCATCGAAGCCATGGCCAAGCGCCGCTGAGCCTGTCGACTGACCCAAGGATTCGAGTGAGTAAAAATGCCTAAACGTACAGATATCAAAAGCATCCTGATCCTCGGCGCTGGCCCGATCGTCATCGGCCAGGCCTGCGAGTTCGACTACTCCGGCGCTCAGGCCTGCAAGGCCCTGAAGGAAGAAGGTTTCCGCGTCATCCTGGTGAACTCCAACCCGGCCACCATCATGACCGACCCGGCCATGGCCGACGCCACCTACATCGAGCCGATCAAGTGGGCCACCGTGGCCAAGATCATCGAGAAGGAACGCCCCGACGCCCTGCTGCCGACCATGGGTGGCCAGACCGCGCTGAACTGCGCGCTGGACCTGGAAAAGCACGGCGTGCTGGAGAAGTTCGGCGTCGAGATGATCGGCGCCAATGCCGACACCATCGACAAGGCCGAAGACCGCTCGCGCTTCGACAAGGCGATGAAGGACATCGGCCTGGCCTGCCCGGTTTCCGGCATCGCCCACAACATGGAAGAAGCGTACGGCGTGCTGGAGAAGGTTGGCTTCCCCTGCATCATCCGTCCGTCCTTCACCATGGGCGGTACCGGTGGCGGCATCGCCTACAACCGTGAAGAGTTCGAGGAGATCTGCGCCCGCGGCCTGGACCTGTCGCCGACCAGCGAGCTGCTGATCGACGAATCGCTGATCGGCTGGAAGGAATACGAGATGGAGGTGGTCCGCGACAAGAAGGACAACTGCATCATCGTCTGCTCCATCGAGAACTTCGACCCGATGGGCGTGCATACCGGTGACTCGATCACCGTGGCCCCGGCCCAGACCCTGACCGACAAGGAATACCAGATCCTGCGTAACGCCTCCCTGGCGGTGCTGCGCGAGATCGGCGTGGAAACCGGTGGTTCCAACGTGCAGTTCGGCATCTGCCCGAACACTGGCCGCATGGTCGTGATCGAGATGAACCCGCGCGTATCCCGCTCCTCGGCGCTGGCCTCCAAGGCCACCGGCTTCCCGATCGCCAAGATCGCCGCCAAGCTGGCCGTCGGCTACACCCTGGACGAGCTGTCCAACGACATCACCGGCGGTCGCACCCCGGCATCCTTCGAGCCGGCCATCGACTACGTGGTCACCAAGGTGCCGCGTTTCGCCTTCGAGAAATTCCCCAAGGCCGATGCCCGCCTGACCACCCAGATGAAGTCCGTCGGTGAGGTCATGGCCATCGGTCGTACCTTCCAGGAGTCCATGCAGAAAGCCCTGCGCGGCCTGGAAGTCGGCGTTGCCGGCTTCGATCCGAAGCTCGACCTGAACGATCCGGAAGCCGAGAGCACCCTGCGTCGCGAGCTGACCGTGCCCAGCGCCGATCGCATCTGGTACGTGGCCGATGCCTTCCGCGCCGGCAAGACCATCGCCGAAGTGTTCGAGCTGACCCGTATCGATGAGTGGTTCCTGGTCCAGATCGAAGACCTGATCAAGGACGAGGCGAACGTACAGACCCTCGGTCTGTCCGCCATCGACCGCGACCTGATGTTCAAGCTCAAGCGCAAGGGCTTCTCCGATGCGCGCCTGGCCAAGCTGCTCGGTGTTTCCGAGAAGAGCCTGCGTGCCCATCGCCACAAGCTCAAGGTGCTGCCGGTGTACAAGCGCGTGGATACCTGCGCCGCCGAGTTCGCCACCGACACCGCCTACATGTATTCGACCTACGAGGAAGAGTGCGAGGCCAATCCGTCGAGCCGCGAGAAGATCATGATCCTCGGCGGTGGCCCCAACCGGATCGGCCAGGGCATCGAGTTCGACTACTGCTGCGTGCACGCCGCGCTGGCCATGCGTGAAGACGGTTACGAGACCATCATGGTCAACTGCAACCCGGAAACCGTCTCCACCGACTACGACACGTCCGACCGCCTGTACTTTGAGCCGGTGACCCTGGAAGACGTGCTGGAAATCGTCCGCGTCGAGCAGCCGAAAGGCGTCATCGTGCAGTACGGTGGCCAGACCCCGCTGAAGATCTGCCGCGCCCTCGAAGAGGCCGGCGTACCGATCATCGGTACCAGCCCCGAGGCCATCGACCGCGCCGAAGACCGTGAGCGCTTCCAGCAGATGGTGCAGCGTCTCGGCCTGCGCCAGCCTGCCAACGCCACCGCGCGCAGCGAAGACGAGGCACTGGCCTTGTCGAAGAACATCGGTTACCCGATGGTGGTGCGTCCGTCCTACGTACTGGGCGGTCGGGCGATGGAGATCGTCTACCAGGAAGAAGAACTCAAGCGCTACATGCGCGAAGCGGTGAAGGTGTCCAACGACAGCCCGGTGCTGCTGGATCGCTTCCTCAACTGCGCCATCGAGGTGGACGTGGATGCGGTGAGCGACGGTGAGACCGTCGTGATCGGCGCGATCATGCAGCACATCGAACAGGCCGGCGTGCACTCCGGTGACTCGGCCTGCTCGCTGCCCCCGTACTCGCTGCCGAAGCACATCCAGGACGAGATCCGCGACCAGGTCAAGAAAATGGCCCTGGAGCTCGGTGTCGTCGGCCTGATGAACGTGCAGATGGCGGTGCAGGGCGAGGACATCTTCGTGATCGAAGTGAACCCGCGCGCCTCGCGTACCGTACCGTTCGTCTCCAAGTGCGTGGGTGAGTCGCTGGCCAAGGTCGCCGCTCGCGTCATGGCGGGCAAGAGCCTGGCAGAAGCCGGTTACCAGGAAGAGATCATCCCGCCGTTCTTCAGCGTCAAGGAAGCAGTGTTCCCGTTCGCCAAGTTCCCGGGTGTGGACCCGATCCTCGGCCCGGAAATGAAGTCCACCGGTGAGGTAATGGGCGTGGGCGACAGCTTCGGCGAGGCATTCGCCAAGGCTCAGCTGGGCGCCAGCGAGATCCTGCCGAACTCCGGTTGCGCATTCATCAGCGTACGTGAAGACGACAAGCCGGAAGCCGTCCAGGTCGCTCGTGACCTGATCGCCCTGGGCTTCGAAGTGGTTGCCACCGCCGGCACCGCCAAGGTGATCGAGGCCGCCGGCCTGCCGGTTCGTCGCGTGAACAAGGTGACCGAGGGTCGTCCGCATGTCGTTGACATGATTAAGAACGATGAGGTTACCCTGATCATCAACACCACCGAGGGGCGTCAGTCGATTGCAGACTCCTACTCGATCCGCCGTAACGCCCTGCAGCACAAGATCTACTGCACCACCACCATCGCGGCGGGGCAGGCGGTCTGTGAGGCGCTCAAGTTCGGTCCCGAGAAGACCGTTCGCCGGCTGCAGGATCTGCATGCAGGAATCAAGGCATGAATAAATACCCCATGACCGTCCAGGGCGCGCGCGCCCTGGAAGAGGAACTGGCTCATCTGACCAAGGTGATGCGCCCGCAACTCAGCCAGGCCATCGGCGAGGCGCGTGAGCTGGGTGATCTCAAGGAGAACGCCGAGTACCACGCTGCGCGCGAGCAACAGGGCATGGTCGAGGCGCGCATCCGCGACATCGAAGGGCGCCTCCAGAATTCGGTGGTCATCGATGTCACCGCCATCGCCCACACAGGAAAGGTGATCTTCGGCACTACGGTGGATATCGCCAACGTGGAAACCGATGAGACCGTGACCTATCAGATCGTTGGCGAGGATGAAGCCGACATCAAGCAGGGCAAGCTGTCGGTGGGATCACCGATCGCCCGCGCCCTGGTGGGCAAGGAAGAGGGCGATGTGGTGACGGTCAAGACCCCGAGCGGGCTGATCGAGTACGAGATCGTCGAGGTCCGCCATATCTGATCGTCGGCGGTTCTGCGCAGCGACAGCCAGTTGGCAGCTGGCCCAGACACTCTGGGTCGGCGGCCTCTGGCTTCTGCACTTCGTTGTCGTGCCTTCCCTGGAACGCGTCGGTCTGGCGCCGTTGCTGGTGGAGGAGATCACGCGCAGCCTGACGCCGCTGCTGGTGGCATTCACCGCTTTCTGTGCGCTGGTTCAGGGGTTCGTGCTGGTCCAGATCGAAGGTGTCCGCAGCCTGCAGCGCGATTCGCGCGGGCAACTGCTGGTGGCCGTTCTGGTGATGGCGGTGGCGTTCCTGCTGGTTAACCAGTTGCAGCCGAATGCGATGCGCTGGCTGGCGTTCAACTACCTGGTTCTGGCGTTCTGTGGCGCCTTGCTGGTGATCCAGCCGGTGCCGGTGGGCGAGAAGGTCCGGGCGCGCTGAGCGCGCCACGGTCATCGGCCTGGGTTCAGAGCCCGCTGAAGCGGCTGATGTTGGACAGGTTGCGATTCGGCTTGGGATTGCGGCGATAGACCAGGGCCATCTTGCCGATCACCTGGACCAGTTCGCATTTGCCGGTGCTGCACAGCTCATCGATGAGTGCGCGGCGGTCATCGCGCTCGGTGATGCGGAATTGCACCTTGATCAGCTCGTGATCGTTGAGTGCGCGCTCCAATTCGGCGAGCACGCCTTCGGTCAAACCATTTTCAGCCACGATCAATACCGGTTTCAGGTGGTGGCCGATAGATTTGTATTGCTTCTTGTGCTCCTGAGAGAGCGCCATAATCAGACCCCTGCGAAAAAAGGCGGCTAGTTTACCCGAGTCATTTCGGGGCGCACAGCTGAACAGGCGGTGTCCCGCAGCTCGTACCAAGACTAGTCAGCATTGGCTGAAGGAGCCTCTGTCATCGGCGTGTAATCCGCCAGCAGGTTCGAGGCCTTTTTCGAATGTCCGACAAGGCTTGTGATTTTCGAGAGTGCCCCAATATGAGGGGTGTCGGGTCGGCATACGCGGGCCCCTCTCTTTCGTCGAGCGACTGTTCCTCCAGGCAATACCCGCTCGCGCGTGTTCTTTGCGAGGAATAGACTGCAACGGCCGACTTGTTTTTCGGTCTGAATGGCCAGGCTCGGTTGTTTTGCGAGTGCCATGCTTCATAAAGGGTTACAGACGGCGTCTGCCAGGGGCAGGGGTTGTATAGTAAGTTAGGCCGGTTGATAACCAGCCGTCATGCGGGGCGCGTCCCAGGGCGGGATCTGCTCCAGAGGGTAGCTAATTGAACGATATGGCAAAGAATCTCATCCTGTGGCTGATCATCGCCGCCGTCCTGGTCACGGTGATGAACAACTTCTCCAGTCCGAGCGAACCGCAGACGCTGAACTATTCCGATTTCATCGGTCAGGTGAAGGAAGGCAAGGTCGAGCGCGTCACCGTCGATGGTTTCGTCATCACCGGCAAGCGTAACGACGGCGACTCCTTCAAGACCATTCGTCCCGCCATCCAGGATGGCGGGCTGATCGGCGATCTGATCGACAACAACGTCATCATCGAGGGCAAGCAGCCCGAGCAGCAGAGCATCTGGACCCAGTTGCTCGTCGCCAGCTTCCCGATCCTGGTCATCATCGCTGTCTTCATGTTCTTCATGCGCCAGATGCAGGGCGGCTCCGGTGGTCGCGGCGGCCCCATGAGCTTCGGCAAGAGCAAGGCGCGCCTGCTGTCCGAAGATCAAGTGAAAACCACCCTGGCCGATGTCGCTGGCTGCGACGAAGCCAAGGAAGAAGTGGGTGAGTTGGTCGAATTCCTGCGTGACCCGGGCAAGTTCCAGCGACTGGGTGGTCGCATCCCCCGTGGCGTGCTGATGGTGGGGCCGCCCGGCACCGGTAAGACGCTGCTGGCAAAAGCCATTGCGGGTGAAGCCAAGGTTCCCTTCTTCACCATTTCCGGTTCCGACTTCGTCGAAATGTTCGTCGGCGTGGGTGCGTCCCGTGTTCGCGACATGTTCGACCAGGCCAAGAAGCATGCGCCCTGCATCATCTTCATCGATGAGATCGACGCTGTCGGTCGCCACCGTGGTGCCGGCCTGGGTGGTGGTCATGACGAGCGTGAACAGACTCTCAACCAGTTGCTGGTGGAGATGGATGGTTTCGAAATGAACGACGGCATCATCGTCATCGCCGCGACCAACCGTCCTGACGTGCTGGACCCGGCTCTGCTGCGCCCGGGGCGCTTTGATCGCCAGGTGGTGGTCGGCCTGCCGGATATTCGTGGCCGCGAGCAGATTCTCAAGGTGCACATGCGCAAGGTGCCCATGGGGGACGACGTCGACGCTGGTGTGATCGCTCGTGGTACCCCTGGTTTTTCCGGCGCCGACCTGGCCAACCTGGTCAACGAGGCTTCTCTCTTCGCCGCTCGCGTCAACAAGCGCATCGTCGAGATGAAAGAGTTCGAGCTGGCCAAGGACAAGATCATGATGGGCGCCGAGCGCAAATCCATGGTCATGTCCGAGAAGGAGAAGCTCAATACCGCTTACCACGAAGCAGGTCATGCCATCGTCGGTCGTATCGTTCCCGAGCATGATCCGGTCTACAAGGTCTCCATCATCCCGCGCGGTCGTGCCCTCGGTGTGACCATGTTCCTACCGGAAGAGGATCGCTACAGCCTGTCCAAGCGGGCGCTGATCAGTCAGGTCTGCTCGTTGTTCGGTGGTCGTATCGCCGAAGAGATGACCCTGGGTTTCGATGGCGTGACTACCGGGGCATCCAACGACATCATGCGTGCCACTCAGATCGCCAAGAACATGGTGACTAAGTGGGGCCTGTCCGAGAAGCTCGGTCCTTTGATGTATGCAGAGGAAGAGGGCGAGGTGTTCCTGGGGCGCAGCGCTGGTGGCCAGCACTCCAGTGTCTCGGCGCAGACCGCGCAACTGATCGATCAGGAAGTGCGCAGCATTATCGACCACTGCTACGCCACGGCGAAGCAGATCCTTGTGGACAACCGCGACAAGCTGGACATGATGGCCGAGGCGCTGATGAAGTTCGAAACCATCGACGCCGAACAGATCGACGACATCATGGCCGGTCGCCAGGTTCGTGAGCCCAAGGACTGGCAAGGCGGCCCGGGTGCCTCTTCCGGCAAACCTGCCCCTCGCGAGGAAGCTCCTCGTACCGAGAACCCGATCGGCGGGCCGGCTGGCGAACACTAAGGTTCCTACATGAGTTCCACGCAGTACCTGACCCGGTTGCCTTGCGGCAACCGGGTTCTTGATTTGGGGCGCCCACACGTGATGGGCATCCTCAATGTCACTCCAGACTCCTTCTCCGACGGCGGGCGTTTCAGTCAGCACGATGCGGCGCTTCGTCACGCCGCCGAGATGGTAGCCGCCGGCGCTACGCTCATCGATGTAGGGGGGGAGTCGACCCGGCCTGGAGCGCGGGCGGTTTCTCCTACCGAGGAGTTGGAGCGTGTCGCTCCGGTGGTCGAGATGATCGCCCGCGAGTTGGACGTGATTATTTCCCTGGATACTTCGACGCCCGCCGTCATGCGTGAAGGCGCTCGATTGGGGGCGGGGATGATTAACGATGTCCGCGCACTGCGACGTGATGGTGCGCTGGATGCGGTAGCCGATACCGGCCTGCCGGTTTGCCTGATGCACATGCTCGGTGAACCGGGGAACATGCAGGAGAATCCGCAGTACGAGGATGTCACGCGTGAGGTCGCAGGGTTTCTTGTCGACCGCATGGCGGCCTGCGTCGCTGCAGGTATACCGGTGGAGCGTATTCTGCTGGATCCGGGATTTGGCTTCGCCAAGACCCTCGAACACAACCTGGGCCTGTTCAGGCATCTCGAAGAACTGAATGGTCTCGGGCGTCCCCTGCTGATAGGTGTTTCACGCAAGAGCATGGTGGGTCAGGTGCTGGGTCGCGATGTCGATCAGCGCCTTTACGGTAGTCTGGCTCTGGCGGCCCTGGCCGTGGCCAAGGGCGCCTGCATCCTGCGGGTGCACGATGTGGCCGAGACTGTCGATGTCGTACGCATGATCGCTGCAGTACAGGCAGCGGAATAAGAAACACGGAGCATTCATGAGCAGAAAGTATTTCGGCACCGATGGCATTCGCGGCCATGTTGGGCAGTTCCCCATCACCCCTGATTTCATGCTCAAGCTGGGTTGGGCTGCCGGCATGGCGTTCCGCAAGCAGGGTAAGTGCCGCATCCTGGTCGGCAAGGACACCCGTATCTCCGGGTACATGTTCGAGTCCGCGCTGGAGGCCGGTCTTTCCGCCGCAGGTGCCGATGTGATGCTGCTCGGGCCGATGCCGACCCCGGCCATCGCCTACCTGACCCGGACCTTCCTCGCCGATGCGGGGATCGTCATCAGTGCCTCGCACAATCCGCACAACGACAATGGCATCAAGTTCTTCTCCGGCCAGGGCGTGAAGCTCTCCGACGAGGTCGAGCTGATGATCGAGGAGTTGCTCGATCAGCCCATGGTGGTGGTCGAGTCGGCCAACCTCGGCAAGGTTTCGCGTATCAATGATGCTGCCGGCCGCTACATCGAGTTCTGCAAGAGTACGGTGCCCATGAGTACCGATCTCGCGGGGCTCAAGATCGTGGTCGATTGCGCGCACGGGGCGACTTACAAGGTCGCTCCCAGTGTGTTTCGTGAGTTGGGCGGCAGCGTATCGGTGCTCGCGGCTCAGCCCAATGGGCTGAACATCAACGACAAGTGCGGTTCCACCCACATGGAAGCGTTGCAGGCGGAAGTGGTGGCCCAGCATGCGGACATCGGCATCGCCTTCGATGGTGATGGGGATCGTGTGCTCATGGTCGATCACACCGGTGCCGTCGTGGACGGTGATGAGCTGCTGTTCATCATTGCCCGCGACCTCCATGAGCGTGGCAAGCTCCAGGGGGGCGGTGTAGTCGGGACGTTGATGAGCAACCTCGGGCTCGAGCTCGCTCTGGGTGAGCTTGGTGTGCCTTTCACGCGCGCCAAGGTCGGGGATCGCTATGTCATAGCCGACATGCAGGAGCGGGGCTGGAGTCTCGGTGGTGAGAACTCGGGGCATATCCTCTGCAGTCATTTCACCACCACCGGGGATGCCTTGATCGCTGCGCTTCAGGTACTGCTGGCCCTGCAGCGTCGTGGCCAATCGCTGGCAGAGGCCCGTCAAGGCATGCGCAAGTGCCCTCAGGTGCTGTTGAACGTGCGCTTTGCCGGTGGCGGTGTGGATCCGGTCGAGCACCCCGCGGTGAAGGACGCCTGTGCCCGTGTCACCGAGAAGATGGCGGGGCGCGGACGCGTGCTGCTGCGCAAGTCCGGCACCGAGCCGTTGGTTCGCGTGATGGTCGAGGGCGACGACGAAAGCCAGGTCCGCGGTTACGCGGAAGAACTGGTTAAAGTCGTAACCGAGGTATGTGCTTGATTTCTCTTGCTACTTCAAAAAACCTTGGGTAACATCTGCGCCCACTTTGATCGACGAGGTAAAGCATGCGTCGCCCCCTGGTAGCTGGTAACTGGAAAATGCACGGTACCCGCGCCAGCGTCGCAGAGCTGATCAAAGGGCTTCGCCAGTTGGCCTTGCCGGCTGGTATTGAGGTCGCGGTATTCCCGCCTTGTCTGTACATCAATCAGGTCGCTCAAGGCCTGGATGGCAAGTCGATTGCCATCGGTGCGCAGAATTGTGCAGTAGAGCCCATGCAGGGCGCGCTGACGGGTGAGGTTGCTGCGAGTCAGTTGGCTGATGCCGGTTGCACGTTGGTTCTCGTCGGTCACTCTGAGCGCCGCCTGATTCTCGGTGAGCGCGACGAAGTGGTGAGTCGCAAGTTCGCTGCGGCTCAATCCTGTGGTCTGGTTCCGGTGCTTTGCGTCGGTGAGACGCAGGAGCAGCGTGAGGCGGGCAGGACTCTAGAGGTTGTCGGGCGTCAGCTCGGTAGCGTGATCGAAGAGCTCGGTGTGGGGGCATTCGCGAAAGCGGTGGTCGCATACGAGCCGGTCTGGGCTATCGGTACAGGGCTCACGGCGACCCCGCAGCAGGCACAAGAGGTGCACGCTGCAATACGTGGTCAGCTTGCGGCGGAAAATGCCGAAGTGGCGCGTGGTGTGAGGATTCTCTACGGCGGCAGTGTCAAGGCGGCCAGTGCGGCCGAATTGTTCGGCATGCCGGATATCGACGGGGGGCTGGTTGGTGGAGCCTCCCTGAATGCTGATGAATTCGGCGCGATCTGTCGTGCCGCAGGAAGCTGACGAGATGCTGGAAACTGTCGTTATCGTGGTTCACCTGCTCGGCGCGCTCGGCGTCGTCGCGTTGGTGTTGCTGCAGCAGGGTAAGGGTGCGGATGCTGGCGCCTCGTTTGGTGCGGGAGCTTCGGGTACCGTTTTCGGTAGTCAAGGTTCTGCTACCTTTCTGAGTCGAGTTACTGGTATACTCGCCGCGGTTTTTTTCATTACCAGCCTGGGCTTAGCGTTCTTCGCTAAAGAAAAGGCTGAAGCTCTGAGTCACGTTGGTCTGCCGGATCCGGCAGCTGTCGAGGTTCAGCAGCAAAAGCCGGCAGCTGATGATGTGCCGGTGCTCGAAGAGCAGAAGCCTGCAGAAAGTGCAGGTGATGTACCTCAGGCTCCAGAGCAGAAGTAAGGCAAGTTTTGCCGAGGTGGTGGAATTGGTAGACACGCTACCTTGAGGTGGTAGTGGCCATAGGCTGTAGGGGTTCGAGTCCCCTCCTCGGTACCATACAAAACAAGAAAGCCCGCTGTATGCGGGCTTTCTTGTTGGTGAGGTGTTCGGTTGACCGTGTATGCACGTAGGCCGTATACTCTCGCCCCAGCTTTGACGCGGGGTGGAGCAGTCTGGTAGCTCGTCGGGCTCATAACCCGAAGGTCGTTGGTTCAAATCCAGCCCCCGCAACCAGTAGTAGCGGAGCCCCTTTTTAGGGGCTTTTTGCTAGCTGGGACAGTTAGCCATCGGTCGTTTGCCGATTGGTTCGAATGGATGGGCGTTTCGCCCATTTTTTATTTGCACAGCATGCGAGGGCAATCAGGTGTCGAGCAAGCTAGAACAGTTGCAGGCCTTGCTGGCCCCGGTAGTCGAAGCGCTTGGCTACCAATGCTGGGGCGTCGAGTTCCTGTCCCAGGGGCGGCATTCGCTGCTGCGGGTTTATATCGATCATGAGAACGGCATCCAGGTCGACGACTGTGAAAAAGTCAGTCGCCAGGTCAGTGGTGTTCTCGACGTGGAAGATCCTATCCCCAGCGAATACACCCTCGAGGTGTCCTCGCCTGGCATGGATCGACCGCTGTTCAGTCTTGAGCAGTTCGCGGCACACGCCGGTGAACTGGTGAAGATCAAGTTGCGCTCTCCCTACGATGGGCGACGTAATTTCCAGGGGCTCCTCCGCGGGGTGGAGGAACAGGATGTGGTGGTTCTTGTTGAGGATCACGAGTACCTGCTGCCGATCGATCTGATCGACAAGGCCAACATCATTCCCCGTTTTGACTGAGACGCGGATCCCGCGGATCCAATGGATTGCGAAAGGCGAGGCGTACGATGAGCAAAGAAGTACTGCTGGTTGTAGAGTCGGTATCCAACGAGAAAGGCGTACCGGCTGGCGTGATATTCGAGGCGCTGGAGCTGGCTCTGGCCACTGCTACCAAGAAGCGCTTCGAAGATGAAGTGGAGCTGCGTGTGGAGATCAATCGCCATACTGGCAGCTATGACACCTACCGCCGCTGGGCGGTCGTCGAAGAAGACGACCAGGAAAACCCCGCGGCCGAGCTGACCGTCGAAGAGGCCCAGGAGAAGCAACCTGGTGCCAAGGCCGGTGATTTCGTAGAAGAAAAAATCGAGTCCATCGAGTTCGGCCGCATCGCTGCACAGACCGCCAAACAGGTGATCGTGCAGAAGGTTCGCGAAGCCGAGCGTGCACAGGTCGTCGAGGCCTATCGCGAGAAGCTGGGTGACATCATCTCCGGCACCGTGAAGAAGGTCACCCGTGACAACGTGATCGTCGACCTGGGCAACAACGCAGAGGCGCTGCTGGCCCGAGAGGACATCATCGCCCGCGAGACCTTCCGTGTCGGCGCCCGCGTTCGCGCGCTGCTGAAAGAGATCCGCACCGAGAACCGCGGTCCGCAGCTGATCCTGTCGCGCACCGCGCCGCAGATGCTGATCGAGCTGTTCCGCATCGAAGTGCCGGAGATCGCCGAAGAGCTGATCGAAGTGATGGCCGCCTCCCGTGACCCGGGCTCCCGCGCCAAGATCGCCGTTCGCTCCAAGGACAAGCGCATCGACCCGCAAGGCGCCTGCATCGGCATGCGTGGTTCGCGCGTCCAGGCCGTTTCCGGCGAGCTGGGCGGTGAGCGTGTCGACATCGTGCTGTGGGACGACAACCCCGCGCAGTTCGTGATCAACGCCATGGCTCCGGCCGAAGTGGCAGCGATCATCGTCGACGAAGATGCCCATGCCATGGACATCGCCGTGGGCGAGGACAACCTGGCCCAGGCCATCGGTCGTGGCGGCCAGAACGTTCGCCTGGCGAGCCAGCTGACCGGCTGGACGCTGAACGTGATGACCGAGGCCGACATCCAGGCCAAGCAGCAGGCCGAGACCGGCGACATCATGCAGGCCTTCGTCGACGAGCTGGAAGTCGACGAGGAACTGGCCCAGGTACTGGTCGAGGAAGGCTTCACCAGCCTGGAAGAAATCGCCTACGTACCGATGGAAGAGATGCTGAGCATCGACGGCTTCGACGAAGACATCGTCAACGAGCTGCGTGCCCGCGCCAAGGATCGCCTGCTGACCAAGGCTATCGCCACTGAAGAAAAACTGGCTGACGCTCAGCCGGCGGACGACCTGCTTGCTCTCGAAGGCATGGACAAAGAGCTGGCTGTTGAGCTGGCAGTACGTGGCGTAGTCAACCGCGAAGACCTGGCCGAGCAGTCTATCGACGACCTGCTCGACATCGACGGCATGGACGAAGAGCGTGCCGGCAAGCTGATCATGGCCGCCCGAGCCCATTGGTTCGAGTAAGCAGTCGCGGCCTGAGGAGAGAAGTGCATGACGCAAGTCACGGTGAAAGAACTGGCCCAAGTGGTCGACACACCGGTGGAGCGCCTGCTGTTGCAGATGCGTGAGGCAGGGTTGCCGCACACCAGCGCCGAGCAAGTTGTGACTGACAATGAGAAACAGGCGCTGCTGGCGCATCTCAAGGGCAGTCACGGCGAACGGCTGGAAGAGCCCCGCAAGATCACCTTGCAGCGCAAGACCACCACTACGCTGAGAGTGGCCGGTAGCAAGACCATCAGCGTCGAAGTACGTAAGAAGAAGACGTACGTGAAACGCAGCCCCGACGAGATCGAGGCCGAGAAGCAGCGCGAGCTCGAAGAGCAGCGTGCCGTTGAAGAAGCCGCGCGCCTGAAGGCCGAGGAAGAAGCCAAGCGCCGGGCCGAAGAAGACGCCCGTCGCCAGGCCGATGCCCGTGCCCTGGAAGCCGCTCGCGGCGGCGATGCAGCACCTGCTGCCGCCGTGGCTGCCGAAGCGACCGCTCCTGCCGCTGCTCCGGCTCCTGCCGCTGCCGCAGGCGCCGACGATCGCAAGAAGGAAGAGCCGCGCCGTCCCGAGAAGGCTCGTGACGAAGACGAGCGCCGTGATCGCAAGCACACGCAGCACCGCCCCTCCGTCAAGGAGAAGGAAAAGGTTCCGGCACCGCGTGTCGCCCCGCGCAGCACCGAAGAGGAAAGCGACGGCTACCGTCGTGGCGGTCGTGGTGGCAAGTCCAAGCTCAAGAAGCGCAACCAGCACGGGTTCCAGAGCCCGACAGGACCGATTGTGCGTGATGTGAATATCGGCGAGACCATCACCGTGGCCGAACTGGCTGCGCAGATGACCGTCAAGGGCGCGGAAGTCGTCAAGTTCATGTTCAAGATGGGCACCCCGGTGACCATCAACCAGGTGCTGGACCAGGAAACTGCCCAGCTGATCGCAGAAGAGTTCGGCCACAAGGTCAAGCTGGTCAGCGAGAACGCACTGGAAGAGCAACTGGCCGAATCCCTGAAGTTCGAAGGTGAAGCCATCCACCGCGCGCCGGTCGTGACCGTCATGGGCCACGTCGACCACGGCAAGACCTCGCTGCTCGACTACATCCGTCGTGCCAAGGTCGCCGCGGGCGAAGCCGGTGGCATCACCCAGCACATCGGTGCCTACCACGTCGAAACCGACCGTGGCATGGTCACCTTCCTCGACACCCCTGGCCACGCCGCGTTCACCGCGATGCGTGCCCGTGGTGCCAAGGCGACCGATATCGTCATCCTCGTGGTGGCGGCGGACGACGGCGTGATGCCGCAGACCGAAGAAGCCGTTCAGCACGCCAAAGCGGCTGGCGTGCCGATCGTGGTCGCGGTGAACAAGATCGACAAGCCCGAAGCTGACCTCGACCGTATCAAGAACGACCTCGCCGGTCGTGACGTGATCCCGGAAGAGTGGGGCGGCGACACCCAGTTCGTACCCGTCTCGGCGAAAGTCGGTACCGGTGTCGACGAGCTGCTGGAAGCCGTGCTGCTGCAGGCCGAAGTCCTGGAACTCAAAGCCACCCCGTCGGCCCCCGGCCGTGGTGTCGTGGTCGAGTCCCGCCTGGACAAGGGCCGCGGCCCGGTGGCCACCGTACTGGTTCAGGACGGTACCCTGCGCCAGGGCGACATGGTCCTCTGCGGCGTCAACTTCGGTCGCGTCCGTGCCATGCTCGACGAGAACGGCAAGCCCATCAAGGAAGCCGGTCCCTCCATCCCGGTCGAGATCCTCGGCCTGGACGGCACCCCGGATGCGGGTGACGAGCTGACCGTGATCAGCGACGAGAAGAAGGCCCGTGAAGTGGCCCTGTTCCGCCAAGGCAAGTTCCGCGAGGTCAAGCTGGCCCGCGCGCATGCCGGCAAGCTGGAAAACATCTTCGAGAACATGGGCCAGGACGAGAAGAAGACGCTCAACATCGTCCTCAAGTCCGATGTCCGTGGTTCCCTGGAAGCCCTGCAGGGCGCGCTGTCGGATCTCGGCAACGACGAAGTGCAGGTGCGTGTCGTCGGTGGCGGCGTCGGTGGCATCACCGAGAGCGACGCCAACCTGGCGCTGGCCTCCAACGCCGTACTGTTCGGCTTCAACGTGCGTGCCGATGCGGGCGCCCGGAAGATCGTCGAGCAGGAAGGCCTGGACCTGCGCTACTACAACATCATCTACGACATCATCGAAGACGTTAAGAAAGCACTGTCCGGCATGCTCGGCAGCGACGTCCGGGAGAACATCCTGGGTATCGCCGAAGTGCGCGACGTGTTCCGCTCGCCGAAGTTCGGCGCGATCGCGGGCTGCATGGTTGTCGAGGGCATGGTCCACCGCAACCGTCCGATCCGCGTACTGCGCGACGACGTGGTGATCTTCGAAGGCGAACTGGAATCCCTGCGCCGCTTCAAGGACGATGTGTCCGAGGTGCGAGCCGGCATGGAGTGCGGTATCGGCGTGAAGAGCTACAACGACGTCAAGGTCGGCGACAAGATCGAAGTGTTCGAGAAGGTCCAAGTGGCTCGCAGCCTCTAAGCGCGAGCTGCAATACGCAACGCCCGGTCCAGCCTCCGCTCGGCCGGGCGTTTGCCGCTTTTGAACCCCCTGGTTTCTAGGCCCGGGGGAGAGTGCAGGTAGCAGGAAATGGCAAAAGAATACAGCCGTACCCAACGTATCGGCGATCAGATGCAGCGCGAGCTGGCACTGCTGATCCAGCGTGAAATCAAGGACCCTCGCCTGGGCCTGGTGACCATCACCGGTTGCGACGTGGCCCGTGACCTGTCCCACGCCAAGGTGTTCATCACCGTGATGGGCCAGGACGACAACGCCGAAGTCATCAAGCAGAACACCGACATCCTCAACGATGCCGCCGGGTTCCTGCGCATGCAGCTGGGCCGTGCGATGAAGCTGCGCACCGTGCCGCAGCTGCACTTCAACTACGACGCCAGCATCCGTCGCGGCGTCGAGCTGTCGGCGCTCATCGAGCGCGCCGTGGCCGAGGATCGCAAGCACCAGGGCGACAGCGAGGAATAACCGTGGCCCAGGTGAAGCGCATCCGCCGCAACGTCAGCGGCATCCTGATTCTCGACAAGCCCCGTGGCATGAGTTCCAACCAGGCCCTGCAGAAGGTGCGCTGGCTGCTCAATGCCGAGAAGGCCGGCCACACCGGCAGCCTCGATCCCCTGGCCACCGGCGTGCTGCCGCTGTGCTTCGGCGAGGCGACCAAGTTCTCCCAGTACCTGCTGGATGCCGACAAGGGCTACGAGACCCTGGCCCAGCTCGGCGTCACCACCACCACCGGGGATGCGGAAGGCGAAGTCCTCGAGCGTCGCGAGGTGACCGTCGGTCGTGCCGATATCGAGGCCCGTCTCGCTGATTTCCGTGGCGAAATCAAGCAGATACCCCCGATGTACTCGGCGCTGAAGAAAGACGGCCAGCCGCTGTACAAGCTGGCACGCGCGGGCGAGGTAGTGGAGCGCGAAGCGCGTTCTGTTACTATTGCGCGCCTGGAATTGCTGGCCTTCGAGTCCGCCCAGGCGAGACTCGCCGTGGCCTGCAGCAAAGGCACCTACATTCGTACCCTGGTCGAAGACCTTGGCCAGGTGCTTGGATGCGGGGCGCACGTGGCGGAACTGCGTCGTACCCAGGCAGGCCCCTTCTCGCTGGCCCAGGCCATTACCCTGGAAGAGCTGGAGAAAGCCCATGCCGAAGGCGGCAACGAGGCACTGGACCGGTTCCTCCTGCCCGAGGACAGCGGCCTGGAACACTGGCCCCTGGTCCAGTTGAGCGAGCACAGCGCCTATTACTGGTTGCATGGCCAGCCGGTAAGGGCTCCCGAGGCGCCGAAGTTCGGCATGCTGCGGGTGCAGGATCACAACGGTCGCTTCATCGGCATCGGTGAAGTGAGCGATGACGGGCGTGTAGCGCCGCGTCGACTGATTCGGTCGGAATGACCGATTCGAGGATGGCTGTTAATAGGCACGGTCACTCCTCCTTTTTAAAACACGGGATTCGTTCCCGGCCTATTACCTCAGAGGAAGCCCATCATGGCACTGAGCGTTACTGAGAAAGCCCAGATCGTTAACGAGTACAAGCAAGCTGAAGGCGACACCGGTTCTCCGGAAGTGCAAGTTGCACTGCTGACCGCCAACATCAACAAGCTGCAGGATCACTTCAAGGCCAACGGCAAAGACCACCACTCCCGTCGTGGTCTGATCCGCATGGTCAACCAGCGCCGCAAGCTGCTGGACTACCTGAAGGGTAAGGACACCACTCGTTACAGCGCCCTGATCGGTCGTCTGGGTCTGCGTCGCTAAGACGCACTCGAGCTGGAAGCTGGAAGTCGGAAGCTGGAAGTGGGGCCTTGGCCCTGCCTCCAGCTTCTGGCTTCCAGCTTCAGGCTTTTTTCGAGGAGGACGACGGGCCGATTCCCGTGCCTTCCGCAGATTTCCCCCAAAGGCAACTAAAGAGAAGGTAAAGACACCGTGAACCCGGTAATCAAGAAATTCCAGTTCGGTCAATCGACCGTAACCCTCGAGACTGGCCGCATCGCCCGTCAAGCTTCCGGTGCCGTTCTGGTCACCATGGACGAAGACGTCACCGTGCTGGTGACCGTGGTCGGCGCCAAGCAGGCCGATCCGGGCAAGGGCTTCTTCCCGCTGTCCGTCCACTACCAGGAAAAAACCTACGCAGCCGGCCGCATCCCCGGTGGTTTCTTCAAGCGTGAAGGCCGTCCTTCCGAGAAGGAAACCCTGACCTCGCGCCTGATCGACCGTCCGATCCGCCCGCTGTTCCCGGAAGGTTTCCTCAACGAAGTGCAGGTCATCTGCACCGTCGTCTCCACCAACAAGAAGACTGATCCTGATATCGCCGCGATGATCGGTACTTCCGCTGCCCTGGCCATCTCCGGCATTCCCTTCGCCGGCCCGATCGGTGCCGCCCGCGTGGCCTTCCACGAGAGCACCGGCTACCTGCTGAACCCCAACTACGAGCAGCTCAAGGCCTCCAGCCTGGACATGGTCGTCGCCGGTACCCAGGACGCCGTGCTGATGGTCGAGTCCGAAGCCCAGGAACTGACCGAAGACCAGATGCTCGGTGGCGTGCTGTTCGCCCACCAGGAATTCCAGGCCGTGATCAACGCCGTCAAGGAATTCGCAGCCGAAGCCGGCAAGCCGACCTGGAACTGGACCGCCCCGGTCGAGAACACCGCCCTGCTCAGTGCCATCAAGGCCGAGTTCGGCGAAGCCATCTCCCAGGCCTACACCATCACCATCAAGCAGGACCGCTACAACCGCCTCGGCGAGCTGCGCGACCAGGTCGTCGCCCGCTTCGCTGGCGAAGAAGCCGGTCAGTTCCCCGCCGGTGAAGTGAAGGACGCCTTCGGCCTCTTGGAATACCGCACCGTCCGCGAGAACATCGTCAACGGCAAGCCGCGCATCGACGGTCGCGACACCCGCACCGTACGTCCGCTGAAGATCGAAGTCGGCGTCCTCGACAAGACCCACGGTTCCGCCCTGTTCACCCGTGGCGAAACCCAGGCCCTGGTCGTTGCCACCCTCGGCACCGCCCGCGATGCCCAGCTGCTGGACACCCTGGAAGGCGAGCGCAAAGACGGCTTCATGCTGCACTACAACTTCCCGCCCTTCTCCGTGGGCGAGTGCGGCCGCATGGGCAGCGCCGGCCGTCGCGAGATCGGTCACGGCCGCCTGGCCCGTCGTGGTGTCGCAGCCATGCTGCCGAAGAGCGACGAGTTCCCCTACACCATCCGCGTCGTATCGGAAATCACCGAATCCAACGGCTCCAGCTCCATGGCTTCCGTCTGCGGCGCCTCCCTGGCCCTGATGGACGCCGGTGTGCCGATGAAGGCACCGGTAGCCGGTATCGCCATGGGCCTGGTGAAGGAAGGTGACAAGTTCGCCGTCCTGACCGACATCCTGGGTGACGAAGACCACCTGGGTGACATGGACTTCAAGGTAGCCGGTACCGCCAAGGGCGTGACCGCGCTGCAGATGGACATCAAGATCAACGGCATCACCGAAGAGATCATGGAGATCGCCCTGGAGCAGGCTCTGGAAGCGCGCCTGAACATCCTCGGCCAGATGAACCAGGTCATCGGCCAGTCGCGTACCGAGCTGTCGGCCAACGCCCCGACCATGATCGCGATGAAGATCGACACCGACAAGATCCGTGACGTCATCGGCAAGGGCGGCGCCACCATCCGCTCCATCTGCGAAGAGACCAAGGCCTCCATCGACATCGAAGACGATGGCAGCGTGAAGATCTTCGGCGAAACCAAGGAAGCTGCCGAGGCCGCGCGCCAGCGCGTACTGGGCATCACCGCGGAAGCCGAGATCGGCAAGGTCTACGTCGGCAAGGTCGAGCGCATCGTCGACTTCGGCGCCTTCGTCAACATCCTCCCGGGCAAAGATGGCCTGGTGCACATTTCGCAGATCAGCGACAAGCGCATCGACAAGGTCACCGACGTCCTGCAGGAAGGCCAGGAAGTGAAGGTACTGGTGCTGGACGTGGACAACCGCGGCCGCATCAAGCTCTCCATGAAAGACGTGGAAGCGGCTGAAGCTTCGGGCGTCTAAGCCCCGGCGACGGTAAATGAGAGAGGGCCCCTTGCGGGCCCTCTTTTTTTTCCCGGAAAATGGCGCGCCGCCAGTATCCGACCCAAGGAAGCCAGGTCATGGACAAGACCTACTGCAAGTACCACCAGGCCCAGCCTGCCACCTGGCACTGCCCGCCCTGCGAGCGCCACTTCGGCGATTGCTGCATTCCACTCAATGCCGACGAGCCCAATGAGTCACCGACCTGCCCGCTGTGCCGGGCGCCGCTGCATTTCCTCGGCGCAGCCAATACCGCCCAGCCCTTCTGGGAGCGCATTCCCCAGTTCTTCCTCTACGGCCTGCAGACCGGCCCCCTGGCCTTCGCCGGGCTTCTGGCCCTGGCCAGCCTGTTCATGCCGCGTTCGATCATTCTCTGGATCGCACTGTTCAGCATCGCCACCAAGTACTTCCACAGCGTCATCGAGGCTGCCAGCGAAGGCGGGCGAGAGGCCCCCGGCCTGGCCACTGCCTTCGTCGGCGAGGGGTTCTCGCTGTTCATCAAGCAACTGGTGGTGTTCCTGGTCGCCTTCGGCGTGCTCTGGCTCGCCGCCGACTTCCAGAGCGAAGCCCTGTTCTGGGCTGTGAATATCGGCCTGATGCTGCTGATGCCCGCCAGCATCATCCGCTTGGCGCTGAACAAGGAGCTGGGTGCGGCGCTGAGTCCCGAACAACTGGGCGAGGTGATCAAGGCCATGGGCTGGCGCTACCTCATCCTCTGCATCTTCCTCTTCGCCCTCTGGCAGTCGCCGGACTACGTCACCTACCTGCTTTCCCACGGGCTGCCCCGTGTGGTGCTGTTGCCCATCGCCGCCTTCCTGTTCGGTTATTTCGGCGTGGTGATGTGCAGCATGATGGGCTATGCGGTCTTCCAGTATCAGGGTGCCCTGGGCTTCGCCATCGCCGAGGAGGGCGCCCAGGAAGGCTTCCCTGCCGCAGAGTGGCGACGCCGCCGCGCCCTGGCCGAGGCCGAGGTGCGCATCAAGGAGGGCCAGAGCGGCACCGCGCTGGAAACCCTGACCCAGGCGCTGCAGCGCGATCCCGACGACCTCAAGCTCAACGAGCGCTTCCACCAGCTGCTGTTCGGCCTCAACGACCGCTCGCGCTGCCTGCGGCACCTCGAGCACTACCTGCCCCTGGCGGCGCGGCTGAACGCTCCCCTCGGCGCCACTGCCCTGCTCAATGCCCGCCAGCTGCAGGCCGACTACATGCCGGCGGATGCCCAGGTCTGCGAGCGTATCGCCGGCGCGCTGATCGATCGCCACAAGGTGCGCGAGGGGCTCAGCCTGCTGCGCAATCTGCACCAGCGCTTCCCCGACTACCCCTTCATTCCTCGAGCCTACCTCCTGGCCGCGCGCGGCTTCGCCGAGGGCCTGGGACAGGTGGAACCGGCGCGCAAGCTGCTGGGCTATATCCGGGCGCGCTACCCCGGTTCTCCGCTTCTGGAGGAGGTGGGGGCGCTGGAGTCGACGCTCGATCGGCTCGCGTCCCACTGAATGGATCGATCGTGCAAAGTGCACGTGCCGCTTGGCTGAAAATTGCAATCTGCAAGTAGGTCGCGCTTGGCTTGTTTTTCTAACTTATTGATAAATAAGGTTTAATTTTTGTTCTCCGGCTTGGCACAGGCCTTGCGATATCTACAGTGACTGCAGACAGGACAACGCTGCAGAGACCTGTAGAACATAGGAGAACAACCATGAAACAGTCTTTCAACAAGTGGACCCTCGCTGCCGTAGCCGCTACCGCCCTGAGCCTGCCGCTGGCCGGCACCGCCTTCGCTGCACAGCCCACCATGCTGGCTGCCAGCGAAACCGTGAACAAGGCTGAAGAGGCCGTTTCCGATACCTGGATCACCAGCAAAGTGAAATCCAGCTTCCTGGCCGACAAGAATCTCAGCGCCCTGGACATCAAGGTCGAAACCAACAAGGGCGTCGTTTCGCTCTCCGGTGTGGTCGCCAGTGACGCCGAGCGTGATCTGGCCATCAGCACCGCCAAGACCATCAAGGGTGTTACCGCGGTATCGGCCGACGGCCTGAAATCCGCCGAGTAACCCCTGTGGCCGGTCGCCCATGATCGGGCGGCCGGCATTTGAAGGAAGGAGAGCGCCATGAATTCCGACATCATCAAAGGCAAGTGGAAGCAGCTCAGCGGCCGTCTCAAGGAGCGCTGGGGCAACCTCACCGACGACGACATCGACGTGGCCGAAGGCCACAGCGAATATCTGGTCGGCAAGCTGCAGGAACGCTATGGCTGGACCAAGGAAAAGGCCCAGGACGAGCTGCGCGACTTCAGCAGCAAGCTCTGATCCAGACGATCGACGAAAAGCCCCGGGCCGCCACCCGGGGCTTTTCGTTGGGCGATGCAGTGGCGCTCGAGGGCGAAGAGGTTCAGCGCGCCAGGTGTTGCTGGTACAGGCCCAACTGGTGCGTCTGCTCGGCTTCGGGAAAGGCCTTGCGCATGAAGCTGGCCAGCTCGGCGACGCCGTGCAGGTCCCGGCGTTGGCCGAGTTGCTTGGCCAGCATCAGGGTGAGGCCGGGAAGCTGGGCCGGCGGCGTTGCAGCACGGCCGAGGGCACGCCACGGGGCCAATGCCCGCGGCCCTTCGCCGACCTTCAGCAAGCCCTGTAGCAGGTGCAACTGGATGGCCGGGTGCTGCAACAGGCGGTTCTGCGCATCGCCGGCATCATCGGCCAGGCGGCACAGCAGCGAGTGGGCGAGGTTCGGGTTGGGCAGGGCGAAGAGCTGCTTGAGCACGGCGCTCATCAACGGCGCATCGTTGCGGGTCCTGGCCACCGGGTAGAGGCGTTCGAGCAGTTCGAGGCGGCCGGGGTAGCGGCTCAGCAGGTCCAGGCCACGGGCCGGCACCTGGTCCAGGGCGAAGCGGCCGATCAACTGGTCGAGTGCCGCCAGCTCGCGCTTGAAGGGCGCGTCCGGGTCCTCCTTGGCCAGGTACTGCTCGTCCACCTTGAGCCCGCCCAGGCGGCGGGGCAGCCAGGTGCCGAGGAAGCCGAAACCGAGCCCGCCCAGGTGCGCGTAGTAGTTGACGTGGTCGTTGGCCAGCAACAGGCCATAGAGCTCCTTGCCCATCCAGATCGGCAGGATCCACAGCGCGGGAGCCTTGAAGTAGCCGATCAGCGGGCCCAGCCAGTAGAAGAAGTTGATCTTCCTCAGCCCGTACACGCCGATGTACATGCCCATCAGGCCGGCGACCGCGCCGGATGCGCCGATGCCGGGCACCCAGCCCGGGTCCAGGGCCCACCAGAGCAGGTGCGAGGCCAGGCCGCTGGTGATGTAGAGCGCCAGGTAGGCGGTGCGGCCCAGGGCCCGCTCCAGGGCGAAGCCGCAGATGAACAGGAAAATCATGTTGCCCAGCAGGTGATCGAAGCTGCCGTGCAGGAACATCGCACCGAACAGGCCTTCGACGGTGAAGCGCTTGGGCACGAAGCCGAAGCGGTAGCTGCTGATGCGGTCGCGGGCCGCCTCGGCGCCCGCGCGTGCCTTCTGCCAGGCGGGGTCGGCCTGGTAGGCGGCGGAGCGGTGCAACTGGTCCTCGAACTCCAGGTCGCGCAGCACGTAGCCGGCCAGGTCCTGGCGGCGCGCGGCGTCGATGCCGTGGCGTTCGTCGGCGTCCAGCTCATGGCGTTGCGCCAGGCTCTCGATGAACAGAGCGCGTTCGCGGTTGAGCAGGCCCCCGTCGAGATAGAGCCGCGTGGCGACCTCGGTGCGTTCGCTGTCACCGCTTTGGTAGGCGAGGTAGATCAGCGTGTTGAGGATGACCAGCAGCAGGGTGATGACGGGCGGACGTTTCCAGTCCAGCGGATGTTCGGCGGGGAGAATGACCAAGCGGGACGTCCTTGTCGCGGATCGGATTCAGGGAGGGTCAGTCGCGTTTGCTTTCCACCGAGTTGAGGCGGCCACCGATGAAGTCCAGGTAGTAGTACATGCCGTTGACCGGCCCGTAGACCCATTCCTCCACCTGCATCTCCTGGCGCCCGCTGCGGGTTTCGGAGTAGCCGATCAGGTTGCGGCTGACGGGGTCGCCGCACTTGCGCTGCACCTCGACGGCGCGATCGCCCTCGCTGACCAGCGCGCTGCCGCAGCGGAAGGTGGCGGCGGATGCTTCGTGGGCCAGCAGCAGGGCCGGCAGCGCGAGCAGGGAAAACAGCAGTCTCTTCATGGTGGGCATCCTGTCCGGGGAAAATTGGGTGGCAGAGCCTAGCACTGCCGGTTCGTGGCTGTCAGTCGCCACGCTTGCTCTCGATCTTGATCAGCTTGTTCCCTTCGAAGCGCAGGTACTGGTACATGCCGTTGCGCGGCCCGTAGACCCACTCCTCCACCAGCACTTCGCTGGTGTTGCCGTAGCGATCGACCTTCTCGCGGTAGCCCAGGCTGGAGCGACTGGCGGGGTCGCCGCACTTGCGTTGCACCTGCGAGGTGCTGTCGTCCTGGCTGATCAGGCCACCGCCTTCGCAGCGCAGCGTGGAGGAGGCCTGGGCGGATGCGGCGGCCAGGAGCAGGGGCAGGGCGAGCAGGGGGAGGATCTTCACGAATGCTTCCGTCATTCAGGTTGGGATTTCAGCCTACGCCGCCGTGGCGCGGCTGTCAGCAGGGCCGGGTGCCGCACGAAAACTCGTGCAACACAGCCGCTTGGACAGATGGAAAGAAGGGGAATTCCAGGGGCCCGGGCAGCTATTCGCTGCCCAGTTGCAGGGGGGTGTCGACCTTGCCGTCCGCGTCCGCCTCGCCGAGGCTGACGTCGAGCATGTACACGCGCTCGTCCTGCAGGCCGCCACGGTCCACCAGGTAGTCCTTGATATTGGCGGCGCGGGCCTGGGCCAGCTGGCGCAGCAGCAGCTCGCTCTGCGCCCAGGAGCCGATCACCGCCTCGCGCATCTTCGCCATGCGCTCGTCGCTGCCCAGGTCCTTCCATTCGGCGGGCGGCTGCTGCTTGAGGCGGGTGCGGTAGATGCCTTCGAGCATCGGCGGCTTCTCGCCTTCCGGCACTTCCAGCTGGGCCGGCTCGGCGGGCACCTTGTCGCCACGGCGCTGGGCGATCTTGTAGTAGGTGTTCTGGTATTCGCGCTCCAGGCGCTGGGCCGCGAGCAGCGGGCCGTCGCTGGACATGGCGCTCATGCCTTCGACTTCCAGGCGCAGCGCCGGGCGCTCCTTGAGCGCGGCGGCGAGGGTGTCCAGGGTGCCTTGTGCATCGGTGGACAGCTCGCTGCTGCCGGCGGCGAAGGGGACATTGCTGAGGTCCTGGTCGCCACCACCGGACACCAGCCCGGCGACGAACTTGAACGGCGCCTGCGCTGCGCGCAGCACCAGGTTGCGCAGGGTCTGCCAGACGATGGGGGCGACGCTGAACTGCGGGTCCTTGAGGTTGCCGGCGACCGGCAGCTCGATGTCGATCTTGCCTTCGGTGTCCTTGAGCAGCGCCACCGCCAGCTTGATCGGCAGGTCCACCGCATCCGGGCTGTCGACCTGCTCGCCCAGTTGCAGCTGTTCCAGCACCAGGCGGTTCTGCGCTTTCAACTGGCCCTTCTCGATCTGGTAGTGCAGGTCGAGGTTGAGGCGGCCCTTGCGGATGCGGTAGCCGGCGAACTTGCCGGAGTAGGGGGTCAGGGTGGTCAGCTCGACGCGCTTGAAGCTGGTGGCGATGTCCAGGGATTCCAGCGGGTCGAAGGGGGTCAGGCCGCCCTTGATGGTGACCGGGGCGTAGCGGTCGACCTTGCCTTTGATGTCGACCGTGGCCGGCGTGCGGGTGCGGGTGTCGAGGGTGCCGATCTCTCCGTTGAGCTGCTGGATGGCGGTGGCGAAGTTGGGGGTCAGGCTGAAGTCGGCGAAGTTGGCCGAGCCGTTGCTGATGCTCACCGCGCCGACATGGATGTCCAGCGGCTTGCCGGCGGGCTCGGGCTTGGCGTTCGGGGCGGCGGGCTGCTTGATCACCAGGTCGCTGGCGTTGGTGGTCAGGTCCTCGTTGATGATGAAGCGTGCGTAGGGCTGGTTGATGCCGACCTTGTCGATGGACAGGCTCTCGCCATGGCGATAGGCCAAGCCCTCCACCAGCAATTGCTGCCATTTGACGAAGTCGCGCTCCTTGAGCGTGTCCAGGGTGTGCAGCTGGTTGACCAGCGCGCGACCGGTGATGGTCAGTGCCAGGGGCTCGGTGCCGGCCAGGGCGACGTCGAGGTTGCTGTCGAGCATGCCGCTGCGCAGCTCCAGGCGCACGAAGGGCTCCATGTAGGCCTGGGCCACGCGCAGGTCGATGTCGCGGGTCTCCACTTTCAGCTTGGCGGTGGTCGGCTTGAGCTGCACCTGGCCTTCGGCCTTGAGCTTGCCCTGCTTGCCGAGGCCGGTGTCCACCGCCAGCTGGAAGGGCGACTCGCCCAGGCTGTCGAAGTCCTTGAGGTCGAGGTTCAGCGGGCCGACGTCGATCTGCACGGGGCTCTTCGGCACGCGGTCGGCCAGGTGCACCTTGTAGCCGCGCAGCTGGGTGTCGCGCAGCAGCACCTGCCAGGGCTTGCTGGGGGCTTCCTGCCTGGCTTGGGCCGGCTGGGCGTCCGGGGCGGGCTCGGCGGCTTTCGCGTCCTTCGCTGCCGGTTCTTGCCGGGTCTCCTTCGCCGGGGCCTTGGCGTCGCCAGCGAACAGCTTCTGCCAGTCCAGCTGGCCATCGGCTTCGCGGGCGGCCCAGGTCTCCAGGTTCTGGCTGCGGATCTTGCCGACCACCACCTGCTGCTTGGCGAGGTCCAGCGAGCTCTCGCTGACTTCCAGGCTCTCAAGGTTGACCAGTGGGCGCCCGTCCGGGGCCTTGATGGCGAAGGGCGCGACCTTGATCGCGGTCTGCTCCAGCTTCAGTTCGGTGCCCTTGGCCAGGCTCAGGTGGTACTGGGTGGCGAGGCTGATGGTGCCCTTCTCCAGCGCCAGGGGCACTGCGTCGCGCACATAGGGCCAGAAGGCCTTCATGTTGCCGTCGGTGACCTTGAGCTCGCCCTTGGAGGTGAAGGGCACCAGGCTCAGGCTGCCCTGCCAGTCGATGCGGCCGCCATAGGGGCCGGTGGCGACCAGCAGCATGTCGGTGTTGTCGTCGCGAAGGGTGCTGAGGTTCTTCAGTTCGAGGTTCAGCGAGTCGTAGACGAACTCGATGGCGTCGCTCGGGCGCAGGTCCTGGAAGTGCAGGCCGCCTTCGACCAGGCGCACGCTGTCGATGCGCAGCGGGAACGGGTCGCTGGCGGGCTCCTCGGCCTTGGGTTCGCTGGGCGGGACCTGGAACAGCTGGCTCAGGTTGAGCGTGCCGTCCTTGGCGAACAGCACTTCGGTGGTGGACTTCTCCAGCTCCACCTCGGCCAGGTGCAGGGCCCCGGTCCACAGGCTGTCGAGCTGCAGGTTGGCGTGCAGGCGCTGGAAGCCGATCTGCTCCTTGCCCGCCTCGCCGATGTGCAGCCCCCAGAGGGTTAGCTCGAGGCTGAAGGGGTTGAGCTGGATGCGCTCGAGCCGTGCGGGGACCTTCGCATACTGGGCCAGTTGCTGGTTGACCACGCGCAGGGCGACCCCGGGGATGATCAGGAAGCCGAGCAGGCTGTAGAGGGCGATGACGATCAGCAAGGCGCTGATGGCGCGTTTCAATCCTTTGTGCATGGTGAGGCGTCGACTATCCCGGCGGAGGTGGCTTGGAGTATGGCACGGCCGCAAGGTTCCGACAGACGGTTGCGGGTGGTTTCGTTGGGCGGTTCTCGCTTCAGAAATGCAGCACCAGGGTCTTCAGCGGCGGGCGCCCATCGAGGGAGGGGAAGTCGCTCGCCGACGGTAGCTGTTCCCACTCCCGCACCGGTCGGCCGAGCTTGCTGGCGCAGCGCAGCACCTGCTCGCGCCAGTCCTCGATGTCCACCTTCGCCAGGTTGTTGCAGCAGATCAGCGTGCCGTCTTCGGCAGTGGCCTGGATCGCCGGCTTGAGCAGGCTCTGGTAGTCGCGCAGCAGGTCGACGGTGCCGAAGGCGCTCTTGGCCCAGGCCGGCGGGTCGAGGAACACCAGGTCGAAGCGGCGCTGTTCCAGGCGCGGGTAGCTGGGCAATTTCTGCCCGTGGCGGCGGGCGATGGGCTGGCCGGCGAGCTGGCGGATGGCGGGGAAGTAGTCCGATTGCACGAAGCGCATGGGCGTGAGCCCGGGGTTGAGCGCAGCGTTTTCGCGGCCGACGGCCAGGTTGCCCTCGGCGAAGTCGAGGTTCCACACCTCGCTGGCCCCGCCCGCTGCGGCAGCCAGGCCGACGCCACAGGTGTAGGCGAAGAGGTTGAGCACCGACGTGCCGGCAGCGTGGCGCTTTACCCAGCCGCGGGCGTTGCGCAGGTCGAGGAAGAGCAGTGGGTCCTGGCCGGGATGACGGCCGCGTACCCGGTAGTTCAGGCCCCACTCGTGGCCGACGAGGTCGACCAGTGCGTCCGGCTCGGCCTGGTATACGGGGTCGCTGCGATCGATGCGCGAGTTGCCCTGGGAGCGGTCGTTGTAGACCGGCAGCAGTGGCTCGCCGAGTTGTTCCTGCACCTGTGCGACGGCTTGCAGCAGCTCGTCCCGTTGCAGCGTCTGGTGGAAGCTCTGCACCAGCAGTTGCGGGCCGTAGCGGTCGATGGTCAGGCCGGAGGCGCCTTCCTGGCTGCCGTGGAACAGGCGATAGCAGTCGGTGCCTTGCGCATGCAGTTCGGCGAGCAGGGGCTGGCGGGCATCGAGTGCGGCGCGCAGCGCCTGGGGGAGGTTGGAAGGCATGCGCGGCGTCTCGCAGGTACAGGAAAGGTCGCGCAGTTTAGCAAAGCGGGCGGGGCTGTTCAGTGGCCCCCAGCGTTCGCGAGGGTGACGAGGTGCGCGGGACGTCCCTCACGCACCGTCATTCCCGCGCACGCGGGAACCCATTAAAAGCGCTCGATCGCCAGCGCCACGCCCTGGCCGCCGCCGATGCACAGGGTCGCCAGGCCCTTCTTCGCATCGCGCTTGATCATCTCGTGCAGCAGGGTCACCAGTACGCGGCAGCCGGAGGCGCCGATGGGGTGGCCGATGGCGATGGCGCCGCCGTTGACGTTGACCTTATCGGCATCCCAGCCCAGCTCCTGGCCCACGGACAGGGCCTGGGCCGCGAAGGCTTCGTTGGCTTCGATCAGGTCCAGCTCGCCGAGGTTCCAGCCGGCCTTTTCCAGGCAGCGCCTGGTGGCCGAGACCGGGCCGATGCCCATGATCGCCGGGTCGACGCCGGCGTTGGCGTAGGCGGCGATGCGCGCCAGCACCGGCAGGCCCAGGGCCTTGGCTTTTTCGGCGCTCATCAGCAGCACGGCGGCGGCGCCGTCGTTGAGGCTGGAGGCGTTGCCGGCGGTGACGCTGCCGTCCTTCTTGAACGCCGGCTTGAGCTTGGCCAGGGATTCGGCGGTGGTGCCGGCGCGGGGCTGCTCGTCGGTGGCGAAGGCGACGGGCTCGCCCTTCTTCTGCGGGATCAGGATGGGGGTGATCTCGTCCTTGAAGCGCCCGGCTTCGATGGCCGCGCAGGCCTTCTGCTGGGAGGCGGCGGCGAAGGCGTCCTGGGCTTCACGGCTGATGCCGTACTTCTCCACCAGGTTCTCCGCGGTGATGCCCATGTGGTAGTCGTTGAAGGCGTCCCACAGGCCGTCCTGGATCATGGTGTCGACCAGCTTGGCGTGGCCCATGCGCAGGCCGGTGCGGGCGCCGGGCATGACGTAGGGGGCGAGGCTCATGCTTTCCTGGCCGCCGGCGATGATCACCTCGGCGTCGCCGCAGCGAATCGCCTGGGCCGCCAGGTGCAGGGCCTTGAGGCCGGAGCCGCAGACCTTGTTCAGGGTCATGGCCGGCACGGCGTTGGGCAGGCCGGCGAGGATGGCGGCCTGGCGCGCGGGGTTCTGGCCGGAACCTGCGGTGAGCACCTGGCCGAGGATGACCTCGTCCACCTGGGCGCCGTCGAGGCCGGTCTGGGCCAGCAGCTGGCGGATCACCGCGGTGCCCAGCTCGGGGGCGGGGATGTTGGCCAGCGAGCCTTGGAAGCTGCCGACGGCGGTGCGGGTGGCGGCGACTATGACGACGTCTTGCATGGTTTCTGTCCTCGAGGCTGGGGTTCGGTTCAGGTCATGACCGGAAAGTAGGCGATGGTCGCACAGGGCCGAGTGACCGGCCAGCCACTCAGCGGGTGGGCAGGCCCATGCGCCGGCGTGCGCGACTGGAGGCGCCGTTGCGCAGGGCCCAGCGCAGCATCGGTGCTGTGCGCTGTACGCCGGCGCGGATCAGAGGGCGCTGCCAGTCGGGCAGGCGCAGGCCGAGCATCGTCATGGCCCAGGTGGGCAGCAGCTCGATGCCGGCCTGCATCATCAGGTTGCCGAAGGGCTTGGCCAGGGCACTGGGCGCTGGGGCATCGCGCAGCAGGCGCACCACTTCGAGGGTGCGCTCGTCGCAGAGCATCTGCGGGCGCATGGCCTCCAGGTAGTCGGCGACGGCCTGGCGCGACTTGGGTACGTTGCGGGCACCCAGGCGTTCGGCCACCAGGGCGATTTCCTCGTAGTAGCGGTCCTGGTCGGCGCCGGGCATCGCCGGGTCGAGGTGGCGCAGGTAGGCCCCGAGGAAGCTGCTGACCTCGGCGACGTGCACCCAGGTGAGCAGGTCCGGGTCGCTGGCCGAATAGGGGCGGCCGTCCGGCGCGCTGCCGACCACCTGCAGGTGGATGGTGCGCACCTTGTCGATCAGCCATTCGGCATCGCGGGTGTTGCCGTAGGTGGTGCCGGAGATGAACAGGCTGGTGCGGCGCAGGCGACCGAGCATGTCCTGGCGGAAGTTCGAGTGGTCCCACACGCCGGCCAGGGCGAGGGGGTGCAACATCTGCAACAGCAGCGCGCTGATGCCACCGATCATCATCGAAGTGAAGTCGCCATGAACCTTCCAGGCCATGGAGTCCGGGCCGAACAGGCCGGGATCGCCCTTGGGGTTCTCCAGGTCGATCTGCCCGAGGGAGGCACCGGTGAGGCTGAGTATCTGGCTTTCGATGCGGGTACGTAGGAGTTCCATCGTCAGGCGTTCGAGGCAGGCCGGGAGCTGGCGCCTGGTGATTCTTCCGGCTTCCAGCTCCCGACTTCAAGCTTTAACTACTGGTTCAAGCGCTTGTCGATGAGGCTGTCGACCACCGAGGGGTCGGCCAGGGTGGAGGTGTCGCCCAGGCTGTCCAGCTCGTTGCAGGCGATCTTGCGCAGGATGCGGCGCATGATCTTGCCCGAGCGGGTCTTCGGCAGGCCGGGGGCCCATTGCATCAGGTCGGGCTTGGCGAAGCTGCCGATTTCCTTGCCGACCAGGGCCAGCAGTTCCTTCTTCAGTTCGTCGCTGGCCTCCACGCCCTTCATGGTGGTGACGAAGGCATAGATGCCCTGGCCCTTCACGTCGTGCGGGTAGCCGACCACGGCGGCCTCGGCCACGTCGTCGTGCAGCACCAGGGCGCTCTCCACCTCGGCGGTGCCGATGCGATGGCCGGAGACGTTGATCACGTCATCGACGCGGCCGGTGATCCAGTAGTAGCCGTCCTCGTCGCGGCGTGCGCCGTCGCCGGTGAAGTAGTAGCCGGGGTAGGCGGAGAAGTAGGTTTCGATCATCCGCTTGTGGTCGCCGTAGACGCTGCGAATCTGGCTCGGCCAGCTTGATTTGATGGCGAGCACGCCGGAGCCCGCGCCCTCGATTTCCTTGCCCTGTTCGTCCAGCAGCACCGGTTGCACGCCGAAGAAGGGGCGGGTGGCCGAGCCGGGCTTGAGTGCCGTGGCACCGGGCAGCGGGGTGATGAGGATGCTGCCGGTCTCGGTCTGCCACCAGGTGTCGACGATGGGGCAGCGCTTCTCGCCGACGACGTGGAAATACCACTCCCAGGCTTCCGGGTTGATCGGCTCGCCGACGCTGCCGAGCAGGCGCAGGCTGGCGCGCGAGGTGCTGCGCACGGCCGCGTCGCCTTCGCGCATCAGGGCGCGCAGGGCGGTGGGGGCGGTGTAGAAGATGTTCACCTGGTGCTTGTCGATCACCTGCCAGAAGCGCGAGGCGTCGGGGTAGCTGGGCACGCCCTCGAACATCAGGGTGGTGGCGGCGTTGGCCAGGGGACCGTAGACGATGTAGCTGTGGCCGGTGACCCAGCCGACATCGGCGGTGCACCAGTAGATGTCGCCCTCGTGGTAGTCGAAGACGTACTTGTGGGTCATCGCCGCGCCCAGCAGGTAGCCGCCGGTGGTGTGCAGCACGCCCTTGGGTTTGCCGGTCGAGCCGGAGGTGTAGAGGATGAACAGCGGGTCCTCGGCGTCCATCCATTCCGGTGCGCACTCGTCCGAGGCGCCGCGCAGGGCCTCGTGGTACCAGATGTCGCGGCCCTCGACCCAGGCGATCTCGCCCTGGGTGCGCTCGACCACGACAACGGTGGAGACGTCCGGGCAGTCCTTCAGCGCCTTGTCGACGTTCTGCTTCAGGGGCACGTACTTGCCGCCGCGCACGCCCTCGTCGGCGGTGATCACCGCGCGGCAGTCGGCGTCGAGGATGCGGTCACGCAGGGCGTCGGGGGAGAAGCCGCCGAACACCACCGAATGCACGGCGCCGATGCGCGAGCAGGCGAGCATGGCGTAGGCCGCCTCGGGGATCATCGGCATGTAGATGCACACGCGATCACCCTTCTTCACCCCCCGCGCCTTGAGCACGTTGGCCAGGCGGCAGACATGCTGGTGCAGCTTGCGGTAGGTGATCTGCGCGGACTCGGTGGGGTTGTCGCCTTCCCAGATGATGGCGACCTGTTCGGCGCGTTTCTCCAGGTGACGGTCGATGCAGTTGTAGCTGACGTTGAGCTTGCCGCCCTTGAACCACTCGGCCTGGCCCTGGCGCAGGTCGCTGCTGTGCAGCCGGTCCCAGGGCTTGAACCAGTCGAGGAACGCCGTGGCCTGCTCGCTCCAGAACTCCTCGGGGTTGTCCACGGACTGCTGGTAGAGACGCAGGTAGGCATCGTTGTCGATGAAGGCGCGCTTGCGCACCTCATCGGGCACGGCATGAAGGCTGATTTCGTACATGAGGCGGGGTCCTTGTTCTTGTGTTACCGCGGTGCCGGCTAGGGTGCACCCAAGCAGTTGCTCGGTTCAAGTGGCGGCTTCGCAAGGCGTTTGAACCCCCTGTGGAATCATTCGTTCAGGCCTGGCGCGTATTCCAGCTGGCGCGCCACCAGGTCGGCGGTGTCCGGGCCGTGGCGGTCGGCGATGGCCGCCAGGGTGCTGTCGAAGAGCTGGGCCAGTGGTGCGTCGTCCTCGGCCAGGCGGGTGATGCCCGGGTGCCCCTGCACGGGCTCGGGCAGCAGGACCAGGCCGTTGCGGGTGCGGATCGGCTCGGCCGTCTCGGCCAGGGCGAGCGCCTCGGAGCGGAACGTCCGCGACCAGGCGTCGGCGCGCAGGGCCAGGGCCATCTCGTCCACGCCCGGCTGCACAGGCAGGCCCAGTTCCTCGTGCCTCCAGAAGGCGAGGAGGTTGCCGGCGGCCGTCAGGTAGCCACTTGCTCCGAGCTGGAAGCCGGTGCCGTCATGCCGTGACGACCAGCCCGGCTGGCCGACTTCTCCTGCCAGCGCCCGTGCCTTGTCGCGGCCGCCGATGGCCTCCACCAGGGCCAGGGTGGCGGGCAGGGCGGCGCTGACTCCCGCCGTGGTGATTACCTTGCCGTCTGCCAGGTAGCGGCGGTCATCCACCCAGCGGGTGTCGGGGAAGTCGCTTTCGCGCTGGCTGCGCGAATACCAGTGGCCGGTGGCGCGGCGCCCCTGGAGCACCCCGGCGTTGCCGAGCACCAGCACGCCGTCGCAGATGGCGACGAGGGTCGCGCCCTTGTCGGCCTGCTGCCTGACCCAGCGCAGCAGCGTCGGGTCGTCGCTGTGGTGCACCGCCGGCACGATCACGTAGTCGGCGCCTTCGGGGTGGCGGCGGTCGAATGCGTCGATATCGGCATCGGCCAGCAGGCGCAGCGCCGGCATCATCCGCATCGCCCCGGGGCGCGTGGAGAGCGCGACGACCTCGGCGACCCCGGACCGGGAAAGCAACCCGTAGGGGATGACGTAGTCCACCAGCTCGGTCATGCCGTTCTCGCCGATCACCGCCACCAGCGGGCGCTCGCGGTCGAAGCGCTGCTGGTAGGCGGGGAGCCGGTCGGGGTCCTCATCGGCGAGCGAGGGCAGGATGTGGCCAAGGGTGAGGCCGGCGAGCAGTAGCCAGGCGAGGCGGATCATGGAAAGGGTCCTTGTCGATGGGGAGCTGGCCCAGTGTGAGGCACCCGTCTCTGGCGCGAATGACAGGCATGGATGAAAATCCGCCAATTCTTCTCAGCGCTGCGATGGCCCGCGAGGTGCCCATGACCATTGCCGACGAACCGGCGCCGCATCTCGTGGTGCTGCTGGTCTTCACCGATTTCCAACTGCTCGATGCCACCGGCCCCGCCGAGGTCTTCGCGGCCGCGGGCGAGCAGTTGCCGGCGGCCGCGATGCGCCCCTACCGCCTGCGTACCGTGGCGCTTGAGCCGGGCCTGGTGAGCTCCTCCACCGGCTTGCAGCTGCAGGCCGAGGCGCTGCCACCCGTGGACGAGCTGGTGGGCAGCACCCTGCTGGTGGCCGGCGGCCATGGCGTGCAGCGGGCGATGGGTTCGGCCGCGCTCGCCGCCTGGCTGGTGGCGGCAGCCGGTGTGGCGCGGCGCTGCTGCTCGGTGTGCACCGGTGCCTTCCTGCTTGCCCGCGCCGGGCTGCTGGAGGGGCGCCAGGTGGTCACCCACTGGCGCTATGCGTCGCTGTTGCAGCGCTTGCTACCGCGAACGCGGGTACTGGAGGACGCGCTGTTCGTGCGCGACGGCTCCTTCTACAGCTCGGCGGGTGTCACGGCGGGCATCGACCTGTGCCTGAGCCTGGTGGAGGAGGACCTGGGGCGCGAGGTGTCCCTGCAGGTGGCCCGAGGCTTGGTGGTGTACCTGCGACGGCCGGGCGGGCAGCGTCAGTTCAGCGCCGAGTTGCTGGCCCAGCAGGCCCCTCCGGGTGGGCTGGTGGAGCGGCTTTCGGCGTGGTTGCGCGAGCACCTGCAGGAGGACCTGGATATCGAGGCGATGGCGGCGGCCGTCGCGGTCTCGTCTCGCACCCTGCACCGGCACTGCAAGGAGGAGTTGGGGGTCGGCCCGGCGCGCCTGTTGTTCCAGATGCGCCTGGAGGCGGCCTGCCGGTTGCTGGAGGACGGGGCGGCATCGCTCAAGCGCACGGCGCAGCGCACCGGCTTCATCAACGAATACAACCTCAGGAGGGCGTTCGTGCAGGGATTGGGAGTGACGCCGAGCGAGTACCGCCAGCGCTTCTGCCGCTAGCGGCGAGGAGGGAAGGCGCCGCACCCGGGGCCGGGTGCGGCGACGGCCTCAGCCGCGGTGACGGCCGCGGAAGAAGTCGATCAGGCCCTGGGTGGAGCCGTCTTCGGCCGGGGTTTCCTCGCTGCCGACGATGCGCGAGTAGACGCCCTTGCCCAGTTCCTTGCCCAGTTCCACGCCCCACTGGTCGAAGGCGTTGATGCCCCAGAGCACGCTCTGCACGTAGACCTTGTGTTCGTACATGGCGATCAGCGCGCCCAGGCGACGGGGGCTGATGCGTTCCATCACCAGGGTGTTGCTGGGGCGGTTGCCGGGGATCACCTTGTGCGGTGCCAGGCGCTGCACCTCGGCTTCGTCCAGGCCCTTGGCGCGCAGCTCGTTCTCAGCTTCCTCGCGGGACTTGCCGAGCATCATCGCCTGGCTCTGCGACAGGCAGTTGGCGAACAGCCACTGGTGGTGGTCGGCGACCGGGTTGTAGCTGGAGACCGGGACGATGAAGTCCGCGGGGATCAGGTGGCTGCCCTGGTGCAGCAACTGGTGGTAGGCGTGCTGGCCGTTGCAGCCGACGCCGCCCCAGATCACCGGGCCGGTACCGGCGGTGATCGGGCTGCCGTCCTGGCGCACGGTCTTGCCGTTGGATTCCATGTCCAGCTGCTGCAGGTGGTCGGTGAAGTTACGCAGGTAGTAGTCGTAGGGCAGGATCGCGTGGCTGCGGGCGCCCCAGAAGTCGCCGTACCAGACGCCCAGCAGGGCCAGGATCACCGGGATGTTGCGCTCGAAGGACGCGGTCTGGAAGTGCTGGTCCATGCTGTAGGCGCCGGACAGCAGCTCCTTGAAGTTGGAGATGCCGATGGACATGGCGATCGGCAGGCCGATGGCCGACCACAGCGAGTAGCGGCCGCCCACCCAGTCCCACATCGGGAAGATGTTTTCCTCGCGGATGCCGAAGGCCATGGCCGCTTCCTTGTTGCTGGAAACGGCGATGAAGTGGCGGTAGAGCTCTTCCTCGCTGCCGCCCTGGGCCAGGTACCAGGCGCGGGCGGCCTGGGCGTTCTTCAGGGTTTCCAGGGTGCCGAAGGATTTGCTGGAGACGATGAACAACGTGGTCTCGGCGTTGAGCTTGCAGGCCAGCTCGCGGAATTCGCTGCCGTCGATGTTGGCCAGGTAGTGGCAGCGCACGCCTTTCTGGGCGAAGGGCAGCAGCGCTTCGGAAACCAGCTGCGGACCGAGGAAGGAGCCGCCGATGCCGATGTTGACCACGTCGGTGATGGGTTTCTCGGTGTAGCCACGCCACAGTCCGTTGTGCACGTAGCCCACCAGCTCGGTCATCTGGTGCAACACGCGGTGCACCTCGGGCATGACGTCCTTGCCGTCCACCCGCACCTTGTCGCCGATGGGACGGCGCAGCGCGGTGTGCAGCACGGGGCGACGCTCGGAGGCGTTGATCACCTCGCCCTGGAACATGGCCTTGATGGCTTCGCCGAGCTGGGCTTCCTCGGCCAGCTTCACCAGCAGGGCCAGGGTGTCTTCGCGGATCAGGTTCTTGGAGAAGTCCAGCAGCAGGCCGCAGGCGCTGAGGGTGAAGCGCTTGAAGCGCTCGCCGTCTTCCTGGAAGGCCTGGCGCATCTTGAAGCCGGCCAGCTCCTCGCGGTGCGCGGACAGCGCGCCCCAGCTGGGCAGTTGGGTGACGTCGAGGGGATTGAGGTGGTGGTTCATGGCGTGCCTTCAAGCAATCAACTTGGTTATGAACACGAAAAAGCCCGGAGTGTTCCGGGCTTTCAGTCTAGCGGGTCAGGGTTCAGGCGACCTGGACCGGTATGGCGTTGCTGGTGTGGCTCAGCTCGTTGCCGGGTGCCATGTAGAGCATGCGCGGCTTGAAGTTGGCCAGCTCGGCTTCGCTGTAATGGGCGTAGGCGCAGATGATGACCCGGTCGCCTACTTTGGCCTTGTGCGCGGCGGCGCCGTTGACCGAGATCATGCGCGAGCCGTTTTCGCCACGGATGGCGTAGGTGGTGAAGCGCTCGCCGTTGTCGACGTTGTAGATCTGGATCTGTTCGTACTCGCGGATGCCGGCGAGGTCCAGCCATTCACCGTCGATGGCGCAGGAGCCTTCGTAGTCGAGCACCGCGTGGGTGACTTCGGCGCGGTGCAGTTTGGCCTTGAGCATGATGGCGTGCATGGCGTTTTCCTTGTCTGGGCGCTGGCGGCGGCAGAGTTTGCCCGAACCCCGAGGGGCGGGCAAGCCTTGCCGGGCGAGGGTTTCAGGCCTTTCCGTGGAGGGTGAAGGCGAGGTTGTCGATCAGCCGGGTGCTGCCCATGTAGGCCGCGGCCAGGATCACCAGGTCCTGGTCGCCGGGGCGCGCCGGGCGCAGGCTGGTGGCCTCACGGATTTCCAGGTAGTCGGGGCGGAAACCGGCCTTCTCGAGCGCGTCGCGGCCCTGGGCTTCCAGGGTGGCGAAGTCGTCGCGACCGGCGTTCACGGAGTCGGCCAGTTGCTTGAGGGTGCGGTACAGGGCGGGCGCTGCGGCGCGTTGTTGTTCGTCCAGGTAGCCGTTGCGCGAGGAGAGGGCCAGGCCGTCCTCGGCGCGAACCGTGGCCTCGCCCATGACCTGGATCGGCAGGTTGAGGTCGCGGACCAGCTTGCGGATCACCGCGAGTTGCTGGAAGTCCTTCTCGCCGAACAGGGCGAGGTCCGGCTGGACCATGTTGAACAGCTTGCTGACCACGGTGGCGACGCCTTCGAAGTGACCCGGACGGCTGGCGCCGCAGAGCCCTTCGGAGACCAGGGGCACGCTGACACGGGTCTGGTCGGCCATGCCGTCGGGGTACATCTCCTCGACGTCCGGGTGGAACAGCAGGTGGCAGCCGGCGGCGACCAGTTTCTCCTGGTCGGCCTGCAGGGTGCGGGGGTACTTGGCCAGGTCTTCGCTGGGGCCGAACTGCAGCGGGTTGACGAAGATGCTGGTGACGACGAAGTCGGCGCGCTGTGCGGCTTTCTCCACCAGCGCGGCGTGGCCGGCGTGGAGGTTGCCCATGGTCGGCACCAGGCCGATGCGCTTGCCTTCGCCGCGAGCGCGAGCCACGGCGGCGCGCAGCTCGCGAACGGTCTTGACGGTGATCATGCGGAGAATCCGTGTTCGGCGGCAGGGAAGGTGACGTCCTTGACGGCCTTCACGTAGGCGGCCATGGCGGCCTGGATGCTGGCCTGGCCTTCCATGAAGTTCTTCACGAACTTGGGCGCGCGACCGGTGAGGGACAGGCCGAGCATGTCGTGCATGACCAGCACCTGGCCATCGGTGGCGCTGCCGGCACCGATGCCGATGACCGGGATCTTCACCGACTGGGTGATCTCGGCGGCGAGTTCGCTGGGGACGCATTCGAGCAGCAGCATGGCGGCGCCGGCCTGCTCCAGGGCCATGGCGTCGGCGCGCAGCTGGCGGGCCTGGGCTTCCTGGCGGCCCTGCACCTTGTAGCCACCGAGGATGTTCACCGCTTGCGGGGTGAGGCCCAGGTGCGCGCATACCGGGATGCCGCGTTCTGCCAGCAGGCGGATGGGCTCGGCCAGCCAGGCGGCGCCTTCCAGCTTCACCATGTGGGCGCCGGCCTGCATCAGGGCGGCGCTGTTGGCGAAGGTCTGTTCCAGGGTGGCGTAGGCCATGAACGGCAGGTCGGCGATGATCAGCGCGCCCTGGTTGCCGCGCTTCACGGCGGCGGTGTGGTACGCCATGTCGGCGACGCTCACCGGCAGGGTGCTGTCATGGCCTTGCAGGACCATGCCAAGGGAGTCGCCCACCAGCAGGACATCGGCACCTGCCTGGCTCGCGGCCTGGGCGAAGGTGGCGTCATAGGCTGTGAGCATGGCGATCTTCTCGCCTTTCTGCTTCAGCTCTTGAAGGGTGGTCAGGGTCACATCAGGCATGAAAACGTCCTCATCGGTACCGATTCTGCACCGGCACGGGGCAACGGGACGCTTATAGTCCCGATGGTGGGGCATGGTGTCAATTGCAGGTGTTACCGATCTGTTACGGCGTTACCGCCATGCCCGGAAGGGCCCCCGTGACCTCCAGCCCCTCGAAGGGACAGGCATCGAGAAGGGCCCGCAGGGCACGGCCGTCCGGCAGCCTGAGGTGGTCTCCGGCTATCTCCGCGAGGGGATAGAGGACGAAGGCGCGGGCGTGCATGTGGTAGTGCGGGACCTGCAGGCGCGGCAGGTCGATCGCGTGCTCGCCGAACAGCAGGATGTCCAGGTCGAGGGTGCGTGGGCCCCAGCGCTCGTCCTTGCGCACACGGCCCTGGGCGAGTTCTATCGCCTGCAGGCCGTCGAGCAGTTCCAGGGGCGCGAGTTCGGAGTCCAGGGCGGCCACGGCGTTGGCGTAGCGGGGTTGCCCGGGCGGGCCGAGCGGGTCGCTCGCATAGAGCGAGGAGACGGCAGCCAGGCGGGTGCGAGGCAGCGCGGCCATGGCCTGCAGGGCGCTGGCCAGTTGCGCGGCAGGCTCGGCGAGGTTGCTGCCGAGCCCTATATAGATACGTTCCATCATCACTCGCTGGCGGGAGCCGAACCTTCACGCGGGCCGCGCTTGCGACGGCTGCCGCCACGACGACGCTTGCGCGGTGCACCGCCGCCATCGTCCTTGCCGCTGAGGTCGCGGATCATGGCGCGGCGCTCGCTGTCGCTGGCGTCCTGGTAGTCGGTCCACCAGTCGCCCAGGCCGTCGGTTTCCTCGCCCGCGCTTTCGCGCAGCAGGAGGAAGTCGTAGCCGGCGCGGAAGCGCGGGTTCTCCAGCAGCAGGTCGGCGCGCTTGCCGCTGCGGCGCGGCAGGCGTTCCTGCATGTCCCAGATCTCGCGGATCGGGATGGTGAAGCGCTTGGGAATGGCGGTGCGCTGGCACTGCTCGAGGATCAGCCCGTGGGCCGCTTCCTGGATGGCCGGGATCGGCGGCATGCCCTTTTCCTGCAGCAGGGCCGCACGGATGGGCAGGGCCGGCCAGAGCAGCGCGGCGAAGAGGAAGGCGGGGGTGACCGGCTTGCCCAGGCGGATGCGCTCGTCGGTGTTGGCCAGGGCCTGGCGGATCAGGGCGCCGGCGTATTCCGGGTCGCGTTCCAGGGACGCCGCAGCGGCCGGGAACAGCGGGGCGAACAGGTCGTATTCCAGCAGCAGCTCGAAGGTGCGCTCGGCCTTGCCTCCGAGGAACAGCTTGAGGATCTCGTCGAACAGGCGGGCAGACGGGATGTCGCGCAGCATCGGCGCCAGGCGGCGGATGGGGGCGGCGCTGTGTTTCTCGATCTCGAAGTCGAGCTTGGCGGCGAAGCGCACGGCGCGAAGCATGCGCACCGGGTCTTCGAGGTAGCGCTGCTCGGGGTCGCCGATCAGGCGGATCAGGCGGTTGCGGATGTCGTGCACGCCGTGGGCGTAGTCGAGGATGCGCTCGGTGACCGGGTCGTAGTAGAGGGCGTTCATGGTGAAGTCGCGGCGCTGCGCGTCTTCTTCCTGGTTGCCGTAGACGTTGTCCCGCAGGATGCGGCCGCTCTCGTTGCGCGAGGACTGGTTGCTGTCTTCCTCGTCGGCACCCTGGGGTGATTGGCACGGAAGGTCGCGGTCTCGATGATCTCGCGGCCGAAATGCACGTGGACCAGCTTGAAGCGACGGCCGATGACCCGGGCGTTGCGGAATTCGGCGCGGACCTGTTCGGGCGTGGCGCTGGTGGCCACGTCGAAGTCCTTGGGCTCCAGGTTCAGCAGCAGGTCACGCACGCAGCCACCGACCAGGTAGGCCTGGTAGCCGGCCTTCTGCAGGCGCTCGACCACATTGACGGCATTGCGGCTGATATCCGCACGTTCCAGCGAGTGCTGGCGATTGCTCAATACTTCGGGTGTGCTGCGGGGATGCTGGGAGCGGCGCAGGGGAGAGCGAAAAGACTGGATCAGCTTCTTCAGCATGGGATGCACTGTTTTGCGGAATGGACGGCCAGAATTGGACAAGACCGCACGATGGACGCGGATTCTAGCACTGGGTCGGGAGATGGTGAAGGAAGCGGCGGGGGTGTGTCAAAGCTACTGGGGGAGCCGAAGCTCCCCCCCAAATTGGTGCGTGCTTTGTTTTTATTGTTGTGTCGGGCTTGGTGTTTTTGTTGTTCGACCCGTTCCAGCAGGTTCGTGGCCTCTGGAAATGCCCTCGAATCGAGGGTCAATAGCAAACGGATTGCTTTGGACGCTGACGGTGCCATGATCATTCCGTGATCCAACCAGTTCAGGCGCTGTCTCATGACAGTTTTATTGTTCTCAGCCTGGTCGTGGGGCGGGCCCCAAAGGCAACTCCTCTCCAAAAGAATCAGTTAGCTGCGCCTCCGCGGTTTTGTTTTTGTTGTGCTGGAGTCGGTACGTCTTGTTCTTATTGTGGGGTTACACGTTTGTTATTGTTGTTGTGCCAGAGATAAAGCAGATGCCGTGCCAACTTTTGTGATTCCTTGTAAATCAAGGGTTTGCGGCGATTCGGGGTTGGTGGGCGGGTACAAAAAAGCCGGGCTTTCGTTACCTTAAGACCCGGCTTTTGTTACGAGAGATTAACGCGGTAACAAAGCGGGGAACTCCGTCCGCACCGCTCTGTCACCGGGCTCGCGCCCTCAGGAGGTCGCGGCCCCCGACTTGCGGCGCGGGATTCCGAGGCGCTGGCGGCGCTCCCACAGGCACTTGCGGCTGATGCCCAGTTTTCGGGCAAGCTCGGTTTCGGTCATGTGATCCTGGTGCTCGAGCACGAAGTGCTGGAAGTAGTCCTCCAGTGACAGGTCTTCCGTGGGCTCGTGGCTGTTGCTGGCCGTCTGGACCGGGGTGTCGAGGAAGTCCTCGTCGTCCAGGTCATCCAGCTCGATGTCGATGCCCAGCAGGTCGGCCGAGATATCCGGGCTTTCGCAGAGGATCACCGCACGCTCGATGGCGTTCTCCAGTTCGCGCACGTTACCCGGCCAGGGGTAATGGCGGATGGCCTGTTCGGCGTCGTGGGCGAAGCGCAGGTCTTCACGGCCCATGCGGGTGCACTGGCGGGCGAGGAAGGCACGGGCGATTTCGATCACGTCGTTGCCGCGCTCGCGCAGGGCGGGCAGCTTCAGGGAAATCACGTGGAGACGGTAGTAGAGGTCTTCACGGAACTGGCCGGTCTTGGCCAGGGTTTTCAGGTCGCGGTGGGTCGCGGCGATCAGGCGTACATCGACCTTCTGCGACTGCACGGAACCGACACGGCGTATCTCGCCTTCCTGCAGCACGCGCAGCAGGCGCGCCTGGGCTTCGAGCGGCAGTTCGCCGATCTCGTCGAGGAACAGGGTGCCGCCATCGGCCGCCTCGACCAGGCCGGCACGCCCGGCGCTGGCGCCGGTGAACGCACCTTTCTCGTGGCCGAAGAGCTCGGATTCGATGAGGGTTTCCGGGATCGCGGCGCAGTTGACCGAGATCAGCGGGGCCTTGGCGCGGCGGGAGAGATTGTGCAGGGCGCGGGCGACCAGCTCCTTGCCGGTGCCGGATTCGCCCTGGATCAGCACGGTGGAGTCGGTGGGCGAGACCTTGCGGATCTTGCTGTAGAGCTCCTGCATCGAGGCGCAGGAACCGATGATGCCGATTTCGCCGTCGGCGGCAGCACCACCCGATGCGGCCTTTTCGGTGCCGCGCGAGTTGCCGCTGCGTTCGGCCGGGGCGCCCTTGCCTTCCTGGCGCTCCTTGAGGATGCGCGCCACGGCCTGGAGCATCTCGTCGTGGTCGAAGGGCTTGGCGATGTAGTCCACCGCGCCCATCTTCATCGAGTCGACCGCCGAGCGCAGGCTGGCGTAGCTGGTCATGATCAGGACCGGGGTGCCCTGGGCGAGCTTGATCAGCTCGGTGCCCGGGGCGCCGGGCAGGCGCAGGTCGCTGACGATCAGGTCGAAGCCGGGGATGCTGTAGCGCTCCTGGGCTTCCTGGACGGAGCCAGCTTCGCTGACCTGGTACTGGTTGCGTTCAAGCAGGCGGCGCAAGGCAGAACGGATAATGGTTTCGTCTTCGACGATGAGAATATGTGGCATTAAATTCAGCTCTCTCGACGGTCTCAGATCACAGCGGACGTCGCTTCGACAAATCGCGGCAACGTCACCCGGATTCGGGTGCCGCGCTGTTGCTCGGGGTCGGCCGGGCTTTCGATGGTGATGTGGCCATAATGCTCTTCCACGATCGAATAGACCAGCGCGAGGCCCAGGCCGGTCCCCTTGCCCGGGTCCTTGGTGGTGAAGAAGGGTTCGAACAGGCGGTCCATGATCGCCTTGGGAATCCCGCTTCCTTCGTCCTCCACCACAAGGTCGACCGCGTGATCGGAGATTTCGCTCCGCACGCGTATCGCGCTGCCGGGCGGTGATGCATCCCTGGCGTTGGAAAGCAGGTTGATCAGTACCTGGGCGAGGCGTTGCGGATCGCCCTCGGCGACGTGCTCCGGATCGCAGAGGTTGAAGAACTCCACGTCGACGCTGCGCTTGTTCAGCGACAGCAGGCCGATGGCGTCCTGGGTCACGTCGGCCAGGCACACCGGCTCGGTGGCCTGCTGGCGGCCGCCGGCATGGGCGAAGCTCATCAGCGACTGGACGATGCGTGACACGCGCTTGGTCTGCTCCAGGATCTGGCTGCTGATCTCGGTCAGCTCGCCGTCGCCCTCGCGCTCCTCGCGCAGGTTCTGCGCCAGGCAGGCGATGCCGGTGATGGGGTTGCCGATCTCGTGGGCGACACCGGCGGCGAGGCGGCCGATGGAGGCCAGGCGCTCGGAGTGCACCAGCTTGTCTTCCAGCAACTGGGTGTCGGTAACGTCTTCCACCAGCAGCACCAGGCCAGTGTTACCCGGGGCGAGGGGCTCGTCGATGGCGGCCTTGTGCAGGTTCAGCGAGCGTGCCTGGCCTTCCAGTTGCAGACGCTGCTTGTGCAGGTGTTCGTCGGGCAGGTTGATGAAGCTTTCCAGCAGTCCCTTCCAGGGTTCGCTGATGGCCGAGAGTCGCGAGCCCACCACGCGCTGGGCGGGGATATCGGTGAGTTCCTCCATGGCGCGGTTCCACATGAGGATCTCCTGGTCCTTGGCCAGCGAGCACACGCCCATCGGCAGTTCCTGCAGCGTCTGGCGGTGGTAGCGGCGCAGGGCGTCCAGCTCGGCGGCCAGGCCCGTGAGGCGCGAGTGGTAGTCCTCCAGGCGGCTCTCGATGAAGTGGATGTCCTCGGTGACGTAGCTCTCGCTGCCGGACTTGTAGGGCAGGAAGGTCTCGACCATGTCCTGGGCCACGCTCGGCCCCATCAGCCCCGAGAGGTTGGCCTCGATGCGGTCACGCAGGCGGCGCAGCGCATAGGGGCGGCGCTCGTCGAAGGGCAGGTGCAGGTCGCGCAGGGCCTGCTCCACTTCCTTCTGTGCGGTCTTCGCACCCAGCGGCTTGGCCAGTTGCGCGGAGAACTCCTGGGGCGAGCCGGCCACCAGCTCGCGGCGCTGCGGGCGGCGCACGTTGTCCACCGCGCAGGCTTCGGCGGCGCCGCGTTCCTCGGCGCTGGCGTCGGTGAACAGCGAGACCAGGGTGAAGACCAGCACGTTGGCCGCCAGGGAGGCGATCGCCGCGATGTGCCAGCTGGTGTCGTCGAGCACGTAGATGGCGTTGAACAGCGGCAGGTAGATGCCCTGCAGGTTGCCCACCAGCGGCAGCAGCATGCTGAACAGCCAGACGCCGATGCCCGCCAGCAGGCCGGCGATGAAGCCTCGGCTGTTGGCGGTCGGCCAGTAGAGGACCGACAGCGCGCCGGGAAGGAACTGCAGGGTGGCGACGAAGGCGACGATGCCCAGGTTGGAAAGATCCTGCTCGGCACCCAGCAATAGATAGAAGCCGTAGCCGGCCATGATGATGGCGACGATCAGCGCCCGGCGCGTCCATTTCAGCCAGCGGTAGATGTTGCCTTCCGACGGCGGCTGGTACAGCGGCAGCACCAGGTGGTTCAGCGCCATGCCCGACAGCGCCAGGGTCAGCACGATGATCAGGCCGCTGGCCGCCGACAGCCCGCCGACATAGGCGAGCAGGGCCAGGGCGTCGCTGTTCACGGCGATGCCCAGGCCCAGGGTGAAGTATTCCGGGTTGGTGGTGGCGCCGAGCTTGAGGCCGGCCCACAGGATCAGCGGCACCGCCAGGCTCATCAGCAGCAGGAACAGCGGCAGGCCCCAGCTGGCGCTGACCATGGCGCGGGGGTTGAGGTTCTCGGTGAAGGTCATGTGGTACATGTGCGGCATCACGATGGCCGAGGCGAAGAACACCAGCAGCAGCGTGCGCCACGGTCCTTCCTGCAGCGGGGTGTGCAGGGTGGAGAGCGCCGCCTGGTTCTGCAGCAGCCACAGCTCCAGCTCATGGGGGCCGCCGAACACGCCATAGAGCGCATAGAGGCCGATGCCCCCCAGGGCGGTGAGCTTGACCAGCGACTCGAAGGCGATGGCGAACACCAGGCCCTCGTGCTTTTCCCGGGTGGCGATGTGGCGCGCGCCGAAGAGGATGGTGAACAGCGTGATCAGTGCGCAGAAGCCCAGGGCAACGCGGTCGTGCACCGGCTCGCGGGTGAGGATGCCGATGGAGTCCGCCACCGCCTGGATCTGCAGCGCCAGCAGCGGCAGCACGCCCACGAGCATGAACAGCGTGGTCAGCGAGCCGGCCCAGGTGCTGCGGAAGCGGAAGGCGAAGAGGTCCGCCAGCGAGGACAGCTGGTAGGTGCGGGTGATGCGCAGGATGGGGTAGAGCAGCACCGGCGCGAGGAGGAAGGCGCCGGAAATTCCCAGGTAGCTGGCGAGGAAGCCGTAGCCGTACTGGTAGGCCAGCCCGACCGTGCCATAGAAGGCCCAGGCGCTGGCGTAGACGCCCAGCGACAGGGTGTAGGTCAGCGGGTGGCGGACGATGCGCCGAGGCACGAAGCCGCGATCGCTGAGCCAGGCGACGCCGAACAGGGTGAACAGGTAAGCCGCGCTGATGAGGATCAGCTGGCTCAGGCTAAAGCTCGTCAGCATCGCGTTGGCTCTGGAGGATGAAAGTGACCACGATCAGGATCAGCCAGAGCAGGTAGGGGCGGTACCAGGCCCCATTGGGGTCGATCCACCAGTCCATGATGGCCGGGGAAAACAGATAGATCCCCACCACCAGGAGCAGAACCAGTCGGTAGATATACATGCCGCATCTCGCATCGGGAGTGCGGCGATGGTAGCGAATGACCGGTGCGGGTGCGAGGGGAGAGATGGCCCCTAGCGCAGCTGCGCTTCGGCCAGTGTGCGGCTGCCGGGGATGCGCGTGGCGTCCCAGTTGGCGATGCCCCAGTCGAGCACCACGCGCGGGGTGGCGTCGGCGAGTTGCGCCGGTGGGCGCTGGCCGAGTGCACGCAGGGCGCGGTCGAGCAGCGGGCCGGCCTGGTCGGCTGGCAGCGGCGGGGAACGATAGGACTTGCCCAGCTTGTGCCCGTCGGGCTGGATGATCAGCGGCACGTGCAGGTAGCGCGGCTGCGGCAGCCCCAGCAGTTCCTGCAGGTAGAGCTGGCGCGGCGTGGAGTCGAGCAGGTCGGCGCCGCGCACCACATCGGTCATGCCTTGCCAGGCGTCATCCAGCACCACGGCCAGCTGGTAGGCGTAGAGACCGTCGCGACGGCGGATGACGAAGTCGCCCACCTCGCGCCCCAGGTGCTGGCGGAACTCGCCCTGCACGCGGTCGGTGAAACCGTAGATCAGCTCCGGCACGCGCAGGCGGATCGCGGCGTCATGCCGGGGGTGCAGCGCATTGCGGCAGAAACCGGGGTAGACCCCCTGGTGGCCTTCGAGCTGCTTGCGCGAACAGGTGCAGGCGTAGGCCAGGCCCTGGTCGAAGAGGCGGTCGAGCACCTGGGCGTAGGCATCGTGGCGATCGCTCTGGCGCACGCATTCGCCGTCCCACTCGAAGCCGTAGGTTTCCAGGGTGCGCAGGATCGCGTCCTGGGCGCCGGGTACCTCGCGCGGCGGGTCGAGGTCCTCCATGCGCAGCAGCCAGCGGCCACCGACCGAGCGGGCATCGAGGTAGGAGGCGAGGGCGGCGACGAGGGAGCCGAAATGCAGAAAGCCGCTGGGCGTCGGGGCGAAGCGGCCGATGTAGGTGGGAGAACTCATTGGAGTGCGGGCCTGCAGAAACGAAACGGGGCGCCGTAGCGCCCCGTTCTGGGATCAGGAACCGAGTTGCTTTTCCTTGATCTCCGCCAGCGTCTTGCAGTCGATGCAGAGCGTGGCGGTGGGGCGTGCCTCGAGACGACGGATACCGATCTCGACGCCGCAGGAGTCGCACCAGCCGTAGTCGTTGTCTTCGATCAGTTGCAGGGTCTCGTCGATCTTCTTGATCAGCTTGCGCTCGCGATCGCGTGCACGCAGTTCCAGGCTGAACTCTTCTTCCTGGCTGGCGCGGTCGGCCGGGTCGGGGAAGTTGGCGGCTTCGTCCTGCATGTGGTGCACGGTACGATCCACTTCCTCCATCAGTTCGAGCTTCCACTTGTTGAGGATGCTGGTGAAGTGAGCGCGCATGCGGTCGCTCATGTACTCCTCACCCTTGGTTTCCTGGTAAGGCTCGAAACCACGGATCAGTTGGCTGCTCTGTTGCTTTGCTTTGGTGGGCATGAATGGCCGCCTCTCACTTTCTCTAATCCATTGCGCAGGTTCTGGTCCATCGCCGGTAACCCGGCCCTGCGACTGCAAGCGGGCGAACTTACCAGATCGACTCCGGGCACGCTACTCCCAGTTATCGTGGTTGCTGCAGCCTTCCCGGACCATTCGGTAGAATCCGCTCTTTGCGTTAATAAAGGAAGGCCGATGGCCCAGTCATACAGTGCACGCAGCCGTGCCATAGAACCCTTCCACGTGATGGCCCTGCTGGCCCGCGCCAACGAGTTGCAGGCGCAGGGGCACGACGTCATCCACCTGGAGATCGGCGAGCCGGACTTCAGCACCGCCGCCCCCATCGTCCAGGCCGGGCAGGCCGCCCTGGCCGCCGGCCACACGCGCTATACGGCCGCGCGCGGCCTGCCCCAGCTGCGCAGTGCCATCTCCGGGTTCTACGGCGATCGCTACGACCTGGATATCGACCCCGAACGCATCCTGATTACTCCCGGCGGTTCGGGCGCTTTGTTGCTGGCCGCCAGCCTGCTGGTCGACCCGGGCCGCCACTGGCTGCTCGCCGACCCGGGCTACCCTTGCAACCGCCACTTCCTGCGCCTGGTCGAGGGCGCCGCGCAACTGGTGCCGGTCGGCCCCGAGAGCCGCTACCAGCTCACGCCGAACCTGGTGGAGCGCTACTGGGATGGCGACAGCGTGGGGGCCCTGGTCGCCTCGCCCGCCAACCCCACCGGCACGCTGCTGGGCCGTGACGAACTGGCCGGCCTCTCCGCCGCGCTGAAGGCCAAAGGTGGCCACCTGGTGGTCGACGAGATCTACCACGGCCTCACCTACGGCGTGGATGCCGCCAGCGTGCTGGAGGTGGATGACGACGCCTTCGTGCTCAACAGCTTCTCCAAGTACTTCGGCATGACCGGCTGGCGCCTCGGCTGGCTGGTGGCGCCCCCTGATGCGGTGCCCGAGCTGGAGAAGCTCGCGCAGAACCTCTACATCAGCGCTCCCTCCATGGCCCAGCACGCCGCGCTGGCCTGCTTCGAGCCCGACACCCTGGCGATACTCGAACAGCGCCGCACCGAGTTCGCCCGCCGTCGCGACTACTTGCTGCCAGCCCTGCGCGAGCTTGGCTTCCGCATCGCGGTCGAGCCCGAAGGTGCCTTCTATTTATATGCGGATGTTTCCGCCTTCACCCAGGACGCCTACGCCTTCTGCCGGCACTTCATCGAGACCGAGCACGTGGCCTTCACCCCCGGCCTGGATTTCGGGCGCCACCTGGCCAACCAGCACGTGCGCTTCGCCTACACCCAGAGCCTGCCGAGCCTGGAGGAAGCGGTGAAGCGCATCGCCCGCGGGCTCAAGACCTGGGCGGCGCTGGCGGGATGAGATTCGACCCGCCCCTGGAGCAGGCCCGACTGCTGCGCCGCTACAAGCGCTTCCTCGCCGACATCGAGACCCTCGACGGCGAGCAGTTGACCATCCACTGCCCAAACACCGGCTCGATGCTCAACTGCATGAGCGAAGGGTGCCGCGTATGGTTCAGCCGCTCCAACGATCCCAGGCGCAAGCTCCCCGGCACCTGGGAAATCACCGAGACGCCCCAGGGCCGGCTGGCCTGTGTGAACACCGCGCGGGCCAACGCCCTGGTCGAGGAAGCCCTGCGTGCCGGGCTCATCCCCGAGCTGGCCGGCTTCACCGCACTCAAGCGCGAGGTCGCCTACGGCGTGGAGAACAGCCGTGCCGACTTCCGCCTGGACTACCCGAGCGGCGAGGTGTTCGTGGAGGTGAAGAGCGTGACCCTGGGCTTCGACGGCTCCGCCGTGGCGGCCTTCCCCGACGCCGTCACCGTGCGTGGCAGCAAGCACCTGCGCGAGCTGGCGGCGCTGGCGCGCCAGGGCATGCGCGCGGTGCAGTTCTACTGCGTCAACCTTTCCGGTATCGACGCCGTGCGCGCAGCGGTGGAGATCGACCCCGCTTATGCCGCCGCCCTGGCCGACGCCAAGGCCGCCGGGGTGGAGGTGCTCGCCTATGGCGCCGAGGTCAGTCCCGAGGGCTTGGCGCTGCTGCGCAGGCTCGAGGTGATCGGTTAGGCGAGCAGCCAGATGCCGCGATCGTCCTCGCGGCAGTCGAGCGGTCGCAGGGACTCCCCGGCGCAAGGCCCGGCCACGCACTCACCCGAGTCGATGAGAAACAGCGCACCGTGGGTGGCGCACTGGATCAGGCTGCCGCTGTCGTCGAGGAAACGGTCCGGCTGCCATTCCAGGGGAATGCCCCGGTGTGGGCAGCGGTTTTCATAGGCATGGACCCGGCCCTCCCGGCGCACCAGCAGCAGCTTCAGGTCATCGATCAGAAAGCCCCGGCTCTGGCCTTCGGCCAACTCGTCGGGGCGGCATAGCAGGATCATCGGCGTCTCCACGGCAGGCGGGCATTATCCCGTGCCGCCGTGGATTGCCAAGAGGGTGCGCGTCCCTGCGCTGAAAAGGCTCAGATCTCCCAGATCAGGTTGACCGCCGCATGGCGGCCGGGCTGGGTGTAGCGCTGCAGGCTGGGGCTGTTCTCGGTCAGCCCGCGCACATCGCCCCACTGCCAGTAGTCCTTGTCGGTGAGGTTGAACAGGCCGGCGTTGACCGAGAACGCCTCGGTGACCTGCCACCAGCCGTTCAGGTCCAGCAGGCCGTAGCCCGAGGGCTGGTACTGGCCGGCGGTCTGGGTGCGATCGATGCGCTCCTTGGCCGCCACCAGCGTCCAGCTCAGGTCACCGCCGAACTTGCCGTTGGGCTGCGCATAACCCAGGCCGAAGACGCCCTTGAGCGGGTCGACGCTGTTGATCGGCTGGCCGGTGCCCTCGTCCTTGCCGCGTGCGTAGGCGACCGAGCTCATGGCGCGCCAGCCGGCCGGCATGCCGAGCTTGTCGAGAAAGAGCTCGCCCTTGGCCTCGAAGCCGCGGATGGTCACCCGGTCGCGGTTGACGTACTGGAACTCGCCGAAGGGGAAGCCCGGCACGCTGGAGGGGCGGGACACCTGCTCGATGAAGTCGTCGTAGCGGTTGTAGAACAGCGCGGCGCCGAAGCTGCCGATCTCGTACTTGCCGCGCAGGCCCAGTTCGAAGCTGTCGCTGGTCTCGGCCTTGAGGTTGGTGTTGGCCAGGGTGCGGTACATGCCCGGGTTGACGAACTCGCCGAAGATCTCGATCGCCTGCGGGGCGCGGAAGCCGGCGGCGTACTGGCCGTAGACGCTGTGCTGGTCGTCGACCTGGTAGGTCACGCCGAACTTGGGCGATACGGCCGAGTCGGTGAAGTCGCTCGGGCTGGCGTCGGTCGCCTGGCTGTTGAGGTAACGCGTGGTGGCGTGGGGCTTCATCGCGTAGTAGTCGTAGCGCAGGCCCGGCAGCAGGGTCCAGCGGCCGATCTCGATGTTGTCCTGGATGAAGGCCGCGTACTCGCTGGTGGTCGGGTCCGGGAAGTCGCTGGTCGGCAGCACCGGTGTGTTGACCCCGGTGGCGATGACGGTCTCGCCGCCTTCGCGCAGGTCGGCGTTCTTCAGGCGCTTGAGGTCGGTGCCGTAGACCAGGGTGTGCTGGCTGTCGGCGATGCTGAAGGACTTGTCCAGCTTGGTGTTGAGCACCCAGAGCTTCTCCTCGTAATGGGAGTCGCGGGTGCGCAAGCGAGGTGAGCCGCTGACGACACGGTTCTCGTAGGTGCGCTGGCGGGTCTGGCTGTCCTGGTAGCTGAGCTGGTTCTGCAGGTTGTCCGCCAGCGGGCTGTCCAGTTGCAGGGTGTGCAGCAGCGAATAGCGTTCGCGGTCCACGCTGTCGCGCGCGTCCTGGGTGCGGATGGTGGCGGTGTTGCTGTAGTTGCTCAGCACCCGGGTGTCGGTGTCGTCCTGGTAGCGCTCGTAGGTCAGCTGCAGGCGCTGGCCCTCGGCGTAGTTCCAGCCGAGCTTGGTGAGCAGGTTGTCGGTGGTGTAGTCGAGCGGGTTGGCTTTCTCGCGGGTCGCGCCGATACCGCCGGTGCCACCCTGGGTATCCAGGGCCTGGCCGGTACGGCGGCCGATGTGCACCAGGCCGTCGAGGTCGCCCTGGCGGGCGGCGAGGGTGGTGCTGCGCAGCCAGCTGTCGTCGGAGCCGTCGTAGCCGGTCTTCAGGCGGGCGTAGGCGTCATCGCCTTCGTCCAGGTAGTCCGCCGCATCCTTGGTGAGGAAGCTCACCGCACCGCCGATGGCATCGCTGCCGTACAGCGAGCTGGCCGGGCCGCGGATGATCTCCACCTGCTTGAGGGTGTCCGGGTCCACGTAGTCGCGCTGCGCACTGAGGAAGCCGCCGAAGGAGAAGGTATCCGGCATGCTCACGCCGTCCACCTGCGTCAGCACGCGGTTGCCGCCGATGCCCCGGATGGTGAAGCCGGACAGGCCGAAGCGGCTGCCTGTCCCGCCGACCGACACGCCCGGCTCGTAGCGCACCAGGTCCTGGATGTTCTTCACGTTCTTCTGGTCGATCTCGCGTTCGGTCATCACCGACACCGTGTTCGGCACTTCATCGAGGGTCTGCTCGCTACGGGTGGCGGTCACGGTGACGGTGTCGAACTGGGTCGCGGTCCTTTCCGCCGCCAGGGCGATGGAGGGCGACAGGAGCAGCAGGGCCAGCCAGGGGCGGCGGGCGAAGGGGGGGCGAAGCGGCATGGATGGACTCCCGGGTTCAAGGCGCAACCAGGGACCGGCCAGGCACTTCTGGGGTGGCTACCAGCCACGGGCGTCATGCCACGGGTGCCTTTGCGGAGGGTCATCCCGACCATCGCTTTTCGCCGGCCTCTCTGGTGATCGCAGATTGGCATCGGCGCAAAACATAATGACGTTGACAGACAAATGCAAACAATTATCAAATGGATTTGCATTTAGATAATTGGGGCGGAAAATGCCACGTCTTCCACTTTGCCTCGCCCTGTCGCTCGTCGCGCATGCGGGGCTCGCATGGCTCCTGCACGACCTGCGGGCGGAGCCGGCCATGGCCCAGGGAGAGCCCCGGGCGGAGGTGGTGCACCTGGTCGGTCTCGTCGAGCCTGCAGCGGCCGCGGCCGAGCCGGTGGTGCTCGCGGCACCGCCGCCCCGCAAGGTGGAACCGAAGAGCAGCCCCGTCGTGGAAGCCAGGCCCGTTGCCGTCAAGCCGCGCCAGGCGAGCCCGGAAGCGCCCGTCGCCAAGCTCGTCCGCAGCGAGCCCAGGCCGCAGCCGCGCCCGCAACCTCGGCCCGGCACCGCGCCGAGCGTGGCGAAGGCCGCAGCGCCGGCGCCCAGCACAGCCCCGCCGGCGCTGGCGAGCCAGCCGGTCGCCGTCGCCGCCAGGCTGCCGAAGGCCGAGGTGGTCAGTGACCAGCCGTCCTTCCTCGTTCCGCCCAGGCCGCCGATCTACCCGGCCCAGGCGCGCCGACGCAACCAGCAGGGCGTGGTCCTGGTGGAGGTGCGCCTGGATGAGCGCGGCGGGTTGCGTGACATGAAGTTGCTGCGCTCGTCGGGCATCGAGAGCCTCGACGAAGCGGCCATGAAGGCGGTCGCCAGCTGGCGCTTCCGTCCTGAGGTCCAGGACGGCGAGCCGGTGCCGAGCCGCGTGAGAATACCCATTGAATTCGCCCTTACGGCGAGCCGTTGATCCTGAAGGAGTGAGACCCATGACTGCCGAGACCCAGACCGCCACTTCCGCCCCTGCGCTCTACCGGGCCTGGCAGGACCTGCGTGGCGAAGAGCCGCGCCTGCGTGCCCGCGACGCCGCCGAGCGGCTGGCCGTGAGCGAGGGCGAGCTCACCGCGAGCCGCCTGGGCGTCGACACCGTGCGCCTGCGCCCCGAGTGGGCGACCCTGCTGCCCGCCCTGGGCGAGCTGGGCCACATCATGGCGCTGACCCGCAACGAGCATTGCGTGCACGAGCGCAAGGGCGTGTACCGCGAGGTGTCGGTGATGGCCAACGGGCAGATGGGCCTGGTGGTGTCCGCCGACATCGACCTGCGCCTGTTCCTCGGTGGCTGGTCCAGCGTGTTCGCCGTGGCCGAGGAAACCCCGCGCGGCACCCAGCGCAGCATCCAGATCTTCGACAGGCAGGGCGTGGCCGTGCACAAGGTGTTCCTCACCGAGCGCAGCGAAGTCGCCGCCTGGGCGCCGCTGGTGGAGCGCTTCCGTGCCGAGGAGCAGAGCGCCGAGCTGGACCTGCAGCCGCTGCCCGTCGCCGAGCCGGTCAAACCCGATGCCGAGATCGACGTCGCCGGGCTGCGTGAAGGCTGGTCCGCCCTCAAGGACACCCACCACTTCTTCGCCCTGCTGAAGAAGCATGGCGCGGCCCGCACCCAGGCCCTGCGCCTGGCCGGCAGCGAGTGGGCCGAGCAGCTGGACACCGCCGAACTGCCGCGCCTGCTGGAGGCGGCGGGCGAGAAGCAGATCCCCATCATGGTGTTCGTCGGCAACCGCCATTGCATCCAGATCCACAGCGGCCCGGTGCAGAACCTGAAATGGATGGACACCTGGTTCAACGTGCTCGACCCCGAGTTCAACCTGCACCTGAAGACCCCGGGCGTGACCGAGCTGTGGCGCGTGCGCAAGCCCAGCAGCGACGGCGTGATCACCAGCTGGGAAGCCTTCGATGCCGAGGGCGAGCTGGTGCTGCAACTGTTCGGCGCGCGCAAGCCGGGCATCCCCGAGCGTGAGGACTGGCGCGCCCTGGCCGAGAGCGCCCCGGCGCTCTGACGCCAGGTCGGTCGCACCGCACCGATCACCGCGACGCCCCGCCGATGCCGGGGCGTCGTTCCGCCTGAATCCCGAGGAGTCCCTGGATGCGTGTCGCTGTTTCCCTTGCCGGCCTGTGCGCCGGTCTGTTCCTGAACCATGCGGCGCTGGCCGCCGATCCGTTGCCGCAACGCTGGGTGAGCGCTGGGGGCTCCCTCAGCGAATGGGTGGTGCTGCTGGGTGGCGAGAGCAAGTTGGTGGGCGTCGACACCACCAGCCTCCACCCCGCCTCGCTGAAGTCGCTGCCGAGCATCGGCTACCAGCGTCAGCTGGCCGCCGAGGGCATCCTCTCGCTGCGCCCGGACCTGCTGCTGGGCACTGAGGAAATGGGTCCGCCGCCGGTGATCGAACAGGTCAAGGCCGCCGGTGTGCGCATCGAGTCGCTGCCGTCCAGGGCCGAGCTGCCGGTGCTGGAGAAGAATCTCGGGCTGATCGGCGGCCTGCTGGGCGACGAGGCCCGCGCCCGGCGAGTCTTCGCCGACTACAGCCAGCGCTTCGAGCGGCAGGCCAGGTGGGTCGCCGAGACCCGGCGCACCCACGAGGCGCCGCGCGTCCTGCTGCTGCTCGGCCATGCCGGCAGCAGCCCCATGGCCGCCGGCAAGGACACCGCCGCCGCCTGGATCATCGAGCAGGCCGGTGGCCGGAACATCACCGATCACCTTGGCTACAAGGCCATCTCCAGCGAGGCACTGGCGGCGCTGGACCCGGACGTGGTGGTGTTCGCCGACCGCCGCCTGGAGGGTGAGGAAGCCAAGGCCGCACTGCTCAAGCAGAACCCCGCGCTGGCCATGACCCGCGCCGGCAAGCAGGGCCGCCTGCTGCCGCTGGACCCGACCCTGCTGGTCGGCGGCCTCGGCCCGCGCCTGCCGGATGGGGTGGCCGCGCTGTCCGCGGGCTTTTATCCTCAGGCACCGGCCCTGATCGCCAATAGCCAGAACCAGCCATGACCCCAGCTGTACATTCGCGCCCCCTGTTCATCGTCCTGGGTGCCTTGCTCGCGCTCGCCCTCTGGCTGTCCCTGGCCCTCGGCCCGGTGAGCCTGCCCCTGGGCGACACCCTGCGTGCCGCCCTGCGCCTGGCGGGTATGCCGCTCGCACCCGAAGGCCTGGAACAGGCCGAGCTGATCCTCGGGCAGATCCGCCTGCCGCGCACCCTGCTGGGCCTCGCCGTCGGCGCGGTTCTGGCGCTGTCCGGCGTGGCCATGCAGGGCCTGTTCCGCAACCCGCTGGCGGACCCCGGCCTGGTCGGCGTGTCCAGCGGTGCGGCCCTGGGCGCGGCGGTGGCCATCGTCGGTGGCGCGGCCATCGGCGGGCTGTCGGAGAACATCGCACCCTACCTGCTGTCCGCCTGCGCCTTCGCCGGTGGCCTGGGGGTGACGGCGCTGGTCTACCGCCTCGGCCGTCGCGACGGGCAGACCAGCGTGGTGACCATGCTGCTCGCCGGCATCGCCCTCAACGCCCTGGCCTTCGCCTGCATCGGCCTGTTCACCTACCTCGCGGATGACGCCACCCTGCGCACCCTGACCTTCTGGAACCTGGGCAGCCTCAATGGTGCCAGCTATGCACGGCTGTGGCCGCTGCTGCTGATCACCGGGGCGGTGGCGCTGTGGTTGCCGCGTCGGGCCAGGGCCCTCAACGCGCTGCTGCTGGGCGAGTCCGAAGCGCGTCACCTGGGCTTCGAGGTGGAGAAGCTCAAGCGCGAGCTGGTGCTGTGCACGGCGCTGGGCGTCGGCGCCGCGGTGGCCGCTGCGGGCCTGATCGGCTTCATCGGCCTGGTGGTGCCGCACCTGGTGCGCCTGGTCGCGGGCCCGGACCACCGCGTCCTGCTGCCGGCCTCGGCACTGGCCGGTGCCAGCCTGCTGCTGTTCGCCGACCTGGCCGCGCGCCTGGTGCTGGCGCCGGCGGAGATGCCCATCGGCATCGTCACCGCGCTGATCGGCGCGCCCTTCTTCCTTTATCTGCTGCTACGGGGGCGTCACTGATGCTGCGTGTCGAACAGCTGGAAGTGCACCGTGGCAGCACCGTGGTGCTGGCGGGCGTGGACCTGGAGCTGCGCCCTGGCGAGGTGCTCGGTGTGCTCGGCCCCAACGGCGCGGGCAAGAGCACCCTGCTCGGCGCATTGAGCGGCGAGCTGGCCCTGGCCGCCGGCCATGTCGGCCTGGAGAGCCGCCCGCTCGCCGAATGGACCGGCCCGCAGCGCGCCCAGCGCCTGGCAGTGCTGCCGCAGAGCTCCACCCTGAGCTTCGGCTTCCGTGTCGAGGAAGTGGTCGGCATGGGGCGCCTGCCCCACGCGACGGGGCGGGTGCGGGATGCCGAGATCATCCGTGAGGCCCTGGAGGCGGCCGATGCCGCGCACCTGGCCGGGCGCAGCTACCTCGCGCTGTCCGGCGGCGAGCGCCAGCGCGTGCACCTGGCGCGGGTGCTGGCGCAACTGTGGCCGGGCGCCCAGGGGCAGAACCTGCTGCTGGACGAGCCCACCTCGATGCTCGACCCCCTGCACCAGCACACCACCCTGCAAGCGGTGCGTGATTTCGCCGGGCGCGGCGCGGCGGTGCTGGTGATCCTCCATGACCTGAACCTGGCGGCGCGCTACTGCGACCGCCTGCTGCTGCTCTGCGACGGGCGCCCCCATGTGCTGGGCACGCCCGAGGAAGTGCTGCAACCCGAGCCGCTGAAGGCCGTGTTCGGCCTCGACGTGCTGGTGCAGCGCCACCCGGAACGCGGGCATCCACTGATCGTCGCGCGCTGAACGAACCCGAGGAGTCCATCCATGCGCCTGCTTCTACTGCTCGTCATCGCTTCCCTGGCGGCTTGCCAGTCCGCCCCGCCCTTGCCGCAGTGGCAGAGCCCGGAGGCCCGCCAGCATGCCGATCTCGGTGTCATCCGCGACCTGCGCAGTGGCGAGACCCTGAGCCCCAGGCAATTGCTCGACCGCCTCGCCGAGGCGCCGCGCGTGCTGGTCGGCGAGCAGCACGACAACCCCGACCACCATGCCCTGCAGCTCTGGCTCCTGCAGGCACTTGAGAGCCGCCGCAGCCAGGGCAGCCTGCTGCTGGAGATGCTCAACCCCGACCAGCAGGCCAAGGTGGATGCGGTGCACGCACGCATCCGTTCCGGCGCCGGCGAAGGTGAGCTGGAAAGTGCGCTGGCCTGGCAGAAGAACTGGGACTGGGCGCTGTACGGCCCGATCGTCCGTCATGCGCTGCCCCGGCCTTACCCGCTGCTGGCGGCGAACCTGGATCGCAGCGAGATCATGCGCATCTATGGCGAGCAGCCGGCATTGAGTGGCCGGGCTTCGACCACGGCCACCGTCCAGGACGCCCTGCGCGAACAGATCCGCGAGTCCCATTGCGGTCTGCTGCCGGAGAACCAGTTCCCGGCCATGCTCGCCGTGCAGCAGCAACGCGACCGGCGCATGGCCGAGCGCCTGGTGGCCGCCCCGCAACCGGCGCTGCTGTTCGCCGGGGCCTTCCACGTACGCCGCGACCTGGGCGTGCCGCTGCACCTGGCCGATCTCGGTGCGGGGGAGGGCAGTGCGGTGTTGATCCTCGCCGAGGCCGGCAAGACCGTGGAGCCGGGGAGTGCCGACTACGTCTGGTACACCGCCGCGCTGCCGGCCAGGGATCACTGCGCCGAGCTGCGCGAGCAGATGAAGGCGGCTCAGTGATCCGAGTCGATGATCACTTCCTCGCCCAGCGCGCCGTTCTCCGGTAGCGGCTGGTTGGTCGAGGAGGCGGCGCGCATCACCCGCACGCCACGGATGCCGGCGTCCCGCGCCGAGCGGATGTCGCTGTCCGAATCGCCGTAGTAGAGCGCGATGCCCTGCTGGCGGATGAATGCGGCCTTCTCCGGGCCGGACGAGAAGATCACCGGGTTCATCGCCTTGATGGCGAAGGTCTGCTGGAGGATCTCGCTGAGCTTCTCCCCGGGCGTGCTCGGCCGGCCGGTGATGAAGAAGATACGGTCGCCGCGGGCCTGGTGCAGCTCGATCAGCCTGCGCCCGACCTCCTTGGGCAGCGAGTAGCGGTCGCAACCGCCGTTGGTTTCCTGCCAGAAGCGCATGTCGTGCAGGTAGGCGTCGCTGCCTGGCGAGTACTTCTGCTTGCCGTGGTAGAAGCAGGGGCTGGAAAACAGCAGCGTGTCGTCGATATCGAAACCGACGCTGATGGGCGTGCGCCCCGACAGGCTCTCGCCTATCTCCTCGACCGAAACCCAGTGCACCTCCGAAGGCAGTATTTCCCCCGCCAGCAAGGCGGCAGGGAGGGTTGTCGCTACGGCCAGGGCCAGGGCGTGGATCGTCTTGCGCATTGCGTACTCCGTCGATGGGTTGCTCGTCGGTTGGCTAGCAACCGGCATGCCGCCACGGGCCCGGAAGGGCTTCCGGCGCCGGCTGCGGCGGCCCTCATGAAACCTGACGGAGATGACAGGTTGATAAATTGTCGGACGATGTCCGTCTGATCCTGTCTGTTGAGACAACTTGGTGCGGGCTTTTCCTGGAAGTCGCCAGATTGGGGCATCCACAGGTTTGACCTGATCGACACTCAGCGGCCAGGAGCCTCTGCTGCGGGCCATGCAAATCAAACGCTTATTTCAATACTGATTGTGAAGTCAGTTTCTGGCACGCTCCGTGCTGTCATCAAAGCGTTACATGAACTCGCCATCATTCGCGCCAATCCTGCGTTGATGGTCAGGATCAAATGAGGGCAGGTTGCGGCCGCCCTTCGCTGATGACTGTGGGAGGTTGTGTCCTCATGCGTAGCTGGGACGTTGCGAAGAAGAAGAAGGCCCACATCGAGATCATCCCGATGATCGATGTGATGATGTTCCTGCTGGTGTTTTTCGTGCTGGTGAGTCTCAACGTGATTCCCGCCGTGGGCATCAAGACCCAGTTGCCGACGGCTGCCCATGCCCAGCAACTGAAACCGCAGAACAAGGCGGTGATCACCCTGGGGCTTGACGAGAAGCTGCAACTCGATGGCCAGGATGTGAGCGAGAACCTGCTGGTCGAACAATTGAAGTCGCTGGAAAGTTCGGCCGAGAAGTTGGTCATCATCATCAACAGCGACCAGGGCGTGGAAGTGAAACGCCTGGTGGCGGTGATGGACCTGCTCAAGGGCAATGGCTTCTCTTCCGTTTCCATCGCCACGCGCAAATCCTGACGCCATGTTTCCTATCTATAGAACTCGCAAGTTCATTGCGTGTGTGCCGGCGGCTTGCCTGCTGCTCGTATTCGTTTATTCCGCCAGTTCGCAGAGCCTGCAGATGAAACCCAGGTACGACGACAGCGCCGTGGAAGTCGCGCTGGTGGACCCGGCCGACTTCCTGCCGCCTCCACCCGAGCCGGAACCCCTGGTGGAAGCGCCGCCGCCGGAACCCGAGCCGCTGCCCGAACCCGAGGTCGAGGAGCCGGTGGTGATCGAGCCGCCGAAGCCCAAGCCCGTTCCCAAGCCGGTGCCCAAGCCTGTGGTGAAGCAGGTCGAGAAGCCCAGGCCGCAGGTGGTCAAGCAGGAGCCCAAGCCCGCGCCGCCCGTGGTGGCCAAGGCCGCACCGGCCCCGACGCCCGCGCCGGCCCCGGTAAGCGTGCCGGTGGCACCGCCGCAGCCGCGCGTCGACAGCGCGGCACTGGAGGGCGTGTACACCGCCGCCCTGCGCAAGGAGTTGGAGAAGTACAAGCAATACCCGCGTGGTCGCGAGGCGTCGTTGCAGCGCCCCGAAGGCAACGTGGTGGTCTGGCTGTTGGTGGACCGAGTGGGGAATGTCCTGGATGCGGGCATTGAAAGCAAGGCAACGAACATGTTGCTGAACAAGGCTGCACAAACAAGTTTGCGTCGATTGGAAAAAGTTTCGCCGTTCCCGAGCGAAGCCTTCCAGGGAAAAGACAAACAGCGATTTACCGCGACCTTTAGTTACAACGTCGAGTGATCAAGTACCCATAACTAATCAAATAAACGAAGGCGTTCCTTTTTATCGAGGAGTTTGGTCCGTGAAGTTTAATAAGTTATTTGCAATGTTCCTGGCCGCTGGCCTGGGGGGATGGACGATGGCGGCCCTGGCGGCTGACGAGTCCGGCAGTTCCGTTGACGTGGGCAAGGTGAAGGTCACCGGGCAGAACCTGGGCAATGGCCAGATGGTGGTGGAGAGCGCGCCGAAGTCGCGTTCTACCGTGACCAAGGAAGCCCTGGAGAAGATGACCGCCACCGGCAACGCCATCGACAAGCTCAAGTACACGCCAGGGGTCAACGTCTCCAGCGACGACTCCAGCGGCCTCAGCGGTTTCAACTTCACCATGCGCGGGATGAACTCCGATCAGGTCGGCGTTTCCCTCGATGGCATCCCGGTGAACGATTCGGGCAACTACAACCTCTACCCGAACCTTCTGGGCGACCCGGAGAACCTCGGCGAAGTGTTCGCCACCCAGGGGTCTTCCGAGATCGACGCGCCGCACATCGGCTCCTCCGGCGGCAACATCGGCCTGGTGACCCTGCGTCCCGAGAAGGACTTCGGCGTCTTCGGCAAGCAGACCCTCGGCAGCAACAACCTGCGCAAGACCTTCGTGCGCCTGAACACCGGCCAATACAACGGCTTCAGCAACTACATCTCGGCGTCCCACACCGAGGGGGACAAGTGGCGCGGCGAAGGCGTGCTGCGTGCCGACAAGGTCACCCTCAACAGCCTGTTCGAGGATGGCGAAGGCAACTCCCTGAATGCGGTGATCAACTACCACAAGCAGGAAAACTACAACTACTCGAACCCCAGCAAGGCCCAATTCAAGACCTACGGCCGCGACTTCGACTACCTGGACGACCCGCGCTTCAACAGCAACGGCAAGATCATGACCGGGAGCGGCAGCTCGGTGAACGGCGTGACCCGCGGCACCGGCTACTCGGTGCTGATGCGCAACCCCTTCGAGAACGTCACCGCCTCGCTGACCGGCCGCTTCCAACTGCGTGACGACGTGCTGCTCACCGTGGCGCCCTACTACTACTGGGCCAACGGCGGCAGCTTCGGCAGCTTCACCGGTCCCTACTCGCTGAACCGCGGCACCAGCAACACCGGTGGCAACTACGACCTGGGCAACCTGCCGACATCGGGCCAGTTGAACGCCGACGGCACGCCCAACAGCGGCCTCTACTACCGGCCCTCGATCACCGAGACCTGGCGCCCCGGCATCAACACCAGCATCAAGTGGGACATCAACGACGAGCACAGCTTCAGCACCGGCTACTGGTACGAGCGCGCCCGCCAGCGCCAGACCCAGCCCTTCGTGCCCCTCACGCCCGATGGCAAGCCGGTGGATATCTGGGCCGGCTACCACGACTCCGAGCAGGCGCGCGACGCCAACGGCAACGTGATCCAGGGTCGCAACTACTTCACCGTGACCCCGGCGCACAAGCTGTTCGCCCAGGACGTCTGGTCGGTGACCCCGGACCTGACCCTGACCGCCGGCATCGCCTATGACTACTCCGAGCGCAAGGGCGACAACCGCGGCAGCCTCACCGAGAAGAAAGAGAAGCGCAACAAGACCTACCACGAGCTGCTGCCGAGCTTCAGCGCCCAGTACCTGCTCGACGACGAGAACCAGGTCTTCTACAACCTCACCCGCAACATGCGCACGCCGCCGAACTACGTGCTCTACAACAAGGGCGACTCCATCAGCCTCGAACCCGAACTGAGCTGGAACCATGAGTTCGGCTGGCGCTACGCGGTCGAGGACATGGCCCTCAGCGCCACCCTGTTCTACCTGACCTTCGAGAACCGCCAGGTCTCCAGCCGCGACGAGGCCGGCGACTACGTGATGCTCAACGTCGGCAACGTGGTCAACCAGGGCCTGGAGCTGGAGTGGAGCGGCCTGCTGCCGCACAACTTCAACTACTACGCCTCCTACACCTATACCGAGGCCGAGCAGAAGGACAGCGTGCGCTACCGCGGCGTGGACCTGCCCACCGAGGGCAAGACCGTCGCCGGCGTGCCGAAGAACATGCTCAACCTGAGCTTGGGCTACGACGACGGCCTGTACTACGGGAACATCGTCGGCAAGTACGTCAGCCGCCAGTACGGCGACCTGACCAACGACGAAAGCATCCCCGACTACGCCATCGCCGACCTCAACCTGGGCGTGCACCTGCCGGTGCAGGGCACGGCGCTCAAGAGCGCGGCCGTGCGCCTGTCGGTGAACAACCTGTTCGACAAGGAATACCTCTCCGGCGTACGCACCACCCAGTTCAACGCCGTGACCTACTCGCAGGGCAGTGCCTCGGCGTTCGGCAGCTCGCCGTACTACACCATCGGCGAGGAACGCACCGTTTCGGTCAGCTTCGAAGGCTCCTTCTAATCCACCCCGAAGTCCGCAGGGCCTTCGGGCCCTCCGGCACACCTGAGTTCGCTGGAGGTACCACATGAATATGGATCTGCTGCACGACATCACCTTCTACGTGATGTACGGCGCCGCCGCCCTGGCGGCCTTCATCGCCGTGGAGCGCGGCATCTTCTTCGCCTACAGCTTGCGCCAGGCGGTGAAGCTGGAAGCGGCGCTGGTGCCGAGCATGCACGGCATCGACGAGCTGCCGGCCGCGCTCAATGGCCGCCGCAGCCTGCCGCTGGAGATGATCGACCAGCTGTTCGAGCAGAAGGGCGCGGTCACCTCGCACAAGGATCTCGAAGACCTCAGCGAATCCATCTACATCGCCACCCGCGGCAAGCTGATGCACGGCCTGTGGATCCTCGAGACCGTGGTCACCGCGGCGCCGCTGCTGGGCCTGCTGGGCACCATCCTCGGCATCATCGACACCTTCCGTGCCCTGGCCGAGGCCGGCGTATCCGACCCGGGCGAAGTGTCCAAGGGCATCGGTACCGCGCTGTTCGCCACTGCGCTGGGCATCGCCATCGCCCTGGTCGCGATGATCTTCCACAACCACTTCCAGGACCGCGTCGAGCGCATCACCGACCACCTGAAGATCCTCCTGCTGCGCGCCGGCATGGGTACCGTGGTCCGCACGGCGGCGCCGGTCGCCAGCGGCCAGCTGCAGCCGGCCTGATGCGCGCAGGGGAGTCACGCATGTCCCGTTCCCTTGCCCGCAGCCGCATGCTGGGCGTCCTCCTGCTCGCCGGCCTGGCCGGTTGCGGGCAGGAAGCCGCGCAGCCGGTGGCGGTGAATCTGGTGGCGATCAACGATTTCCACGGCTACATCCAGGGCAGCAGTTACCGCTACCCGGACCCGGCCAACCCCGGCAAGACGCTCTCGGTGAACGCCGGCGGCATCGCCACGCTCGGCGGCATGCTGGCGGAGCTGCGCAAGCAGGACCCGCAGCTGCTGTTCATCGGCGCCGGCGACCTGGTGGGCGGCAGCCCGCCGATCTCCGCCATGTGGGCCGACGAACCCAGCCTGGAGGCGCTCAAGGCCATGGGCCTGCGCTTCACCGCCGTGGGCAACCATGAGCTGGACCTGGGCAAGACCGAGCTGCTGCGGCAGATCAACGGCGGCTGCGAGTCGCCGCGCCCGGACAAGGCCTGCCGCTTCCGGGGTGAGTACGAGGGGGCCGGGTTCGACTACCTGGCCGCCAACCTGGTGGACAGCGCCAGCGGCAAGCCGCTGCTGCCGGCCTATCGCATCGAGGAGGTGAAGGGGGTCAAGGTGGCCTTCGTCGCCGCCATCCTGCGGGACGTCGCCAGCGTGGTCCGCCCCAGTGGCCTGGCCGGGCTGGAGGTGCGCGACGAGGCCGACTCGATCAACGCGCTGATCCCCGAGATCAAGGCTGCCGGTGCCAACGCCATCGTCGCCGTGGTGCACCAGGGCGGCAGCACGCCGGAGCCCTTCGATGCGCCCGCCTGCCAGCAACTGGGTGGGGACATCGTCGAGGTCGCCAAGCGCCTGGACCCGGCGGTGGACCTGCTGATCAGCGCCCACAGCCACCAGGGCTACCTGTGCCGGGTGGGCAGGCTGCCGGTGACCCAGGGCGCCTCCTACGGCCACCTGCTGACCCAGCTCACCCTGGAGGTGACGCCGGGCACGCACGAGGTGACCGGCGTCGAGGCCCGCAATCTGCTGGCCGACCCGGCGCGCTATGCGCCGGACGAGAAGCTCGCCGCGCTGCAGGGCGAGATCGAGGCGCGCAGCGCCGTGGTGCTGGCGCGGCCCATCGCCCGCCTGGCGGCCCCCGAGGTGCGTCGCGAAATGAACGAGGCGGGCGAGTCGGCCATGGGCGACCTGATCGCCGATGCGCAGCTCGCCGCGACCCGCTCGCAGGGCGCACAGCTTGCGCTGATGAATCCCGGCGGCATCCGTGGCGACCTGGCACTGGAGCCGGGGCTGGAGACGGTCAGCTACTCCCAGGTGGCCGGCTCGCAGCCCTTCAACAACACCCTGCACCTGCTGACCCTGAGCGGCACCCAGCTGGTGGCGCTGCTGGAACAGCAGTGGCGGGGCGGGGATGGCTTCACACCGCTGCAGGTTTCCTCGTCCTTCACCTACCAGTGGGATGCGGGCAGGCCGGCCGGGCAGCGCGTGCTGGTCGACAGCCTGCGCCTGGACGGCCAGCCGGTGCTGGCGGATGGGCGCTATCGCGTGGTGTCCAACGCCTTCCTGGCGGAGGGCGGCGACGGCTTCAGCCTGTTCCGCGAAGGGACGGAGCACCGCGACAGCGGCATCTCCGACCTGGACGCGCTGATCGACTACCTGGTGGCCCGGGACCAGGCCGGCACGCCGGCGGGCGAGGCCGAGGGCGCGGGGCGTATCCGCCGTGTGGAGGTTGCGGTCAGTCAGCGGGAATAGCGGTTTGCGACAAGGAGGCGCCCGCATGACGGGCGCCCGATAGCCATAAAGAAGGCGACCCAGAGTCCCGGACGGTACCCATGAACGATGTTGCTCGATCCGCTCTGTGCGAGCGGTTGTTGCCCCAGGCCATCGAGGCTGCGGCACGGACCTACAGCCCCTATTCCCGATTCCCCGTCGGGGCGGCGCTGCTCACCCATGACGGCCAGGTGGTCCTCGGCTGCAACGTGGAAAACGGCTCCTACGGGCTGACCAACTGCGCCGAGCGCAGCGCGTTGTTCGCCGCCATCAGCCAGGGCCATGCGCCGCGCAGCTTCAAGGCCTTGCTGGTGTTCGCCCCGCAAGTGCCGGTGATCAGTCCCTGCGGCGCCTGCCGACAGGTGATCAGCGAGCTGATGGAGGCCGACTGCCCGGTGATCTGCTGCGGCAGCGACCCGGGGTCGACCCGCCTGTGGCGCGTCGACGAGCTGCTGCCCGGCGCCTTCGCCCTCTAGAACAACGACAAGAACAACGACGCACCTTCTTCCGGGGAATCCATTTCATGATCGGCATGCTCGGCATCCTGATGTTGCTGGTAATCGCGTACCTGTTGTCCTCCAAGCGCAGCGCCATCAACCTGCGCACCGTCGGCACGGCCTTCGTGCTGCAGGCGGGCTTCGCCGCCTTCGTCCTCTACGTGCCCTGGGGGCAGAACTCCCTGGCGGCCATGTCCCATGTGGTCAGCAGCCTGGAGGACAGTGCGACCAAGGGCATCGACTTCCTCTTCGGCGGTCTCAACAGCACGAAGATGTTCGATCTGTTCGGTGGCGGCGGCTTCGTCTTCGCCATCAAGGTGCTGCCGGTGATCGTGTTCTTCAGCGCCTTCATCGCGGTGCTCTACTACCTGCGCATCATGGACGTGATCATTTCGGTGATCGGTGGCGCCCTGCAGCGCGCCATGGGCACCAGCCGCACCGAGTCGCTCTCGGCCACCGCCAATATCTTCCTCGGCCAGACCGAGGCGCCGCTGGTGGTGCGCCCCTACATCCCGCACATGACCCGCTCCGAGCTGTTCTCGGTGATGGTCTGCGGCCTGGCCTCCACCGCCGGCTCGGTGATGATCGGCTACGCCAGCCTCGGCGTTGATCTCAAGTACCTGATCGCCGCGAGCCTGATGTCGGCGCCCGGCGGCATGCTCATGGCCAAGTTGATGGAGCCCGAGAGTGAGACGCCCCAGGACCGCCCGGACCTGATCGAAGGCTACGCCGACGACCGCCCGGCCAACGTGCTCGACGCCGCCGCCGCCGGTGCCTCCAGCGGCCTGCAGCTGGCGCTGAACGTGGGGGCCATGCTGCTGGTGTTCATCGCCCTGGTGGCGGTGCTCAACAGCCTGATGGGCTGGCTCGGCGGCTTCGTCGGCTACCCCGGCGTCACCCTGCAGCTGCTCTTGGGCTACGCCTTCGCCCCGGTGGCCTGGCTGCTCGGCGTGCCCTGGGCGGAGGCGATCCAGGCCGGCGGCTTCATCGGGCAGAAGATCGTGCTCAACGAGTTCGTCGCCTATGTCGACTTCGCCCGCTACATCAATCCGATCCAGGCGTCGGCCGCCGGTGTCGAGGTGCTCAGCGCCCACACCCAGGTGATCGTCACCTTCGCCCTGTGCGGCTTCGCCAACCTGTCCTCCATCGGCATCCTGCTGGGCGGCATGGGGGTGATGGCGCCCAACCGGCGCAAGGACCTGGCCCGACTCGGGGTTCGCGCGATGATCGCCGGCACCCTGGCTAACCTGATGAGTGCGGCTCTGGCCGGACTGTTCGTTTCGCTCTGATCGAATCACTGCAATGGGGCGCCGGAATCCGCGCCCCTGGGGAAATGTTCCGAATGACGCAATTGACGGATACCGAACTGGCCCGGATGGCCATCGGCCTGCTGGACCTGACTTCGCTCAACGACGATGACGACGAGGCGGCCATCGCCGCGCTGTGCCGGCGCGCCCTGACCCCCGAGGGGCGAGTGGCAGCGCTGTGCATCTACCCGCGCTTCATCGGCTTCGCCCGCCGTACCTTGGAGGCGCTGGGCGCCGGTGACCTGCGCATCGCCACCGTGACCAACTTCCCCCAGGGCGCCGATGACATCGCCGCCGCCGTGCGCGAGACCGCTGCGGCGGTGCTCGATGGCGTGGACGAGGTGGACCTGGTCTACCCCTACCGCGCGCTGCTGGCCGGCGATGCCGAGCGCGGCCGCGAGATGGTCGCCGCCTGCAAGGCCGCGTGCGGTGAGCGGGTGCTGCTCAAGGTGATCCTCGAGACCGGCGAGCTGGGCGACCTGGCGCTGATCCGCCAGGCCAGCCGTGACGCCATCGCGGCCGGGGCGGATTTCATCAAGACCAGCACCGGCAAGGTGGCGGTCAATGCCACGCCCGAGGCGGCTGCGCTGATGCTCGGGGCGATCCGCGAGACGGGAGGCCGCGTGGGTTTCAAACCAGCGGGAGGCCTTCGTACCCTGGCCGATGCGCGCTGCTACATCGAGCTGGCGGCCGGTGAGCTGGGGCTGGGCTGGGTGGATGCCCGGCATCTGCGCCTCGGTGCCTCCAGCCTGCTCGGCGACTTGCTGCGGGTGCTCGGCCAGGCCGAGCCCGCTGCCGCGCCGGAGGGTTACTGATATGTGGCTGGCGCAGGAAGTGATTCGCCGCAAGCGCGATGGGCTGGAGCTGGCGGGTGAGGATATCCGCCGCTTCGTCGAAGGCATCAGCGATTCCAGCCTCAGCGAGGGCCAGGTGGCGGCCTTCGCCATGGCGGTGCTGCTCAAGGGCATGAGCCTGGAGGAGCGCATCGCCCTCACCACCGCCATGCGCGATTCCGGCCAGGTGCTGGAGTGGAAGCTGCCCGGCCCGGTGGTGGACAAGCACTCCACCGGTGGCGTGGGCGACCTGGTGAGCCTGGTGCTGGCGCCGCTGCTGGCGGCCTGCGGCTGCTACGTGCCGATGATCTCCGGGCGCGGCCTGGGGCACACCGGCGGCACCCTGGACAAGCTGGAAAGCATCCCCGGCTATTGCACCCGGCCTGACCCCGAGCGCCTGCGCACGGTGGTGGCGGAGGTGGGCTGCGCCATCATCGGCCAGACCGCCGACCTGGCGCCGGCCGACAAGCGCCTGTATGGCATCCGCGATGTCACCGGCACGGTGGAGTCGGTGGACCTGATCACCGCGTCCATCCTGGCGAAGAAGCTCGCGGCCGGGCTCGATGTGCTGATCATGGACGTGAAGAGCGGCAACGGCGCCTTCATGAGCGACCCGCAGCAGGCCGACCTGCTGGCGCGCAGCCTGGTGGCGGTGGCCAATGGCGCCGGCGTGCGCACCCGCGCGGTGATCTCCGATATGAACCAGCCGCTGGCCCGCAGTGCCGGCAACGCCCTGGAGGTGGAGGAAGCTTTGGCCCTGCTCAAGGGCGAGGTACGCAGCCCGCGCCTGTGGGAAGTGACCCTGGTGCTGGCCGAGGAAACCCTGGTGGCGGCCGGGCTGGCCGAGGACTGCGCCCAGGCCCGTGCGCACCTGCTGCAGGCCTGGCGCGACGGTGCTGCGTTGCAGCGCTTCAACCAGATGGTGGATGCCCTGGGCGGCCCCCGTGGCCTGCATCGCGAGCCCTGGCGCCACCTGCCCTGGGCGCCGGTGGTGCACCCGGTGCACGCCGAACGCGGCGGCATCGTCCAGGCGGTGGATACCCGCGCCGTCGGGCTCGCGGTGGTCGCCCTGGGGGAGGGCGCAAGCGCCCGGAGGATGAGGTCGACCCGGCCGTGGGCTTCAGCGCGCTGGCGCTGCCCGGTGAGCGGGTAGGGGATGAGCAGCCGCTGGGGCTGGTGCATGCGCGGGATGCCGCCAGCGCCGAGCGTGCGGCGGCGGCCCTGCGTGCGGCCTATCGGCTGGGCGACGGCGAGGCGAGTGTCGCCGAGCTGATCGGCCGGCGTTACTAGGAGCGGGCCATGGGCAGAGCCTTGTTGCTGGTCCTCGACTCCTTCGGCATTGGCGCCACTGCCGATGCCGGGCGCTTCGGCGACCAGGGTGCCAACACCCTGCTGCACATCGCCGAGGCCTGCGCCCGGGGCGAGGCGGACGGTCCGCTGCGCCGCGGCCCCTTGCGCCTGCCAAACCTGGAGAGGCTGGGGCTGGGCCATGCGGCGGCGGCCAGCGCGGGCGCTTACCCACCGGGCTTCGATCCCGGGGCGCCCGCCATCGGCGCCCACGGCCATGCCCGCGAGCTGTCCAGTGGCAAGGACACGCCGTCCGGCCACTGGGAGATGGCCGGTGTGCCGGTGCTGTTCGACTGGGGCTATTTCGCCGAGAAGGAGAACAGCTTCGCGCCCGAGCTGCTGGATGCGCTGATCGAGCGCGCCGGCCTGCCGGGCATCCTCGGCAACTGCCACGCCTCGGGCACCACCATTCTCGAAGAACTGGGCGAGGCGCACCTGCAGAGCGGCAAGCCCATCTGCTACACCTCGGCGGACAGCGTGTTCCAGATCGCCGCCCACGAGGAGGCGTTCGGCCTGGAGCGGCTTTACGAGGTGTGCGAGATCGCCCGCGAGCTGTGCGATGACTGGAACATCGGGCGGGTGATCGCGCGACCCTTCGTCGGCACCCGTGCCCTCGATTTCCGCCGTACCGGCAACCGCCGCGACTACGCCGTGCCGCCACCCGCGCCGACCCTGCTGGACCGGCTGGTGGAGGCGGGCGGCCAGGTGTTCGCGGTGGGCAAGATCGGCGACATCTTCGCCCACCGGGGCATCAGCCGACTGTACAAGGGCGATGGCAACGAGGCGCTGTTCGAGGCGACCTTGCAGGCCCTGGCCGAAGCGCCGGAGCGCAGCCTGGTGTTCGCCAACTTCGTCGATTTCGACATGCTCTTCGGCCACCGCCGCGACATCGCCGGCTACGCGCTGGCGCTGGAAGCCTTCGACCGCCGCCTGCCGGAGCTGCTGGCGGCGATGCAGGCGAGCGATGTGCTGGTGCTCACCGCCGACCATGGCTGCGACCCGAGCTGGCCGGGCAGCGACCATACGCGCGAGCACGTCCCGGTGCTGGCCTTCGGTGCCGGCATCACGCCCGGCAGCCTGGGCGAGCGCGGCAGCTTCGCCGACATCGGCCAGAGCCTGGCCCGCTTCTTCGACCTGCCGGCCTGCACCCACGGCGAGTCCTTCCTCAACCCTGAATCCGGAAATCCCTAGATGGCCACTCCCCATATCACCGCCCTGGCGGGCGACTTCGCCGAAACCGTACTGATGCCGGGCGACCCGCTGCGGGCGAAGATGATCGCCGACACCTACCTGACGGACGTCCGCCAGGTGAATGCGGTGCGCAACATGCTCGGCTTCACCGGCTTCTACCGGGGCCTGCGCATCTCCGTGATGGGCTCGGGGATGGGCATTCCCTCGCTGTCGATCTACGCCCATGAGCTGTTCAGCCAGTACGGCGTGCAGCGCATCGTCCGCGTCGGCAGTTGCGGTTCGCTGCAGGAAGGCGTGAAGGTCGGCGACCTGGTGATCGCCCAGGGCGCGTCCACCGATTCGGTGGTCAACCGCAAGCGTTTCGGCGGCTTCGATTTCGCCGCCCTGGCCGACTACCGGCTGCTGGAACGCACCGTGCGCCGCGCCGATGAGAGCGGGCAGCCGGTGCATGTGGGCAACGTCTTCTCCGCCGACCTGTTCTACGAGCCGGACCCGGCCTGGGCCCAGCGCATGACGCGCATGGGCGTGCTGGCGGTGGAGATGGAGGCCGCCGGGCTCTATGGCGTGGCGGCGGAACTGGGGCGCCAGGCATTGGCGGTGCTGACGGTGAGCGACCACCTGATCAGCGGCGAGAAGCTTTCGGCCGAGCAGCGGCAGGACGACTTCCACGACATGGTGCGGCTGACGCTGGACGCCATGACCCTCGATCACTGAGTCATTTCCTTGCGCGTGGGTGCGACGTCCAGGCGCGCCCGAGGGCGCTTCTTGCCTGGGCACAGCCATTAGGGGGAAACATGCAGCACAACGGATTTCGCCGGGCCCTGGGTGCCGGTCTCTTCATCGGCAGCTTGCTCTGGGGCGCCCAGGCCGGTGCCTGGGGCCAACTGGGCCACGCGGTGGTGGCCGATATCGCCGAAGCACAACTGACGCCAGCGGCCAAGGCCGAGGCCGATCGCCTGCTGGCGCTGGTGCGCCAGCAGCACCTTTCCGCTGTCGCCAGCTGGGCCGACAACCTGCGCAACATGCCGGACTTCCAGACGCTCTGGGAGCAGACCCGCGCGCAGCACTACATCAACTACAAGACCGACGATTGCGCCTACCAGGCTGCCCGTGACTGCCCGGATGGCCAGTGCGTGGTGGCGGCCATCGAGCGCAATGCCGCGCTGCTGGCCGACCCGACGGCGAGCGACAACCAGAAGGTCATGGCGCTGATGTTCGTGGTGCACTTCGTGGGCGACATCCACCAGCCGCTGCACAACAGCTATCGCCTGGACAAGGGCGGCAACGACTTCCCGGTGGTGGTCGGCGGCCGCGACTACAACCTGCACGGCGTCTGGGACAGCTACCTGCTGGCCAGCCGGCGCCTGGACCAGGCGGCCTACACCGCCAGGCTGTCCGAGGACCTGCCGAAACCCGAGGCGGGTACGCCGGCGAGCTGGTCGGGGGAATCCTGCGCCATCGTTCGTGACGATGACCTGTATCCGAAGGCCGGCGGCAGGAAGGTCTTCAAGCCCGATGCCTTCAAGCAGTCGAAGAGCGAGGAATGGGCGCGGCGCGGTACCCAGGGGGGCGACGAGGACGGCGAGGCGGGTGGCAACCAGGACACCCTGGATCGTCGCTACCTGAAGAAATTCCTGCCGCTGGCCGAGCGCCGGGTGCAGGAAGCGGGCATCCGCCTGGCGCAGCTGCTCAACGCCACCCTGCCGGCGGGCACGCCGAAGAAGTGAGGCCCAGGCACGCGGGGCGAGGCGGGGGAGACGTTTTCACAGGCAAAAAAAGACCCGGCAAAAGTGCCGGGTCAATAACCGTGATTAGCCTGATGAGGAGATAATCTGAAGAGTCCGACTGCTTGGTCTCCCAGCTTACCGGCTGATCTCGCGACCAGTTGCGGTAATAATAACAATTCTCATTTCACTGTCAACGCTTTCTGCGAATTATTTTCATCTCGCTCGTCGAGGTGGGCTGTAAAGCACAAACCCCGGCACTTGGCCGGGGTTTTTGTTGGAGGGGCCGGAGGTCACTCCGCCGGCTTGGCCAGGCGTTGCTGGGTGACTTCCTTGTTCAGCAGGTCGATGCGGCGGGCCATGCTCTCGATCAGGCTGTGGGCGATGCGCGGGTTGCTCTGCATCAGGCTGAGGAACTGGTCCTTGGGGATCACCATCACGGTACAGGGCTCGCTGGCGACCACGGTGGCGCTGCGTTTCTCGCGGGTGAACACCGCCATGGCACCGAAGATCTCGTCCTTCTGCACGTCACCGACCTTCTGCCCGTCGACGAAGGCTTCGGCATGCCCTTCTATGATGATGAACACGTGGTCGGCTTCGTCGCCCTGGTGGATCAGCTCCTCGCCGGCGGCGAAGTGCTGGAAGCCGGTGGCGGGGCGGATCTCGGGCTGCTTGAGGCGGGCGAGTGCGTCGGAGAGCAGGGCGGTGTGGCCGATCAGGTACTGGATGAACAGCTCCTGGCCCTTCTCGCTGCCGTAGATGTGCTTGAACACATCACCACGGGCGTAGGGGACGAGGCTCAGCGGCTCGTCGCTGCGATAGCGGCAGCTGGGCAGCTCGATGCCCTGGCGCAGGCCGACCAGGTCGCCCTCCTGGAGGTAGAACAGCGGGCGTTCGTCGACCAGCGCATGCAGCAGGCCGTTCTCGATGAGGAACAGCTGGTTGCCGGGCAGCACCTTGGCCAGGTCCTCCACCGCATCGAGGCGCAGCGGCGGGCCCGAGGGCTCGAGCCCATCGAGCAGCTGGCCGGGAATGCTTTGCAGTCGGTTGATCAACTGGTCGGCGTAAGCAGGTTGCTCCCCGAGTAGGTACATGACAGTAATTCCTTGAACTGGCTGGGCGGCTTGGACGCACGAACGTCCCTGAAACAATAGGGCGCATCGCCATCGCAGTAAATGCTATCTCGCCCAGGTTGTGAGCTAGCTCTTGTTGTTGGGTGGCAACGCATCCAACTGCCCGTTCAGTTCCGCCTTGTGCCCCGGTGAGAGGTCGTTCCAGTGCACGTCCAGCAGGGCGCCTTCTATGGCGTAGAGCAGCACCTTGGACGCGCGGAACCCCCGGGCGCGGACGGCGCGGTAGGCGCCCACCGCACCGAGGCGGCGCAGGTCGGAGGCGCTGTGGATGCCCACCGCGTGCAGCCACTGTGCCGAGGTCTTGCCGAGGTTCTTCAGGTGTTGCAGTTCGTCGTTCATCCAGCCTCCTTGCGATGGTAGGGCGCAAAGGATCAATCCCGGTCGATTCGAGCAAGTGTAGCGGCCATCTGATACTGCGTAGCCGGGTGACTGCATCCCTGCCCGGCGCCAATCGCGGCTTGCCCCTGCCTTCGGTTTCCTGCGGAGCTTGCGCCCGGGTATCAGCGTAGACGCCATCCGTGCGGGCGCGACCCGCCTGGGGCCGATCCTCGGTCGGGTGAGGCCCGCAGCGGGTGCGCGGCGCTATTTGTGGGTGTTGTAGCGCAGGCGGGTGCCGAAGTTCACCGACATGAGGATCTCGTCGGCCGCCAGTTCGGTGGGGAAGTAGGCGCCGGATATCTGCGCGTGGGCGAGGCTGGCGCCTTCGAGGCTGGCCTCGCGCAGGTCCAGGCCTCGCAGGTCGGAGCCCCGGAAGTAGGCACCGGTGAAGTCGATGCGTGCGGCGTCGAGGCCTCGCAGGTCGAGGCCGCGGAAATCGCCCGAGGCCATGTCGACCGGGCCTTCCTTGGGCTTCTGTGCATTGAAGCCGGCCACATCGTCATTGTGCAGCAGGCGGTAGAGGGGGTTGTCGAGCTGGTGGGGGGCTGTCATCGCTACTCATCCGGTGAGAATTCACCGGGAGTATAGAAGCCGCGGCGAGCACTGCCCGCCGCGCTGTGGATGACGCGGCCGATCAGAGGCCGGGCAGGTGCTGGCGAATGCGCTCGACAAGGCTGTCGAGGCTGCTGGCATCGTGGGTGTCGATGCGCTTGCTGTGGGTCTGCTCCTCGGCGGTCAGGGCTTCGCGGCTCGCCTGCTGGGCATGCACCACCTCCAGCGTGGCGTCGGAGGGATCGCCGCCCTGCTGCTTGCGCTGCTCCAGCCAGCCTGCGATGACGGCATCGGGGGCCTGGCAGTCGAGTATGACGACCGGGGTGCCGACCTGTTCGGCGACGTCCTGCGCAGCCTGGCGCTGGGCCTGCTTGAGGTAGGCGGCGTCGATCACCACCGGGAAGCCGGCGTGCAGGACGGTTTCCGCCAACTGGTGCAGGTGCCGGTAGGTGCGGGCGGTCGCTTCGGCGCTGTAGATGCCGCTGTAGAGGTCGTTCTGTTCGCCCTGCTGCTGGCCGAACAGGCGCTTGCGCTCCACGTCGGAGCGCAGGCGGATGGCGCCGAGGGCCTCCACCAGGCGCAGGGCGACATGGCTCTTGCCGACGGCGGAAACACCGTGGGTGATCGCGAGGAAGCGCGAGGGGATGGCGCTGTAGCTTTCCGCCAGGTTGGCGTAGTTGCGGTACTGGCGCAGGGTGGCGGCCTGCTGCACGGCGTCGCTCTGGTGCGCCAGGCTGAACAGGGCGATCTTGGCGCGGACCAGGGCGCGGTAGGCCTTGTAGAAGTTCAGCACTTCCAGGCCCTTGTAGTCGCCGGTCTCTTCCAGGTAGCGGCTGATCAGGCGACGGGACAGCGACTTGAGGCCGCGATCCTCGAGGTCCATGGCCAGGAAGCCGATGTCGGCGTAGACGTCGGTGAAGCGGAAGGGCTCGTTGAATTCGATGCAGTCGAACAGCACCACTTCGCCGTCGATCAGGGTGGCGTTACCCAGGTGGATGTCACCGTGGCATTCGCGGATCGAGCCGTTGTTCTTGCGCTCGGCCAGCAGCGGCAGCAGGCGCTCGTAGCTGCTCTGGGCCCAGGCTTCCAGCGCGTCGAGCTGTTGCAGGTCGGCCTTGTTGCTGAGCATCGGGCGGATCTGGTCGAAGTTCTGCTGCACCGGCGCCATGACCATTTCCGGGGTGCCCAGCGGGTGCTCGACGGCGACCTGGGGGGACTGCAGGTGGAACTGGGCGATCTGCACCGCCAGGGCGTCGATGTGCGCCGGGGTCAGTTCGCCGCGTGCCTGGACCTCGCTCAGCAGGTTGGCCTGGGGGAACTGCGCCATGCGGATGGCGAACTCGATGGCGGGGCCTTCGCCGCCCAGTCGCGGGGCCGCCTCGCTGCCGGTGATGGGCAGGACGTCGAGGTAGAGGTCATGGGTGAGGCGCTGGTTGAGGCGCACTTCTTCACCGCAGAAGCGCTCGCGGGCTTCCAGGCTGGTGAAGTCGAGGAAGCCGAAGTTCACCGGCTTCTTGATCTTGTAGGCATAGGGGCCGGTGAGCAGGACCCAGGAAATGTGCGTTTCGATGACCGTGAAGCCTTCCACAGGATGCGGATAAAGGGCAGGGTCTTGCAGGGCGGCAATCAGTGCTTGGCTCACGGTCTTTCCTTGCTGGAGATGCTGGCAGAGCGGGGCATTATGGCCGCTGTGCACCACTCTGCAAACCGTCAGGAGGCGCCTTCTGGCTGTGGACAAAGTGCGTATAATGCGCCGCCATGACCCGTTCCCGATCCCCCCGCTCCCGTAAAAAGCCCCGCTCCAGCGGCCTCCGTACCCTATTTGGCTGGGGCTTGAAGCTCGGCCTCGTGGGGCTGGTGGTGCTGGCGGGATTCGCCATCTACCTGGATGCCATCGTCCAGGAAAAATTCTCCGGCAAGCGCTGGACGGTTCCGGCCAAGGTCTATGCACGGCCGCTGGAATTGTTCGTGGGCCTGAAGCTGGCCAAGGATGATTTCCTCAAGGAACTCGATGCGCTGGGCTACCGCCGTGAAAGCGCGGCCAATGGCCCGGGTTCGGCGTCCGTTGCGGGCAGCGCCGTGGAACTCAACACCCGTGGCTTCCAGTTCTACGAAGGCCCCGAGCCTGCGCAGCGGATCAAGGTGCGCTTCTCCGGCGACTACGTGGCCGGCCTGACCCAGGCCAACGGTGGCAACCTGGCCGTGGCACGCCTCGAGCCGTTGCTGATCGGCGGTCTCTACCCCGCCCACCACGAGGACCGTGTGCTGATCAAGCTGGACCAGGTCCCTGCCTACCTGGTGGAGACGCTGGTGGCGGTGGAGGATCGCGAGTTCTTCAACCACTGGGGGGTCTCGCTCAAGTCCATCGCCCGTGCCATCTGGGTCAACGCCACCGCCGGCCAGCTGCGCCAGGGTGGCAGTACCTTGACCCAGCAGTTGGTGAAGAACTTCTACCTGACCAACGAACGCAGCATCAGCCGCAAGGCCACCGAAGCCATGATGGCGGTGCTGCTGGAGCTGCACTACGACAAGCGCGAGATCCTCGAGGCCTACCTCAACGAGGTGTTCCTCGGCCAGGACGGGCAGCGCGCCGTGCACGGCTTCGGGCTCGCCAGCCAGTACTTCTTCAGCCAGCCGCTGTCCGAGCTGAAGCTGCATCAGGTCGCGCTGCTGGTGGGCATGGTCAAGGGGCCGTCCCAGTACAACCCGCGTCGTAATCCCGAGCGCGCGCTGGAGCGCCGCAACCTGGTGCTGGACCTGCTCGCCGAGCAGGGCATCGTCACGCCGGAAGAGGCGGCCGAGGCCAAGGCCAAGCCGCTGGGCGTGACCCAGCGCGGCAGCCTGGCGGACAGCTCGTTCCCCGCGTTCCTCGACCTGGTCAAGCGCCAGCTGCGCCAGGATTACCGCGATGAAGACCTCACCGAAGAGGGGCTGCGCATCTTCACCAGCTTCGACCCGATTCTGCAGCTGAAGGCCGAATCCGCGCTCGACGAGACGCTCAAGCGCCTGGCTGGCCGCAAGGGGGTCGAGGAGGTCGAGTCCGCGATGGTGGTGAGCAACCCGGAGACGGGGGAGGTCCAGGCGCTGGTGGGCAGTCGTCAGCCGCGCTTCGCCGGCTTCAACCGCGCGATCGACGCCGTGCGCCCGATCGGTTCGCTGGTCAAGCCCGCGGTGTATCTCACCGCCCTGGAGCGCCCCAGCCAGTACACGCTGACCAGCTGGGTGCAGGACGAGCCCTTCTCGGTGAAGGGGCAGGACGGCCAGGTGTGGACGCCGCAGAACTATGACCGCCAGGCGCACGGCAGCATCTACCTGTACCAGGGGCTCGCCAACTCCTACAACCTGTCGACCGCCAAGCTGGGCCTGGAACTGGGCGTGCCGAACGTGCTCAAAACCCTCGAACGGCTCGGTGTTTCACGCGAGTGGCCGGCCTTCCCGTCGATGCTGCTCGGTGCTGGTGCGCTGAGCCCGATGGAAGTGGCGACCATGTACCAGACCCTGGCCAGCGGGGGATTCAATACGCCCTTGCGCGGGATTCGCAGTGTGCTGACCGCCGAAGGCGAGCCGCTCAAGCGCTACCCCTTCCAGATCCAGCAGCGCTTCGATCCGGGCGCCATCTACCTGGTGCAGAATGCCATGCAGCGGGTAATGCGCGAGGGGACCGGGCGCTCGGTGTATACCCAACTGCCCAGCTCGCTGAACCTGGCCGGGAAGACCGGGACCACCAACGATTCCCGTGACAGCTGGTTCGCCGGCTTCAGCCAGGATCTGCTGGCTGTCGTATGGCTCGGCCGTGACGACAATGGCAAGACGCCGCTCACCGGCGCCACCGGTGCGTTGCAGGTGTGGACGAGCTTCATGCGCAAGGCCGATCCGCTGCCCCTGGACATGCCGATGCCGGATAACGTGGTGCAGGCGTGGATCGATCCGCACAGCGGCCAGGGCTCGGATTCCAGCTGCCCGGGTGCGGTGCAGATGCCGTATATTCGCGGCAGCGAGCCGGCGCCGGGCCAGCCATGTGGAATGGGTGCGCCAGTGGACTCGGTGATGGACTGGGTCCGTGGCTGGATGCAATGAACCAAGAGGATCTGATGTGAATAAAGGGTGGATTCCTGTCCTGACCGTTGCGGTCATGCTGACCGGCTGTGCGACTCCCCAGCGAAACGCCATTCCGGTGGTCGATTCCGGTGGCCCGATGTCCGAACAGGAAGAGGGCGCCGGCGGCGGATACCGTGCCCCGGTCGCCGCACCGCAGCCGCAGTACGACGCCCAGGATGCTGGCGTGGTGGTGATGGTGCCGGGTGCCAGTGGCAGTTCCGCCCAGGCGATGCCCGCCCCCAGCGCGCCCATCAGCGGTTCGATCAGCACCGGCCCCATCACGCCCGGCCCGATCACTCCGGGGCCTTCGAGCTCCGCACCGCTTTCCACCGGCAGCTACAGCATGCCTTCCGCGCCGAGTGGTATCCCCAGCGGCGGCAGCCTGGCTGCCGACGAGCAACTGGATGGCCCGGTCCTGGCGTTGCTGACCACCGCCCAGCAGCAGCAGAGTGGCGGTGATCTCAACGGTGCCTCTTCCAGCCTGGAACGTGCCCAGCGCATCGCGCCGCGTGAGCCGCAGGTGCTCTATCGCCTCGCCGAGGTGCGTCTGGCCCAGGGTGATGCCGCCCAGGCCGAGCAGCTTGCCCGTCGTGGCCTCAGCCTCTCCAATGGTCGCCCTGCATTGCAGGCTGGCCTGTGGGAGCTGGTTGCCAAGTCCCGTGAGCGCCAGGGCGATCCTTCAGGTGCCGCCCAGGCACGCCAGCGGGCCAAGGTCAGTTCCTGATGGATCCGCGCCTTTCCGATGTGGCCGATCAATTGCTGCTGATCGAGCGTGAGTTGCGTGTGCTCGGTTGGTGGGCGGAAGTGCCTCCGAGCGAGGAGGCGCTTTCCAGCCAGGAGCCGTTCTGCGTCGATACGCTGGCCTTCGAGCAATGGCTGCAGTGGATTTTCCTGCCGCGGATGAAGCTCATCCTGGAGTCGGGGCGTGATCTGCCGCAAGCGTCGGGCATTCGCCCCATGGCCGAGATGGCCTATCGCGAGCGCCCCGTCGAGGTGCGTTCGTTGCTGGATGCGCTGGGTGAATTCGATCGTCTGATCGGGTGAGGTGTTGCTGCGGCGTTGGGTGCGCCGCAGCAATCTTCGGTCAGTTGCAGTTTTCGTCTATCGCCTTCTTGGCTTCCGCGATCTTGGCCTGGCGCTCTTCCTCAGACAGGCGACGTATTTGGCCCCCTTCATCCACTCGCAGGCGCGGGTTGTTCTGCAGCTGCGCGAGGTTGGTGCGCGTGGTGTCGCAGTACTTCTTGCGCTCGGCTTCCTGCTTGGCGACGTCGGCCTTGACCTTCTCGTCGATGGCCTTCTGTTTTTCATCGCTGCCGGCGTTCGCCGGGGCGGCCGGCTTGGCGGGCTCGGCCTTTTCCTCGGCCTTCGGCTGGACGGGGTAGGGGTTCTCGAAACTGGGTTTCACTTCCTTGGGTTGCGCTGTGCCGGTGCTGATCGACTTGGCGTCCTGGCCCTGCGGCGGCTGGGCACCGAAGTGGGTGACACCCTGCGCGTCCACCCATTTGTAGACCTGGCTGGCCATGGCGGAACTGCCCAGGGCGAGCAGCAGGCTGCCCGTGAGAATGATGCGACGCATGCTGTTTCCTTGTGATCGATCGTGACCTGGCAATTACTATAACCAAAACCCGCCTATCGTCATCCTGCTGCGTGTCACAGCCCCGTGATCGAAGAAACACGCACGGATTGCTTGACTTGTCCCTCTCCAATCCGAAGAATCCACGGTTCGCTGTGTCAGTGGGCCGGCCGCAAGTCGGTAGCTGCCATAGTCGATGAGGTGCATACCCGCGCCGACCTGTTACACCCGCAACGCGTTACCTCGCGCTGGGTGGGAAAGCCCCGCAACAACTCTCAGGGGCCGCCCCGATGCTTGCTCAGTCAGTAGCTGACGTAGTCCGACTACCCGTCGTTCACGTGACTACTTGCAAGCAAACCTATTCAGGCCGTCCGGTCGCGGGCGGTTTACTGGCGTTATAGAGGTGATCAACGTGGAGCTTTTATCTGGCGCTGAAATGGTCGTCCGCTCGTTGCGTGACGAAGGCGTTAAGTACATCTACGGGTACCCGGGTGGTGCCCTCCTGCATATCTACGATGCCCTGTTCAAGGAAAGTGACGTCACCCATATCCTGGTGCGCCACGAGCAGGCTGCTACCCACATGGCCGACGGCTACGCCCGTGCCACCGGCAAGCCCGGCGTGGTGCTGGTGACTTCCGGCCCTGGCGCGACCAACGCCATCACCGGCATCGCCACCGCATACATGGACTCCATCCCCATGGTCGTGCTGTCCGGGCAGGTGCCGAGCAACATGGTGGGCACCGACGCCTTCCAGGAAACCGACATGGTCGGTATCTCCCGCCCGATCGTGAAGCACAGCTTCATCATCAAGCATCCTTCGGAAATCCCCGAAGTGATCAAGAAGGCCTTCTATCTCGCCCAATCCGGCCGTCCCGGCCCGGTCGTGGTCGACATCCCGAAGGACATGGGCGATCCGACCCAGAAGTTCGAGTACAGCTACCCGAAGAAGGTCAAGCTGCGCTCCTACAGCCCCGCCGTTCGCGGTCACTCCGGCCAGATCCGCAAGGCGGCCGAGATGCTGCTGGCTGCCAAGCGTCCGATCCTGTACGCCGGTGGCGGCGTGATCATGGGCGGTGCTTCCGAGCCACTGACCGAACTGGCCAAGATGCTCAATGTGCCGGTGACCAATACGCTGATGGGCCTCGGTGCCTATCCGGGGATGGATCGCCAGTTCGTTGGCATGCTCGGCATGCACGGCAGCTACACCGCCAACCTGGCGATGCACCATGCCGACGTGATCCTGGCTGTGGGCGCCCGCTTCGACGATCGCGTGATCAACGGCGCGAGCAAGTTCTGCCCGAACGCCAAGATCATCCACATCGATATCGACCCGGCTTCGATCTCCAAGACCATCAAGGCCGACATCCCGATCGTGGGGCCGGTGGACAGCGTTCTCACCGAGATGGTCGCCATTCTCAAGGAAATCGGCGAGACCCCGAACAAGGAGACCGTCGCCAGCTGGTGGAAGCAGATCGAGGAATGGCGCGGTGATCGTGGCCTGTTCCCCTATGAAATGGGCGACGGCAGCATCATCAAGCCGCAGACCGTCATCGAGACGCTGTGCGAAGTCACCAAGGGCGATGCTTACGTGGCGTCCGACGTGGGCCAGCACCAGATGTTCGCCGCGCAGTACTACCGCTTCAACAAGCCCAATCGCTGGATCAACTCCGGCGGCCTCGGCACCATGGGCTTCGGCTTCCCTGCCGCCATGGGCGTGAAGCTCAACTTCCCGGATGCCGACGTGGCGTGCGTGACCGGTGAAGGCAGCATCCAGATGAACATCCAGGAGCTGTCCACCTGCCTGCAGTACGACTTGCCGGTGAAGATCGTCAACCTCAACAATGGCGCGTTGGGCATGGTCCGCCAATGGCAGGACATGCAGTACAACAGCCGTTATTCGCACTCCTACATGGAGTCGCTGCCGGACTTCGTCAAGCTGGTTGAAGCCTATGGCCACGTTGGCATGCGCATCACCGACCTGAAGGATCTGAAGCCGAAGATGGAAGAAGCGTTCGCGCTGAAGAATCGCCTGGTGTTCCTCGATATCCAGGTCGATCCGAGCGAACACGTCTACCCGATGCAGATCCGGGATGGCGCCATGCGCGATATGTGGCTGAGCAAGACGGAGCGGACCTGAACATGCGACACATCATTTCCCTGCTGCTGGAGAACGAACCCGGTGCACTGTCCCGTGTCGTCGGCCTGTTCTCCCAACGCAACTACAACATCGAAAGCCTGACCGTCGCGCCCACCGAGGATCCGACCCTGTCGCGTCTGACGCTGACCACCGTTGGCCAGGACGAGGTGATCGAGCAGATCACCAAGAACCTCAACAAGCTGATCGAAGTGGTCAAGCTGGTGAACCTGTCGGAGAGCGCTCACATCGAGCGTGAACTGATGCTGGTGAAAGTGAAGGCCACCGGCGCCCAGCGCGCCGAGGTCAAGCGCACCACCGACATCTTCCGTGGGCAGATTGTCGATGTGACCAGTAGCGTCTACACCATCCAGCTGGCGGGTACCTCCGACAAGCTGGACAGCTTCATCCAGGCGATTGGCACTGCATCGATCCTCGAGACCGTACGCAGTGGCGTGACCGGCATCGCCCGGGGCGACAAGGTGCTGAGCATCTGATTGCGGCCCTGTGAAAAACCCCGCCTGGTGCGGGGTTTTTTATTGCCTGGGTTACTGGCGGCGATTCCAGAAGGCTGCGATCAGTGGATCCTTCAGGCGCTTTTCCAGGGCGAACAGGCCGATGTCGTAGGCGGTCAGTGGCGGCTGGATGTCGTAGATGCGGATGCGCGCTGTCAGGGGGCTGTTGTCGAGCACGATCTGCGGAACCACGCCGATGCCGAACCCCAGGCTCACCATGCTGACGATGGCTTCGTTGCCGGCCACCTGTGCATAGATCCGCGGCTTGATGCTGTGGCTTTTCAGCCAGCGCTCGGTGCGGGTACGCGCCAGGCCTTCTTCCGAGAGGATCATCGGCACGTCTTTCCAGCTTTGCGCTGTGGGCTCCTTCAGCTGCTCCTCCGTCAGTAATTGGGGAGATTGGGGGCCGATGAAACGCAGCTCCGAGCGGGTGATCGACTGGAAGTCGACGCCGGCTGGCAGGTTATCGGGCCGGGCGCCGATGGCGAGGTCCTCCAGGCCCTGTTGTACCCGCTCGACCGCTTTTGCGGGGTCGCCGGTGTGCAGTTTCATTTCGATGCGAGGGTAGTCCTGGCGGAAGCTGCTGAGGATGTCATAGAGGAAGCTGTAGCTTGCCGTCACCGAGCAATAGAGGGAGAGCTCGCCGTGCAGGTCGACCTGATCCTGCATGAAGCGCTGGCGGATGGCTTGCCAGCCGCTGAGTACTTCACTCGCGTATTCGCGGAACTGTTGCCCTTCGCGGGTCAGTTGGACCGAGCGATTGTCGCGAACGAACAGCGCCGCGCCGACCTCGTCTTCGAGTTGCTTGATGCTTCGGCTGAGCGCGGAGGGGCTGACATGCTGCTCGCGGCTGGTCTTGCCGAAGTGCAGGTTGTCTGCCAACGAGAGAAAGAGCCTGAGCGCTTGGCTGTCCATGAGTGTTTCGAATATCGGCACATGACGTTGCGAATATATCATTTTACGCAATGGGACGGATCGCTTAATGTGGCTCCGTCGCGGTGCGCGCACCCCATCCCTTTCGTTTTAGAAGAGCCAGGAACATGAAAGTTTATTACGACAAAGACTGTGACCTCTCGATCATCCAGGGCAAGAAAGTAGCCATCATCGGTTACGGCTCCCAGGGTCACGCTCATGCCTGCAACCTGAAGGATTCCGGTGTCGACGTGACCGTCGGCCTGCGTCCGGGCTCCGCCACCGTCGCCAAGGCCCAGGCCCATGGCCTGACCGTGAAGAGCGTGCCGGAAGCCGTTGCCGCCGCTGACCTGGTCATGATCCTGACCCCCGACGAATTCCAGTCCAAGCTGTACAAGGAAGAAGTCGAGCCGAACCTCAAGAAAGGCGCCACCCTGGCCTTCGCTCACGGCTTCGCCATCCACTACAACCAGGTCGTTCCGCGTGCCGACCTCGACGTGATCATGATTGCGCCGAAGGCCCCAGGCCACACCGTACGTTCCGAATTCGTCAAGGGCGGCGGTATCCCTGACCTGGTCGCCATCTATCAGGACGCTTCCGGCAATGCCAAGAACGTCGCCCTGTCCTACGCCTGCGGCGTTGGCGGCGGCCGTACCGGCATCATCGAAACCACCTTCAAGGACGAAACCGAAACCGACCTGTTCGGTGAGCAAGCCGTTCTCTGCGGTGGTTGCGTCGAGCTGGTGAAAGCCGGTTTCGAAACCCTGGTCGAAGCTGGCTACGCGCCGGAAATGGCCTACTTCGAGTGCCTGCACGAGCTGAAACTGATCGTCGACCTCATGTACGAAGGCGGTATCGCCAACATGAACTACTCGATCTCCAACAACGCCGAGTACGGCGAGTACGTGACCGGTCCGGAAGTCATCAACGCCGAGTCCCGTCAGGCCATGCGCAACGCTCTGAAGCGCATCCAGGACGGCGAATACGCGAAGATGTTCATTCAGGAAGGTGCTTCGAACTACGCGTCGATGACCGCCTACCGCCGCAACAACGCTGCTCACCCGATCGAGCAGGTTGGCGAGCGTCTGCGAGCGATGATGCCGTGGATCTCCGCCAACAAGATCGTCGACAAGACCAAGAACTGAGGTCTTCGACGCTCGAGAAAAAACGCGGCTACGGCCGCGTTTTTTCATGGCGCTCCCGCTTCTGGTATAAAGCCTGATCACCGGGGACGTGACGCGAACCTGCCAGTTGCATCCCGGTCAAATTCATTCGCATACCCCGCAAGGATGTTGTTCATGAGTGACCGTCCCGAAGAGCCGAACGAGGCTCCTGACGCCGAAAGCCTGCTGCCGATCGACGAGCATGTCGAAGAGGGGCACGATGATGAAGGGCGAAAGGTCCGTCATCGTGGCATCTACCTGCTGCCCAACCTGTTCACCACCGCGAACCTGTTTGCCGGTTTCTACGCGATCATCAACGCCATGAACGGCAACTTCTCGGTCGCTGCAGCCACCATTTTCGTTGCCATGGTGCTCGATAGCCTCGATGGGCGTGTCGCGCGCCTGACCAACACCCAGAGCGCCTTCGGTGCCGAGTACGACTCGCTCTCCGACATGGTCGCCTTCGGCGTTGCCCCGGCTCTTCTGGCTTTCGAATGGGCCCTGAGCGGGCTCAATAGCGTAGGTTTGACCGTGGCATTCATCTATGTGGCCGGTGCCGCGCTGCGCCTCGCACGTTTCAACACCCAGATCGGCAAGGCCGACAAGCGCTATTTCATCGGGCTGGCCAGTCCGGCTGCCGCTGGCGTGGTTGCGGGAACCGTATGGGCGTTCAGCGACTTCGGCATCAAGGGCTCGAACATGTCCTTCATCGTTGCGCTGCTGGTAGCGGCCGCAGGCATGTTGATGGTCAGCAACGTCAAGTACTACAGCTTCAAGGACCTGGACCTGAAGGGGCGCGTACCGTTCGTGGCCATCCTGGTCGTGGTGCTGGCGTTCGCAGTGGTCTTCAGTGATCCGCCGCGTATCCTGTTGCTGATCTTCCTCGCTTACGCAGCGTCCGGCCCGGTGCAATACTTGCTGCAACTGCGTCGCCGCCAACGCGTCGAGTGATGTAATTTCCGCACGGCTCCGCAGTCTATTGGGCAACCCATGCCGTAACTGTGGAGCCGTCATGCTGATCCGAATTCCCGCCGCGTCCTCTTCTCGCGAGGACGAAGTCACTCCTGAAGCCATCTACCTGTCTCGCCGGACCTTCATGGCGGGAGCTGGTGCTGCCGCTGTGCTGTCATCCCTGCCCATCAATGCCGCAGGCTCTACATCAGCCTATGCCGATGTAGAGCCTGCGGCTGCACCTGGCTGGTTCTCGGGCAAGTTGCAGGATGCGCGCTGGCAAGCCATGACCGCTGGAGGCGAGGCGGTGACACCGTTCAAGGATGCGACCCACTACAACAATTTCTATGAGTTCGGTACCAACAAGGGGGACCCGGCACGCTATGCCGACAAGCTCAAGGTCGAGCCCTGGCAGGTGAAGATCGATGGCGAGGTCGGCAAGCCTGGTACCTACTCGATAGAAGACCTGGTTAAGCCCCATCAGTTGGAGGAGCGTATATACCGGCTGCGTTGTGTGGAGGGGTGGTCGATGGTCATTCCCTGGCTGGGCTTTCCCCTGGCCGAACTGCTGCGGCTCGTGGAGCCGACCGGGAATGCGAAGTTCGTGCGCTTCGAGACGCGCTTGGCTCCAGAGGAAATGGCTGGCGTACGCTCCGGGTTCTCGCTGATTGATTGGCCTTATATGGAGGGGCTGCGCATGGATGAAGCGATGCATCCCCTCACCTTGATAGCCGTGGGCATGTATGGACGGGTGTTGCCCAACCAGAACGGTGCGCCCCTGCGTCTTGTCGTGCCTTGGAAATATGGATTCAAGAGCATCAAGTCCATCGTGCGCATCAGTCTTGTGGCCGATCAGCCCAAGACGACCTGGGAGACCATCGCCCCTGACGAATACGGCTTCTATTCCAACGTGAACCCGGAAGTGGACCATCCCCGTTGGAGCCAGGCGCATGAGCGGCGCCTCCCCAGTGGCCTGTTCAGCCCCAATGTGATCCCGACACGCATGTTCAATGGCTATGACGAGGTCGCACCTCTGTATAGCGGTCTCGACCTTCGGAAGTTCTACTGATGCGTTATCGGTTGTGGCGTGTCGTGGTTTTCCTGTCGGCGATGGTTCCGCCTTCCTTATGGCTCTACCAAGCCTGGATCTTCGATCTGGGGCCTGATCCGGGTAAGGCTCTGGTCGATCGACTTGGTCTGGGAGCGCTTTGGCTTCTGCTCATCACGCTGGGTATGACCCCGTTGCAGAAACTGACGGGGTGGGGCGGCTGGATTGCGGTGCGCCGGCAGTTGGGGCTTTGGTGTTTTACCTATGCAGTTCTACATATCAGTGCCTACGCGGTGTTTCTGCTTGGGCTGGACCTGGGTCAGTTGGTGAAGGATCTGAGCAAGCGCCCCTACATCATTGTCGGTGCACTGGCTTTCACAATGTTGCTTACGCTGGCCGTGACGTCGAACCGCTTCAGCATTCGTCGACTTGGCAAGCGCTGGAAGCAGCTGCATCGGCTCATTTATCCGATCCTTGGGCTGGCCTTGCTGCATATGCTTTGGGTCGTACGCGCGGACATGGCGGAATGGGCAGGCTATGCGGTCGCTGGAGGCATTCTCCTGGCGCTTCGGATGCCGATGGTTTCGAAGAGGCTTCCGCGCCTGTTTCCAGGCCCTGCAGATAAGATGACGAAAAGATTTCAATAAAGTGTTGACGTGCCGTTTCGTATCCCTATAATGCGCACCACTTCCACAGCGGAATCCAAGAAAAACCTCTTGTAAATCAATAGGTTAAGTAACTGGAGGGTGGTCAAGCCAAGGTTTGATCGGTGCGGTGGAAGGGTGGTGCCGGGCTGGTTTCAGGTATCGCCGGTTTCGCTCGGGTGACTCCGAAAGAAACTGAAAAAGAGGTGTTGACAGCGAGTTTGAACGCTGTAGAATTCGCCTCCCGCTGATGTGAAGCGAAAGAATCACTGAAGCGCAAGTTGTTGAGTAGAATGAAAAATTCTTCGAAAAACAGCTTGACAGAAGGAAAGGCTGCTGTAGAATGCGCGGCCTCGGTTGAGACGAAAGACTTGATCGAAATTGCTCTTTAACAACTTGAATCAAGCAATTCGTGTGGGTGCTTGTGATGTAAGACTGGTAGTCGACTGATTATCAGCAACACAAGTAACACTCGTGAATTCGAGAGTTTATTTGCGATTGCTGAGCCAAGTTTAGGGTTTTCTCAAAACCCAAGCAGTATTGAACTGAAGAGTTTGATCATGGCTCAGATTGAACGCTGGCGGCAGGCCTAACACATGCAAGTCGAGCGGATGAGTGGAGCTTGCTCCATGATTCAGCGGCGGACGGGTGAGTAATGCCTAGGAATCTGCCTGGTAGTGGGGGACAACGTTTCGAAAGGAACGCTAATACCGCATACGTCCTACGGGAGAAAGCAGGGGACCTTCGGGCCTTGCGCTATCAGATGAGCCTAGGTCGGATTAGCTAGTTGGTGAGGTAAAGGCTCACCAAGGCGACGATCCGTAACTGGTCTGAGAGGATGATCAGTCACACTGGAACTGAGACACGGTCCAGACTCCTACGGGAGGCAGCAGTGGGGAATATTGGACAATGGGCGAAAGCCTGATCCAGCCATGCCGCGTGTGTGAAGAAGGTCTTCGGATTGTAAAGCACTTTAAGTTGGGAGGAAGGGCAGTAAGTTAATACCTTGCTGTTTTGACGTTACCGACAGAATAAGCACCGGCTAACTTCGTGCCAGCAGCCGCGGTAATACGAAGGGTGCAAGCGTTAATCGGAATTACTGGGCGTAAAGCGCGCGTAGGTGGTTCAGCAAGTTGGATGTGAAAGCCCCGGGCTCAACCTGGGAACTGCATCCAAAACTACTGAGCTAGAGTACGGTAGAGGGTGGTGGAATTTCCTGTGTAGCGGTGAAATGCGTAGATATAGGAAGGAACACCAGTGGCGAAGGCGACCACCTGGACTGATACTGACACTGAGGTGCGAAAGCGTGGGGAGCAAACAGGATTAGATACCCTGGTAGTCCACGCCGTAAACGATGTCGACTAGCCGTTGGGATCCTTGAGATCTTAGTGGCGAAGCTAACGCGATAAGTCGACCGCCTGGGGAGTACGGCCGCAAGGTTAAAACTCAAATGAATTGACGGGGGCCCGCACAAGCGGTGGAGCATGTGGTTTAATTCGAAGCAACGCGAAGAACCTTACCTGGCCTTGACATGCTGAGAACTTTCCAGAGATGGATTGGTGCCTTCGGGAACTCAGACACAGGTGCTGCATGGCTGTCGTCAGCTCGTGTCGTGAGATGTTGGGTTAAGTCCCGTAACGAGCGCAACCCTTGTCCTTAGTTACCAGCACGTTATGGTGGGCACTCTAAGGAGACTGCCGGTGACAAACCGGAGGAAGGTGGGGATGACGTCAAGTCATCATGGCCCTTACGGCCAGGGCTACACACGTGCTACAATGGTCGGTACAAAGGGTTGCCAAACCGCGAGGTGGAGCTAATCCCATAAAACCGATCGTAGTCCGGATCGCAGTCTGCAACTCGACTGCGTGAAGTCGGAATCGCTAGTAATCGTGAATCAGAATGTCACGGTGAATACGTTCCCGGGCCTTGTACACACCGCCCGTCACACCATGGGAGTGGGTTGCTCCAGAAGTAGCTAGTCTAACCGCAAGGGGGACGGTTACCACGGAGTGATTCATGACTGGGGTGAAGTCGTAACAAGGTAGCCGTAGGGGAACCTGCGGCTGGATCACCTCCTTAATCGAAGACATCAGCTTCTTCATAAGCTCCCACACGAATTGCTTGATTCACTTGCGAAAAGCGATTGGGTTGTTAGACCCGAGAGTAAGACGATTGGGTCTGTAGCTCAGTTGGTTAGAGCGCACCCCTGATAAGGGTGAGGTCGGCAGTTCGAATCTGCCCAGACCCACCAATTGTCATGGGCGTGGCAGGTCTTCGAGGGGCCATAGCTCAGCTGGGAGAGCGCCTGCTTTGCACGCAGGAGGTCAGGAGTTCGATCCTCCTTGGCTCCACCATCCACTCTTAAATCGCTGAAAGCTCAGAAATGAGTGCCTTGAGAATGGCATTGATTTCTGGTCTTTGCGCCAGAACCGTTCTTTAAAAATTTGGGTATGTGATAGAAGTAGACTGATTAATCTCTTTCACTGGTGATTAATCAAGTCAAGGTAAAATTTGCGAGTTCAAGCGCGAATTTTCGGCGAATGTCGTCTTCACGTTAGAGACAATAACCAGATTGCTTGGGGTTATATGGTCAAGTGAAGAAGCGCATACGGTGGATGCCTTGGCAGTCAGAGGCGATGAAAGACGTGGTAGCCTGCGATAAGCTTCGGGGAGTCGGCAAACAGACTTTGATCCGGAGATCTCTGAATGGGGGAACCCACCTAGGATAACCTAGGTATCTTGTACTGAATCCATAGGTGCAAGAGGCGAACCAGGGGAACTGAAACATCTAAGTACCCTGAGGAACAGAAATCAACCGAGATTCCCTTAGTAGTGGCGAGCGAACGGGGACTAGCCCTTAAGCTTCTTTGATTTTAGCGGAACGCTCTGGAAAGTGCGGCCATAGTGGGTGATAGCCCTGTACGCGAAAGGATCTTAGAAGTGAAATCGAGTAGGACGGAGCACGAGAAACTTTGTCTGAATATGGGGGGACCATCCTCCAAGGCTAAATACTACTGACTGACCGATAGTGAACCAGTACCGTGAGGGAAAGGCGAAAAGAACCCCGGAGAGGGGAGTGAAATAGAACCTGAAACCGTATGCGTACAAGCAGTGGGAGCCCACTTTGTTGGGTGACTGCGTACCTTTTGTATAATGGGTCAGCGACTTATTTTCAGTGGCGAGCTTAACCGAATAGGGGAGGCGTAGCGAAAGCGAGTCTTAATAGGGCGTCTAGTCGCTGGGAATAGACCCGAAACCGGGCGATCTATCCATGGGCAGGTTGAAGGTTAGGTAACACTGACTGGAGGACCGAACCGACTACCGTTGAAAAGTTAGCGGATGACCTGTGGATCGGAGTGAAAGGCTAATCAAGCTCGGAGATAGCTGGTTCTCCTCGAAAGCTATTTAGGTAGCGCCTCATGTATCACTGTAGGGGGTAGAGCACTGTTTCGGCTAGGGGGTCATCCCGACTTACCAAACCGATGCAAACTCCGAATACCTACAAGTGCCGAGCATGGGAGACACACGGCGGGTGCTAACGTCCGTCGTGAAAAGGGAAACAACCCAGACCGTCAGCTAAGGTCCCAAAGTTATGGTTAAGTGGGAAACGATGTGGGAAGGCTTAGACAACTAGGAGGTTGGCTTAGAAGCAGCCACCCTTTAAAGAAAGCGTAATAGCTCACTAGTCGAGTCGGCCTGCGCGGAAGATGTAACGGGGCTCAAACCATACACCGAAGCTACGGGTATCACGTAAGTGATGCGGTAGAGGAGCGTTCTGTAAGCCTGTGAAGGTGAGTTGAGAAGCTTGCTGGAGGTATCAGAAGTGCGAATGCTGACATGAGTAACGACAATGCGAGTGAAAAACTCGCACGCCGAAAGACCAAGGGTTCCTGCGCAACGTTAATCGACGCAGGGTTAGTCGGTCCCTAAGGCGAGGCTGAAGAGCGTAGTCGATGGGAAACAGGTTAATATTCCTGTACTTCTAGTTACTGCGATGGAGGGACGGAGAAGGCTAGGCCAGCTTGGCGTTGGTTGTCCAAGTTTAAGGTGGTAGGCAGAGTGCTTAGGTAAATCCGGGCGCTTAATGCTGAGAGCTGATGACGAGTCGTCTTTTAGACGATGAAGTGGTTGATGCCATGCTTCCAGGAAAAGCTTCTAAGCTTCAGGTAACTAGGAACCGTACCCCAAACCGACACAGGTGGTTGGGTAGAGAATACCAAGGCGCTTGAGAGAACTCGGGTGAAGGAACTAGGCAAAATGGCACCGTAACTTCGGGAGAAGGTGCGCCGGTGAGGGTGAAGGACTTGCTCCGTAAGCCCATGCCGGTCGAAGATACCAGGCCGCTGCGACTGTTTATTAAAAACACAGCACTCTGCAAACACGAAAGTGGACGTATAGGGTGTGACGCCTGCCCGGTGCCGGAAGGTTAATTGATGGGGTTAGCGCAAGCGAAGCTCTTGATCGAAGCCCCGGTAAACGGCGGCCGTAACTATAACGGTCCTAAGGTAGCGAAATTCCTTGTCGGGTAAGTTCCGACCTGCACGAATGGCGTAACGATGGCGGCGCTGTCTCCACCCGAGACTCAGTGAAATTGAAATCGCTGTGAAGATGCAGTGTATCCGCGGCTAGACGGAAAGACCCCGTGAACCTTTACTGTAGCTTTGCACTGGACTTTGAGCCTGCTTGTGTAGGATAGGTGGGAGGCTTTGAAGCGTGGACGCCAGTCTGCGTGGAGCCATCCTTGAAATACCACCCTGGCATGCTTGAGGTTCTAACTCTGGTCCGTCATCCGGATCGAGGACAGTGTATGGTGGGCAGTTTGACTGGGGCGGTCTCCTCCTAAAGAGTAACGGAGGAGTACGAAGGTGCGCTCAGACCGGTCGGAAATCGGTCGTAGAGTATAAAGGCAAAAGCGCGCTTGACTGCGAGACAGACACGTCGAGCAGGTACGAAAGTAGGTCTTAGTGATCCGGTGGTTCTGTATGGAAGGGCCATCGCTCAACGGATAAAAGGTACTCCGGGGATAACAGGCTGATACCGCCCAAGAGTTCATATCGACGGCGGTGTTTGGCACCTCGATGTCGGCTCATCACATCCTGGGGCTGAAGCCGGTCCCAAGGGTATGGCTGTTCGCCATTTAAAGTGGTACGCGAGCTGGGTTTAGAACGTCGTGAGACAGTTCGGTCCCTATCTGCCGTGGACGTTTGAGATTTGAGAGGGGCTGCTCCTAGTACGAGAGGACCGGAGTGGACGAACCTCTGGTGTTCCGGTTGTCACGCCAGTGGCATTGCCGGGTAGCTACGTTCGGAAGAGATAACCGCTGAAAGCATCTAAGCGGGAAACTCGCCTCAAGATGAGATCTCACTGGGATCTTGAATCCCCTAAAGGGCCGTCGAAGACTACGACGTTGATAGGTTGGGTGTGTAAGCGCTGTGAGGCGTTGAGCTAACCAATACTAATTGCCCGTGAGGCTTGACCATATAACACCCAAACAATCTGACGATTGTTGTTATAAGGTGAAGTCGACTTAGCCGAAAATTGGCCAGAACTTGCAAAGCCTTATCACATACCCATTCGGGGTCGCGTCCCAGACGATACCCCAACCGAATTGCTTGACGACCATAGAGCGTTGGAACCACCTGATCCCATCCCGAACTCAGTAGTGAAACGATGCATCGCCGATGGTAGTGTGGAGTTTCTCCATGTGAGAGTAGGTCATCGTCAAGCACCTATACCAAACCCCCGATCTTCGTAAGAAGGTCGGGGGTTTGACTTTGCGCCTAGGAAAATCGGCCGAGTGATGTGGGGCACCTGTAACGCCGGGCACCGCTCGGAGCGCGGGCATTGCGATCCATCCGGTGCGCCATGGCATCGCGTGTAGAGCCACGACGATGTGCCGGGCAGCGGTTTGACCGAAGGACCGCCATACCGGTGCCTGCCGCGATCGCTTCATTGACCCGCTCTGAGCCCTGAAAGAGTCCACGGACTGAAGTCCAGGCTACCGATGTATTCAGGCTGGTATCCCCAGCCCGTTTCGAACCTGTTAATGGCAAATCGGGTCACAGTCAGACAGACCCTTTGCGGCTGCGCTCGTCTAGAATAGGCGCGAATTCACATGAGCCCCCTGTATGCCTGACTCGGCCGATCCCCGCCCGTTGTCCGAACGTCCCCTTGATGAGTTGGTTGCCTGCCCAGAGTGCGACCTGCTGATGCATCGCCAGCCCGTCGAAGAGGAACACAAGGCCTGCTGCCCCCGCTGTGGCTACGAGATCATCGTCCACCGCGCCCATATGGAGCGCCGTGCCCTTGCCCTCGTTCTGACGGCCCTGATGCTCTACGTCCCGGCGAACTTCCTGCCGATCATGAAGCTCAACCTGCTCGGCCAGACCACCCAGGACACCATCTGGAGCGGCGTGCTCGGCCTCTATCACAGCGGCATGGATGGCGTGGCCGTCCTGGTCTTCCTCTGCAGCATGGTCATCCCGCTGCTCAAGCTGCTCTGCCAGCTCGTGGTGTTGTTGTGCATCCGCTGGCAGGTGATGCAGGGGCTCGGCCTGTACCTTTATCGCCTGTACCACCACATGCGCGAGTGGGGGATGCTCGAGGTCTACCTCATGGGCATCCTCGTCAGCATCGTCAAGCTGATCGACATGGCCGACCTGCACCTGGGCATCGGCCTCGCCTGCTTCATCGGCCTGCTGCTGTCCCAGGTCTGGCTGGAAGTGACCATGTCTCCGCACCAGGTCTGGGACTCCCTCGACGCCGGAGGTCATGCCAGTGAGAGCGCTTGATGCCGGCATCCTCGTCTGCAGCGATTGCCACCAGCTGAACCGCCCCGATCAGGACGACGACGCGCCCTGCTGCACCCGCTGCGGCTCGCGCCTCCACGAGCGCCGGCCGAACAGCCTGATCCGCACCTGGGCACTGCTGCTCACCGCCACCATCCTCTACATCCCGGCCAACGTACTGCCAATCATGACGGTCAACTTCTTCGGCAACGGCTCGCCCTCCACCATCATGGAAGGCGTGATCGAGCTGATCCACGCCGACATGCTGCCCATCGCCCTCGTGGTCTTCACCGCCAGCATCCTCGTGCCCACCTTCAAGCTCGTCGGCATCGCGTTGCTGTTGTATTCCGTACAGCGGCACCAGCCGATGTCGGCGCGCCAGCGCATCCTCATGTACCGCTTCATCGAATGGATCGGCCGCTGGTCCATGCTCGATATCTTCGTCATCGCCATCCTCGTGGCGCTGGTGAATTTCGGCAACCTCGCCAGCATCGAGGCCAACCCCGGAGCGGCCGCCTTCGCCAGTGTCGTGGTCCTGACCATGACCGCCGCAGTAACCTTCGATCCCCGACTGATCTGGGACAACACCGATATGGACGACGAGAATGGCTGACCTGCCAAAGCCCAAGACGAAGAAAACCACCAACTGGTCCGCCATCTGGGTCCTGCCCCTGATCGCCCTGGGCATCGGCCTGTGGCTGGGCTGGAAGTCGATGAACGACGCCGGTATCGACATCAAGATCTACTTCGAAAACGGCGAAGGCATCCAGGTCGGCAAGACCCAGCTCATGTACAAGGGCATCCAGGTCGGCAAGGTCACCGACCTGCACGTCAGCGATGACATCAATGGCGTCGTCGCCACGGTCGAAGTGCTCAAGGAGGCCGAGCCCTACCTGAGCAAGGAAACCCGCTTCTGGCTCGTGCGTCCGCGTGTATCCCTCGCAGGCGTCACCGGCCTGGAGACCCTGGTCTCCGGCATCTACATCGCCATCGACCCGGTGAAGGGCGAGCCCGAGCGCAAGTACCACGCGCTGTCCGAGCCGCCGCCGCTCTCCGACAACCTGCCCGGCCTCCACCTCACCCTCAAGGCCGAGCGCCTCGGCTCCCTGGAGCAGGGCAGCCCCGTCTACTACCGGCAGATCCAGGTCGGCCAGGTGAAGAGCTACCAACTGGCCGAAGACCAGCGCACCGTCGAGATCAAGGTGCACATCGAGCAGCCCTACGCCCAGCTCGTGCGCAAGCACACGCGCTTCTGGAACGCCAGCGGCCTCAACGTCACCGCCGGCCTGTCCGGGGTGAAGATCCGCACCGAGTCGCTGCTCAGCATGGCCGCCGGCGGCATCGCCTTCGCCACGCCCGAGAACCGCCAGGACAGCCCGCCCACCGACTCCACCATTCCCTTCCGCCTCTACGACGGCTTCGAGGCGGCCGAGGCCGGCCTCAAGGTCATGCTGCGGATGGAAGACGTCAGCGGCCTCAACCCGGGCAACACCCCGGTGATGTACAACGGCGTCCAGGTCGGCACCCTCAAGAAGCTCGACATGGACAAGAACTTCGCCGGCGCCACCGCCGAGCTGACCATGGAACCGCGCACCGAGGAGTTCCTCGTCGAAGGCACCGAGTTCTGGACGGTCAAACCCTCCATCTCCCTCGCCGGCATCAGCGGCATCGAAGCCCTGGTCAAGGGCAACTACATCGCCGTGCGCTTCGCCAAGAGCGGCACCCCCACCCGCGAGTTCACCGCCCGGCCCAAGGCGCCGCCGCTGAACACCGACGCCCCCGGCCTGCACCTGGTGCTCACCAGCGACAAGCTCGGCTCCCTCGATGTCGGCAGCCCCATCCTCTACAAGCAGATGCGCGTGGGCAGCGTGCAGAGCTATCAGCTCTCCCGTGACCAGCAGCGCGTCGTCGTCGGCGTCCACATCGAGCCGGAGTTCGCCAAGCTGGTCAACGAATCGACCCGCTTCTGGAACGTCAGCGGCGTCAGCATCAAGGGCGGCCTCTCGGGCGTCGAGGTGAAGAGCGAGTCGCTGCAGACCCTGCTGGCCGGCGGCATCTCCTTCAGCACGCCCGACTCCAAGGCCACGCCGGTGACCAAGCCGCGCCGCTTCACCCTCTACGACAACGAGAACCTCGCCCTCGGCAAGGGCACCGTGATCGAAATCCGCATGCCCCAGGCCGATGGCCTGCGCGAAGGCACGCCGGTGCGCTTCAAGGGGCTGGATGTCGGCAGCGTCGAACGCATCGCCCTGGCCGATGACCTGGCCGGCGTCGTGGTCAGCGCGCGCATCACCGAAGCCACCGACCGCATCGCCCGCGCCGGCAGCCAGTTCTGGGTGGTCAAGCCCGAGCTCGGCCTGGTGCGCACCGCCAACCTCGACACCCTGGTCAGCGGCCAGTACCTGGAAGTGCAGCCCGCCTCCGCCAAGGGGCCGCTGCAGACCACCTTCACCGCGCTCACCGAGCCGCCGTCGGTCATCGCCCGCGAGGAAGGCCTGCGTATCGTCCTCAGCACCGCTCGCCGCGGCTCCATCAAGCCCGGCGTGGTGGTCAGCTACCGCGAAGTGCCGGTAGGCAAGGTGGTGCGTTTCGAGCTGGGCAAGACCGCCGACCGCGTCCTCATCCACGTCCTCATCGAACCGCGCTACGCCTCCCTGGTGCGCAGCGGCACGCGCTTCTGGAACGCCAGCGGCGTGGGCATCGACGCCGGCCTGTTCAAGGGCGTGAAGGTACGTACCGAATCACTGGAAGCGCTGATCGAGGGTGGCATCGCCTTCGCCACCCCGGACAACGACCAGATGGGCGCACCGGCCATTCCCGGGCAGACCTTCGCCCTGCATGACGAACTCAACGAGGAATGGCTGAAGTGGGCGCCGAAGATCACCCTCGAGAAATGATCCACCCCGCATGAAAAAAGGGCCGCATCTGCGGCCCTTCTTCTTTTCAGCGGCTTCGACTCACGCCGGCTCGGCTTCCTCGCTCGCGGCAGGTGCCTGCCGGCTGGGTTGCTCGCGACGCTTGATGAACTTCCAGTCCGCCTCGTCGATGTAGATGCCGTTGGGGCCGCTGCCACCTTCCAGGTCGATGGCCACGTCGGCCGAAACCTGCGGCTTCACCGACGCCAGGATGGGCGTGAAGCCCAACTGGGCGCTGGTCTCGATCAGCGCCTGCTGGTTGCGCTCGTCGATGTCCGCCGCCTCGTCCAGGTAGTAGGGCAGGCGGATGCGCCCGGCCTGCTCGCGGTCCATCAGGTGCAGCAGCAGGTACATGTTGGTCAGCGCCTTGATGGTCATGGTGGTGCCGTTGGACGCGGCGCCATCGATGTCCGTGTGGATGATCGGCTGGCCATGCACCTTGGTGATCTCGAAGGCCAGCTCGAACAGGTCCTTCAGGCCCAGTTGGTTGCCGTTGGCGGCGACCAGGCGTGCCAGGTACTCCTTGGCCTCCTCGTTCTTCGCATCCTGCTCGGAGGATTGCGACAGGTCGAACACCGACAGGGTCTCGCCTTCCTCGTACTGGCCGGCGCTGTGGATGATCTGGTCGATGTGGCGCAGCGCGTCCTTGTTCGGCGCCAGCACGATGCGGAAGCTCTGCAGGTTCGACACCTGGCGCTTGTTGATCTCGCGGTTGAACAGCGCCAGCTGGTGTTCCAGGTTGTCGTAGTCGCTGCGGATGTTGCGCAGGGTACGGGCGATGTCGGTAACCGCCGCGCGGCGTGCCTTGGCCAGGGTCAGGGCCTCGTCCTGGCGGTGTGCGTAGGCGTTGATCAGCAGCTGCAGGCGACGCTCGGTGTCGTCCTCGCTGTCGAACTTGGCCACGCCCTTCAGGCGCACCTGGGCGTACAGCGCCTCGATCTGCCCATCGATGCGCTGCAGCGCCTGCCAGGTGTCCTGGTAGTCGTTGAGCAGCGGCAGCAGGTTGTCGATGCTGTCGTCCACCGGGTCGGTGAAGGGTGTGCCGAAGGGCAGGTCGGCCGGCAACAGCTGGCGGCGACGCAGCGCGTCTTCCAGGGTGCGCTCCTTGGCTTCCAGGTCGGCGAGCTGGCGGCCCACCAGTTGCAGCTTGGCGGAGAGCTGCTGGACGCGTTCGGTGAAGGCGTCGCTGGAGCGTTTCAGGTCGTCCTGCGCCGCTTCGCGCTGGGCCAGCAACTCCAGCTTGCCGGCTTCCTCGGCGGACAGCGTCTGGGTCTTGCGGAAGTCCTCCAGGGCCTTCTGCGCATCCAGCACGGCCTGGTACAGCTGCTCGGCCTGGGCCTTGCTCGCGGCACGGTCGGCGGCGACCGATTGCTGGGTCTTGAGCTGCTTGAGCTCGCGCTCCAGGCGATCCTTCTGGTCGCGCAGGGCGGCGCGGTCGGCCAGGGCCTGCAAGGCCGGCGGCTCGATGTGGGACAGGTCGATATCCAGGCCGGGCACCTGGAAGTGCTCGCCCTTGAAGCGATCGAGGATGGCTTCCAGGGATTTCACCCAGGCGTCTTCCTCATCCAGCTGGATGCCTTTCTCACCCAGCGGCAGGCTGAACAACTGGCCGTTGAACAGGCGCATCAGGCGGTCAACATCGGCCTGGGAGAACTCCTCGCGCAGGCGCGAGTAGCTGTTGTTGTCGGCGTGGTCGAGCTGCTGCTTGACCGACTTCAGGCGTTTCTCCAGGTCACGCAGGCGCTCGTCCAGGTCTTCCGAGGAGAACTGGCGGGATTGCGCCAGGGCACCCGCGAGCTCGTCATGGGCGTCCTTGGCGGCCAGCAGCTGCTGCTCCAGCACCTTGACGTCGTCCACCAGGGCGAAGCGGTTCTTCAGCACCGCCAGCTCGCCGAGCCAGCGCTGGATCTCGCTGATCTCACGCTCCAGGCGCATCAGCTCCTGGGTGCCGCCGCGCTGTTCGTGCTGCAGGCCGTCCTGTTCGTTGCGGTAGTGCTCGGCCTGGATCACCAGTTCCTCGCGGCGCGCACCGGAGTAGTCGTGCCAGGTGCCCAGCAGGTTATCCAGCAGGGGCGAGAGGCGATGCAGCTTGCCGCGCAGGATCTCGCGCTGGGCCACGCCATTGGACAGCGCCTCCACCAGCGGGCCGGCGGCCACCAGCGCCTGGTAGTCCTGCTCCATGCGGCGCACGTCGCGGAAGGCTTCCTCGGTGGCGGCGATGTAGTCGACGCTGCCGGAGCGCAGGCTGTGCTCGAAGGCATCGAGGAACAGCTGCTTGAGCTTGGCCGCGGTGATCTCGCGCATGTGCAGCAGGTTGATGAACAGCGAGCGGAAGGTCTTCAGGCTCTGTTCGCTGGTCGAGCGCAGCGGGATCAGCGTCAGGTCCAGCGGGATGGACGTGTGCCCGCCCACCAGCAGCCGGCGCAGCTCGTCAGGCTTGAGCTCGTAGGCCTTGATGCCTTCGCGCTCGAGGTTGTTGAACAGCTCGCGCTGACGCAGGCAGGTGCCGTTCTTCTGGTAGTGATCCAGGTCCAGGCTGCCCTGGTAGGCGAAGAACTGGTGGCCGAAGCCGCCGCCCGGGCCGCGGCCGGCGACGCCGATCACATGAGGGCCGTGGGGCAGGGAGACTTCGACCAGGATGTAGCTGGTGTCGGTGGCGAAGTAGAACTTGCGCGACTGCTCCAGGCTGTACTTGCCGAAGCTCATGTCCGACATGCGCGCCAGGATGGGGAACTGCAGCGCGTTGATCGACGCGGATTTACCCAGGTTGTTGGCGCCGTAGACCGATAGCGGGGTTTCCAGCGGGAACAGGCCGAGGCTGTAGCCGGCGGTGTTCAGCAGGGCGAAGCGGCGGATGCCGTAGCGTTCCTGGCTCATGCGTCCATCTCCTGCGCGGCGCGCTCTTCGGCCATGGCACGTGCCAGGGCGTCTTCTTCGGATTCAGCGGCGGCCGGCTCCTCGACCTCCAGCGAGACGATCGGCTCCTCGCCGTCGTCGTCCATCAGCACCGGCGCCGGCAGGGCCAGGTCGCTGCTGTGCAGGTTGGCGGCCAGGTCGCGGTCGTGCTGCACGGCCAGGCACACGTCGAGGAAGCGGTGCATGGGCGGCAGGAAGCGGTACACGCCGTTGCTGTCCTCGGCGAAGCCGAGCTGGGTCAGGCGGCGGATGACCTTCTCCTCCAGCTCTTCATGGGTGGTCACCTCGGCCTGCAGGAACAGGTCGCGGTACTTCTCCAGCAGCGCGGGCAGCTCGTCGCGGCCGATAGTGCCGCCATCGAGCACGGAAAGTGGGTCGCGGCCCTGGTCGGCCAGGTGCTCCACGAGAATGAAGGTGAACAGCGCCAGGCGCTGGGCGGTCTTGTTCACCTGGGCGCCCATCTGCTCGGGCACGAAGTAGTAGAAGCCGCGCGGGTCGCACACCAGCTCGAAGCCCAGCGCCTTGAACAGGGCGCGGTACTGGTCCTGCATGGTGGACAGCTGGGCGTAGCATTCCGGCTCGCTGCGCGAGAGGTGATAGCCCTTGAACAGCTCGCGGAAGATGGCCGAGAGCTGGGTCATTTCGGTGAGATTAAGATGCATGTTTTTCGCTCTTGATGAGGGCGAAGGAGCTCAGGCTGACCTGATGCTCCGCGGTGAGGTAGTCGCGGCGTTCCAGGCGGTTGCGTTGGAAGCGGCTTTCGCGGGAGAGGCGGGAGAACCAGTACAGCAGCTCGTCGGTGGCGCCTTCCGGCTCCTGCTCCAGCAGCCAGGCCATGAGGTCCGGCAGAGGCAGGGCCTGTTCGCAACGGTCGATCATTTCCCGGGCGGTACGCGGTGCACGCGGTGCTTCGCCACGACGGCCAGCGGAGGCCTTGGGGAAGTGCGCGGGCTTGGGCTCGAAACGCGCCAGGGCGTAGACGTAGGCTTCCACCTGCGAGGCGCTGCCGAGGAAGGTGCTCTGTGGCCGGGTGAACAGCGGCAGTGCGGACTGGGGCACGGCGTCCAGGCCCTTCTTGCGGATCACCGAGAGCGCCAGGGCGGCGCCCCGGGTCACGGCGTTGTGCCGGCGCGCTTCCTCGCGCAACGGCAGCAGCAGTTCGCGGGCCTTGCGCAGCGTCAGCTGGGCGGTGGTCTGCATCTCCAGGATGCGCGCATGGGTACGCAGCAGCAGGTCGTCGTCGACCAACTGGCCCAGGCGCTGCTGTTCGCCGAGCAGCTTGAGCAGCACCTGCTCGACCCGGCGCACGCCCTGTTCGAAGGCGCCATCGGCGGAAACCAGCTGGATCATCGGCTCGACGTATTCATCCCAGGTCGCCAGGACCTCGGCATAACGCTGGCGCAGCGGGATCTGCCGGTCGCTGGTCTTGGCCCGTTCGGCCACGGCCACCAGGGCCTGCTCGTCGTTGTCGAGCTTCTTCAAGACATCGCGCACGCGCATGTCGAGCAGGCGCAGCTGGCGCGCCAGGTCGTTGCCGTCGCGGATCTCGAAGGCTTCCTGGATGTAGCCGGCCAGGCGCTCCAGGTGACGCAGGTAGGCCTCGATCTCCAGGCACAGGCCGAGGCGGTGTTCACGGCGCAGGTAGGCGAGGAAATCGTGGATCTGGGCGTTCAGCTCGAAGCGGTTGGGGCTCTTGGCCACCGGCACCAGGACGTCCAGGCGGATCCATTGGTCGAGCAACGCGGTGATGTCCATGGGCGTGCCCTCCGGCAACTGGGCCCCGAGCTGCAGGCGCAATTCGGCCAGGCTCAGCGTGCCGGCGTCGAAGCGCTCGCACAGCGGCTCCAGCAGCGCCCAGTGCTCGGCGAGGGCGCGCAAAACGCGTTTGGGTTCGATCATCGTGGGAGACGGTCCCTGCCTGAGGAAAAAGACGCGATTGTACTGCATGACCGCCGGCTCGACTCAGCCCGAGCTGATCAAAGGACGGCTGGTTCGCATGGCGGCGTGCCGGGTGAAACGGTTGCCCGGCCAGGTGATGCCCACGAATGCGGGAGTCCGCTGGGCACCCGGGCCTGGGGAGGGGTCAGCTCTGGCGGAACAGCCCGATCAGGTGATCGGCGATGGCGGCCTTGATGGCATTGACGTTGAGCTGCGAGGTATGGCCCAGGCGCTCGGTATTGATGCGGTGCAGGTGCAGCGAGGGCATGCGCGCCTCGTACTCGCGCAGGTCACCCTTCACCAGCACCGGCAGGAAGTGGTCGTTCTTCGCCTGGTAGCGCTGAATCAGCAGCTTCAGGCCTTCCTGGAACGGCAGCTCGCGGGAGGCGGCCAGGCGGTGCTCGCCGGGGATCTTCAGGTACAGCCCCGAATAGCCCATGGTCTCGCCGGGCAGGATGTGGATGCCGGTGGGCTCTACCGCCTCGGGCGGGATTTCGTTGAAGGTGTCGTGCCAGGCCTGCTCGTCGGGAAGGATGGTGATGCTGCCATGCTCCTCCTCCGGCACCACGAAGCTGTAGTTGCTGTAGAGCTTCTCGACATAGCCGGAGTAGACGCACAGGCGGTTTTCGAAGCGCAGCAGGAAGTCGATCGCCTGCTGGCGGTCGGTGATGGCATCCAGGTCCCAGGCGAGGTCGCTCTGGTTCTGCAATTCGTCCCAGTGTGAATCGGAATCGGCTTTGGAGTTGGCGTTCATGGACTCGGTCAATACGGCATCTGCCGTGTAGCAAGGCAGAAAACATGCCAGTCAATTCAAGGGCTTGGAATGGGGCCGGAAGCGTGCTCCAGCTCACACTCGACATTCTAGAGCGGTCGCAATCTGACGAGGATGGTCACTTGTCGGACGGGTGAAGGAAATTCCGAAGCAGCTGCGCGTGGAGTGACCCCATGCGCAGCTGCGGAGGCGGTTCCGGTGATTCAGGGGACCAGGGTCAGCGGCATGGTGGAGCCATTGGGGTAGGTGCTGTTGAACGATTCGAAGGTGCTGCAGAAAGCGTGCTCGTCGAGGAAGTATTGAGGGTAGTCGGGCGAGACCTTATCCAGCGCAACCGCAGCGTAGTCGTAGTAGGTCGTTCCGCTTTTAACCGACGACCCTATCTGGGTGAGAGGGAGGTAGGTGCCGTCGATATTCAAACCCTGCACCAGGTTGGCGGATGTCAGAAACAAATTGCACATCAGGTCCGCTTCTGGAAACGGCGCGGTGTTGAACAACTTGACTACCCGGGCAAACGCCACCGATGTTACTCCGGTTAGGTTGGCGCTCAATGAGCCAAGGGCAGGGCCAGAGGAGGAGTAACCAGCCATCACCATGTTGAAGGTGGTCGTATCCGTTGGCTCCTCGTTATAGGCGGTGTAGTTGACCGCGTCGTATGTAATGAGCTTCCCAGCTGTCAGTGTGCCGCTGAGTGGCGTCGTCGAGGCCTGCCGTCCAAAAAGCTTGGCCTGTTGTCTTGCGGGCACAACAGGGCCCGTTACCCCCTTCATGTAGCTGATGTGGCGCTCCAATTCGCTCGGAGCATCGGCGCCGACCGCCATGAGCGGGAGGGCGAGCGAGATGAGAGCGGCAGAAAGAGCATGATTTTTCAGCATTGCAACGACTCCTTGTTGTCGGGAGCCGGCAGTTGAGCAGTTACCCCTGTCCGCGCCCAGCTATCCAAAGGCTGGCGGAAACGGTGTCGTGGTGATCGCCTCGCTCGACCATTCCGAAGCTGGGGTTGGCAGGCGAGGGTGTGGATTTGGGTAACAACCGCAGCGGCAACCCCAGGACCAACCGCCGAAATCCCACCTTTTTCCCGCCTATGGGTCGGGCCGCAATGGCAGGTGCTTCCCTATAGTGGCATCACGGAATCGAGCCGCCAGTGCTCGGCCATAACTATAAGAAAGAGGGAACTCGCCATGCGCCTGACCCGCAGTCCCGCCAAAAGCCTTTTCCTCGTGCTCGCCGCCAGCCTCCTGGCCACCTCGGTCCATGCACGCATGGAGCCTCTGGATGATGCGGAGCTTTCCAACGTCACTGGGCAGGCGTTCATCAACCTGACAACCGATGCGGCAGGGGCGGTGAACTACACCCGTGTCAATTTCGGAGTGAAGGTCGACACCCAGCTCAATATCAAGAAGCTCGAATTGGGCGGCTACAGCCGTCCTGGGGAGTCCAAGAGCTCGGACATCCTGATCAACAACTTCGCGCTGGGCACCGTAGGGCCCAACGACACCATCAATCCTTTCCAGATCGTCGATCCGTACTTCGAGTTGGCGTACGAGGGGAACAAGGTCGTCGGTGTACGTATCGGTTTCGCCGAGGCGAAAGGTGTACTTTCCGGTGATATCTCCCATCTGACCGGAAAGGTGGCTGTTGACCTTGAAGGCAAGGCAAAGCCGCTGCTGGACAGCGCCAACTTTTTCCAGAAGCTGCTGCTTGGTGCCACGGTCAATGACAACTCGATCATCAAGTCTGAAGCGGAATTGGTCAGCAATGGCACGCCTGATTCGGTCCGTGCCACACAGGCAGGGCTGAAGGATGGGGCGGTCGTGCAGTGCATTTCCAATTGCAATTTGCTTGGAGGGTTACTGACGGCTTTCCCTTCAAGCGGCTGCCAGATTATCGGCATCACCACATGCTTCAACCTCAGCCAGTTCAAGTCGTTGGATATTGGAAACACGGCGGCAGCCGGAATGGATCAAGCCGCGCGAGGAGTCTTCATATCCGTGCAACTCAAGGACACCCAATGGCGCGACCTTGACACCAACGCACTGGTCACCGCGGTAGCGGGTGCCTTCCTCAACATTCCGAAGTACAAGAACGCCAACGGTGACATGGTTGCGGGTATCAAGTTCGACTTCGAGCAGGCCCTGAACGGTATTCCGCGCAAGGACACCTGCCTGGGGTCAGCTACTTCGGGGTGCTGATCATGTTCAAGACTTCGATTGTTGTCCTCGCTTTGCTGTCGGCTTCGGTAGCCCGGGCGGAGCTGAAGGCTCTGGATGATGCCGAACTATCCAATGTCGATGGTGCCGGCATCGGCTTCGTGCTGGACAAGGTGTTGCTGGACGCCAACAACGCAACCATCACCCTCAACGACATCAACAACGGCAATGGGCAGAACGTACCCATTGCGGTGAAGGAGTTCTATCTCGGTGCCATCGGCAGCAACAAGGGCGCCAACCTCAACCCCGTGACCATCGGCCGGCTGGACCACCCCTTCGCCCTCAACCTGGCCCGGGGCGAAACCCTGCGGACCCTCAACGATGCCGGGCAGTGGGTGCAGACAACGCCCAACGGTGTCTCGGTGCTGGAGTTCATGTTCCCCGAGCGCCTCACCACCGGCGGCTCGGCCTGCATCAGCGGCTACTCCACTGGCGGTAACACCTGCTCCAGCCGCGCCACGGAGAAGGTCGACCTGGGCATCCGCTTCGACTTCCAGGTGGCCGCCGGGCGCACCGACGTGCTCAACCTGGACATCGCCGAGCTGGCCATGGACGGTTCCTACCTGCGCCTCTGGGGCGACAAGGCCAAGAGCCAGATGGTCGGCGAGATGCGCATCAACCTGTTTGCCAAGAGCATCCAGCTGATGTCCTGTGCTGCCGGCAGCGCCAACTGCACCACCGCCGAGCAGCAGCGTGACCGCACCCTTTTCATGAGCGGCGCCTACGCCACCGTCGCCCTGGGCTATGGCAAGAGCCAGCCGCTGCTGTTCGATGCCACCAGCAATGGTCAGTTCGTACTGGAACTGCAGAGCCCGACGGCATCCGGTACCACCGCTGCGCAGCGGCAAGCTCTGGCGGACGACTTCTACGCCAACGCACCGCGCACCAGCATCGTCATCAACAACCTGACAGTCGGCAGCGGCAACACCAGCACCGGTGGGTACAACTTCGGCTACAACGAGATCGGCGGCCTCAGCATCAACTACCTGAAGGTGACCAGCCATGACCTCTAGGCTCCTCTTCCTGGTCCTGCTGCTCGCCGCCGGCTGTGCGCAGGCCGAACTCAAGCCCATGGCCGACGCCGACCTCAGTGCCACGAGCGGGCAGGGCGGGGTCTATCTCTCCGGCGAGTTCAGCATCAACAAGGGCGGCGGCGTGCTCTGGAGCACCCCAGCCACCAACAACGCCACGCAATGGGCCATCGGCGAGCGCAGCTGCGCCACCGCCGGCGCCGCCACGCCGGAAAGCTGCGGGATGCGCATCGCCATCCGCACCGAGGCGGCGGGCGGCTGGTACGTGCTGGACAACCTCAAGGGTGTGTTCAGCTTCGAGGGGCTGACCTTGCGCACCCGGCTGATCAACGACAGCGCCGCCGGCTTCAACCAGGACGTGATCGAGCTGGGCCTGCCCAACAACGTACGCTTCAAGGACGGCAGCTTCGCCTTCGCCGTCGCCAACCAGGGCGGCTGGCGCAACAAGGTGGGCACCGCGGCCAACGGCGGTGACGCCACCTTCCAGCAGACCAACATCTTCTCGGCGAAGATCGACGGTGACATCCGCATGCAGGGCAGCGTGCTGATTTTCCCCAAATAAAAGGAGCAGGCGATGCGTGCAGTAGCGTTGTTCGCGGTACTCCTCAGCCCCCTGGCCCAGGCCATGCAGGCGCTGGATGACACGGCGCTGTCCGACGTCACCGGGCAGGACGGCATCAGCCTGGAAACCACCAGCGCCGGCTGGTCGGCCAGCAACATCAGCTACAGCGAGGACGGCCAGAGCCTCAACCTGCGTGGTGTCAGCAACCAGCCACGTAGCGGCGCCAGCATCACCTCCACTACCAAGGTGGACGTGGTCAACCAGCGCCTGCAGATCGAACATGCCAGCAGCGCCCAGGCGCTCAGCGTCAACAACATCGAGATGGGCGGCAGCAGCAAGAGCTTCGGTGCCCTGCGCGCCTTCTACACCCTGGGCGCGACCCTGAAGATCAAGGGCGGCGGCGCCAGCGGCGTGACCGGCATCTCGGTGGACGACAGCCGGCTCTCGCTTTCCGACGTCACCTTCTACTACCGCGACAACGGCTTCGACCTGATCGTCAAGGGCATGAGCCTCGACGCCTACCTGAACAACGCCTACATCGACATCGTCAGCGGTGGTGATGGCCAGGCGGTGCGGCTCGATCTCGGCAACTCGCGCTTCGTCGCCGCCATCAACGGCATTGGCCTCGACCTCGCCCACGGCGACCCCAGCGCATTGCCGGCGACGCCCGATGCACCGGACCTGCGCGACCCCAACGCCAGCAAGAGCTTCGGCAAGCTGGACATGGACCTGCGCCTGGGCGGCAGTGTCAGCCTCTCCAGCGGCGGCGCCAGCGGCTCGGGCCTGCGCATCCGGCCGGACGTGAACATCGTCAACAGCCTGTTCCAGTATCAGGACGAAGGCATCCTGCGTGCCGAGAACTTCTCCGGCACCTTGCGCAGCCTCGCCGGCCTGACCCTCGACCTGATGCAGGATGGCAACGGCAGCTTCGTGCAGGTGGCCTTCGCCGACCTCAAGCTCAACGCCACCCTGGGCGGCCTGATCATCGGCAACCCGACCAACCAGAAGCTCGGCAGCCTGGGCATCGACCTCAACTTCGTCGACGACGGCGCGAAGAAGAACGTCTTCAAGCTGCGCCCCGGCGGTGACCCCAACTCCGGCCTCAAGGGCATCACCGCCGACCTCAGCTGGAACATGGCCAACAGCTCGGTCTCGCTCACCGATAACGGCAACAGCATGTGGTTCAGCGGCCTGCGCACCAACGGCACCGGGCAGGTCACCCTGGACATCACCAGGAGCTGCGCGGCCGGCGCGTCCACCTCGTGCTACGCCGGCACCCAGAGCGACATGAGCAAGGGCAGCTACAACGGCCACTTCGACGGCCTGCGCCTGGGCCTGAACAACGTCAAGGGCAGCTACAGCTTCGATGGCCTGCGCGTGGGCAGCGCCACCGCGCCGCTGCAGGGCGGCACCGAGCTGCTGGTGCTGATGGAAATCTTCCCCGCCTACGACTTCACCCTCAACGGCCAGCTCACCCTGCAGCCGGGCGGCAGCAGCGGCTCGGGCATCAGCTACAACGCCGACTTCCTCATCACCGATGCCCGCGCCGCCATCACCGTGGACGAGACCGGCAAGGGCCTGTGGCTTTCGGGCACCCGCTACGACATGCACTTCCGCGACGGCTCGGTGGATGTCAGCAACAACGGCGTCGAGCTGCGCAAGGGCACCTACTGGTCCAACCTCGATGTCGCCGACCTGCGCTGGGGCGACCGCGCCACCGGCACCAGCCTCGGCCGCCTGGTGCTCAAACGCTACGAGCAGGGCTCCACCCTGGCGCTCAGCTCCGGCGGTGCCGGCGCGCTCTGTGTCGGCGGCAGCGGCTCCACCGCCGGTGCCTGCTCCGCCAGCGGTGGCCGTTGGGAAGACCGTGGCAACGAGGGCGTCTCGGTAAAGCTGAAGAACGTCTACGTGCGTGACGCCACCATCGACAGTTCGGTCAATGGCGTCGCCACCGACGAGAAGCGCAACCAGGTGATCCTCGAGACCGATCGCGTAAACGGCGTGAACGGTACCGGCAGCCAACTGGTCGTGGATAACTTCTACACCTCCGACGGCAACCCCAAGGACCCCAACGCCAACACCTACGGCCTCAACGCCGACCTCAACCTCGACGTGGCGCCGACCAAGGTCTGCACCAAGACCGGCAGCACCTGCACCGCCGTCACCCCCGACCCGCTGGGCTTCGCGGTCAACGGCCGCATCCACTTCAAGGAAGTGGACATCGACCGCATCCAGCACGTACACCCCACCGGCGGCGCCGTCACCTCCATGTACGGGGTGAAGCTGCAGAACGCCGATATCCGCGCCAACCTCACCGCCACGCCGATCAACTGAACCGCCCGCCCGGCGGCGCTTCTCGAGCGCCGCCCGCGCCTTCCCGCCTCGCGCATTTCGCGCCACAATTCGTCATCCGTCGTCGCGGCCACAAGCCGCGGCGTCTTTAGCCAGCGCCCCGGCCGCACCCCCGGTGGGGACATGAGGAGTGACCACAATGAATAACAACGATCGCGTCATCATTTTCGACACCACCCTGCGCGACGGCGAGCAGAGCCCCGGCGCCTCCATGACCCGGGAGGAGAAACTGCGCATCGCCAAGGCCCTGGAGCGGCTGCGTGTCGACGTGATCGAGGCAGGGTTCGCCATCGCCAGCCCGGGGGACTTCGAGGCGGTCAAGGCCATCGCCGACAGCATCAAGGACAGCACCGTGTGCAGCCTGGCCCGTGCGGTCGAGGCGGACATCGAGCGCGCCGCCGAAGCCCTCGAGGGTGCCAACTCCGGGCGCATCCACACCTTCATCGCCACCAGCCCCATCCACATGCAGTACAAGCTGCGCATGCAGCCGGACCAGGTGGTGGAGCAGGCCGTGCGCGCGGTGCGCCATGCACGCAACCTCTGCGCGGACGTCGAGTTCTCCTGCGAGGACGCCGGGCGTTCCGAGATCGACTTCCTCTGCCGCATCATCGAGGCGGCCATCGACGCCGGCGCACGCACCATCAACATCCCCGACACCGTCGGCTACGCCATCCCGCACCAGTACGCCGAGACCATCCGCCAGCTGCTGCAGCGCATCCCCAATGCCGACAAGGCGGTGTTCTCCGTGCACTGCCACAACGACCTGGGCCTGGCCGTGGCCAACTCCCTGGCGGCGGTGGCGGTGGGCGCACGCCAGGTGGAATGCACCATCAACGGCCTGGGCGAGCGTGCCGGCAACGCCGCGCTGGAAGAGATCGTCATGGCGATCAAGACCCGCGCCGACATCCTCGGCGTGCACACCACCATCGACACGCCGCACATCCTCGCCACCTCGCGCATGGTTTCCGGCATCACCGGCTTCCCGGTGCAGCCGAACAAGGCCATCGTCGGCGCCAACGCCTTCGCCCACGAGTCGGGCATCCACCAGGACGGCGTGCTCAAGCACCGCGAAACCTACGAGATCATGTCCGCGCAGTCGGTGGGCTGGCACACCAACAAGCTCTCCCTCGGCAAGCTCTCCGGGCGCAACGCCTTCCGCACCCGCCTGGAGGAGCTGGGCATCCAGCTGCCCGGCGAGGCCGAGCTGAACGCCGCCTTCGCCCGCTTCAAGGTGCTGGCCGACAAGAAGCACGAGATCTTCGACGAAGACCTCCAGGCCATCGTCTCCGACAGCCTGGGCGAAGAGGCTCCCGAGCATTTCCGCCTGGTCCACCTCGACGTCACCTCGCGCACCGGCGAGGTGCCCCATGCCAGGCTGGTGCTGAGCATCGATGGCGCCGAGCGCGAGGCCAGCGCCCAGGGTTCCGGCCCGGTGGATGCCACCTTCAAGGCCATCGAAAGCCTCGCCGCCTCGGCCGCCAACCTGCAGCTGTATTCGGTCAACGCCATCACCCAGGGCACCGACTCCCAGGGCGAAGTGACGGTGCGCCTGGAAAAAGCCGGACGAATCGTCAACGGCAACGGTGCCGATACCGATATAGTTGTCGCCTCCGCCAAGGCCTATCTCAACGCGCTGAACCTCATGCAGGCCGGCGTACGCAAAGCCCATCCACAGGTAGCTGACGTTTGATCCAAGAGCTCCGTCGCCGCGCTTATCTCGATGCCATGCAGGTCGCCACCTGGCTGCCGCGCACGGTATTGCCCTTCGCCGCGCCTTCGCGCCCCGAGCTGCTGGTGCAGCCCGAGGCCGCGCCGAAACCCGAACCGACCCGGGTGCCGAACCCGACCAGCGCCCCTGCCCAGGCCGCGCCGGCTGGTGCCGAGGCCCTGGTGCAGGCACCCAGCCGGCCGAAGATCGAAGTGCCGCGCCCGGGGGCCACGCCACGCGTGGCCGTTCCCGAGCCTGCGGCGGAGCCCACCGCCGAGGCGACCCCGGAGCCGGTGAAAGCCGCTCCGGTGGCGCCGCCGCGTTTTTCCCTGCAGCTGCTGCGTGCCGGCAGCTGCCTGCTGCTGGTCGAGTTGCCCACTGGCGAAGGCTTCCAGAGTCGCGACCCGGCCTACCTGCTGCTCAAGGACCTGTTGCGCGCCGCCGGCCTGCCGGATGCGCCGCAGCTCATCGGCGAGCCGGTGCGCTGGCCGTTGCTGGTGCGCGGCAACATGGACCAGGGGCCCGACGCCGCCCGTGATTTCCTCCAGGGCTTCGTCGCGGCGCGCATGGAAGAGGGCGCCGGTTGTTCCTGCCTGTGGCTGGTGGGGTTGCCGGCGATCCGTTTCGCCGGGGAAGCCGACGCCGATGCCTACGGGCGCGAACTCCAGGTCGAAGGCCTGGGCGCCGCCTGGGCCGTGCCCGGGCTGGAACTGCTGATGGACGAACCGCAACGCAAGGCCGAGCTCTGGCAGGCCATGCGCCGGGTGACGCGACGCTGGAAAACCGCTGAATGACCGATGCCGTTTCCTTCCGCCGGATGACCGAGGCGGACCTCGATGCCGTGCTCAAGATCGAATACGCCGCCTTCAGCCACCCCTGGACGCGCGGCATCTTCGCCGATGGCCTGAAATCCTACGATTGCTGGATCATGTTCGAAGGCACCCAGCAGGTCGGCCACGGGGTGATCAACGTGATCATCGACGAAGCGCACTTGCTCAACATCACCGTCAAGCCCGAGAACCAGGGCCGTGGCCTCGGCCTGCGCCTGCTGGAGCACCTCATGCAGCGCGCGCGGGAACTCAAGGCCGGCGAATGCTTCCTCGAAGTGCGCGCCAGCAACGAGTCGGCCTACCGGCTTTACGAGCGCTACGGTTTCAACGAGATCGGCCGGCGCCGGGGCTACTACCCGGCGGTCGCCGGGCGTGAAGATGCCCTGGTGATGGCCTGCACCCTGCTGGACTGAGGCTCAGCGGGCACGCCGGGCGTAGCGCGGCTGCTCTTGCTCGCGTGGCCCCTCTTCATCCTCGTCGGTGACGCTGAGGTCGAAATCCCGCGGCAGCGTGCCGCGGGCGCCGGGCTTGCCCAGCGGCTCGTCGGTCTCGTCTTCCAGCAATTCTTCCGGCGAGAGGTCGAAATCCTTCGGTGGGTGCGGCGTGCCGCCCCGCGTCAGGCCGGCCTCGCGCAGCTGGCGGGGCGGGAACTCCTCCACCAGGGCATCGCCGGAAGGCGCCTCCGTCAGTGATTTCTCCGGGGCCTTGGGGTCGTGCTCCTCGTCCGTCGCGGGGTTGTTGCGGGTCGGGTCTGGCTGGCTCATGGCGGGGCCTCCACGCTGTGGCTATGAAAAGTGGACGGCCACCACACGGAAAGATTCCCCCGAATTGCCCCGATCCGTCGCCAAGCCCGGCATCTACGGCCACTTTCCGATTTCTGGTACCCCGCGCGTTCGCCGGGGAAAAGGGCGCCCAGCAGCCTCTGGGCTTTGCGGCGCTGGGCTGACCCCCTGTGACGGTACGCGGCGGGCGCTTGTCAAAGCCCTGCACCCTCCGTAAGGTGCGCCGGCCACAAGAATGAGGACTGGACCGATGAGCGACCTGCAGCAGCTGTTCGACAACAACGCCCGCTGGGCCGAGAACATCAAGGAGCGCGACCCGCAGTTCTTCGAGAAGCTGGCCAAGCAGCAGGTGCCCGAATACCTGTGGATCGGCTGCTCCGACGCCCGCGTGCCGGCCAATGAGATCGTCGGCATGCTGCCGGGCGACCTCTTCGTCCACCGCAACGTCGCCAACGTGGTGCTGCACACCGACCTCAACTGCCTGTCGGTGGTCCAGTACGCGGTGGACGTCCTCAAGGTGAAGCACATCCTGGTCACCGGCCACTACGGCTGCGGTGGCGTGCGCGCGGCCATGCAGGACGTGCAGTTCGGCCTGATCGACGGCTGGCTGCGCACCATCCGCGACCTCTACTACGACCAGCGCGAGCACCTGGCGCAGTTCAGCAGCGAGGAAGAGCGCGTGGACCGCATGTGCGAGCTCAACGTCATGCAGCAGGTGGCCAACGTCAGCCACACCACCATCGTCCAGAACGCCTGGCACCGTGGGCAGGAGCTGTCCGTGCACGGCTGCATCTACGGCATCAAGGACGGCCGCTGGAAGAACCTCAACGTCACCGTCAGCGGCATCGAGCAACTTCCCCCGCAATACCGCCTGCGCCCCCTCGGCGAGTCCTGAGGCCATGAGCGACACACGGGCCCCGGCGCTGGCCTGGGCCGGGCTGCTGCTGGCCAGCGCCTGCTGGGCCGGCAACGCCCTGGTGGCGCGGGCCTTCCATGACGACATCCCGCCGATCGCCCTGACCTTCTGGCGCTGGAGCCTGGCCCTGGCCGTCCTCCTGCCCTTCGTCGCCCGCCCGCTTTGGCAGCACCGCGCCGCCGTGCGCCGCGCCGGCTGGCGCCTGGTGCTGGTGGCGGCGCTGGGCATCAGCACCTACAGCGTGCTGCTCTACTGCGCCGCGCGCACCACGGTGGCGATCAACCTCACCTTGCTCAACACCTGCCTGCCGCTGGCCACCTTCATCGGCGCCGGCCTGTTGCTGGGCGAATGGCCCACGCGTCGCGCCTGGCTGGGCATGGCCGTGGCCATCCTCGGGCTGCTGGTGCTGATCGGTCGCGGCAGCCTGGCCCCGCTGGCCAGCCTGAGCTTCAACCCGGGCGACCTGATCATGCTGCTGGCGGTGCTCGACTGGGCGCTCTACACCTTGCTGCAACGGCGCTGGGCGGCCTGGTTCCAGGGCATTCCGCCGCTGGCCTTCCTCGGTGCGCTGGCGCTCTGCGGCGTGCCGCTGCTGCTGCCCTTCTATCTGCTGGAGCTGGCCAGTGGCGCCCATTTCGAGCCGAGCCTGCGCAACCTGGCCGCCATCGGCTACACAGGCACCTTCGCCTCGCTGATCGCCTACCTGCTGTGGAACCACGGCATCGCCGTGCTCGGCGTGGCCAAGGCCTCGCTGACCAACTACCTGATGCCCGTGTTCACCGCGATCCTCGGCTTCCTCATCCTCGGCGAAGCCCTGCAGGGCTATCACTGGGTGGGCGGCGGCATGATCTTCACCGGCCTGCTGCTGGGCACGCGCCAACGCGCCAAATAGGCACGCCGGCGGGGCCAGGCTGAGCGTGCACAGGCGGCTTCGGCCCCGGTCCATAAAAAGCGCAAAATCTGCAAAACCGCCGTCGCTACAGTGCGTTCCGAGGAGACCGCATGAAGCCCGAGACCCTGAACCACTATGGCCAGCGCCTGGAACCCGTCCTGCACTGGCTGGCCCGCAACCCGGACGCCGACCCGGACCTGTACCGGCTGGCGGACCTGGCCTGCCTATCGCCGTACCACTTCCACCGGGTGTACCGCGCCCTGATGGGGGAGACGGTGAACGCCACGGTGCAACGCATCCGCATGCACCGCGCGGCAGTGGCACTGGGCAATCCCGAGGCTTCCTTGCGTGATGTGGCGCAGCGTGCCGGCTATGAGTCGGACGCGGCGTTCAACCGGGCATTCGGCACCGCCTTCGGCATCCCGCCAGGGCGCTACCGCACGGCCCGCTCCCGTCCCTTCGACCCCAAGGAGCTCGGCATGCACCCCATCAAGATCGAAACCCGCCCCGCCGTGACGCTGGCCGCCCTGGCCCATCGCGGCAGCTACCAGGAAATCGGCCCGCAGTTCGCCCGCGTCTTCATGCTCGCCGCCACCCGCGGCATCGCCCTGCCCGATTCGATCGGCTATGGCGTCTACCTGGACGACCCCGCCCAGGTACCCGCCCACGAGTTGCGCTCGATGGCCGGCGTCCCGGTGGCCCCCGATGCCGTGCTGGGCGACGAGTTGCTGCGCTTCGAAATCCCCGCCGGTCGCTGCGCCGTACTGACCTACACCGGGCCGTACAACGAGATGGACAAGCCCTACAGCTGGATGTTTTCGCAATGGCTGCCAACCAGCGGCCATGAGCCGGCGAACTTCCCCATGTTCGAGATGTACATGAACGACCCCCGCACCACCCCGCCCGCGCAACTGCAGACCTGCATTTGCATGCTGCTCAAATAGGACGAGGGGATTCGGCGGAGGAGGGCGCGCCTCCGCCGGATCTGTACTGGGCTCGCGAGCTCTCACCTCGACCCATGCTCCACCCGTCGGGCCTCGCTGCGCTCGGCACCAACCTGCGGCTCAGTCCGTAGGATGGGTAGAGCCCCGCGAAACCCATCGAGCCCCGCACCAAACAGCCATGGGCTTGTGTTTCCTGGCGAAACGGCCAGGAACCCGCCGCGCCGACTTCTTCCGCTCCAAGAACCGCCGTACCAGAACGACTCCGCCTGTCAGAAGGTCGCATCGAAGTTATTTTTCTCGCCCTGTATAGTTCGCGCGGCAGATTCAGCTGTTTTAACCCGGAAGCCGATTGTCGCATTGCCCCCTCGGTGCCCCCTCTATACAACAGCCAACCGTCCGTATCCGGCCGACAAAGCCTGCCTTGTCTTTGCTGCCGAACGGGCGACTTCTGCTTTCCGGTCCCGCGACCCGGTCACCGGAAACAACAGTCAGCCCCGCCGGGTTACCCCTCGGCGGGCGCCAGCCCTTTTACAAAAATAAGAGGTTCAAATGTCCAGCAGCGAACATGAACTGCAACGCGGCCTGGGTGAGCGGCACATCCGCCTCATGGCCCTCGGCGCCTGCATCGGCGTCGGCCTGTTCCTTGGCTCCGCCAAGGCGATCCAGATGGCCGGTCCCGCCATCATGCTCTCCTACATCATCGGTGGCCTCGCCATCCTCGTGATCATGCGCGCCCTCGGCGAGATGGCCGTGCACAACCCCGTGGCCGGCTCCTTCAGCCGCTATGCCCAGGACTACCTCGGCCCGCTGGCGGGCTTCCTCACCGGCTGGAACTACTGGTTCCTCTGGCTGGTGACCTGCGTCGCCGAGATCACCGCCGTCGCCATCTACATGCAGATCTGGTTCCCCGACGTGGACCGCTGGGTCTGGGCCCTGCTGGCCCTGGCGAGCATGGGCACCATCAACCTGATCACCGTGCGCGCCTTCGGCGAGTTCGAGTTCTGGTTCGCCCTGATCAAGATCGTCACCATCATCGCCATGGTCGTGGCCGGCGCCGGGATGATCGTCTTCGGCATCGGCAATGGCGGCATCGCCACCGGCATCAGCAACCTGTGGAGCCACGGCGGCTTCATGCCCAACGGCATCCAGGGCGTGCTCATGTCGCTGCAGATGGTCATGTTCGCCTACCTCGGCGTGGAGATGATCGGCCTCACCGCCGGCGAAGCGCGCAACCCGCAGAAGACCATCCCCAACGCCATCAACTCGGTGTTCTGGCGCATCCTGCTGTTCTACGTCGGCGCGCTGTTCGTGATCATGTCCATCTACCCGTGGAACGAGATCGGCACCCAGGGCAGCCCCTTCGTCATGACCTTCGAACGCCTCGGCATCAAGACCGCCGCCGGCATCATCAACTTCGTGGTCATCACCGCCGCCCTCAGCTCCTGCAACGGCGGCATCTTCAGCACCGGCCGCATGCTCTACAGCCTCGCCCAGCACGGCCAGGCGCCCAAGCCCTTCGCCCGCACCTCGGGTAACGGCGTACCGCGCAATGCGCTGCTGCTGTCCATCTTCGCCCTGCTGCTGGGCGTGCTGCTGAACTACCTGGTACCGGAGAAAGTGTTCGTCTGGGTCACTTCCATCGCCACCTTCGGCGCCATCTGGACCTGGGCCATGATCCTGCTCGCGCAGATGAAGTTCCGCCGCAGCCTCAGCGCGGCCGAGCAGGGCAAGCTGCAATTCAAGATGTGGCTGTTCCCGCTCAGCTCCTACCTCGCCCTGGCCTTCCTGGTGCTGGTGGTGGTGCTGATGGCCTTCTTCGAGGAAACCCGCATCGCCCTGTACATCGGCCCGGCATTCCTCGTGCTGCTGACCGTGCTGTACAAGGTGTTCAACCTCAAGGCCAAGGTCGAAGCGGACAACGCGGTGGGCGATCTCGCTTCCTGATCGTCACGCTGATGCACCCAAACACCCCGACTGGTTCGGGGTGTTTTCATTTGGGCGGCTCTTCACCGTAGGAGCGAGCTCTGCTCGCGAACGCCTTTGCGGCATCTTGTCCGTCCGCGGCATACAATGCGCACCTTATCCACAGGACGGATCACCTCTTGAGCAACGGACTGCGCAGCGCTGGCCGGCTACTGGCGACCAGCCTTCTCTTCATCGCCGGCACTCTGCTCCAGGGCCTCTGGGCCCTCGCGCCCTTCGCCAGCAACCTGCCTTCCGACATGGGCCACTACTCGCTGGCCCAGGAGCTTCTGGTGCATGCGCTGGTGCTCATCCCGCTCCTGCTGCTGGCCCGCTGGCTCGGCAAGCGCATCACTTACCGCCTGCTCAGGGTGACCTTGGCCACCGTGCTGGCGATGCTCGCGTGGTACCTGGTGGACATCAGCGTCTTCGATAACCGGGTAGCGAGCTGGAGCACCTACACGAGCCTGGAGATGGCGATCGAGGTGCTGTGGTATGCGGCGTTGCCGGTGATGGTGGCGGGGGTGGGGTTTGGGACGGTTCTAGCGCTATCGAGACTGAAAAAGTGAGTTGCCAAAGGTTCCCGGAGGGCTTGCTTCAACCCTCCGGGAGCGCGGGGTCACTGCAGTTCAGTCGTGCACTGCTTCCCGTAGTTCCAGGTCACCTTGTTCCCTTCCTTGGCCACGAAGGTGAACACCCGTTCGGAGGCGCCTTCATAAGCGTTTTCGAGCGGAATCACGACCTTGTCTTTCGAGACTTTAGGCTTTACGAACTGCCTTGTGACCGGATCACCCCCCACGTACCTCGTCCACAGCATCTCGTCTTCGCCATAGAGATCTATGTAGTCGTATGAGCCATCGGCCTCGACACATTTGAAGAGGACGGAGTCGCCTTTCTTATAGGCGCTGTCCACGTATGACTTCATATCAAAGTCGTCCGCGTGAGCGGTGGTTACCAGGAGCGCGAGTGCCAGCGTAGTTTTCTTCAAGATGCTTCCTTTCAGGTGGTTGTCGCTTCGGGCAAGCATGACAGGCTGCTTTGTGCTCATGCCAGGGGCCGATCATCCCCCGCCCCATCGCGAATGAACTCGCCCCGACAAACCGGCACATCGTCTTTCGGGGCGTAGGGTGGATGGCGCTCTTTCCATCCACCAAAGGCATTCGGCACAAGCCCACCCCATGGCCCCATGACGCACCCCGTGGGAGCGAATTCATTCGCGATGCTTTTCCTGCCCACCATGGGCATCCGGCATGGCTCCGCTGGTGGGCTGAAGCCCACCCTACGACTGCCCAACCTGCCTGGCGCTACCCTGCGGGCCGACCAAATGCCAGGCAAAAAAACCGGCAATCAAAAAGAGGAGGGATTGCCGGCGTGCGCATACGGAGGGGGAGGGTTGGCTATGCGGCGAACTCGTCCTCGTTGAACGCCATCAGGGATGCTTTGCCCGCCATCACCTCGGCCAGCAGGCCGTCGGTCTCGGTCAGGGTTCGGGTCATGTAGAAGTCGGCGGACTTCAGCTTGGCGCCGTAGAAGGCTTTTTCCTCACTGCCGGCGTCCAGCTTGGCCTGGGCCACCTGAGCCATGCGGGCCCACAGCCAGGCCAGCGCGGTCAGCGCGAACAGCCGCAGGTAGGGCGTGGCGGCGGCGCCGGCCTGTTCCGGGTCCTTCATGCCTTCGGTGGCCAGCCAAATCGTCGCCTGCTGCAACTGGCGCAGCGCCTTGTCCACCTTGGCCACGTGGGCCGCCTCGGGGTTGGCCTTGAGCCACTCACCCACCAACTGGAAGAAGCCACGCACCGCACGGCCGCCGCCCAGGGCCAGCTTGCGGCCCACCAGGTCCAGCGCCTGGATGCCATTGGTGCCTTCGTAGATACGGGTGATGCGGCAGTCCCGCACCAGTTGCTCGATGCCCCAGTCCTCGGTGAAGCCGGAACCGCCCATCACCTGCAGGCCCTCGTTGGCGCAGGCGAAGCCCTCATCGGTGAGGAAGGCCTTCACCACCGGTGTCAGCAGCTGCACCAGGTCGTCCGCCTGCTGGCGCACCTCGGCGTCGGGGTGGTCGTGGGCGATGTCCTGATGCAGGCCGGTGAAGTAGGCCAGCGCGCGGCTGCCCTCGATCATCACCTTCTGGCGCAGCAGCATGCGCCGCACGTCCGGGTGCACCAGGATCGGGTCGGCCGGCTTGTCCTGCGCCTTCGGCCCGCTCAGGGAGCGGCTCTGCAGGCGCTCGCGGGCGAAGCCCAGGCTGATCTGGTAAGCGTTCTCGGCAATGCCCAGGCCCTGCATGCCGACCATCAGGCGTGCCGAGTTCATCATCGTGAACATGCAGCGCAGGCCCTTGTGGGGCTCGCCGATCAGCCAGCCCTTGGCACCCTCGAAATTCATCACGCAGGTGGCCGAGCCCTTGATGCCCATCTTGTGCTCCAGCCCCCCGCAGAACGCCGGGTTGCGGCTGCCATCGGCGAGGAACTTGGGCACCAGGAACAGCGAAATCCCCTTCACCCCGGCCGGCGCATCGGGCAGGCGGGCCAGCACCAGGTGGACGATGTTCTCCACCAGGTCGTGCTCGCCGCCGGTGATCCAGATCTTCGTGCCGCTCAGCGCGTAGCTGCCGTCCGCCTGGGGTTCGGCGCGGGTGCGGATCAGCCCCAGGTCCGTGCCGCACTGCGGCTCGGTCAGGCACATGGTGCCGGTCCACTCACCGCTGATCAGCTTCGGCAAGTAGGCCTCCTGCTGTTCGCGGGTGCCGTGGGCGGAGAGCGCGTTGATGGCGCCGTGGGTCAGGCCCGGGTACATGCCCAGCGACAGGTTCGCCGAGCACACCATCTCCTCCACCATCATGTTCAGCACATGGGGCAGGCCCTGGCCGCCGAACTCGGTGGGGCAGGCCAGCGCCGTCCAGCCACCTTCGGCGAACTGGCGGTAGCCCTCGCGGAACCCGGCGGGCGTCTTCACCGCGCGGGTCGCCGGGTCGTAATGACAGCCTTCCTTGTCGCCCGAGCTGTTCAGCGGGGCCAGCACGCCCTCAGCCAGGCGCGCCGCCTCTTCGAGGATCGCGCTGCCCAGGTCCGTGCCGAATTCCCCTTGGGACGGCAACGCCTGCAGGTGCGTATAGGCATCGAGTACTTCATCGAACACAAAGCGCATGTCGCGGAGCGGCGCGCGGTAGGCCGGCATGGTGGAGTCCTCTAAAGCTGTACATTGAATTGATTTGTACAGTTTTTCTACTGCTGCGTATAAGTTTGCGCAATAGGCTTGTACAACTTTTTCCCGCCGGGGGGATGACCGGCCAGTTCCGCTTTCAGCGCCTCGACGAGCCACCTTGGCCAGCCAGGCCCCGCGCCCTGTAGGCTTCGCCCACCCGCAAGAAGGCCTCGATGAAACGCGCGTTATGGATCACCTCACTCACCCTGGCCCTCGCCGCCAGTGCCGCAGCCGCCGGCTACCTCTACCTCACCCAGGTGCCCCGCCTGGCCTACCCCCTCCAGCGCCTCGACGGCTGGGCCCTGAGCGATGGCGGCTCGTACGGGCTGGAGGTGGTGGATGCCGAGGGCCGTATCGTCCTGCTGGGCATCCAGGCCACCGCCCTCGATGGGCCGGTGGAGCGCTACCCCGCCTTCATCGGGCGGCCGCTGTTCGGCCTGCCCCTCACCGTCACCGCCGGCCTGGGCAGCACGCTCGAACGGCAGATCGAAGCACTCGCCCACGAAATCGCCCGCAGCGGGCTGGATGAAGCGCACTGGCACCAGGCAGGGGCCACCTTCAGCCGGCGCGAACAGCCCTACGCCGTCGCCTGGTCCCTGCATGAGCAGTTGGCCGCGCGCAGAAGGGGAGAGTGGAAGTAAGGCCGGGCGGCCTGGAGGGGGAACGGCTCGGTGCCGCATGAGCTGTGCACCGAGTCGGGAAAGGTGAGCTAGCCCAGGGAGGGCGGGGCGATCAGGCCGTCGTGTTCGGGGCTGGTTTGTCCTTGGTCTGGCTTTACCTCGCCGGTGATCAGCCACCAGCGGTACTGGGGATAAACGCGTCCGAGGATCTCGATTTCATTGGCACCCATCCGCGCGCGGCCGCGTTTGATGTTCTGCCAGCGCACGTATTCCGTGCTCCCTGCCTCGGTCAGTGCCTTGATGCTGGCCATCTCAAGCAGCTGAAGTCCTCGGTCTGTGATTCCTTCATTCATACATTGCTACCGGAAGCTTCCCATCTTTGAGGTTCGGCTCAAGTGTGTAATATCGACATGTGTACTTTGTGCATTTCGATACGCACGAAGCGCCTAATTATAGGGAGTGTTTATGGAACAGTCTGGAGTAGTGAGGTTCAGCAAGGGCGCAAAGCCCGAGCGAATGAACGATTTCCGCTGTGCGCCGTTTTGCACGCAGCAGGTGCTGGCTGAAATGTGCGGCATCGAGGAGATCACCGAGGACGTGGTGCGCGGCTGGGTCGAGACCCGAACGATCCCCACCGTAAAGATCGGGCGTCGTCGGGTGATCAATCTCCATCGCATTCGCAGCGACCTGGAACAGGGCAAGACGGTCTTCAGCGCAGGGGACTACGCGAATGAATAAGACCACCGTCCACCAGTTGCTGATTCTGCTGCGGATCATCCGCTACGCGGACCCGGATCGTGCGTTCGCACAGTTCATGCGCTTCACCGGTTACGTGGATGCGCTGCATGACACGGGTACCTATGAAGCCGCGGCGCTGCGACGAATCGACCAATTGGGCCTGAATGCATTTGCGCAGCGACAGGGCCGGGGGTGATGGGGGACTCATGAAAGGCAATGTCCGGAAGCTTCGCGGGCGCAGAGAGTTGCGCCTGCTTTGCCTGCTTGTGCCGTCGTCCACGGGAGCACTGCATGCGGTGCCCGTCATGACGCTGAGGGCACGCGCACCCTGGGTCGATGTTCAAGGGCGCTGGGGCTTGGCGTTACCTGCCGGCCTCTACCTGCGCGAAACCTTCGCCCGGAAGCCGCACGGGTGGCCGGGCAGGGAAGGGGGCCAGCAGTTGAGGAGTGAGATGAACCGACGCTTCTTTTCACGCGGTACAGAGCTGGAGTTACCGACTCGTCACTTCAGAAGATGTTACCCAAGTCGGAAGTCTGATTAAGGTCTTTGGGCTTCGGCTGAGGATTACAACGCTGGGAGAGATTGATGGAGGCGATTCGCCGCGCAGCACGGAGCCTTTGGCGCCGAGGTGAATCGATCAACCGAATAAAAGATCAAGAGGTGTTGGGAAGAGCGGGGTGGCGAATTCAAACTCCGTCAGCGTTATGATCCCGCCGCTTCACAATTTGGCTCAAAGCGAGTGCAACGTTGTCTCGCTTTGGGTTGATGCCAAGAACACACCCAAGGAAGGAGCTTGGAACATGCCCGTGCTGCAGATTGAGTCCTGGTCCGATGACGCGGCCTGGGCCTCAGTGAATGGCTGGAATCTGGAGGCCTTTGTTCAGCGGCTCTCCCTGTGCTCCACACTGCGGGGCACAGAACTTAAGCGCCTCGCTCGTGCCATACGAAAGAGAGAGATCGAACAGATCGAAGTCACCAGCGTGGAAGCGGCGGGCGCGCTTATACACACGCTGGAGTCACTCGGGGCAACGATCAGGCTGAACAATTAGCCCGTGCGGCTCTAACTCTGGCGACTGCTGATCCTTTGGCTGTGTTGCACAGCAACAGAGGACAGAGCCCTCAGTTGTATCAATTTGCTGAGTCACCAATCCCGCTCTCTTAACCCCTCCATACACTCCTTCACGTCATCATCAATCACGTTCCCGGGTTTGATGCATTCCTTCATCGGCTTCCGCGTGCCGCGATTAGCCTGGCGCTCGGCTTGCTCCTGCATCTTGAGATTGCTGCGTGCCGCGTCGCCCATTGGGCCATCGGAGCCGGCGAAGAACTCCATCACGGTTCGGTCAATGGCTTGGCCAATCTGTTTGGCATAGGGCTGCACGGCCTCTCCGGCTTGAGTGGCCAGAGGTTTCGACTCATCAGCGGAGGAGGGCAGCGCGAGGGCCGCAAGTAGGAAGGTGAGGGCTAGGGATGCTGCTTTCATCGTTACCGCTCCTTGGTTTGGTCAGGCTCACTGTCAGGGCTCTACGCCTAAGGTATGTCCCCAGGGTATTTACGGGTAATGGGGGACCGCGCTAGTGTCTGTCATGGCGTTCTGCCACGAATGGAATCGGATTGGAGCATGGCATGGCGCGCTGTTTTGTAACTTACCCTCCTAAAGACCACTCTCTAGCCGCCTATATAGCGGACAGGCTTTTCTGTTTTCGTGTCTTTGTATTTTCTTGAATATGGCGTCAATAAAATTTTTGCTGCACGGTGTAGGGAGTAATTATGGGTTTTATGGGGGATAGGTGTGGTGCTCGTTGAAATGAGTAATGCAGAGATTTGAAAAAAATAAGGGGGTGGTGTTATGAAAGATATGTATAGAGCTGAGTTGTTGCGTGCTCGAAACCTGGCGAATGATACGGAAAAATTCAATTACCTGAATTCTGTATTGAGATCAATTCTGCAGGTCGCTGCTCTTTCTACATTAGAGATTGTTAAAAGACTAACTCCCTCGGAGGACGATGATCGAACTCTAGATGATTTTGCGGCTAGATTTCTTCAGCCTTCCGATGGTTTGCCTGTTGAAGTTATCGACAAATTAGTTCCTGTTGTTAGGTCACATATAGAGCCACAGTTTTTAAAAGGATGGTATGAAAGAGTAGGCAGCAGTCAGAAAGCTTTCGTTAATTGTATGAATGAATGGGTTGAGTTTAGGAATAAGAAAACCGGGCATGGTGTAGTTGACCAACAAAACATTCGAGAGTGGGCGGTTAAGCTTGATGGTTTTGTCGAGGGCGCAATAACGGTTTTTATTGATGCATTACCTACGTACCGTGATCAAATTAATGAGATTGATCTGGATAATAGATTTAATGGTATGAAAGTTACCACTCCGTTAGTATGGAATGGTCGCCCTGTAGTGGTAATAAAAGTTGCTTGTAAAAAGGGAGCTTGGAAACTGTCGGGGCAGGTTCTGTCTTGGGATTCTGCGGATGATTTCGTAGTTGAACTGCAGGCTGCAAATATTTTTTCAAGTAATGGTCTTCTTAAAACTAACAGATTTAAGCTTGCGGATGTAGTCTGCGAAAATTTGAAATTTTCTGTTTTCAATAATGTCCCTACAAGACAGACAGATACATTTGAAGGCCGCAAGAAGGAGCTTGATAAGCTGAGGTTATGGCTGGAGGATGTTGGGGAGTCTCGTACTTGCTTGGTTTATGGTGATGGTGGGTACGGGAAAACTACGCTTGTTCTTGAGTTTTTAAATAAATTGCTTAGTGGGGAGGTAGATATTAAGTCGGGTGCTCCGGAGATAATAAGCTACCATACGGCAAAAATGACAAAGTGGACCGATCAGGGGATTACACATTTTCGCGGGATCTCGACCGCCGTAGAGGACTGCATTAGAGAGGTTATTTTCTGCCTTCAAGATGTGCTTAGTAAAGATTGGTATAAGTTGGAAGGCGATTCACTTATAGATAAGGTGAAGGGGGAGTTGGCCGGGCAGGGTTATCGGCGAGATGATATTTTGCTTGTATTGGATAATACGGAAACACTGGCAAGTTCCACCCAGGATATGGAGTATTTGGCAGAGTTTTTTGAGGCGGTATCGAGGAAAATTGGCAGGGTTTTAATTACTTCAAGGCGTCGAGAGTTCGTTCAGGCAACGCCTATTCATGTCTCGGCTCTCTCAGCGGAAGAGTCTGTACGCTTACTGAAGCGTCTAGCAGAGGAGTATAAAGCTAGAGCTCTTCTACAAGCTGGTGAGCGCCGCTTGCGCGCAGTTAGCGAGCAGTTGTCGTTCAAGCCACTCCTTCTGGATGCCCTTGTTAAATACATTGCTAGATCTGGCATGGGAATTGATGAAGGGGTTTCCAATATATTCAAGAAATCCAATGACGAGCTCTTGGAGTTTTTGTATGAGGATGCATGGGCTCGGATGAGTGAGCTCCAGCGTAAAGTATTTATGGTTTTGGTGTCTATTGCTTGCCCTGTCGATAGCTTTTCGGTTGGGTGCATATGTCAAGTCGTAGGTATTCAGCATACAGCCTTCCAGGAAGGTTTGGATGAAACATATTTTGCAACTATGACTAGTTATGGTGACTCCTACGAGCTTGAAATAGTTGAGCTGGCTGCCAATTTCTTTAGGCAGAAATTATCCAAGCTTTCCACGAGTGAGCGCGAAATAATTCGTGACTGGGCTAGATATACAGACGAGGCTGCTTTTGAAAAAGAAAAAATAGACAAAGAGTATCGCTCTGATCGTGTGGCTGAAGCTTTCCGGGGTCAGTACGCCAAGGCAGCGAAGATTGCAGTAGAGAAAGGTCAGAATGATACAGCGTACGAATACTATGAACTCGCCATAATGGATGACCCGGTAAATGCTGCTCTACATGATCGATATGCGTGGTTCTTGCTTAACAAATACCATCGGCCGGATATGGCACTGGAGATGGCAAAAAAAGCTACTGAGCTTGATGCTAGTAATTCTGATGCTCATATGACTTTAGCGTTAGCAAATTATCATCTTGGTAGTATTCCTGAGGGGGATAAAGCTCTTCGTAAGGCTAATGAGCTTGGTAAGCCAGAAGCGCTTTGCCTATTGAGAATGGGGATAGGTAGATATCATCACTCTAAGGGTGTTGATGATGTGAAGCTTGCAAGAGATTTGTTAGAGCAGGCTTCTGAACTTATTCAAAGGGCGGGGCGTGTAATAAGGAGTAAGGATGGTTACTATAGAAAAAATAGAGCTGAAATAGAAAAATATACAATCCTTACCGCTAAGGCGTTGCGCAATGCTAGATAGTTATTGTTTGGCTGCCAAATAGTATTTTTGAAATAAGGTCCGTATTCGGACCTTTGCTTTGAGGGCTGTTTTTAGGTTGTGGAAATAAATTTATCGTGTTGGGTTGGTTGGATCTTATTAGATGTCGGCGAGTTGCTATGCGCTGTGAGAGTCGTGAAAGTTCTGCCAGAGCGATTGTTACTGCGATTATAAACAGACTATTTAATTTCTCTCGTCGGCTATCGCAAAATGCTGCAGCTACACCGGTAGCTAGTCCTCTGCATCTCTCGTAAAGATCCAAAGGTTTTTAGTAGGTTGCTGCGTGCCACCGAAGAAACTGTATTGCCGGGAAACCGCTTCGCACATGTGTCGATTGTTCCCACTAGGAGGGGTTTCATATCACATGAACAACCAAACTGGCCGAGCGATTGATTAATCGAGGCAGGGAGGCGTCAAAAAATGAACACCCCAGAAAGCACAAAGGGTTAGCCGAAGCTAACCCTTTGTTTTGTATGGTGGCTACGCAGGGACTTGAACCCCGGACCCCAGCATTATGAATGCTATGCTCTAACCAGCTGAGCTACGTAGCCAACGTGGCGCGCATTATTCTCTCGCTTCCTGCCTCTGTCAACCCCACTTTTCAGAATTTTTCGAAGGGCGATCAACCGCTTAGCGGTGGGTGCCGGTTGGCGTTCGGGTTGGAAAAGGGGGGGGCGTGCGCGGGAAATGGGTTGTGAAGCGCAATTTGTTACTTTATAACATTTGCGCTTTCCTACAGCCCTTTCTCCCACGCCCTGGACCTGACGATGCTTCAGTTCGATGCCTTGCAATGGGGGCCGCCTGCGCGGCCGTTGGCGCCGCCGCTTTCCCTGGCGTTGCCGGCCGGTAGCCTCACGGCGGTGGTGGGGCGCAACGGGTGCGGCAAGAGCAGCCTGCTACGGGTGATCGCCGGTTTGCAGCGCCCCTTGGCGGGGCGGGTGAGCGTCGGGGCGGCGGGCCTGGGGGTGGTGGGCTTTCTGCAGCAGCAACAGGCGCTGGACCGGCAGTTCCCCCTCAGCCTGGGGGAGCTGGCGATGGCGGGGTTGTGGCGCAGCCGCTTGAGCCGGGCGGAGCGGCGCCGGCGCTGCGAGGCGGCCCTGGCGGGTTGGCAGTTGGAGGCGCTGGCCGACCAGCCGCTGCTGGCGCTTTCCGGCGGGGAGTTGCAGCGGGCCTTGCTGGCGCGGCTGGAGCTGATGGACGCGCCGCTGCTGTTGCTGGACGAGCCCGACGCGGCGCTGGACGCGGAGGGCCAGGCGATTCTCTGGCAGCGCATCGCCCGCTGGCAGCGGGAGGGGCGCACGCAACTGGTGGTCTGCCATGACCTGGAGGCAGTGCGCGAGCGCCTGCCGCGCTGCCTGCTGATCCGCGCTGACGGCTGCCGTCATGGCGCCAGCCGGGTGCTGCTGCCGGCATCGACCCGCCAGCGGGTGGCCTGATGCTCGCGGCGCTCTGGCAACCCTTTGCGGAGTTCGCTTTTTTGCAGCGGGCGCTGCTGGGCGGGGTGGCGCTGGCGTGCAGCGCGGGGCCGCTCGGGGTGTTTCTGATGCTGCGGCGCATGAGCCTGATCGGCGATGCCATTTCCCATGGGGTGTTGCCCGGTGCGGCGCTGGCGTTCTGGTTCTTCGGCCTGAGCCTGCCGGCGCTGACCTTCGGCGGCCTGGTGGCGGGGCTGGGGATGGCCGGGCTGGCGGCGTGGATCACCCGCCGCACCGGCCTGCGGGAGGATGCGAGCCTGGCGGCCATCTACCCCATTTCCCTGGCGGGCGGGGTGCTGTTGCTGGGGTTGGCCGGGCGCCGGATCGACCTGCTGCACCTGCTGTTCGGCTCGGCCCTGGCGGTGGACGGCGAGACGCTGCGCAGCATGTTGACGGTGGCCGGCACGAGCCTGGCGCTGTTGGCGCTGATCTACCGCCCGCTGCTTTGGGACAGCTTCGACCCGGTGTTCCTGCGTGGGGTGAGCCGCTTCGGGGCGCCGGCCTATGCGCTGTTCCTGGCGCTGGTGGTGCTCAACCTGGTGACCGGCTTCCACGCCATCGGTGCGCTGATGGTGGTGGGGCTGATGATGTTGCCGGCCGCTGCCGCGCGCTTCTGGAACCGGCGCCTGCCGGTGCTGCTGCTGACGGCGGCGGGCATCGGCGCGAGCTGCGTGTGGTTGGGGCTGTTGCTGTCGTTCCACGCCAACCTGCCCAGCGGGCCCTGCATCGTGTTGCTGGCGGGGCTCGCTTACCTGATTTCGGTGTTCGTCGGGCCGGTCCACGGCTTGCTGCGACGCGCGCCCCTTCCCGTGCCCTGTTGAGGAGCCCCCGCATGTTCATGCGCCTGTGCGTTGTGCTGTTGCTGTGCCTGCCCGTTTCACTGTCCGCCGCGGAGAAGGTGAGGGTGGTGACCACCTTCAGCATCCTGGCGGACATCACCCGCGAGATCGGCGGGGACGACATCCAGCTCACCAACCTGGTGGGGGCGGATGCCGATGCCCATGTCTTCGAGCCCGCTCCGGCCCAGGTGCGGGCGGTGCTGGAGGCTGACCTGGTGATCGCCAACGGGCTGGGCTTCGAGCCCTGGCTGGAGCGCCTGCTGGCCAACGGCGAGGCGCGCGGCGCGCGCGTCGACGCAAGCAAGGGCGTGGTACCGCTGACGGTGCTGGAGGACGACCAGCGCCTGGTGGACCCCCACGCCTGGCAGAGCCTGGGTAATGCGGAGATCTACGCGCGCAACATCACCCAGGCGCTGGTGCAGCTGGTGCCGGCCCGCGCGGCGGCCTTCGAGGCACGGCGGGACTCCTGGCTGGGCCGGCTGGGGGCGCTGCGCCAGAGCATCGCCCCGCGCCTGATGGCGCTGCCGCCGGAGCGGCGCCGGGTGCTGACCAGCCACGATGCCTTCGGTTACTTCGCCCAGGAGTGGCGCCTGCAGTTCCTCGCGGCCCAGGGCGTGAGCGATGCGGCCGAGCCCTCCGCTGCCGAGGTGGCGGGGTTGATCCGCCAGCTGCGGGCGGAGGGCGTGCGGGCCATCTTCGTGGAGAACATCCGCGATGCGCGGCTGGTGAAGCAGATCGCCGAGGAGGCCGGCGCGCGGGTGGGCGGCACGCTGTATTCCGATGCGCTGGCGGCCGAGGGCCCGGCCAGCACGTACCTCGGCATGTACCGGCAGAACGTCGAGCGGCTGCTGCAGGCGCTGGCGCCATGAGCGTCTGGCTGCAACTGGAGCGGAGCCCGGCCGGCACCGGGCGGGATCTGGAGGCGGTGATGGCGGCCATTCCCTGGCGTGCCGATGGGCTGATCGCCGCCGTGGCGCAGCAATACGACAGCGGCGAGGTGCTGATGCTGGCGTGGATGAACCCCGAGTCCCTGCGGGCCACGCTGGAGGAGGGGTGGGCGTGCTACTGGTCGCGCTCGCGCCGCTGCCTGTGGCGCAAGGGCGACACCTCCGGGCATGTGCAGCACCTGGTCAGCGCCCACCTGGATTGCGACGGCGATGCGCTGCTGCTGCAGGTGGACCAGGCCGGCCCGGCCTGTCACACCGGGCGTCGTTCGTGCTTCTACAACCAGCTGTCCAGCGCGGGGCTGCGGGTGACGTGCGCAGCGCCCGAGCCTGGCGTGCCGGCCCACCCATCCGAGCCGGTGGCCCTTGTCCCCATCGACCTGGGGCCCGGCTACCAGGCCCTGCAGAACGAGTTCCAGCCATGCACCACCTGCTGATCCGCAATGCCCGCCTGGTCAACGAAGGCTGCGAGTGGGAGGCCGACCTGCTGGTGCACAACGGCCGTATCGAACGCATCGACCGCAGCATCGGCGCCTGGCCGGACGTGCGGGTGATCGACGCCAACGGCCAGTACCTGCTGCCGGGGATGATCGATGACCAGGTGCACTTCCGTGACCCGGGCGCGCCCCACAAGGGCACCTTCCTCAGCGAATCCCGCGCGGCGCTGGCCGGGGGCGTGACCAGCGTGATGGACATGCCCAACACCCAGCCGGCGACCCTGGACCTGGAGGCGCTGGCGGCGAAGGAGCGCCGCGCGGCGGCCTGTTCCTCGGTGAACTACGGTTTTCACTTCGGTGTGAGCCGGGACAACCTCGACACCGTGGCCCGGCTCGACCCGGAGCGGGTGGCGGGGGTGAAGGTGTTCATGGGCGCCTCCACCGGCAACCTGCTGGTGGACGACGAGGCGTCCCTGGAGCGGTTGTTCCGCGATTGCCCGACGTTGCTGCTGGCCCACTGTGAAGACACGCCGCGCATCCGCGAGCGCGAGGCGCAATGGGCGGCCGACTACGGCGACGCCATCCCGCCCGAGGCGCACCCGCTGATCCGCGATGCGGAGGCCTGCTACCGCTCCTCCAGCCGGGCGGTGGCGCTGGCCCGTCGCTTCGACACCGATCTGCACGTGCTGCACATCACCACGGCGCGGGAGCTGGAGCTGTTCATCCCCGGGCCGCTGCCGGGCAAGCGCATCACTGCCGAGGTGTGCGTGCATCACCTGCTGTTCGATGACCGGGACTACCCGCGTCTGGGCCACCTGATCAAGTGCAACCCGGCGATCAAGGCGCCCTCCGACCGCGATGCCCTGCGCCGGGCGTTGCTGGACGGGCGGCTGGACGTGATCGGCAGTGACCACGCGCCCCACACCCTGGAGGAGAAGGCCCGGCCCTACGCCCAGGCGCCCGCCGGGTTGCCGCTGGTGCAGCACAGCCTGCCGGCGCTGCTGGAGCTGGTGGCCGACGGGCTGCTGCCGCTGACGCTGCTGGTGCACAAGACCAGCCACGCGGTGGCGGAGCGCTTCTCCATCGAGCAGCGGGGTTACCTGCGCGAGGGGTACTGGGCGGACCTGGTGCTGGTGGAGCGCCTGGCCGAGCCCCGGCCGGTGGAGGCGGACCCGATCCACGCGCAATGCGGCTGGACGCCGTTCCAGGGCCGGTCCTTCCGCCACGCGGTGCGCACCACGCTGGTGTCGGGCCAGCTGGGCTGGCACCAGGGGCGTTTCGGGGAGGATTGCCAGGGCCTGCCCCTGCGTTTTCGCCGGCGTTGAAGGGCACCTCTAAAAACTACCTGCGTTGTCATCGCGGCGTTAAAAACAGGCTCGTGCGCGAGTCCGATCAAAATGCTCATTTACCGCACGTAAACTGCGCTTTCTCGCCTGTTTGACGCGCTGATGCGCGCCCTTCGGGCCAGCCTTCGGCTGTTACTCCCTTTGGTCGTTGCGCCTTGCGCTGACTGCCTCGCCTACGTTTTTAGAGATGCCCTGGGCGACGTGGCACCGGCAAAGGGTTGACTTAGAGCGCGCTCGAACTTCTAGGATCGCCCCATGGAACCTCATCTCAGCATCGACGAAGTCGCCCGGCGCACCGGGCTCACGGCTCACACCCTGCGTTATTACGAGCGCATCGGGCTCATCGCCCCGGTGGGCCGGGCGCCGGGCGGGCAGCGGCGCTATGCGGCTTCGGACATGGCCTGGATCGAGTTCCTGCTGCGCTTGCGCACGACCCGCATGCCCATCGGCAAGATGCAGGCGTTCGCAGCGCTGAGGAGCGCCGGGGACCCGACGGTGCCGGCGCGTCGCCAGATGCTGGAGGGCCACCTTGCGGAGGTCCTGGCCGAGATCGAGGCGATGCGCCAGGCCGCCGATGCGCTGCACGCGAAGATCGAGCATTACCGCGCGTGCGAGCAGGCCCTGGCGCTGGAGCCATCAACCGAGAAGGGCAACGCAGATGAATGACGAGAGCCGCTACCAGCGTGGGCTGGCGAAACTGAAGGAGATCGACGGCGAGGCCGGTGAGCGGGTGGTGGAGAGCCTGGCGGGCATCGCCCCGGACTTTGCGCGCTACCTGGTGGAGTTCCCCTTCGGCGACATCTATTCCCGCCCGGGGCTTGACCTGAAGAGCCGGGAGATCGCCGTGGTGGCGGCCCTGACCGCCCTGGGCAACGCCGCCCCGCAACTGAAGGTCCACGTGCACGGCGCGCTGAACGTCGGCGCCAGCCGCACGGAGATCATCGAGACGATCATGCAGATGGCCGTCTACGCCGGCTTCCCGGCCGCGCTGAACGGCCTGGCGGTGGCGCGGGAGGTGTTCGAGCAGCGGGGGGAGGCGGCCTGAAGCACGAAGCCCCCGGCGGAGCAGGTCCGCAGGGGGCTTCGGGTAAAGCGGGGAGGGCTTAGACGTTGAAGCGGAAGTGCATCACGTCGCCGTCCTTGACGATGTATTCCTTGCCTTCCAGGCGCCATTTGCCGGCTTCCTTGGCACCGGCTTCGCCCTTGAACTGGATGAAGTCGTCATAGGCGACCACTTCGGCGCGGATGAAGCCTTTTTCGAAGTCGGTGTGGATGACGGCGGCGGCCTGCGGGGCGGTGGCGCCGATGCGCACGGTCCAGGCGCGTACTTCCTTCACGCCGGCGGTGAAGTAGGTCTGCAGGTTGAGCAGGTCGTAGCCGGCGCGGATCACGCGGTTCAGGCCTGGTTCTTCGAGGCCCAGGGCTTCGAGGAACATGTCCTTCTCTTCGCCGTCGTCGAGCTCGGCGATCTCGGCTTCGATCTTGTTGCAGACCGGTACCACGATGGCGCCCTCTTCTTCGGCGATGGCGCGGACCACGTCGAGGTGCGGGTTGTTCTCGAAGCCGTCCTCGGCGACGTTGGCGATGTACATCACCGGCTTGCTGGTGAGCAGGTGGAAGCCGCGAACGAGGCGCTTCTCGTCGTCACCCAGGTTCTTCAGCAGCGAGCGCGCTGGCTTGCCTTCGCTGAAGTGGGGAATGAGTTTCTCCAGCAGGGCTTTCTGCGCCAGGGCGTCCTTGTCGCCACCCTTGGCGTTGCGCGCGACCTTCTGCAGTTGCTTTTCGCAGCTGTCGAGGTCGGCGAAGATCAGTTCGAGGTCGATGATCTCGATGTCGCGCTTGGGGTCGACGCTGTTGGAGACGTGGATGACGTTCTCGTCTTCGAAGCAGCGCACGACGTGGGCGATGGCGTCGGTCTCGCGGATGTTGGCGAGGAATTTGTTGCCCAGGCCTTCACCCTTGGAGGCACCCGCAACCAGGCCTGCGATGTCGACGAATTCCATGGTGGTGGGGATCACGCGCTCGGGCTTGACGATCTCGGCCAGCGCGTTGAGGCGCAGGTCGGGCATCGGCACGATGCCGCTGTTCGGCTCGATGGTGCAGAAGGGGAAGTTTTCCGCCGCGATGCCGGATTTGGTCAGGGCGTTGAACAGGGTGGACTTGCCGACGTTGGGCAGGCCGACGATGCCGCAGTTGAATCCCATGCTATGTCCCTCGGGCCGATTGGCGATGAAAGAGGTGTGATCAGGCCTTCTGGCTGTGCAGCTTCTGCATCGCGCGGGTCCAGTCACCTGCGAGCATTTCCGGCAGCACGCCGAGGGCGAAGTCGATGCTGGAGTCGAGCTTTTCCTGTTCGCTGCGCGGTGCGCGGCCGAGGACGAAGCCGGAGACCAGGCTGCTGTGCCCCGGGTGGCCGATGCCGAGCCGGAGGCGGTGGAAACCGTTCTGGTTGCCAAGCTGGGCGATGATGTCGCGCAGCCCGTTGTGCCCGCCGTGCCCGCCACCTTGCTTGAGCTTGGCGACGCCGGGAGGCATGTCGAGTTCGTCGTGGGCCACCAGGATCGCGTCGACCGGGATGCGGAAGAAGCCGGCGAGCGCCGCCACGGACTGGCCGCTGCGGTTCATGTAGGTGGTGGGGATGAGCAGGCGAACGTCGCGACCCTGGTGGCTGAACTTGCCAACGAGGCCGAAGTATTTCTTGTCGAGGGAGAGGTTGACGCGCTGGCTGTCCGCCACGCGCTCAACGAAAAGGGCCCCTGCGTTATGCCGGGTCTGGTCGTATTCAGGGCCTGGATTACCCAGGCCGACGATCAGTTGTACGGCAGTCACGACAGGGGCCCTTCCTCAGGCTGGCGAGTAGTGATTACTCGGCTTTGCCTTCTTCTTCGTCTTTCACAACGCGGGAGGCGTGGATGTTGGCCACTGCCAGGTCGTTGCCGTGCGCCAGTGCGACCAGCTCAACGCCTTTCGGCAGTTTGAGGTCGGACAGGTGAACGATCTGGCCCAGTTCGACTTTGGCCAGGTCGACTTCGATGAACTCCGGCAGGTCTTTCGGCAGGCAGGAGACTTCGACTTCGGAGATGGTGTGGGAGATCTCGCCACCACCGGTCTTCACGCCAACGGCGGTCGATTCGTTCAGGAAGTGCAGGGGCACGTGGGCGGTCAGTTTCTGGCCGGCGACGACGCGCTGGAAGTCAGCGTGCAGTACGAAGCCTTTGGCGGGGTGACGCTGCAGGGCCTTGATCAGAACGGTTTCGGTCTTGCCGGAAACGTTCAGGGACAGCACGTGGCTGAAGGCAGCTTCGTTTTCCAGCAGCTTGGCCAGGTCTTTGGCCAGCAGGCTTACGGATTGCGGGGCTTTCTCGCCACCGTAGATCACGGCGGGAACCAGGTTGGCATTACGACGCAGGCGGCGGCTCGCACCTTTCCCCAGGTCGGAACGCGCTTCGGCATTCAGGGCAAAATCAGTCATTACGTTTCTCCAAAATAGCCAAACCGCCCCGAGTGCTTGCGACCAGCATCTTGGGCGGTTAGGCAAAAAAGCCCCGCCGGAGCGGGGCGTTTTCGTCAGGGATGTCCTTAGCGGAACATCGCGCTGATCGATTCCTCATTGCTGATGCGGCGGACCGCTTCAGCCACGACCGGCGCGATATCCAGTTGGCGGATACGCGAGCAGGCCTGTGCCGCGGCGGACAGGGGGATGGTGTTGGTCACCACCAGCTCGTCCAGCACGGAGTTTTCAATGTTCTCGATGGCACGGCCCGACAGCACCGGGTGGGTGCAGTAGGCGTAGACCTTGGCGGCGCCGTGGTCCTTCAGGGCCTTGGCGGCGTGGCCGAGGGTGCCGGCGGTATCGACCATGTCGTCGACCAGGACGCAGGTACGGCCATCCACATCACCGATGATGTGCATGACTTCGGACTGGTTGGCCTTGGGACGACGCTTGTCGATGATCGCCAGATCGACGCCCAGGGACTTGGCTACGGCGCGAGCGCGCACGACGCCACCGATGTCCGGGGAGACGATCATGAGGTTGTCGAAGCGTTGGTCTTCGATGTCATCCACCAGAACGGGGGAGCCGTAGATGTTATCTACCGGGATATCGAAGAAGCCCTGGATCTGATCGGCGTGCAGGTCGACGGTCAGCACGCGGTCGACGCCGACCACGGTGAGCATGTCGGCCACTACCTTCGCGCTGATCGCCACGCGAGCGGAACGCGGGCGGCGGTCCTGGCGGGCATAGCCGAAGTAGGGGATCACTGCAGTGATACGGGACGCCGAGGAACGGCGGAAGGCGTCAGCCATCACCACCAGTTCCATCAGGTTGTCGTTGGTGGGCGCGCACGTGGGCTGAATCAGGAAGACGTCCTTACCGCGAACGTTTTCATTGATTTCAGCGCTGATCTCGCCGTCGGAGAACTTGCCTACGGAGGCATCACCGAGGGGGATGTGCAATTGACGTACGACGCGACGCGCCAGATCGGGGTTGGCGTTCCCCGTGAAGACCATCATCTTGGACACGCGCAGTACCTGCCGGCTGAGGGTGGACCTGATGAATAAAAAGCTGTTCAAAATGCACGGGTGCTTTTTGAACAGCTTTCTCGTGTATGGCAGGGGCGGCTGGATTCGAACCAACGCATGGCAGGATCAAAACCTGCTGCCTTACCGCTTGGCGACGCCCCTATCTGTTTCAACTTTCTTTGCAAGACCTTGTCGTACCGAACCCTTGGAGGGTTATGGCAGGGGCGGCTGGATTCGAACCAACGCATGGCAGGATCAAAACCTGCTGCCTTACCGCTTGGCGACGCCCCTGTATCGGTATAACCGGAGGACTTGCAACACTTCTTTCAAGCCAGGATTCCGAGCTTGCGGTGCAACATCGAGACGTTGCTTCCTCGCGCGACGAAATTCGGCAGAGTGGCTGGAAGTTGGCGGGCGACTTTATCAGCATCGTCCTTGTTTGGGAAGCTCCCAAACACACAAGCTCCAGTGCCGGTCAGTCTAGCTGCTGTGAAATTATTCAACAGGATCAGCGCGTTACGAACATCCGGGTAACGCTTCTCGACCACCGGCTGACAGTCATTACGACCGCCCCCCTCAAGAAGGCTGCGAAGATTAATGGGCGGCGTATTCCGTGTCAACTCGGGATCGGTGAAAACTTCTGCTGTGCTGACAAAGACTTGCGGTACGGCGACGAGGAACCAGGGTTCGGGCAGGGTGACCGGCTGCAGGCGCTCGCCGACGCCCTCGGCGAAGGCGGCGCGCCCGCGTACGAATACCGGTACATCGGCGCCCAGGGCCAGGCCCAGTTCGGCGAGGCGATCCTCGCCCAAGTGGGTCTGCCACAGGTGGTCGAGGCCGAGGAGGGTAGTCGCGGCGTCCGAGCTGCCGCCACCGATGCCGCCGCCCATGGGCAGGCGCTTGTCGAGCCAGATGTCGGCGCCGAGGGAGGTGCCGGATTCCTGCTGCAGGCGCCTGGCGGCGCGGACGATCAGGTTGCTGTCATGGGGCACGCCGGGCACGTCGGTGCGCAGGTGGATCTCGCCATCCTGGCGCAGGGCGAAGCCGAGTTCGTCGCCGTGTTCGAGGAACTGGAACAGGGTCTGCAGCTCGTGATAGCCATCGGCGCGGCGGCCGAGGATATGCAGCATGAGGTTGAGCTTGGCCGGAGCCGGGAGGATCAGCTGTGCGTCCTGCATGGCGTGCCTACTGGCCGAGCTGGCGCGGTTGCCAGTCCTTGATCACCAGGGTGACGTCGAGATCGGCGCCCTTGAGCTTGATGCGCTCGGGCAGGGTGAAGCCGTTCTGCTCCACGTAGCTGAGGTACTGGACCTGCCAGCCGTCCTGCTCCAGGCGCGCCAGGTGGCTCTTGCCGTCCAGGGTCAGCCGGCTCTTGCTGTCCGGGGCGGGCAGGCCGCGCACCCACCATTGCAGGTGGGAAACCGGCAGGCGCCAGCCCAGCTGTTCTTCCAGCAGGGCTTCGGGGGATTCGGCTTCGTAGCGCCCCTGGTTGGCGACTTCTAGGGTGATGGCGCCCGGGTGCCCGGTGAGACGGGCGGCGCCACGACCCAGCGGGCCGGAGAGGCGGATGTCGTAGTAGTCGCGGCGTTGCAGCCAGAACAGTGTGCCGCTGCCGGAATCACGCGGGGCGCGGATGCCGACCTTGCCGGCGATCTGCCAGCCGTCGAGGGCGGCGACCTGTTCCTTGTGGGCTTTCCACTGGGCCGGGTCGCCCTGGCCTTCAACGGTCTCGTGGGAGGTGAGGCCGGCGCAGCCCGTGAGCAGGAGCAGCGCGCCGGCGGCTAGCAGTGAACGTAGACGCATGGATCAGAGGGTCTCGGAGCCGGTCAGGCGCTGCAGGGTGCCGCGCAGGATCGGGCTGTCGGGTTGGGTCTTGAGGGCTTCGGACCAGACTTCGCGCGCTTCGCTCTGCTTGCCGCGGGTCCAGAGCACTTCGCCCAGGTGGGCCGCCACTTCGTGATCGGGGAATTCCTTCAGGGCCTGGCGCAGCAGGCGCTCGGCCTCGTCCATGTTGCCCAGGCGGAAGTTGATCCAGCCGAGGCTGTCGAGGATGGCGGGGTCATCCGGCTTGAGCTGGTGAGCCTGCTCCACCAACTGGCGTGCTTCTTCGTAGCGCGTGGTGCGATCGGCGAGGGTGTAGCCGAGGGCATTGAGCGCCATGGCATTTTCCGGCTCGCGTTCGAGGATGAAGCGCAGGTCGCGCTCCAGTTGCGCCAGGTCGCCGCGCTTCTCCGCGAGCATCGCGCGCGTATAGAGAAGGTTGAGGTCGTCCGGGAATTGCTGCAGGCCCTGGTGGATGACTTTCCAGGAGCGGTCAGGCTGCTGGCGTTCGGCGAAGCTTTCGGCCTCGATCAGGTACAGCTGGATGGCGTAGTCGGGCTGGGCCTCGCGAGCCTTGTCCAGGTGCGCGGCGGCCTCGTCGGGACGGTTGGCGTCGAGCAGGATCTCGGTCTGGCGCAGCTGGGCCGGCAGGTAGTCGTTGCCGGCACCGACCAGGCCGTACTCGATCAGCGCACTTTCCTTGTCGCCACGCTTCTCGTAGACCTGGCCGAGGTTGAAGTGGGCGGAGTCCACATGGCTGCCCCGGTCGACCAGTTCCTCGAGGTAGACCTGGGCTTCGTCCCAGGCCTCGCCCTCCATGCACACCAGCGCCAGGGAGAAGCGCAGGTCGTCATCATCGGGGAACTGCTGCACCAGGCCGGCGAACTCGGACTTGGCCTCGTCCAGGCGGTTCTCTTCCACCAGCAGGCGGGCGTAGGTCAGGCGCAGGCGCTTGTCGTCCGGGTGCTGCTTGATGCCCTTCTGCAGCAGAGGCAGGGCTTCGTCGGTGCGGTCGAGGCTCTGCAGCAGGCGCGCGCGCAGCAGGATCGGCGGGATCTGCTGGTCGTCGGAAGGGATGTCCTCCAGCAGCGCGAGGGCTTCTTCGGTGCGGCCGTCCTGTTGCAGCAGCACGGCCTTGCCGAACACCAGCTGGCTGTTGTCCGGGTACTTGGCGAGCAGGCGGTCGAAGCTCTGCAGCAGGCCGGCGCGGGTGTCCGGGTCGGTCTCGGCGGCGGAGAGGGCGAGGAAGTCGAAATGGGTGTCGCCCTGGCCCTGTAGCACCTTCTCCATGTAGGTCATGGATTCGTCGTAGCGGCCGCCTCGGGCCAGCTGTACGGCGGCGGCGCGCTGGGCGTCGAGGTTGTCCGGGGCGTTCTTCGCCCAGATCAGCGCGGTGTCCAGCGCGGCCTGGTCGGCACCCAGGTACTCGGCGATGCGGAAGGCGCGTTCGGCTACGCCGGCGTCCTGGGTCGCATTGGCCTGCTGGACATAGTTGCCGAGGGCGATATCGAAGCGATTGCGCTGCCCGGCCACTTCGGCCGAGAGCAGGGCGAACAGGGTGTCGCGGCTGAAGGAGCCATAGACTTCCGGCTTGGATTCGGGCGCCTGGCTGGTGTCTTCCACCGGCGGCGTACCGTCCGGGGAGGAAGGGGCCAGGGTCTGGCAACCGCCGACGAGCAGGAGGGCGGTCAGCAACGCGAAGGATTTATTCATAGGGGAAAAGGCGACTAACCTGCGGTCGGAGCATCATGACACAAGCGGCTGGGCAAGCCCATGGGGCAAGGGCCGATACATTGTCGGGCGGGTTCATGGTGATTGTGACAATAGCGAGCGGTGGTTGTTCTCAATCTGTCGAAGGAGGACAATTGCGCGCCTCCTGATTTCGTTAGCGACCCTGCATGGCCTTTCTTGCCCTCGGTATCAACCACAAAACCGCGTCCGTGGATGTGCGTGAGCGCGTGGCTTTTACCCCCGAGCAACTGGTCGAGGCCCTGCAGCAGCTGTGTCGCCTCACCCCCAGTCGCGAGGCGGCGATCCTCTCCACCTGCAACCGCAGCGAGCTTTACCTGGAGCAGGACCAGGTTTCCGCCGACGAGGTCCTCGCCTGGCTCGCCGGCTACCACAACCTCAGCCTCGAAGAACTGCGCGCCTGCGCCTACGTGCACCAGGACGACTCCGCCGTCCGCCACATGATGCGCGTCGCCTCGGGGCTCGATTCCATGGTCCTCGGCGAGCCGCAGATCCTCGGCCAGATGAAATCCGCCTACGCCGTGGCGCGTGAGGCCGGCACCGTCGGCCCGCTGCTGGGGCGCCTGTTCCAGGCCACCTTCAGCACCGCCAAGACCGTGCGCACCGATACCGCGATCGGCGAGAACCCGGTCTCCGTGGCGTTCGCCGCGGTCAGCCTGGCCAAGCAGATCTTCACCGACATGCACCGCAGCCAGGCGCTGCTGATCGGCGCCGGCGAGACCATCACCCTGGTCGCCCGCCACCTGCACGAGCAGGGCGTGAAGCGCATCGTCGTCGCCAACCGCACCCTGGAGCGCGCCAGCATGCTCGCCGAGCAGTTCGGTGCCCACGCGGTGTTGCTGGCCGATATCCCCGACGAGCTGGTCAACAGCGACATCGTCATCAGCTCCACCGCCAGCCAGCTGCCGATCCTGGGCAAGGGGGCGGTCGAGCGCGCGCTGAAGCAGCGCAAGCACAAGCCGATCTTCATGGTCGACATCGCCGTCCCCCGCGACATCGAGCCCGAGGTCGGCGAACTGGACGACGTCTACCTCTACACCGTTGACGACCTCCACGAAGTGGTCGCCGAGAACCTCAAGAGCCGCCAGGGCGCCGCCCAGGCCGCCGAGGAGCTGGTCGGCAGCGGCGTGCAGGAGTTCATGCAGCGCCTGCGCGAGCTGGCTGCGGTGGACGTGCTGCGCGCCTACCGCCAGCAGGCCGAGCGCACCCGGGACGAGGAGCTGGCCAAGGCGCAGCGCATGCTGGCCAACGGCAGCTCCGCCGAGGACGTCATGGCCCAGCTCGCCCGTGGCCTCACCAACAAGCTGCTGCACGCGCCCAGCGTGCAGCTGAAAAAACTCTCTGCCGACGGCCGCTTCGATGCGCTCGCCGTGGCCCAGGAACTCTTCGCCCTCGACGAGGGCACGGACAAGCAAGCCCAATGAAAGCGTCACTGCTCAAGAAGCTCGACATCCTCCAGGACCGTTTCGAGGAACTCACGGCCCTGCTCGGCGATGGCGAAGTCATCAGCGACCAGGCCAAGTTCCGCGCCTATTCCAAGGAATACGCCGAGGTCGAGCCGGTCATCCTCGCCTTCCGCGAGTTCCGCAAGGTGCAGTCCGATCTCGAAGGCGCCCAGGCGCTGCTCAAGGACAGCGACCCGGACCTGCGCGAGATGGCCGAAGAAGAAGTCGCCCAGGCCCGCGAGCAACTGGTCGAACTGGAGGCCCGCCTGCAGCGCATGCTGCTGCCCAAGGACCCCAACGACGGCCGCAACGTGTTCCTCGAGATCCGCGCCGGCACCGGTGGCGACGAGGCGGCGATCTTCTCCGGCGACCTGTTCCGCATGTACTCGCGCTACGCCGAGCGCCAGGGCTGGCGGGTGGAGATCCTCTCCGAGAACGAGGGCGAGCACGGCGGCTATAAAGAGGTGATCGCCCGCGTCGAGGGTGACAACGTCTACGCCAAGCTCAAGTTCGAGTCCGGTGCGCACCGCGTGCAGCGGGTGCCGGAAACCGAATCCCAGGGCCGCATCCACACCTCCGCCTGCACCGTCGCCGTGCTCCCCGAGCCGGACGAACAGGCCGCCATCGAGATCAACCCGGCGGACCTGCGCATCGACACCTACCGCTCCTCCGGCGCCGGCGGCCAGCACGTGAACAAGACCGACTCCGCCGTGCGCATCACCCACATCCCCAGCGGGATCGTGGTCGAGTGCCAGGAAGAGCGCTCCCAGCACAAGAACCGCGCCAAGGCCATGGCCTGGCTCGCGGCCAAGCTGAACGACCAGCAGGAAGCCGCCGCCCACAAGGAAATCTCCGAGACCCGCAAGCTGCTGGTGGGCTCCGGGGATCGTTCCGAGCGCATCCGCACCTACAACTATCCACAGGGCCGGGTCACCGATCACCGCATCAACCTGACCCTCTACGCGCTGGACGACGTACTCGCCGGCAGTGTCGAGTCGGTCATCGAACCGCTGCTCGCCGAATACCAGGCCGACCAGTTGGCCGCCCTGGGGGACTGACGTGACCATCATCGCCAGCCTGCTCAGCGAGGCCCGCCTGCCGGACTCGCCAAGCGCCCGCCTGGACGCCGAGCTGCTGCTCGCCGCCGCCCTGGGCAAGCCGCGCAGCTTCCTCCACACCTGGCCCGAGCGCGTGGTCAGCGGTGAGGCTGCCGAGCTCTACGCGAGCTACCTTGCGCGCCGCCGCAACGGCGAGCCGGTCGCCTATATCCTCGGTCGCCAGGGCTTCTGGAGCCTGGACCTGGAAGTCGCCCCGCACACCCTGATCCCTCGTCCCGACACCGAGTTGCTGGTGGAAACCTCCCTGGCCCTGGTGCCGGCGGCCCCCGCCCGCGTGCTCGACCTCGGCACCGGCAGCGGTGCCATCGTCCTGGCGCTGGCCTGCGAGCGCCCGCTCTGGCGCCTGATCGGCGTCGACCGTATCGACGACGCCGTGGCCCTGGCCGAACGCAACCGCGTGCGGCTCCAGCTGGACAACGTCGAATTCCGCGAGAGCCACTGGTTCTCCACCCTGGGCGCCGAGCGCTTCGACCTCATCGTCAGCAACCCGCCCTACATCGCCGCCCGCGACCCGCACCTGGACGAGGGCGATGTGCGCTTCGAACCCTCCAGCGCCCTGGTCTCCGGCGCCGACGGGCTGGACGACATCCGCCTGATCGTCAGCGAGGCCCCCGCTCACCTGAATGCCGGTGGCTGGCTGCTGCTGGAGCACGGCTACGACCAGGCCGCCGCCGTGCGCGAACTGCTGGCCCGCCAGGGCTTCGAGGCGGTGGAAAGCCGCCGCGACCTCGGCGGCCACGAGCGCATCAGCCTGGGGCGGCTGCCATGCTGAGCGACGAAGAACTCCTGCGTTACAGCCGGCAGATCCTCCTGCCGCAGATCGACGTCGACGGCCAGCTGCGCCTGAAGGCGGCTCGCGTACTGATAGTCGGCGTCGGCGGCCTCGGCTCGCCCGTCGCCCTCTACCTGGCTGCCGCTGGCGTCGGCGAACTGCACCTGGCGGATTTCGACAGCGTCGACCTGACCAACCTGCAGCGCCAGATCATCCACGACAGCCACGGCGTCGGGCTGCCCAAGGTCGACTCGGCCATGGCCCGCCTCGCCGCGCTCAACCCCGAGGTGCGCCTGGTGCCGCACCGCGCCGCGCTGGACGTCGACTCCCTGGCCAAGGCCGTCGCGGCCGTGGACCTGGTGCTCGACTGCACCGACAACTTCGGCACTCGCGAGGCGGTCAACGCCGCCTGCGTGGCCGCGCGCAAGCCGCTGGTGTCCGGCGCTGCGATCCGCCTCGAAGGCCAGCTCTCGGTGTTCGACCCGCGCCGCGACGACAGCCCCTGCTACCACTGCCTCTACGGCCATGGCAGCGAAGCCGAGCTGACCTGCAGCGAAGCCGGTGTGGTCGGCCCGCTGGTGGGGCTGGTCGGCAGCCTGCAGGCCCTCGAAGCGCTCAAGCTGCTGGCCGGTTTCGGTGAGCCCCTGGTCGGCCGCCTGCTGCTGGTGGACGCCCTCGGTGGCCGCTTCCGCGAACTGCGGGTCAAGCGCGACCCGGGCTGCAGCGTCTGCGGGAACGCGCATGCCTGACCAGGCTCCCGTCGGCGTCTTCGACTCCGGCGTCGGCGGCCTGTCGGTGCTGCGCGAAATCCGCGCGTTGCTGCCGAGCGAATCTCTGATGTACGTGGCCGACAGTGGCCATATCCCCTACGGCGAGAAGAGCCAGGAGTTCATCCGCGAGCGCAGCCTGGCGATCACCCGCTTCCTGCTGGAGCAGGGCGCCAAGGCCCTGGTGCTGGCGTGCAACACCGCCACCGTGGCGGCGGTCGCGGACCTGCGGGAGCGTTATCCACAGCTGCCCATCGTCGGCATGGAGCCGGCGGTAAAGCCCGCCGCCGCCGCCACCCGTTCCGGCGTGGTCGGCGTGCTGGCCACCACCGGCACCCTCAAGAGCGCCAAGTTCGCCGCCCTGCTCGATCGCTTCGCCAATGACGTGCGCGTGGTCACCCAGCCCTGCCCGGGCCTGGTGGAGCGCATCGAGGCGGGTGAACTGGATGGAGAGGCGACCCGCGCGCTGCTCTGGAGCTACGTGCAGCCGCTGCTGGCGGAAGGGTGCGATACGCTGATCCTCGGCTGTACCCATTACCCCTTCCTGCGCCCATTGCTGGTCGGGATGGTCCCCGAGTCGGTGCGCCTGGTGGACACCGGCGCGGCCGTGGCGAGGCAGCTGCAACGGCTGCTCGAAGCCCGTGACCTGCTGGCTTGCGGACCGGTGCAACCTTGCCGTTTCTGGAGCAGTGGCGAGCCTTCGGCGCTGCAGAATGTGCTGCCGAAACTGTGGGGTGAAGAGGCTGTTTGCGTGGCAAATCTCGGCTTGTAAAAAAACCTTGAACTTGCCGGCAGCCATCTTTCTCTTAGTCCAAACGTATCTATAATCGCTACAAATCGTACGTTTTGAACCTGTCGATTAAGTCTGAATAAGGAAGTTTCCATGAAGAAACTGTTCTCTATGGCCGCGATCGCGGCCATTTGCGTGGGGCAAGGTGTTGCGGCGCAGGCGGCGGATGTTTCTCTCGATGTTGGTCAGACCGGCGAATCGACCATGGTCTATCGCCTCGCTACCCAGTTCGATTTCTCCAGCAGCTGGTTCCAGACCGACGTGGGTCGCCTGACCGGTTACTGGGATGCCGGCTACACCTACTGGGATGGTGACGAGACCTCCAGCAACCACAGCATTTCGTTCGCTCCGGTCTTCGTCTACGAGTTCGCCGGCGAAACCGTGAAGCCCTACGTCGAGGCTGGTATCGGTGTTGCTCTGTTCGCCAACACCGAGCTGGAAAACAACGAGCTGGGCTCTTCCTTCCAGTTCGAAGACCGCATCGGCGCCGGTCTGCGTTTCAGCAACCAGGAAGTCGGCATCCGTGCCATTCACTATTCCAACGCCGGCATCAAGCAGCCGAACGATGGGGTAGAGGCCTACAGCCTGCACTACCGCGTTTCCTTCTAAGCGCGAGCGACACGAAGAACCGGGCCTGGCGCCCGGTTTTTTATGCCTGTGGATAAATCGCCGGGTGGCATTTCCGTAGGGGCGAATTCATTCGCCCAGCGGTGCCAGGAGCGATGTTTGTGGGAGCGAATTCATTCGCGATGCGGTCTCGACGCCCTGTCGCTTTCGCGTCATTTGCGTAGCCCGGGCTTCAGCCCGGGACCCTTCCGGGTGCCAGGTACCGGTCAGACCGCGCGCCCGTAGGCGCTGTCGATGCCCCGGCGTTCTTCCAGGCAATCGGCCTCGCCCATCTCGAATTCGCGACAGATCAGCGGGCGGTTCTCGTAGATGCTGCAAAGCATGGTGTCGCGGTCCAGCGCGGCGCACCAGCCGTCGTCCAGGCGCGCCATGACGTCGCCGCCCCACTCATCCGTCTCGATGAAGCGCTCGGGCACGCCGGTGTCGGTGATCAGCATCACTTCCAGCTGGCAGCAGCAGGCGGCGCAGGTGGAGCAGGTGACCGCGGGGGTGGCAGGCAATTGCCTGAGGGGGATGTGCGAGGAATTCATGGGCGCGCAGTCTACGGCAAAGGCGTCCGCCATGGGGGCCGGACCGATCAGTTGCCCGGCGCGGGTCGCCCCAGTCGCCACGCCAGGCGGTGCAACAACGGCAGCAGCGCCGCCCAGATCAGGGCCAGCGCCAGCAGGCTGGGCAGGGTGCCGAACGGCAGGCCGACCCCCGCCAGGCGAGCGCCGGCCAGGTACGACAAGGGCCCGGCGATGGCGCCCAGCAGGGCGGCGAGCCACCAGGGGCGCGCGGTCCAGGCCAGGCAGTGGTTCAGCGTGGTGCCCAGCAGCGCCCAGAGCAGCGCCAGCCAGGGCGGGATCAGGCGCCCGCCATGGCCGAAGTCGAAGAGCCCCAGGTTGAGCAGCAGGCAGTCCAGCAGGCTGCCGAGCAACGCCACCGCGATTACCAAGCGGCCGTCCGCAGCCCAGCTGCCTATACAGAGGAAATGCAGCACCAGGAGCGCCGGCGCCACCAGCAGCAGGAGCGGCTGGTCGGCAGCGAACAGGCAGGCGAACCAGCCCACCTGGAACAGCACCGCATTGGCCAGGCGCCTAGGCATCCAATTGGCCGAGCAGCGGCGAGGGACGGGCGCCGGGCTTGGCGAGCAGCAACTGGGCGGTGCCGATGGCGCGCTCCAGGAAGCCGCCCTCGCAGTAGCACAGGTAGAACTCCCAGAGCCGGTAGAAGGTCTCGTCGTAGCCCAGCTGTTCCAGGCGGCCCCGCGCCACGCGCAGGTTGTCGTGCCAGTGGCGCAGGGTGCGCGCGTAGTGCAGGCCGAAGTCCTCCATGTGCAGCAGGTTCATGTCGCTGTCGCGGGTGATCACCTCCAGCATCTTCTGCACCGAGGGCAGGGCGCCGCCGGGGAAGATGTAGCGCTGGATGAAGTCGACGCTGCGCCGGGCCTGCTCGTAGCGCTGGTCGCGCATGGTGATGGCCTGCAGCAGCATCAGCCCGTCGTCTTCCAGCAGGCGCGCGCACTGGCTGAAGTAGGTGGGCAGGAAGCGATGGCCCACGGCTTCGACCATCTCGATCGAGACCAGCTTGTCGAAGCGCCCGTCGAGGTCGCGGTAGTCCTGCAGCAGTACGGTGACCCGCGACTGCAGGCCCTGTTCCTCGATGCGCCGGCGAGTGTATTCGTACTGCTCGCGGGACAGCGTGGTGGTGGTCACCCGGCAGCCATGGTGGGTGGCGGCGTAGAGCGCCATGCTGCCCCAGCCGGTGCCGATCTCCAGCAGGTGGTCGTCGGGCTTGAGTTCGAGCTTGCGGCAGATGCGCGCGAGCTTGTTCAGCTGGGCCTGCTCCAGGCCCTGATCGGGGCTGGCGAACTGCGCGGCGGAATACATCATGGTCGGGTCGAGCATCTGCTCGAACAGGTCGTTGCCCAGGTCGTAGTGGGCGGCGATATTGCGCCGTGAGCCGGCCCGGGTGTTGCGGTTGAGCCAGTGCAGGCCCTGCACCAGCGGTCGCCCCAGCGACGCGAGGCCGCGCTCCATGCTGTCGAGTACGTCGAGGTTGGCGACGAACACGCGGATCACTGCGGTGAGATCCGGCGTCGTCCAGTAGCCATGGATGTACGCCTCGCCCGAGCCGATGGAGCCATTGCTCGCCACCAGCGGCCAGACAGCCGGGTCCTGCACCTCGATACGCGCCCGGAGTTCGGCCTGGGTGTCGCCGTAGACCCGCTCCTCGCCGTCTTCCAGGATCGTCAGCTGGCCATGGCGCAGACGCTCCAGCTGGGCCATTACCAGTCGGCGCAACAGACCGCCGGCCAGGCCGGTATTGCTGAACAGGCCCGGCTTGGCGCCGAGGCTAGGGCTCTTCATGGATACGCTCCTTCGAATGCATGGTGGCGACGCGGTAGGCGCCGTCCGCCGCCTGGTGGGAGAACAGTGGCAGGCGTTTGATCAGCAGGCGCAGGGCCTGCCAGTAGATGCCCAGGACGGTCTTGGCCGTCATCCAGGGAAAAGTCGCGAGGTAGCGGTGCAGGCTGGCGCGGTCGAGCTCGCAGCGTTCCAGGTCGAGGGTCGCATCGAACAGCCTGGTGTCGCCCTGCCAGTCCTCCATGTGCACCGCCAGGCGCTGGCCCACCGGGCTGAAGGCCATGCGGTACTCCAGCTCGCGGGGCAGGAAGGGCGAGACATGGAAGGCCTTGTCGACCCGCACCCGCTGGTGCCCCTCGCCCTCCGCCGGCACCACGTAGTGGTAACGCTCGCGCCAGGGCGTATTGGTGACCTCGCAGAGGATCGCCATCAGCCGCCCCTCGGCGTCATGGCAGTAGAAGAAGGCCGCCGGGTTGAAGGCCAGCCCCCAACTGCGCGCCTGGGCCAGCAGGCGGATGGCGCCTTCGGGGCGCCGCCCCAGGGCCTCGCCGACCCGCTGGCGCACGGCCTCGGCGAGGCGCATGCCGGTGCGGGTGAACTGCGGCAGGAAGTCGCGCTCGCGAAAGGCGAAGGGCGCGAAGCGCCCCGGTCCGGCGAGCGGAGAGAGGCCGAGCACCTGTTCCTGCTCGTCCAGGTCCAGGTACAGCAGGCCGATGCGGTAGCGGAAGGCGTGGGCCCGGGGCGTGTGCCGCCGGTGCCTGACCCAGCCGCTGTAGAGGGCGCTGTTCACAGGGACTCCCCGAACTCGCGGGCCACGCGCAGGGCGCTGACCACGCCATCCTCGTGGAAGCCGTTGCCCCAGTAGGCACCGCAGAAGTAGCTGTGCTGCTTGGCGTTGATCTCCTCCCAGCGCGCCTGGGCGCGGACGCCCTCGAGGCTGAACTGCGGATGGGCGTAGCTGAAGCGGGCGAGGACGCGCGCGGGGTCGATGGCCTCGCCCTGGTTGAGGCTGACGCAGAAGGTCTCCGGCGCCTGGATGCCCTGGAGGATGTTCATGTTGTAGGTCACGGCCGCCGGGCGCTGGCGGGGGCCGCCCAGGCGGTAGTTCCAGCTGGCCCAGGCCAGTGGCCGGCGCGGCAGCAGGCGCGTGTCGGTGTGCAGCACCACCTCGTTGTCGGCGTAGGGCAGGGCGCCCAGCACCTCGGCCTCGGTTGCGCTCGGCTGGGCCAGCAGGGCCACTGCCTGGTCGCTGTGGCAGGCGAATACCACCTTGTCGAAGCGCTCGCTGCCGGCGGCGCTGTGCAGGGTCACGCCCTCGGCGTCGCGCTCGACCCAGGTCACCGGGCAGGACAGGCGGATGCGGTCGGCGAAGCTGGCCGTCAGTGGCGCCACGTAGCTGCGCGAGCCCCCGCTGATGACCCGCCATTGCGGGCGGTCGTTGACCGAGAGCAGGCCGTGGTTCTTGAAGAAGCGCACGAAGAACTGCAGCGGGAAGGCCAGCATGTCTTCCAGCGGCATGGACCAGATCGCCGCACCCATCGGCACCAGGTAGTGATCGCGGAAGCGCTCGCCATAACCGCCCAGGCGCAGGTAGTCGCCGAGGGTGATGGCGGGGTTGATGCGGCCCGCGTCGAGGTCCGCCTGGGCGTCGTGGTTGAAGCGCAGGATCTCCCGCAGCATGCCCCAGAAGCCCGGCGAGAGCAGGTTGCGCCGCTGGGCGAAGAGGCTGTTGAGGTTGTTGCCGTTGTACTCCAGGCCGCTGGCCGGGTCGTGCACCGAGAAGCTCATCTCGGTGGGTTGGCTGGCCACGCCCAGGCGCTCCATCAGGCGGATGAAGTTGGGGTAGGTCCAGTCGTTGAAGACGATGAAGCCGGTGTCCACGGCGTAGTCACGCCCGTGCAGGTGCACGTCCACCGTGTGGGTGTGGCCGCCGATCCAGTCGCTGGCTTCGAACAGCTGGATGTCGTGCTGGCGGGCCAGCAACCAGGCGCAGGTGAGGCCGGAAATGCCGCTGCCGATGATGGCGACTTTCATTGGGGAGCTCCGTTACGGGCCAGGCGTCGGCCCAGGGCCAGGCGCATCCGCGCCGGCAGCCGGGCGAGCAGGCGCAGGGCGAGGATGAAGGGGCCCGGGAAGGCGATTTCCAGCGGCCGCTGCTCGAGCCGCCGGACGATGTGGTGCGCGGCGCGTTGCGTCGACCAGCGCATGGGCATGGGGAAGTCGTTGCGCTGGGTCAGTGGCGTGTCGACGAAGCCGGGGCTGACCAGGGTGACGTCGAGGCCTTCATGGGCCAGGTCCACGCGCAGCGATTCCAGCAGATAGCGCAGGCCGGCCTTGGAGGCGCCATAGGCTTCGGCACGAGGCAGGGCGAAGTGGGTGACTGCGCTGACCACGCCGACCAGATGCGGCCGCTGGCCCTTGCGCAGCAGCGGCAGGGCGGCCTCGATGCAACGTGCCGGAGCGAGCAGGTTGGCCGCTACCACGCGCTCGACCAGGTCGGCGTCGAACTGCCCGGCTTCCAGGTATTCGCAGGTGCCGGCGTTGAGGATGGCGCTGTCCAGCGCGCCCCAGTGCTGGGCGATGCGCTCGCCCATGGCGGTGACCTGGGCGGCGTCGGTCAGGTCGCCCGGCACCAGCAGCACCTGCTCGGGAAAGCGTTGCCGTAGCGCTTCGAGCGGGCCGCTGCGACGCGCGCTGAGGGCGAGCCGATGGCCATCGCGCAGCAGCAGTTCGGCCAGCTCGGCGCCGATGCCGCTGCTGGCGCCGGTCAGCCAGATGCGTCGGGTCCCGTTCATCCCAGTCGCCTCTTGAGCAGTGCGATGGCTCCGCGCAGCAGCGGCACATGCTCGTAGAGCAGCGCGCCGGCATCGAAGTAGTCGCGGTGATAATGCACCCGTTCGCCCCAGCGCAGGTGCGAGCAGCCCTCGACCGTGATTGGGCGACCTCCGTCCAGGCGCGGGTGGCGGTAGGTCATGGTCCAGCGCAGGTAGCCCTCGCCCTCGCCGACCGGGTCGTGGCCATGGAAGCGGAAACTCAGGTCGCTGACGTTCTCGTAGAGCCCGGCGAAGTACTGGCGGATGGCGGGCAGGCCTTCGACATGGTGCAGCGGGTCGGTGAACTGCGCGTCCTCGCTGTACAGCGTGTCGAGCAGCGCGAGGTTGTCGCGATCCAGGCGGGCGAAGTCCTCGGCGAAGCGGTGCAGGAAGGTGCTCATGCGGCCACCTTGGGCAGGTTGCGGAAGGCGGCGATGGCACGGTCGCGGCTGGAGGAGAGGTCGACCATGGGCTGTGGATAACCTGCCGGCAGGAACAGCCCGCCACGGGCGGCCGGGTCGTGGATGTCCCTGGCGTCCAGGCCGGCCAGCTCCGGCACCCATTGGCGGATGAACACGCCTTGCGGGTCGAAGCGCTGGGACTGGCTGACCGGGTTGAAGATGCGGAAGTAGGGCGCCGCGTCGGTGCCGGTGGAGGCGCTCCACTGCCAGCCGCCATTGTTGGCGGCCAGGTCGCCGTCGATCAGGTGGCGCATGAACCAGCGCTCGCCCTCGCGCCAGTCGATCAGCAGGTTCTTGGTGAGGAACATGGCCACCACCATGCGCAGGCGGTTGTGCATCCAGCCGGTGGCGAGCAACTGGCGCATCGCCGCGTCGACGATGGGGATGCCGGTACGCCCCTGCTGCCAGGCGTGCAGCTCCTCCGGCGCGTCGCGCCAGCGCAGCGCCTCGGTTTCGGGGCGGAAGGCACGATGCCGGCTGACGCGCGGGTAGCCCACCAGGATGTGCTTGTAGAACTCGCGCCAGAGCAGCTCGTTGATCCAGGTGACGGCGCCGGCGTTGCCCGAGTCGAACTCGCCCTGGCTGCTGCGCAGCGCGGCATGCAGGCATTGGCGCGGCGACACCACGCCTGCGGCGAGGTAGGGCGACAGCTGGCTGGTGCCGGGGCGGGCGGGGAAGTCACGTTCGTCCTGGTAGTGCTCGATCTGCTGGTCGGCGAAGGCTTCGAGGCGCTGGAGGGCATGTGCCTCGCCGGCCGGCCAGAGTGCCTGCAGTGGGGTGGCCGGGGTGGCGAAGCCCTGGACCGATGCGGGGATAGCGTCGCTCTTGATCTCCAGCGGGGCCTGCACGGCGGGCGCCGGCGCACAGGCGGGCAGGGCGGCGTGCAGCCGTGCATAGCAGACCTTGCGGAACTGGCTGAAGACCTGGAAGTAGCCGTCGCTCTTGGTCAGCACGCTGCCGGGCTTGAACAGCAGCTGGTCGAGGTGGCTGCGCAGGCGCACGTCGTCCGCCTGCAGCCGGGCCTTCACCGCGGCGTCGCGGGCGCTCTCGTGGATGCCGTACTCCTCGTTGACGTGGACGGCGCCGACCTGGTGTTCATGACAGAGGCGGGCGACGGCTTCCGCGGCCTGGTCCCAGTGCTCGGCGTGGCGCACCAGCAACGGCACGTTGAGGCGTGCCAGCTCGGCCTGGAGCGCGACGAGGTTGCGCAACCAGAAGTCCACCTTGGCGGGGGCGTCGTCGTGTTCCAGCCACTGCCCGGGCGTGATCAGGTAGAGAGCGAGGGTCGGCCCGGCTGCCATCGCGGCGGACAAGGCGGTGTTGTCCTGGACGCGAAGGTCGCAACGGAACCACATCAATTGGCGCATGGAAGATCCTCATGCCTGCCCAGCAGTCCGAGGCTGGTCAGGGTTTGCAGGGCCGCGACCGGGTCGTCGGCGAGATGGGGGCGGATGCCCTGGCTGGCCAGCTCCTCCAGCTCGCGCTGATGGATGTGCACGGCGGGCCCGGCCAGCACCAGCGGGCAACCGGGGTCGGCCAGCAGGCGTGCCAGGCTCGTGCCGTTCAGGGCCTGCTCGGCATAGAGCAGCAGGGCGCGGGGTTCGATGCGGGCGATGGCCAGGGGCAGCTCGGCCGGTGGTATCGGCCATTCCAGTACCTCCACGGCGCAACCGGCGTTGCTCGCCAGCCAGGCGCTCAGCCACAGGCCGGGCGCCATGGGGTGTTCGCAGGGGTTCAGCAGCAGCAGCGGGGCACCGCCATGCTGGCGGTTGTTGTGGTAGATGCGGGCCCCCAGCTTGCTGCGCAGCCAGGCGTTGAAGAACACCCGCTCCAGGCGCGCGCCGTAGGCATCGCGCCAGCGCTCTTCCAGCGTCTCGAGCAAGGGCAGCAGCAACTGCAGGCAGAGGGTGAGCGGCGGGTAGATCGACAGCGCTGCGTTGAAGCGTTCGTCGAGGCGCCGTTCGGCCAGGGCGGCGATGGCTTCCAGCAGCTGGTGGCGCTGCTCGTCCCACAGTGACGAGGGGGCCAGGGCGGCATGCTGGCCACCACGCAGCAGGCCTTTCACCTGGCCCACGGGGACGCCGCGGTCGAGCCAGGTGAGCACCGCGCGGATGCGCGCCACGTGCTCGGGCGCATAGAGGCGGTGGCCCTTGGCGGTGCGCTGGGGCAGCACCAGGCCGTAGCGGCGCTCCCAGGCGCGCAGGGTCACCGGGTTGACGCCGGTGAGTCGCGATACGTCGCGGATGGGCAGCAGGCCGCGGGCCAGGGCTTCCTGGAAATCGCCGTCGAGTGGGGTGTCTTCGTGTTCGTCCATGGCTAGATGGCGTTGCGCAGGCTGAGGTCTTCGGGGTGCGGCTGCAGGTAGGCCTGCTGCGCGATGTAGGGATCCGGATGGCGGGCGAAGTGATGCTTGAGCAGGGTCAGCGGCACCACCAGCGGCACGATGCCGTTGCGGTACTGCTCAATCAGGCGCTGCATCTCGGCCTTCTCGTCCCGGCCCAGGCTGCCCTTCAGGTAGCCGCTGATGTGCTGCAGCACGTTGCTGTGGGTGCCCCGGGTGGCGCAGCGGGCCAGGGCAGCCATGAGCTGGCGGAAGTAGGGCGGGCCGAATTCCTCCGGCGCGTGCTTGCCGATATCGCCCAGCAGGCGGCCGAGGGCGCGGTACTGCTGCGGGTCGTGGGCCATCAGCTGGTACTTGTAGCGGGCATGGAATTCGAGGATGCCGCGACGGGTCAGGCCGCTGGCGCAGAGTGCCCGCCAGCGCGCGCAGGCGAATACGCGAGTGAGGAAGTTCTCCCGCAGCACCGGGTCGCAGAGGCGGCCTTCCTCTTCCACCGGCAGCTCCGGGTGGCGCTTGCAGAACGCATCGGTGAACAGGCCGCGCCCGCCTTCCTCGGCGGGGATGCCATTGGCCTGGTACACCTTCACGCGGTGCAGCCCGCAGGAGGGGGACTTCTGCATGAAGATGTAGCCGCACAGGTCGTCCAGTTCCCCGGCCATGCGTTCACCGTAGGCGGTCAGCGGCTCGCTCAGGTCACGGGAGCCGTCGCGGTTGACGGCGCGCGGCATCGTCGGATCGCCCACCAGACGAATGGCCTCGCGCGGGGTGCCCAGGCCGATGGCGACCTCCGGGCAGACCGGCACGAAGTCGAAATAGCGGGCCAGGATGCGGCTGCACAGGCGGGACTCCTTATGGCCGCCATTGAAGCGCACCGGCTCGCCGAGCAGGCAGGCGCTGATACCGAGCCTGGGCTTGGGGTGTGCAGGGGCGTCCTGTGACATGAGAATGGCCTCGGATTTTTTCTTGTACAAAACGATATTTCTGTACAGGTAATTCCATCTTAGGCATGTGGTTGTACAAGTCAAATGTCTTGTACAGGTTTTTTGTGAGGGATCGGAGCCAGCTATGGCCGGGGGAGGGGCTGGGAAGGGGGATGTGCGCCAGGCTCCGCAGGCGGTCGGCCTGGCGCGTGCTGCTACCTACCGAGATGTTCGATCAGGCGCCGGGCCGCTTCCTGCCCGCTCAGCCAGGCACCTTCGACACGGCCGGAACTGCACCAGTCGCCACAGGCATAGAGGCCCAGGTCGGCATCGGCCAGTGCGCCCCATTCGTGGCCCTGGGCCGGCCGTGCATAGAGCCAGCGGTGGGCCAGGCTGAACACGGGGGCCGGCACTGCGCAGCCGATGAGTTCGGCGAACGCGCCATGCAGCTCCTCGATCACCGCCTCCTTGGGCAGGTCCAGGTGCTGCTTGCTCCACGTGCTGCTGGCGTGCAGCACCCAGGTGTCGAGAGTGGTCTCGCGGCCGGGCTTGGTGCGGTTGCGGGCCAGCCAGTCCAGCGGGCTGTCCTGGACGAAGCAGCCTTCAACCGGGGTATCCAGCGGCCGCTCGAAGGCCAGCGCGACGGCCCAGGTGGGCTCCATGGCGACGCTGGCGGCGGCGCCGGCGAGCTTGGGGGCCGCTGCCAGCAGGGCCGTGGCCTGGGGCGCGGGAGTGGCGATGATGACGTGGCTGAAGGGCCCGTGGCTCTGCCCCTCGGCATCCTGCAGGCCCCAGTGCTGCTCGCCACGGAAGACCTCGGTGATGCGGCAGGCGAAGTTGACCGGCAAGGCGCCGAGCAGGGCGCGGGTGATGGCGCTCATGCGCGGCGTGCCGACCCAGCGCACCTGCTCGTCCGGCGAGGGCGTCAGGCCGCCGTTGCGGAAGTTGTACAGGGTGGGCGTCCATTCGGCGACCCAGCCGCGGTCGCGCCATTGCTGGACGACTTCGGTGAAGCGGCGGTCGCGGGCGGTGAAATACTGCGCGCCGAGGTCGAGCGAACCGGCGTCGCTGCGCTTGCTGGCCATACGACCGCCACTGCCGCGGCTCTTGTCGAAGAGCTGCACGGCGTGCCCGGCGGCATGCAGCGCCTGGGCGGCGGAAAGGCCCGCGAGGCCGGTTCCGATGATGGCGATGGGAGTGCTCATGGTTACCTCTTTACCTTGTGCTGTGGCGACTGCTGATCAGGTGTTCGATAAACCTATACACTTTTGTTGCGTTGTACAGGGCTATCGGTTCCAATTCGAGTGCCGCTCATAAAGGTGTGACCATGGCGGACTCAACCCGTGCCCTGTCTTGATTCAGACTAGGGCGATATCTCCACTTAGCACCATGCGAGGAGGATGCCATGCACATATTGCTGACCGGCGGTACTGGCCTGATCGGTCGCGAGCTCTGCCGGCTGTGGAGCGGGCAGGGCCACCAGGTCACCGTGCTCAGCCGCACGCCGCAGCGGGTGGCCGGGCTCTGCGGGCCCGCGGTGCGGGCCATCGGCAGTGTCCATGACTATGGCGACGGCCCGTTGGACGCCCTGGTCAACATGGCCGGCGAGCCGGTGGCCGGAGGGCTCTGGACCCGCGCCCGCAAGGCGAAGATCCTCGACAGCCGGGTCGCCTTCACCGAGCGCCTGCTGGCCTGGCTCGAGACCCGCGAGCAACGCCCGGCGCTGCTGTTGTCCGGCTCGGCGGTGGGCTGGTATGGCGATGCCGGCGAGCGCGAGGTGCGCGAGGATTCGGCTCCCGGCAACGGCGATTTCGCCAGCGCCCTGTGCATCGCCTGGGAGGAAACCGCGCAACGTGCCGAGGCATTGGGCATCCGTGTGGTGCTGCTGCGCACCGGCCTGGTGCTCGCCGAGCACGATGGCTTCCTGCGGGACATGCTCCGGGCCTTCCGCCTCGGCCTGGGCGGGCGCCTGGGCAGCGGTCGCCAGTGGATGCCGTGGATCCACCTGCAGGATCAAATCGCCGCGATGGATTTTCTTTTGCATCAGGAGGGGGCCAGCGGTCCCTATAATGCGTGCGCTCCGCACCCCGCGCGTAATCGTGACTTCACCCGCAGCCTGGGCCGCGCGCTCGGTCGGCCGGCCTTTCTGCCGGCCCCGGCTTTCGCCCTGCGCCTGTTGCTGGGGGAGATGTCGATCCTCCTGCTGGGTGGCCAGCGCGCCTTGCCGACGCGTTTGCTGGAGGCGGGATTCACCTTTCGTTTTACCGATCTGGATACGGCGCTCGCCGATGTGCTGAGGCCTAAGGACGTTGCATGACTGATCACGCGCTGCTGCTCGCCAACCTGGGTTCGCCATCGTCCACCTCGGTGGAGGACGTGCGTCGCTACCTCAACCAGTTCCTCATGGATCCCTACGTCATCGACCTGCCCTGGCCGCTGCGCCGCCTGCTGGTCTCGCTGATCCTGATCAAGCGCCCGGCGCAGTCGGCCCATGCCTACGCCTCCATCTGGTGGCCCGAAGGCTCGCCGCTGGTTGCCCTCAGCCGCCGCCTGCAAGAGGCAACCCGGCCGTTCTGGCCCCATGGGCCGGTGGCCCTGGCGATGCGCTACGGCGAGCCCTCCCTCGAAAACACCCTGCTGGAGCTGGTGCGCCAGGGCGTCAGGCGCGTGACGCTGGCACCGCTCTACCCGCAGTTCGCCGACAGCACCACCACCACCGTCGAACAGGAGACGCGCCGGGTCATCGCCGCCCATGGCCTCAAGCTCCAGGTGCAGGTGCTCGACCCCTTCTACGACCAGCCCGAGTACCTCGATGCCCTGGCGGCCAGCGCTCGCCCGCACCTGGAGCAGGGCTTCGATCACCTCTTGATGAGCTACCACGGGCTGCCCGAGCGTCACCTGCACAAGGCCGACACCAGTGGCAGCCACTGCCTGAAGGGCGCGGATTGCTGCCAGCGTGCCGAGGGCCAGGTGCTCGCCCGCTGCTACCGCGCCCAGTGCTACCGCACCAGCGAAGGCTTCGCCGCGCGCCTGGGGTTGCAGCCGGGGCAGTGGTCGGTGTCCTTCCAGTCGCGCCTGGGGCGCGCCAAGTGGATCGAGCCCTACACCGAAACCCGCCTCGACGAACTGGCGGCCCAAGGGGTGAAGAAACTGCTGGTGATGTGCCCGGCCTTCGTCGCCGACTGCATCGAGACCCTGGAGGAGATCGGCGATCGCGGGCGCGAGCAGTTCATCGCCGCTGGCGGCGAGGACCTGGTGCTGGTGCCCTGCATGAACGACCACCCGCAATGGGCCCAGGCCCTGGCCAGCCTTTCCGGCAAGGCCCAGCGCCTGCTCTGAGCATCAGCCCGGGGATAGCCCGGGCATTCGCCTGGCCTATAAGGCCGCTGCCCCAGCTCGTCTGCACCTAAGCTGGGCGCTCCTTCCACCGTCGTGCGCCGCACCGGCGGCGCCGAGGAGAGCCCATGCAGAACAACAACAATGGCTATCCCTCGGGCCTGCGAGCCTGGACCACCGTCGCCATCCTGATGGTGGCCTACGTGCTGTCATTCATCGATCGGCAGATCCTCAACCTGCTGGTGGAGCCCATCCGCCGCGACCTGGTCATCAGCGACACGCAGATGAGCCTGTTGATGGGCCTGTCCTTCGCGCTGTTCTACACCGTCTGCGGCATCCCCCTCGGGCGCCTGGCCGATACCCGCAGCCGCCGCGGGCTGATCGCCATCGGCGTGCTGTTCTGGAGTGCCGCCACCGCCGCCTGCGGCATGGCCAAGCTGTACTGGCAGTTCCTCGTCTGCCGCATCGGCGTGGGGGTGGGCGAGGCGGCGCTGTCGCCGGCGGCCTATTCGCTGATCGCCGACAGCTTCCCCCAGGAGCGCCGCGCCACCGCCATCAGCGTCTATTCCATGGGCGTCTACCTCGGCTCCGGACTGGCCTTCCTGCTGGGCGGGCTGGTGATCAAGTTCGCCTCGGCCCAGGGCGACGTGCACCTGCCGCTGCTGGGCGACGTGCGCCCCTGGCAGCTGATCTTCCTCATCCTCGGCGGTGCCGGCGTGCTCTTCACCCTGCTCATGCTGGCGGTGCGCGAGCCGGCCCGGCGCGGCGTCGGGGCCGGTGTCGCGGTGCCCTTCGCGGAAGTGGGGCGCTACATCCGCGCCAACCGCCGCACCGTGCTCTGCCACAACTTCGGCTTCGCCGGGCTGGCCTTCGCCGGCTACGGCAGCGCGGCGTGGATCCCCACCTTCTTCATCCGCACCTACGGCTGGGATGCCGGCCATGTGGGCGTGGTCTACGGCAGCATCGTCGCGGTGTTCGGTTGCCTCGGCATCGTCTTCGGCGGTCGCCTGGCGGACCGCATGGCCAAGCGCGGGCGCTGCGACGCCAATATGCGGGTCGGGCTCATCGCCGCTCTCGGCGCGCTGCCGCTGGTGCTGGTGTTCCCGTTGCTGGACAACGCCAACTGGGTGACCGTGCTGATGGCGCCGACCGTGTTCTTCCTCAGCATGCCCTTCGGCGTGGCGCCGGCGGCGATCCAGGAAATCATGCCCAACTCCATGCGCGGCCAGGCCTCGGCCATCTACCTGTTCGTCATCACCCTGATCGGCCTGGGCCTCGGCCCCACCGCCGTGGCGCTGGTCACCGACTACGTGTTCGCCGACGACAAGGCCCTGCGCTATTCGCTGCTGATCGTCACCTCGCTGGCGGTGTTCAGTTCGGTGGTGCTGCTGTGGATGGGCCTCAAGCCGTACCGCGAGAGCGTCGAGCGCCTGAAGCTCTGGGCGGCGCCGAGCCCGGTGACGGGCGCCAAGCTGGTGGATGCCTGATCGGCTCCAACAAAAAGCCCCGCGATCGCGGGGCTTTTCATTGGGGCAGGACTCTAGATGTCCGGCGCGTCGTCCGCGGCCTTGTGCTTCCAGGCGTCGTGGCCCGGCAGGATCAGGTTGAGGGCGATGGCGACGATGGCGCACAGGGCGATGCCCTTGAGGCCGAAGTCGTCCGGGCCGGTACCGGTGCCGATCAGTACGCCGCCGATGCCGAACACCAGGGTCACCGAGACGATCACCAGGTTGCGCGCCTCGGCCAGGTCGACCTTGTGGCGGATCATGGTGTTCATGCCCACGGCGGCGATGGAGCCGAACAGCAGGCAGAGGATGCCGCCCATCACCGGTACCGGGATGCTCTGCAGGATGGCGCCGAACTTGCCGATGAAGGCCAGGCCGATGGCGAACACCGCCGCCCAGGTCATGATCTTCGGGTTGTAGTTCTTGGTCAGCATCACCGCGCCCGTGACTTCGGCGTAGGTGGTGTTGGGCGGGCCGCCGAACAGGCCGGCGGCCGAGGTGGCCAGGCCGTCGCCCAAGAGGGTGCGGTGCAGGCCCGGGGTCTTCAGGTAGTTCTTGCCGGTGACGCTGCCCACTGCGATCACGCCGCCGATGTGCTCGATGGCCGGAGCCAGGGCCACGGGGACGATGAACAGGATGGCCTGCCAGTTGAACTCGGGGGCGGTGAAGGCCGGCAGTTCCAGCCAGGGGGCGGCGACGATCCGGGCGGTGTCGACCACGCCGAACCATAACGACAGGGCGAAGCCCACCAGCACGCCGGAGATGATCGGCACCAGGCGGAAGATGCCCTTGCCGAACACCGCCACCACTAGGGTGGTCAGCAGCGCGGGCATGGAGATCCACATGGCGGTGGCGTAGGGGATCAGCTCGGTGCCGTCACCGGCCTTGCCCATGGCCATGTTGGCGGCGATGGGGGCCATGGCCAGGCCGATGGAGATGATCACCGGGCCGATCACCACCGGGGGCAGCAGGCGGTCGATGAAGCCGGTGCCTTTGATCTTCACCGCGAGGCCCAGGAAGGTGTAGACGAAGCCCGCCGCCACCACGCCGCCCATGGTCGCCGCCAGGCCGAACTGGCCCTTGGCGAGGATGATGGGGGTGATGAAGGCGAAGCTCGACGCCAGGAAAACCGGCACCTGGCGCCCGGTCACCAGCTGGAACAGCAGGGTGCCGACACCGGCGGTGAACAGCGCCACGTTCGGGTCCAGGCCGGTGATCAGCGGCATCAGCACCAGGGCGCCGAAGGCCACGAAGAGCATCTGCGCGCCGGACAGCACCTGGCGCCAGAGCGGATCGTTGTAGTCGTCGCTCATGGATCAGGTGTCCTTCTGCTTGGTGCCGAAGATCTTGTCACCGGCATCGCCCAGGCCCGGGATGATGTAGCCGTGTTCGTTGAGCTTCTCGTCGATCGAGGCGGTGAAGATCATCACGTCGGGGTGGGCGTCGTTGACCACCTTGATGCCTTCGGGTGCCGCCACCAGCACCATGGCGCGGATTTCCTTGCAGCCGGCGCGCTTGAGCAGATCGATGGTGGCGACCAGGGAACCGCCGGTGGCCAGCATCGGGTCGATGATCAGCGCCAGGCGCTCGTCGATCTCGGGGGCCAGCTTCTCAAGGTAGGTGTGCGCCTCGAGCGTCTCCTCGTTGCGGGCCACGCCCACCGCGCTGACCTTGGCGCCGGGGATCAGGCTGAGCACGCCGTCGAGCATGCCGATGCCGGCACGCAGGATGGGCACCACGGTGATTTTCTTGCCGGCGATCTTCTCGACCTGCACCGGGCCCGCCCAGCCCTGGATCTCGTAGTTTTCCAGGGGCAGGTCGTTGGTCGCTTCATAGGTGAGCAGGGCGCCCACTTCCTGGGCCAGTTCGCGGAAGTTCTTCGTGCTGATGTCGGCGCGGCGCATCAGGCCGATTTTGTGGCGGATCAGCGGGTGGCGGATCTCTCGGATAGGCATGGGGTGTTACTCCGGCGGGCTGGCAAAAAAATTGCGTTAGATTAAAGCATTGCCCGTGCCATGTCGTGACTGACTGGCCGGTCGCGCGACCTTCAGGGCGTTGCGTGACGAGGCCTGCGGGGCTGCGACAAACTATCCTCGACACTCGTCCGGCGGGACTTGCTCCCGGACAGGCGGATGAGTACCTTTGCCGACTTTTATCTTGACGCCCCGATCAACTTCCCGCGGGAAGCCAGGGCCAACGCCGCTCAAAAACAGAGGAAAAGCCATGCCCGCAGATCTCGCCCACATCCGCCAGGTAATGGCCGAAGCCGACTGCCTGTACACCGATGCCCAGGTCGAAACCGCCATCGACCAGATCGCCGGCGCCATCAATGGCGAGCTGGCCGAGCGCAACCCCGTGGTCTTCTGCGTGATGAACGGCGGCCTGATCTTCGCCGGCAAGCTGCTGCCGAAGCTGAACTTCCCGCTGGAGCTGTCCTACCTGCACGCCACTCGCTACCGCAACGAAACCAGCGGCGGCGAGCTGTTCTGGAAGGCCAAGCCGGAGATCTCCTTCATCGACCGCGACGTGCTGATCATCGACGACATCCTCGACGAAGGGCACACCCTCGCCGCCATCATCGACTTCTGCAAGCACGCCGGCGCCGCCCACGTGCACACCGCCGTGCTGATCGACAAGACCCACGACCGCAAGGCCCGCCCGGACCTTAAGGCCGACTACGTGGGCCTGCCCTGCGTGGACCGCTACATCTTCGGCTACGGCATGGACTACAAGGGCTACTGGCGCAACGCCGCCGGCATCTTCGCCGTCAAGGGACTCTGAGCCCGTGGCCGCGCGCTTCCTCGACCAGTCTCTGTTCACCGAACTGGCCGCAGGGGCCGCGGCCAGCCCGCGCCAGCGGCTGCACCACAACTTCCACGCGATGGAGGAGCCCTGCCACCGAATGGCTGTGGGGCTGCAGCCCGGCACCTATATCGCGCCCCATCGCCATCTTTCTGCCGACAAGGCCGAGACCCTGCTGGTACTCAAGGGCCGCCTGGGCCTGCTGCTGTTCGCCGACGACGGCGCCCTGGAGGCGACCCGTGAACTGGTCGCCGGCGGCGAATGCGTCGGTGTCGATCTCCCGCCCGGGCAGTTCCACGCCCTGGTGGTGCTGGAGGCCGACAGCCTGCTCTTCGAATGCAAGGCCGGCCCCTATCGCGCGCTCGTCGAGGCTGAGTTCGCGCCCTGGGCGCCACGCGAAGGCGAGCCCGCCGCCCCCGACTACCTGGCCTGGATGCGCGCTCAGTTCGACTGAGGCTCCAGCCAGCGCAGGGCCTTGGCGCGCGCCTGCTCCAGGTCGCGCACATAGGCCAGGCGCCCTTCCTCGCGGAGGATACCGGCGCGGCGCAGCTTCAGCCGCACCCGCGAGGTGGTGCCCACCAGGACCAGGCCGATCCCCTGCCTGTGGTAGTCGGCCAACAGGTTCTCGATGGCCGCCAGGGCGGTCATGTCCAGCAGCGGCACCGCGCTGATCTCGACGATCACCACCTTCACCTGCGGATTGAGCCGGCGCAGCACGCTCAATGCCTTCTCTGCCACGCCGAAGAACAGCGGGCCGCGGATCACGTAGGGCATCACCTGTTCCGGCAGGCCGTCCAGCGCCTGGTGGAAGCGCGGCGGCAGCGGCAGGGCATCGGTCAGGTCGCTCATGCGCTTGATGAACAGCCCAGCGGCCAGCAGCAGGCCGACGCCCACCGCCAGCACCATGTCGAACAGCACCGTCAGCACCAGGCAGGTGAGCAGCACCAGTACGTCGTTGCGCGGTGCGATGCGCAGCGTGTGGGCGACGTGGCGTGCCTCGCTCATGTTCCACGCCACCATCAGCAGCAACGCCGCCAGGGCGGCCATCGGCAGGTAGCTGAACAGCGGCGCGAGCAGGAGCATCGCCAGCAGCACCACGCCGGCGTGGATCACCGACGCGATGGGCGAGACGGCACCAGCGCGCACGTTGGCGGCGCTGCGGGCGATGGCGGCGGTGGCGGTGATGCCTCCGAACAGCGGGGCGACCAGGTTGCCCAGGCCCTGGCCCAGCAGCTCGGCGTTGGGGTCGTGGCGGGTGCCGGCCATGCCGTCGGAAACCACGGCGCAGAGCAGCGATTCGATGGCGCCGAGCATGGCGATGGCGAAGGCCGGCGCGAGCAGCTGGCGCACCAGTTCGAAGGACAGCACCAGCGGCGCGCCGCTGGCCCCCGGCAGTTGCCAGGGCCAGGCGAAGCTCGGCAGCAACGGCGGGATGCCCGGGTGCACCACGCCGTCCAGTTCGTAGGTGAAGCGTTCGCCCAGGGTGGCCACCGGCAGGCCCATGCGTTCGAGGGCGAGGCCCAGCAGGGCGCCGACCGCCAGGGCTACCAGGTGCCCCGGCACCTTGGGTACCAGGCGCGGCCACAGCAGCAGGACGCCGAGGCAGGCCAGGGCCACCAGCGCATCGCCCAGGTGCGCACCGGGCAGCGCCCGGGCCAGCAGGCCGATCTGCTCGACGTAGTTCTGCGGCGGGTGCGCCAGCTGCAGGCCCAGCAGGTCCTTGACCTGCAGGGTGGCGATGACGATGCCGATGCCGGCGGTGAAGCCCAGGGTCACCGGGTAGGGGATGAACTGGATCAACCGGCCGAAGCGCGCCAGGCCCATGGCGATGAGGATCGTCCCGGCCATCATGGTGCACAGCAGCAGGCCACCGAGGCCGAACTGCTGGGTGATCGGCAGGAGGATGACCACGAAGGCGGCGGTGGGGCCGGAGACGTTGAAGCGCGAGCCGCCGGTGAGGGCGATCAGCGGGGCGGCCACCAGCACCGTGTAGAGGCCGTGCTGCGGGGCGACCCCAACGGCGATGGCCAGGGCCATGGCCAGCGGGATGGCGACTATGCCCACCGTCAGCCCGGCGCCGAGGTCGTTGCGCAGGGATCTCCAGGAATAACCGCTGCGCAGACTCTGGCGCAGGGCGGCGAACAAGGGCGGCAGGGGCAATGACATGGCGGGCTCCTCGGCGGAAGGCACCGAGTATAAGGGCTGCACGGCGCCAGGCACCTTGACCTGAGTCCAATGACTACGGGCCGGGAGCCCGTGCTAGAGTGCTGCGCTCGTTCGTACCGGGAGTTGCCGATGCCTCGCCGTAGCCGTTTCGCCGCCGTCCTCCTGCTCGCCGCCAACCTGCCCCTGGCCGCCGCCCTGGGCGAGGCCCCCAAGGGCGCCGCCACGCAATTGCACGCCGAGTTCCTGCCACCGGACGAGCAGGGCCTGCGCCAGGAGCAGCCCGAACAGGTGCTGCTGCTGAAGGTGGCCAGCTACCGCGTCACCCTGGGCAACCAGCGCCAGTCCAACCAGCAGCCGATCCCGATCACCACGCCGATGCTGATCCAGCTGCGCGCCACGCCCGTAGGCAAGACGGTCGGCAAGGGCTCGGAGGCGGTCGACGTGCAAATCTATTTCGAGGTCGACGGCAAGAGCCTGAAGAAGGCGACCTACGACGAGGCCTTCCGCAAGCTGACGCTGCACTATCCACAGTCCCAGTACCGCGCGGTGCTCGACCTGCTGCGCAACGGTGCGGTGTTCTGCCAGTTCGCCGCCTACCCCAATGGCCATGTCTGGGCCGATCTCCACCAGGGGCCCGTACGCCTGCGTTGAGCCGCGTCGGCCTGCGGGGGTAAACTTCGGGCCCCGTGTGTTCCGGCCAGAGAGTAGTGAGCGATGCGCAAAGACAAGAAGCAGGTGATCGGCGAAGAAATCACCGAGGACTCGATCAAGCTGTTCCTCGAGGTGGAGCCGGCCGACGACACGCCGCCGTCCCTGCACAAGCTGGTCAAGGCCTACCGCGGCCTGCGCATCGACGACTTCGAACGTTTCCTGCAGTTCTTCCTCGAGGCCGGCTACGACCTCGCGGCCAAGGACGCCCAGGGCAACGACTTCATCGCCCTGATCAAGGACCAGCGCCTGGCCGAGCCCTACATCGAGGCGGTCCAGGCCGCCCGGGGCTGATCCGGCAAGAACCCATCCACAGGAACCCGCCTTCGAGCGGGTTTCTGCTTTTCTGGGCCTGGCGAAAACAGTGACCCAGCGCACGCACGAGGAGGTGCACATGAGCAAGGAAGACGCATCGCAACGCTGGCAGCGGCAGACCATCGCCTATGCTCGCGCGATCAATGCCTATGTCGAGAAGGGCCTGCGCGAAGGCTGGGACAACGCGGGTGATGAGCCCAGCTCCGCCGGGCGCGAGAAGCTGGTCCCGGCGCTGCTGGAGGCGCTGCGCGAGGCCAACCGCAGCGGCCGCCTGGACGGGCTGCAGGCGACCTGGCCGCCGGCCCATGCGCCGCTGCACGAGGTGCTCGACGAGAAGGGCCAGGCGATCCCCCTGCTGGCGCTGCTCGATGATGGCTCCATCGTCGCGCGCATCGGCGCCATTTGGGAGCCGGGGCGGGTGGTGCGCATCGTCGGTGATCGGGTCGAGGATGTACCGGGCCTGGCCTTCTTCGGTGCCTGCCCCAACCGCCGTTTCTACGCGCTGGCGCGGGAGGCGGGTGTGGAAGTGCGTGACGGCTGGGACGGCCCGGTGGTGCTGCGATGCCCCTGGCCGCGAGGCGATGAGGACGCGCCCGAGGGCGTGGAGCTGGAAGCCTTTGCCGAGACGCCGCGCCCCACGCGACTGCAGCCCTTCCCGGACGGCCGCCGGGTGCTGCTGGTGAGCGGCTCCGGCATCTTCGTGCTGGAACCGGAAGGCGCGCGCCGCCTGTACCCGGACAACGCATCGCTCCGGGAATACGCCGAGGCCACCGACTACGACCCGCCCTATTCCACGGGGCTGAGCATGGAGCACGGCGCGGTGTCGGCGGATGGCCGGTGGATCGCGGTGGGCGCCCAGGACGGGCGTCACCACCTGTTCGATGCCGACCTGCAGCCGGTCGCGGCCATCGGCCCCCATGGCGAGTACCCGCACTTCGCGCTGTTCAGCGGCGATGGCCGCAGCGTCGCCTTCAACGCCTGTCATTTCTACAACGGCGGCACCATCGCCGTGGACCTGGCCCGCGCGCCCGGAGTGGATTCGGACCACTACGAGGAGGTGGACGGGGTGACGCTGGTGGAGGCGGGCGCACGGGTCTACGCCGGCGCCTCGTGGGGCGATCGCTTCATCCTCGGCGATGCCTACGGCTACCTGCGCTGCGTCGACGCGGCGGGTAACCCCGTCTGGCAGCACTTCCTCGGCTCGACCCTCTGCGCCATCGACCTCTCCGCCGATGGCCGCACCCTGGTGGCCTCCAGCTACGCCGGGATCATCGCCATCATCGACCTGGACGCCGGCCGCCCCGAATGGCAGATCGGCACCGGTGAGCACCACGAGCGCCGGCGCTGGCTGTTCTGGAAGGGCGAGGAAACACCGCTGGCCTGGTGATCGGCGTTGTGGGAGCGAATTCATTCGCGATCAGGCCCATGCCCGGATCTTCGCGGTTGAAACCGCTCCCACATGGCCTGGAGGTCCGGCCCGGAACGAAAAAACCGCCCCGAGGGGCGGTTCTTTCATGGCGCTGAAGCTTAGCCCGCGGTGGCGGCGCTGGCTTCGGCCGGCTTGGCGGTCGCGATGCCCAGGCGGGCGTCCGACTCCTGGCTGACGCGGTGGTAGAGCTCGGCGTCGGCTTCCAGTTCCTTCTCGCGGGCGGGGAAGATCTCCTTCAGCTTGGCGCTCCACTCGGCCGAGCGGGCCTGCTCGGCGAAGCAGCGTTCGATCAGGTTGAGCATGATCGAGACGGTCACCGAGGCACCCGGCGATGCGCCGAGCAGGGCGGCGATGCTGCCGTCCTCGGCGGCCACCAGCTCGGTGCCGAACTGCAGGATGCCGCCCTTCTTGGCGTCCTTCTTGATGATCTGCACGCGCTGGCCGGCCACTTCCAGGCGCCAGTCGGCCGGATCGAGCTCCGGGTAGAACTTGCGCAGGGCATCGAGGCGCTGTTCCTGGGACTGCATCACTTCCTTGATCAGGTAGCGGGTCAGGTCCATGTTGTCGCGCGCCACGGCCAGCATCGGGCCGAGGTTGCTCGGGCGGACCGACAGCGGCAGGTCGAGGAAGGAGCCGTGCTTGAGGAACTTGGTGGTGAAGCCGGCGTAGGGCCCGAACAGCAGGGACTTCTTGCCGTCGACCACGCGGGTGTCCAGGTGCGGCACGGACATCGGCGGGGCACCCACTTCGGCCTGGCTGTAGACCTTGGCCTGGTGGTGCTTGACCACTTCGGGGTTGTCGCAGCGCAGCCACTGGCCGCTCACCGGGAAGCCGCCGAAGCCCTTGCCTTCCGGGATGCCTGACAACTGCAGCAGCGGCAGCGCGCCGCCGCCGGCGCCGAGGAACACGAAGCGCGCGGAGACTTCACGGCTGGCGCCGCTCTGGGTGTTCTTGATGCTGACCTTCCAGCCCTCGTCGGTGCGCTTGAGGTCGGTGACCTTCTGGAAGTAGCTGACGCGGGTATCGGCCTGGGTGGCGAGGTACTGCAGCAGCTGGTTGGTCAGGGCGCCGAAGTTGACGTCGGTGCCATTGGCCGCGCGGGTGGCGGCGACCGCTTCGTCCGCAGGGCGGCCGGGCATCATCAGCGGCATCCATTCGGCCAGGGTGGCTCGGTCTTCCGAGTACTCCATGTGGGCAAAGGCGTGGTGCTTGGTGATGGCCTCGAAGCGCGTCTTGAGGAAGGGGATGTCCTTGCCGCGCACGAAGGACAGGTGCGGCACGGAGTTGATGAAGTCACGCGGCGAACCGAAGCCTGGCTTGCCGCTCAGGTAGGACCAGAACTGCTTGGAGACTTCGAACTGGGTGTTGATCAGGACCGCTTTCTTGATGTCGATGGAGCCATCGGCGGCCTGGGGGGTGTAGTTCAGCTCGCACAGGCCGGCGTGGCCGGTACCCGCGTTGTTCCAGGGGTTGGAGCTCTCGATGGCACCGGATTCGCGGAGCTCCGCGATTTCCAGCTTGATGCCCGGATCGAGTTCCTTCAGCAGGACCGCCAGTGTGGCGCTCATGATGCCGGCCCCGACCAGCAACACGTCCACTGCTTGGTAATCGTCTTGCGCCATTTGCTCGCCACTCTCTCGTGAAGTAGTGAAAAACCGTCATCTCACGCTCTTTTGGAGACGTGAACCTCAAAAGAATCGCCTACCGGGGGCAGGCCGCTTCCATCAGCGCTGAGTTGCGCTGCGTCCATGCAAAAGAATTGCACTTCGGGCGGAAGGTGCGGCAGGCCAGCAATGGCAGCGCGAAAGTGGACGACTCTCTGTGGGGCTGTGCGGGTGCCGAGCGAGTGCATCGGCCGGTGTTGCGAGGCCCGATCAGGAGACGACCTTATAATCGGGGGGCGATTGTAGCGAAGAAATCGGGGGAAATGAGCGTTTGTACGTGACTTTTATTCATCCATCGGTCAGGCCGCCAACGCTCGCGCTCCGCGTGCCTGCCGGACGACCCGCTTGAGCGGGGCGGCGGTCGGAAGGGGCTGGCCGATCCAGGACAGGCGCGGCTCGCGGACCTCGACCCAGTTGCCACGGGCGGGGGCTTCGGCGCTCTGGTGGAAGCCACGGCAGGCACCCTTGTCGTCGAGCAGGGCGAAGCAGCGGATCTTGGCGCGGGGTGCGAACAGGGACCAGAGCAACATCATCATGGCTTTCTCCTTGGGTACGCCGCTTTATCCCACTCCCGCGTGACAAGGGCGTTACAGGAACCCGGCAAGCTTCCCGGCGGTCTGATTCCAGGCCACTGCCAGCGCTCTGTCAGTAGGCGTGCCGGCTGGTTATACTCCCGGCCTTCCGCGTCCAACCTGGAGAAACAAGCATGCTGAATCGCGCGTTGCTCGGCCTGCTGGCCGGCCTCAGCCTGACCCTGGTCGGCTGTGCCCTCAGCCCGCAACAACTCAGCCCGCAACCCAAACTCACCGGCCCGCTGACCCCCGTCGGCCAAGGCCAGCCGGTGGTGGTCCGTGTCGCCGATGGCCGTTCCTCGCCCATCCTCGGCACCCGCGGCGGCCTCTATGCGGACACCAGCAACATCACCGTCCAGGGCCAGGACATCCTGCCGCGCCTGCAGACCGAGGCCGAGGCCGCCGTGCGCCTGCTGGGCTTCACGCCTTCGCCCAACGCCTTCAATGCCCCGCAGCTGACCCTGACCCTGGCCGACCTGAAGTATCAGTCGCCCAAGGAAGGCGTCTACGTGACCAAGGCCGACATCAGTGCCACCTTCCGCGTCGACGTGCAGAATGCCAGCCGTCGCTACAGCGGCCGCTACAGCGCGTCGCTGGCCCAGCAGTTCGGCACCGCGCCGAACCAGGAAACCAACACCAAGCTGGTTTCCGGTGTGCTCAGCGATGCCCTGACCCGCGCCTTCAAGGACCCGACCATCGGGCAGATGCTGGCGCAGTGAGGCGCTACCCGCTGTGAAGGAGCCCGGCCCTCGCGCCGGGCTTTTTCTTGCCCGCGCGATTCGTCGGAAACGCAGCAGGGAGGCGGGGGGCTCGGGTAGACTCGCCGCCGAATCCGGATGGCCCGCTCCCCGCGCGGCCGCATTTCCACCTCGCAGGCCGTGCCTGCTCGGAGTTGAAGATGTCCCTGCAGGACCTCTGGTCTGCCTACCTCGCCCATCCCCACCAGGTGGTCAACGCCCTGGCGCTGTTCTTCGCCCTGGTCGGCGCCTGGCTGCTGGTCGCCACCCGCCTGCGCGAACAGCGTGTCGCCGGCCGCCTGGCCGCCGACAGCGAACTGGAGGGCGTGGCGCAGCCGGCGCTGATGCCGGACGAGTCCACCCTGCGGCTCAACCGCTTCTTCTATGCCTTCGGCTATTTCAGCCTGGCGGTGGCGCTGGGCGTTTCCTGGGCCAGCACCCAGCTTTGAGGCCATCGCGGGCAGCGCCCCGATGCACATGAAAACGGCGACCCTGGGGTCGCCGTTTTGCATTGCGCGGAACGATCAGAGCGGCAGGCCGGCCTTGATGCGGTACTGGTTGCGCACGGGCGTCGCGTACTGCAGCACCAGCCAGGGGCGCTGTTCCTCGGGGCAGGCATCGAGGCGCTTCTGCCATTGGGCGCGGGCGCCGACGATCTCCTCGGCACCGAACAGGCTTTCCAGTTTCGGCACCGCCAGCGCCGGGTCGCGCTCGCTCCACAGGGCGTAGGCGAGGTAGTGCACGGGGAACAGGCGGTAGCCACCGAGGATGCGGCGATCCATTTCCGCGGCCAGCAGCTTGGCGTCGCCGATTTCCTCGCGGATCTCGTCGTTGAAGGCGATGTGTACCCGGCCCTTGTAGCCGGTGATGCCCAGGGCGATGCTGGTGTCGTCCTCGCCCGGCGCCTTCTCGTAGCTGCCGGTGGTGGCGCGGATGTAGAGCTCGCGAGCCTTGGCCAGGTCGCAGGGGTCGTATTCGTAGCTGATCGATACCGGCACCACGTGCAGGTCGTGGATCACCGAAGCGAAGGGCTCATCCTTGCGGCTCATGTGGAACATCTTGAGGATCGCCGAATCGGTGCGGTCGTCGCCGTCCTTCGCGCGGCCCTCGGCCTGGGCGATCCAGATCGACTGGCCGTCCACGCGGATCGAATGGTTGATGTAGGCGGACAGCAGCTGGAAGGCCGCCAGCTTCTCACGCCGGCCCGCCAGGTTGCGGTGCACGATGAAGCTCTTGTTCAGGCGCATGAGGTCGCTGACGAAGGGCTTCTGCAGCAGGTTGTCACCGATGGCGATGCGCGGCGTGGGCACCCCGGCGTGGTACACGGCGTAGTTGACGAAAGCCGGGTCCATGACGATGTCGCGGTGGTTGGCGACGAACAGGTAGGGGCTGCCGGGCGTGAGCTTGTCCACGCCCGAGTAGGTCACGCCGTCGGTGGCGCGCTCGATGGTGCGGTCGACATAGGGTTCGATCTTGTCCTGCAGGGCGGTGACCGAGGCGATGCCACGGAACTCGCGGCGCAGGCGATGAGCTATAACAGGCTTGAGCAGCCAGCCGAGCGGGCCTGCCAGGCGGGGGAAACGAAAACGGGTGAGGGCGCCGAGAAAGGCCGGGTCGGCGGACAGGCGCGCGAGCACCTCGGCCACCTCGGCATCGTCATAGGGTCGGATGGCTTCGAATTCGCCCATCGTGTTCTCTTGTTGTGCTGCGGCTGGAGATAAGGGTGGAGCCCCGAATCACGGGGCCTGAAATAGACCGGCGATTATACAGCCAAGTCACACGGGAGTTTCGCATGCTGGAAACCCAGGCCTATGAATGCCCCTGTTGCGGCGAACCGGTGGAAGCGGTCCTCGACCTTTCCGCGGGCGACCAGCAGTACATCGAGGATTGCCCGGTGTGCTGCCGGCCCATCGTCTTCGCGCTGGCCACCGATGGCGAGGACTGGAGCCTGGACGTGCGCCGGGAGGACGACTGATGCAGCGCATCTACGAGCCGGGTGATCTGATCGAGGCGCAACTGCTCCTGGGCATGCTCGCCAGCGAGGGCGTCGAGGCCCACCTGGCGGGCGGGCACCTGCTGGGCGGTATCGGCGAGCTGCCGCTGATGGGGCTGCTGGGCCTGCTGGTGGAGGACGAGGACGCCGACCGGGCACGGCTGCTGATCGCCGCGTACAATGCCGCGCAACCCGTGCCGGGCGACGAGCCCGACAGCTACCCCGGCACCCTGCTGTGCTGAACCTGCCCGAGCCCCTCGCCCCATGTCCGGACGCTTCGCCCTGTTTCGCTGGTCGCCCGCTTTCGCCGCGCTGCCCGGCTTTCCCGTCGAGCAGCAGCCGCACTGGAACCTGGCGCCCGGCGCACGGGTGCTGATGCTGCGCGAGCAGGCGGGCGAGCGCCGCCTGGACCTGGCTCGCTGGGGCCTGACCCCGGCCTGGCTCACCGATCTTTCGAAGACCCCCGCCCACGCCCGCGCCGAAACCCTGGTCGAGCAGCCGATGTTCCGCGATGCCTTCCGCCAGCGCCGCTGCCTGATCCCTGCCAACGGCTTCTATGAATGGCGTGGCGTGCGCAAGCGGCCTTACTGGGTCAGCGGCGAGACCTCGCTGGTGCATTTCGCCGCGCTCTGGGAGCCCTTTCCGGTGGGCGATGCCGAGTACCTCAGCCTGGCGATGATCACCCGCCCCGCCGCCGACCTGCGCCGGCCGCTGGTGCTGGACGAGGCCGGCCAGCAGGCCTGGCTGGCCGCCGACACGGCCCCCGACGACTTGCGCGCGATGCTCACCGCTGCCTCGCCACCCCTGCGTGAACGGGCGCTGGCCACCCTGGTCAACGACCCCAAGCTGGATGGGCCGGAGTGCCTGACGCCCGCGTGATCGGATCTTCCCGGGCTGAAGCCCGGGCTACAGGGCGTGCCTGGTAGGGGCGAATTCATTCGCCCGGCAGCCCGCAGGGCTGCTCATCGGAGTCATGCGGGACAGGTGAATGGAAGGGGGCAACTGCGTTGCCCTTGGCGACTGAAGTCGCCCCTACAGGCGTGGTGGCGGGGAAGAGCCGGTGGGAGCGAATTCATTCGCGAATGAACCCGCCCCATGCACGGCTTGAAGCGCTACACCCTGAACTGATTGATCAACCGGCGCTGCTGCTCGGCCAGCTTGGTCAGCTCGGCGCTGGCCTGGGAGGCCTCGTCGGCGCCGCCGGCCACTTCGTTGGCCACCTGGCCGATGTTGGTGACGTTGCGGTTGATGTCCTCGGCCACCGCGCTCTGTTCCTCGGCGGCGCTGGCGATCTGGGTGTTCATGTCGTTGATCACCGACACCGCCTGGGTGATGGACTCCAGCGCATGGGCCGCCTCGCTGGCGGACTGCACGCTGGTGTCGGTCTTGTCCTGGCTGTCCTGCATCACCTTGACCACGTCCCGCGTGCCCTGCTGCAGCTGCTGGATCATGGTCTGGATCTCTTCGGTGGCCTGCTGGGTCTTCTGCGCCAGGTTGCGCACCTCGTCTGCCACCACGGCGAAGCCGCGGCCCTGCTCGCCGGCGCGGGCGGCCTCGATCGCGGCATTGAGCGCCAGCAGGTTGGTCTGCTCGGCGATACCCCGGATGGCGACCAGGATGGCGTTGATGTTCTCGCTGTCCTTGGCCAGGTTCTGCACCACGCCCACGGCGCGGCTGATCTCGCCGGCCAGGGCGGTGATGGCCTCGGTAGTGCTCTGCACGATGCGCTTGCCATGGTTGGCGGCCTGGTCGGCATGGCTGGCGGCCTCGGCGGCGAGGGTGGCGTTGCGCGCCACGTCATGTGCAGTGGCGGTCATCTCGTGGACGGCCGTGGCCACCAGTTCGATCTCCGCCAGTTGCTTCTGCACGCCCTGGTTGGTGCGGATGGCGATGTCGGCGGTGTGTTCCGAGGAGTCGCTGACCTTCTGCACCGAGCTCACTACCTGGCTGATCATCGACTGCAGCTTGGCCAGGAAGGTGTTGAAGCCGCTGGCGATCGAGCCCAGTTCGTCTGCGCGATCGGAGTGCAGGCGGCGGGTGAGGTCGCCTTCGCCCTGGGCGATGTCGTCGAGCATGGCCACCATCTGCCGCAGCGGGCTGGCGATGCCGAAGCCGACGAACCAGATCACCACCAGGCCGAGGGCGGCGATCAGCAGGCCGACCAGGGTCATGCCGAAGATGTCCTCGTCACGCTGGGCGGACAGGTCCTGCTCCAGCTTGTGCAGGTCGGCCATCACGGTTTCCAGCGGCATGTTCAGGCTGAGGAACCAGGTGGCATCGGTGCCCGCCACCTTGAACGGCGACAACAGGAGGATGCGGCCGCTGTCACGGTCGATCCGGTATACCGGCTGGTCGCCCTGCAGGGATCTGAGATTTTCCGCCACCGCACTGCCCAGCACGCGGTCGGCCGGCTCGCCGTTCTTGCTGGCATCGGCCGTATAGGCCACCAGGCGCTTGTTGCTGGAGAGCAGGGCCATCTCGCCGACGCCACCGTAGAGCTTCTGGTTGGCGCTGGTGAGCAGTTGCTGGATGAAGTCGAGGGAGAGGTCGGCGCCGGCGATGCCGCGGAACTGGCCCTTGACCATGATCGGCGCGTTGAAGGAGGCCAGCATCACCATCTTGCCGCCCATGTCGTAGGGTGCCGGGTCGATCACGCAGGGGCGCTTGGTATCCCGCGGGCATAGGTAGTACTCGCCTTCACGCACGCCGGTGGGCAGCGGCTTGACGCTTTCCAGGGTCTCGCCCAGCACGTCCATCACCAGCTTGCCGCTGGCGTCGCGGTACCACCACGGGATGAAGCGCCCGGCAGCGTTGTGTCCGGTCTGGCCGAGGAAGTTGGCGTCTTCGCCGAAGGCGTTGGGCTCCCAGCCGATATAGGCGTCCAGCAGCTTGGGGTTGTTGGCGAGGATGTGGTGCAGCAGGTTGATCATTTCCGGGCGGCTGTTGTCCATCGCCACGGCACCGCTCTCGTCGGTCTCGCCGGCCAGGGCGTTGGTCTGCGCCAGGCTGCTGGCCACGGTCATCGGGTAGGCCAGCTCGCGCTGGATGTCCGCGACCTGGGAGGCGGCCAGGCTCAGCAGGCGCTCGCTGATGATCTGCTCCAGCAGTGCCTGGGTGCGTGTCTGTACCAGCTCCTGGGTCCGTGCACCGGCGAACAGCGCATAGAGCACGAGGGCCACTACTACGGCGAGCACGCTGGCACCGGCCAGCGTCGCGACCGAAAACTGGATCGATCTGAATTTCATGGGAACTCCCGGAGTATCAGGTACAGCCTGTGTCCATGGCATATCGGCCGACAGTCGCCGAAGCATGAGCCTGCTTCACAAGAAAAGAACGCAAGTCGCTGGATGGCAAGGGATGCGGTTGCTCCGGGTCGTGGCGCAGGCATAGAGTACGGCGCAGTTTTCAAAGGAGAGTCACAGTGGCGAAGTCTCACATCATCGGCAGCCTTGCACTGCCCCTGCTGCTGGCGGGATGCCAGGCGGTCAACACCACCAGCGGCGGTGCGGTCGGCGTCGAGCGCAAGCAGTACATGTTCAGCATGCTGTCCGAGCAGCAGGTCAACCAGATGTACGCGCAGTCCTACCAGCAGACCCTTTCCGAGGCCTCGCAGCAGGGCGTGCTGGACAAGAACAGCGCGGACGCCAAGCGCGTCTCGGCCATCGCCAAGCGGCTGATCGCCCAGACCACGGTGTTCCGTCCCGATGCCGGCAGCTGGGCCTGGGAAGCCAACGTGATCGACAGCGAAGAGCTCAACGCCAACTGCGGCCCGGGCGGCAAGATCATCGTCTACAGCGGCCTGATCGATCAGCTCAAGCTCACCGACGACGAACTGGCGGCGGTGATGGGTCACGAGATCGCCCACGCCCTGCGCGAGCACGGCCGCGAGGCGATGTCTAAGGCCTACGGCGTGCAGATGGCCACCCAGCTCGGCTCCCTGCTCGGCGCCGGCGACCAGAGCCTGCAGGTGGCCAACCAGGGCGTCGAGTACCTGATGACCCTGCCCAACAGCCGCGCCAACGAGAACGAGGCGGACCTGATCGGCCTGGAACTGTCCGCCCGCGCCGGCTACAACCCCAACGCCGCCATCAGCCTGTGGCAGAAGATGAGCAAGGCCAGCGAAGGCGCACCGCCGGAGTTCATGAGCACCCACCCGTCCTCCAGCTCGCGTATCGCTTCCCTCCAGGCGGCCATTCCCAAGGTCATGCCGTTCTACCAGCAAGCCCGGGGCAAGTGACGCTGGCGGGCCCGCAAAGGCCGTCCTAGACTGCTCGCCGCCGCCTGCATGATGCAGGCGGCGTGCTTTGGATCGAGGGTTTCCCGTGAAGATCGCAGTCCTAGGCGCCACCGGCCTGCTGGGCCACCATACGGCCCGCGCCGTCCGCGCGGCGGGCCACGAGTTGGTGCTGATCCATCGCCCCGCGTCGCGCATCGAGCGCCTGGGTTATCTCCACCCCCAGCTTCGTTCGGCCGAGCCCCTCGACCATCCACAGCTCACCCGGGCCCTGGCCGATGTGGATGGCGTGCTCTTCTGCCGCCAGGATGCCCCCGCCCGGCCTCGACGCTGGCAGGACGTCGTGGCCGGCGCGCTCGAGGAAACCAACCACTTCTATGCCGCCTGCCTCGCGGCCCATGTGCCGCGCATCCTGCTCGTCGGTGCCTCGGTCGTGCTGCCGCGCAATCCCGATGGTGCGCCGGGCCACGAAGGGTTGTTCTACGACGAGATGCCGCGCTGGAAGAACCCCTACCTGCTGAGCCAGTGGGCCCTGGACCGACAGGCCCGCGAGCAGGCCCGCGCCGGGTTGCCGGTGGTGATCGGCATCCCCGGCATGGCGCTGGGCGAGTTCGACGCCGGCCCCGGCCCGGGGCGCATCGTCACCGCCATCGCCAGCGGCGCCATGAGCCGCTACGTGGTGGGGCGGCGCAATGTCGTCGATGCCGCCGAGGCGGGGCGCGGACTGTTGCTGGCCCTGGAGAAGGGAAGGGCCGGCGAGCGCTACCTGATCACCGGCCACGACATCGAGATGGCCGAGCTGACTGCGCACATCGCACGCCTGCTGGAAGTGCCGGCACCCACGCCCATGCCGTTGGCGGTCGCACGGGGCATGGCGGCCCTGCTGCGCCTGCGTCAGCGCATGAGTGGCGAGGTTGCGAAAATCGACCCGGCCAGCATCGCCGTCATGGCCGGCGGGCAGTTCCTCGATGGCTCCAAGGCCGAGGCGGAGCTGGGCTTCAGGGCCGAGGTGGCGCTGGACGATACCCTGCGCCGGACCATTCGCTGGTTCGGTGAGAACGGGTATCTCTGAGCGTGTCGGGCGGAGCGCCCCGGGCTACGGGGGAAGTCGGATCAGGGCAGTGCCTTCTCCGCGTAGGCGCGATTGCTCAGGCCGAGCTGGGCGCGGAAGCTTTCCATGTCGAACATGGTGCAGATCTCCTGCACCTCGCCCCGGCTGTTGAAGGTCCAGAACGCCATGGCGGAAATGCTGAGGATGCGGTCGCTGGGCGGGTAGCCGAGGGCCGGCTTGTGGATGCTGCCGATGAGGGTGCACCAGGTGAAGACGTGGCTGTCCTCGGCGATGCACTCTTCTACCACCACCTCCAGGTCCGGCATGGCGTCGCGGATCTTCAGCACCATCTCGCGGTAGCCTTCGCCGTCCAGGGGGCCGGGCATGAACGAGCTCTTGTAGAGGAAATCCTTGCTCTGCAGTTGCTCGGCCAGTGCCACGCGACCCTTGTTCCACGATAGGTCGATATGTTGGCGCGCCACGCGCTTGCGATCGTCGGTCGACGTCATCTGCTTTTCCTTCTCCCTGGCCGGGCCGGCAGTAGGGGGAGAAATCTACCAGTTGGCGCGGCGCTGCCATTGGCCGAAACGCCAGCGAACTGGCGTCAGGCCGGTGACGCGAGTCAGGCCGCGCCGAGGGTCAGCGCCTTGTACACGGCGTAGATGGCCAGGGCGCCGAAGGCGGCGGCCGCCAGGCGCCGGATCAGGGTCAGCGGCAACTTGTCGGCGGCGAAATTGCCGGCCAGCACCACCGGCACGTTGGCCAGCAGCATGCCCAGGGTGGTGCCCGCTACCACGAGGATGAAGTGCGGGTACTGGGCGGCCAGCATCACCGTGGCGACCTGCGTCTTGTCGCCCATCTCGGCGAGGAAGAAGGCGATCAGGGTGGTGAGGAAGGGGCCGTATTTCTTCAGGCCGGATTCTTCGTCGTCGTCCAGCTTGTCTGGAACCAGCGTCCACAGGGCCACGGCAACGAAGGAGGCGGCGAGGATCCAGCTCAGGGTGGCGGTGGAGAAGAAGCTCGCGACCCAGTTGCCCACGGCGCCGGCGGCGAAATGGTTGGCGAGGGTGGCGGCGACGATGCCCCAGATGATCGGCCAGGGCTTGCGGAAGCGCGCGGCCAGCAGCAGGGCGAGCAGCTGCGTCTTGTCGCCGATTTCCGCCAGGGCGACGATCAGTGTGGGGACGAACAGGGATTCCAGCATCAGGGTTCCTACGGGGGCGGGTCGACTAATCACCATGACACACGCAATCTGCCCGCCCCGGGTCAGGTTGTGTGTGTCATAGGTCTTGTCAAACCGCTGGCCTGTCTAGGCAGGCTTGGGTCGCACGCGCCATGGTCTGTGGACCAAGTATGTTGACGCGTGCCTGGCGAGCAGGGCGCTCGCGGGAGACTACTCCCCTAGGACGGGGCGAATTTTGCACAAGGCGGGCGTACCCGGCAAGCCCGCCGTTGCGCTATTGGTCAGCTGTCCGTGGCGCGCACGTCCATCTCGGCGTAGCGCACGGTACGGCTGCCGTTCTTCAGGCGATAGCCGAACCAGATGGCGAGGAACAGCGGCAGGCTGATGTAGGTGGCGGTCAGCCCGGCCCAGTCGATGCGCTCGCCCACCAGGGCCTCGTAGTTCTGCCCGAGGGTGATCACCAGGCACAGGGCGAAGGCGAACAGCGGGCCGAAGGGGAACAGCTTGGCGCGGTAGGGCAGGTCTTCCAGGCGGCCGCCCTGCAAGAGGTAGCCCTTGCGGAAGCGGTAGTGGGAGATGGCGATGCCCAGCCAGGCGATGAAGCCGCACATGCCCGAGGTGTTGAGCAGCCAGGTGTAGAGGGTCGACTCGCCGAAAGCGGCGGTGAAGAAGCACAGCGCGCCGACCAGGGTGGTGGCGTAGAGCGCATTGCGCGGCACGCCGCTGGCGGAGACGCGGGCGAACAGGCGCGGCGCCTTGCCCTGCATGGCGAGGGTATAGAGCATCCGCGTCGAGGCGTACATCCCGGAGTTGCCGGCCGAGAGGATGGCCGTGAGGATCACCGCGTTCATCACCCCGGCGGCCGCGACGAAGCCGGCGCGCTCGAACAGCAGGGTGAAGGGCGAGACGCTGATGTCGCTGGCGTCGTTCTGCAGCAGGCTCGGGTCGGTGTAGGGGATCAGCATGCCGATCACGAAGATCGCCAGGATGTAGAACATCAGGATGCGCCAGAACACCTGGCGGATGGCGATGGGGATGTTCTTGCGCGGGTTCTCCGACTCGCCGGCGGCGATGCCGATCAGCTCGGTGCCCTGGAACGAGAAGCCGGCGATCATCGCCACCCCGACCATGGCCTGCAGGCCGCCGACGAAGGGCGCCTCGCCCTGGGTGAAGTTGCTGAAGCCGGGGGATTCCATACCACTCATCACGCCGAAGATGGTGGCCAGGCCGATGACGATGAAGATCACCACCGTGACCACCTTGATCAGCGCGAACCAGAATTCGCTCTCGCCGAACCCCTTCACCGAGATGACGTTGAGCAGGAACATCAGCGCCAGGAACAGCCCGCTCCAATAGATGCCCGGGGTGTCTGGGAACCAGAAGCTCATGATCAGCTGCGCGGCCACCAGCTCGGCGGCGATGGTCACCGCCCAGTTGTACCAGTAGTTCCAGCCCAGGGCGAAACCGAAGCCATCGTCGACGAATCGGCTGCCATAGGTACTGAACGAGCCGGAAACCGGCATGTGCGCGGCCATCTCGCCGAGGCTGGTCATGAGGAAGTACACCATCACCCCGATCAACGCGTAGGCGAGCAGGGCGCCGCCCGGGCCGGCGTTGGCCACGGTGGCGCCCGAGGCGACGAACAGGCCGGTGCCGATGGAGCCGCCGATGGCGATCATGTTCAGGTGGCGGGGCTTCAGCGAACGGTGCAGGCCGCTGCTGGCGGTGGGGGCGGCAGTGTCGAGGTCAGTCAAGAAAAACTCCAGATGCCCGGTTCTTCGCCAGGCGTGTTGCGGCTATCGGGTGCAGCGCGAGTATGGAAGGTGCGCGGGTATCCGCCTTTCAGCGGCGGGCGCTGTAGATGCGGAAACCACCCCCTTCGGCCAGGATGCGGCAGCCGCCGAACGCCTGTTCGATCAGGGGTTGGTACTTGAGGAAGCTGTTGGCCACCAGGCGCAGTTCGCCGCCGACCAGCAGGTGGCGGCCGGCTTCGCGCAGCAGCGTCTCACTCGCCTGGTAGTCGGTGTGCACGCCCTGGTGGAAGGGCGGGTTGCTGACGATGGCCGAGAGCAGCTTGGGCGCCGCGTGGATGCCGTCGCCGGCGATCACTTCGGCTTCCAGGCCATTGGCGGCCAGGGTCAGGCGGCTGGCGGCAACGGCGAACGCGTCGACATCCAGCAGCACCAGCTGGCTCTGTGGATAACGTCGCTTGAGCGCGGCGCCGAGCACCCCGGCACCACAGCCGAAATCCAGCACCTTGCCGGTAGGCAGCTTGGCCAGGTTGTCCAGCAGCAGTGCGCTGCCGCGATCCAGGCGGCCGTGGCTGAACACGCCGGGCAGGCTCACCACCTGCAACGGGCCGTCGGCCAGCTCGAGGCTGTAGCGCTGGGCCAGGGCCTCCAGGTCCGGGGTCGCCGGTGCCTGCTCCACCTGCACCTGCCACAGCTGGCAGTGGCGGGCGCTGTCGAGCTTGCGCGGCTTGCCGAAGGATTCCAGCTGGCGGGCGGCGCGCTCGATGCCGGCGCGCTTCTCGCCCACCAGGTACAGCGGCTTGCCGGGCAGGCGCGCGGCCAGGGTTCTGAGTAGGTAGTCGGTCAGCTCGCGGGATTTGGGCAGGAACAGCACGGCTGCTTCGAAGGGGGCGCTGGGGGCGTTGACGGTGAATTCGCAACGCCCGGGAAAGCGGGCCTCAAGGGCTGTCTGCTCACCGGCGTGCCAGGTCCAGCCGTTGGCCTGGGGCAGTTCGCCCAGCAGGTCGTCGGCAGGAAGGCCCGCCAGGAGCAGCGGGCCAAGGAACAGGTCGGCCTGTCGAAGCAGTACTTCGCTGCGCGGGTCCATGGGGTAGATCCTGATAAAAGCCACGAATTTTATCAGAATCTTGTGGGTCTTAGCTGACCGTGCGGCGAGGCGTTCCCTTCAGCCAGGCCTCGAGGTTCTCCGCCATCTGTACGACGATGCGCTGGCGCGCCTCACGGCTGCCCCAGGCGTTGTGCGGGGTGACGATCAGGCGCGGGATGTCCACGGCCAGCAGTGGGTTGCCGTCCTTCGGTGGCTCCTGGGTCAGCACGTCGGTGGCGGCACCGCCCAGGTGGCCGCTGCGCAGGGCGTCGGCCAGGGCGTGTTCGTTGACCAGGCCGCCACGTGCGGTGTTGACCAGGAACGCACCGGGCTTCATCAACGCCAGTTGCTCGGCGTCGATCAGGTTGCGGGTGTGCTCGTTGAGCGGGCAGTGCAGGGTCAGGGCGTCCACCAGGGGCAGCAGGTCCGCCAGGGGCAGGCGGTCGGCGCGAGGCGGACGGCCGGGCAGGGCGCCGAGCAGCACACGCATGCCGAAGGCTTCGGCCAGGCGCGCCACGGCGCTGCCCAGTTCGCCGTGGCCGAGCAGGCCGAGGGTCTTGCCCTCCAGTTCGACGATGGGGAAGTCCAGCAGGCAGAACTGGGTCGCCTTCTGCCAGTGGTCATGGCGCACGGCTTCGCGGTAGTCGACGAAGCGGGTGGCCAGGTTGAGCAGCAGCATCAGGGTGTGCTGGGCCACGGACGGGGTGCCGTAGCCCTGGCAGTTGCACACGGTGATGCCACGGGCGCGGGCGGCGGCGAGGTCGATGTTGTTGGTGCCGGTGGCACTGACCAGGATCAGCTTCAGCTCCGGCAGCTCGGCGATGGCGGCGGCATCGATGGTCACCTTGTTGCTGATGGCGACCTGGGCGCCGCGCAGGCGCTCGACGACGTCGCGGTGGCCGGTCTGGTCGTGCAGTTCCAGTTCGGCGAACTGCTGGCGCAACGGCGTGAGGTCGAGATCGCCGAGATCGAGGGAGGCGTGGTCGAGGAAGACCGCGCGGAGGCTGTTGGTCATCAGCTGTACCTTTTTCCGAGACAGATGTAGGCGTAAGGTTGCCAGCCTATCAGCTCAACCCATTCTCAGGAGGTCGCATGTACTGGGCGGAATTCCTCACCGTTGCCTTGATCCACCTGCTGGCCGTGGCCAGCCCCGGCCCGGATTTCGCCATCGTGGTGCGCGAGAGCGTCGCCCATGGTCGCCGCGCCGGCACCTGGACGGCGATCGGCGTGGGCACCGGTATTTTCGTCCACGTGGCCTATTCGCTGCTGGGGATCGGGCTGATCGTTTCCCAGTCCATCGTGGCGTTCAACGCCCTGAAGTGGTTGGCGGCGGCCTACCTGCTGTACATCGGCATCAAGGCGTTGCGTGCCAAGCCGGCTGACCCCATCGCCACCGAGGCCGAGCTGACCGCCCCCGAGCGCAGCCCGCGCGGGGCCTTCGTCACCGGCTTCATCACCAACGGGCTGAACCCCAAGGCGACGCTGTTTTTCCTCTCGTTGTTCACCGTGGTCATCAACCCCCACACCCCGCTGGCGGTCCAGGCCGGCTACGGCCTCTACCTGGCTTGCGCCACGGCCATCTGGTTCTGCCTGGTGGCGCTGCTGTTCAGCCAGCAGCGCGTGCGCAGCGGCTTCGCCCGCATGGGCCACTGGTTCGACCGGCTGATGGGGGCGGTGCTGGTGGGGCTCGGGGTCAAGCTGGCGTTCACCTCGATGAAGTGAGAAGGTTGCGTTCCGCAAAACCCATCACCGCAACGCACAGCGCTTCCATCAGGAGCGAGCTTTGCTCGCGAAGCCTTTCACCCCGTCCTACGTTCAATGATGCCCTTAGCCCGGACTTCTGGTCCGGGTCTTCTCATGCCTTCTCCAGCGTCGCCAGCAGCCCCAGGTTGGCCACGTATTCCCTCGGGTTTTCACCCAGCAGGCGGCGGAACATCGCGCTGAACGCGCGGCCGCTGCCGTAGCCCAGATCGTTGGCGACCTTCTGTACGTTCTGTCCGGCGAGCAGCCGTGGCAGGGCTTCGGTGAGGCGCAGTTGCTGGCGCCAGTCGTTGAAGCTCATGCCCAGTTCCTGGGCGAACAGCCGGCTGAGGGTGCGGGTGCTGGCGCCCACCTCCAGGCTCCAGTCGTCGAGGGTGCGGGTGCTCTCCGGGGTTTCCAGCAGGGTCAGGCAGATGGCTTGCAGGCGTCGGTCCTGGGGCATCGGCAGGTGCAGGGGCATGCGCTCCAGGGCGGCGATCTCGTGGAGGATCAGGCGCTGTACCAGCCTGCGGTGTTCGTCATCGGTATCGCCGGCCTCCAGCGCCACCAGGCGCAGGATCAGCTCCCGCAGCAGCGGCGGTACCGCCAGCACGCAGCAGGCATCGAGGTTCGGTGGTGCGGCGTCGGCGGCGATGAACAGGGTGCGCATCTGCACCTGCCCAGACATGAAGATCTGGTGCTCGATACCCGGTGGAATCCACACCGCGCGGGTCGGCGGGATGACCCAGGCGCCGGCCTCGGTGACCAGGCGCATCAGCCCCTGCGCCGCGTAGAGGAATTGCGCCTGGCTGTGCAGGTGCAGGTCGACATGGGCGCCGTCGGGGTAGTCGAGGGCGACGGCGCCGATCCGGCCCTGGGGCAGGGGGTCGATGAGCATGGCTGTTCCGATGATCTTTTTGGCAGAACGTTTCTAGGCGGCCAACCTAGCATGGCGGTCCACAACAACCAAACAGCAGCGAAACTGCCATGAACCGACCGCGTACCGTTATCCGCTTCATCAACGCCGCCCACATCATCGACCACATGTTCATGCTCATCTTCCCTGCCGCCGTGCTGGGCATGACCGCTACTTTCGAGCTGTCGTACGCCGAACTGATCGGGCTGTCCCTCGGTGGCTTCATCGCCTTCGGGGCCTGCTCGCTACCGGCCGGCTGGCTGGGGGATAAATGGAGCCGCCGGCACATGATGCTGGCGTTCTTCCTCGGCATCGGCGGCGCGGCGATCTTCACCGGGCTGAGCCGCAGCACGCCGATGCTGGTGCTGGGGCTGACGCTGATGGGCGTGTTCGCCGCCATCTACCACCCGGTGGGCACGGCGATGCTGGTGGCCCATGCGCAGAACCGTGGTCGCGAGATCGGCATCAACGGCATGTGGGGCAACCTGGGCGTGGCGTTCTCGGCGCTGGTCACGGGCTTTCTCACCGCTCATTTCGGCTGGCGCGCGGCGTTCATCTTGCCGGGCGCTTTGTCGGTGGCCATTGGCGTGTGGTTCACCCTCTGTGTGCATGACGAGGCGTCTCCCGTCGCAGCGGCCGGCACCCATCGGGCTGGCGGGGCGGGGCAGGTGTCGATGCGCCTGGTGTTCGGTGTGCTGGCGCTGGTGACGGCCACCGGCGGGGTGATCTTCAATGCCTCGACCATGACCTACCCGAAGCTGTTCCAGGAGCGCCTGGTGGACCTGTTCGCCTCGCCGGAAAGCCTCGGCATCGTGGTCAGCATCGCCTACGCCTTCGGTGCCGTGGCGCAGTTGCTGATGGGCCGCGTGCTGGATCGCTACAGCCTGAAGCTGCCGTTCGTGGTGATGACCGTCTGCCAGGGGCCGTTGCTGGTGGCCATGGCCTATGCCGATGGCTGGGCGGTGATCGCCCTGGGCGCCGCCTTCATGTTCGCGGTGTTCGGCCAGGTAACGGTGAACGATGCGATGGTGGCCAACTTCGTTGCGCCGCAGTGGCAGGCGCGGGTCTTCGCGCTGCGCTACTTCCTGTCCTTCGGCGCCAGTGCGGCGGCCATCCCGATGATCGCCTTCATCGAGCCGCGCCATGGGCTGGTGGGGCTGTACCTGGTGCTGGCGGTGTTCGGTGCGCTGACCTTCGCGGCGGCGCTGGTCTTCCCGAGGACGCCGGCCCACGCGCCCAAGGCGGTGCCCGCCTGAGGCGCGCCCGGGCGGAATGAAAAGGGGCTCCCGGACGTTGGTCCGGGAGCCCCTTTTCGTTGGCCGCGCGGGCGGGTTACAGCAGTTCCACCGCCACGGCAGTGGCTTCGCCGCCGCCGATGCACAGCGAGGCGACGCCGCGCTTGCCGCCCTTGTTACGCAGGGCGTTGATCAGGGTGAGGATGATGCGCGAGCCGGTGGAGCCCACCGGGTGGCCCTGGGCGCAGGCGCCGCCGTAGACGTTGACCTTGGCGTGGTCGAGGCCGTGTTCGCGCATGGCGAGCATGGTGACCATGGCGAAGGCTTCGTTGATCTCGAACAGGTCCACGTCGTCCTTGCTCCAGCCGGTCTTCCTGAACAGGTTGGTCATGGCGCCGATGGGGGCGAGGGTGAATTCACTCGGGTCCTGGCTCTGGGTGGCGTGGCCGACGATCTTCGCCAGCGGCTTGAGGCCGCGGCGCTGGGCTTGTTCGGCGGTCATCAGCACCAGGGCGCTGGCGCCGTCGGAGATGGAGCTGGCGTTGGCGGCGGTGATGGTGCCGTCCTTGCGGAAGGCCGGGCGCAGGGTCGGGATCTTGTCGAGGTTGGCGGTCAGCGGCTGCTCGTCGTCCTTCACCAGGGTCTCGCCCTTGCGGGTGGTGACGGTGACCGGGACGATCTCGGCGGCGAGGGCACCCTCGGCGATGGCGGCCTGGGCGCGCTTGAGGGACTCGATGGCGTAGGCGTCCATCTCCTCGCGGGTGATGCCGTGCTTGTCGGCGGTCTCCTGGGCGAAGGAGCCCATCAGGCGGCCGGTGCGAGCGTCTTCCAGGCCGTCGAGGAACATGTGGTCCTTGAGCTCGCCGTGGCCCATGCGCAGGCCGGTGCGGGCCTTCTCCAGCACGTAGGGGGCGTTGGACATGCTCTCCATGCCGCCGGCGACCATGACGCTGTTGGTGCCGGCCTTGAGCAGGTCGTGGGCCAGCATCACGGCCTTCATGCCGGAGCCGCAGAGCTTGTTGATGGTGGTGCAGCCGGTGGCGGCGGGCAGGCCGGCGTTCAGCGACGCCTGGCGGGCCGGGCCCTGCTTGAGGCCGGCGGGCAGCACGCAACCCATGATCACTTCCTGCACGTCGGCGGCGTCGATACCGGCGCGGGCCACGGCTTCACGGATCGCCAGGGCGCCCAGGTCGACGGCGGATACGCCGGCGAGGCTGCCCTGGAAGCCGCCCATCGGAGTGCGGGCGCCGCTGACGATTACGATCTCAGACATTTTGTTCCTACCTCTTCGGGTGATGGGCCGAGACTGGCCGATGGGGTCGATTCTATCTCGTGACCGAAAGTGGCCAAAGGGTCACGTACAAATCATTCTTTTGACTGATTTATGCCTGGACGCAGCGCCCTAGAGTGCTGGGAAATCAATAACTACATCCTCGCGCGCAGGTGCATTTCCATGGTGCAGACCCGAGTCATCAAACCGGCCGACAACGCCTACCAGTACCCCTTGCTGATCAAAGGCCTGCTGCTTTCCGGCAGCCGCTACGAGAAGACCCGGGAAATCGTCTACCGCGACCTGGTCCGCTACAGCTACGCGACCTTCAACGAGCGCGTCGCGCGGCTCGCCAACCTGCTCACCGAGGCCGGTGTGAAGGCGGGTGACACGGTGGCGGTGATGGACTGGGACAGCCACCGCTACCTGGAGTGCATGTTCGCCATCCCGATGATCGGCGCGGTGCTGCACACCATCAACATCCGCCTCTCGCCGGACCAGATCCTCTACACCATGAACCACGCCGAGGACCGCTTCGTGCTGGTCAACAGCGAGTTCGTGCCGATCTACAAGGCCATCGAGGGCCAACTGACCACGGTCGAGAAGACCCTCCTGCTGACCGACGCGGCCGACAAGAGCGCCGACCTGCCGAACCTGGTGGGTGAGTACGAGACGCTGATGGCCGGGGCCTCCACCCGTTACGACTTCCCCGATTTCGACGAGAACTCCCTGGCCACCACCTTCTACACCACCGGCACCACCGGCAACCCGAAGGGCGTGTATTTCACCCACCGCCAACTGGTGCTGCACACCATGGCCATGGCCAGCATGATGGGCTCGGTGCACAGCCCGCGGCTGATGGCCAACGATGACGTCTACATGCCCATCACCCCGATGTTCCACGTGCACGCCTGGGGCGTGCCCTACGTGGCGACCATGCTGGGGGTGAAGCAGGTCTACCCCGGCCGCTACGACCCCGAGCTGCTGGTGGAGCTGTGGCGTCGCGAGAAGGTCACCTTCTCCCACTGCGTGCCGACCATCCTGCAGATGGTGATGAACGCCAAGGCCGCGCAGGGCGTGGACTTCGGTGGCTGGAAACTGATCATCGGCGGCAGTTCGCTGAACCGCTCGCTGTACGACGCGGCCAAGGCACGCGGCATCCACCTGACGGCCGCCTACGGCATGTCCGAGACCTGTCCGATGATCTCCTGCGCGCACATGAACGACGAACTGCTGGCCGGCAGCGAGGACGAGCGCACCACCTACCGCATCAAGGCCGGCGTGCCGGTGCCGCTGGTGGATGCCGCGATCATCGACGCCGAGGGCGCCTTCCTGCCCGCCGACGGCGAATCCCAGGGCGAGCTGGTGCTGCGTGCGCCCTGGCTGACCCAGGGCTATTTCCGCGAGCCGGAGAAGAGCCTGGAGCTGTGGGAAGGCGGCTGGCTGCACACCGGCGACGTCGCCACCATCGACGGCATGGGGTTCATCGACATCCGCGATCGCATCAAGGACGTGATCAAGACCGGCGGCGAGTGGATCTCCTCCCTGGAGCTGGAAGACCTGGTCAGCCGGCACCCGGCGGTGCGCGAGGTGGCGGTGGTCGGCGTGCCCGATCCGCAGTGGGGCGAACGCCCCTTCGCCCTGTTGGTGCTGCGTGAAGGCCAGGCCCTGGACGCCAAGGCGCTCAAGGAGCACCTCAAGCCTTTCGTAGAGCAAGGTCACATCAATAAGTGGGCCATTCCCAGCCAGATCGCCGTTGTTACTGAAATTCCCAAGACCAGCGTCGGCAAACTGGACAAGAAACGCATCCGCGTCGATATCGCCCAGTGGCAGGCCACGGGCAGCACCTTCCTCTCCGCTCTTTGAGCCGCTGTAGGCCGGGTCCTGCAAGGCCCGGCCTGTCTACCAAGCAAACGCTTGGCTTGTTTATTGCTGGCTCCGCGCCAGCTCACCCCCGGCTTTACCAATCGCCAGATCGGGCTAGTCTGCAAACCTGCGGGCCAGAGTGCTCGCCGGACTGCAAATCACACTTTAGAGGGATCAAGCACTACTACCTCCTGGCTATAGTCCGCACCAATCCATAACAAAAAAACACACATGGAGTAGCGTCGATGACAACAAGAAAACCGTTCTGGCGCCTGGCCCGACTGCCAATGGCCGTCAGCCTCGCATCCACTCTCGCCGCCCCGGCATTCGGCGTAACGTTCAATATCGGCGAGATCGAGGGGCAGTTCGATTCCTCGTTGTCCGTCGGTGCAAGCTGGTCCATGGCAAACCCGGACAAGGATCTGATCGGTGTGAACAACGGTGGTAGCGGCATGTCGCAGACCTCCGATGATTCCCACCTGAATTTCAAGAAGGGCGAGACCTTCTCGAAGATCTTCAAGGGCATCCACGACCTGGAGCTGAAGTACGGTGACACCGGCGTCTTCGTCCGTGGCAAATACTGGTACGACTTCGAGTTGAAGGACGAGAGCCGTCCGTTCAAGGACATCAGTGACAGCAATCGCAAGGAGGCTGCACAGTCTTCCGGCGGCCAGATACTCGACGCCTTCATCTATCACAACTACGCCATCGCAGATAAGCCGGGCTCCGTGCGCCTGGGCAAGCAGGTGGTGAGTTGGGGTGAAAGCACCTTCATCCAGAACGGCATCAACGCGATCAATCCGGTCGACGTCTCCGCTTTCCGCCGGCCAGGCGCGGAAGTCAAGGAAGGTCTGATTCCGGTCAACATGTTCTACGTGTCTCAGAGCCTGACCGATAACCTGTCGGCTGAAGCCTTCTATCAGCTCGAGTGGGATCAAACCGTTACCGACAACTGCGGCACCTTCTTCGCCCAGCCGGATATCGTTGCTGATGGTTGCTCTGACAATCTGCGAGTGCTGAACAAGCGTTCTGCCCTCCCAGGCGCGGCTTTACCTGGTTTGGCCGCACTTGGCGTTGATGTGAACGAAGAGGGTGTGCTCGTAAGGCGCGGCGCTGACCGGGATGCGCGGGACAACGGCCAATGGGGTACTGCGCTGCGCTACTTCTCCGAAGAACTCGATACTGAGTTCGGCGCTTACTTCATGAACTACCACAGTCGGGCCCCGATCTTCAGCGCTACAGGCGCACCTCAGGCTCTTTACGATGCCTATGGTCTCAACCCGTTGGGGCCGCTGATCATTGCCGGTAACTCTAGGTACTTCATGGAGTATCCGGAAGACATTCGCCTTTATGGTCTGAGCTTCTCCACCACCTTACCTACCGGTACTGCATGGAGTGGTGAAGTAAGCTACCGGCCTAACGCTCCGGTGCAACTCAACTCCACAGACATCCTCTTCTCCGGCCTGACGCCCATGCCTGGCCGCAGCGGTGTTTCGTTGCTGCAAGGTGTCCCGGGGCAGGACCAGCATGGTTACCGTCGCAAAGAAATCACTCAGTTCCAGACGACTTTCACTCACTTCTTCGATCAGGTGATGGGCGCGGAGCGTCTGACTCTGGTTGGCGAGGTTGGTGTGACCCATGTAGGAGGGCTTGAGAGCAGCAAAAAAGTCCGTTATGGCCGCGACCCTGTATTCGGGCCCGGCCCGCTGGCTGGCACCACTTGCCAGGCGTTGAACACCAACACGGCGAACGGTGCGGGGGCCGGTGCCTCCAGGGATAACATCAGCACGTACTGCGAAGACGATGGTTTCACCACCAGCACGTCCTGGGGTTACCGCGCACGTGCCATCTGGGACTACAACGACGCTTTCGCCGGTATCAACCTGAAACCGAACGTTGCCTGGTCGCATGACGTAGATGGCTACGGACCGAACGGCACCTTCACCGAGGGCGCCAAGGCCATCAGCCTGGGCCTGGATGCCGAGTACCAGAACACCTACACCGCCAGCCTGTCCTACACCGATTTCTTCGGCGGCAAGTACAACACCCTGACCGACCGCGACTTCCTCGCGCTCAGCTTCGGCATGAACTTCTAAGCGGCCCGGAACTAAGGAATCACCTATGAAAACAACAAAGAACCTGCTGCAAACCGGTGCGCTGGCGCTGTCCCTGCTGGCCACCGCCGTCATGGCGGCGGCCCCGGCCGACCAGGTGGCCAAGATCGGCACCACCCTGACCCCGCTGGGTGCGGAGAAGGCCGGCAATGCCGATGGCACCATCCCCGAGTGGACCGGCGGCCTGCCGCAGAACGCCGGCCCGGTGGACGACAAGGGCTTCGTTTCCGATCCCTTCGCCAGCGAGAAGCCGCTGTTCACCATCACCGCGCAGAACGTCGAGCAGTACAAGGACAAGCTGACCCCCGGCCAGTACGCGATGTTCAAGCGCTACCCGGAAACTTACAAGATGCCGGTGTTCACCACCCACCGTACGGCCACCGTACCGGCGGACGTGATCGCGGCGGCCAAGGAGAACGCGGCCAACACCAAGCTGGTGGAGGGTGGTAACGGCCTCGAGAACTTCAAGACCGCCAACCCCTTCCCGATCCCGCAGAACGGCCTGGAAGCGATCTGGAACCACATCACCCGCTACCGCGGCGGCAGCGTGCGTCGCCTGGTGACCCAGGCGACCCCGCAGCCGAACGGCTCCTACAGCCTGGTGTACTTCCAGGACGAGTTCACCTTCCGCGACAAGCTGAAGGACTACGACCCGAGCAAGCCGAGCAACGTGCTGTTCTACTTCAAGCAGCGCGTGACCGCTCCGTCGCGCCTGGCCGGTAACGTGCTGCTGGTGCACGAGACCCTCAACCAGGTGAAGGAGCCGCGCCTGGCGTGGCTGTACAACGCCGGCCAGCGTCGCGTCCGCCGCGCCCCGCAGGTGTCCTACGACGGCCCGGGTACCGCCGCCGACGGCCTGCGCACCTCCGACAACTTCGACATGTACAACGGTGCGCCGGACCGCTACGACTGGAAGCTGGAAGGCAAGAAGGAGATCTACATCCCCTACAACAGCTACCGCCTGGACTCGCCGAAGCTGAAGTACGCCGACATCATCAAGGCCGGTCACATCAACCAGGACCTGACCCGCTACGAGCTGCACCGCGTGTGGCACGTTGTCGCGACCCTGAAGGCCGGCGAGCGCCACATCTATGCCAAGCGTGACTTCTACATCGACGAAGACACCTGGCAAGCTGCCGCCATCGACCACTATGACGGCCGTGGCACCCTGTGGCGCGTAGCCGAGGCCCACTCGGAGTTCTACTACGACAAGCAGGTGCCCTGGTACGCCGTGGAAACCCTGTACGACCTGCTGTCCGGTCGCTACCTGGCCCTGGGCATGAAGAACGAGGAGAAACAGTCCTACGACTTCAACTACAGCGCTTCGGAAAGCGATTACACCCCGGCGGCCCTGCGTCAGGCTGGCGTCCGTTGATCCTGTAATACCGCGTAAACAAGCCGGCCTTCGGGCCGGCTTTTTCTTGTCTGTACTTTCCCAAGGGACTACAAATGGGCGGACCGAAAGGCTAGGCTGCCTCAGCGCTCACGCCCCCGCGGCATAACCATTCCTAGAAGCCGGGTTGATGACCGATCTATCCAGTTCGCGTTCCTTCGCGCCCGCTGCCGTCCCGGTAGCCGGCGAACGCTTTTTCCGTCCCCCGCTGCCGGCCGGGCACCTTTCGCGCCCGCGCCTGTGCGATCGCCTGGCCGCCGGCCTGGGGGGGCGCCTGCTGCTGGTGAGCGCGCCCGCCGGGTTCGGCAAGAGCTCGCTCGCCATCGAGTTCTGCGAGGGCCTGCCGGATGGCTGGCAGGCGCTCTGGCTGGGGTTGGGGCGACGCGACATCGACCCCGGGCGCTTCCTCGAGCGGCTGCTCGACGGCTTGCGCCAGTTCTTCCCGGGCATGGGCGAGGAGGCCATGGGCCTGCTGAAGATGCGCCAGCGCCACCAGCCCTTCGCCTTCGAGGAATGGCTCGACGGCCTGCTCGACGAGCTCGGCCAGCGCCTGGATCGCCGGCAACCGCTGCTGCTGGTGCTCGACGACTACCACCTGGCCCAGGGCGCGGTGCTCGACCGTTGCCTGCAATTCTTCCTCAACCACCTGCCCGAGGGCCTGGTGCTGCTGGTCACCAGCCGCCAGCGTCCCGACTGGCACCTGGCGCGCCTGCGCCTGTCGCGGCAACTGGTGGAACTCAACGAACACGACCTGCGCCTGACTGACGCCGAGAGCACCGCGTTGCTCCAGGCCCAGGGCGCCCGCCTGGATGGTGCGCACCTGGAGAACCTGTTGCAGCGCAGCGAGGGCTGGGCCGCCGGCCTGCGCCTGTGGCTGCTGGCGAGCCAGGACGAGGGCGACACCCATGCCCTGGCGCGCGGCCCCCACGGTGACGAGGGGCTGATCCGCGAATACCTGCTGGAAGAGGTGATCGACCGGCAGAGTGCCGAGGTGCAGGCCTTCCTCTATGAGACCGCCTGCCTCGACCGCTTCTGCGCCGAGCTGTGCGACGCGGTGCGCGACGGGCACGGCAGCGCCGGCATCCTCCAGCACCTGCAGGCCCACCAGGTGTTCCTGGTGCCGCTGGATGAGCACGGCCACTGGTTCCGCTACCACCACCTGTTTTCAGACCTGCTGCGGGCCCGCCCGGCCCACGCCGCGACCATTCCCCTGGCCAGCCTGCACCTGCGTGCCTGCCGCTGGTTCAGCGCCCAGGGCCTGCTGGACGAAGCCATCGAGCAGGCCCTGCGCGCCGGCCAGCCGGACGTTGCCGCCAGCCTGGTGCAGAACCTCTCCGAGGAGCAGCTGCTGGCCGAGCAGAACATCGCCATGCTGCTGCGCTGGAAGATGGACCTGCCCGACAGCCTGCTGGTCAGCACGCCGCGCCTGATCATGCTCTACAGCATGGCCCTGGCCCTGGCCTGCCAGCTGGACGCCGCCGAGGAGCTGGGTGCCCAGCTCGCGCGCTTCCTGCCGGCGCCCAACGCCCAGACGCAGCAGGGCCTGATCGCCCAGTGGCTGGCCCTGAGCGGCGTCATCGCCCGGGGCCGTGGCGACATCGTCCTCGCCGAGCGGCATTGCGCCGAGGCGCTCACCGCCCTGTCCCAGGAGCGCTACGGCCAGCGCCTGCTGTGCCTGTCCACCCTCGCCAACATCGCCGTCGCCCGGGGTGACCTGTGGCGCGCCCGTGGCCTCAATCGCGAGGCGCTGGAGCTGGCGCAGCGCATCGGCAACCCGCTGTTCGAGGCCCTGGCCCACTACGACCGTGCTCGGGTGCTGCAGGCCCGTGGCGAGATTCTTCGCGCGCTGGAGGAAGTGCACCAGGGCCAGGAGCGCCTGCGTGGCCTACCGTCCCAGCGCTTCTACGCCGCCCGTGCGCGGCTGATGATCTACGAGGGCTACCTGCTCTGCGTACGCCTGCAACCCCAGGCCGCGCGCAGCCGCCTGCTGGCCGGGATCGCCGAGGCGCGTGCCTGCCGCGACATCAGCCTGCTGATCGGCTACAGCGTGCTGGCCAGCCTGGAGGGCCGTGAAGGGCGCCTGTCGGCAGCCTTCGCCCTGCTCGCCGAGGCGGAGCGGCTTATGCACATCTGGGACGTGCCACCGGTGTACTACCTGGCGATGGTCACCCTGGTGAAGTGCGAACTCTGGCTGGTGCAGGGGCAGGTCGAACTGGCCTCGGCCTGGCTTTCGCGCCTGGCGGAAACCTACAGCGGCGAGCAGGCCGCCGCTGCCCCCGAATTCCATCCGCAGCTGCCGCTGCACATCGAATTGCAGCAGGCCGCCCTGGCCCGGATCGAAGGGCGCAGCGGCGAGGCCGAACGGCGTCTGCGTGCGTTGGTGCAGCGGGCCAAGGAAAGTGGCGGCGCGCTCATGGCACAGGTGGCGCAATTGCACCTGGCGCAATTGCTGCGTGTCGGAGGGCGCGACAAGGACGCCCTCGCATTGCTGGGCAGTGCCCTGGAGTCGCTGCCCGGTGGCGCCTTGCTGCCCTTCCATGAGCTGTTGTCGCACCAGGGGCCCTGGCTGCGCGAGCAACTGCTGGTGCGCTCGGCCCCTGAGGCCGCGGCATTGCTGGCGTTGTTGCCGGAAGCGCAGGCGCCGGCTGCCAGCGAGGCGCCACTGGCCGGCAGTGATGCGTTGAGCACCCGTGAGCTGGCGGTGCTGCAACTGATCGCCCAGGGCTGTTCCAACCAGGAGATCAGCGAGCGGCTGTTCATCTCCCTGCACACGGTCAAGACCCACGCACGCCACATCAACGGCAAGCTCGGGGTGGAACGGCGCACCCAGGCGGTGGCACGGGCCAAGGCCCTCGGCCTGTTGCGCTGAACCGCTACTGCAGCGGGGCCGGCGCGGAGAGATCCAGGGCCGGCTTCGGCTTGCCGGCCGGCACGGGTTTGGCCAACTGCTGCTCGACGTCCTGCTGGATGGCAGCCAGAACCGGCAGCAGGTCGGCCATGCTGCTGCGCACCTCCGCATAGGGGTGCTTTTCCGCCAGCTCACCTACACGCGCCATCAGTTGCGCGCGCACATCGCTGCGCAGGTGGATGAACAGCTCCGGCATCTGCTTGCCCAGCTCGGCGGCATAGAGCACCAGGTCCTCGCGGTTGAACTGCCTGGTCAGCCCCAGGTAATCCAGCGCGCTGGACGTCAGCATCGCCGCCGCCTCCTTGGTTTCCTGCAGGCCCTGCAGGCGCACCGGCTTGCTCTGCTCGCTCTCCGACAGGGTCATCCAGAATTCCACCGTGAGGGTGAAGAGGATCGCCTGCTGGCGCATCGAATAGCTCATCAGCCCCAGCGCCTCGGCACCGTAGGGTTGCTGCGCGGCCTTGAAGTCGAAGTACAGGCGCATCAGCTCCTTGAGCCGGAACAGCACCTCGCGCGCCTCGTTCTGGCGCAGCTCCAGGGGCGCGTAGATGTTCAACTGCGGCTTGAAGTTCTCCTCGCTGACCATGCGCGTGTAGATGGGCCCCGTGAATTCGCCGCTGCGCCGGGGCAGGGCGTTGACCTGGGTGCGGTCGACCTTGTCCAGGGCTTCGATCAGTTGCTGGTAGTCGTGGCTGCTCCAGGGGCGCTGGATGTCGGGAATCTTCTGCCCCAGGTAAAACAGCTCGGCGGCCGACGCGGGCAGCGCCAGGACCAGCAAAAGGATGGCCAGCGGCCACGGCAGGCGGCGTGATAGCTTCATCGGCACGGAAGATTCCAGCGGGAAGGGGCGCGCCAAGAGTAACGGGGCCGTGGCGTGCCGTCACCCGCGCCTTGGTTGGGGGACGGGTGATGGACGAGAGCGAGCGCGGGGCGATCTTCGCGGTGTTCGAGGACCTCGGCGGCTATGGCGCCGTGGCGCGCCAGCAGGCCGAGGCGGAAGGCCCGCTGGTGGGGCACCTGCTGCGCACCAATATCCAGTTGGCGGCCATCCCGGTGTTCGCCCGCAAGGGCATCGGCGATACCACGGTGAACGACCTGCTGGAAGCCGCGCAGGTATCGCGGCGCACCTTCTACAAGCATTTCTCCAACAAGATGGATGTGCTGGAAAGCATCTACCAGACCGCCGTGGTGCTGCTGCTCAACCGCTTCCGCGGCATGCGCGCCGCCGCTGGCAGCGACGAGGCCTGGCTGCGCGACATGGTGCGCTGCTTCTTCGACTACCACCTGGCCGTGGGGCCGATCATCCGCCTCATGCAGGAAGAGGCCATGCGCACCGACTCGCCCCTGGCCGCCCACCGCCAGCGCGCTCACCTGGAAATGGCCGCGCTGCTCGCCGAACGCCTCCAGGCCACCGGCCAGGTGGTGGACCCGCTGACCTTCCGCGCACTGATCTGGGCCCTGGAGGCCGCTTCCATGGACCTGCTCGGCGGTGCCGCCAGCCGCCAGCGCATCGAACACGCCCGCACGGTGCTGGGCGACCTCCTGATCGCCGCCCTGCATCCACGCTCTACCTAGGTTGGGGCGCGGGGCGCGCGACCCCGTGATCTGATAAGGCCCTCGACAATAACAATCACGAGGTGCCCGCATGTCCGCTACCAGCCTGCCGATGTCGCCACCGCTCGCGGTCGGGTTCTCCCGCCTGGGCTTCGGCTCCCTGCCCCTGGATCGCCTGAAGGCGCGCTACGCCAGCCCCGACAGCGGCTCGCGCTTCATCGAACTGGACGGCTTCAACGTCCACTACCGCGACGAAGGCAGCCGCGACAAGCCGGTGCTGGTGATGATCCATGGCGTGGTCGCGTCCCTCCACACCTGGGACGGCTGGGTGCAGGCCTTCGCCCCGCACTACCGCATCATCCGCTTCGACGTGCCCGGCTTCGGCCTCACCGGTCCCAAGCGCAATGGCGATTATTCCGGCGAGCGGATGATCCGCATCTTCGGCCTGCTGCTGGACCACCTGCGCATCGACAAGGCCTCCATCGCCGGCAACTCCCTGGGCGGCTACATCGCCTGGAACTTCGCCCTGGCACAGCCTTCGCGGGTGGAAAAACTGGTGCTGATCGACCCGGCCGGCTACCAGATGCGCAAGGTGCCCTGGATGATCGCCTCCGCCGCGCTGCCCGGTTCCACCGTGGCCATGCCGATGTGGATGCCGCGCGCGCTGATCGCCCAGGGCATCAAGGAAGTCTATGGCGAGCCCGGGCGGATCAAGCCCGGCGTCGTCGATCGCTACTACGACCTGAGCCGCCGCCCGGGCAACCGCCGCGCGATGATGGAAATTTTCCGCGTGCTGCTGAAGGTGAACAAGGACGAACTGGAAGGCACCGGCCAGCGCGTCGCCGCGATCAAGGCGCCGACCCTGCTGATGTGGGGCGAGCGCGACCGCTGGATCTCGCCCAAGCATGTACCGCTGTGGCAGCGCGACCTGCCGGGCATCCAGGTGCGTACCTATCCTGGCGTGGGGCATATCCCCATGGAGGAGATCCCCGAGCAGACGGCCGCGGATGCGCTGAGGTTCCTGCAGGGTTGACGCCCGCTAGCGAAGGCTCTACCGAGCGCTGCTCCCGGCTGTGGATAACTTCCCGGTGAGCAGCGTTTTTGCGTGGGCGCAGAATCGCAGGATGGTGTGGGGTGGGCGGGGTGGGCGTAGGGTGGGCTTCAGCCCACCGCTCTCTCTGCTCCAACGTCTTTGCCAGGTTCTGGATGAATGTGCGCTCCACCTTCCCGGTGCGCGCAGCACACCCTACGACGGGGCTTCGAGCTTTTTGTAGGCACGGCCTACCCGTAGGAGCGAGCTCTGCTCGCGAAGCCCTTCCACCTCCAAAGCGAAAACGGCCCCGAAGGGCCGTAGCGTTAACACCGAGGAATCACGCCGCCGCAGGCACGCCGTCGAACTCCTCGCGGGTCTTGTGTAGCAGTTCGAGGTTGTCGTGCTGCCAGGGGTGGAAGCCTTTCTTGAAGAAGTCCATGTACGCCGGGATCAACTGGCGGAACATGCCGTTCTTGCCCCACATCCAGCTCAGGCCGTCGCGCCAGACGCGCCAGTTCCACAGCAGGCCGTCGCGCTTGAGCATGTGGATGAGGCCGCGGTGGGTGTCGAGCATGAAGAAGAAGGTGCCCATGATCATCGCCCGGCGCAGCAGCGTGCGGCTGCCGCAGACCTGGTTGTAGACGTCGAAGGCCACCGCCTTGTGCTCGGTCTCCTCCAGCGCGTGCCAGCGCCACAGGCGGGCCAGGGTCGGGTGGGCGCCGGCGATGTGCTCGGGGTTCTTCAGCAGGCCGTCGGCCATGATCGCGGTGATGTGCTCCAGGGCGGCGGTGGCGGCCAGCTGGCGGCGCTTGGAGAACTTCTTCTGGGTGTAGCGGATGCGCGCCTGGGCGCGGCGCTCGATGCGGCCGATGTCGTAGCCGAGGTCGCGCAGGCGGTTGCTGTATTCCAGGTGCTCGCGGCTGTGGTGGCCTTCCTGGCCGATGAAGCCGCGGATCTGCTCCTTGAGCACCGGGTCGGTGATCTCCTCGCGGAAGTTGCGCACCGAGTCGATGAAGAAGCGTTCGCCATCGGGGAAAAGCACCGACATGGCGTCGAACAGGTGGGTCTTGAAGGCATTGCCACTGTGCCAGTGGCGCGGTAGCGGATTGGGTAGGTCGAAATCCATGTGTCGCGGTCGGATTACCAATCCTTCTGGGGTCGTGCTGGTCATGGGGACTCCCTGAGTCTATGCAGAAACCACGCTCCAACTTTGGCTTGCCGGGTTTTGTCGGACAAGGTTATCTTCTGCCAATCATCGGGTCATATCTGGCCACGGCCGACAACAAGAATACTCATGAAGCAACCGCTGACCTTCTCTGCCGAACTGGTGCCCGTCGCCTATGCCGAGGCGCTGCTGGCCCTCGCCGAAGAGCTGGGCGTCGCCCGCGAGACCCTGCTCGCCCAGGCCCGGGTGCGACCGGAAATCCTCCAGAGCCCCAATGGCCGCCTGTCCTTCATCGACTTCAACCTCCTGGCCAGCGCCGCCCTGGTGCTGTGCAACGAGCCGGCACTGGGGCTGGTGCTCGGCCAGCGGCTGAACGTCTCCACCCACGGCATCCTCGGCTACGCGGTGCTCTCCAGTGCCAATCTGGGGCGTGCGCTGCAGTTCGCCATGAAGTACTACCGGGTGCTGGGGCTGGCCTATGAGCTGGAGCTGGTGGAGCAGGGCGAGGACCTGCAGATGCGTGCCGTCGAATCCTTCCCCATGGGCCCCCTCGGGCGTTTCGCCGGGGAGGGGCTGATGACCAGCTTCTGCACCATCGCCCGCTTTCTCCTGGGCGAGGAACTGCATGGCCTGCGCGTGGGCTTCGCGCACCCGGCGCCGGCCTACGCCGCGCGCTATGTCGAGGTGTTCGGCGCCCCTGTGGAGTTCGAGCAGCCCTACCACTGGATGACCCTGCCCAAGCACTACCTCGACCGCCCCATGGCCCTGGCCAACCCGGCGACGGTGCAGATGTGCGAGCAGCAATGCGAGGCGCTGCTGGCCACCCTCGACGTGCAGGACGCCCTGCTGACCCGGGTACGCCGCCTGCTGCTGGCCCGGCCCGGCGACTTCCCCGACCTCGACAGCGCCGCGCGTTCGCTGCACACCAGCGGGCGCAGCCTGCGCCGCCACCTGGCGTCCATGGGCACCAGCTACCAGCAGGTGCAGGACGAGGTGCGCAAGGGCCTGGCCCTGCAGTACCTCACCACCACCCACCTGCCGCTGTTCGAGATCGCCAGCCTGCTGGGTTTCAGCGACCCCTCCAACTTCCGCCGCGCCTTCAAGAAATGGACGGGCAAGCTGCCCAGCGATTATCGTGCTGACCCCTGATCCGACCGACCCGCACAGAGGCCGGCGACCTGGCCTGGAGGACCGGCAATGACCGCAGCGCAACCCACCCTGATCCGCGAGACCTTCCCCGTCGGCCCGTTGCAGTGCAACTGCACGCTGATCGGCGACCCCATCAGCAAGAAGGCCATCGTGGTCGACCCGGGCGGCAACCACGAGCAGATCATCGCGCGGCTGGAGGCCCACGGCCTGAAGCTGGTCAGCATCATCCACACCCACGCGCACCTGGATCACTTCCTCGCCTCCGGCGAGCTGAAGAAGGCCACCGGCGCCACCCTGCACCTGCACAAGGACGACCAGTTCCTCTGGGACAGCCTGGAGATGCAGTGCCGCATGTTCGGCGTGCCCTACAAGCCGGTGCCGGCGCCCGACCAGTGGCTGGCCGACGACGAGGAACTGGCCTGCGGCTGCGGCGTGGCCCTGCACACCCCTGGGCACACGCCCGGCTCGATGAGCTTCTGGTTCCCCGAGGCGCGCCTGCTGATCGCCGGCGACACCCTGTTCCGCCGTGGCATCGGCCGCACCGACCTGTGGGGCGGCGACTACGCCACCATCGAACGTTCCATCCGCCAGCGCCTGTACAGCCTGGACGAGGAGGCCACGGTGGTCACCGGCCATGGACCCGATACCCGCCTGGGCGACGAGATGCGCGAAAACCCGTTTATCCGTGCCTGAGGCCACGGAATTTCCAGAATGGGCCATGCTCTAATCGTCGTCAGTCCACCGGGACTGACGAGCATTCAGGAGTAGAAAGTCCATGTTCACCACGCGTCGCCTGATCATCGCCGCTACCGCCGTCGCCTTGCTGTCAGGCTGTGCTTCGCAGAACCCCTATGAAAACCAGGGCCCGCGCCAGGGCGTGAGCAAGACCGCCACCTATGGCGGCCTGGGCGCGGTCGCCGGTGCCATCGCCGGCGCCGCCATCAACCACGACAACCGTGGCAAGGGCGCACTGATCGGTGCGGCCGTGGCCGGCGCCGCCGGTGCGGGCTACGGCTACTACGCCGACAAGCAGGAAGCGGAGCTGCGTCGCAGCATGGAGGGCACCGGCGTGCAGGTGCAGCGCCAGGGCGACACCATCAACCTGGTGATGCCCGGCAACATCACCTTCGCCACCAACTCGGCGGACATCGCCAGCAACTTCTATACCCCGCTGAACAACCTGGCCAACTCCTTCAAGCAGTACGACCAGAACAACATCGAGATCGTTGGCCACACCGACAGCACCGGCAGCCACCAGTACAACGTCAACCTCTCGCAGTTGCGGGCGCAGAGCGTGGCCAACTACCTGATGGCCCAGGGCGTCAACGGTGCGCGCCTGAGCTCGCGCGGCATGGGGCCGGACCAGCCGGTGGCGAGCAACGCCACCGAGGCCGGCCGTTCGCAGAACCGCCGCGTGGAGATCAAGCTGACCCCGCTGCCCAACGCCCAGGTGCCCCAGCAACAGGGCTACTGACCCCATCGCTCGCGTAAAGGGCCCCCGTTCGGGGGCCTTGTCGTTTCATGCCGTCCGTCGTCTCTCTGCTGGCGCAAGGCCATGCTGCAGATTCCTGACTAGACTGCCGAAACAGGGTGCCTCACGCGCCCCGTATAGCCGGTCGGAGGCTTGAGAATAGCCAGCCTCCGGAGAAGGAACGGACAGGAGCACGCATGGACGAGCGAACCGGCACCTCCGCGAGAAAACCCTGGCTGCCCCTGGCTGTTGCGCTGGCGCTGCTGGTGGGGCTCGGGGGCCTGGTCTTGTGGCAATGGATATCCCTTGAGAGCAGCAACCAGGCCGATTACCAACGGCGTTTCAGCCTGGAAAGCGAAGAGATCGCCGAGCGTCTCGCAACCCGCATGGGCGCCTACGAAATGGTGCTGCGGGGGATGTCCGGCCTGCTGGTGGGCAGCTCCGACGTCCAACCGGACGAGTGGGCGAAGGCGGCCGACCAGTTGCATCTCCAGGACCGCTACCCCGGTATCCAGGCCCTGGCCTGGAGCAGCTTCCTCAGGCGCGATGAGCTGAACGACTTCGTCGGTTCCACCCAGGCCGCCGGTCGCCGCGATTTCCGCGTATTCCCACCCGGCCAGCGCGACGAGTACCTGGTCGTCGATTACACCAGCCCGCTGGATTGGCGCAACCGCCGTACCCTGGGTTTCGACATGCTCAGCGAGCCGGTGCGTGCACAGGCCATCCAGTCGGCCCGGGAGAGTGGCGAGGCGCGCCTCACCGGTCCCCTGCGGCTGAAGCAGGAAACCGAACAGGACCAGCAGAGCGGCGTGCTGCTCTACATGCCCGTGTATCGTCCCGACGCGCCGGCCACCACGGTCGAGGAGCGGCGCGAAGCCTTCATCGGTGCCGTGGCCGGGGCCTTCCGCCTGCACGATCTGATGGAGGGCATCCTCGGCAACCGGGGGCGCCTGTACCGCGTCGGCCTGATCGACAACGAAGTACAGATCCCCTTGCTCGCACTGCCCGACGACAACGGCCGGCCGGCGCGTTTCGAGGAGCAGCGCCAGCTCCAGTTGTTCGGCCGCACCTGGATGCTGACCGTGAGCAGTACCCCGAGTACGAGGCGCTGCTGGTTGACGGCCGGCTCAGCTACAGCCTGTGGACGGGGTTGGCTGCCGTGGTGCTGCTGTCCCTGCTGGTGGGCGGGTATCTCTACCTGCGCGAGCGTGAGCTGAGCGCCAGCGACCAGGCCTCGGGTCTCTTGCGCGAGCGTGAGGAGCGCCTGCGCGTTCTGGTGGAACGCCTGCCGGTGGCGACCTTGCTGTGCGATATGCAGGGGCGCATCGAAATGGCCAACCGCAGCGCCGGCGAGCTGCTCGGTTGCGAGTCGGAGCTGCTTTGCGGGCAGCGTGTGCGCCGTTTCCTGCCGCGTCTCGAGACGCTCGATGATGAGCGCCTGCGGGGAGAGGGAGATGGTGATGGTGCCGCCGAGTTCGTCACCCAGCGGGACGATGGCAGCCAGGGGCTGGTGGCCCTGAGCCTGACCTCGCTACAGCAGCGCGACGGCACGCGCTACCTGATCAACCTGGTGGACCTGCAGGCGCGCCGCACCGCCGAGGAGCGCTTCCGCCTGGTGGTTGAGGCGGCACCCAACGCCATCATCCTGGTGGACCTGCGCGGCAGCATCGTCATGGTCAACCGCCAGGCCGAGCACATGTTCGGCTACAGCCGCCAGGAGCTGCTCGGCGCCACCGTCGAACGCCTGCTGCCCGAGGCCCTGCGCGAGGCCCACGTAGGGCTGCGCGAGGGCTTCCAGCGCAACCCCGAGCCGCGCCGCATGGGCAACAACCGCGAGCTGTTCGGCCAGCACCGCGATGGCCGCATGATCCCCCTCGAGGTCGGCCTGTCGCCGATCCGCAGTGGCCGCGAGACCTGGGTGCAGGCGGTGGTCATCGACATCAGCGAGCGCAAGGCCGCCGAGCAGCGCCTGCGTGACCAGGCCGAGCAACTGATCCTGGCCAACCGCTACAAGTCCGAGTTCCTCGCCAACATGTCCCACGAGCTGCGCACGCCGCTCAACAGCATCCTCATCCTCAGCGACCAGTTGCGTCAGAACAGCGCCGGCAACCTCACCGAGAAACAGTCCCGCCACGCCGATATCGTCCACCGCGCCGGCAGCGACCTGTTGCAACTGATCAACGACGTGCTCGACCTGGCCAAGGTCGAGGCCGGGCGCATGCAGCTCAAGCTTGAACCGCTCAACGTCCAGGACATGCTGGTAGAGCTGGATGCCAGCCTGCGGCCGATGGCCGAGATCAAGGCCCTGCGCCTGATCACCCAAGTGGAGGCGGGCGTACCGCGGGTCATCCACAGCGACCGTGTGCGGCTGCACCAGATCCTGCGCAACCTGCTGTCCAACGCCCTCAAGTTCACCGAACAGGGCGAGGTCGAGCTCAGCATCGGGCTGGTCGACAGGACCGACGGTGATGGTCGCGAGATCCTCCGCTTCACCGTGCGCGACACCGGCATCGGCATCCCGCCCGAACAGCACGAGCGCATCTTCCAGGCCTTCCAGCAGATCGACGGCTCCACCAGCCGGCGCTTCGGCGGCACCGGGCTGGGCCTGGCCATCACCCGTCAGCTGGTGCTCGCGCTCGATGGCGAGATCCGCATCGTCAGCCAGCCGGGGCAGGGTTCGAGTTTCATCGTCGAGCTGCCGGTGGCGGTCGCCATCGAGGTGGAGAAGGAGGTTCCCGGCGAGCACGGGCCGGTGCGCGCCGGCAAGGGGCCGGCGGTGCTCATCGTCGAGGACGACGGCGACTTCGCCAGCGTCATCGCCGAGGCCGCCCAGGGCCACGGTTACGCCACGGTGCTCTGCAGCAGTGGTCGCCAGGCCGTCACCCTGCTGCAGCAGGAGCGCTTCGCGGCGGTGATCCTCGACATCCTCCTGCCCGATGTCAGCGGCTGGCAGATATTCCGCCGCCTGCGCAGCCAGCCGCTGCATCGCACCACGCCTGTGCACATCATCTCCTGCGTACCCCAGCCGACGGATTGGTTGGACGATTCCACCCGTTACCTGGTCAAACCCATCGGACGCGAGGACCTGGAGCGGGTCTTCGATGACCTGGAGGCCAGCGTGCCGCCGGAGCCACATCGCCTGCTGCTGGTGGAGGACGTCGCCATCGAACGTGATCATTACCGCGACCACCTGGAGGAGCTGGGCTTCTCCGTGACGGCCACCAGCAGCGCCGAGGGCGCGCGCCAGGCCTATGCGGACGGGCGTTTCGCCGCGCTGGTGGTGGACCTGGACCTGCCCGACCAGGACGGTTTCGACCTGCTCGACAGCCTCGATCGACAGCGCCCGCTGGCTGACTCGCGTGTGGTGATCAACACTGGGGTGGACGTCACCTTGCAGACCCTGCAGCGCCTGCGCCGCTATTCGGCGGTGGTGGTGCGCAAGTCGGGCGACGACCTGCAGGAGCTCAGTTCGGCCGTCCAGGGATTCCTCGGCAGCGTCCGTGCCCAGGCCGGCGAGGTGCCGGGCGGTACAGGGCGCACCTCGTTGCAGGGGCTGCGGGTGCTGCTGGTGGATGACGACGTGCGCAATATCTACGCGCTCAGTGCGCTGCTGGACGAGGTTGGCCTCGAAGTCAGTGCCGCGCGGGATGGCCTGGAGGCCATCGAGTGTTACCAGCGTGAACCTTTCGACCTGATTCTGATGGATATGGCGATGCCCAACATGGACGGATATACCGCAACCCGCCTGCTCAAGGACGAGCACGGCTGCAACATCCCGATCATCGCGCTCACGGCCCATGCGATGAAGGGGGACCGGGAGAAATGCATTACCGCAGGTGCTGACGACTATCTGGCCAAGCCCGTGAGCCGCCAGGAACTGATCGACCTGCTCCATCGCTGGCTGGAAGTGTCCGGAGGCGGCAATGACGCAGCCACTGCCTAAGCTCAAGGGGCCCGAGAACATCCTCCTGGTGGTCGATGACCGCCACGAGAACCTGGCCGCCATGGAGGCGGTGCTGGAAGACTCCACCTGGGACGTGCGCACCGTCGATTCCGGCGAGGCGGCCCTGCAGGTGCTGCTGGAGGAGCAGGTGGGGCTGGTGCTGCTCGACGTGCAGATGCCGAAGATGGACGGTTTCGAGGTCGCCCGGTTGATGCGCGGCAGCCCGCACACGCGCTACACCCCGATCATCTTCATCTCCGCCATCGCCCATACCCAGGAAGCCGTGCTGCGCGGCTACGCCAGCGGCGCGGTGGACTTCATCCTCAAGCCCTTCGACCCGCAGGTGCTGCGGCACAAGGTGCAGTCCCTGCTGGAGCACGAGCGCAACCGCCGTGACCTGCTGCAGCTGACCCAGCAGCTGGACAGCGCGCGCGCCTTCAACGCCTCGGTGCTGGAGAACGCCGCCGAGGGCATCCTCGTGGTCGGCGAGGACGGCATCGTCAACTTCGCCAACCCGGCGATGGCGCTGATGCTGCAGGGCTCGGTCACCGACCTGGAGGGCGGCAGCTTCCTCTCGCTGATCGCCAGCCCCGAGATCGCCGGCGACTGGCGCCTCTCCGAGTTCTATCGCCACTGGAAGCGCGGCGAGCCCTATCGCCTGCACGACGCGGTGCTCAACACCCTCAACGGCAGCACCCTGCCGGTGACGCTGTCCTGCGCGCCGCTGCCACGGGCGCAGCGCTCGATGGTGGTGATCAGCCTGGACATGTCGACCGTGCGGCAGTTGCATGCGCAGCTGGAGTCCCAGGCCATCACAGACGCGCTCACCGGTCTGCTCAACCGGCGTGGTTTCCACCAGTCCCTGGATGCCGCTCTGGCTCGTATCGAGCGCAGCGGCAAGCGCATGGCGGTGCTCTACCTTGATCTCGACGGTTTCAAGCGCATCAACGACTCGCTCGGCCATGACGCCGGCGACCAGGTGCTGCGGCGAGTCTCCGAACAGCTCAAGACCTGCCTGCGCCCCTACGACATCCTCGCGCGCATGGGGGGCGACGAATTCACCGCGCTGATCGATTCGCTGGAGCATCCGGAGGACGCGGCGCGGGTGGCCGAGAAGCTGATCGAACTGGTCTCGGTGCGCTACCGCATCGACGGCATCGACATCACCCTGGGTGCCAGCGTCGGTATCGCCTGCTTCCCCGAGTGCGGGCAGACGGTGGACGGCCTGCTGCGCGCCGCGGACATCGCCATGTACGAGGCCAAGCGCGCCGGGCGCCAGCAGTACCGCTTCTTCTCCCCGGAGATGAATGGCCGCGCCCGGTCGCGGCTGATGCTGGAGGAAAGCCTGCGCAACGCCATCGAGCAGGATGATTTCGTGCTCGTCTACCAGCCGCAGATCTACCTCGACAGCGGCCGACTGCGTGGTTTCGAGGCGCTGCTGCGCTGGGAGCACCGGGTCGCCGGTACGGTCGCCCCGAACGTGTTCATCCCGCTGCTGGAGGAGACCCGGCTGATCAACCGTCTGGGCGACTGGATCCTCGAACAGGGGGTCAGCCAGTGCACCCAGTGGCGCGAGCGTTTCGGCGAGGACCTGGTGATCAGCATCAACTTCAGCCCGGTGCAGTTCGGCATGCCGACGCTGGTGGACGCCCTGCGCGAGGTGCTGGCGACCCACGGGCTGAAGCCGTCGCAGATCGAAGTGGAGGTCACCGAGAGCGCGCTGATGCAGGACCTGGACAACACCCGCGAGCAGTTGCGCCAGCTGCGCGAGCTGGGCGTGCGCATCGCCATCGACGACTTCGGCACGGGCTACTCGTCGCTCGCCTACCTGCGCCACTTCGAGCTGGACACGCTGAAGATCGACCGGCTGTTCATCTCCAACATGCTGGAGTCGCCGCGCGACGCCGCCGTGGTCAGCACCATCATCGACCTGGGCAGCCACCTGGGCCTGGAGGTCATCGCCGAGGGAGTGGAAACCCTGGCCCAGCGCGACTGGCTGATCGACCATGGCTGCTCGATCATGCAGGGCTTTTTGGTCTCCCCCGGGCTGCCGGTGGCCAAGGCGGAGAACTTCCCGCTGCAGGTGGACTGGGCGAGCTTCAAGCCGCAGAGCTGAAGCCGAGGCGCGGCGCCCGGCGCGGGCGTCGCCCACATGCTCATCCGCGACTACGACCAAATGATGGCAAGCGCCCCTCATGGGGCGTCCTACACTTGCCCCACGGCGCGCCCGTGCAGCCGGCCAACCCAAGGAGTTTTCCCATGTATTGCCTGTTTGTGGCCTATCCGAACAACGAGGGCGGCACCTTCGATTTCGATTACTACCTCAAGACGCACATCCCAATGGTGAGCGAGATGCTGGGGGACAACCTGGTCAAGGTCGAAGTGCGCAAGGGGCTCGCTTCCGGCGATGGCTCGGCCGCGCCCTTCCTGTGCCTGGCCAACATCTGGATCAAGTCCATCGACAGCCTGCAGGCGACGCTGCGCAAGAACGGCCAGGCGATCAACGAGGACATCCCGCGCTACACCAACATCGCCCCGCTGCTGCAGGTGGACGAGGTGCTGTCGGGCTGAAAGGGAACACCGTAGGTTGGTGCCGAGCGCAGCGAGGCCCAACGGTGCCGGGCTCGTTCCGCCGCGCGGGGCTTTTAGTGGGTCCCCGCGTGCGCGGGGATGACGGCGTTGCGAGATGCTCCGCATGGCCAGCCACTCCCGCAAACGCGGAGACCATCGAACAGACGTATCCACGACGAGAAAGCCCGCCGATAGGCGGGCTTTCTCGTTCCGGGGCGATGCCTCAGCGGCTCGGCGGGAACTGCCGGTGCAGCTGCTCCAGCTCGGCGTCCTTGGTTTCCCACAGCTGGTTGACCCAGAGCTGGAAGGTCTTGCGGTAGTTCTCGTCCTGGTCGTAGCTGCGGCCGATGAACTCCTGGGGAATCGGCATCGCCTGGATGCGCACGATCACCTCGGGGATGTCGCCGGCCATCAGCGTCCAGAAGCTCGGGTTGCCTTCCGGGTAGTGGATGGTGACGTTGAGCAGCGCCTGCATCTGCTCGCCCATGGCGTCGAGGACGAAGGCGATGCCGCCCGCCTTGGGCTTGAGCAGGTACTTGAAGGGCGAGGCCTGTTCGCGGTGCTTGCCCTCGGTGAAGCGCGTGCCTTCGAGGAAGTTGAAGATGCCCACCGGGTTGTCACGGAACTTGTCGCAGGTGCGGCGGGTGGTTTCCAGGTCCTTGCCCTTCTTCTCCGGGTGCTTGGCCAGGTAGGCCTTGGAGTAGCGCTTCATGAAGGGGAATTCCAGCGCCCACCAGCACAGGCCGATCACCGGGACCCAGATCAGCTCCTGCTTGAGGAAGAACTTCAGCGGGCGGATGCGGCGGTTGAGCACGTACTGCAACACCAGGATGTCCACCCAGCTCTGGTGGTTGCTGGTGACCAGGTAGGAGTGCTGGTAGTCGAGGCCGTCGAGGCCCTCCACCTTCCAGCGGGTATCGCGCACCAGGTTCATCCAGCCCTTGTTGCAGGTCACCCAGGCTTCGTGGATGAAGTTCACCACCCAGTTCAGCGCCAGGCGCGCCGGGCGGAACGGCAGGATCAGCTTGAGCAGGGTGACGGCGAACAGCGGCCAGCACCAGAACAGGGTGTTGAGCGCCAGCAGCAGGGAGGCGAGTACGCCGCGAACGAAGGCGGGAAGAAAGCTCAGCATGAAGGTCGTGACCTCGTTTCCGGGCGGTCTGTGCCGCCCTGTTGAGGGGATGCCGCGCACGCGGCGGGGCCAGTGGTGGCACAGGTTAACGCCTGTTCACTGAACTGCAAGCGGCAAGGGTGACCGCCTGGTCGGGCGGCACGGCCACCCGCCAGGCGCGGTACTCAGCTTCGGGTCGCCGCCTGGATGGCAGTGAGGGCGATGGTGTAGACGATGTCGTCCACCAGGGCGCCGCGGGAGAGGTCGTTCACCGGTTTGCGCAGGCCCTGCAGCATCGGCCCGACGCTAATCACCTGGGCGCTGCGCTGCACCGCCTTGTAGGTGGTGTTGCCGGTGTTCAGGTCGGGGAACACGAACACCGTGGCGTGGCCGGCCACCGGGCTGTTGGGCGCCTTCTGCCGGCCGACGCTGTCGATGGCGGCGGCGTCGTATTGCAGCGGGCCGTCTATCAGCAGGTCGGGGCGCGCGGCACGGGCGATGCGGGTGGCCTCGCGGACCTTTTCCACTTCCTCGCCGCTGCCGGAGTCGCCGGTGGAGTAGCTGATCATCGCCACCTTGGGTTCGATGCCGAAGGCGGCGGCGGAGTCGGCGCTCTGCAGGGCGATCTCGGCCAGTTCGGCGGCACTCGGGTCGGGGTTCACCGCGCAGTCGCCGTAGACCACCACCTGCTCCGGCAGCAGCATGAAGAACACCGAGGACACCAGCTTGTAGCCGGGCGCGGTCTTGATCAGCTGCAGGGCCGGGCGAATGGTGTTGGCGGTGGTGTGCACGGCGCCGGAGACCAGGCCGTCGACCTCGTCCAGGGCCAGCATCATGGTGCCCAGAACCACGCTGTCCTCCAGTTGCGCGGCGGCCATGGGCGCGTTGAGGCCCTTGCCCTGGCGCAGTTCGACCATGGGTTCGACGTAGCGTGGACGGATCAGGTCGGGGTCGAGGATCTCCAGCCCCTCTGGCAGGACGATGCCCTGGGCGGCGGCGACCGCCTGCACGTCCTCGGGCTTGGCCAGCAGCACGCAGCGGGCGATGCCGCGGGCCTGGCAGATGGCGGCGGCCTGCACGGTGCGGGGTTCGGCGCCCTCGGGCAGGACGATGCGCTTGCCGGCCAGCTGTGCGCGCTTGACCAACTGGTGGCGGAAGGCCGGGGGCGAGAGGCGCAGCTCGCGCGGGGTGCCGCAGCGGTCGCGCAGCCAGTCCTGGTCGAGGAAGCGGGCGACGAAGGCGGTGACCTTCTCGGCGCGCTCGCGGTCGTCCACCGGGATTTCCTTGTTCATGCGGTTGAGGTTGGTGGCCGTGTCGTAGGAGCCGGTGGCCACGGCGAGCACCGGCAGGCCGCCCTGCAGGGCGCCACGGCACAGCTCCATGATGCGCGGGTCCGGCGGGAAGTCGCTGCACAGCAGCAGGCCGGCCAGGGGCACGCCGTTCATGGCGGCGAGGCTGGCGGCGAGGATGATGTCGTCGCGATCGCCCGGGGTCACCACCAGCACGCCGGGCTTGAGCAGCGGCACGGTGTTGGGCACGGCGCGGGCGCAGAGGACGATGGTCTGTACGCGGCGCTGGTCGTAGTCGCCGGCGTTGATCACCCGCGCGCCGAGCAGGTCGGCCACGTCGCGGGTGCGCGCGGCGTTCAGTTCGTCTTCCCAGGGGATGCAGCCGAGCAGGCGGAAGTCGTCGCTGCGCAGGAGCGAGGAGTTCTCGCGGATCTGCTCGGCGAAGCCGGCCTCGCGCACCTTGTTGAGGATCACCCCGAGCACCTTCGGATCACGCGGCCCGCCGAACAGCTGGGCCTGGATCTCGATGCGATCGGAGAGCTCGGTGATGGTCTCGTTCTCCGGCGCGGAAACCAGGATCACCTCGGCGTCGAGGCTCTTGGCCAGGTGGAAGTTGACCCGTGCGGCATAGCTGGCGTGGCGGGTGGGCACCATGCCCTCGACTATCACCACGTCCTTGCCTTCGGCGGCCTGCTGGTAGCGACTGACGATTTCCTCAAGCAGTTCGTCGAGGTGGCCGTCGCCGAGCATGCGCTCGACCTGTGACAGCTCCAGCGCCTTGGGGGCGTGAGGCCGTGGGTGCGGGCGATCAGTTCGCTGGAGCGCTCGGGCCCGCGATCACCCGGGTGGGGCTGGGCGATGGGCTTGTAGAAACCGACCTTGAGGCCGGCCAGTTCCAGGGCACGCACCAGGCCCAGGCTGATGGAGGTGAGGCCGACGCCGAAACCGGTGGGGGCGATGAAGAATGTATGCATGGAGCCGCCTTAGTTGAGCAGGGCGAGGGTATCGAGGGCGATCTGCCGCTCCTCGTTGGTCGGGACCACGAGGATGCGCGTGTGACCGTACTTGTGGATTGGCCCGGCGATGCCACGGATGCAGCGGGCGTTGGCCTCCTTGTCGATGGCCAGGTCGAAGAGCTTCAGGTGCGCCACCGTCTTGCTGCGGATCAGCGGCGAGTTCTCGCCGATGCCGCCGGTGAAGATCAGGCCGTCCAGCTGCGGCAGGGCACAGCTCATGGCCGCCAGGCTCTTCGCCAGGCGGTAGCAGAACACCTCGATGGCCAGGGTGGCGCCGGGGTGGCCCTGCTCGCGCGCCTGTTCAAGGGCACGCATGTCGTTGGAGAGCCCGGACAGTCCCTTGAGACCGCTCTCGCTGTTGAGCACGCGGGTGATCTCTTCGAGGCTCCAGCCCAGGGTGCTGGCCAGGTGGCTGTGCAGATTGGGATCGATGTCGCCGCTGCGCGTGCCCATCGCCAGGCCTTCGAGGGGCGTCAGGCCCATGCTGGTGTCGCGGCTCTGGCCGTCGACGATGGCGCAGGTGGAGCAGCCGTTGCCCAGGTGCGCCGAGAGCCAGCTGCTGTCGCCGATGGACAGCCCGGCAATTTCGGCCGCACGGTGACTGACGTAGCGGTGGCTGGTGCCGTGGAAACCGTAGCGGCGCACGCCATGATCGCGATAGAGCTGTTCCGGCACGGCGTAGCGGTAGGCGTGCTCGGGCAGGCTCTGGTGGAAGGAGGTGTCGAACACCGCCACCTGGGGAGTTGCGGGTAGACGCTCATGGCCGCTTCGATGCCTTGCAATGCCGCCGGGTTGTGCAACGGGGCGAGGGGGGCGATGGCGCGGATCGCGGCGATCACCTCGCTGTTCAGGCGATGTGCCGAGGTGAAGCGTTCACCACCGTGCACCACGCGGTGGCCGATGCCGTGCAGCTTGCCGCCGGTGGCCGCCTGCACCAGGGGGAGCAACTGCGAGAGGGCGACGCGGTAGTCGCCATTGGGGATCATCAGGCTGTCCTTGTCGCCGCCGCGTTGCCAGCGCAGCTCGGCGTCACGGCTGCCCAGGCGCTCGGCGATGCCGAACAGGGGGAATTGCGAATGGGCCTCGCTGACCAGGGCGAACTTGATCGACGAGCTGCCACAGTTGATCACCAGAATGTTGCGTGAGGGCATCATTGCTCCTTGGTAGTTTCGGGGGCCGCGCCACGGGCGCACCAGCCACAGGAAAAAGGCTGACCGCGCCGTGCTTCGCGTTGTGCCGGGTCCAGCACCCAGGCGCGCGATTGCCAGGGCGGCTGGTGGCGCAGGTGCTGGGTGTGGCCGCAGGTCAAGACTGCCACCCAATGGCCTTCGTCATCCTGGCGGAAGTCAAGCAAGCGTACGATCCGTCCGTCAGCCTTCGGGTCGCAATCGGCCGTCTTGGCAGTTAGACTTGCACGTTCTTCAATCTTCTCCAAAAGGTCTCGCACCATGCTGATTGCCGCCAACAAGGCTGTCTCCATCGACTATACGCTCACCAATGATGCCGGTGAGGTCATCGACAGCTCCGCTGGCGGCGCGCCGCTGGTGTATCTGCACGGTTCCGGCGCCATCATCGTCGGCCTGGAAAAGGCCCTGGAAGGCAAGCAGGCCGGTGATGCGATCAAGGTCGCCATCGAGCCCGAAGAAGCCTACGGCGAATACAGCGCCGAGCTGGTCGCCACCCTCAGCCGCGCCATGTTCGAAGGCGTCGATCAACTGGAAGTCGGCATGCAGTTCCATGCGTCCGGCCCGGACGGCGGCATGCAGATCGTCACCATCCGCGACATCGACGGCGACGACGTGACCGTCGACGGCAACCACCCGCTGGCCGGCCAGCGCCTGAACTTCGACGTGAAAGTGGTCAACGTGCGTGAAGCCAACGCCGAAGAGATCGCCCACGGCCATATCCATGGCGAAGGTGGTCACCACCACTGATCGGCGAGCGGCCAGGCGACTTGCGGCAACGCTCTGTCGCCATCGGGCTGCTAAGCTCTGATCAACCGAAAAGGCGCCTACGGGCGCCTTTTTTGTCCCGCTGCGTTGTTCCCCTTGCGACGATCCAGGAGTTTGTCATGAGTGCATTCCACGACCTCAACCTGCGTGCCCTCGACGGTCAGGAGCTGCCTCTGGCGCCCTACAAGGGGCAGGTGGTCCTGGTGGTCAACGTCGCCTCCAAGTGCGGGCTGACACCGCAATACGCCGGGCTGGAAAAGCTCTACCAGCAGTACCGCGACAAGGGCTTCACCGTGCTCGGCCTGCCCTGCAACCAGTTCGCCGGTCAGGAGCCGGGTAGCGAGGACGAGATCCGCGAGTTCTGCAGCCTCAACTACGGCGTCAGCTTCCCGCTGGGCAGCAAGCTGGAGGTCAACGGGCCGGGGCGTCATCCGCTGTATCGCCTGCTGGCGGGAGAGGGCGCCGAGTTCCCCGGCGACATCACCTGGAACTTCGAGAAGTTCCTCGTCGGGCAGGACGGCCGCGTGCTGGCACGCTTCTCCCCGCGTACCGCCCCGGACGATCCCGCGCTGGTGCTGGCCATCGAGAAGGCGCTGGGCTGAGTCGCTCCCCCTGCTCGACGGCGGTACCTGTGTAGGGTGGATGGCGCTTTTTCATCCACCAGGCGATGCCATCGGGAATTCCTGTAGTGGCTGCCCTGCGGCCCGCCTGGCGACTGAAGTCGCCCCTACATGAATCGTGATTGGAAGGCACATTCCGTGGGAGCGAATTCATTCGCGATGGAGCCCCCAGTCGCTCGCAGCCAGGTGCCGGCGACGGGGCTTTCGCGGCTGAAGCCGCTCCCACAGGGGAGCTCGCAGCGGGGCAGAACATCGCTGCGTTGGGTCTCGCTGCCCTCGGCGCCAACCTACGACGCCCACACCGCCCTTACCTTCACCACAGGCCATTACCGCCGGGTAAGGCGTTCCTGCTTTCTGCCCCAAAATCACCCTGATCAATAGTGCTGTGCCGGGCGAGACGACCGGTCGTATGCTCGCCGCCATGAACAGCATCCGACTCGACAAGCGTGACCTGATCCTGGCCAAGGGCACCGGCGTGATGACCCGCTCGGGCTACCACGGCACCGGTGTGCAGGAGATCGTCCAGGCGGCGGGGATTCCCAAGGGGTCCTTCTACCACTACTTCGCCAGCAAGGAGGATTTCGCCCTGCAGGCGCTGGACTACCTCTACTCGCCGCGCCTCGAGCGCTATGCCCAGGCCCTGTCCGACCCGGCGAAGAGCCCGTGCCAGCGGGTGCTCGACTACTACGGTGAACTGGTCAGCCACTTCACCCGCCACGAGAAGCTGGAATACCACTGCTTCATCGGCAGCCTGAGCTTCGAGATGGCCGAACTGTCGCCGGCCATCGGTGCCCAGGTGGACGCCATCCTGCAGCGCTCGGCGGACATCCTCCAGGCCTGCCTGGAAGAGGCCCAGCGTGCCGGCGAGCTGCCGGAGGACGAGGACTGCGCCAACCTCGCCGGCTTCATCGCCAACGCCTGGCAGGGCGTGCTCACCCGCCTCAAAGTCGGTGCCGGCGCCCGGCCGCTGCTGGATTTCATGACCCGCCTGCAGCGCCTGCTGCGGGTGTGACCCCCTAAAAAGCCCATAAACGAGACGACCGGTCACTTGGCCGGAATCAGGAGACCCCGATGACCGCATCCGTAGACGCCCTGTTCGCCCCCTTCCGCCTCGGCGCCCTGGAGCTGCCGACCCGCGTGGTGATGGCGCCCATGACCCGCTCCTTCTCCCCGGGCGGCGTGCCCACCGAGCAGGTGGTCGAGTACTATCGCCGCCGTGCTGCGGCCGGCGTCGGCCTGATCGTCACCGAAGGCACCACCATCGGCCACCAGGCCGCCAACGGTTACCCCCACGTTCCGCGCTTCTACGGCGAAGACGCCCTGGCCGGCTGGAAGCAGGTGGTCGATGCCGTGCACGCCGAAGGCGGCAAGATCGTCCCGCAGCTGTGGCACGTCGGTAACGTCCGTCGCCTGGGCACCGAGCCGGACGCCAGCGTCCCCGGCTACGGCCCCAGCGAGAAGCTCAAGGACGGCCAGGTGGTGGTCCACGGCATGACCCAGCAGGACATCGACGAGGTCGTCGCCGCCTACGCCCAGGCCGCCCGTGACGCCAAGGCCATCGGCATGGATGGCGTGGAACTGCACGGCGCCCACGGCTACCTGATCGACCAGTTCTTCTGGGAAGGCACCAACCAGCGCACCGACGGCTACGGCGGCAGCCTGGCCAACCGCTCGCGCTTCGCCATCGAGGTGATCAAGGCCGTGCGCGAGGCCGTAGGCCCCGACTACCCGATCATCTTCCGCTTCTCCCAGTGGAAGCAGCAGGACTACACCGCCCGCCTGGTGCAGACCGCCGAGGAGCTGGGCGCCTTCCTCAAGCCGCTGTCCGATGCCGGCGTGGACATCTTCCATTGCTCCACCCGCCGCTTCTGGGAGCCGGAGTTCGACGGCTCCGACCTCAACCTGGCCGGCTGGACCCGCAAGCTCACCGGCAAGCCCACCATCACCGTCGGCAGCGTCGGCCTGGATGGCGAGTTCCTGCAGTTCATGGTCAAGACCGACAAGGTCGCCCAGCCGGCCAACATCGAAGGCCTGCTGGAGCGCCTGAACAAGGAGGAGTTCGACCTGGTTGCCGTGGGCCGCGCCCTTCTGGTGGACCCGGACTGGGCGACCAAGGTCCGCGAAGGCCGCATGCAGGACATCCTGCCGTTCAGCCGCGACGCCCTGACCAGCCTGGTCTGAGCATGACCCCCGGTGCGCCGGCCTGGCCGGCGCACCCATTTCCAGCCCCGTCTCGTGCGGGGCTTTTTTATGCCTCGCGATATCCCGTCGAACCCTCAATCGGTTGGGCTGACTTGGCCGGGTGGAAGGCGCATGGTCGCGAACATCACAACAAGCGCCGGTTCACCGGCCGAAGGAGTAGTCGTCATGCGCACTGGACTGGTAGTGGATGCCACTTGTGACCTGCCTCAGGAATTCCTCGCCGCCCACGGCATCCGTGTGCTGCCGATCCGTATCCACCTGGGGCGGGACGCCCTGGTGGACCGTCGCGTGCCGGAAGCCACGCGGCAGTTCTATGCCGAGCAGCTGCCCAGCGTCGCCCCCGAGGACCACAGCGACGCGCTGTCGGTGGCGGAGATGCAGCAGTGGTTCCTCGAAGAGTTGGTGACCGCCTACGACCACGTCATCTGCCTGACCATCTCCAGCCTGCGCAGCCCGATCTTCGAGCACGCCACCCAGGCCTCCTTCGGCCTGCTCCAGCATTACCGCGAGCGCCGTGCCGAGGCCGGCCTCAACAGCCCCTTCGCCATGCGCGTGGTGGATGGCCGCAGCATGTTCGCCGGCAGTGCCGTGCTCGCTGCCGAGGCGGCCCGGCTGATCGCCGGTGGCGCCCACCCGAGCGCCGTGCGTGCGCGCCTGGAGCAGTTGTCGGAAAGCGTCTGCACCTTCCTCATCGCCGACGACCTCGGCCACCTGCGCCGGCGCGGCTTCCAGAAGGGCGAGCGCGGCGGCCTGCTCGACCGCATGCGCGGCGCGGCGCTGGGGCTGGGCTCGCTGCTGGAGGTGAAACCTGTGATCAGCGTGCAGCAGGGCGAGGACAAGCCCGTTTCGCTGGCGCCCAGCTTCGAGCGCGCGGCACAGAAGCTGCTGGCCCACGCCACCGCCCAAGTGCTGGCGGGCGAGCTGCTGGCCCCGCAGCTGTGCCTGAGCTATGCGGGTGACCTGTCGGTGGTACGCGACCTGCCGGGGTTCGCCCAGCTGGAGGCGACCTGCGCCCAGCGCGAGGTGAACCTGCAGGTGGCGATGCTCAGCCCCACCGGGGCCATCAACCTGGGCAAGGGGGCGCTGAGCCTGGCCTTCGCCGCGCCGCCCCGTCCCTTCGGCTGATCAGCGCTGCAGGCGGTCCAGCCCCGGTGCCGTCTGCGGCTCGGGCGGCGCCTTTTGGACGCTGTGCAGGTGCTGCTCGAACTGCTGGATGATCGCTTCCCAGCCCTGGCGGCCCGCATGCTGGCGCGCGTTCAGGCGCACCCGGCGCAGGGTCTCGCTGTCTTCCAGCAGCCAGCAGGCGGCATCGCTGAAGGTCACCGGCACGTCCGGCATCGCCAGTGCGCCGTTGTGCCCGTGGCGGATATGCTGCGCCGCCGCGGCCTGGTCGAAGGCCACCACGCCGAGCCCGGAGGCGAGGGCTTCGAGCACCACGTTGCCGAAGGTCTCGGAGAGGCTGGGGAACAGGAACAGGTCGCTGGAGGCGTAGTGCCTCGCCAGCTCCTCGCCCCGCTGCAGGCCACGGAACAGGGCGTCCGGCAGTTCCGCCTGGAGTTGCGCACGCTGCGGCCCGTCGCCCACCAGGATCAGCTTCATGGTCTTCTGTGGATAAGCCTGCTGCAGGGCACGGAAGGTCGGGCCGAGCAGCTTGAGGTTCTTCTCCGGCGCCAGGCGACCGACGTGCAGCACGGCGATGTCGTCCGCCCCCAGGCCCCAGGATTCACGTAATGCGGCGCAGCGCCGGGCCGGGTTGAACAGCTGGCCGTCGACGCCGCGCGAGAGCAGCGCCAGGCGCTCGAAGCCGCGACGGCGCAACTCCTCGCTCTGGCTGGCGCTGGGCACCAGGGTCAGTTGCGAGGCGTTGTGGAACCAGCGCAGGTAGTTGGTCATCAGGCGGGTCAGCAGGCCGACGCCGTAGTGCCCGGTGTACTGCTGGAAGTTGGTGTGGAAGCCGCTGATCGCCGGGATGCCCAGGCGCCGCGCGGCGCGCAGGGCGGAGAGGCCGAGCGGGCCTTCGGTGGCGATGTAGAGCACGTCCGGGCGCTTGCGCTTCCAGCGCGCGAGCAGCTTGTGCAGGCTCGACTGGCCCCATTGCAGGCCGGGGTAGCCGGGCAGTGGCCAGCCGCGCACCAGCAGCAGCTCGTCGCTGCTCTTGACCCCCTGGTCGCAGGCCTGGCGCGGGCGCACCAGTTGCAGGCGGTGGCCACGGGCGCGCAAGCCGTCGCACAGGCGCGCCAGGGTATTGGCGACGCCGTTGATCTCCGGCAGGAAGGTTTCGCTGATCAGCGAGATGTTCAGGGGCAGCAGGCTCATGGATGCAGTGTCGATCAGCGCCATGTAGCCAGTGTGAAATTTGTATGACGGCTGGGTGACAGCCCCGGCGCGAGTGGCCGGGGCGGGGTGGTTCAGGCCTGCGGCAGGGCCTTCTCGCCGCCTTCGCGGACCCAGAACAGGGTGGCCCCGGCCACGGCGGCGGGCATCATCACGATGTTGACGAAGGGGATCAGCAGCGCCAGGTACACCGAGCCGCCGAAGCCCAGGCTCTGCCAGCGCTTCTCGCGCAGCCAGGCGAGCATCTCGTTCCAGCCCAGCTTGTGGTTGTCCGCCGGGTAGTCGATGTACTGCACGGCCATCATCCATACGCCGAAGAGGAACCACAGCGGCGTCGCCACCAGGTTCACCCCGGGGATGAAGCTGAGGATCAGCAGGCCGATGGCCCGTGGCAGGAAGTAGCCCAGCTTGCGCAGCTCGCGGCCCACGGTGCGCGGCACCATGGCAGTGAGTTCGGCCCAGCTGAAGGGGGGGAAATCGTCCTGGCCGCGCACCACCACTTCCACCTTCTCGGCAAGGAAGCCGTTGAACGGCGCGGCGATGATGTTGGCGATCATGGTGAAGCTGAAGAACACCATCAGCAGTACCAGGATCACGAACAGCGGCCAGATCAGGTATTCGAGGAAGCTCGCCCAGCTCGGCAGGCTGGGCATGAAGGCATCCACCCAGCCACTGAACTGCTGCATGGCGAAGCCGATCAGGGCGATGAACAGGACCAGGTTGAGCGTCAGCGGCAGCAGCACGAACAGGCGCAGGCCGGGGCTGAGGATGAGTTTCAGGCCTTCGCCGAGGTATTGCGGGCCGGACAGGGCGGGGGCGGGCATCGAGGACTCCAGAGGGTGGACATGGCGCGACCTTACCGGCTTTGCGCGACCGGTAAAAGCGGCTGCGTCGCGCTTCCCATCCAGCGATAGGACCGCCCTATGGTCGGGATAAGGAATGCGTATTTCCGTGCCCGGGTGGCGCCCGATAGCCTTGCCAGCAATTTCGGGGCCCGGGCGCTCATCCCGCCGGCCCCGACGGTTCGCGAGGTCGCTGCACTTCCAAAGCCTTCCCCAAGTGCCCGCAGTGACCTCCTTTTATTTCACGAGGTGTCAGTCATGTCCGCCACGCGCCATTCACGGGTCATCATCCTCGGCTCCGGCCCCGCCGGTTACAGCGCGGCCGTCTATGCCGCGCGTGCCAACCTCAAGCCGCTGCTGATCACCGGCATGCAGGCCGGCGGCCAGCTGACCACCACCACCGAAGTCGACAACTGGCCCGGCGACCCCCACGGCCTCACCGGCCCGGCGCTGATGCAGCGCATGCAGGCGCACGCCGAGCGCTTCGAGACCGAGATCGTCTTCGACCACATCAATGCCGTGGACCTCGCCGGCAAGCCCTTCACCCTGCGCGGTGACAGCGGCACCTACACCTGTGACGCGCTGATCATCGCCACTGGCGCCAGCGCCCGTTACCTGGGGCTGTCGTCGGAGGAACGCTTCATGGGCAAGGGCGTGTCCGCCTGTGCCACCTGCGACGGCTTCTTCTACCGCAACCGCGAAGTGGCGGTGGTGGGCGGTGGCAATACCGCCGTGGAGGAGGCGCTGTACCTGGCCAACATCGCCAGCAAGGTGACCCTGGTGCATCGCCGCGAGACCTTCCGTGCCGAGAAGATCCTCCAGGACAAGCTCAAGGCACGCATCGCCGAAGGCCGCATCGTGCTCAAGCTCAACGCCCAGGTGGAGGAGGTGCTGGGCGACGACATGGGTGTCACCGGCGTGCGCCTGCGCAACAACGACGGCAGTGCCGACGAACTCAAGGTGGACGGCCTGTTCGTCGCCATCGGCCATACGCCCAACACCTCGCTGTTCGACGGGCAACTGGCCCTGCGCGACGGCTACCTGGTGGTCAACGGCGGCCGCGACGGCAATGCCACCGCCACCAACGTCCCCGGCGTGTTCGCGGCGGGCGACGTGGCCGATCACGTGTACCGCCAGGCCATCACCTCGGCGGGTGCCGGGTGCATGGCGGCGCTGGATGTGGAGCGGTATCTCGACGAGGTCCGAGGAATGTGACTGTCCAGGTGTCGGGCCTCGCTGCGCTCGGCGCCAACCTAGGGTGCAGGTCATCCTCGTGAACAAAAAGCCCCGCTTCGGCGGGGCTTTTTCATGGCGCGGGATTCACACCAGGGTACTGATGGGCAATTCGTCCAGGCTCAGGGTGCGGGCGCTGATGCGCAGGAACTGGTCGCTGGCCCTGAGCACCAGGCCGTTGGGGTCGAGGGCAAGTTCAGTGCTGTGCCGGCCCTGGGGTTCGCAACGGTAGAGGGTCTGTTCCGCTTGCCTGCGCAGGCATTGATAGCGCTGGCTGCGAGCCTGCACGGCGAGGCTGGGCAGGTCGATGAAGGCGATCTGCACCTCCTCGCTCTGGCCGCATTCGAGGGCGCTGCGCTGCAGGATCGGCGTATGGGTGAAGGGGCTGGCGGAGAGCATCACCTGCTGGCAGGCGTCGAGGTCACCGCGCGGCTGGCCGTCCAGGCGCCACTGGCCTCGGATGTCGCGCTGCAGGCGCAGGCTGGCCTGGCCATGGTTGTCGACCTTTATCCACAGGCTGCGGAAGCGCCAGCAGGGGTCGTAGTCGAGCACGTAGGTGGCGGCGAAGCTCTGTCCGCCGGCACTGAGCATGAGGTGGCTGCTGGCGTGGATGCCGGCGCTGTCGACATGCAGGCGCAGGTTCTCGATGCCGGGGTTGGTCCAGGGTTTCCAAACGAGGGTCTGTTGCATCCATGCGACTCCGAAACTGCACGGGAAGGGGAACGCACAACGGGCGTATATGCGTAGGACACCGTCCCTGGTGTTCCCGTTACGTCGCGCAGGATACGTTGTTCCCTTTGTGACGTATGTCAGCTTTCTCTGACAGATGAGCAGCAGCCCGGAGCGCTGCCCGGCACCGCCTCAGGCCTTGCGCTTGAGCGGCTCGCCGTCGAAGCGGACACCGGCCAGGCCGGTTTCCATGAGGGCGCGGATGTTGCCGTGGTCGCTGCCTTGCGGCGTGGCAAGGACGGCGCGGTAGTGCTCGCCGAAGGCCAGCAGCGCCTCTTCCAGGCCGAGGCCTTCGAGCAGGGCCAGGCCGAGGGTCTTGCAGGAGCCCTCGTTCTGCCCGGCGGCGTTCTCCACCTTGCCGTTGGCGAAGGCGGTGGGTTGGTAGTCGTAGCCTGCGGCGATGAACGCCAGGGTGTCGGCGAAGGCGTGCTGGCCGCTGCGCAGGCGGGCGCGGAAATCGATCAGGGTCATTCTTTGTTCGCTTTGTTGAAGGCCGCTTGCTGCTCGGCGCTGGCTTCTTTCTGGTACTTGGCCTTCCAGTCGGCATAGGGCATGCCGTAGACCTCTTCGCGGGCCTGGTCGGGGGTGACCTCGACGCCGAGGTCGTCGGCGGCGGCCTTGTACCACTTGGACAGGCAGTTGCGGCAGAAGCCGGCGAGGTTCATCAGGTCGATGTTCTGCACGTCCGGGCGGCTGCGCAGGTGCTGGACCAGTTGGCGGAAGGCGGCGGCTTCGAGTTCGAGGCGTTCTTGCTCGTTCATCGCAGTACTCCTGGGCTCGGGTGGCGGGTGCGCCGGGATGATAAGAGTGGCTCGCGGCTGCGGCAATGCCCGGCGAGCGGCCGGGCATCAAGGGGGTGCCTCAGCGGTGGCCGGCGAGGGTGATGGACACCGACTCGGCGAAACGCAGGGCGTGGGGCTTGTCCACTTCCACTTCGGCGTAGCGCACGCTGGGGTTGGCCATGACCAGGTCGAGGATCTCCTGGGTCAGGCGTTCCAGCAGGGCGAAGCGGTTCTCCTCGACGTGGCGGATGATCGCCTTGGTGATGGTGCGGTAGTTGAGCGCGTGCTCGATGTCGTTGCCCTCCACGGCCTCCACGGCGGGGTAGAGGATGGTCAGGTTGATCAGCACGTCCTGCTTGTTGAGGATCTCCTCTTCCTTGATCCCGATGAAGGTGCGCAGGCGCAGGTCCTTGACGCGGATTCGCGCCATTCCGGGCTCCAGTCGCGGCATTGTTACTTGCTCCGTCCAATCAGTTGCAGGAATTCGTGACGGGTCGTCGAGCTCTCGCGGAAGGCGCCGAGCATCACCGAGGTGAGCATCTGCGAATTCTGCTTCTCCACGCCACGCATCATCATGCACATGTGCTGGGCCTCGATGACCACGCCCACCCCGGAAGCGCCGGTCACGTCGCGGATCGCCTCGGCGATCTGCCGGGTCAGGTTCTCCTGGATCTGCAGCCGGCGCGCGAACATGTCGACGATGCGCGCCACCTTGGACAGCCCCAGCACCTTGCCGGTGGGAATGTACGCCACATGGGCCTTGCCGATGAAGGGCAGCAGGTGGTGCTCGCAGAGTGAATAGAGCTCGATGTCCCGCACGATGACCATCTCGTCGTTGTCGGACGCGAACAGCGCGCCGTTGACGATCTCGTCCAGCGATTGTTCATAGCCGTGGCACAGGTAGCGCATGGCCTTTGCGGCGCGCTTGGGGGTGTCCAGCAGGCCTTCGCGCTGCGGGTCTTCGCCCAGGCCGAGAAGGATTTCCCGGTAATGGTGGGGCAGTTGTTCGCTCATCGATGGTTTCCTCGCGGCCGCCTCATATGAGGTGACGGCCACCGTTCAGTGTCAGGGTGGTGCCGGTGACGTAGGGGTTGTCCAGCAGGTAGCGCAGGCCCTGGTAGACCACCTCGGCGCCCGGCTCGATGCCCAGCGCGGATTTGGCCAGGGTCTTCTCGCGGTACGCCGCGTCGTCGTTGTCGTTGAACATCACCAGCGCCGGCGCGATGCCGTTGACCTTGATGGCCGGGGCGTAGCGCGCGGCGAAGGAGAGGGTGAGGTTGTCCAGCCCGGCCTTGCTGGCGCAGTAGGCGATGCGCTTCTCGCTGCCCTTGCGCGCCACGTCGTCGCTGATGTGGACGATGTCGGCCGGGCCGCCGTGGCGCAGCAGCGGCTCGGCGTGCAGGTTGATCAGGTAGGGCGCCAGCATGTGCACGCTGAACATCCGCTGGAAGGCCTCGGCCTCGTGGCCGGGGGCTTCGGTGAGCCAGTCGGAGGCGTTGTGCACGATGGCCCGCAGGTGCGGGGTGGCGGCCTTGAGGCGTTCGATGAAGGCGAGGATCCCGGCTTCGTCCGAGAAGTCCGCCGCGATCACGCAGGCCCCGCGCTCACGCAGGCGGTGCACGCCATCGCGCTCGGTGCGGTAGCTGATGATCACCGGCTGGCCGTCGTCCAGCAGGCGCTCGGCGCAATGCAGGCCCACGCGCTGGCTGGCGCCGGTGATCAGGATGGGAGCGGCCGAAGGGCTCATGGGGGGCCTCGAGGCAGGACGATGCCCGGGGGAGGGCGGAATGCTGAAAACTTATACCAGATGCCCGCATTTGTACAATTGTTGGCGCCGCAAAAATACGGATTCCGACTGCTATTTCAGCCAAGGCCTTGATTTGTGTGGGGTTATAGAGGGGGTGGGCGCGTTTTGTGGTTGTACAGGTGTCGTGCCTGTACAACCTTTGTGACGTTATCGCGAGGGCGCGGTGGCGCCCGGGCGGCGGGTGCGGGGGGCGGGTGCGTTGAGCCAGAGGGCCAGCAGGCGGGTGGACAGCGGGATGAACCAGTAGGTCATCAACGGCGTCAGCGCCAGGGTGCTCAGGAGGATGCGCAGGACCAGCGGCAGGTCGGCCAGCCAGGGGCCGAAGCACAGGTTGAAACCCAGCGACACCGGGAAGAACGCCAGCCAGATGGCCACGCTCTGCTTCCAGCGTGGCGGACGGCGATCGGCACTGCCGAACCAGGCGTCCAGGCCCAGGGCGCGGTGTTCATGGGGCTGCTCGAAGAGGCCGGCGCCGCGCTCCAGCCAGGCGCGGCGCGAAGCGGAGTGCTCCCAGGCCGACAGGGTCGACTCGTCCGCAAAGCGGAAGATCATCTGGAATTCGTCGTCTTCAGGAGGCGGCGCGAGCACGCCGGAGCCGAGGTAGCCGGGGAAGTCGGCAGCCAGTTGCTCGCCTTCGCGCAGCCAGGCCATGAAATCGGAATAGCGCTCGCGGGAAACGCGGCGCGCCACCATGAGGGTGACGGGGTCGGCAGACATCGTGTATCTCCACTGAACGGGCACCCGGCCGGGTAGGCGGGGCGCGAAACGCAGCCCGGGGTGATGGGCTGCGTATTCGAAGAGGCAAGGATTATTCCGGATTCGCCAAAAATCTCCAGGGGTACGTCTCCTCGCGGGTTGCAGGCGGACAGCCGGTCGCTGGCGCCGCGTCGGCTGGCGCACATCGCACCAGGCTGGTGCGCCCGCCCGTCAGACATGCATTCGAGCGCGAGGCCCGTGCTGGGTTAAACTCAGCCGCATCGTCCATCCACCGCAGCCGATCATGATCGAACCCGCCGCCGCCCCTCAGGCCGATATCGCCATGCAGCAGGAAGAACTGTTCCCCATCCGCGAGGTTTCCCGCCTCACTGGCGTCAACCCGGTCACCCTGCGTGCGTGGGAGCGACGCTATGGCCTGATCAAGCCGACCCGCACCGACAGCGGCCATCGCCTCTATTCCTTCGCCGACATCGAGGCGGTGCGCAACATCCTCGCCTGGATGGACCGCGGCGTGGCGGTGAGCAAGGTGGGCACCATCCTGGCCCGCAGCGCCCAGGCCAAGGCCCCGGCGGTGCCGGCCTACCAGGGCGTGGCGAGCGCCGAGTGGGTCGAGCTCCAGGCGCAGCTGCGCCGGGTCCTGGCGGGCTTCGACGAAGCGGGCGTGGAGCGTCTCTACGGCCAGGTGTTCTCCACCTACCCGGTCCCGGTGGCGTTCCAGGATGTCCTCATGCCGGTGTGGCGCGACCTGTTGCTGCGCCAGGACGAATACGGCGCGGCCAGCGAATGGGCCTTCCTCGACGCCTTCCTGCGCGCGCGGGTGCTGCAGCGCCTGCAGCTGGCGCGCAATCTCGCCGATGACCGTGTGCTGCTGGCGCCCATTCCCGGCGAATGCCGCGAACTCGAGCTGCTGGTGGCCGGCCTGTTGATGGGCAGCGATGAGGTGGCGGTCAGCGTCCTGGGGCTCGAGCAACCCCTCCAGGAGCTGGCGCTGGTCTGCGAGAAGATGCGGCCCCAGGCGCTGGTGCTGTTCTCCAACCACCCGCCGCAGGACGATGCTGCCAGCCGCCTGTCACGTCTGGCCCTGACCCTCGACTGCCCCCTGGCCCTGGCCGGCGAGGCGGCGGACCTCCTGGGGGACAGCCTCGATGGCTCGCCCGTCGCCTGCCTGGGCAGCGACGGTCGCTCGATGCAGCGGCGCCTGGCGCAGTTCCTCGCGGGGCACCTGGACACCTGATTCGACGCGGGTCTAAAAATTTTCGATGCGATTCCTGTACAAATCTATTTTATGTACAAGAATTGGTGGTGAGCCTTCCAACTGCGCAACCGGCCGCCAACGCGTCCCCCTCCTTGTTCCTCTTCGGCCGCCGGTCTTTTATTCCCACAAGACGCCCCGCCTCGCGCGGGGCGTCTCGTTCCGGCTCGGCAGCTCAGCCCTTGGCCGCCAGCTCCGCCTTCAGGGCCGCCACTTCCGCCTCCAGCTCGCGGACACGCTGCCGTGCCTCGATCTCGGGCGTGACGTTCTTCTGGATGCCGATGAAATAGGTCAACTGGTCACCCTCGTTGAACACGGGGGTGATCGACAGCTCGTTCCAGAAGGGGCTGCCGTCCTTGCGGTAGTTGCGCACGATCTGCCGGCACGGTTCGCCCTTGCGAATCGCCTGGCGGATGGCGGCGAGGGCGACCTGGTCGCGGTCCTCGCCCTGCAGGAAACGGCAGTCCTGATAGAGGATGTCGTCGCGGGCGTAGCCGGTGAGTTGTTCGAAGGCGCGGTTGGCGTAGATGAGGATGTTGTCCTCGCCCTCCTGCTCGGCGACGACGATGCCGTCGTTGGACGCGTCGATCACCAGTTGCAGCAGCTTGGCGTTGATCATGTAGTGGCTCTCGGTTCGGTGGCTCCGAGATTCTAAGACATCGGCCCAGGCTTTCCACTTGCGGCATAATGCGCGCCGTTTGCCAACGTTTCAGGAGTTGTCATGAAAGTCGCCATTCTCTCCGGGTCGGTCTATGGCACCGCCGAAGAAGTCGCCCGCCATGCCGAGCGCCTGCTCAAGGCCGCCGGTTTCGAGGCCTGGCACAAGGCCCACATGGGGCTCGACGAGCTCAAGGCCTTCGCCCCGGACGCCTTCCTCACCGTGACCTCGACCACCGGCATGGGCGAACTGCCGGACAACCTGCTGCCGCTCTACCACAGCATCCGCGACCAGCTCCCCGACTGGCGCGGCCGCCCCGGCGCCGTGCTGGCCCTGGGCGACTCCAGCTACGACCTGTTCTGCGGCGGTGGCGAGCAGGTGCGCGAGCTCTACGCCGAGCTGGGCATCCGTGAAGTCGTGGAGATGCTGCGCGTGGACTCCAGCGAGACCGTGACCCCCGAAGTCGACGCCGAGCCCTGGATCGCCGGGCTCATCCAGGCCCTGCGCGGCGCCTGATCCTGCCCCGGCCGCGGCCCGCTCAGGGCCGGGCCAGCGGTCCCTTCTCCCGCAACAACGCCAGCCAGGCCTGCGCCGCCTTCGACAGGTAGCCGCCGCGTCGCCAGACGAAGGCGATGTCCCAGCGCAGGTCCGGTTCGCGCAGGGGCAGCCGGATGATCCCCGGCCGTTCCAGCTGGCGGGCGACGATGCGCGGCAGCAGCACCACCCCCTGGCCGGCCGCCACCAGCGCGGCGAGGAAGTCCGCCTGGCCGCTGCGCCCTGCCTCGCGCGGGGTGAAGCCGGCCTGCTTGCAGGCCTGCAGCAGGCGGTCGTTGAGGGTGAAGCTCTGCTGGTAGAGCAGGAAGGCCGAGTCGGCGAGCTGCGCCAGGGCCAGGCTTTGCTGGTCGTGCAGCGGGTGGTCGGCTGGCAGCAGCACGTCCAGCGGCTCGTTGCAGAACGGCTGGTGATCGAACGCCGGATCGGTGGGCGTGAGGCTGCCGCTGAGCTCCAGCTCGCCCTGCAGGATGGCCTGCTCCAGCAGCTTGCTGCCGCCCTCGGCGAGGTGCACGTTGATGTTCGGGTAGCGCCGCCGGTATTCGCTGAACAGCTCGGCGAACAGCACCTCGCCCCCCAGCAGCGGCAGGCCCAGGCGCAACTCGCCGCGTTTCAGCTGGCTGAGGTCGTGCAGCTCGCTCTGCAGGTCCTGGCGCAGGCGCAGCATCTCCTCGGCACGGCGCAGCACCAGTGCGCCGGCCTCGGTGAGGCGCAGGTGCGGGCCGTTGCGTTCGAGCAGTTGCACGTCGAGGCGCTGTTCCAGCTGCGCGACCTGCTTGCTGATGGTCGACTGGGTGGCGTGCAGGGCACGCCCGGCCTGGGTGAAGCCGCCCTGGCGGACGACCTCGACGAAGCTGCGGAGCTGGTTGAATTCCATTTAAGTATTCCAGTTTTGAATGGCTGCAAGTCGAACAATTCGCTTTTGGGATGATAGGCGCCGCCCTAAGCTGGTGACCAGTCCCGGAGTCGCCCGCCATGCCTCGTCTCGTGCACCTTTCCCGCCTTTGCCTGCAGCTCGCCGTGCTCATCGGCCTCTACGTCCTCGGTTGCCAGATCGCCGCCTGGCTCGCCTGGCCGATTCCGGGCGGGGTGATCGGCCTTGGCCTCTTGCTCGCCGCCTTCGCCAGCGGTCGGGTACGGCCTGCCGCGCTGCAACTGGGTGCCGGCCTGCTGATGGCGGAGATGCTGCTGTTCTTCATCCCCGCCCTGATGAGCCTGCTGGACTATGGCGCCCTGCTGCGCAGCGAGGGCTGGCGCATCCTCCTGGTGATAGGCGCCAGCACCCTGCTGGTGATGCTCGCCACTGCACTGACCGTCGAATTCGTCTGCCGCTGGAGCGACAGCCGTGAACATTGAGCCCATGTCCTGGTTCTGGCTGGCGCTGACCCTGGGCGGCTACCTGCTCAGCCGTTGGCTGTACCGGCGCAGCGGGCGCTATCTGCTGTCGCCGCTGATCCTGGTGCCGGCGTTGCTGCTCGCCCTGGCGGTGCCGCTGCACACCGGCTACGCCGAGTATTCCGGCGCCACCCACTGGCTGATGCTGCTGCTCGGCCCGGCCACCGTGGCCTTCGCCGTGCCCATCTGGCAGCAGCGCGCCCTGCTGGCGAGGCACTGGCCGGCGTTGTCCCTGGGCATGCTCATGGGCAGCAGCGTCGCCATCGCCAGTTCCTGGTGGCTGGCCCACGCGCTGGCCCTGGAGAGCTCGGTGAGCCTGTCGCTGGTGCCGCGCTCGATCACCACGCCCTTCGCCATGCCGCTGGCCCAGGGGCTGGGTGGCGTGCCGGAGCTCACCGCGGTGTTCGTGATGATCACCGGCGTCTTCGGCGCCCTGGCCGGCAGCCTGCTGATCCGCTGGCTGCCCCTGCGCAGCGCGCTGGCGCGGGGTGCGCTGCTGGGCGTCGGCGCCCACGGCGCGGGCGTCAGCCGGGCCCAGGAGGTGGGCCGCGAGGAGGGCACCGTGGCCGGACTGGTGATGGTGCTGATGGGCCTGCTCAACCTCTTCGCCGCGCCTGTGGTGGCGTGGCTGCTCTGACTCCTGCGGTCATTCGGTTGGCTGCCAAGGCGACTATCGGATCGCCGCACCCTCGCTAGACTCCTGGGTCATCGCACACAACAAGAACCGAGGTGATCGCCGTGACCGCTGCCCAACCCCTGCACCCGAACTCCGTCAAGGACCAGGTCTCCGCCGCCGAGTGGCAGACCCGCGTCGACCTCGCCGCCTGCTACCGGCTCATCGCCCTGTACGGCTGGGACGACCTGATCTTCACCCACATCTCCGCCAAGGTGCCGGGCACCGAGGACTTCCTGATCAACCCCTACGGGCTGATGTTCCACGAGATCACCGCCTCCAGCCTGGTGAAGGTGGACCTGGCCGGCAACAAGCTGATGGACAGCCCCTACGACATCAACCCGGCCGGCTACACCATCCACAGCGCCGTGCACGAGGTGCGCCACGACGCCGCCTGCGTGCTGCACATCCACACCCCCGCCGGCATCGCCGTATCGGCACAGAAGCAGGGCCTGCTGCCCCTGTCCCAGCAGTCGCTGTTCGTGCTCGCCAGCCTGGCCTACCACCAGTACGAAGGCGTGGCGCTGAACCACGAGGAGAAGGCCCGCCTGCAGGCCGACCTGGGCAACGCCAACTTCCTGATCCTGCCCAACCACGGCCTGCTCACCGCCTTCGGCAGCATCGCCGACGCCTTCCTCGGCATGTTCACCCTGCAGCGCGCCTGCGAGATCCAGGTGATGGCCCAGAGTGGCGGCGCCGAGCTCATCCACATCCCGCAGCAGATCCTCGACGGCGCCCGGGCGATGATCGCCGGCGTGATGAAGACCTCCTCCGGCATGGGCGGCGCGCTGCCCTGGCCGGCGTTGCTGCGCAAGCTGGACCTGCAGAACCCCGGGTACCGCGACTGATGGCCCTGCCGGGCATCCCCCTGGGCGACTGGCGCGCCCAGGGACGCGACCTGCTGTTCCACCGCCACCGCATCCGCTACTGGGAGGCCGGGCAGGGCGAACCGCTGCTGCTGATCCATGGCTTCCCCACGGCCTCCTGGGACTGGCACTACATCTGGGGGCCGCTGGCCGAGCGCTACCGGGTGATCGCCTGCGACATGCTCGGCTTCGGCGACTCCGACAAGCCCCGTGGCCACGACTACCGGCTGCTGGAGCAGGCCGACCTGCAACTGGCGCTGCTGCGCCACCTGGGCATCACCGGGCCGGTGCACCTGCTGGCCCACGACTATGGCGACAGCGTCGCCCAGGAGCTGGTGGCGCGGCACCACGAGGGGCGCTGCGTGCTCGGCAGTTGCGTGTTCCTCAACGGCGGCCTGTTCCCCGAGACGCACCGCCCGGTGCTGGTGCAGAAGCTCTTGCTCAGCCCCCTGGGGCCGCTGATCGGCCGGGGGTTCTCCCGCGCCAAGCTGGGGGCCAACTTCGGCAAGGTGTTCGGCCCCGCGACCCAGCCTTCGGAGGCGGAGCTCGACGACTTCTGGAGCCTGATCGCCCAGCAGCAGGGGCCGCGCGTCATGCACCGGCTGATCCGCTACATCCCCGAACGGCGCGAGCAGCGCGACCGCTGGGTGGCCGCCATGCAGAAGGGCGGTCTGCCGCTGCGGGTGATCGACGGCGCGGTGGACCCGATCTCCGGGGCGCACATGGTGGCGCGTTACCGCGAGCTGATCCCGCAACCGGACACCGTGCTGCTCGACGGCATCGGCCACTACCCGCAGACCGAGGCACCCGAAGCGGTGCTGGAGCACTACCTGGCCTTCCGCCAGGGGCTGGAGGTGCGTTCGTGAAGCGCCGGCAACTGCTGAAACTGACCGCCGCCGCCGGCGTGGCCGGTGTCGGAGCCGGCTTCTGGGCGCTGCCCCGCGGACCGCAGCCCGGCGCCACCGACCTGGCCGACGCCCAGCGGGTATTGGCGGGCCTGGCCGACAGGGCGCTGGTGAGCGTTCGCGGCTGGAGCCCGGCCGAGGTGTTCAACCACTGCGCGCAGAGCATCGAGTACTCCATGAGCGGCTACCCCGAACTCAAGCCGGCCTGGTTCCGGGGCAGCGTCGGGCCCCTGGCCTTCGGCGTGTTCGCGACACGCGGCGCCATGCGCCACGCGCTGGACGAGGCGATTCCGGGGGCCCGGCCCCTCGACCAGCCCGCATCCCAGGCCCAGGCGCTGGCCCGGCTGCAACGGGCCTTCGCCGATTTCGCCAGCTACCGGGGCGAGCTCAAGGACCACTTCGCCTATGGCGCGCTGGACCCTGCGGACTACGCCCGGGCCCATGTGATGCACCTCTACGACCACCTGAGCCTGATCCGACCGGCGTAGGGCGGTCGATTATCCGAGGCATCCGTCAGCCCCTGTCGGAATCCCCCGGCAGCCGCGGCTGGCCGGGTTTCCTAGCATCGCGACTCCATTCAACGACGTTTCGCCGGGCCCGTGCCCGGCGTCTGGAGATCGCCATGCTGTACAGGCTGCTGGTGTTGCTGCACCCCTTCGTCCAGGGCCCTGGGCGGCCCCTCGCGCTGCTTCTGCTGCTCGGCAGCATCGGCCTGGTGTTCTACGGCTGCTACCACGAGAGCAGCCCGCGCATCTGGTGGGCGGCGGCGGGCGCGTTCGTGTCCTGCCTGGCGCTGACGCTGCTTTGCACCTTTCATGGCTGGTGGCTGTTCAAGCTGCGGCCGCGGGGGCGGATCTTCATGCCCTTCGAGTGACGGCCCCGGAGTCATCCCCTGGCGTTATCAGCCACCATTCATGCCCGCTGCCTTCCTTGTGGGGCGGGGCCGGGCTGCAGGAAACTCGGCCGATACCAAAAACTGCCCTGGAGTCCATTGCATGAGCGAGTCGATCCGTTTCGAAGACAAAGTGGTCATAGTCACCGGCGCCGGTGGCGGTCTTGGCCGCGCCCATGCCCTGCTGTTCGCCAGGCACGGCGCCAAGGTGGTGGTGAACGACCTGGGCGGCAGCACCCACGGCGAAGGCGCCAATGCCTCCGCCGCCGACCGCGTGGTGGCCGAGATCCGCGAAGCGGGCGGCACCGCCGTGGCCAACCATGACTCGGTCACCGACGGCGACAAAATCGTGCAGACCGCCCTCGACAGCTTCGGCCGCATCGACGTGGTGGTGAACAACGCCGGCATCCTGCGCGACAAGACCTTCCACAAGATGGACGACGCCGACTGGGACCTGGTCTACAAGGTCCACGTCGAAGGCGCCTACAAGGTGACCCGCGCCGCCTGGCCGCACCTGCGCGAGCAGGGCTTCGGCCGGGTGATCTTCACCTCGTCCACCTCCGGCATCTACGGCAACTTCGGCCAGTCCAACTACGGCATGGCCAAGCTCGGCCTCTACGGCCTGACCCGCACCCTGGCGATCGAGGGCCGCAAGAACAACATCCTGGTCAACGCCATCGCCCCTACCGGCGGCACCCGCATGACCGAGGGCCTGATCCCGCCGCAGGTGTTCGAGCAGCTCAAGCCCGAGCTGGTCAGCCCGCTGGTGGTCTACCTCGGCAGCGAGCAGTGCCAGGAAACCTCCGGCCTGTTCGAAGTGGGCGGCGGCTGGATCGGCAAGGTGCGCTGGGAACGCAGCCTGGGCGCCGGCTTCGACCCGCGCCAGGGCTTCAGCGTCGAAGACGTGGCTGCCAGCTGGAAGCAGATCTGCGACTTCGAAGGCGCCGCCCACCCGGCTGACAACGTCGAGGCGCTGAAGGAAATGATGGCCAACCTGCAGAAATACGTGGGTTGATCCCGCCAGACTCCTTGGGAGTTCCGCCAGCGGGCTGAACATCTCCCGGGGGACGCACTATGTTGAAGGCCGGCAACCTTGCCGGCCTTTTTCATGCCCGCGTTCCAACCCGAGGAGTCCCGATGAGCATCCGAGTCGAGAAGAACGGCCCCGTCACCAACCTGACCATCGACCGCCCCCAGGTGCGCAACGCCGTCGACCGCCCCACCGCCGAGGCGCTGGCCGATGCCCTGCGTGCCTTCGAGGCGGACGACGAGGCGCGTGTGGCGGTGCTCACCGGCGCAGGGGGCACCTTCTGCGCCGGCGCGGACCTGGGCGCGGTGGCCGAGGACGGCGAGCGGCGCAACCGCCTTGAAGCGGACGGCGACGGGCCCATGGGGCCGAGCCGCATGCAGCTGGCCAAGCCGCTGATCGCGGCCATCGAGGGCCATGCCGTGGCCGGCGGCCTGGAGCTGGCGCTGCTGGCGGACATGCGGGTGGTGGCCGAGGACGCGGTGCTCGGCGTGTTCTGCCGGCGCTTCGGCGTGCCGCTGATCGACGGCGGCACCGTGCGCCTGCCGCGCATCGTCGGCCAGGGGCGGGCGCTGGATCTGATCCTCACCGGTCGCCCGGTGCAGGCCGACGAAGCGCTCGCCATGGGCCTGGCCAACCGCGTGGTGCCGCCCGGCTCGGCACGGGCGGCGGCGCAGCGGCTGGCCCTGGAGATCGCCGCCTTCCCGCAGCGCTGCATGCTCGCCGACCGCGCCAGCGCCTATGCCCAGTGGCAACTGCCGTTCGAGGCGGCCATCGCCAACGAATTCCAAGGCGGCCTCGCGGTTATCCACAGCGGCGAAACCCGCGCTGGCGCCCAGGCGTTCAGCGGCGGCAAGGGGCGCCACGGGCAGTTTTCCTGACGGCGGGTCGTGGGCACGGATCCGTTCGCTGAACACCGTCCGTGGGAGCGGTTTCAACCGCGAATTGGCAGGCTCGGTGTGACCGATGGCATTCGTTTGGTGGAGGTAAAGAGCGACCTCCACCGTACGCCTGGCATCTGCCACGGCGCTTCCCCTGTCGGGGCGAATTCATTCGCCCGGGAGCGCGCAGCACTCCCGGGCCACGCTGCCAGGCTCAGCGGCTGATGATCACGTAGGTCTTGCGCAGGGTTTCCTTCACGTCCCAGATGCCCAGGCTGTTGGCGGGCAGCAGCAGGGCGTCGCCGGCCTTGATCTCGATGGGCTCGCCGCCGTCCGGGGTGAAGGTGCAGCTGCCGTGGGTGAAGTGGCAGAACTCCTGCTCGAGGATCTGCCGGCGGAACTGGCCGGGGCTGCATTCCCAGACGCCGGTTTCCACGCCGTCGGTGCGCTCCACCGAGTGCACGCGGGTGTGCGGCACGGGCTCGCCGACCGGCACGGGTACCGGCGCCGGTGCGGAGAGTTGCAGGTCGTGGGTGTTCTTCAGCAGGGTGGCTTTCATGCAAGGGCTTCCAGTCTGGTGGTCGTTTCGGTGCGCGGGGGCCGGCATTGCCGGGCTCAGCGCATCAGGCTTTCCATGAACCCGGCCAGGCGGCTGGCCAGGGCGCGGCGCCAGGGGGCGCTCTGGGGGTTGGCCAGCACCCGGTCCTCGTGGACGAAGCTGCGGATGATGGCGTTGTAGCCGAGCCAGCGGCAGGGCTCCGGTTCCCAGGCGGACAGGCGCGTCAGCGGCCCGTCGCCCAGCACCCAGGGCTGGCGGGTGAGTTGGGTCTCGCGGCCGAGGATCAGGTCGGCCAGGGTGCGACCGCCGAGGTTGGTCGCCCCCACGCCTTCGCCGCCGTAGCCGCCGGAGAGGGCGATGCCGCTGGCGCGGTCCACCAGCATGTGCGGCTGGAAGCGCCGCGCCATGCCCAGGTTGCCGCCCCAGCTGTGGGTCAGGCGCACGTTGCGCAGCATCGGGAACAGTTCGCCGAACAGGTAGCGGCGCAGGGCGATCTCGTCGTCGTCGAGCTGGAAGTTCTCCCGAAGCTTGCCGCCGAAGCGGTAGCCGCCACGGGCGCCGAAGACCAGGCGGTTGTCGGCGGTGCGCTGGCCGTAGGTCACCTGCCGGCTGTTCTCGCTGAAGGCCTGGCCCTGTTCCAGGCCGATCTCGGCCCAGGTGGATTCCGGCAACGGCTCGGTGCCCACCAGCAGGCTCTGCACCGGCAACTGGTAGCGACCGAGGGGGGGCAGGGCGGCGGCATAGCCTTCGATGGCGGGCACCACCCAGTGGGCCTTCACCTCGCCCTGCAGGGTGGTGATGCGCCCGGGCTGCCAGTCGGTGACGCGGCTCTGCTCGAACAGTTGCACGCCCATGCGCTCGACGGTGCGGGCCAGGCCGCGCGCCAGGCGTGCCGGCTGGATGGTGGCGCAATGGGGCGTGAAGATGCCGCCCAGGGCGCCGGCCACGCGGATCTGCCGGCCCAGTTCGGGCGGCGTCAGCCAGCGGTAGTCGTCCTCGCCCAGGCCTTCGGCGTGCAGGTCGCGCAGTTGCTGGCGCAGGCGCACTTCCTGCTCGGGGTAGCGGGCCGCGCAATAGAGCACGCCGCCCTTGCGGTAGTCGCAGTCGATGCCTTCGCGCTGCAGCACCTCGGCCACTTCGTCGGGGATGCCGTGGAGCAGGTCGAAGGACGCGCGGCGCTCCTCGCGGGAGAGCTTCGCCAGGGCGCGGTCCTCGCCCAGCAGGTTGCCCATCAGCCAGCCGCCGTTGCGCCCGCTGGCGCCGAAGCCGGCGATCTCGGCCTCGAGGATGGCGATGCGCAGCTCGGGGGCCTGGCGCTTGAGGTAGTAGGCGGTCCACAGGCCGGTGTAGCCGGCGCCGATGATGGCGACATCCACCTCCAGGCTGCCGCCCAGGGCGGGGCGTGGGGTGAGCGGCTCGTCGAGCTGGTCCATCCACAGGCTGATCGATTGCCAGGCCGGCATAGCGGGGCTCCCAGTTGGAAAGGTTCGGATGGCGGCAAGACTAGAAGCTGGCGCGGGCGTTGTCGTGCGTGCGTGCACGCCGGGACTCGATGCGCAGGCGAATGGCGCACGGTGCGGCGAGCGGCGCCTAGCCGTTCTCGCGCAGCTGCTTGAGGTAGGCCTTCGGCGACAGCCCCGTGTGCTGGCGGAAGCAGCGGTAGAAGGCCGACAGCGAGTTGAACCCGGCGGCGAAGGCCATCTCGTCGATGCGCGGCGAGGCCTGCCCCTGCTCCAGCTGCGCCAGCAGATGCTGCAGGCGTGCCTGGTTGACGTACTGGTAGAAGCTCTGGCCGAGCATCTGGTTGAGCAGGTAGGAGATCTGGTTGCGCGTATAGCCGGTGGCGGCGGCCACCTGGTGCAGGTCCAGCGCCGGGTCGAGGTAGGGCTGGCTGTGCTGGAAGTAGTCCTCCAGGTCCCGCGCCAGCAGGCTCAGTTGGCGGGCCGAGAGCCCCAGGCGGCTGGCAGCGGGGCGTTGCACGCGGTCGCCGGGCTCGGCCTTGGCCTGGATCAGCAGGGCGTATTCGTTGATCCGCCAGATCAGGCCGTCACGCACGGTAATGGCCTCGCTGGTACGAAAGGTACCGCTATGGCCCAGGCGCAGGCTGTACTGGATGAACGCGGTGTCGCCGTCGACACGGATGCGGTCGCTGTGCACCAGGAACTCGTCCGGCCCGCTGGGCATGGTGGCGCGCACATAGTCGCCGAGCTCCGCCAGGTGCAGGCGGCGGTTCTGGAAGTAGTCGTTGTATTCCACGTCGGGGTGGTAGAGCGCCAGCACCGCATCGATGTCGCGGTCCTTCCAGCTGAGGTGGTAACGCATCACCACTTCGCGGGTGGCGGCGGTTTCGTGATCGTGCTCGGTCATGGTCGTTCGGGAATCGGCAAGTGGCTCAGGATGCCAAAGCGCTGGCCGCGAGGGTAGGGGGAGACCGAAGTTCCATCCATGCTCTCGATGGTGCGCCATAGCGCCGCCGGATAATGGGCCGGCAAGGAGTGTTCCAGAGCATGGATTCACTCTTTCGAGCTACAGGATGAATCCCTCCTTGGTGCGCTTATCGCCTGTGCGGGTGACTGGTTAGGGTGTGCTCCTCCTTCACCAACCAGGAAAGCCGCATGACAAAAACAACAATGCGCGCAGTTTTCCGGCCGCACGCGCTGGCCGCCGCCGTAGCCATGGGATTTGCCACCCAGGCCCACGCCGTCAACTTCAACATCGGCGAGATCGAAGGGCAGTTCGACTCCTCGCTGTCGGTGGGTGCCAGCTGGTCCATGCGCGGCGCCGACCCGGATCTGGTCAGCACCGTGAACGGCGGCAAGGGCCAGTCGTCCACCGGTGACGATGGCCGCCTCAACTTCAAGAAGGGCGAGACCTTCTCGAAGATCTTCAAGGGCATCCACGACCTGGAGCTGAAGTACGGCGACACCGGCGTCTTCGTCCGTGGCAAGTACTGGTACGACTTCGAGCTGAAGGACGAGAACCGCCAGTTCAAGGACATCGGCGACCACAACCGCAAGGAAGGCTCCAAGTCCGCCGGCGCCCAACTGCTCGACGCCTTCGTCTACCACAACTACAGCATCGCCGACCTGCCGGGTAACGTGCGCGTGGGCAAGCAGGTGGTGAGCTGGGGCGAGAGCACCTTCATCGGCAACAGCATCAACTCGATCAACCCGGTCGACGTCTCCGCCTTCCGCCGCCCCGGCGCGGAGATCAAGGAGGGCCTGATCCCGGTCAACATGTTCTACCTGTCCCAGACCCTGACCGACCAGCTCAGCGTCGAGGCCTTCTACCAACTGGAATGGGACCAGACCGTCCTGGACAACTGCGGCACCTTCTTCGGTGGCGACGTGGCTGCCGACGGCTGCGAAACCGGCTACACCGTGGGCTCCCCGGCCATCGCCCCGCTGCAACCCATCGCCGCCGCCTTCGGCCAGGGCTTCGACGTCACCTCCGAGGGCGTGATCCTGCCCCGGGCCGGCGACCGCGACGCCCGTGACAGCGGCCAGTTCGGCGCGGCCCTGCGCTGGCTGGGCGACGAGACCGAGTACGGCCTGTACTTCATGAACTACCACAGCCGCACGCCGTTCGTGGGCACCAAGACGGCTGGCGCCGCGACCCTCGCCGCGTTGCCCGGCATCATCGGCACCGCCAACGGCATCGTCCCCGGCTCCGGTGCGGGCCTGGCGCAGAGCACCATGCTGGGCAATGGCCGCTACTACCTGGAATACCCCGAGGACATCCAGCTCTACGGCCTGAGCTTCTCCACCACCCTGCCCACCGGCACGGCCTGGAGCGGCGAGATCAGCTACCGCCCGAACGCGCCGATCCAGCTCAACACCAACGACGTGACCCTGGCCCTGGTCAACCCGATCGCCGGCGGCACCGCCTCGCCCATCGCCACTGCGCCGGGCGCCGACAACACCGGCTACAAGCGCAAGGAAATCACCCAGGCCCAGACCACCCTGACCCACTTCATCGACCAGGTCCTGGGTGCCGAGCGCCTGACCCTGGTGGGCGAGGTCGGCGTGGTGCACGTCGGCGGCCTGGAGAACGCCCGCGAGCTGCGCTACGGCCGCGACTCGGTGTATGGCGCCTACGGCTTCGGCGGCGACACCCACGGCTTCGTCACCAGCACCTCCTGGGGCTACCGCACCCGCGCCATCCTCGACTACAGCAACGTCATCGCCGGCATCAACCTGAAGCCGAACGTGGCCTGGTCCCATGACGTCGACGGCTACGGCCCCAACGGCCTGTTCAACGAGGGTGCCAAGGCGCTCAGCATCGGTGTCGATGCCGACTACCAGAACACCTACACCGCCAGCCTCAGCTACACGGACTTCTTCGGTGGCAAGTACAACACCCTGGTCGACCGCGACTTCCTCGCCCTCAGCTTCGGCATGAACTTCTGAGTGAACAGAGAACATGACTATGCGTAAGACGATCCTGCACAGCACCGCCCTGGTCCTCAGCCTGCTCGCCGCCAATGTGATGGCCGCCGTGTCCGCCGATGAAGCGGCCAAGCTCGGCACCAGCCTCACCCCGCTGGGTGCGGAGAAGGCCGGCAACGCCGACGGCAGCATTCCCGAGTGGACCGGTGGCATCGGCAAGGACGCCGGCGCGGTGGACGCCAAGGGCTTCCTCGCCGACCCCTTCGCCAGCGAGAAACCGCTGTTCACCATCACCGCCGCCAACCTCGACCAGTACAAGGACAAGCTGTCCGACGGCCAGGTGGCGATGTTCAAGCGCTACCCCGAGACCTACAAGATCCCGGTCTACCCGACCCACCGCACCGTCGCCGTACCCGCCGCGGTCAACGAGGCGGCGAAGAAAAGCGCCGTCACCGTGCAGCCGATCAACGACGGCAACGGCCTGGCCAACTTCGCCGACAGCCGCTACTACGCCTTCCCGATCCCGAAGAACGGCGTGGAAGTGATCTGGAACCACATCACCCGCTACCGTGGCGGCAACCTGCGCCGGATCATCACCCAGGCCACGCCCCAGGTGAACGGCTCCTACACGCCGATCCGCTTCGAGGAAGAAGTGGCCGTGCCCCAGGAGATGCCGGACCTGCCGGCAGGCAAGGGCGAGAACGTGCTGCTGTTCTTCAAGCAGCAGGTGACCGCGCCGTCGCGCCTGGCCGGTAACGTCCTGCTGGTGCACGAGACCCTGGACCAGGTGAAGGAACCGCGCCTGGCGTGGATCTACAACGCCGGCCAGCGCCGCGTGCGCCGTGCGCCCCAGGTCGCCTACGACGGCCCGGGCACCGCCTCCGACGGCCTGCGCACCTCCGACAACTTCGACATGTTCTCCGGCGCCCCGGATCGCTACGACTGGAAGCTGGTGGGCAAGAAGGAGATGTACATCCCCTACAACAGCTACAAGCTGGACTCGCCCTCGCTCAAGTACGACGACGTGATCAAGGCCGGCCATATCAACCAGGACCTGACCCGCTACGAGCTGCATCGCGTCTGGGAAGTGGTCGCCACCGTGAAGAGCGGCGAGCGCCACATCTACGCCAAGCGCCACATGTACATCGACGAAGACAGCTGGCAGGTCGCCCTGGTCGACCATTACGACGGCCGTGGCCAGCTGTGGCGCGTCGCCGAGGGTCACGCCCAGTTCTATTACAACCAGCAGGTGCCGGCCTACACCCTGGAAGCCCTGTACGACATCATCGCCGGCCGCTACCTGGCCCTGGGCATGAAGAACGAAGAGAAGCACAGCTTCGAATTCGGCTTCGTCGGCAAGGCCGCCGACTACACCCCGGCCGCCCTGCGCAACGCCGGCGTGCGCTGATGCCCCACACGCACAGGGATGTGCGTGTTCCTATCTTGTTGTCGTGACGCTCCCTTGCGAGGCGGCCTTTGGCCGCCTTTTTTATGAGCGTGGATCAGTGCCCTGAATGATCCTTCAAGGTGCGCGCCGCAGAGGCCTAGGCTGGCGCCCCGAGCAGCCCGAACAAGAACAACTGAGGCGTGCCGCATGTCCGCCATGACCCGTTTCGATTCCCACGCCTACCTGCCGCGCCTGCCTGCGCTGCATGTCCCGCGGCCGCGCCTGTGCGACGCCCTGGTCGCCTCCTCGGCGCGCCTGCGCCTGCTCTGCGCCCCCGCCGGCAGTGGCAAGAGCGTGTTGCTGATGGAATGCGTGCAGCGCTGCCCAGCCGATCATTCGGTGCACTGGTTGCCGCTGGGAGGCGTGGCCCTCTCGCCGGCGGGCTTGTGTGCCGGCCTCGCGGCGGTCATGGGGCTGGAGGAGTCGGACGAGACCAGCGTGCAGCGCGCCCTGGCCCAGTGGACGACGCCCGGCTGGATCATCCTCGACGACTATTGCCGCCAGCCCAACCCCGAACTCGATGCCTGCCTCGACCGCCTGCTGACCACCAGCAGCCCGGCGCTGCGCTGGTGGATCAGCGGCCGGCGGCGCCCGGCCTGCAACCTGCCGCGCCTCCTGATCGACGGCGAGCTGCTGGAGCTGGACGCCGCCGCCCTGGCGCTGGAGGCCGAGGAACTGGCCCGGCTGCTGGAGCCGTCGCGCCACGGCTGGCCCAACGATGCACCGGCGCGCCTGCTGGAAAGCACCGGCGGCTGGTGCGCCGGGGTGCGCATGGCGCTGCTGGAACCGGTGGACTGGGGCTTCGCCGACCCGCTGCAGCGCGGCGGCCATTCCGCCACCCTGGCCGCCTACCTCGACCACGAACTCTTCGCCGGCCTCGGCCCCGAGCAGGCCGAGGCCTGGCTCGCCCTCGCCCACCTGCCGCGCTTCAATGCCGCCCTGTGCGAACACCTCTTCGGCCCCGGCGAAGGCGCCCGCCTGCTGCGCGACCTCGACGCCCTGGGCAGCTTCGTCGAGCCCCTGGGCGACGCCCCCGGCTGGTTCCGCATCTTCGCCCCGCTGGCCATGCAGATGCGCAACCGCGACGCCCACTCCGGGCGCGGCTGGCACCTGCGCGCCTGCCAGTGGTTCGCCGCCGAAGGCGACTGGCAGGCCGCCGCCGAGCATGCGCTGGAAGCCGAACAGCCCGAAGCCGCCGTGAGCCTGCTGCAGCACTTCGGCGTCCAGCACCTGTTCCAGGGGCGCAACGTCGCCCTGCTGCTGCGCCTGCACAAGGAAGTGGAGGAGGGGCTGCTGCTGGTCTCCCCGCATTCCCTGCGCCTCTTGGCCGGTGCGCTGCTGTTCTCCGGCAAGCTCGACGAGGCCGCCCAGTGCATCGCCGAACAGGACCGCTTCCTGCCCCAGCCCGATGCCGAGCGGCAGCGCGAGCTGGTGGCCTATTGGCAGGCCCAGTACGGCCTGCTCGCCCACCTGCAGGGCGACGGCCCCGGCGCGCGCCTGCACCTGACCGAGGCGTTGGCGACCCTGGGCGACGACGCCTGGGAGCAGAAGCTGATCTGCTATTCCGGCCTCACCCAGCAGGCATTGCTGGCCGGCGACCTGGACGCCGCCCAGGAACTGAGCCGCGAAGCCCTGCTGCTGGCGCGCAGCCACGGCAGCCTGCTGCTGGAGGCCTTCCTCGAACTGGACCACTCGCAGCTGCTGGAGCATCGCGGCGCCCTGCTGCGCGCCGACGCGGTACTCGAACGCGCCCAGGAATTCCTCATGGGGCAGGGCCGCAACGCCAGCCCGCTGCTCGGCCGCCTGGCCTTGCGTCGCGGGCGCCTGGCCCTGCGCCAGGGGCGTGACGAGGAGGCCCGCAAGCACTACCAGTACGGGCTGCAGGAAGCGCGCAACTGCGGCGATTACCGTGCCCTGTTCGGCTACCTCGGCCTGGCCACGCTGGACGCCAACCGCCGCGAGTTCGACCGCGCCTTCGACCGCCTGCGCGAAGCCGAGCGGCTGATGCAGATGCGCCACATCCCCGAGCGGGTCTACCGTGCCGTGCTCCTGCAGGTCAGCAGCAGCCTGCTGCTGATGCAGGGCCGTGCCGGCCAGGCCCGCCACGCGCTGCTGCGGGTGCTGCGGCACTTCCGTGGCGAGAACGCGGTGCAGCCACCGCCGGCGACCCTCGACCTGATCCCGCGCATCGAGTGGCAGCTGGCCCTGGCCGAGCTCTACGAAGGCGAGGCCTTCAACGCCCGCCAGCGCCTGCTGGGCCAGTTGCACAAGGCCCGGGAGAACGGCATGCACGCCCTGGAAGTGGAAATCCACCTGGCCCTGGCCGAGGCGGAATACCTCGGTGGCGACCTGGCCCAGGCCGCCGCCACCCTGCGCGACGGCCTGACCCTGGCCGAACAGTTCAACCTGCAACAGCCCCTGCGCGAGCTGCAGTTGCGCCAGCCGGCCATGCTCAAGGCGCTGGACATGGACCCGGGCGAGGCGCCCGACGACAGCCTCGCCGGTGGCCCGTTGAGCCAGCGCGAGCTGGAAGTGCTCGGGCTGATCGCCCAGGGCAGCTCCAACCAGGAAATCGCCGAGCGCCTGTTCATCTCCCTGCACACCGTCAAGACCCATGCCCGGCGCATCAACGGCAAGCTCGGCGTCAAGCGCCGCACCCAGGCGGTCGCCCACGCCAAGGCGCTGGGGTTGATGTAGTCCGGCCGCGTGGTCGTTGGAGAAGGGAGATGGGGCTCTACCCATCCTACTCAGCGCACAGGGTGGAGTAGGGGGGCGTAGGGTGGGCTTCAGCCCACCGCTGCTTTCTGTAGGGGCGACTTCAGTCGCCAAGCGGCGTGCAGTTCGTAGGATGGGTAGAGCGAAGCGAAACCCATCACCCCGAAGCGACAGCCCGCCGTCAATGCAAGGCCGGCGTCGCCTCGTGCCCCAGCTGTTCCAGGCGCTGGGTCAGCAGCAGGCGCTGGGCCGGGTCTTCGCAGAGCAGCAGGGCGCGTTGCAGGTCGAAGCGTTCGGCCTGGGGGCACTCCAGCTGCTTGTAGATATCGGCGCGGGCCAGGTGGTCCACCAGGTTGGCAACGCCCAGTTCCAGCACCCGCTCGGCGTCTTTCAAGGCTTCCAGCGGCTTCTCGGCCTGCAGGTGCAGCTGGCGCAGGTTGCGTGACAGCCGTTGCAGCTGCTCGCGGGCGTCGCAGGGTTGCAGGTGGCCGGCCTGGAGTTCGGCCTTGGGGCCCAGGGTACGCAGCAGCAGCTCGCGGCAGTCGCGGGTGTAGAGGCGGCGGCCGCCGCAGGGATCGAGCAGGTGATCGGCACCGGGCACGCGCAACAGGAAGTGCCCGGGGAAGTTCACCCCCACCAGCGGCACGTCCAGGCGCCGGGCCAGCTCCAGGGCCAGCAGGGCGAGGGACAACGGCTGCCCGCGGCGGCGCAGCAACACCTGGTCCAGCAGCGCGGCACGGGGGCGCAGCGGCTGGTCGTCGTCCTCGTTGAAGTCCAGCTCGCTCAGGCGGCGCAACAGCGGTTGCGCCAGCTCCATCGCCGGGAGTTGCGGCAGGCCGGCGGCCACCTGCTGGGCGAGGCCGGCGACATCGCGCATCAGCGTCGCCGGGTTCACCGCCGGGTCATGCTCGGCGGCGATCCAGAACGCCGCTTCCAGGGTCGCGGGCGGGTCGGCTTCAAGGCAGGCGAGGCAGTGTTGGCGGGGGGTCATGAGACATCTCCAGTTCGCCTCAGGTTTGTAGCCGGCCCCTGGATTTTCGTCCAGTGGGCGGGCGGCGACCCGCTGCGGCGGCTGACGCCTATACTGGCTCCTAAAGTCAGCAAGGGGCTCGCCATGTTCAGCATGATGGAGGCCGCGCGGCTCGAAGCGCTGCACCTCGCCCAGGACCCGGTCACCGGGCTCCGCGCCGTCATCGCCATCCACGACACCCGGCTCGGCCCGGCGCTGGGTGGCTGCCGATACCTGGCCTACCCCAATGAAGAAAGCGCCATCCGCGACGCCATCCGCCTCGCCCAGGGCATGAGCTACAAGGCCGCGCTCGCCGGCCTCGAGCAGGGCGGTGGCAAGGCGGTGATCATGCGCCCCGCCCATGTGGATAACCGCGCCGCGCTGTTCGAAGCCTTCGGCCGCATGATCGAGTCCCTGGGCGGGCGCTACATCACCGCGGTGGACAGCGGCACCTCCAGCGCCGACATGGACTGCATCGCCCAACAGACCCGCCACGTCACCAGCACCAGCTCCGCCGGCGACCCCTCGCCGCACACCGCCATGGGCGTGTTCGCCGGCATCCGCGCCAGCGCCCGGGCGCGCCTCGGCAGCGACGACCTCGAAGGCCTGCGCGTGGCCATCCAGGGGCTCGGCAACGTCGGCTTCGCCCTGGCCGAGCAACTGGCGGCGGCCGGCGCCGAGCTGCTGGTCAGCGACCTCGACCCCGGTCGCGTGCAACTGGCGGTGGAGCAGTTGGGCGCCCAGCCGGTGGCCAGCGAAGCGCTGCTCACCACGCCCTGCGACATCCTCGCGCCCTGTGGCCTGGGTGGCGTGCTCAACCCGCAGACCATCCCCCAGCTGCGTTGCGCGGCGGTGGCGGGAGCGGCGAATAACCAGTTGGCCAGCGCCGACAGCGCCGACGGGCTGGAGGCCCGCGGCATCCTCTACGCCCCCGACTACGTGATCAATTCCGGCGGGCTCATCTACGTCGCCCTCAGGCACAAGGGTGACGAGCTGCCCGCCATCACCGCGCACCTGTCGCGCATCGGTCAGCGCCTGACCGAAATCTACGCCCACGCCCAGGCCGACAAGCGTTCACCCGCGCGCGTCGCCGATGCCCTGGCGGAGCGCCTGCTCTACCGTTGAGCAGGGCCTCCCGCGCCCGTCGCGGGAGCCGGGACCAGGCCCGTGATCCGGCCCACCGTCCCCCATGCGGCGCCACGAACGCCGCCACCCTTGAAGCACCCACGAGGTGAGGAGGAGTGACATGCACAACCCACGGATCGACATCCCCTACACGCGCCACCTGGACCCCGAGGGGCGCCTGCTCGGCGAGCTGCCCGCCTGGGCCGACGACCTCGACCTGCTCACCCGGCTCTATCGGCAGATGGTCCTGACCCGCCTGTTCGACCAGAAGGCCGTGGCCCTGCAGCGCACCGGCCGCATCGGCACCTACGCGCCGACCCTCGGCCAGGAGGCGATCGGCGTCGCCATCGGCAGCCTGATGCGCGAGGAGGACGTGCTGGTGCCCTACTACCGCGACACCGCCGTGCAGCTCATGCGCGGCGTGCGCATGGAAGAAATCCTCCTCTACTGGGGCGGCGACGAACGCGGCAGCGCCTATGCCGACCCGGCGGTGGCGCAGGATTTCCCGCTCTGCGTGCCCATCGCCACCCAGGCCCTGCATGCCTGCGGGGTGGCCACCGCGTTCAAGATCCGTGGCCAGCACCGTGTCGCCGTCACCACCTGCGGCGACGGCGCCACCAGCAAGGGCGACTTCCTCGAAGCCCTCAACGTCGCCGGTGCCTGGCAGCTGCCCATGGTCTTCGTGGTCAACAACAACCAGTGGGCCATCTCGGTGCCGCGCAGCATCCAGTGCGGCGCCGCCACCCTGGCGCAGAAAGCCATCGGCGCCGGCTTCCCCGGCGAGCAGGTGGATGGCAACGACATGCTCGCCGTCTACGACCGCATGCGTGCGGCGCTGGACCGGGCCCGCCACGGCAAGGGCCCGGTGCTGCTGGAATGCATCAGCTACCGCCTGGGCGACCACACCACCGCCGACGACGCCACCCGCTACCGCAGCGCCGACGAGGTGAAGAAGGCCTGGCAGGAGGAACCCATCAAGCGCCTGCAGGCCTACCTCGCCGCCAGCGCGGTGTGGGACGAGGGCCGCGAGCAGGCGCTGATCGCCGAGTGCCAGAAGGAGGTCCAGGCGGCGGTGGAGCGCTTCGAGTCGGCCGGCACCCAGCCGGTGGAATCCGTCATCGACCATGTCTATGCCCGCTGGCCGGCGCCCCTGTCCGAGCAGCGCGAAATGCTCCTGGAGCGTGCCGCCCGCCGCGAGGTGAACCGCCATGAATAAGCCCGTGACCCTGGAAAGGCGCGCCCTGCTGGAGGCCGTCAACCTGGCCCTGCATCGCGCCATGCAAGAGGACGAGAACGTCGTCGTGCTGGGCGAGGACGTCGGCGTCAACGGCGGCGTGTTCCGTGCCACCCTCGGCCTGCGCGAGGCCTTCGGCTTCAAGCGGGTGATCGACACGCCGCTGGCGGAAACCATGATCGCCGGGCTCTGCGTCGGCATGGCCGCCCAGGGCCTGAAGCCGGTGATGGAGATCCAGTTCCTCGGCTTCATCTACGCCGCCATGGAGCACCTGGTGTCCCACGCCAGCCGCATGCGCAACCGCACCCGGGGCCGCCTCGGCTGCTCCATGGTGCTGCGCAGCCCCATGGGCGCCGGCATCCGCGCGCCGGAGCACCACAGCGAGAGCACCGAGGCGATCTTCGCCCAGATCCCCGGCGTGCGCGTGGTCATCCCCTCATCGCCGGCCCGCGCCTACGGCCTGCTGCTGGCGGCCATCGACGACCCGGACCCGGTGGTCTTTCTCGAACCCACGCGGCTGTACCGGATGAACCCGCAACCCCTGGTGGACGACGGCCAGCGCCTGCCCCTGGACAGCTGCTTCACCCTGCGCGAGGGCAGCGACATCACCCTCGTCAGCTGGGGCGCCAGCGTCCACGAGACCCTGCAGGCCGCCCAGCGCCTGGAGGAGCAGGGCATCAGCGCCGAGGTGATCGATGTCGCCTGCATCAAGCCCCTGGACCTCGACACCCTCGAAGCCTCGGTGCGCAAGACCGGGCGCTGCGTGATCGTGCACGAGGCACCGCGCTCCTGCGGGGTGGGCGCGGAGATCGCCGCCAGTCTCTACGAACGGGCATTGCTCGATTTGCAGGCGCCGATCCAGCGCGTCACCGCGCCGGACATCCCGCCGCCCCTTTACCGCCTGGAGCAGCTCTACATCCCCAGCCCCGAGGACATCCTCGCGGCCTGTGAACTGGTGCTGGACTACGCCTGACGAGCCGAGGAGACGACCATGAAGCATTTCAAACTGCCCGACCTCGGCGAAGGCCTGCAGGAGGCCGAGATCGTCGAGTGGCACATCAAGGCCGGCGACAGCGTGCACGCCGACCAGCTGGTGGTCTCGGTGGAGACCGCCAAGGCCCTGGTGGACATCCCCGCGCCCCAGGACGGCGTGGTGGCCAAGCTGTTCGGCCGCGAGGGCGACATCCTCCACGTTGGCGAGCCGCTGCTGGCCTACGAAGGCGAGGACAGCGACGCCGGGACCGTGGTCGGCCGCCTGGAGGGCGGTGGCGATGCCCGGGCCGATGCCTTCTTCGTCGGCGCCGCCCCCTCCACCCGCGAACACCTCGCCCCCCGCGCCACCCCGGCGGTGCGCCAGCTGGCGCAACGGCTGGGCGTCGAGCTGGCCGGTTTGCAGGGCAGCGGCGCGGAAGGCCTGGTCACCCGGGCCGATGTCGAGGCCGCCGCGCAGAGCGCCCGCGACCGCTTCGGTGGCGAACGCCTGCGCGGGGTGCGCCGCAGCATGGCGATCAACATGGCCCGCTCCCACGCCGAAGTGGTGCCGGTGACGATCTACGGCGACGCCGACCTGCACCGCTGGGCGCTGGCGCGCGACCCGTTGATCCGCCTCGGCAAGGCCATCGCCGCCGCCTGCGAGGTGGAGCCCATCCTCAACAGCTGGTTCGACGGTCGCGTGCTGTCCATCCGCCGGCACGACAAGCTCGACCTCGGCATCGCCGTCGACACCCCCGACGGCCTGTTCGTCCCGGTGCTGCGGGATGTCGGCGGGCGCAGCGCCGAAGACCTCAAGGCCGGCATGGCGCGGCTGCGCGCGGACGTCCAGGCGCGCTCCATCCCGCCGCAGGAAATGATGGGCGCGACTATCACCCTGTCCAACTTCGGCACCTTGTTCGGCCGCTACGCCAACCCCGTGGTGGTGCCGCCCCAGGTGGCGATCATCGGTGCGGGTGGCATCCGCGACGAAGTGGTGGCCTGGGAGGGCAAGCCGGCGGTGCACCCGATCCTGCCGCTGTCGCTGACCTTCGACCACCGCGCCGTCACCGGTGGCGAGGCCGCGCGCTTCCTCAAGGCCCTGGTGGTGGCGCTGGAGCAACCCTGACCCTGACCCCTCGCGCCCCAGGGACGGGGCGACCCAGCACCGCGCGCCCCGATCCAGGGCCTGTTCCATCGCCCCCGGCGAAGCGCCGGTCGGGCGGTCGGCGCTGCCCCCTCGCAATCGCTGCCGCTGGGCTATAACTCCTGTAGCCCTGAGTCAACACCTCTTCCTGTCGGAGAGACCATGGACGTTCAAGCTTCCTCTGATCAGTTCGACTCTGCTTCTGCTTTTGCCTTTGCTCAGGCCCAGTTGGGCGCCGTCGATCAGGTGATGACCCGGTTGGAGGTCTCCCCGGACGGGCGGATACTGGACGCCAATCCACACTTCCTCCGTATCACGGGGTACGACCTGGGCGACCTGCAAGGTCAGCACCATCGCATCCTGCTGCCACCGGAAGAGGGCACCACCGCCGCCTACGAGGCGCTCTGGGAAGCCCTGCGCAACGGCCAGGCATGGGAAGGGGAGCTCCACTACCGCGACAGCCAGGGGCGGGACGTCTGGCTGCGTGGCGGCTGTTGCCCGTTGCGCGATGCCGAGGGCCGCACCCAGCGCATTGTCGAATACGCCATCGACCTGACCGAGCAGAAGCAGCTCGCCGCCAACTTCGAAGGCCAGATCGACGCTCTCAGCCGGGTCATGGGCAAGGTGGAGTTCGCTCTGGACGGCACCATCCTCGACGCCAACCCGCGCTTCCTGGAGACCGTGGGCTACCAGTTGGAGGAGTTGAAGGGCCAGCACCACCGCCTCCTGGTGGACCCGGACTACGCCCAGTCGGCGGACTACCGCGCCTTCTGGGACACCCTGCGGCGCGGCGAATACCTGGCTGGCGAGTTCTGCCGGGTGGCCAAGGACGGGCACGAGGTCTGGATCCAGGGCTCCTACAACCCGGTGCTGGACCTGGATCGCAAGCCCTGCAAGATCGTCAAGTTCGCCACCGACATCACCGCCCAGGTGGAGCAGAACCGCCGCCTCAAGCAGGCGATGGAGGAGGCCGAGGAAGCGGCCCGGGTGCGCGAGGAACTGCACAAGTCGCTGCAGGAAATGTCCACCCCGGTCACCCCCATCTGGGACGGCATCCTCCTCCTGCCGCTGGTGGGCATCATCGACTCCATGCGCACCGCCGATGTCATGAACAAGTCGCTGACCAAGATCGCCGAGACCCGTGCCCGGGTCTTCGTGCTGGACATCGCCGGCGTCGCCACGGTGGACACCGGCGTCGCCAACCAGCTGATCAAGATCACCAAGGCCACCCAGTTCATGGGCTGCGAGGCGATCATCTCCGGGGTCTCCCCGGCCATCGCCCGGACCATGGTGGAGCTGGGCGTCTCGGTGGGCGACATCCGCACCACCGCCACCCTGCGCGACGCCTTCGAGATCGCCCTCAAGCGAGTCGGGTCCGCGCTCTAGGAGGCGGTCATGGAGCTGGAAAGCAACGACCTGGGCATCGCCGACGTCGCCGATTGCATCGTCGTCAGCATGCGCCCGGACCTGGGCGACGAGGGCATGCAGCGCTTCACGCAGGTGCTGTCGCAACGCCTGCTCTCGGGGCGCCAGCATGCCGTGGTGCTGGATTTCTCGGCGGTCACGCTGCTCGACCACCACGAGTTCAAGGAAGTGCGCAAGGTGGCCGACGTGTGCCGCCTGCTCGGCGCGAACTGCCTGCTGGTCGGCCTGAATCCCGGGATCGCTGCCTTCCTCGCATTGGCCGATGCCGACCCCGGGCCGTTGCGCTGCTTCATCGACATGGACGACGCCCTGGCCCACGCGCGCAGCTGCAAGGGAGCGGCCTAGGCCATGGCCGGGGAACGGGACGCCAGGGAGGCACGCTACCCGTTGCGCCACGACGTGGACCTGCACCTGGCGGTGATGTCGGTGCGCCGGCTGCCCTTCCTTGCCGGCCTGTCCGAGGTCGACCGCGCGATGCTCTCCACCGTGGTGTCCGAGCTTGGCAGCAACATCCTCAAGTACGCGGTGAAGGGCGAGGTGACGCTGGCCCTCAACCAGGCCGAAGGGCGCCCCTGCATCGACATCGTCGCCCGTGACCAGGGCCCCGGCATCCCGGACGTGGACAAGGCCGTGCAGGACCACTACAGCACCTCGGGCACCCTGGGACTTGGGCTGCCCGGCGTGCGACGGATGATGTCAGAGCTGTCCATCACCCTGCCGCCGGAGGGCGGTACGCAGGTACTGGCGCGCAAGTGGCTGGGGCCCGCCCCTAATACCGCGCGCCTCTCCCTGCCGGTGCCGGGCGCGGGGCGGGAGGGCCTGCAACTGGAATGGGCCAGCGAGAACCGCCCCTGCCACCCGGAGCGCGTTTCCGGTGACCTGGCCTTCATGCGGGCGGGGCCGGACGGGGTGTCGCTGGTGCTGATCGACGTCAGCGGCCATGGCGCCTCGGCCCACCAGCTGGCCCATGCCCTCGAGGCGGTTTTGCAGCAGACCCCGGAGCAGGAGCCCACCCGCCTGCTGCAGCTTTTGCACCAGCACTGCATCGGCACCCGTGGCGCGGCGGCCGGCGTGGCGCTGGTCAACGGCGAGCGCGGCGAGCTGAGCTATGCCGGCATCGGCAACACCCGCATCTGCCTGCGCGGGCGCGAGGCCTGGCGCGGCGTCTCCCGCGATGGCGTGCTCGGCGAGCGCTATCCCACGCCTCTGCTGCAACGCCAGCCGATCGATTCCGGGGATGTCGTGATGCTGTATTCCGACGGGGTCAGCGAGACGCTGAACCTGCGCGACGGCCTGCTCGACCTGGGCGCCGATCCTGCGGCCCTGGCTCGCCAGGTCATCACCCACAGCGGGCGCAGCACCGACGATGCGAGCTGCATCGTACTGCGCGTGCTGGCAGGCGAGGGCGGCTAGATGCGGCACGTGGTCGGCGACATCACCCTCGATGGCCCGGCCGCCGCGTTGGCGGCCCGGCGCAAGGTCGCGCAGGTGCTCGCCTGCATCGACCCGCACCCCACCTTCCTGGCGCCGCTGGCGAGCACCACCTCCGAGCTGGTGCGCCAACTGGCGGCCACCGTACCCGCCCTGCGCCTGCAACTGTGGCTGGACGACAGGACCCAGGAGCTGGGGCTCGGCCTGTCGGCGGACCAGCCGCTGCAGCCCCCGCTGCCCGGGGCCGTGCAGGGCGGTGTCCGCCTGCTCGTCCTGGCGGAGAACAGCCTCGCCCTGTCCTGCCGGCTGCCACGCTGGCCCGATGCCGAGTTGCAGCAGCGCATGCGCCAGCAGTTCGCCGAGCCTTCCCGCGACGAACTGTTCGCCCTGATGCAGGCCAAGAACCAGGAGCTGGAGCAGGCCTATGTCCTGGCGGAAAGCGCCACCCGGGCCAAGAGCGATTTCCTCGCCAACATGAGCCACGAGATCCGCACGCCGATGAACGCCATCCTCGGCATGGCGCACCTCGCCCTGCAGAGCCCCCTCGACCCGCAGCAGTTCGACTACCTCAGCAAGATCCAGCGCTCGGCCCAGCACCTGCTGGGGATCATCAACGACATCCTCGATTTCTCGAAGATCGAGGCCGGCAAGCTGGACCTGGAACGCATCGAGTTCGACCTCGACCACGTGCTGGAGAACCTCGCCACCCTGGTGGGAGAGAAGGCCGAGGCCAAGGGCATCGAACTGCTGTTCGAGATCGACCATCGATTGGACACGCTGTTGCAGGGCGACCCGCTGCGCCTGGGGCAGATCCTGATCAACTACGCCAACAACGCGGTCAAGTTCACCGAGCAGGGCGAAATCCTGGTCAAGGTGTGCTGCCTGGAGACCTGGCCGGAGGAGGTCCTGCTGCATTTCTCCGTACAGGACACCGGCATCGGCATGAGCCAGGAGCAGCAGCAGCGGCTGTTCCAGTCCTTCCAGCAGGCCGACACCTCCACCACCCGCAAATACGGCGGCACGGGCCTCGGCCTGGCCATCTCGCGGCGCCTGGCGGAACTGATGGGGGGCGAGGTGGGCGTGCACAGCGAGCCGGGCCAGGGCAGCACCTTCTGGTTCACCGCCCGGCTCGGCCGGGGGCGGCGACGAGCCCGCTACCTGCCGAGCCTGGACCTGCGCGGCCGGCGCATGCTGGTGGTGGACGACAGCGCCAGCGCGCGCAACATCCTCGCCACCCTGCTCGGCAGCATGACCTTCGCCGTGGACACGGCCGAGTCGGGCCAGCAGGCGCTGCAGATGATCGCTGCCGCCGAGCAGGACGGGCGCCCCTACGACGTGGTGCTGCTGGACTGGCACATGCCGGGGCTCGATGGCATCGAGACCGGGCGCCGGCTCATCGCGCGCGGCATGACCAGCCGACCCTACCGCATCATGGTCACCGGCTACGGCCGCGAACAGGTGTTCCGCGAGGCCGAAGGCGCCGGATTCGACCGGGTGCTGGTCAAGCCGGTGTGCGCCTCCGTGCTGTTCGACACCCTCATCGGCCTGTTCGGCCAGCAGGCGACCTCCCTGCCGCAGCGCAGCGCCGGCCCGCCCGTGCCCCAGCGTTTCGACGGCGCGAGGATTCTCCTGGCCGAGGACAACGAGCTGAACCAGCAGGTCGCCAAGGGGCTGCTGCGGCTGGTCGGCGCCGAGGTCGTGGTGGCCGAGAACGGCGCCATTGCGGTGGAGATGGCCGCCAAGGTGCCCGTCGACCTGATCCTCATGGACATGCAGATGCCGGTGATGGACGGGCTGGCCGCGACCCGCTGCCTGCGCGAGCGCGAGCAGGGTGGGGCGCGCATCCCGATCCTGGCGATGACGGCCAACGCCATGGCCGGCGACCGCGAGCGCTGCCTGGAGGCCGGCATGGACGACCACATCGCCAAGCCCATCGACCCCGAGAAACTCTATGCCGCCCTGCTGCGCTGGCTTCCCGCCTTCGCCCACCAGGCCGAGGCGCCGAGCGAGCCGCCGGCCCCGGAACCGGCCTCGCCGGCGCATTGGCTGGGGCCGCTGCAGGCGCTGGGCCTGAACGCCGAGACGGCGCTGCAGCGCCTGATGCACAACTGGCAGTGGTACGAGGACCTGCTGCGCAGCTTCGCCCGCCAGGGCAGCCAGCCCATGCAGAACCTGGTCGCCGCCCTGCGGGCCGGCCAGCGGGAGGAGGCGCACCGTCACGCCCACACCCTCAAGGGCATCGCCGCCACCCTGGGCGCCGAGTCGCTGCGGGAACTCTCCGCCCGGCTCGAAGGCGCCCTGGCCGGGCAGCAAGACCTCGGCGGCCTGCTGCCCCTGGCCGAGGAAGGCGTGCAGCTGCAACAGCGCCTGGCCGAGGGCCTGCAGGCGCTGCTGCCGGCGGAGGACGCCACCCCGGCCGGGCAGGAGGCACCCGACATGCCCGGCCTGCTGGCACGGCTGACGGCCCTGCTGGCCGATGACGACGCCGATGCCCTGGCCCTGTTCCAGCAGCACCGGCCATCGCTCGACGATGCCTTGGGCGGGGCTGCGCCGGCCATGGCGGAGGCCATGACGCAGTTCCGCTTCACCGATGCCCTGGCACATCTGCACGAGCTCCGGGCCGCCAGGCCCGACCTGTTCAATATGGAGTGAGGTCACCTTCGATGCTCAACCTGATGGATCCCGACAGCAAACCCACCCTGCTGGTGGTCGACGACACGCCGGAGAACCTCTCGCTGCTCAGCGCCCTGCTGGGGCCCCACTACCGGGTCAAGGTCGCCATCAATGGCCAGCGGGCCCTGGACATCCTCACCTCGGGCACCCGGGTGGACCTCATCCTCCTCGACGTGGTGATGCCCCACATGGACGGCTACCAGGTGATGCAGGCGCTGCAGGAAATCCCCCAGGCGCGCGGCGTGCCGGTGATCTTCCTCACCGCCCAGGTGGAGGAGAGCGCCGAGGCCCACGGGCTGGCCCTCGGCGCCGTGGACTACATCCACAAGCCCATCACCCCCGCCATCGTCCTCGCCCGGGTGCGCAACCACCTGGAGCTGAAGACCGCGCGGGACCTGCTCTACAACCAGAACGCCTACCTCGAACAGGAGGTGGAGCGGCGCACCCGGGAGAACGAGCTGATCCAGAACATCACCATCCACTCCCTCGCCTCCCTCGCCGAAACCCGCGACAACGAGACCGGCAACCACATCCTGCGCACCCAGCACTACGTGAAGCTGCTGGCGGAGGAGCTGTGCGACCACCCGCGCTTCCAGGATGAACTCACGCCCAAGACCATCGACCTGCTGTTCAAGTCCGCCCCCCTGCACGACATCGGCAAGGTCGGCGTGCCGGACCGGATCCTGCTCAAGCCCGGCAAGCTGGAGCCCGAGGAATTCGCCCAGATGAAGAACCACCCCATCCTGGGCAAGGAAGCCATCGTCCACGCCGAGGAGGCCCTGGGGGTGGAAGTGGAGTTCCTGCGCCTGGCCAAGGAGATCGCCTGCCACCACCATGAGAAATGGGACGGCAGCGGCTACCCGAGCGGGCTGGCCGGTGACGATATCCCCCTTTCCGCGCGGCTGATGGCCCTGGCCGACGTGTACGACGCGCTCATCAGCAAGCGCTGCTACAAGGCCGCCATGCCCCACGAGGACGTGGTGCCGATCATCCTCGCGGGGCGTGGCAACCACTTCGACCCGGACATCACCGACGCCTTCGCCCGCATCCACCCCCAGTTCCAGGACATCGCCCGGCGCTTCCACGACGACTAGGCCAAGGGGCTCCAGACCGCTCCCGCAGCAGGCGGCATGCCCGTAGCCCGGGGAATACCGAGCGGCACGGGTCTTCCCCGTGGGAGCGAATTCATTCGCGATCAGGCCCGACGCACGGGCCTTCGCGGTTGAAACCGCTCCCACAAAAGCGACCTGCCTAGCCCGGCTGTTTCGTCAAGATAAGGGGGGCAGACCACGCGGGGTTGACGAACCGGCGAGATGTAGACCGGCAGACCTGAGGGTCTCCCCGCGCAGTCCGCCATTGAGCTTATGTGGAGGTTTGCAGGCACAAAAGGCATACGCCGCCTTCCACATGTGCCAGTGGGCACGATGCGCCATCTCTTCGGGCCGTCAACGCCCGGTCGCGGGATTGACCGCGACCGCCGGAGGATAGGGAGGGGGTGCTACTCGAACAATCGGCCCGCCTCGGGCATTGTCCTTTCCCGCTGTGGGAAAACGCCTCAAGTCGGCCCGTATCGCCGAGCCGCCGCTGCACACCATTCCGTAGGGTGGGCTTCAGCCCACGCGGTGCCTGTGTTGGTGGGCTGAAGCGGAGCGCCGCCCGGCCCACCCTACGACGGAGCGCCATTGCTGCCGGTTGCACCGGTGTAGGGGCGAATTCATTCGCCCGTTTTTGGGCAGGGGCCGCTTCGCCGCGGTTGGCGACTGAAGTCGCCCCTACAGGGCCCCGTGATCGACGGCATCAACCCGACATCGCCGCCGGCCCTTGCCCTTGGCGCCTCGCCCCCTGAAGCTGTTCACCCCGCAACCGACAACATGTCCCCCGATGATCGAATCCCCCTGGCAAGGCGCCCTCTGGCTGGCCCGCGACTTCTGCCTGATCGACGGCGCCAATGGCGACACCCGTCCCCATGCCCATTACGCCCATCAGGTCCTCCTCGCCCGCGAGGCCCAGGTTCATCTGCGTGTGGAGGGCGAGTCGGTGAGCGGCCAGGCGGTGCTGGTGGAATCCATGCGCGAGCACGCGCTGGCCCTGCCTGGCCAGGCACTGCTGGCCGTCTATGCCGAACCCCTGGCCTTCGCTCCGCAGGCATTGCTGGCGCTGGTGGCCGAGGCCGGTACGGATCTGCAGGCCCTGGCCGAACGCCTGCTGGCCGCGCCGCGCCCGACGCTGGACGCCCGCCTGCAACGGGCCCTGGACGAGGTGGACGAACTGCTGGCCGACAAGGTCAGCGCCCAGGCCCTGGCCAGCCGCGCCTGCCTCTCCCTCAGCCAGCTGGAGCGCCTGTTCGGCGAGCAGGTCGGTCTGTCGGTCCGCCGCCTGGTGCTCTGGCGCCGGCTGCGCCTCGCCGTGCGCCTGGCGCTGGAAGGCCAGTCCCTCACCCTGGCTGCCCATGGCGCCGGCTTCGCCGACGCCGCGCACTTCTCCCGCACCATGCGCGCCACCTTCGGCATCCGCGCCGACCGCAACCTCGGCAACCTGCAACTGCGCCTGCTGGGCGACTGAAGTCGCCCCTACAGGGCACGGCGCAATCGTAGGGTGGGCTTCAGCCCACGCGGTGCTGTGTTGGTGGGCTGAAGCGGAACGCCGCCCGGCCCACCCTACGGCGAAGCCGCATTGCTGCCGGCTGCAGCGGTGTAGGGGCGAATTCATTCGCCCGCTTTTGGGCATGAGGGCCGCTGCGCTGCCCTTGGCGACTGAAGTCGCCCCTACAGGGGAACGGCGCAATCGTAGGGTGGGATTTCATGCGGTGTGATCATGGGGCTCGCGGGGTTCACCCGCTTTACGATGCGTCTGCGCTGTCCGTTACCGGTTGTCCACAGGCGGCCTCCAGGCCTGTCCGGTGGATGAGACGCTCCGAAGCCTCCGAGCCTGGGACGAAGCGTCTGGGGGCGCGAACCATCACCACCAACGCCGCCAGGTCATGGCAACCCAGCTCGCGAAGAGGGCGTTCGAAGTAGTGCAAGGCGGCCGCTTCCAGCCCCGTTCCCGCAGGTGAGAGGGCCTGTGCACTCCACAGGGCCGCCATGGCCTCGTGGTCGTAACTGATATTCAGCGACAGTTGCCATGCGATGCCATCCAGATGGCGCCACAGACTGGAGCGGTAGAGATCGTCCTTGGCCGTGATGAAACGTGCGACCAGCCCGGTGATCCTTGCGTCCGGCCCATCCAACCAATGAACAGGGGTGGGACGTGCGGGATTGCCCTGGACGTTTGCCCATACGAGGCCCCTCAGCATCCGCAGGTGCGGCGCCGGCCCCTGGTAAGGCACCAGGCTCGCATCCAGCTCCGACTTGACCGGCAGGAAACGGGTGACCACGAAGACCAGGTAGGCGCCCACCGGTATGAGCAGTAGCACGAGCAGCAGCCGGAAGAGCCAGCGTGCGCAGGCCCTGGCAATCGAGGCGGGTGTGTAGGTTCGTGTTTGCATCGTTCATCCCTGTGTACGAATGCGCATCCTAAGGGAGGTCGCCCCTACAGGGCACGGCGGAGCGCTATTGCTGCCGGCTGCAGCGGTGTAGGGGCGAATTCATTCGCCCGCTTTTGGGGTATTGGGGCCACTGCGCTGCCCTTGGCGACTGAAGTCGCCCCTACAGCCCCTACAGGCTCCTGTGTGGAGTTCGGCGGTCTATGAACGCATCAATTCCTGCGGCACTTCCGGGCTGGGGTGTTGGGCTGGGCTTTTGCGGAAGGGTTCGGCCAGTTGCGCGAGGTAGGCGTCGGGGTAGTCGGGGCGGCTGCCGATGCCCAGGTCGTCGCCGTGCATGCGGTAGTCGCTGTGGAAGGCGGTGCCGAGCAGGCGGTCCCAGATGCTGAGGAACAGGGCGAAGTTCACGTCGCCCGCGCGGCCGTACTTCATGTGGTGGAAGCGGTGCACCGGCGCCCAGGCGAACAGGTGGCGCAGGGCGCCGATGCGCATGTCGACATTGCTGTGCTGGAGCAGCAGCTGCAGGGTGATGGCCAGGGCGAGGAGGGCGGCGACCCGTTCCGGCATGCCCAGCAGCAACAGCGGCAGGGTGCCGGCCAGGGCCTCGCAGCCCAGGTGCAGCGGGTGCTTCATCAGGCCGTTGAAGCCATACATGCGTTTCACGCTGTGGTGCACGGCGTGCAGGCGCCAGAGGAAACCCACCCGGTGGCTGGCGTAGTGCATGAGGGTGATGCCCAGGTCCGCGACGATGATGGCGGCCAGCAGTTGCAGCGCCAGCGGCCAGTCACGGGGCCAGAGCCCGGCGTCGGGGAGTAGCGCCGCACTCAGGGGGATCGCCAGTATGCCGAGGCAGTTGAGCGCTTCGTTGACCACGGCGTGCAGGGCATCGCGCAGGCGGTCGTGGTGGCTGTGGTTCCAGGCCCTTTCATAGGGCATCGAGGCTTCCGCGATGAGGGAGGCGGCAACGGCGACCGGCACCAGTGCCAGCAGCCAGGGTAGCGGCAGGCGCTCGCTCATCCACAGGGCCAGGGCGAGGAAGCCGAAGAGAAAACCGGGGGCGTAGAGGCGGGCGAACACTGATCGCATGGTGGAAGCTCCTGAATATCGAGCCTCCAGCTTGGCGGCGGGCAGCCACCGGGCGCTTGAACAAACGGCGCAAGCGGCCCGCGCGTTCTTTCGCGAAGCATAAAAAAAGCCCGCTGGGGCAGCGGGCTCGGTGCAGGACGGGCATGCCTGCAATGAGGGGTGTTCGGGTCATTCCTCGGCGGGGACGGCGTCCAGTTCGGCGAGGGCATCGGGTTGGTTCTTGAAGGCGCGGGCGAAGATGTCGCGGTTGCGCGCCATGTAGATGCCCAGGTCCTCGACCTGCTGTTCACTCAGCGAAGGCACGGCCTTGTGCAGGACGTTGGCCAGGGACTCGGCCAGTTCGAGCATCTTGTCGTAACGGTCGGCTTCGGCTTTATCCATGAACAAGCGCTCCGGGTCGCGGCTGCTGCGGTACACCACTTCGACGGCCATTCATCACCTCTCACCTTTGAAATCGGTCTGTAAGATACTGGATGTGCGTACAGTATATGGGTCGGATTTCTCCGTCAACAGATGTCATTCATAGGCCATGCCAGCCACAACGTCCTGCTGCTCGTCGGCCCCTGCGACAACCTGTCTCGTGGCGTCCGGTCGCACCCGCGCATCTCATTGGGCCGGGACAGCTGGCCTTCATCCTGCAAGGTCGGATCGTCATCCCGGTGATGCACCATCGCCACCAAGACGTACCGAGGAGCTGGATCGTGAAAATCAAATGGGCTGAAGAGCTGCGCGGCAACGTGCACGGGCTGGCCGAGTCGCTGGGCAACCTGCTGGTGGAGAGCTTCCACTACCTGGCGCTGTTCGCCATCGGCGGGATCACCGCCTGGGCGGCGGTGGTGGCGTTCCTGGGGATGGTGGAGAAGGGGCACATCACGGTGGATGACATCCTGCTGTTGTTCATCTACCTGGAGCTGGGGGCGATGGTGGGGATCTACTTCAAGACCAACCACATGCCGGTGCGCTTTCTGATCTACGTGGCGATCACCGCGCTGACGCGCCTCTTGATCTCCGACGTTTCGCACCATAACCGCCCTGACGAGAGCATCGTGTATGTCTGCGGTGCGATCCTGCTGCTGGCGTTGTCGATCCTGGTGGTGCGTTTCGCCTCGTCGCGATTCCCCTCGGAGGCCAGTGACAGCGTGAACCCGAGGCGGCGCCTGCAGGTGGCGCGCGGTGGCGAAGAGGAAGCCTGAGCACGAGCGCCCGTGAGGGCGCTCAGATACCGACGGCGAGGGGGCCGGTGACTCGGCCGGGCTGGCGCTCGACCAGCGTGGGGAGGGCCTTGCCTCCCGTCATCGCGCTGAGCATTTCCCCGACGTTGTGCCCTTTTTCGATGGCGATGCCAAAACGGATGCTTTCGATCACCCGCTCCAGGCGCTTCGGATCGTTGCGCTGCGCGGGGCTGATCATGCGCCGCGCGACCACGCCGGTCTCATCGGCCAGGGTGAGCATGATGTTGCCGTCCAGGCGCTCCAGGCTGAGGTTGACCCGGTAATCGGCCTGGAAGGCGTCGGTCAGAATCTGAAAGGGGTTGTACATGGCGAGCTACCTGAGTTGTTGACGCATGGAGCGATTGACTGAGGCTGGCTCTGCAAAGTTCGATCCCATTGGACGAACGGAAAGCCGGTTTCACGACGCCTGTCGCAAACGGCCAAATCCGGGTCGTTCGGTCAGGAGTCTCCGATGAGGGGGTAGCCCGGACTTCGGTCCGGGTTCGCCGGGGATTTCCTTCCCGGGCTGAAGCCCGGGCTACGGTGCGGGCGTTCGGCTTCGTCGCGGATGAATCCGCTCCCGCAGCGGCGGTGGACCGATGAAGCGCGGTCCACCCTGCGCACCGAGGGCGATGCCGCCCGGACTTCAGTCCGGGGGCGGGGCCAGGCGGCTCAGAACTCGACGCTGTAGCTCAGGCTGTAGGTGCGGCCACGGCCGTGGTAGTCGAACAGGTCGGCGGTGGCGTTGGTGCCGTAGAACACCTGGGCGCGCTGGCCCCAGACTGTGGTGTAGTCCTTGTCCAGCAGGTTCTGGATGCCGAAATTCAGCGTGCCCACCGGCAGCGCCTGGCTGCCCAGCAGGTCGAAGGTGGTGTAGCCGTCGATCCTGTGGTCGTTGCCGTCGAAGGTGCCGCTGGCCAGGACGTTGCCGTCGTCGCTGAGGTTGAAGCTGCGCACGGCCTGCAGGCGCAGGCTGGTCTCGCCGTCCTGCCAGCCGGCGAAGGCGGTGAGCTTGGATGGGCTGGCGGCGGTGACGTCCTGCTTCTGCCAGCGCTGGGCGATCTTCTGCTGGGAGCGGATGGCCAGGGCGCTGGTGCCGATCTGCCAGTTGTCGTCCAGCCAGTAGGTGGCCTGGCCCTCCAGGCCGTAGTTGCGCTTCTTGTTGTCCAGCTGCTCCACCAGCAGGGTGGTGCGGTTGTAGGTGATGCTCTTGTCCGACCAGGCGTAGAAGGCCGCCAGCTGGGCGTCCAGGCCGTCGGCGTAGTGGCGCCAGCCGAGCTCCACCTGCTTGGTCTTGATGCCGTCCAGGGCCGAGTCCTCGACGTTGACGTGGCGGCCCAGGGTCCAGTGGTTGCCCACCAGGGTGTAGCTGCCCTGGCCGTAGTACTTGGCCGGGTCGGGCAACTCGAAGCCCTCGGAGTAGTTGGCCCAGAGCTGCTGCGCCTTGCTCAGCTTGTAGACGGCGCCGACGTTGTAGAGGTCCACCTGGTAGTCCTTCGAGCCGCCGGGCACGGCGTCGGCGCTGGTGCCGTTGCCCTTGCTGATCTGGATCTGCTGGGCGGCGGCGACGAAGGAGCCGACGTCGTTGCCGATGCGCTGGTGGCGCACCCCGGCGGACAGGGTCAGGTCGTCGGTGGCCTTCCAGCTGGCTTGGGCGAACAGCGACTTGCTGTCGGTGTCGATGCCCGGGTAGCGGCCGACGCGGGCGTACTCGTCGGCCACCAGCCCGCCGGTGTTGGCGGCGGTATCGAGGTTGAACAGGGCCTGGTCGGAGTCGAAGCTCTCCCACTCGAAGTCGGCGCCGTAGGTCAGGCTGACGCGGTCCCATTCCTTGACCAGCACGGACTTGAGGCCGAAGAAGTCGGTGTCCTGCTGCGAGGCGGAATAGTAGGAGCGGTTGGCGTCGATGGCACCGCTGGCGAAGGTGATGGAAGGGTAGGGCTGGAAGGCCATTTCCTCGCTGCGGTAGTAGGCCTGCAGGTAGAAGTCGTGGCCGAGCACTTCCGGCACGTGCCAGGTGGCGTTGAACTGCTGGCGCTCGGTGTGCGGTTCGCGGTCGAAGCTGGCGCCGCCTTCCACCTCGAAGGGCGTCTGGCCGCGCAGGCCCTGGAAGTTGCGCCCCAGGTTCACGCCCTTCTCGCCGTCGTAGCCGGAGTCGTACCACTGCATGCCCAGGTTCAGGGTCTGGCCGTTGTCGAAGGCGAAGTCCAGGCTGCCCATCACGTCCACCGCCTGGTTGTACTGCAGGTCGGTCTGGGTGATGTCGAGCATCACCTGGTCGCCGTTGCCGTCGTAGGCGGCGCCGTTCTTCTGGTAGGCCACCGAGACGCGGCCCTTGACCTGCTCGCTGCCGCCGCTGACCGACTGGGCCATGCGCCAGTCGTGGTCCTGGTGGGTCTCGAAGCCGCTGCGCACGCCGATTTCGCTGGTGAAGCGCGCCTCGCCCGCCTCGGCGCGCTTGGTGACGATGTTGATGATGCCGCCGGTGGCGCCGCCGCCGTACACGGCACTGGCGCCGGAGAGCACTTCGATGCGCTCGATGTTGAACGGGTCGATGGAGTCGAACTGGCGGCTGATGCCCCGGGAGCTGTTCAGCGACACGCCGTCGATCATCACCAGGGCGCTGCGGCCGCGCATGTTCTGGCCGTAGTTGGTGCGGCCCTGGGGACCGATGTCCATGCCGGGGATCAATTGGCCGAGGGCTTCCTTGAAAGGCACGCCGGCCTTGGTCTGCTCCTGCAGCTGCTGGCTGTCGATTACCCACACGGTGCCCGGCAGCTCGCTGATGCTCACCGGCGCGCGGGAGCCGATCACCACCTGGCGGTCGATCTCCAGCGTCGCGCCGTCGGAGGCGGTGTGCAGGCTGAAGCCGCCTTCGGCGGACTCGGCGCGCAGGCCGCTGCCGGCGAGCAGGTGGTCGAGGCCCTCGGCCACGGCGAACTCGCCCTTCAGGCCCTGGGTGCTGCGGCCCTGGGTCAGCTCCGGGCTGAAGGCCAGCAGCACGCCGGCTTCGCGGCCGAAGCGGTTGAGCGCGGGCTCCAGGGCGCCGGCCGGGATGTCGAAGGCCTGGCGCTGGTCGGCACCGATCACCGCATCCTGGGCGCCGGCGACGGTGGGCAGCCCTGCGGCGGCCAGGCTCAGGCCCAGCAGCAGCGGTTGCAGGGCGCGGGCCAGGGGCGTGCGGGTGAAGCGGCGGAGGGTCGGGTCGGCGTTCATGGCGGCACTCGTCGAGAGAGGGAAAGGGGGTTCTGCCTTCCCTGTCACGCGAGGCCGGGAAAAAGGTTCAGGTCGGTGGAGATTTTTTTCACAGGGCCGGTGCGCGGCTCAGGAGGCGGCCCTGGGGTGCACGCTGATCCAGTAGCGGGTGACGCTGCGCACCTCCACCGGCAGGGTGCGCGGCAGCAGGGCGAGGATGCTGTCGGTGTGGTCCAGCGGGTAGGTGCCGGAGAGGCGCAGGTCGGCGATGGCCGGGTCGCAGCCGATGCGCCCGTGGCGGTAGCGGCCGAGTTCGGCGAGGAAGTCGCCCAGGCGCATGGAACTGGCCACCAGCATGCCGTTGATCCAGGCCACGCTGTTCTCGTCCACCGCCTGGGCCGCCCCGCTGCCACGGGCGTCCAGGTCCAGGCGCTGGCCGGGGTGCAACGCCAGGCGCTGGCCATGGCTGAACACCTGGGCATCGCCGGCGAACAGGCTGACCTGGCTGCGGCTGTCCTGCAGGCGCACGGCGAGGCGACCGCCGTTGAGCAGGACCAGACCCTGGGGCGTTTCCACCCGCAGCGGGCGTGCCTCGTCCACCGCGTCCACCAGCATCTCGCCCTGGCGCAGGTGCAGCAGGCGCTGGCGGGCGTCGAAGCGGATGTCCAGCGCGCTGTCGGTGTTCAGCGACAGGGTCGAGCCATCGTCCAGGGTCAGGTGGCGGCGCTCGCCCACGGCGGTGCTCTGGTCGGCGCGTAGCGCCAGCATCGGGGCGCTGTCCCGCATCGCCAGGGCGCCACCACCGGCGATCACCAGCAGGGTGAGCAGCTTCAGGGCCTCGCGCCGGCCGCGTGAGGCCGGGGCATCCAGGGCGGCGAGGGCGGTGGGCGTGTTCAACCCGCGCAGGCCCCGGTTGACCGACTCGATGCGCTGCCAGGCGCGTTCGTGCTCCGGGTCGGCGGCGCGCCAGCGTTGCCAGTCGTCCTGGCGCTGGCGCGAGGGCGTGCCGTCCTGCAGCTCCACCAGCCACTGCACCGCCTGGGCGGCGACGGCGGGGGCGATGCGTGGCTCGCCGCTCTTGCGCAGGGCCATCAGAGGCACTCCGCGAAGTAGCAGCGCTCGGCGGCCTTGGCCATGTAGCGCTTGACGCTGGAGAGGGAGAGGCCGAGCTGCTCGGCGATCTCGGCGTAGGTGCAGCCGTCCACCTGGGCCAGCAGGAAGACCTGCTTGGCCTGGGGCGGCAGGCCGTCGAGCAGGCGGTCCAGCTCCACCAGGGTCTCCAGGATGATGGCGCGGGCCTCCTCGCTGGGGGCCTCGTCCTCCGGCAGCGCGGCGAGGGCCAGCAGGTAGGCGCGCTCGATGTCCTGGCGACGGTAGTGGTTGGCCAGCACGCGCTTGGCGAGGGTCGTGAGGAAGGCCCGGGGTTCGAGGATGCGGTGCGCCTCGCGCCCCAGCAGCACCTTGAGGAAGGTGTCCTGGGCCAGGTCGGCGGCACTCTGCGGGCAGCCGAGCTTGCGTTGCAGCCAGTGCCGGAGCCAGCCGCTGTGGTCGCTGTAGAGCTTGTGCAACGCCTGCTCGGGGGCGGCCTGGCTGCTGGTCAAGGAGGGCTCCGGAAGGGGGATTCGGGAATGGATCAAATAGGAATGCTTCGCATTCTATTTGTGCCGTGGCCGTTGCGCAATCGGCGGGTGGAACCCGGGAAGCGAGGCGCGGGTCAATCGATCACAACAACTCGATCCAGGAGAACCACCATGCTCAGTCCCGCCACCCATCGCCGACTCGCCGCCGTGCTGGTCGCCAGCCAACTCACCTTCTTCGCCCAGGTGCCGCTGGCCCAGGCCGCCATGATCGGCACGCCCCAGGCGTTGCAGGAACAGCAGCAACAGGTCGACCGCGCGCAGCTGCGCGGCATGCTCGACAACCAGGACGTGCAGAAGAAGCTGCAGGAATACGGCGTGCCCCGCGAGCAGGTGGAGGCGCGCATCAACAGCCTCACCCCGGCCGAGCTGGCGCAGTTCAACCAGCAGCTGCAGCAGGAGCCCGCCGGCGCCGGCGTGGTCGGCATCATCGTGCTGTTCCTGGTGATCTTCATCATCACCGACATGCTCTGCGCCACGGACATCTTCAGCTTCATCAAGTGCATCCGTTGATGCGCGTGCTGCGGCCGGGGCTCCTCGCCCTGGCCGTACTGCTCACCGGTTGCGCCAGCGGCCCGCTGCTGCCCCCGCAGAGCGAGCGGCTGCCCGAGCGCATCGAGCTGGCGGACGTGCCCTTCTACCCGCAGGAGGACTACCAGTGCGGCCCGGCTGCGCTGGCCACGGTGCTGGTGCACCGCGGCGTGGCGACCTCGCCGGAGGCGCTGGTGCCCAAGGTCTACCTGCCCGAGCGGCGCGGCAGCCTCAAGCTGGAACTGGTGGCCGCAGCGCGGCAGAGCGGCATGCTGGTCTACCCGCTGCAACACAGCCTGGATGCCCTGCTGGCCCAGGTGGCGGCGGGCAACCCGGTGCTGGTGATGCAGAACCTCGGCCTCGACTGGTACCCGCAATGGCACTTCGCGGTGGTGGTCGGCTACGACCGCGCCAAGGACGAGCTGGTGCTGCGCTCGGCCACCACACGGCGCTGGGTCACCGACCTGCGCAGTTTCGATCGCACCTGGGCGCGCGCCGAGCGCTGGGCCGTGGTGACCCTGCCCCCGAGCAACTGCCGGCCGAGCCGCGCCTGGAGGCCTGGATGCAGGGCGCCAGCGACCTGGAACAGACCGGCCAGCGCGAGCGTGCCGAACGGGCCTATCTCACGGCTTCCGGGCACTGGTACCGCGAGCCCTTGCCGTTGTTCGCCCTGGCCAACGCGCGCTACACCGAGGGCGACCGCGAGGGCGCGGAGAAGGCCCTGCGCCAGAGCATCACCCGCAAGCCGGACTACGCCCTGGGCTGGTTCAACCTCTCCGAGCTGCTGGCCGAGCGCGGCTGCCCGGGCCAGGCCGAGCAGGCCCGCGCCTGCGCCCGCCAACTGGCTCCCGACGATGCGCGCATGGCCGCGCCGCTGGGTGCCGGAGCCAAGGCCGGCGGCCGTTGCGAAGCCGTGCCGGCATGCGGGGGGCAATGATCTCGTTGTAGGGGCGAATTCATTCGCCCGGCGGCGTCCCTTCATCGCTCAGTGGATGGGGCGTCTTCTTCGATGCGCGCGCCGTATTACGTGGCACCCGTAGGATGGGTAGAGCCCCGCGAAACCCATCACCTCGGTGTCACAAGGAGGCTCATCACTCACCCCATCGCTGCCCGGTATTCACCGGGCGTACCACCGACCGCGCTGCGGAAGCGGTTGCTGAAGTGGCTGGCGCTGGCGAAGCCGCAGGCGAGGGCGACGTCGCCCAGGGGCAGGGCGGTGCGGGCCAGCAGGTGGCGGGCGTGGGCCAGGCGGCGGGCGAGGACGTACTGGTGCGGCGGCAGGCCGAAGCTTTCGCGGAACATCCGCGCGAAGTGGTATTCCGAGAGCGCCGAGAAGGCCGCCAGTTCGCCCAGGCTCAGCGGCTCGGCCAGGTGTTCGTCGATGTAGTCCATCAGCCGCTTGCGCACGGCCGGGGCGAGGCCGCCCTTGAGCTGCGGGCCCTGGCGCAGGCCGACCTGGGTGAGCAGGGTGTGGCCGAGCATCTCGTGGGCGAGGCTGCTGGTGAGCATGCGCTCGCCGGGTTCGTTCCAGTCCAGGCGGATCAGGCGGTGGAAGCGTGCGGCCTGCTCGGCGTCGTCGAGGAAGGTCGCTTCGCGCATCTCCAGCTCGCGCGGTTCGCGGTCCAGCAGGGTCACGGCGGCGTGGGCGAATTGCGCCGGGGCGATGTACAGGTGCGCCAGGCGGATCTCGCCGTTGATCACCCAGGAGGACTCGTGCCCGGCAGGGAGGATGCACAGCTTGTCGGGGGCGCCCTTGGTGTCCGGGCGCTCGCGGCGGAAGGTGCCGGTGCCGCCGGCCAGGTAGCACGACAGCGTGTGCAGGCGGGTGCCCTGGTAGTCGCGGGCGTCGTGGTGGTTGCTCCACAGCGCCGCGCCCATGCCATCGCCCAGTTCGGCGGCATGCTCAAGACGGGCATGGGGCGAGCTGGCGAGTGACTGGAAGACCTGGTTCTGCAGGAGTGAGGACATGCTCGGGGCAACCGCGGGGCTTGGGTGTTCATGCTAGCGCGGGCGCCCGCGCGACGCAGCGGGGCGGCGCAGATAAGCGCAAGTTTTTGCAAGCGCGCCGACGGGCTGCGCGGGAGACTGGCCACACGACGCACCGCCCGGATGACCGCCATGAATCTCTCGCTGTACCTGCTCACCGTCCTGATCTGGGGCACCACCTGGATCGCCATCAAGCTGCAGATGGGCGAGGTGGCCATTCCCGTTTCCATCGCCTACCGCTTCGCCCTGGCCGCCGTGGTGTTGTTCGCCATCCTGTTGCTCAGCCGCCGCCTGCAGAAGCTCGACGGTCGCGCGCAGGCGATCTGTCTGGCCCAGGGTCTGTGCCTGTTCTGCGTCAACTTCATGTGCTTCTACACCGCCAGCCAGTGGATCCCCAGCGGGCTGATCGCCGTGGTGTTCTCCACCGCCACCCTGTGGAACGCCTTGAATGCGCGGGTGTTCTTCGGCCAGCGCATCGCCGCCAACGTGCTGGCCGGCGGCGGGCTCGGCCTGGCCGGGCTGGCGCTGCTGTTCTGGCCCGAACTGGCCGGCCACCAGGCCAGCCGCGAAACCTGGCTGGGCCTCGGCCTGGCGCTGCTGGGCACGCTGTGCTTCTCCGCCGGCAACATGCTCTCCAGCCTGCAGCAGAAGGCCGGCTACCGGCCGCTGACCACCAATGCCTGGGGCATGTTCTACGGCGCCTCGCTGCTGGCCCTGGGGTGCCTGGTCAGCGGCACGCCCTTCGCCATGGAGTGGAACACGCGCTACGTCGGCTCGCTGCTGTACCTGGCGATCCCCGGCTCGGTGATCGGCTTCACCGCCTACCTGACCCTGGTGGGGCGCATGGGGCCGGAGCGCGCGGCCTACTGCACGGTGCTGTTCCCGGTGGTGGCGCTGAACATCTCGGCCTTCGCCGAAGGCTATGCCTGGACCGCCCCGGCGCTGCTCGGCCTGGTACTGGTGATGGCCGGCAACCTGCTGGTGTTCCGCAAGCCGAAGACGCCGGTGGCCGCCGCGCCCCTGGGGAGCCGCGCATGAGCCAGCGCGTGGTCCGCAGTCGCGCGTTCACCGCCGAGCGTGCCTGGGGCGCGCTGGACATCGCCAACCTCGACGGCACCACGGTGCGCCTGCACTGGACCGACCAGCCGTACATCTGGCACGTCAACGACGGCAGCGAAGTCTTCGTGGTGCTCGATGGCGAGGTGGAGATGCGCTACCGCGAGGGCGGCGAGGAACACGCGGTGCTGCTGGGCGTGGGCGACCTGTTCCATGCAGGGCCCGGTTGCGAGCACGTGGCGCACCCCCGCGGGGTGGCGCGCATCCTGGCGGTGGAGCGCGAAGGCAGCGTCTAGCTCGCTTCGTCGGCCTTCTTCGCCCCGCGCATGTTCATCGCTGCCAGGCACAGTTGCAGCACGATCAGCGCCCAGGCCTGGGCATGCAGGCCCCAGGTTATCCACAGCGCGTTGCTGGCCAGGAACACCCAGAAACCCAGGTGGCGTCGTGTCGGCTGCTTCGAGCCGATCAGCCAGGCGGCGGCCACGGTGACCAGCATGGCCGGCCATTGCAGCAGGTCGAGATAGTCCATCGGATCCCCCCTAGTTCTCTTTTTAGTGAGGCGGGGAGGGCGACGGTTCCAACGTTTTTCAGGTCTCCAGGGGCTGGCTGAAGAACAGTGCGACTTCCTCGGGCGCGGTCTCGCGCGGGTCATAGAGCGCGGTGTTCAGGCCGCTGAAGGCGAAGCCGGATTTCAGGTAGAAGCCGATGGCGGGGTGGTTGCTGCTCTGGGTCTCCAGCCACAGGCAGCGCGCGCCGCTGCTGCGGGCGAACGCCGTGGCCTGGTCCAGCAACCGCCGGCCCAGTCCCCGGCCCTTGCAGGCCGGCGCGACGAACAGCGCGCTCAACTCGGCGCTGCGGTTCCACTCGTCCAGTCGCACGCAGGCGAACCCGGCCAGGCTGCCGTCCGCAGCTTCGGCGGCGACGGTGAAGTCCGCGTTCTCCACATCCTCGGCGAACCCCTCGGCGTCGTAGCGCTTGCGAAAGGGCTCGGCGCGGCGTTCCTCGACCAGTGCAAAGGCCAGGTCCTGCCGCTCCACGCGGTAGATGACAGAGGTGTCGTAGCCGGCCTCGAAGGCACTCAGGGCTTTGGCATCGCGGGGCAGTTCGAGGGGGCGCAGGTGCATGGTGTCCGTTCCTTTGGTGAGAGGGAGGATTCTAGTGGGGGCGGCTTCCCAGCGGTGCTTGACCGGGCATCGCATGGTGGATGCAAAGAGCGGCATCCACCCTACACACCGGTGAAGCCCGTGGAGGGATGGACGTAGGTTGGCGCCGAGCGCAGCGAGGCCCAACGGGCGGGGGGGCGGGATCGCTGCGTTCGGCTTCGTGCCTCAGCGGAGCGCCGCCCGGGCCAACCTACGGGGCGTGCCTTGGAGGAGAGCTCAGTCCAGCAGGCAGGCGAGCAGGTCGGGCGGCACCTGGGGGGCTTCGCGCAGGAACAGCTCATGGATCAGCGCGTAGCGCTGGCCTTTCGGGGTGGCGCCGACGTAATAGCTCGCCACCGAGTAGCCTTGGCCGGCGGGCTCGAGGAGGAAGCTCATGGGACCAAGGCGCTCGTATTCGGCCTCCACCAGCAGCCAGCCATTACGGTGGGCCAGCCTGTTCAGGCGCTTCATCGCGACCTTCTGCTGGCCATCCTCGGCGAGGCGTTGCTCGATGGCTGCGAATGCCTGGGTGTAGGCGCTCGGTGACTCACGGCGAGGGCAGGTGGGGTCGGGCGGCGGTGGCGGTGCCTTCTCGGCGATGACCCACTCGGGCTCGTGGCTCCGTCCCTTGCGTGGCTCCGTGCTGATCAGGCCCATGTAGAGCGTCGAGGCGTCGTCACCGAGGGTCACGATCTCCTGGCGGCTGGCCAGCAGCGTGCCGTCGTGGGCCTTGCAGTCGACGCGGACGGTGTACAGGTCGGAGCCGAATGGCGACACCATCATGCCGTCGTAAAAGGTGGCCTCATGGATCTCTGACGAGGATGACTTCCCCGTCGAGTTTCGAATGAAGGACTCGCATGTGGAGCGCGCGAACAACCGGGGTTCGATGGTGCCTTCCACTGTGACAATGGCATCGCACCCCGCGAGCATCGCGGCCACCAGCGCCAGCGCCGTCAGTCTTCCCTGCATTTTGCCGCTCCTTGTCCACCGACGGGCTTGCCGGCAGGTCGCGTTTATAGCCTGAGGCCGTGATGCTCGGGAAGAGCCCGTTGGTGGATGCGAAGAGCGGCACTCACCCTACGCAACGGTGAAGCCCGTGGAGGGATGGACGTAGGTTGGCGCCGAGCGCAGCGAGGCCCAACGGCGCGGGGTCAGCGGCGGGGGGGAGGGTGAGCCAGGCGAGGACGGGGTAGCAGAGGTAGTGCAGGAAGAACAGGAAGACGGCCATGGGGCTGGGTTGGTCCTGCAGGGTCATCATGCCGAGCAGGCCGAGGTAGAGGACGCCGAGCAGGGCGCCGTAGCCGAGGAGGATGCGCCAGGCCTCGCCGCGGCTGGGCGCGCGGCGCTGGATGAGGCGGAAGGCCCCGGCGAGCAGCAGGGCGACGGCGCCGGCGATGATCAGGGTGGCGAGCAGGCCGCCGACCTTGACCAGGCTGCGCAGGGCGAGGTTGAGCGCCATCGCCAGCACGACGCCGCCGATGGCGTAGCGCATCGGGAAGGCGGGGCGCGGGTCGTTCACGGGCGCTCCAGGGCGACGTCGAGGCCGAAGCGCTTCTTCAGCACCGACTCCAGCAGGCCCTTGGGCAGCAGCGCGGCGAGCAGCGGCAGGGCACGGCTGCCGTTGCCCAGGCGCAGCAGGCGTGGACGCGGGTGGCGCTGGGCGGCGGCGAGCAGGTCGCGGGCGAATTCGGTGGCGGGGGTGGGGTTGTCCTGGGAGGCCTTGGCACGGGCGCGGATGCCGTCGCGGATCGGCCACCAGGGCGAGCCTTCGGCGATCACGGCCTCGGCCTCGCGGCTGGCGTTGGCGCCGAAGCTGGAGGCGATGGCGCCGGGTTGCACTTCCATCACGTCGATGCCGAAGGGGGCGAGTTCCAGGCGCAGGGCGTCGGAGAGGGCGTGCACGGCGGCCTTGGAGGCGCAGTAGGCGCCGGCGAAGGGGGTGACCAGCACGCCGGAGACGCTGCCGATGTTGACCACCAGGCCGCGACTGGCGCGCAGCACGGGGAAGCAGGCGCGGGTCAGGCCGATGAGGGAGAAGACATTGGTCTCGAACTGCCGGCGCAGGGCGTCGGTGCCGCCGTCGAGCAGCGGGCCCATGGCGCCGTAGCCGGCGTTGTTGACCAGCACGTCGAGGCGGCCGATCTCCCGTTGCAGGCGCTCGCCCAGCTGCGCCACCGCGGCCTCGTCGTTGACGTCCAGCTGCACGCCGGTGAAGCCGGCGACGTTCAGGGCGTCGACGTCATTGGCCTTGCGCGCGCAGGCCCAGACGCTGTAGCCGGCCTGCTTGAAGGCATCGGCCAGGGCGCGGCCGATGCCACTGGAGCAGCCGGTGATGAGGGCGACGGGTTGGCTCATTGCTGGGTTCCTTGTTGGTCTTGTTGTGATGGAGGCGGGACGGCGGTTCGCGTATCAGTCAGCGAATCTGCCATGTAATCGCTCGGCGCGGAACTCCAGGGTCTGCGGGCGGTAGCCGCTGCGCAGCGGCGGCACGGGCAGGCAGTGGCTCCAGTCGGCGCCGGCCTGAAGGCGCGGCGGGCCGAGTGAGCGTTCGGCATCGAAGGCCGACTGGGTGAGGTTGATGGCGTCGCCCGGACGGTAGGCCTGGATCACCCAGGCGAGGTCCAGCAGGGTGGTGCTGCTGCCGTTGTGCACGCGGATCTGCAGCGGGCGGTCGGCGGGGCACGCGTCGGGGGCGTAGGCGACGCGGACGTCGAGCAGGGCCAGCTGGCGGTCCACCACGCGCTCTTCCCAGAGCACCCAGGCGGCGACCAGGCCGATGCCGAGCACGGCGACCAGCGAGATGGGCAGGGCCTTGGCGGGTTGGCGGATGACCAGGATCAGCCAGGTCAGGGTGAGGATCGCACCGATCAGCATGGGGACGCCCGTGGGGATTGGAGGGGCTCAATGCTAGCGCATTACGCCGGGGCGATGCGGTTGGGTGGAGGTGCCGGGCGCGGGGGCCCGGCGGGCCCCCTTGGGTTGGCGCACGCCATTCCCCCGCTGGCACAGGGGGAATGGGCCTCCCGATGGGGGAAGGAGGCTCAGCGTGCTGTCACATGGCTCACGGTGACGGAGTCGCTGCGGCCGTAGACGTCTTCCAGGCGCTCGATGTCGTCCTCGCCCAGGTAGCTGCCGGACTGCACCTCGATGATCTCCAGGGGGATCTTGCCGGGGTTGGTCAGGCGGTGCACCGAGGTCATGGGGATGTAGGTCGACTGGTTCTCGGTGAGCAGGAAGGTCTTGTCGTCACAGGTCACCTCGGCGGTGCCGGATACCACGATCCAGTGCTCGGCGCGGTGGTGGTGCATCTGCAGCGAGAGCTGCGCGCCGGGCTTGACGGTGATGTGCTTGACCTGGAAGCGGCCGCCCATGTCCACCGAGTCGTACGAGCCCCAGGGGCGGTACACGGCGCAGTGGTTCTGGGTCTCGCTGCGACCCTGGGCGTCCAGTTCGTTGACCAGCTTCTTGACGTCCTGCACGCTGTCGCGGTGGGAGATCATCATGGCGTCCTTGGTCTCGACCACGACTATGTCGTCCAGGCCGATCACCGACACCAGCTTGCCGTTGCCGTGTACCAGGCAGTTGCGGCTGTCGTGCACCACCACGTCGCCCTTGGTGACGTTGCCGTCCTTGTCCTTTTCGTGCACTTCCCAGATCGAGCTCCAGCTGCCGACGTCGTTCCAGCCGGCGGAGAGCGGTACCACGCAGGCGCGCTGGGTCTTTTCCATCACCGCGTAGTCGATGGAGTTGTCCGGGCAGCAGGCGAAGGTGGCGGCGTCGATGGTCACCGTGGTGCCGTCGCGCTGGCTGCGCTCCAGGGCGAGCAGGCAGGTGTCGTAGATGTCCACGTCGTGGTGCTTGAGCTCGTCGAGGAAGCGGCTGGCGCGGAACAGGAACATGCCGCTGTTCCAGAAGTAGTCGCCGGAATCCACGTACTGCTGGGCACGCTCGGCATCGGGCTTCTCGACGAACTGGGCGACGCGGCTGATGCCGTCCGGCAGGCTGCCGGCCGAATCCTTGCCACGGATGTAGCCGTAGCCGGTCTCGGGGCGCAGGGCGGGCACGCCGAACAGCACCATCTCGCCCTTCTCGGCGGCGATGGTGGCCAGGGCCAGGGCCTGCTGGAAGGCGCGCTGGTCTTCCAGCACGTGGTCGGCCGGCATCACCAGCATCAGCTCGTCGCGGCCTTCGGCCAGCAGCTGCATGGCGGCGATGGCGACGGCGGGCGCGGTGTTGCGGCCGAAGGGTTCGAGCAGCATGGCCTGCGGGGTGACGTTGATGGCGTCCAGCTGCTCCTGGACGATGAAGCGGTGATCCTTGTTGGCCACCAGCACCGGGGCCTGCATGCCGTCGAAGTTCAGGCGTTCCAGGGTCTGCTGGAACAGGGTGTGGTCACCGGTCAGGGCCAGGAACTGCTTGGGGTATTGCTTGCGCGAAAGGGGCCAGAGTCGGGAGCCGCTACCGCCAGAGAGGATCACAGGAATCATGGGTGTATCTCCTAGAATCGTTCATCGGTTGTGGATAGGTTTCTCATCACATCGATCACTGATTTCTGTCTTGTAGTCCCACTGTCTCGTGCGGCGGGTACGAAGCGTTCGCCCGGGGCGCGAGCCCCGGGCCGGGTACATCAGGATTCGGCCGGGCGCTTGACCCAGACCGGGGAGAGCTTGCCGCCGCTGCCGGTGATGTAGAGGCAGACGACTTCGCCGCGCTGCAGCGAGACGGGCTTGAGGTCACTGACCTTGCGGGTGCCGTCGAACAGGGCGAGGTTGACCTTCACCGGGTTGATCTCGCGCTCGCCACGGCCCTGGGCGGCCACGTCCTCGACCACGGCGGTCTTGCCGTCGGCGGTCTTCAGGGTGAGCTTGGCGTCGGAGAGGTTCTGCACCCGCAGCAGCGCCTTCTGCTTGTTCTTGAAGGGCGGCTCTTCCACCAGCTTGGGTTCGGCACCCGGCTGGTTGACCAGGGTGTAGTAGCGGTCGGCTTCCAGTTTCACCGGCAGGTTGGTGGCGCCGACCTGGGCGCTGTAGTTGCCTGCGGGCAGGAACTTGAAGTCGCTGGAGCCGAGCGGGGCGACATCGTTCAGCGCGGTGTTGCCGACGTTGACGCTGAGTTCGCTGCTGCCGGCGTTGTAGGCGCGGACGAAGGCCGATCCCTTGGGTGCCTGGGGCCCGTAGAGCCCGCCTTCGTCGGCTTGTGCATGCACGGCGGCGAGGCCCAGGGCGATGGCGCAGGCGTACGACGTCCAGTTACGTTTCTTCTGTCGGTTCATGGTGTTCCTCCATCTTTCTTTCTTGAAATGGCCCGGTGGGGCCACAGTCGTCGAGGGCTCGCGGGGCGGGCCCTCACTGCCGGGTTTCAGTTGGCGGCGGTGGCCGCGAGGCGCTCGCCGGGGTTGCCGCCCTTGCGCAGCTCGGCGATCCACTGCGGGTCGAACTCGCTGAGGTCGTTGGGCATGGGCAGGTAGCGCTCGGGGAATTCCCAGATCACCAGTTGCGGAGCGGCGTTCTTCAGCTCGTCGCTCTTGAGGTACTTGAGCATCGGCAGGATCGGGCCGTGGCCGTCCTCGGCGTGGTTGACCAGGTCGCGTTGCAGCGACTGGCGCAGCGCACCGGCGAAGTTCCAGTTCTGGTTGGCGCTGTAGCTGGTGCCCACCAGCACCACCGGAACGGTGCTGTCGGCGAACAGGGAGTCGCCGCTGGCCTCACCTTCGACCGCGGCCCGGGTCTCGCGTTTCTGCAATTTGTCGGGGGCCGGCATCAGGTTCTCGAACATCGGGTCCAGGGGCAGGAAGCGGGTCAGGTCGCCCTTGTAGTCCTCGTTCTTCACCGCCTCGGTGACGTACTCCTGGGCGTCGCCCGAGAGCGGCGCCGCACTGCGCACGGTCTCGCCCAGGGCGTTGGCCACCACCTCGGCGCCCAGGGGCGTCCAGTGGGTGTCGGTGCGCAGGAAGACCTGGCCGTCGCTCTTGGCCTGCTCCAGGGTGCCGAGCAGGTCCGGGGCGATGATCCCGGCCTTGCGCGCGGCACCGCGGAACTGGGCGTAGAGGTCCTGGCGCAGGGCGGTGGGGCGGGCATCGCCGGTGTACTCGGGGTACAGGCGCGACTTGGACGGCACGATCGCCAGCACCAGGGTCACGCCCCGGTTGGCCAGCTCGTCGCGCACGCCCTGGATCATTGCCAGGTTCTCCTGCAGGTGGCGGTTGCCGTCGGCGACGGGGTCGAACTCCTCGTCGGAGAACAGCCAGCCGTCCTTGCCGATGACCACGCCCTGGCGGCCTTCGCCGAACAGGCCGAAGTCCACCAGCGCCCAGAGGTTGGTGCCGATCTGCTTGATCGGGAATTGGTCGTCGTAGTGCTTCTCGAAGGCATGGGCCAGCTTGCCGTTGAGCACGGTGGTCTCCTTGGCGACGCTGAAGCCGACGATGCCGCGCAGGGACCACAGGCTCAGGGCCAGCAGCATGCCGGCGAAGACGACGATGTAGAGGGTGTTGGCAGTTCTGCTCATGGTCGCGCTCCTCAGAACTGGAAGTAGAGGAAGGGGGAGAAGCTCTGCGCCGAGAGCTTCAGGATCGAGGCGGCGAACAGCACCAGCAGGGCGATGCGGGTCGCCAGCATCGGCAGCTGGGTCATCCAGGCCTGCTGCCAGACCAGGCCGCCGCTCGGCGAGTAGGCGATGGCCGCCGGGTCATTGGCGCCGCCCTGCTGGGTGCGCGGCTGGGCGGTGGCCGGGCCGTTGGCGTCGATGTGTTCCTCGGCACGGGCCTTGGGCGCACCGGCCAGGGGCTTGGTGTAGAACTGGCGGATGCCGAAGATGGCCAGCACCACGTAGGCCAGCACCAGGGTGGCGATCTGCAGGCTGGTCAGCTGGGCGCGGTTGAGCTCGGAGAGGCCCAGTTCGCCGAAGCTGAACATGGCGGCGTACATGCGCCAGGCGACGTCGAGGTTCTCGGCGCGGAAGATCACCCAGCCGATCACCACCAGGAGGAAGGTGAAGGCCCAGCGCAGCGGGTTGAGCACGCGCGGCGCGGCGTCGACGCCCAGGGCGCGTTCGATCGCCAGCCACATGCCGTGCCAGGCGCCCCAGATGATGTAGGTGAAGTTGGCGCCGTGCCACAGGCCGCCCAGCAACATGGTGAGGAACAGGTTGCGGTAGGTCTGGAAGGTGGTGCCGCGGTTGCCGCCCAGGCTGATGTACAGGTAGTCGCGCAGCCAGGTGGAGAGGCTGATGTGCCAGCGCCGCCAGAACTCGGTGATGGACTGGCTGATGTAGGGCTGGTTGAAGTTCTCCATGAAGCGGAAGCCCATCATCAGGCCGAGGCCGATGGCCATGTCGCTGTAGCCGGAGAAGTCGAAGTACAGCTGCGCGGTGTAGGCCAGCGCGCCGAGCCAGGCATCCCCCGTGGTCGGGTCGGAGAGGGCGAAGCAGTGGTCGGCGATGGGCGCGATGCTGTCGGCGATGAAGACCTTCTTGATGAAGCCCTGCATGAACCGGGTGCAGCCCTCGGCGAACTTGTCGACGGTGTGGGTGCGGTGGTTGAACTGGTCGACCAGGTCGCGGAAGCGCAGCACGGGGCCGGCGATCAGGTGCGGGAAGATCGCCACGAAGGCCGCGAAGTCGATCAGGTTGTGGGTCGCCGGGGTGTCGCCACGGTACACATCGATGATGTAGCTGATGGACTCGAAGATGTAGAACGAGATACCGATCGGCAGCAGGATGTGGGTGAGGACGAAGGGCTCCATGCCGAACGAGGTGACGATGGCGTTGAGGCTGTCGACGCCGAAGTTGGCGTACTTGAAGTAGCCCAGCACGCACAGGTCGACCACCACGCCGAGGATCAGCCATTTCTGCGCCGTCTTCGTGCGGACCCCGGCGGCGCCTATGCGCAGGCCGATCCAGTAGTTGAACACCGTGACCGCCGCGAACAGCGCGAGGAAGTCGATCCGCCACCAGGCGTAGAACACGTAGCTGGCGACGAGCAGCAGCAGGTTTCGATAGCGCGTCCCGACCAGGTAGTACAAGCCGAGGAAGATCGGCAGGAACAGGAACAGGAACACGTTTGAAGAAAAGACCATCCGAGTCTCTCCACTTGTACGTCAACTTTCTGGGCCGCCGCCGGACGTTCCAGCCCGGTGTGCGACCCGCCATTCCCTCCCCAGGGTGTGGCGTTCAAATCCTTGCGCCGCCGCGTCTGCTGCGCGGTCGGTTGATTCCCAAAGGCGCTCCCCGGAAGGGGAGGGCGCTGCATCAGCTACCGCTGCCGCCCTCCTTCTTCGGGTGGAAGACCTGGGTGATGTCGCCGCCCAGGCGGAAGGTCTTGTAGGGGCCCATGGAGTCCTTCCACTGCACGGTGTCGGGCTTGCAGCCGTAGAGGGCGCACCAGGGCTCGAGCCAGGCGAACTTGGCGTGTTTCCCCAGTTCGTCCATGTCCTGGTCCTCGCCGGTCCTGTCGTCGAAGGGCTCCTGGTCGTCGACGCCGGCGATGACCTTCTCGCCGAGGCGGCGCAGGGCACCGTTGTTCTCCTCGCGCAGGTCCACGCCGTTGGCCTGGGCGAACGCGGCGATCATCGCCAGCGGCGGCAGGCTGTAGTTGTGGTAGGCGAGGGCGCGTTGCCGGCGCTTGAGCTCGTTGGGCAGGAAGCCGTCCTGGTCGACCTGGCTGGCGGCGACGCGGAACTGGTCCACCGACCAGTCGAACAGGTCGCGGCGGTTGGTGGCGACGGCGGTGGCCATCACCGACCAGGCGGCCCAGTAGGAGTGGTTGTTGATCTTCTTCAGCGGCAGGCCGCTCCAGTCGTGCACCGTCTGGTCGGCCAGGCGCGAGAACCAGGATTCGATGACCTGGGTCTGGCTCTTGTAGGCGTCCAGCGGGTGGCTGTCGGAGAACTTCAGCCGCAGGTAGGCGGAGGACAGGCTGCCCAGCGCCCATTTGCGGATCGACTTGCCGGTGTGGTTGTACTCGGTGCTGAGCAGGGCGTTGGCCTGGGCCCAGCTGGTCATCCACTGCAGGGCGCATTCGAGCTGCGGACGCTGCCCTTCGCGCATGTAGACCATGACCATCTTGTTGACGCCGCGCTCCATCTCGGTGATGTCGGCGGTCTTCTCGCGGAAGGCCTTCTCGGCTTCCGGGTTGAGGGTCGCGCGGGCCTTGTCCGAGCCTTCGTACTTGCTGCGGAAGTCGAGCTTGGCCGTGTACGGCTGCGGCGGCGCCTTGCAGGCCTCGGGCTTCTTGTCGTCGATATCCACCGGTGCGTAGTAGCCGCGTGGCGGCACCAGGTCGGCGGCACTCGCCTGGCCGACGAGCAGGCAGCCGCCGAGCAGGCAGGGTGCGAGCAGGCTGAGTGGATGCTTCATGGGGACCTCCTTCCTCACTCGGCCTTGGCCGTGAGGGTGTCGCCGCCGTTGCCGGGTCGCTTGCACAGGGTCACGTCGACGCTGAGGTTCTCCGGCATTTCTTCGGGGCTGTGGATTTCCAGGGCGAGGACGTTCAGGTCCCGCCAATCGGGGTCGTCGCGCAGTTCGAAGACATAGCGACCACCGGTGTCGACGCGGTCGCTCTGCTCGATCTTGAAGTTCTCGCGGCGGCCGTTGAGGTACCAGATGGTGGCCTTGGACTCGTGCACGGACGGGTCGCTGAAGGTCAGGTCGACCTGGTAGTCGCCACTACGGATGTCTTTCACCGGCGCGTTCTGGCCGTTGACGAAGACTTCGTTGGCGCCGGGCTTCATCTTCACCTTGTTGTGCATCACTGCCTTCCGGCCTTCGCAGCCGTTGTCAACCAGCGGCACGGCCTGGCGGTAGAAGCTCTTCTGCGCCATGTCGTAGTGGGTGGCGAATTCCCAGACGATGATCTTCGGCGGGTTCTCGTGGAATTCCTTGCTGCTCATGTACTGCAGCAGGGCGCTGTCGAAGCCGCCGCCGCTGACCGCCATGTTGAGCACCTCGGCGCCGCTGTGCTGCTGCAGGAAGCCACCGAAGTTGTACGCCGGGCCGCTGTTACTGGTGCCCACCAGGACGATCTGCGGGTTCGACTCGTCGCCGAACAGGCTGTCGCCGCCGGCCTCGCCCGAGGCTTCGGTCTCGTAGCGGTCGACGTACTGGGTGGCGTAGGTGGTGCCGCACAGCTGGCCGGCGGTCTTGTGCAGGGTGCCGGCCTTGGGCAGCAGGCCGACGACCTTGCTGGAGAACTCCTTCTTGGGGATGTCGGCGAAGCCGGGCATCTCCTTCAGTGTCTCGGCCACCAGCTTGGCGGTGCGGTCGGCGCCGGCCGGCGTCCAGTGGTGGTCGGCCTTGAAGTAGTAGTCGGTGTCCACGCCCTTCTCGTCGAACAGCGGCGAGAGGTCGGTGACCCAGATGCCGGTCTTGCGGAAGTCTTCCACCGTCTTGAGGTAGTTCTTCTTCGCCAGCTCGAAGTCGAAGCGGGCCTTTTCTTCCTCGGTCAGCTTCTCGCGGTTGATCAGCCCGCGGGTGGGTTGGTAGACCACCATCAGCTCGATGCCCTTGGCCTTGAGCGCGTCACGCAGGCGCTTGAACTCGCTGTAGCCGTAGGGGGTGGTGCCGAAGTCGGTGCGCAGGTCGTTGCGCGAGCGGAACAACCAGTCGTCCTTGGCCTGCACCAGGGCGGTGAAGAAGCTCAGGTACTTGGTGTTGTAGGTGTTCGGGTTCTGCGCCGTGGCGCACAGCGGACCGGTGCGCTGCACGCTGTACTGCGGTTCGGCCGCCTGGGCGGTGTGGGCGCCGGCCAGCAGGGCGGCGGCCAGGGCGGAGGGGGCGAACCAACGGGTGCTGTTCTTGTGCATGATCTGTTGCCTCAATCCTGGAGTTCGGCCTGGCTTTCGACGGGGTCGATGAGCACCGCTTTCTTGCGGCGCACCATGAGGTCGAGGATTTCTTCCTGTTTCTCGCCCAGCACGCCGGCGAAGCTGATGCCGGTGGACTTGCTCGGGGCGAGCATCTCCACGCGGTAGAGCTCCACGGAGAGCGGCGAGTCGATGGACAGCGGGCTGGAGCCGTTACCGGCGAGCTTGCCGCCGACCACGATCATCGAGACCTTGGTGTCGAAGGGGTCGAGCTCGATGTCGCGGTCGGTATCGGACAGGTCCTTGATGTGCCCGTACACGCCGGTCAGCCCGTTGGCGATGGCGAGGTTCTCGTACAGGCGGATGTTCACGCTGTTGCGCAGGCGGATGCCGTGGCGCTGGTTGTTGACGATCTTGTTGCCCCACAACAGGTTGTTGGAGCTCTCGTACAGGGTGATGCCGTCGGCATGGTTCTGGTAGACCTCGTTGTAGGCCACCAGGTTGTTGACCGAGTTACGGTCGATGACGATGCCCGAGAGTTTGTTGTCGTAGGTCTTGTTGTTGATGATCCAGCTGTCGTCCACCTCGCGGGAGATGATGATCCCGTGCTTCTTCTTGGTCCCGAACACGGTGTTCTCGGCGATGATCAGGCCGTGGGAACGGTCGTGCGGGTCGATGCCGTAGACGATGTTGTCGCGGTAGGTGTTGCCCTTGATCACCACATCGCGGGCCTCGTAGCAGTAGAAGCCGTACCAGTGGTCGACGAACTCCGAATCCACCAGCCAGCCGGTGGGTTCCGGGCGCTTGAGGCGCGCGTGCATGCCGGGGGTGTACTGGGTGATGGAGACGCCGTAGGACTTGGAGTTGTTGTAGCCGAGGCTGGTGACGGTGCTGCCGACGATGTACAGCTCGCTGCCGCCCCAGGAGACTAGGAAGGGGCGGAATTCGTCGGGCGTGCGGAAGGTCGCCGGCGTCTTGTCCTGCTCGCGCCAGGCGGACAGCCGGGTGCCGGTGATGAACAGCTTGCCGTCGTTGACCAGGAAGGCGCCGCGCTCCTGGGAGAGGCGGAAGTCCTTGGTGTCCTTGCCGATCTCGAGGTTCGCGTCCTGGGCCACCACCACGGGCAGGCGGGCGATGTACACGCCCGGCTCGGTCTCGCTGAACTGGCTGTCGGGCAGGGCCCTGGCGATGTCGGCGGGGGTGACGTGGCCGCCCTCGATGAAGATCGCCTGGGGCATGCCGCGCTGGCGGGTGACCCATTCGCGCATGCGCTCGTTGCCGCCGATGAAGTCCTTCAGGGCGTCCTGTTGCAGCATGCGCCGCACCACGACCTTGCCCTGTTTCGAGCGGTCGATCTTCGCTTCCACCGCCTGGGCGGTATAGCCGGAGAGGTCGGGCAGCGTGGGCGCGTCCAGGTGCAGCTGGTCCACCGGCGCGCTGGTGACGGTGTAGTTCTTGGTTTCCTTGAGCTCCTTGGCCGGTTCGGCGGCCTGGGCCCAGGGCGCTGCGATGAGCAGCGCGCCAAGTACCACTCCGCTGAGCGGCAGTGGGGTTCCGATGGGGTTTCTCATGGCTGTTCTCCCTTCGCGCATGGCGGCCTCAGAAGCGCCAGATGAAGTCGACGAAGGCGCGATGCATCAGCGAGTCGGTGCCGCTGCCATAGGCATCGCCCGGCTTGAACACGCCACCACGGAAACGCACCAGCGCGGAGGCGTCGTCCATGTGCTCGGCCATCGAGGCCGGCAGCAGGCCCTGCTTGAAGTACTTGGTGACGACGAAGTCGAGCTCCTGGCCGACGTCCTTCTCGCCGTCCTCCAGGGGGGCGATGATCCCGGCCTGGCCGACGTCCTGGTTGTCGTCGACACGCCAGAAGCGGTGGTAGACGACACTGGCGTCGTAGTCTTCGCGCAGCTGCCAGGAGGCGAAGGCGGTGCCCACCTGGAGGTTGCTCAGCTCGCCGCGGAAGGCTTCGCCGAAGCGGTGCATGCGCGAGTTGGTGCCGGTGAAGTTGGAGCGGTTGCTCTCCATGCCGGTCTGGCGGAACTGCTCGGAGCTGTCGTCGTCGCCACCGCCGCTGCCACGGGCGTAGGCACCGCCGACCTTCCACTGGTCGTTGATGTTCCAGCGCAGGCCGAGGTCCAGCGCCCAGGCGTCGACGTCGACGTTGCGCGAGCCGTTGGCGAGTCGGTCGTTGCCGACCACGGTCTGGTTCAGTTCGTCGATGTCGCCGGTGAGCCAGGTGGCCTGGGCCCAGTAGTTGAGGGTCTCGGGCGAGCGGCGGTCGAAGAAGCCGTTGTCGGCATTGATGCCGAGCCAGGTGAGGTCGCCGGTGTAGCGCTTGTCCAGCGGGTCCACCACTTCGCCGTTGTCGGGCAGGCTGCCGTTGTCACGGCTGTGGTGGAGCTTGAGGCCGACCCAGTGGTTGGGCATCCACTGGGTGGCGACGTCGCCGAAGAAGTGCTGGCGGTCCTTGTCCTCGGGGGCCAGTTCGTCGATGTCGGTGCGGTACTCGCTGAAGCGCTCGGCGACGCCGACGTTGGCGGTCAGCAGGGTGGTGTCGAAGGTCCAGCGCAGGGCCTCGATGTTGGTGTCCCACCAGGTGCCTTCTTCGCTGCGCACGCGCTGGCGGCCGAAGCGCAGGTGCTCGCCCGGGTAGGCGGTGAGGCCGGCGTAGTCGACCCAGAATTCGCGCAGGGCGAGGTAGCTCTTGTCGGGTTCGCGGCCGTCGCTGTTCTGGCTGGATTCGCTGTCGATGTCGCTGGATTCGATAGTGTCGGTCTCGACGATGTCGGTCGCGGTCACCGCCTGGCCCATGGCGAAGGCGCTCCACTCGCCGCGCTGGCCGTAGACCCAGGGACGCAGGTCGAGACCGATGCCGTTGACGTCGCCGCCCTTCTGGGTGCCGAGGTCGCGGTCGTCTTCGGACTGCGCGGTGATCTTGATGTCGAGGCCGAAGTTCTTGTCACTCATCTGCACGGCGAAGGCGCTGCTCGCGGTGATCAGCGTGATGCCCAGGCCCAGGCTGGCGTTCGTCCAGAGATTGAATTTCATAGCGGTTCCTTCAAGGGGTCTGCATGGCTTGCATCTGGGCGGCGTCCTGCAGGGCCGCGCCGCGGAGCTGACGCTCCTCGCGCAGCAGCTGCTCGGCCCGGGCGCGTTCCGCAGGCTGCAGTTGTTGTTCCACCGCCTGGGCCAGTTCGGTGGCCTGGGGTGTGTTCTTGGGCAGCGCGAGCTGGCTGAAGACGTAGGCGTTGACCAGGTTGGGCTGGATGCCCTTGCCCTGGGCGAACATCTGGCCGAGGGCGAAGTCGGCGTTGATCTGGCCGCTGCGCGCGGCGCTCAGCAGGTAGTCCAGCGCCTTGTCCGGGTAGATGTCGCCGAGGTAGCCGCGGACGTAGATCTGCCCCAGCAGGTAGTTGGCGGCCGGCTCGGTGGGCGCGGCCTTCATCAGGTGTTCCTCGGCCTTGCGCGGGTCCTGCGGCAGCAGCTTGCCTTCGTAGTAGAGGCGGCCCAGCAGCAGCTCGGCGCGCGGCAGTGCGGCTTCGCGGCCGTGGTCGAGGTACTCCATCATCTTGTCGATGTCGCCCAGGCCCGGGTACTCGTAGAGCAGCTTGGCGAGGCTGACCCAGGCGGCGGGGTAGGCCGGGGCGATCTCTTCGAGCATTTCCTGGGCCTTGCCTTCGTCGGGCTTGCCGCCGAGCTCGGCGTCGGCCAGCACCTGGGCCACCGAGTCCACGCGCTGGGCGGGAATGACGCCTGCGTGGTAGCCGTTCATCAGCTGGGCGACCAGGGCCTTCTGTTCCTCGGCGTTGCCCTGCTTCTGGTACACGGTGGCGAGCTCGACGTAGCAGACGTCGGCCTGGGCCAGGGTGCGCTTGCAGATGTCCTCGATCTCGCCCAGGTGCTGGTCGTAGGTGCCCTGGCTCCGATAGAAGAGGATCTGCGCCAGCTCGGCTTCGGGCTGGCCGTCGGCGCGCCACTGGGCGATGCGCTGCTGCACGTTCACGCCGGGGAAGTCCTGCGGGAAGGTCAGGTAGAGCATCACCAGGGGCAGCAGGCTGCTAGGCTCGCCGGCCTTGAAGGCTTCATCCAGCAGCTTGGCCGCTTCCTGGCGCTCGGCCGGGGTGGCGTCGGGCTTGCGCGCCAGCAGCTTGCCGAGGCGGGCCTTGGCGCGCGGGGACTCGTCCATGGCCTGGCGGTAGATCTGCTCGGCCTGGCGCATCTGCTCCGGGTCACCGCTGTTGACCTGCAGGTCGGCGAGGCCGACCTGGGCACTGACGTAGCCCAGGTCCGCCAGCTGGCGGTAGTTGCGCTCGGCGGTGGCGGTGTCGCCACGCTTGAGCGCTTCGTTGGCCAGGCGTTGGTCGGGCAGGCCGGCACAGCCGGCCAGCGCGACCGCGGCGCCGAGCATCAGGTAACGGGATGGGAATGTCGCCACTGCGGGTCCCTCCTCAGAAACCGGCCGCCAGGGCGCGGTCGATCATCCAGTCGAAGGACGGGCCACGATCGATGCTGACTTCCACCGGCTGGCCGGCGAGCTTGCTGTCCAGGGTCTGGTCGGGCTGGATCACCACGCGGATGTCGGAGGACAGGCCGCTGTCGATCAGGCTGCTGCTGATGATCTTGCCGTGGCGCGGGCTGTCTTCGCCGGCCACCTGGAAGGTGACGCTGGCGCCGGGCTTGGCCTGGGCGAAGTTGCGGTAGGGGAAGCGGGCGCTGACGGTGGCTTCGAAGTCCTGGGGCACCAGTTCGAAGATGACGTCGCCCTTGCCGGCGAACTGGCCGTCGGCGACCAGCTGGCGCGCCACCTTGCAGTTGCAGGGGCTGGTCAGGGTGCCTTTCATCTGCTTGCCGAACAGTTCCTCGACGTTGGCCGGGGTGAGCTGGTCGTCGGTCAGGTGGCCCTTGAGCATCTCCAGCATGGTGGCGGAGAAGGAGGCGATGGGGGCGCCCTTGTCCACGGTGGTGCCTTCGCCGCCGATCAGGCTCTGCACGGTGCCTTCGCGGGGCATGGTGACCTGCATGCTGGGCACGGCGACCATGCCGGACTCGGCGTGGGTCACGAAGTACAGGCCGTACAGGGACTTGAAGATGAAGCCGAAGGCGGCCAGGCCGACGATGAACAGGCCGGCGCTGAAGGTCACCGCCTTGAGGCGGCCGAACACGCCCATGCCGCCACCGTTGCCACCGTTCTTGCGCGGCTTGGTGAAGTTCTCGCGCTGCAGGGTGTTGAGCATGTCGCCGGCGCTGATCACCTCACCGGACAGGTGGGCGCTGATCAGGTAGCGCAGGGTGGCGATGTCGCGCGGCTTGAGGCTGTGGAACTGGCAGCCGGCGCGGCCGCTGTCCAGGTCCACGGTGCGCACCTGGAATTCGACGTCCAGGCCCAGGGTCAGGCTGTCCAGCTGGAACAGCATGCGGCCCTGGTGGTAGTCGCCGACCTGGGCGCGGTGCTTGGGCCCGGTCTGGAAGGAGAAGCCACCGGCGGAGAGGTCGAGCAGGCGGTGCTCGACCCGTTCGTTGTTGGCCAGGTAGCGGATCTTGGCCGGTATCTTGACCCGGGCGTGCTGGCGCTGGGCTTCGGATTCGTGCACCACATTGACGTTGACGGCTGTATTCATGGCTTGGATTTCCTATTCAAGTTCTGTCACACGAACGCCATCAGCGTGGCGACGAATACGCTGGTTGCGGTGAAGGTCATGGCGCGTGAGGACCAGGTGTTGAACCAGCGCGTGAAGCTGGCGAGATCACGGTTGAGCTTGGTGTTCTGGCGCGTCCAGGACTGCTGGTCCAGGCGGAAGAAGACGTAGATCTTCACCAGGGCGCCGACGATCTGGTTGTAATAGAGGATCAGCGGGTAGGCCGGCCCTATGTGGTGCCCTGAAACGCTCAGCAGCAGGGTGAGGATGAAGCGGGTGAGACCGATCCACAGCAGGTACACGAGCAGGTAGGCGATGCTGTACTTGATGCTGGCGATGATGGCGACGGCCAGGCCCAGCAGGCAGGTCCACATCGATACGCGCTGGTCGCTGAGCACCAGGGTGGTAAACCAGCCCAGGCGGCTCGGCCCCAGGCGCAGGGCCCGGGAGTTCTGCCGCAGGTTGTTGCCGTACCAGCGGAACATCAGCTTGCGGCTGGCCTTGATGAAGCTCTTCTCCGGCGGGTGCTCGACGGTGTTGATCGCCGCGTCCGGCACGTAGAAGGTGTCGTAGCCCAGGCGCATCAGGCTGTACCAGCTGGACTTGTCGTCACCGGTGAGGAACTGGAAGCGGCCGAGGCGCCAGTGGTCCAGGTGGTCGCTTTCCACGTCGGCGATGAAGTCCGGGTCGGTCACGACCTTGGCGCGGAACACCGACATGCGCCCGGTCATGGTCAGCACCCGCTTGGAGAGCGCCATGGAGCACATGTTGATGTGGCGCTGGGCGAAGCGCAGCTTGTGCCACTCGGACATGATGTAGCTGCCACGCACCTCGCAGAACTCGTTGGTGGTGAGGCCGCCGACATTGGGGAAGAGCTTGAACCAGGGCACGGTCTTCTTCACCACGCCTTCGGCGAGCACGGTGTCGCCGTCGACCACGGCGACCACGGCGTTCTCGTCCGGCAGGCGCCGGGAGATGGCACGGAAGCCATAGGCCAGGCCATCGCGCTTGCCGGTGCCGGGGATGCGCACGAAGTCGAGGGTGACGTGCTGGGGCGGGTTCATCTTCGCCCACAGGCCCTTGACCAGGAGTTCATCGGACAGCTCGACGATCGAGCACACCACGGTGGTGGGGTAGCCGCAGTCGATCGCTTCCTGGATCACCGAGCGGTAGACCATGGCGGTGGTCAGCGCGTCGATGCGAAAGCTCGTCACCAGCAGGAACACGTGGGACGGGTCCGCCGCTTCGCCCAGCTTGCGGACCTTGCGCCGGTAGTGCGGGTAGACCACATAGAGGAACAGCATGCCGCGGATGAAATGCAGGCCGCCCATGGAGTAGCGCCAGATGCCGACCAGGCCGATCAGCAGCAGGAAATGCTTGGAGTCGGGGTCGAAGACCGACTTGGGCAGGGCCAGTGCGAGCAGCCCCAGGCCCGTCAGGTAGAAAAGCCAACCCGCCGCCTCGTTGAGGCTTAGCTTGAGCTTGTCCATACGTTTATCCATTCCGTCGTTGGCGCCGGACAAACCCCGGGCGTGGGCGCGGCTTCTTGTTGTTCGCCGACCCGAGGTTCATCACTTGCGTTGCGCTTAGAAGCTGGTGTCCGGGATTACCAGCAGATGCCTTCGGCCTGTGCGTTGGTCGCCTTGGGCATGAAGCCCACCAGGTCGATCACGCGCTTGCCTTCGGGCGCCCGTTGCGCCAGCGGAGCGAAGAGCTCGTCGCGGTTGCCGAGGACGATGACGTCGGCATCGCCGACCACGCCGTCGAAGTCGCTGTCGAGCAGGGAGGACACATGGGGAATCTTCGATTCGATGTAGTCCTTGTTGGCGCCGTGCACGCGTGCGTACTCGACGTTGCGGTCGTAGATGCGCAGGTCAAAGCCCTTGCCGATGAGCATCTCGGCCAGTTCGACCAGGGGGCTCTCGCGCAGGTCGTCGGTGCCGGCCTTGAAGGACAGGCCGAGCAGGGCGACCTTGCGCTTGTCCTGGGCGGCGATGATGTCGAAGGCCTTCTGCACCTGGTAGGCATTGCTGCGCATCAGCGAGCCGATCAGCGGGGCCTCGACGTCCAGGGAGCTGGCGCGGTAGTTCAGGGCGCGCACGTCCTTGGGCAGGCAGGAGCCGCCGAAGGCGAAGCCGGGGCGCATGTAGTACTTGGAGAGGTTGAGCTTGTGGTCCTGGCAGATCACGTCCATCACTTCGCGGCCGTCGACACCCACCGCCTTGGCGATGTTGCCGATCTCGTTGGCGAAGGTGACCTTGGCGGCGTGCCAGACGTTGCAGGTGTACTTGATCATCTCGGCGACCTGGACTTCCTTGCGGATGATCGGTGCGTCGAGTTCGCGGTACAGGGTTTCCAGCAGGTCGCCGGAGGCCTTGTCCAGTTCGCCGATGACGGTCATGGGCGGGAAGTCGTAGTCCTTGATCGCGGTGCTTTCGCGCAGGAACTCGGGGTTCACCGCGACGCCGAAGTCTTCGCCGGCCTTCTTGCCGGAGCAGTCCTCGATGATCGGGATGACCACGTTCATCACGGTGCCCGGCAGCACGGTGCTGCGGACGACGACGGTGTGGCGCTCGGACTTGTCGCGCAGGGCGAAACCGATCTCGCGGCAGACGCCTTCGATGTAGTCCAGTTCCAGGTCGCCGTTCTTCTTGCTCGGGGTGCCGACGCAGATGAAGGAGACTTCGGTGTCGCGGACCGCGGCGGCGACATCGGTGGTGCCGCGCAGGCGGCCGGTCTTGCGGCCTTGCTGCAGGAGCTCTTCGAGTCCGGGTTCGACGATGGGGGACTTCCCGTTGTTGATCAGGTCGATCTTGGTGGTGGAGACGTCTACACCGACAACTTCATGACCACGAGCCGACAGGCAACCGGCACATACTGCACCGACATAGCCCAAACCAAAGATGCTGATACGCATCGCATTCACCTCATCCATTTAGCACGCTGTTAATTGGTGGCATAATCGCCACTTCCGTTTTGCAGCCGTTACATTCAATTCGTAACTTTCAGCTGCGTGCAGGCATGACAAACACCTGGCACCGAAACTGCGGGTACCTGAAGCGGAGCCTGTGAATTCGCTGGCTCCAAGGTTTCCTGGACTGATTACCTTACTGGCTCTTGTCCCTGGTTCTTGTCAGTCGATCCTGTGTCCAACTTCTCCTCTTAGTTCGCCTGTTTCGTTTCTGGCGCACAACTTCCCCCTCGGAGCATTCCGATACATGGGGGCAGTTTGGAATCACGCTGAAATATTGCGTGAAGAATTAAGCGTCGGGGTTATGAGTGTTCGGGTTTTCGGATAGTTCCTACCGTTCGTCATCAATTTGATTTGTTGCAATTCATCGACTACGGGCATTTGTAATTGCACCTTGATGGCAAACTTCGGGTGTTTCAACGCGCCGAAAAAGTTCCCTGTATTTAATGGGTGGAAGTGCAGCGGTAGTTCGCTATCGCCCGTGCTAGAGCCTGCGCGCTGTTTACACAACGGCGCGGAAGTTCCCTGGCCCGTTGTGAGGCAGGCGGTACGTTAGTTCCAGCGGCGATCAAAGGTGATGGCACCGGGCCGGCGCGCAGAAGTGGCGGGAGGAGGAAACTTCGCCGATTGGACGACTCGCAGCGGAGCCGCCCAACCAATGGCAGGTTGTGGTGGTAAACGAGGCGGGGAAATCAGTCCTGCGGGGTGTCGCGGAGGAATACCAGCTTGTCCGGCGAGGAGGCTTCGGCGCTGTATCGATAGCCCTGGTAGTCGAAGTCCTTCAGGCCTTGCGGGTCGGTCAGGCGTTCCTTGATCACGTAGCGGGCCATGAGGCCGCGGGCCTTCTTGGCGTAGAAGCTGATGATCTTGTACTGGCCGTTCTTCAGGTCCTTGAATTCGGTGTCGATGATGCGGGCATCGAGGGCCTTGCGCTTCACCGAGCTGAAGTATTCGTTGGAGGCGAGGTTGAGCAGGATGTCGTCGCCCTGTTCGGCCAGTGCCTGGTTGAGCCAGGTGCTGATGCGATCGCCCCAGAAGGCGTAGAGGTCCTTGCCCCGGGCGTTGGCCAGCTTGGTGCCCATCTCCAGGCGGTAGGGCTGCATCAGGTCCAGTGGGCGCAGCAGACCGTAGAGGCCGGAGAGCATGCGCAGGTGGCGCTGGGCGAAGTCGAAGTCCGCCTCGGCGAAGCTCTCGGCGTCGAGCCCGGTATAGACGTCGCCCTTGAAGGCCAGCAGCGCCTGCTTGGCGTTCTCGGGGGTGAACGCCGGGTGCCAGCTGCCATAGCGCGCGGCGTTGAGGCCGGCGAGCTTGTCGGACAGGTGCATGAGCTCGGCGATATCGCTCGGGGCCAGGGTGCGCAGTTGCTGGATCAGTTCCTGGGCGTGGTCCAGGTGCTGGGGCAGGGTGTGGCGCGGGGTCACCGGCGGGGTTTCGTAGTCCAGGGTCTTGGCGGGGGAAATCACCAGCAGCATCGAATCGTCTCCTACGGGAATGCGGCGATTCTAGGGATTTGCGGCGGTGGGCTCCACCTATGGGGACGATTGACGCTTTCAGTGCGTCCCGCGAGGGCCGGTGTCTCGCTGCGCGCAGGCTTTCCATAGGGATAGGCGGCATCGCTATGCGGCTCTGCCGCAGGGTGGGCTCGGGTCCACCGCTGTCCGAGCCATTTCCCTCGCCCGGTTGCCACGCATCACATCCGGCGCCCGGGGCGTTGCGCTATAGTGCGACGCCCGGCGCCTCCGCCGGCCCCCTCTCATCCACTTTGACAAGGAGGTCGCAGTGAAGACCCTCTCGCGTATCGCCCTATCCCTGCTGTTGGGTTCCAGCGCCGCCCTGGCCCAGGCCGAGCAGTTGCCCATCGAAGTGCTCAGCGCCGTGGTCAAGGACCAGAAGATCGAAGGCGCCGAGGTGCTGGTGCAGAAGAACGGCGCGCAGACCGCCAGCGGCAAGACCGACGCGCAGGGCCAGGTGACCCTGGACAGCGCCTTCGCCGACGACGCCGACAGCCTGCTGATCATCAAGAAGCCCGGCTATTCCAACCTCGTCGCCAAGTGCCCGTGCAAGGGCATGACCTACGCGGTGAGCCCGGTGATGCAGGACCTGGACGGCATGCGCATCGTGCTGAGCTGGGGCGAGACCCCGGCGGACCTCGATTCGCACATCGCCTTCCCCGGCAACCACATCTATTTCGACGCCAAGGAAGGCACCGACGCCGACCTGGACGTGGACGACACCGACAGCTTCGGCCCGGAAACCATCACCCTGCACAAGAAGCGCTTCGGCGAGAGCTATGTGTACGCGGTGCATGACTTCACCAACATCAACAACCCGTCGTCCAAGGCGCTGTCGGCCAGCCAGGCCAAGGTCTTCGTCTATGTCGGCCAGTCCCTGGTGCGCACCTACTACGTGCCGAAGGACCAGCGCGGCAACCTGTGGAAGGTGTTCCGCCTGTCCGGAAACGGCGACTTCCAGGACATCAACACCCTCGAAGGCAGCAAGGCCGAGGACGCCAACTACGTGCTCGGCGACATCGAGCCGCTGCTGGGCAATGGCCAGGACGTGGCCGCCCAGGCCGTGACCCAGGCCGCCCAGGGCGACGCCAAGGCGCTGAACAAGCAGGGCGAAGCCGCCTACCACGACGGCAAGCTGGACCAGGCCATCGACCTCTATCGCCAGGCCATCGAACTCAATGCCAACTTCGGCCAGGCCTATAGCAACCTGGGCCTGGCCTACCAGAAGGCCGGCCGCACCGCCGAGGCCATCTGGGCCAACCGCAAGGCCATCGCCCTGGCCAGCGGGGCCAGCGCGGCCACCGTGCGTGCCAGCTCCTACTACAACATCGCGCGCATCTATGAAGAGGCCGAACAGTTCGACGACGCCCTGCGCCATTACCACCTGGCCAAGGAGCAGAAGGCCAACCCGGTGTACGACAAGGCGATCCAGCGGGTCCAGGATCGCCACTGATCTTCCCCGACACCAGCGCGCCCTCCGGGGCGCGTTTTTCATTGGAGTGCAGGTTCATGTTCAGAGTCATTTCCCTGGGGCTCGTCCTGGCCCTTGGCGCAGGCGTGGCGCAGGCCGCCGGCCCTCGGGCGGTCGCCACCCTCGACCGCAGTACCTGGCCCGCCGCGCTGGACAGCCCGGCGGCCTTCGACGATGCCTCGCGGGCGGAGATCTTGGTGTTCGCCCAGGCCCTGCTGCAGAGCGAGACGCTGGATGCCGGCGCCTGGCAGCGGCGCCTGGACCTGAAGGCGGTCAACCTCGACGGGATCGATACGGTGCGCAGGCATTTCTGGGCGCGCCTTGTGGATAACTATCGGCTGGCCAGCCAGGGCTGCTCGGCGGCCAGCCCCTTCTGCCCGCCGGCGAGCGACGAGGCTGCGCTGCGCGAGCAGGCGAAGCACTTCGATGTGGCGCCGGATTCGCCCTTCTTCGCCTGGGCCGAGGCCAGTCGCCGCTTCCACCAGGTCTACCTCGACGAGGAGATGCGCCTGGCCGCGCTGTTCCCCCGGATCAGCAGCGAGATCGGCCTGTTCTCCGCGCAGGAGCGCAACGGCGAGGAGCTGGCGGACCGGCACTTCCTGCTGACCTTCGACGATGGCCCGGCGCCGGTGGGCGGCCACAGCGACCGCATCACCACCTGGCTGCGGGAGAACGGCGTCAACGGCACCTTCTTCGTCCTCGGCCAGAGCCTGCAGGCGCGCCTGCAGAAGACCTCGCCCGAGGCGCTGAACGCGCTCTATGCCGGCCAGTGCGTCGCCTCCCACGGTTGGGAGCACAAGTCCCACGCCAGCTGGGATCAGTGGCAGGACTCGGTGACACGCGTGCAGGCGCTGCTGGGCAAGGCGCTGCCGGACAAGGCCGTTCCACTGTTCCGCCCGCCCTATGGCCAGCGCCAGGCCGACAGCGGCGCCTTCTTCGCCGGGCAGGGGCTGCGCGTGGCGCTGTGGAACATCGATTCCCAGGACTGGAACGCCCGCATCAGCGGCGATGTGGCCGGCCAGCGCGTGCTCAGCCTGATGCTGCTGTGGCGGCGTGGCGTGATCCTCTTCCACGACATCCACGCCAAGGCGCAGACGGCGGTGCCCTGGCTGCACGCGCAAACCGGCGCGGCGGGGCTGACCTGGGAAGATTGTCGGGCGTATCGGTAGGGAAGGGTGACCGGGGCGGTCGGAACGCGGGAAGAGCGGTGACAGGACTTTCGACTTTAGCGACGGCCAGGGATGGCGCCAAGGGTTTTTCGTCGCCTGGAAAAAAAAGCGGCCGGCGGTGAAAAAGTACTTTTTTCTGTCATCCGTATTGGGTTATTAACGAACCAGACCGCCGAATCCTGAAGACAGGTGGCGGCCCCAGGCCCTCACCTCTGCTTCTCGGGCTCCCTTGGCGACCGGCATGACCCGGCCAGATGGGGACGGTGGTCCTTCCTCGGCGGAGAGCCGTCATGGCATTCCGTCGCCCGGACCGACAAGAAGGTGACCGAGTATGGATGATCACGGACGCGCCCGCCCCACCGCTCCAACCCTCTACGCCCTCGATACCAACGTTCTGATCCACGATCCCAACGCCCTCCTGAACTTCGAAGAACACCACGTGGCCATCCCCATGACCGTGCTGGAGGAACTCGACAAGCTGAAGACGGGCAAGCAAGGCGTAGCCGCCGAATGCCGCCAGGCCATCCGGCTGATCGACAAGATCCTGGGCGGAGCGACGCCCGAGCAGGTGGAGCACGGCGTACCTATCCAGCGGGAAAAGAGCGGCCCCTGCGGCTTCCTCTCGATACTCATGAGCAAGAGCGCAGCCCCCATCACCTGGCTGCCCGAAGACCTGAACGACAACAAGATCATCAACCAACTGGTGGAATTGAAGACACGCCGCCCGGGCATGGCCGTGGTGCTGGTGACCAAGGACATCAACATGCGCCTGAAGGCGCGTGCCTGTGGCATCGATTCGGAGGATTACCACACCGACCAACTGGTCGATGATGTCTCACTGCTCTCCCGTGGCTACCACACCATGCCGGGCTCCTTCTGGGACCGCGTGAGCAAGGTGGAGACCCGCCAGGACCACGGCCGCACCTGGCATCGCGTGCAACTCACCGACAACCTGCCGGCGGTCCACGTCAACGAGTTCATCGTCGACGAGCAGGGTTTCGTCGGCTGGATCAAGGGCATCAAGGCCGATGAGCTGCTGATCCTCGACCTGCACCAGGAACCCTTGCTGCACCAGGAAGCCTGGGGCCTGCGCCCGCGTGACATCTACCAGGCCCTGGCGCTGTTCGCCTTGCTCGACCCGGACATCCACCTGGTCAACCTCTCGGGCGCGGCGGGTTCCGGCAAGACCATCCTGGCGCTGGCGGCGGCCATCGAGCAGACCATGGTCAGCAAGCGCTACCGGCGCATCATCGCCACCCGCAGCGTGCAGGGGCTGGACCAGGAGATCGGCTTCCTGCCCGGCACCGAGGCCGAGAAGATGGAGCCCTGGCTGGGCGCCATCACCGACAACCTCGAAGCCCTGCACATGGACGACGAGAGCACCCACGGCAGCGTCGACTACATCCTCAGCAAGGTGCCGCTGCAGTTCAAATCCCTCAACTACATACGCGGGCGCAGCTTCCAGCAGAGCCTGATCCTGATCGACGAGTGCCAGAACCTCACGCCGCACCAGATGAAGACCATCATCACCCGTGCCGGCACCGGCTCGAAGGTGATCTGCCTGGGCAACCTGGCGCAGATCGACACCCCCTACCTGTCCGCACCCAGCTCCGGCCTGACCTACCTCACCGAGCGCTTCAAGGACTTCCCCCATGGCGTGCACATCACCCTGCAGGGCGTGCCCCGCTCGGTGCTGGCGGAATACGCCGAAACCCACATGTGACGAACGGCCGCCGGGCGGAGCGATCCGCCCGGCGAAAGGCCTTCGATAATCCTGGGATTTGTATACAATCCGCTTCCTGCGGGCCCTTTCGTGGTGCCCGCCAGAGGAGCCAAGCCGTGTTGACCCATCTCGATTCCCAAGGCCGCGCCAGCATGGTCGACGTCACCGAAAAAGCGGTGACCGCCCGTGAGGCGACGGCCGAAGCGCGGGTGCGCATGCGCCCCGAAACCCTCGCCTTGATCCAGTCCGGCGGCCACCCCAAGGGCGACGTGTTCGCCGTGGCGCGCATCGCCGGCATCCAGGCGGCGAAGAAGACCTCGGACCTGATCCCCCTGTGCCACCCGCTGATGCTCACCAGCGTCAAGGTCGAACTCAGCGCCGAGGGCGACGACGCGGTGCGCATCGTCGCCCGCTGCAAGCTGGCCGGGCAGACCGGGGTGGAAATGGAAGCGCTGACCGCCGCCAGCGTCGCCGCCCTGACCCTCTACGACATGTGCAAGGCGGTGGATCGCGGCATGACCATCGAAAGCGTCCGCCTGCTGGAAAAGCTCGGCGGCAAGAGCGGCCATTACCAGGCCGGGGAGTGAAGATGATTCGCGTGCAGTATTTCGCCCGTTACCGTGAAGCGCTCGGCCTCGATGGCGAGCAGCTCGCCTGGGACCCGGCGTTCGCGAAGCTGGATGACCTGCGCCGCCGCCTTCTGGGCCGTGGCGGCGTGTGGGAGGTGCTCGACGAGCAGAACCTGATGTGCGCCCGCAACCAGGAGCTGTGCAGCCTCGACGAGGCGCTGGCCGATGGCGACGAGGTCGCCTTCTTCCCCACCGTGACCGGGGGCTGAGCATGGGCATTCGCGTACAGGCCGCGGCCTTCGACCCCGGCACCGAGCTGAACGCCCTGCATGCGGCCAACGTCGGCGTCGGCGCGGTGGTCGGCTTCGTCGGCTATGTGCGCGACTTCAACGAGGGCCAGGATGTTTCCGGGATGTTCCTCGAACACTACCCGGGCATGACCGAGAAGGCCCTGGAGAAGATCGCCACGGAGGCGCGGCAGCGCTGGCCGCTGCTCAGGGTCGACATCCTCCACCGCATCGGACGCCTGGAACCGGGCGAGCCGATCGTCTTCGTCGGCACCGCCAGCGCCCACCGCCAGGCGGCGTTCGACGCCTGTAACTTCATCATGGACTACCTCAAGACCCGCGCCCCTTCTGGAAGAAGGAAGACACCGCCGAAGGCCCGCGCTGGGTCGAAGGGCGCTGCAGCGACCAGGTGGCGGCGAGGCGCTGGGAAGGCTGAGTTACATCAGCCCTGGCTCCAGGGATTGATCAACGGCACGCCCGTGCCTTCGAAGTCCGCAAGGTTGCGCGTCACCACCGTCAGTCCATGGACCAGGGCGGTGGCGGCGATCAGCGCATCCCGCTCGCTTTTCCGGTCCGGCACATGCAGGCGCGCACAGGCCAGCGCGACGGTGGCGTCCACCGCGAGTACCCGGCCGGCGAAACCGGGCAGCACCTGCTGGTTCAGCCAGGTACGCAGCAGCGTACCCTGGGCGGCATCCTTGCGCTCGATGCCCAGCACACCGGTTTCCAGTTCCATCAGGCTGATGGCCGAAAGGTAGAGCGTCTTGGCGTTCACCGAACCGGACCAGGTGATCACGCCGGGATCGGCACGGCCCTGGCGGGCCTTGCGCAGCTCGGAGACGACATTGGTATCGAGCAGGAACATCAGTCGAGGTCCGCCGGTTTGTGATTGATCTGGGCGCGGGGCGGGTCGAACTCCACCTCGGCGTCGGCGGGCATGGCCAGCAACTCGACGATGCTCGCCTGGTGACCGGCGAGGGCCTGGTAGTCCTCGATGCTCATCAGTACGTGGGAGGGCCTGCCGCGATCCGTTATGAATACCGGGCCGGACAGGGCTGCCTTCTTGGCGCCGCTGGTGTCCTGGTTGAACTCGCGGCTGGAGAGGGTGGTAGGCATGGGAATCGTCCTCCGAAGAAATGTAGAGATGTTACTACATGGGTTCGTTGGTCGTAGCCCGAAAGGCTCAGCCCAGCTCGATATACATCTTCAACAGGATGGGCGCGAACATCGAGGCCGTGCCCAGGCCTGTCAACCAGACCCCCCATTCCCTCTCGCGGTTGCTGAAGCCGATGCCGAGCATGAGGAAGCCTGCGACGAGCAGGCCGATCATGATGTGCACGTTGTCCATGCCGTTCTCCATTGCGTCCGGGGCCTGATTCCAGACTAGTTGCCGCTGCGCTCCCGCGTGCTGACGCGGGTCATTTGCGTTGGATCGGCGCGGCCTTCGGGGCGTGGAAATGAGCTGGACGGCGATTGACGATTTGTACGGATAAGTCCAGAGTGGACAAATAAGTACAAAACAGGGCTGCGCCATGCACGCTACCTTTCTCGATCGCGGTCCACTCGGCGGCTGGAGTCCTTCCGGCTGCGCTTCTCTGCCCTCCATCAACGCCCACACGAACCGGCCCACCGTCCTGGCGGGCCCAGCTATGCATCGCGGGAGTCGCACCATGAAGAAAATCGTACTGCTCGGCGGTATCGCCTTGAGCCTCGTGGCATCCAGCCTGTTCGCCGCCGACAAGCCCCTGCGCCTGGGGATCGAGGCCGCCTATCCGCCGTTCGCCTACAAGACCCCGGCAGGGCAGATCGAGGGGTTCGACTACGACATCGGCAATGCGCTGTGCGAGGAGATGAAGGTCAAGTGCCAGTGGATCGAACAGGAGTTCGATGGCCTGATCCCCTCGCTGAAGGTGAAGAAGGTGGATGCCATCCTGTCGTCCATGACCATCACCGACGAGCGTCGCAAGTCGGTGGATTTCACCCACAAGTACTATTACAGCCCCGCGCGCCTGGCGATGAAGAAGGGCAGTGCGGTGAGCGATGACTTCGCCCAGCTGGTGGGCAAGACCGTCGGCACCCAGCGTTCCACCACCACCGACCGTTTCGCCACCGAGGTGCTCGAGCCCAAGGGCGTGAAGGTGGTGCGCTACAGCACCCAGAACGAGATCTACCTGGACCTGCTCTCCGGGCGCCTGGATGCCGTGCTGGCCGACGCCTTCCCGCTCAACGAGGGCTTCCTCAAGACGGATAACGGCAAGGACTACGAGTTCGTCGGCCCGGCGCTGAAGGACCCGCACTACTTCGGCGAGGGCGCCGGCATCGCCGTGCGCAAGGGCGATGCCGAGCTGCGCGACAAGCTGGATGCGGCCATCACCGCCCTGCGCGCCAATGGCACCTACCAGAAGATCCAGGCCAAGTACTTCGACTTCGACATCTACGGGGATTGAGGTGGAACGGGGCGGTGCGATGTGCCGCCCTGGCTTCTGCCGCGGATTTGACCCCCCCACCGGGACCCTGCATTGGGGGCGCCCAATGCTTGCCGGTGGGCCCGAGCGCGAATGAATTCGCTCCCACAGGGTGTGGGCCGTAGGTCGGGTGCAACCCGGCAGTTTCGAGATCGCCTGGAGTGGGCGGTGCGCGGCACCGCTGGGCGAATGAATTCGCCCCCCCTACATCTCGTTTTCGGGTTCTTCCTTCAGTTCGCGCAGGTGCTTGTAGACGGTGGCGCGACCCATGTTGAGGACGTTGGCGACATAGTTGGCCGCGCTCTTGCCCTTGAAGGCACCCTCGGCGTGCAGGGCCAGGACCAGCTCGCGCTTGTGCTCGCGGCTGAGCAGGTTGAGGCCGAGCTGGCGCTGGCGCATCCAGTTGTGCAGGAAGGTGTTGATGCGTTCCTGCCAGTCGTCGCGGAACAGCGCGTCGGGCTGGGGGATCAGCTTGCCCGGGGCGAGGAACAGGTCCAGGGCCGCCTTGGCGCTCTCGAACAGCGAGATGTTGAGGTTGATGCACAGCACTGCCAGCGGCTTGCCCCTGGCGTCCTGCAGCACGGTGCTGACGGAGCGGATCTTCTGCCCGTCCCAGTTGAGCTTCTCGTAGGGGCCGATGTTCCGCTCCTCGCCGCCATCCTCGAGCATGTCTTCCAGGGCTGCGTCGTCGCCGATGCTGCGCTTGGAGATGTTGTTGGCGATGTAGGCGACCTTCTGCGTGCGCAGGTCATGCACCACCACCTCGGCGTGGGGGAAGAACAGGGTGGCGATGCCGTCGGCTATGGCCCGGAAGTTGTCGAATGCCGGATCGGGACGAGGCGTCATGGAAGGCTCCGCAAAGGCTTGGCCGCGCCCCCTTGGCGCGGCCGGGCGAGTGTGGCGCAAAGCGCGCCAGGCGTCACCTGAGGCGGGCCGGGGAGAGCATCGCCGCACTCAGGCCGAAGCGGCCCAGGTGTTCCGGCAGCGGCTGGCGCAGGATCAGGCTGGCACTGGCCTCGCCCATGGCGGCCGAGGTCTGGATGCCGTAGCCGCCCTGGCCTGCGACCCAGAAGAAGCCCGGCGCCTGGTCGTCGTAGCCGGCCACCAGGTCGCCGTCGGCGAAGAACGAGCGCAGCCCGGCCCAGGTCCGGGCGGGGCGGCGGATGCTCATGTGGGTGTGCTCCTCGATCTGGTAGATGCCCAGGGCGATGTCCAGCTCCTCGGGCTGCACGTCGTGGGCGTCCACCGGGTCGGCGTTGGCCGGCGAGCCCAGCAGCATGCCGGCGTCGGGCTTGAAGTAGAAGGATTCGTCCAGGCTCACCAGCGCCGGCCAGGCATGGCTGTCGAGGCCTTCCGGCGCGGCGAAGATGAAGGCTGCGCGGCGTTTCGGTTGCAGGCCCAGCGGGCGCACGCCGGCGAGGGTGGCGAGGCCGTCGCACCAGGCCCCGGCGGCGTTGACCAGCACGGGCGCGGTGAACTCGCCCTGGCTGGTGGTGACGCGCCACAGGTCCGCCTCGCGGCTGATGGCCCGCACTTCATGGCCGGTGTGCACGCTGCCGCCGTTGCGGCGGATGCCACGCAGGTAACCCTGGTGCAGGGCGTCGGTGTCGATGTCGGCGGCGCTGGGGTCGAGCATGGCGCCGAAGACCTTTTCCCGGCGCAGCACGGGCACCAGGGCGCAGGCCTGGTCGGCGTCCAGCAGTTGCACCTCGGGAACGCTTTCGCGGGCGCTGTCGAACTGGCGGCGCAATTCATCCGGGTCGTCGCTGAAGTCCACCACCATCTCGCCCCGGGGCGTGAGGATGGGGTGCTCGCTGAAGCCTTGCGGCGGGTTGTCGAAGAAGGCCCGGCTGGCGCCGGTCAGGGCGCGCACCTGGGGCGTACCGTAGGCGACGGTGTAGAGCGCGGCGGAGCGGCCGGTGGAGTGGTAGCCGGGGTGCTCCTCGCGCTCCAGCACGGCGACCTTGCCCTGGCGGGACAGCCAGTAGCCGGTGGAGGCGCCGGCGATGCCCGCACCGATGATGATGAAGTCCACCTGGTTCATGCCGATTCCTCGCACTTGAGGTGATAGAGCGCGTTGGCCAGGGCGACGTCTTCGAGGCCGAGGCCGATGGAGCGGAAGAATACCGGACGCCTGTAGTCGGGGCGCGGTGCGCGGTCGGCGAGCAGTTCGGGCAGGTCGCCGCGCAGTGCGTCGAGGTTCCAGCCGTGCTGTTCGGCGGCGATGCGCATCTCGCCGGCGCTGCCGGGCGTGGTGGCGCGGTAGTCGCAATAGACGTCCATTTCCGCCAGGGCCTGGGGCGGCACTTCATGGGCGCGCGGGGCGTTGGTGCTGATGGAGGTGACCAGCGTGGCGCGGCCGAGCTGGCGTGGGTCCAGCACCGGGGCGGCGGACGAGGTGCACAGCAGGATCACCTCGGCGTCGGCCAGGGCGGCGTCCTGGGTGGCGCAGACTTCCACGCGCGGGTCGAGGGCACGCAGGCCTTCGGCACGCTCGCTGTCGGGCTGGAGGCGTGGTGAGTACACGCGCACCTGCTGCCAGGGGCGCAGGGCCAGGCAATGACGGATGTGCGCGCGGGCTACTGCGCCGCTGCCGATCACAGCCAGCTGCGTGACGCCGGCCGGGGCCAGGGCATCGACCGCCACGGCGGTGGTGGCGGCGGTGCGTTCGGTGGTCAGGGCGGCGGCGTCGCAGAGCATCAGCGGCTGGCCGCTGGCCATGGACATCAGCAGGGTCCAGGCGGTGACCACGGCGCCATCGGGGCGCGGCAGGTAGGGCGAGGTCTTGACCCCGTAGACCTGCTCGCGGGCCAGCACGCCGAGGTAGTTGATGAAGTCGCCGCCACCGGGGAACTCCACCAGTTGCTGCGCCGGTTGCACCGCGTCACCGGCGGCGAGGTCTAGGAACATGCGGCGCAGGGCGTCCTGCACGTCGATGCGTTGCAGCAGGCGTTCGGCTTCGGCAGAAGGGACGACCAGGGGAAGGACGCTGGACATGGTGGGGCTCCGATATAAACAATTTGTCCATATTGGAATTTATTGTCTTGATCGGCAAGGGGCGGGCGACAGGGCGCAAGGAAATGGCGCCTGGGTGAAATTCTTTCTGCGAGGGGGAAGGTTGTCTTGGGGGAAAGGAGAGGCGGTGGGCTGAAGCGGAGCGCCGCCCGGCCCACCCTGCGCCCACCCTACGCCCCGCTCGGCCTGTGCCTGCTGATGTGTGGGGCGGAAATGAAAAAGGCGAAGCCCGGGGGCTTCGCCTTTTCTGTGCGCGACCGTTGCGATCAGTGCTTGCGCGGCACCGGCTTGAGCAGCTCGGCGGGCGGGGTTTCGCAGTTGATCTTGCGACCCAGCAGTTCCTCGATCGGCGGCAGGGCGAAGGCATCGTCCTCGCCGGCGAAGCTGATGGAGGTGCCGCTGGTGCCGGCACGGCCGGTACGGCCGATGCGGTGCACGTAGTCGTCCGGGTCTTCCGGCAGGGTGAAGTTGATCACGTGGCTGATGGCGTCGACGTGGATGCCGCGGCCGGCGACGTCGGTGGCGACCAGTACGCGGATCTTGCCTTCGCGGAAGCCTTCCAGGGTCTTGATGCGCTTGTGCTGGGGCACGTCGCCGGACATCTGGGCGGCGCTGATGCCGTCCTTGGTCAGGCGTTCCTCGATGCGGCGCACCTCGTCCTTGCGGTTGGCGAAGACCATCACCCGTTCCCAGTTGTTCTGGGCGACCAGGTTGTAGAGCAGCTTGTACTTGTCGCTGCCGGCGACGGCGTAGACGTGCTGCTCGACGGTGTCGCTGGCGACGTTCTCCGGCTCGATCTCGACGATGGCCGGTTCAACGGTCCACTGCTTGGCGAGGTTCATCACGTCATCGGTGAAGGTGGCCGAGAACAGCAGGGTCTGGCGCTCACCCTTGGGCGGGGTCTGGCGGATGATCTGGCGGACCTGCGGGATGAAGCCCATGTCGAGCATGCGGTCGGCTTCGTCCAGCACCATCACCTCGACCATGTCCAGGTGCACGTCGCCGCGCTGGTTGAAGTCCAGCAGGCGGCCGGGGGTGGCCACGAGGATGTCGCAGAAGCGCGACTCCAGCTGCTTGAGCTGCTTGTCGAAGTCCATGCCGCCGACGAAGCTCATGACGTTCAGGCCGGTGTACTTGGTCAGGGCCTGGGCGTCCTTGGCGATCTGCACCACCAGCTCGCGGGTCGGCGCGATGATCAGCGCGCGGGGCTCGCCCATGTAGCGCTCTTTCGGCGGCGGGGTCTGCAGCAGCTGGGTGATGATCGAGATCAGGAAGGCGGCGGTCTTGCCGGTGCCGGTCTGGGCGCGGCCGATGGCGTCCTGGCCCTTGAGGGTGAAGCCCAGTACGCCCGCCTGGATCGGCGTGCAGTAGGGGAAGCCCAGGTCGTGGATGGCGTGCATCAGGGTCGGTGCCAGCTTGAAGTCGTGGAAGCGGGTCTTGCCTTCCATCGGCTCCACCACGAAGTCTTCCAGCTTCCAGGTGTCCACCGGTTTGGCCGGGCGCTCGCGGCGCGGCTTGTCTGTCCGGGGCTTGTCGCTGCGGGGCTTCTTCTCGGCGCGGGGGGCCGGCTCGGCAGCGGCGGGGGTGGAGGGTTTTTCAGCCGGGGCGCGCGGCGCCTTCTTGGGCTGGGCGGGGCGTTTCTCGCTCTCGGTGCGAGTCGGGGCCTGGGTGGCCGGGGCGGTCGGGGCGACGCCGGAGACGGGCTCTTCGCCCTTGCCAAAGATTTTTTTGAGTGCTTTGAGCACGGTCATCTCGTCGATTGGTTAAGGAATGAACGGGCGCCAGTGTAAAGCAAGATGTCATCGCGGCGAAGTGCCCTGGCGGATTGTCGTGGGCAGCCGCTCTGTTCCGGGCCTTTCGGGGCTACAGGGAGGCGCCGCCCCTGGGGGCGGCGCGTGGGACGTCACTCGGTGGGCAGGCTCGCCAGGAGCAGGCGCTGGACGTTGCCGCCCATGATCTTGGCGATATCGCTCTCGCTGTAGCCGGCTTCCTGCAGGCCCTGGGTCAGCTGGGGCAGGCCGGTGGTGTCGAAGGGCGCATGGATGGTGCCGTCGAAGTCCGAGCCCAGGGCAACATGGTCGACGCCCGCGAGGTCGCTGGTGTAGCGGATGGCTTTGACGATGGCCTTGACCGAGGTGTCGCAGACGGCGGTTTCCCAGTAGCCGATGCCGATCACCCCGCCGGTGGCGGCGATGCGCCTGACGTGGTCGTCGCTGAGGTTGCGCGGGCCGGGGCAGGTGCCTTCGACACCGCCGTGGGAAACCAGTACCGGGCGCTCGGCCATCTCCAACACGTCGTCGATCAGCGCGCGCGAGGCGTGGGCCAGGTCGATGATCATCTTCTTCTCTTCCAGGTGGGCCACCACGCGGCGACCGAAGCGGGTCAGGCCGCCTTTCTCCATGCCGTGCGCGGAGCCACCGATCTCGTTGTCGAAGAAGTGGGTCAGCCCGGTGATGCGGAAGCCCGCGTCATACAGGCGGTCGACGTTCTCGATCTTGCCTTCCAGCGGGTGCAGGCCTTCGGTGGCGAGGATCGCGGCGACGCGGTTCGGGTCCTTCTTCCAGGCGGCGATGAAGGTCTCGAGGTCGGCGCGGGTGCGCACCTGCACCAGCTTGCCGTCGCTGCCTCTGGCCGCCGCGGCGAGCTTCTCGCCCTGGTACAGCGCGCGTTCCAGCAGGCTGCTCCAGGTGCGTGGCGGCCAGCGCTGGGCCATGGCGAGCACGGTGATGTTGTCGCTGTCGGCGTCGTTCCTGTCGTAGTTGATGCCGCGCGGGGTCTTGGTGACGGTGGAGAACACCTGCAGCGCGACCTTGCCTTCGAGCAGGCGCGGCAGGTCGCTGTGGCCGAAGTCGTGGCGTTCCAGCAGGTCGCGCTGCCAGAGCAGGGCATCGTCGTGCAGGTCGGCGATGAACAGTTTCTCGTGCAGTTTGTTGGCGGCCTCGCTGGCCGGGTAGGGAGCGGGGGACTCGACGCTGTTCATCCGCCGGTCGAGCACGCTGGGCAAGGTGAAGAACACCGCCAGGCCGATCACGATCAGTACCAGCAGGATCAGGAGTTTGCGCATTGAGGGAGCTTCCGGGCTTCGTTGTTGTAGTGGCCCGGAACTCTAGCAAGGCCCTCGCCGCGCTGCAGCAGGGCTTAGCCGTTAAGGCAGTTACGTCCCTGCAACTTGGCCTTATAGAGGGCGGCGTCGGCGCGGGCGATGAGGTCCTGCAGGTCGTCCTTGGGCTGCATCTGGGTCAGGCCGATGGAAACCGTGACGCCGGGCAGGATCCCCACCGGTGAATAGAAGGAGGGCACTTGCTCCAGGCTCATGCGCAGCCTTTCGCCGATGTTGCGGGCCTCCTCCACGGCGATCTCGGGCAGCAGGATGACGAATTCCTCGCCGCCGAAGCGAGCCATGCTGTCCTTGGGCCGCAGCTGGTTGCGCAGGGTGTGGGCCACCAGGCACAGGGCGTAGTCGCCGGCCAGGTGGCCGTGGCGGTCGTTGTAGGCCTTGAAATGGTCGACATCGAGCATAAGCAGGCACATGGGATGGCCATTGAAGGCACAGCGGGTGCTCTCGCGCTCGTAGATGTGTTCCAGCCAGCGCCGGTTGTAGAGGCCGGTGAGGGTGTCGACGTTGGCGTTCTGCTCGGTGTCGAGAATGATCCGGTTGCCGGTGCGCACGCGCTCGCAGAGCAGCTCCAGGAGGTTCTGCATCATCTGCGGCGACTGCTGGAACAGCTTGGACAGCGCCTCGCGGTGCAGGCGCAGGACGGTGCTGGGGCGCGTGGCGACCACGTAGGCGGAAGGGTGGTCGTTGTCGATGAAGCTGATCTCGCCCGCGCAATCACCGGCTTCCAGGGTGGACATCGGCTGGTTGTCGAGCGAACCCAGGTAGACCTGCAGCTGGCCGTCGAGCAGCAGGTACAGGTACTGGTTGCGGTTGAAGGGGGAGAGCAGGACTTCGCCCTTTTCCAGGTCGCAGGCGGCGAACTCCTGCAGGATCTGCTGCAGGTTGTTGGCGGCGACGTTCTGGAACAGTCGCTGACGTCCGAGCAGCTGTGGATCGGCCTGCCAGTGCGCATTCTTCATGGGCTACATCTGACCTGGGGTAGCAACTTGGTGAGCTGGCATCGCAAAACACTCCATGTCTTTGCGTTGAAAACCGTCATCGACCTTATGCCCGCCCCCAACGGCTTTCAATGCTTGGCGCAAGGTAGGCCGACCAGTGGTTTGGAAACAGTAGCAGCGTCACATTCCCGGGCAATCGTGTCGGACAATGTGCATTTATGCGGATGTGGTCTCGCTCGGGCGGACCGGCAGAGGCCCTGGGACGGGCCTCGCGGGGGATTTTGCCCCCGGCTGCGCGCCGGGGGCGTGAGGCTTCAGGACTCCTGGTGCAGCTCGTAGCGCACGGCGAAACCGGCCAGCCGTTGCTCCAGGGCGGAGCGGCGCTGGTCATGCAGGTCGGGCACGCGGATATGGGCGAGCTGGCCGTGGCGGTCGTCGGCACGCACCTCGACGCTGAGGCCGGGTGCCAGCGGCGCCAGCACCTGCTCGAAGACCCGGCGGATGGCGTCGTGGCGCAGGGTCGGCTTGAAGGTCTTGCCCACCGCCGTGACCGGCAGCGCGTCGATGATCCACACGTCCTTGGGCACCGCCGCGCGCTCCGGCACGTGGTCGGCGGCGTGGGCCAGCAGCTCGGCCTCGCTGGCCTGCTGGCCGGGCTTGAGCTGGACGTAGACCACCGGCAGCTCGCCGGCTTTCTCGTCGGGCTTGCCGACGGCGGCGGCCATGGCCACGGCGGGGTGGCCGTGGAGGGCTTCCTCGATCATCTGCGGGTCGATGTTGTGGCCGCCACGGATGATCAGGTCCTTGCTGCGGCCGGTGAGCCAGATGTAGCCGTCGGCGTCCATGCGGCCCAGGTCGCCGGTGTTGAACCAGTCGCCATCCACCCAGATGCCGGCGTTCTTGCCAGCCTGCAGGTAGCCCTTGAACACGGTGATGCCGCGCAGGCAGACGTTGCCGATCTCGTTGGCCCGCGCATCGCGGAGGAAGGCGCCCTGTTCGTCGAGCACCTTGATCGCCACTTCGCAGTAGGGCATGCGCAGGCCGATGGAGCCTGGCCGGCGTTCGCCCGCGCTGGGGTTGCCGCAGCTGCCGCAGGTGCCCTCGGTGAGGCCGTAGCCCTCGATCAGGGTGAGGCCGGTCTTGGCTTCGAACTGGCGGATCAGCTCCACCGGCATCGGTGCCGCGCCGCACAGGGCGTAGCGCAGGCTGGAGAGGTCGTGGCCCTCGCTGGGCACCTGCAAGAGCCCGGCATAGATGGTGGGCACGCCGCTGAAGAAGCTCACCCGGTAGCGCTCGATGATCGTCCAGAAGTTCTGGATCAGCGCGGTGTTGCGGTAGCCCTGGGGCGTGGCCAGCAGGACCTGCGCGCCACTGAAGAAGGGGGCGAGGCCGGTGACCATCACGCCGTTGACGTGGAACAGCGGCAGGCCGCAGAGGGTCACGTCGTCCGGGCCGAGGTTGATGGTGTAGGCGAGGATCATCGCCATCGCCACCTCGTTGCGGTGGCTGTGCGGCGCGAGTTTCGGCGTGCCGGTGGTGCCGCCGGTGTGGAAATAGGAGGCGATGTCGTCGGGGGAGATGACCCGGCCGCTTTCCAGGTGGTCGGCGGGGCAGCCGGCGATCAGCTCGTCGAAGTCCAGCACCCCTTCCGGCAGGGCGCCGCGCTGGGCCTTGAGGCCGCTGCGCTGGGGCTCGGGCAGGTAGTTGGCCAGATCGACCGTGACGATGGCCTTGAGGCCCGGCAGCTCGTCGCGCAGGCCGGCGACCTTGTCCCACAGGTCGGTGCCGGGGAAGGGCGCCAGGGTCACCAGCACCTCGGAATCGGCGGCGCGCACCAGTTCGGCGATGTGCTCGGGGTCGAGCAGCGGGTTGATGGCGTTGACGATGCCCGCCGCCTCGCCGCCCCACAGGGTGAAGTGGGTGTGCGGCAGGTTGGGCAGCAGGAACGACACCGCCTTGCCGGGCCGCACGCCCAGGCGGTGGAAGGCGTTCGCGGTGCGCGTGACCTGCGCCAGCAGCTCGCCGTAGCTCAGCTGCCAGGGCGCCTCATCGGCCGTGCCCTGCATGAGGAAGGTCATGGCGATGGCGTCCGGGGCGCGCCGGGCGCTCTGGCGGATCAGTTCATAGGTGCTGTCCGGCATGCCGCGTTGCTGCAGCGAGACCTGCTCGATCAGCTCTATGTCGCGCAGGGAGGTGATGGGCGGTACGGGAGTCTGGGTCATGGCCAATTCTTGTTGTGGGTTGACGGGTCAACGGGCCAGTCGTGCGCTCAGCCAGGCGCCGATATCGCGGATTTCCTCCGGCAGCACTTCGTGGCCCATCGGGTAGTCCTGCCACTGCACCGGAACGCCGGCGGCGGCGAGCTTGTCGTGTGCGGCGCGGCCCATGGCCAGCGGCACCACGTCGTCGAAGGTGCCATGCAGGCTGAAAACCGGCAGTTGTAGTTTTGTATCCGACAGCGCCAGGGTGTCGCCGAAGGTCGGTGCGTAGGTGGAAAGCGCCAGCACCCCGCCGAGGGGGCCTTCCCAGCGCAGCAGGCCGGTGTGCAGCACCACGGCGCCGCCCTGGGAGAAGCCGGCGAGGACGATGCGCGCCGGGTCGATGCCGGCGTCGCGCTGGGCCTCGATCAGCGCGATCACGCTCTGTGCCGATTGCTCCAGCTGCGCCTGGTCGATGGCCCGTGCGGGGCTCATGGCGAGGATGTCGTACCAGGAGGGCATGGCGTAGCCGCCATTGATGGTCACGGCGCGGGTGGGGGCCTGGGGCATGATGAAGCGGGTGGTGGCCAGCAGTTCCTGCAGCGCCTCGGCCACCGGCAGGAAGTCATAGCGGTCCGCCCCCAGGCCGTGCAACCAGATGACGCACGCATCGGCTGCTTGTGTGGGCTCCAGAATCAACGGATTACTCATGTGTGGCTCCAATTCGGGGCGTTCGCACCAAAACGGTGCTGGCGCCGGGCGGTGATGTGGTCTATCTGTGAAAAATATGTCGCACCAACAAAACTTTCCCTATTGACCTGTCGGAACCGTCATACAGGCACTGTGCTGGTACGGGGATTGCTAAACAGCTGCAGACTTAATAAGCGGCCTGCGCAGCGGTAACACTTCGCGGGGCGTTCAACGGGTTGGGCGTCGATCCAGGTCGGCGCCTTGCAAACGACCGGTGGCACGTTCCCGACGTGACGGTGGTCGAAAATCCGTCTCCAGCCCATTCGACCAATGGGCGAGGAGGGAGGCCGGTGGCGCGCGGAGCAGCGCCAACTAGACTTCCTCCTTAGGTCCGATTCCCCGGTTGACCGTCGTTTCGCGCGGTTGAACCTGCCTCACGAGGGTACGGCGGTAGGACCGAGACTCCAACACAAAAAAAAGCAACTGGAGGTTTTGATGAAGATGGTGAAATCCACCCTGGCTGTGCTGACTGCGGCAGCTGTTCTCGGTGTCAGCGGCTTCGCTCAGGCGGGCGCCACCCTGGATGCGGTCAAGAAGAAAGGCTACGTGCAGTGCGGCATCAGTGACGGCCTCCCGGGCTTTTCCTACGCCGACTCCAAGGGCGAATACAAAGGTATCGACGTCGACATCTGCCGCGCCGTAGCGGCGGCCGTGTTCGGTGATGCGAGCAAGGTCAAGTTCAGCCCGCTCACCGCCAAGGAGCGTTTCACCGCGCTGCAGTCCGGCGAAGTGGACATCCTCTCCCGCAACACCACCTGGACCAGCTCCCGCGACGCGGCGATGGGCCTGAACTTCACCGGCGTGACCTACTACGACGGCCAGGGCTTTTTGGTGAACAAGAAGCTCGGCGTCTCCAGCGCCAAGGAACTCGATGGCGCCACCGTCTGCATCCAGGCCGGCACCACCACCGAGCTGAACCTGGCCGACTACTTCCGCGCCAACGGCCTGAAGTACACCCCCATCACCTATGACACCTCCGACGAGAGCGCGAAGTCGCTGGAATCGGGCCGTTGCGACGTGCTGACCTCCGACCAGTCGCAGCTCTACGCCCAGCGCATCAAGCTGGCCGCGCCGGACGAGTACGTGGTGCTGCCGGAAGTCATCTCCAAGGAACCCCTCGGCCCAGCCGTTCGCCAGGGTGACGAGGAGTGGTTCGACATCGTGCGCTGGAGCCTGTTCGCCCAGTTGAACGCTGAAGAGCTCGGCGTCGACTCGAAGAACGTCGTGGAAACCGCCAAGTCCACCAAGAACCCGGACGTGGCTCGCCTGCTGGGTGCCGAGGGTGACTTCGGCAAGGATCTGAAGCTGCCCAAAGACTGGGCCGTGCAGATCGTCAAGCAGGTCGGCAACTATGCCGAGATCTTCGATCGCAACGTCGGTGCCGGCAGCGAGCTGAAGATCGAACGCGGTCTCAACGCCCTGTGGAACAAGGGTGGTCTGCAGTACGCACCGCCGGTGCGCTGACCCACCACGCTGCCGCCCGCGGATGCGGGCGGTAGCGTCCAGTTCCAACCGACGAGGGCTGTCATGCAGAAAACTTCCCAAGCCCCGCGTGTCCGTGGATCGGTCCTGACCGACCCGCAGACGCGCGCGTGGCTATTCCAGATCATCGCCGTAGTCGCCGTCGTGGCGTTCGGCTGGTTCCTCTTCCACAACACCCAGGTCAACCTCGAGAAGCGCGGGATCATCTCCGGCTTCGGCTTCCTCGACCAGAGCGCCGGCTTCGGCATCTCCCAGCACCTGATCGACTACAAGGAAAGCGACACCTACGGTCGCGTCTTCTTCATCGGCCTGCTCAACACGCTGCTGGTGACCGTGGTCGGCATCATCCTGGCGACCATCCTCGGCTTCATCCTCGGTGTCGCGCGGCTGTCGCCCAACTGGCTGATCCGCAAGCTGGCGACGGTCTACATCGAGACCTTCCGCAACATCCCGCCGCTGCTGCAGATCTTCTTCTGGTACTTCGCCGTGATGCTGCCCATGCCGGGCCCGCGGCAGAGCATGAACTTCGGCGACACCTTCTTCATCAACAACCGCGGCCTGTACATGCCGTCGCCGAACATGGCCGAGGGCTTCTGGCCCTTCCTGATCGCCGTCGCGCTGTCGGTGGTGGCCATCGTCGTGCTGTGGCGCTGGGCCCGTGCGCGTCGCCACGAGACCGGTCAGCGCTTCCCCGTGCTGCTGAGCTCCATCGCCATCCTGATGCTGGTGCCCGGCCTCTCGGCCCTGGTGCTGGGCAGCCCCTTCCACTGGGAAGTGCCGCAACTGACCGGCTTCAACTTCCGGGGTGGCTGGGTGGTCATCCCCGAGCTGATCGCCCTGATGCTGGCGCTGTCGATCTACACCGCCGCCTTCATCGGCGAGACGGTGCGCGCCGGCATCCAGTCGGTCAGCCACGGCCAGACCGAGGCGGCGCACTCCCTGGGCATCCGCCCCGGGCAGACGCTGCGCCTGGTCATCGTGCCGCAGGCCCTGCGGGTGATCATCCCGCCGCTCACCAGCCAGTACCTGAACCTGGCGAAGAACTCGTCCCTGGCCGCCGGCATCGGCTACCCGGACATGGTCTCGCTGTTCGCCGGTACCACGCTCAACCAGACCGGCCAGGCCATCGAGGTCATGGCGATCACCATGAGCGTCTACCTGGCCATCAGCATCAGCATTTCCCTGCTGATGAACTGGTACAACAAGCGCATCGCGCTGATCGAGCGGTGAGGGCACTGACATGACATCGCATACCTTCAAGCCCGACCAGCCGCCACCCAGCACAGTGGTGGGCCCGGTCGCCTGGCTGCGTCACAACCTGTTCGCCAGCCCGCTGCACGTGGTGCTCACCGCACTGTCGCTGTACCTGCTGTGGCTGATCATCCCGCCCATCCTCAACTGGGCCTTCATCCACGCCACCTGGACCGGCACCACCCGTGCCGACTGCACCGGCGAGGGCGCCTGCTGGGTCTTCGTGCAGCAGCGCTTCGGCCAGTTCATGTACGGCTTCTACCCCAGCGAGCTGCGCTGGCGCGTGGATGTCACCGTGTGGCTGGCGATCATCGGCGTGGCGCCGCTGTTCCTCAAGCGCACCCCGCACAAGGCCTTCTACGGCATCGGCTTCCTGATCCTCTACCCGCTGCTGGCCTTCTGGCTGCTGCATGGCGGGCTGGGGCTGCAGGAAGTGTCGACCAGCCGCTGGGGCGGCCTGATGCTGACCCTGGTGATCGCCTACGTGGGCATCGCCGGTGCGTTGCCGCTGGGCATCCTGCTGGCGCTCGGCCGGCGTTCGAAGCTGCCGGCGATCAAGGTCATCTGCGTGACCTTCATCGAGTTCTGGCGCGGCGTGCCGCTGATCACCGTGCTGTTCATGTCCTCGGTGATGCTGCCGCTGTTCCTGCCCGAGGGCATGAACCTCGACAAGCTGCTGCGCGCCCTGGTGATGGTGATCTTCTTCGAGGCGGCCTATATCGCCGAAGTGGTCCGTGGTGGCCTGCAGGCCATCCCCAAGGGCCAGTACGAAGCCGCCGCCGGCCTCGGCCTGGGCTACTGGCGCAGCACCGCGCTGGTGATCCTGCCGCAGGCCCTGAAGATGGTCATCCCCGGCATCGTCAACACCTTCATCGCCCTGTTCAAGGACACCAGCCTTGTGATCATCATCGGCCTGTTCGACCTGCTCAACAGCATCAAGCAGGCGACCACCGACCCGAAATGGCTGGGCATGTCCACCGAAGGCTACGTATTCGCCGCCCTGGTCTACTGGATCTTCTGCTTCAGCATGTCGCGCTATTCCATGCGCCTCGAACAGAAGCTGAACACCGGGCACAAGCGTTAGGAGAGAGATTCGAATGAGTGAAGCCATCCAGAAAGACGCCGCTGCGCCGATCATCCAGCTGCAGGGCGTGAACAAGTGGTACGGGCAGTTCCACGTGCTCAAGGACATCAACCTGAACGTCAAGCAGGGCGAGCGCATCGTCCTCTGCGGCCCGTCCGGCTCCGGCAAGTCGACCACCATCCGCTGCATCAACCGGCTGGAAGAACACCAGCAGGGGCGGATCATCGTCGACGGCACCGAGCTGACCAACGACCTCAAGCAGATCGAGGCGATCCGCCGCGAAGTGGGCATGGTGTTCCAGCACTTCAACCTGTTCCCGCACCTCACCGTGCTGCAGAACTGCACCCTGGCGCCCATGTGGGTGCGCAAGCTGCCCAAGCGCAAGGCCGAGGAAATCGCCATGCACTACCTGGAGCGAGTGCGCATCCCCGAGCAGGCCAACAAGTTCCCTGGCCAGCTCTCCGGCGGCCAGCAGCAGCGCGTGGCCATCGCCCGTGCCTTGTGCATGAAGCCGAAGATCATGCTGTTCGACGAACCCACCTCCGCCCTCGACCCCGAGATGGTGAAGGAAGTGCTCGACACCATGGTCGGCCTCGCCCAGGACGGCATGACCATGCTCTGCGTGACCCATGAGATGGGCTTCGCCCGCACCGTGGCGGACCGGGTGATCTTCATGGACAAGGGCGAGATCGTCGAGCAGAACGAACCCAACGCGTTCTTCGACAACCCGCAGAACGAGCGCACCAAGCTGTTCCTCGGGCAGATCCTGCACTGATCGCCAGCGCATGACGAAAGGGGCCTTCGGGCCCCTTTTTCATGTCCGACGGGGTGATTTCAATGGCGATGTCTGCATTGGCCGTTGTGGATTCCACTCAGAAGTGCAAGCGCGGTGCTTTCCGGGCATTGATGGACTCCTGACGCATTCACAGCATGGGTTTCGCTCCGCTCGCGGAACGCCGCCCGACACATCCTACGAAAAGCCGTGCGTGCATCGATGCGAGAAATCGAGCCCCTTGCCCGGACTTCAGTCCGGGAATGCCGGCCACGCCGTTCCCGCGCTGAAGCACGGGCTACGGTATTGCACTGATCGCAGGCTGCCGTACCGAGGAGCGAGGCAACGTACCAGGCATATAAAGCTTCGCGAGCAGAGCTCGCTCCTACGGCCCGGACGTTGCTGCATGACCTGTAGGAGCGACTTCAGTCGCCCAGGTGTGCGAACGCGTGAGGCTACGGCTGCTCGCGCAAGCGCCGGCGGAACGCCCCCGGCGTCTCCCCGCACAGCTGCTTGAACAGCTTGGCGAAGGTGGCGCGGTCGGCGTAGCCCACCTGTTGCGCCACCTGCTCCAGGGAGCGCGAGGGGTTGCGCAGGGCGGACTGGGCGGCGGCGATGCGCAGGCGCTGCACGTAGTCGTTCGGCGTCAGGCCGGTGGCGGTGCGAAAGCGCCGCAGCAGGGTGCGGGTGGAGCAGTGCGCGCGTTCGGCCAGGCCATTGAGGTCGATGGGCTCGGCGTGGTGGCGTTGCAGCCAGGCCAGCAGCGGGCCGAGCTGCGCGTCTCCCGGCACGTCCGGCAGCAGCGGGGTGAAGCGTGACTGGCGGCCACGCTCGCGGTCGAACACCAGCGTACCGGCCACCCGCTGCGCCAGCCAGTCGCCGCCGTGCCAGGCAATCAGGTGCAGGCACAGGTCGAGCCCGGCCTGGGCACCACCGGAGCAGAACAGGTTGCCGTCCTCGGTGAGCAACTCATCGGGTTGCAGGCGCACCTGCGGGAAGCGCTGGCGGAAGGCGCCGGCCAGCGCCCAATGGGTGGTGGCACGACGGCCGTCGAGCAGGCCGGCGGCGCCGAGCAGGAAGGCGCTGCTGCACAGGCTGGCCACCTGCTGGGTGGCCGGGCGCTGCGCCAGCCAGGCCAGGAGCTCCGTGTTGCCGGCGATGCTGCACTCCACCGCGCTGCCGGTGGCGGGCAGCATCACCAGGCGGGCCCCGGCGGCCAGGGCCAGGTCGCCGTCGACGCGGATGCTGGCCATGCCCAGGTCCACCGGCTGGCCATCGCGGCTGACCCGCAGCACCTCGAACAGCGCCTCACCGGCCAGGGTGTTGGCCAGGCGGAAGGCGTCGTCGGCCATGGCCAGGCTGGAGCAGACCGTCTGTGGGCAGACCAGCAAGGCGATGCGGATCATCGGGTGGGCCTCCGTAAAGGGTGGCGATTATTGCCACAAAGTTGGCGATGCAGCCAATCGCCGCCCGGCGGAAAGCCGTCGATACTCTCCTCACCCCAATCGCCACGAGCCTCGCCATGAGCCATCCCAACGCCGCCCTCATCGAACGCTTCTACCGCGCCTTCCAGGTCCTGGACGCCGAGACCATGGCCGCCTGCTACGCCGCCGACGTACGCTTCGCCGACCCGGTGTTCACCGACCTGCGCGGCAGCGAGGCCGCCGACATGTGGCGCATGCTGGCCAGCCGCGCCCAGGCCTTCTCGCTGACGTTCGATGGCGTCGAGGCCGATGACCACGAGGGCCGCGCGCGTTGGGTCGCCACCTACCTCTTCAGCCAGACCGGGCGCACCGTGGTCAACCGCATCGAGGCGTGCTTCCGCTTCGAGGACGGCCTGATCGTCGAGCACCGCGACAGCTTCGACCTGTGGCGCTGGGCCCGCCAGGCGCTGGGCGCCAAGGGCCTGCTGCTGGGCTGGCTGCCGCCGGTGCAGAACGCCATCCGACAGCAGGCGGCCCGAGGCCTGGCGGCATTTCGTGCGCAACGCTGAACCCGCTGCCGGCCATTGGCTGGTGGCTGCGCCGCGCAATATTGCCTAAGCTCGCCGGCGACTCTCTCGCCGGTGCCCATCATGATCAGGCTGTTCCAGTTCCCCGCCGGGTTCGACGTGCCCAATGCCAGCCCCTTCTGCCTCAAGCTGGAGACCTTCCTGCGCCTGGCACGGGTGCAGTACCAGGCGCAGACCCTGATGGACCCCCGGCGCGGCCCCAAGGGCAAGCTGCCCTACATCGACTTCGACGGCGAGCTGATCGCCGATACCGCGATCATCCAGCGGGTGCTCACCGAACGCCTGCACCTGCAGCTGGACGAGCACCTCGACGACGCCGGCCGTGGTCGCGCCCTGGCCGTCACCCGCCTCTGCGACGAACACCTCTACTGGCTGCTGGTGTATTTCCGCTGGCTGGAGGAGGAGGGCTGGGCGCAGACCCGCCAGGCCTTCTTCGGCAACCTCGGCCCGCTGGCCGGGCGCCTGGTGCCGCCGCTGGTGCGTCGCAAGGTCCGCCGCGACCTGTTGGCCCAGGGCCTCGGCCGGCATGATCGGGAAGAACTGCTGGTGTTCGCCCGCGAGGACCTGCAAGGCCTCACCGACCTGCTCGGCGACGACACCTTCTTCGGCGGTGCGCGCCCCTGCAGCGCCGATGCCTCGGCCTACGGGCTGCTGGCCAACCTGGTGCAGTGCACCCTGGAAACCCCGCTCAACCGCCTGGCCCGCGAGTACCCGCGCCTGGTCGATTACTGCCAGCGCATGCGCACGGTGGCCTGGGCATGAGCGAGGCTCCACCGCGTCCCTGGTTCGTCTACCTGGTGCGTGCCGCCAACGGCGCGCTCTACTGCGGCATCAGCGACGACCCGCAGCGCCGTTTCGCCCAGCACCAGAGCGGCAAGGGCGCGCGTTTCTTCCATTCCAGCCCGGCCCAGGCGCTGGTCTACATCGAGGCCTGCGCCGGCAAGGGCGATGCCCTGCGCCGCGAGCGCGCCATCAAGCTCTTGCGCAAGTCCGCCAAGGAAGCCTTGGCCGCAGCCTACATAGCGGCTGCTGATGGCGTGGTATCAGCGCCGCTGGATAGGCCCTGAACCCGAGGGCGGCTAAGCTGCCCACCCTGACAAGAACGATAAGGAGCCCGACATGCACGAGTTGATCCTGCACCACTACCCGACGTCCCCCTTCGCCGAGAAGGCCCGCCTGCTGCTGGGCTTCAAGCAGCTGTCCTGGCGTTCGGTGCACATTCCGCCGCTGATGCCCAAGCCGGACCTGATGCCCCTGACCGGAGGCTACCGCAAGACCCCGGTGCTGCAGATCGGCGCCGACATCTATTGCGACACCGCGCTGATCGCCCGCCGCCTCGAAGCGGAGAAGGCCGTGCCGGCGCTGATCCCGCCGGGCCTGGAATTCAACGTGGCGAGCTTCTGCCACTGGGTGGATTCGGTGATCTTCCAGCACGCGGTGAGCCTGGTGTTCCAGCCCGAATCCATCGCCGTGCGCTTCGGCAAGCTGCCGCCCGAGGCGATCAAGGCCTTCATCGCCGACCGCGCCGGGCTGTTCAGCGGCGGCACCACCACGCGGCTGCCCGCCGAGGTGGCCAAGCACAACTGGCCGACCTTCATGGCGCGCCTGGAGCAGCAACTGGCCCGCGAGGAGGGTGACTTCCTGTTCGGCGAGCCGAGCGTGGCCGACTTCTCCCTGGCCCACTGCCTGTGGTTCCTCAAGGCCACCCCGATCACCGCGCCGCTGGTGGACGACTACCCGGCGGTCGCCGCCTGGCTGGGCCGGGTGCTCGGCTTCGGCCATGGTGCCTCCAGCGAGCTGAGCGCCGCCGAGGCCATCGAGATCGCCCGCGCCGCAGAGCCGGTAGCGCTGCCGGACGAGCCCTTCTTCGACGCCAACGGCTTCACCGCCGGGCAGAAGGTGGCCATCGCCGCCACCGACTACGGCGTCGACCCGGTGGAGGGCGAGCTGGTGTTCGCCGGCCGCGAGGAGCTGATCCTGCGTCGCGAGGACGAGCGTGCCGGCGTGGTGCACGTGCACTTCCCGCGTGTCGGCTTCCGTATCGAGGCGCGCTGATCCGCAGGCGCACAAAAAAGCCCGGCATTTGGCCGGGCTTTTTCGTTACGGCGGACTTCAGTCCTTGCGGCGCTTGAGCTGGTCCTTCAGCTGGGTCGGGACCTGGCGGATGATCAGCATGTCGCGGCCCTCGTCGTACTCGATCTTCGAGCCCAGCAGGTGGGCCTCGAAGCTGATCGACAGGCCCTCGGCGCGGCCGGTGAAACGCTGGAACTGGCTGAGGGTGCGCTTGTCCGGCGGGATTTCCGGCGACAGGCCGTAGTCCTTGTTGCGGATGTGCTCGTAGAAGGCGCGCGGGCGGTCCTCGTCGATCAGCCCGGACAGCTCCTGCAGGGTGATCGGCTCGCCCAGCTTGGCCTGGGTGCTGGCGTAGTCCACCAGGGTCTTGGTCTTCTCGCGGGCCTGCTCCTCGGCGAAGTCCTCGTGCTCGACGAAGTCGCTGAAGGCCTTGAGCAGGGTGCGGGTCTCGCTCGGCGCGTCGACGCCTTCCTGGCAGCCGATGAAGTCGCGGAAGTAGTCCGAGACCTTCTTGCCGTTCTTGCCCTTGATGAAGGAGATGTACTGCTTGGACTGCGCGTTGTTGCGCCACTCGGAAATGTTGATCCGGGCGGCCAGGTGCAACTGGCCCAGGTCCAGGTGGCGGGCCGGCGCCAGGTCCAGCGCGTCGGTGACGGTGACGCCTTCGCTGTGGTGCAGCAGGGCGATGGCCAGGTAGTCGGTCATGCCCTGCTGGTAATGGGCGAAGAGCACGTGGCCGCCGGTGGAGAGGTTGGACTCCTCCATCAGCTTCTGCAGGTGCGCCACCGCCTCGCGGCTGAAGGCGGTGAAGTCGCGACCGCCCTCCATGTAGTCCTTGAGCCAGCCGCTGAAGGGGTAGGCGCCGGACTCCTCGTGGAACAGGCCCCAGGCCTTGCCCTGCTTGGCGTTGTAGCTCTCGTTGAGATCGGCCAGCAGGTTCTCGATGGCCTTGGATTCGCCCAGCTCGCTGTCGCGTGCATGGAGCACGGCGGCGCTGCCATCGGGCTTCTTGTCGATGAGGTGGACGATGCAGTGGCGGATCGGCATGGGCGTACCTGTGAAGCTGTGGATAAGGGCGCGCGGGTGGCTCGCCCGGCAGGCCGCAGAGTTTACCTCAGCCTCGGCCGGGATGAGGGACCTTGTGACCCGATCGCTTGTTGCCGGGCCCGCGCATCCCTAAAGTGACGCCATTCCCGCTGCAATGACCAAGGATGGTTCCGATGTCCAGCCTGATCCTCGATACGCCCCTGCCCACGGTCGACGCCGAGTCCATCCACGCCCTCGAGGCGCTGGCCGACCGCGGCCTGTTCCTCCGGGCCCACGCCAGGGCCACCGAACTCGGCGACTACCGCCACTGGCGCGGTGCCGCCGCCATGGCGCTGGCCTCGCGCCTGGTTGCGCAACTCGGTGCCCCGCGCCTGGGCGATGCCCTCGCCTGGCTGGGCTACCGCCGCTACCCGGAGGCCGCCGAGGCGCGCCTGCGCTACGCCCGCTTCCTGCTGGCGCGCCGTGGCCAGTACCGCGCCTGGGAATTCCTCCAGCGCTTTTCCGACTGGTTGCCGGAAGAGCCCGGCCTGCGCGCCGAATGGCTGTCGTTCCAGGGCTACCTGCGGGCGCTGCTGCGTGACTTCGGCCGCAGCGCCGAGCTGCACGACGCGGCCATGCGACTGGGCACCAACGATCCCTGGCTGCTGGTGGAGCGCTCCTACAGCCTGGAGCAGGAAGACCGCTACGCCGAGGCGCTGGAGCTTTGCGAGGACGCCCTGGCGCTGCTCCCCGACTTCCGCTCCGCGACCCTGCAGGCCGCCCAGCTCGAACTGCAGCTGGGGCGCGAGGAGGCCGCCCGTACCCGCCTGCTGGACGCCACCGGGCGGATGGAGAGCGCCGGGCTCTGCGCGCAGCTGATCGACCTGCTGGTCGAGCGCGAGGAACTGGACGAGGCCGAGCGCCTGATCGAGCGCTCCCTGGAGCTGGCGCTGCTGCTGGAGAAGGGCATGCGCGGCTGGTACGCCGGCCGGCGTTGCGACATCGCCTGCCTGCGCGGTGACCACGAGCGGGGCCGGGCCCTGGCCCTGGAGGCGCAGAGCCCCTTCTACACGATGGTCGCCGAGCGCCTGGCGGAACCGAAGGGCGGTCGCGTCCTGCTGCCGGTCACCTTCGTCCGCCAGCACCACATGACCTGCGTTCCCGCCACCCTGACCGCGCTCTCCACCTACTGGGGCCGCCCCGTGGCGCACCTGGAGGTGGCCGAGGAGATCTGCTACGACGGCACCTCCTACCACGCCGAGCGCGCCTGGGCCGAGCGCAACGGCTGGCTGGTGCGCGAGTTCACCGTCGACTGGGCCACCAGCCGCGCGCTGATCGATCGCGGCCTGCCCTTCACCCTGTCCCTGCAATACACCGGCAGCGGCCACCTGCAGGCGGTGGTCGGCTACGACGAGCCCCGTGGCACCGTGCTGATCCGCGACCCCGGCCAGGCGCAGTTCGGCGAGAGCATCGCCGAAGGCCTGTACCAGGCCCAGCGCGCGTCGGGGCCACGCGGCCTGCTCCTGCTGCCGCCCGAGGAAGCCCATCGGCTGGACGGCCTGGAGCTGCCGGAGCATGCGACCTGGGACCTCTACTACCGCCTGGTCAGCGCCCTGGAGGTGCATGACCGCGAAGAGGCCCTGGCCGCGTTCGAGGCCCTGCGCGAGCAGGCGCCGGGGCACCGCCTGACGCTCCAGGGCCAGCGCACCCTGGGCTGGTACGACGGGCGCGAGGCGCAGGTGCTGGAGGCCACCGAAGCGCTGCTGGAGCGCTTCCCCGACGATGCCAACCTGATCCTGTCCAAATCCACCTCCCTGGCCCACCTGCACGCCCGCGAACAGCAGCTGGACTGGCTGGCCGGCCATTGCCAGGCGCGCTGGAGCGACGCCGGCATCCTGGTGCGCTACACCAGCCTCCTGGTGGAGGACGGCAGCCAGCTGGATACCGCGCGCCACCTGCTGGGCCGCGCCCTGCGCCAGGCGCCGGGGCATGCCCAGGCCTGGAACGAGCTGGCCAGCCTGCGCTGGAACGAAGGCAGCCGCGAGCAGGCCTGCGAGCTGTACCGCATCGCCGCGTGCCTGCACGACACCAACGAGGGCTACAGCAGCCAGTACTTCCGTGCCCTGCGCTGCCTGGGCCGCACCGAAGCGGGCCTGGAGTTCCTGCGCCAGCGCCAGGCGCGCCTCGGCGCCCTGGCCGCCGGTCCGACCCTGACCCTCTGCGAATTCATCGAGGAGCTGTCCGATCCGCTGCAATGCCGGCAGATCCTCGAACAGGCCCTGGAGCGCCGCCCCCAGGACCCGGCGCTGCTGCTCAACCTCGCCGACTTCTACGGTCGCCACGGCGAGCTGGAGCTGAACGAGGCCATGCTGCGCCGCGCCGAGCCGGTGAGCCGCCGGGGCACCTGGCTGCGCGCCGCCGTGCTGCATAGCCAGCGCAGCGATGGCGACACCCAGCGCGCCCTGGCCTGGTGCCGCGAGGCGGTGGAGCTGGACCCGCTGAACATGAGCCTGCACCGCATGCAGGTGCAACTGCTGCGCCAGAGCGCCGGCGAAGAGGCGGTGGACGCCTATGTCGAGGCACTGGCCGAACGTTTTCCCCACCACTGTGGCATCGCCGAGCTGGCGGTGGAACGTGCCCAGCGCCGTTCCCTGGAAGACGCCGAGCTCGCCCTGCGGCGCCTGCTGGCCAGCCACCCGGAGTACGCCTGGGCGATCCGCGAACTGGCCGTGACCCTGGCGCGCCTCGGCCGCCACGAAGAGGCCCTGGAGTTCTGCGAGCAGGCCCGGCGCACCGACCCGCGCAGCTCCAGCAGCTATTCCACGCGTGGCTTCGTGCTGCTCCAGGGCGGCCAGCGCGAGGCCGCCCGCGCCGCCTTCCGCGAGGCGCTGGAACGCTCCGCCGACAATGACTACGCCAGCAACATGCTGCTGGAAACCTGCACCACCCAGGGCGAGGCCCTGGACGATCTCGACTTCATCCACCGCCAGCTGGTGGCCCAGGTCACCTTCGGCGACGGCTGGCTGGCCTACCCGGAGCAGGCGCGCAGGCTGCTGGAGCCGCAGGTGCTGCTGGAGCAGTTGAGCGAGGCCCTGCAACAGCGTGCCGACCTCTGGCAACTGTGGGTGGTGGTCGCCGCCCAGCAGGCCGAGATGGGCCACCCGGAGCAGGCCGAGAACCTGCTGCAATCGGCCATCGAGCGCTTCCCGCTGATGCCGCGCCTGGCCCTGGAGCGCGCCCAGCTGCAAAGCAGCCAGAAGCAGTACGCCGAGTGCCGCGAGACCCTGCGCGAGAGCTTCCGCATCAACCCGCTGTGGACACGCAGCGTGCGCCTCTACGTCGAGAGCCTGCTCGACGAGGGCGCCGACCTGGAGGAGGCCGAGCAGTTGCTGCGCAGCGTGCTCGCCCGCACCCCCGACAACACCGAGCTGCGTGCCTACCTGGGCTACGTGCTGGGCGAGCGCGACAACCCGGGCGAAGGGGCCATCGAGGCGGAGAAGGTGCTGCGTGAGGAGCCCGGCAACGGCTGGGTATGGAACCAGTTGCGCCGCTACAGCGCCGCCCTGGAGACGCCCGCGCGCCCCCTGGAACTGGCCCGTGAACTGACCCGCCTGCGCGCCGGCGACGCCGACGCCTGGCTGGCGCTGGCCGAGCAGGAAGAGGGCTTCGAGGCCAGGGAGCCGGCATTGCGCCAGGCCCTGGGACTGAGCCCACGCCACCGCAGCGCCAACACCCAGCTGGCCGAGGGGCTGCTGGCCGCGGGGCGCTTCGACGAACTGCGCCAGCTGCTGGATGCGCCCTGCTGGGGCGGTGCGACACCCCCCGACCTGGCCCTGTTCGGCCCCCGCGCCACGCGCGAGGAAAAGGACCTGCCCAGCGCCCTGGCCGAGCTGCGCCAGCTGCTGGAGCGCCAGCCGGCCTTCTTCGATGGCTGGCGCACCCTGGCCGACTGGCAGGACGACGCCGGCGACTATGCCGCCTACGTGGAGTCGGCCCGCGAGATGGTGCGCCTGGAACCCCGCCAGGCCATCGCCCATGGCTTCCTCGGCCACGCCCTGTGGCTCGATGGCAAGGGCGAGGAGGCGCTGCCGTCCTTCCTCCGTGCCTACGAGCTGGACGCCTGCTACACCTTCGCCGGCCTGCACGCGTTCGACCTGCTGCTCGAGCACGGCACGGTCGAGGCCACGCGCGAGGTGCTGGAGCGGCTGCTGGAGGCGTCCAGCCAATCCTCCGTGCTGATCCGCGCCCTGCGCTTCGCCGTGCCTCGGGCCGACGAGGCGCTCAAGCGTCGTGTGCTGCATCCGCTGTGCCGTGACGGCGGCGTGGTCGAGGCCTGGTCGGAAGTGCTGAAGATCCTCGGCCAACCGGACAAGGACACGCTGCTGTGGGAAAACCTCGAGGCGGGTGTCGCCGACGGCTCCCTGCATTACGCCGCCGCCTTGTACTGGCTGCGACGCGAAGACGGCCGCTGGATGCCGGGCTCGCTTTGGAAGGGTTTCCTGCGCCTGCTGGAGAACGATCCGCAGCATGCCGGCAAGCATGCCATGCTGGAGCTGCTGGCCAACCGCAAGAACGCCAGCCGGCTGCTGGTGGACGCGCTTGAGGCCAGCCGCGAGGCGATCCGCAGCGACGGGGTGATCTGGGGCATGGCCAGTTACGCGATGGTCAACCAGGAACGCTACGAGCTGATGTTCGACTGGCTCTCGGACTGGGAGCGGAACCCGCAGGCGCCGGCCTGGGGCCTGGACAACCTGGCGCTGGGCCTGCGTGCGCGCGAGCTGGATGGGCATGCGGCAGCGGTGTCGCGGCTGTCCCTGGAGCGCGACCCGCAGAACCACGACGCCATGGTCTGGCTGGGCGTCGATGCGGCCATGGCCGGTGACCTGGAGGCCGTGGAAGGCTGGCTGGAGCGCCTGCAGGGGGCGCAGCCGCGGCCCTTCTTCCGTTGCATGCAGCACCTGCTGGAAGGCTTCACCGCCGCCTCGCGGGAAGGCGGCAGCGGCGTTGCCGTGGCGCACTTCCGCACCGCGCGCGCGGTGGCCAAGGGCAGCGAGCACGGCTCCTACTGGCGCCTGCGCCGGCACCTGGCGAAGGTCCTGGCCTTCGGCCCGGCGACCCCGGCCTGGCTGGCGCCGCTGCGCTACCTGCAACTGCGCTTCTGAGGTCCCGTTCAGGCTTCGTCTTCGCGGCTCCTGGCCTTCAGCGCCTGGAGCCGCTCGATCACGTAGCGCAGGTGCACGTGCAGGTCGTACAGCTCGTTGGAGTAGGAGAGCGGCACGTCCACCTTGGCCAGTTGGTCCTCCAGTTCCTCCAGCTTGCCGATCTCGCCGTCCAGCTCCTCGCGCAGGGTGCCGGCGTCCAGCTTGCGGTCGATATCGCGCAGGTACTTGTACCAGCGGTAGATGCGCGCGCGGATGCGCCAGCGATACACCGGGCCCACGGCCTTGAACAGCGGGAACATCACCACCAGCAGCGGGATCAGCAGGATGATGTAGCGGTCCGCCAGGGAGGCGATGCGGAAGGGCAGGTAGCGTTGCAGGATCGGCAGGCCGTTCTTGTAGTAGTAGGCCGCCTCGTCCAGCGTCGAGAGGGTCATCGGCTGGGCGGCGGGGTAGCGGCCGGCGGGGTCGAGCAGGCTGCCGTTCTTCATCACCTCGCGGGCGGCTTCGAGGATCAGCGGGGTCAGCGAAGGATGGAATTCGTCGTTGGCCACCAGGGTGGCCACCGGGCCCAGGGTGAGGATGTCCCGCGAGGGGCTGTTGCTGGCGAGGTTGAGCAGGCCTTCGCCCACTTCAAGCTTTGTCAGGTAGGGCAGGCGCGCGCGGTAGGCGGCGCTGCGGCGCAGGCTCACCAGGTCCAGCTCGCTGCGCGCGGCCAGGCGCTGCACCACGGCGTTCTCCGCCGGGCCGACGAAGAAGGCCGCGTCCAGCTCGCCGGCGATCAGCGCGTCGGCGGCGCGGGTGCCGCTGAATGCCTGCCAGGCCTGCGGGTAGCCCTCCGGCTCGATCCGGTTGGCCTGCAGCAGCGCCGCGGCGATGGCGCGGGTGCCGCTGTTGGGCGTGCCGATGGCGACCCGCAGCTGCAGCAGGTCGCCCATGGCGTCGATGTCCACGTCCTTGCGTTTGAACAGCCACAGCGGCTCCTGGTACATCACCCCGAGGCCGTGCAGGCGTTCGCGCTCACGCGCCGGCAGGGTCAGCTCCTGGCCGCTCTGCACCAGGGCCATCTGCACCTCGCCGCGCTGCAGCTTGCCGAGGTTGTCCAGGGAGCCGCCGCTGGGCACCAGCTCCAGGGTGAAGCCCTGGTGCGCCAGTTCCTCCTTGAGCTTCTCGGCGAACAGCGCGTAGCCGCCGTTGGCGCCGCCGGTGGCCAGGGTCGCGTGCATGGGCGGCGGCGGGGCGACGAAATAGAACACCGCGCCCACCAGCGCGGCCACCACGGGCACGGTCCAGAGGTTGGCCAGCAGCATGATCTTCAGGTCTTTCAGGAACCTTGGCATGGGAGTCCTTGGGGCGGGGAATTGAGGGGAAGGATAGCCACTGGCGCAGCGGCGGTTGCCTCCCGGTGCCGGTAAATGACAAGGTGGCCGCCTTCCCGTTCCCCGCGACAAGTGACAGACCCGATGCGCATCCTGCACAGCTCCGACTGGCATCTCGGCCAGCATTTCATGGGCAAGACCCGCCAGGCCGAGCACCAGGCCTTCTGCGCCTGGCTGCTGGAGCAGGTGCGCGAGCACCGGGTGGACGCGGTGCTGGTGGCGGGCGACGTGTTCGACACCGGCGCGCCGCCCAGCTACGCCCGCGAGCAGTACAACCGCTTCGTCATCGACCTGCGCGACGCCGGTGCGCAACTGGTGGTGCTGGGCGGCAACCATGACTCGCCCGCCATGCTCGGCGAGAGCCAGGCCTTGCTGGCGGCCCTGGGCACGCGCGTGGTGCCGGGCGTCGCCGCCGACCCGCAGGACCAGGTTCTGGTGCTGCACGGCCGTGATGGCGAGCCGGGTGCGGTGCTTTGCGCCATCCCCTTCGTGCGTGCCCGCGACGTGTTGCAGAGCCAGGCCGGGCAGAGCGCGGCGGACAAGCAGCTGTCCCTGCAGCAGGCGATCCAGGCCCACTACGCCCAGCTGTTCGCGCTGGCCGAGCAGCGCCGCGACGCGCTGGGCGGCGGCTTGCCGATCCTCGCCACGGGCCACCTGACCACGGTCGGTGCCAGCGCCAGCGAGTCGGTGCGGGAAATCTACGTCGGTGCCCTGGAGGCCTTCCCCACCAGCGCCTTCCCGCCCGCCGCCTACATCGCCCTGGGGCATATCCACAGGCCGCAGAAGGTCGGCGGCCTGGAGCACATCCGCTACAGCGGCTCGCCCATCCCGCTGTCCTTCGACGAGGCCGGGCAGGCCAAGGAAGTGCTGTTGGTGGAGGTGGATGGCGAGGGCCTGCGTAGCGTCACGCCCTTGCCGGTGCCCTGTTTCCAGCCCCTGGCCAGCGTGCGGGGCGCCCTGGCCGAGCTGGCCGGCGCCATCGCCGAGCAGGCCCGCCGGGGCACGCCCGAGCGGCCCGTCTGGCTGGAGGTGCAGGTGAGCACGGACGACTACCTGAGCGACCTGCAAGGCCGCGTCGCCGCCCTGTGCGAAGGCCTGCCGGTGGAGGTGCTGCGCCTGCGCCGCGAGCGTGCCGGCCTGGCTCCGGCCCTGCTGGGCGCCGCACGCGAAACGCTGGACGAGCTCAGCGCCGAGGACGTGTTCGTACGCCGCCTGGAGCTGGAGCAGCTGGACGAGGACCAGGCCCGGCGCCTGCGGGACCTGCACCGTGGCGTTCTGGAAGAGGTCCGCAGCGAGCGCAACTGAACGCCGGGGTAGATCCCGCTATCGCCGCCGGGCCTGCAAGGGCGGGCGGAGAATGCCAGAATGCCGCTCCCATCCCCTGGCGGCTTCTGCATGAAAATCCTCAGCCTGCGCCTGAAGAACCTCAACTCCCTCAAGGGCGAGTGGAAGATCGACTTCACCGGCGAGCCCTTCGCCGGCAACGGCCTGTTCGCCATCACCGGCCCCACCGGTGCCGGCAAGACCACGCTGCTGGACGCCATCTGCCTGGCGCTCTATCACCGCACCCCGCGCATGAGCAGCGTCTCCGCCACGGTCAACGAGCTGATGACCCGCCACACCGCCGACTGCCTGGCCGAGGTGGAGTTCGAGGTGAAGGGTGTGGGCTACCGCGCCTTCTGGAGCCAGCGCCGTGCCCGCGACAAGGTCGATGGCGGCCTGCAGGCGCCGAAGGTGGAGCTGGCGCGCATCGCCGATGGCGAGATCCTCACCGACAAGATCAACGACAAGCTGCGCCAGACCGAAAGCCTCACCGGGCTGGATTTCGAGCGCTTCACCAAGTCCATGCTGCTGGCCCAGGGCGGGTTCGCCGCCTTCCTCGAAGCCAGTGCTAACGATCGCGCCGCGCTGCTGGAGGAGCTGACCGGCACCGAGGTGTATGGGCTGATCTCCCAGCGCGTCTACCAGCGCACCAAGGGGGCCGAAGCCGCCCTGGGCCAGCTGCGCGCGCGGGCTGAGGGCGTCGAGTTGCTGGGCGAGGAGCGGCGCCAGCAGTTGCAGGACGAACTCACCGAACTCACCGATCGTGAAGCGGCACTGCTCGGCCAGCAGGACAGCCTGCAGCGCCAGCGCCAGTGGCGTGAAGCCCTGGCCGGCGCCGAGGCGCGCCAGCTCGCCGCCGTGCAGCAGGGCCAGGATGCCCGGCAAGCACTGGAGCAGGCCGGCCCGCAATTGCTGCGCCTGGCCGCCAGCGAGCCGGCCGAACGCCTGCGCCCGCAGCACCGCGATTGGCAACGGGCCGGGCAGGCGGTCACGGAGGCCACCACGGCCCTGGCCCAGATGCGCGAACAGAAGGCCCAGGTCGCGCGCGAGGTGGCCGACGGCCTGTGGCAGGCGCGTGGCTACAGCCAGCAGCGGGCGATGGCCCTTGCCGAACGGCGCGATGCCTTGGTCGATCAGCGCCGGCAGGTGGAGGCGCAACTGGCGGCCAATCCGCAACACGGCCTGCTCGGCGAGCGCCTGGGCGCCTGGCGCGAGCAGCTCGGCGCGCGTCGCAACCTGGCGCAGGCCATCGCCCAGTCGCTGGCGCGCCAGCAGCAGGAACGCCAGGACGCGGAGCACTTGGCGCAACGCATCGCCCGCTTGCAGGCCGCGCTGGGTGAAAGCGAGCAGCGCCTGGAGCGCGCCCGCGACGGCGAAGCGCAACCCCAGGCCGCGCTCGATGCGCTGCTGGCCGGCCAATCCGAAGCCGCCCTGCGCGAGCGCTGGCAGCGCCTCAGCGACCAGGGCCACCAACTCGCCCGCCTGCAGCAACTGGCGGACACCCGCACGCGCCTGGAGCGGCAACTGGCCGCCGCACGGGGCGGCATCGAAACCGACGACCGTGCGCAGGTGGAGAAGGCGGCGGCGCGGGACGCTCTGCGCTTGCAGTTCACCGACCTCAAGCAACAGATCCAGGACAAGGAAAAGCTGCTGGAGCAGGAGCAGCGCATCCTCAAGCTCGAAGCCCACCGCGCCGCCCTGCAGCCGGGGAAGCCTGCCCGCTGTGCGGCTCCCATGAACACCCGGCGATCGAGGCCTACCGAGCGCTGGATGTCTCCGACACCCAGGCCGCGCTGCAGGCCAAGCGTGCCGAACAGGACCAGGTGCGCGAGCGCGGCGAAGCCCTGCGTGACGAGCTGGCCGCGCTGGAGGCGCAACTGCGCCAGCGGCAGCAGGAGGCGCAACGCCTGCAGGACGAATTGCATCAGGTGCAGGCGCAGTGGCAGCAGCACTGCGCGGCATTGGGCCGGCCCCTGGCCGATGCCCAGGCCTTGGCGGAGGCCCAGGCGCAGCAACAGGCGGAGCTCGCCGCCCTGCAACGCAGCCTGGGGGAACTGGATGGCCTCAAGCAGGCCCTCGAAGGCGCCCGTGCCCAGCGCGAGCAGGCGCAGCGCCAGCAGCTGGAAGCCGCCCAGGGGCACGCCCTGGCCCTTCAGGAACAGGACGCGTTGCGCCGCCGCGAAGCGGAGAACACCGGGCAACTGGGCCAGCTCCAGATGCAGCAGGCCCGCCAGGACGCCGAGCTGGGCGCGGCCCTGGCCGAGTTCGGCCATGCCCTGCCCGAGGACAGCGAGGGCTGGCTGGATGAGCGCGAGGCGGAGGTACGCACCTGGCGCGAGGCCCAGGCCCGGCAACAGCGGCTGGAGCGGGACGAACAGGTGCTCCTGGCGGAGCTGCACGCGGCCCAGGGCGCTGCCGACCGCTGGCAGCAGCGTTGGAGCGCGCTCGGCCAGGCCGATGGCGAGCCCCTGGCCCCTGTGGATAACCCCGCCACCGCCCTGGAGCAGGCCGAGCAGCGGCTGGCGCTGGCCCAGGAACGCAGCCAGGCCCTGGGCGGGCGCGAGCACAGCCTGGTCGAGCAACTGGAGGCCGCGCGTGCCTCGCTCGACGCCCAGCGTGCCGCCTGGGAACAGGCGTTGGCGCAGAGCCCCTTCGCCGATGAGGTGCAGTACCTCGCCGCGCTGCTGGACGAGGACGCGCGCAACCAATTGCTTACCCTCAAGGCGCGCCTGGAGAAGGCCTGGACCGAAGCCCAGGCCCTGGAAGCCTCGGCCCGGCAGAGCCTGGCGGCATTGCAGGCGACGCCACAGACCGAGCTGGCCCTGGCGGAGCTGGATGAGCAGTTGCAAGCGCTGCAACTGCAGTTGCGCGAACTGGCCCAGCGCCAGGGCGAGCTGCGCGGGCAACTGAGCGGCGACGAGCAGCGCCGGCAGAACCAGCAGGCGCTGTTCGCCGAGATCGCCGCCCAGGAAGGCGCCTGTGATCTCTGGCAACGGCTCAACGGGCTGATCGGTTCGGCCGACGGCGCCAAGTACCGTCGTTTCGCCCAGGGGCTGACCCTGGATCACCTGATCCACCTGGCCAACCAGCAGCTGGAGCGCCTGCACGGCCGTTACCAGCTGCGCCGCCGCGCCCTGGGCGAGCTGGAGCTGGAAGTGGTGGACACCTGGCAGGCCGATGCCGCCCGGGACTGCCGCACCCTGTCTGGCGGCGAAAGCTTCCTGGTGAGCCTGGCGCTGGCGCTGGCGCTGTCCGACCTGGTCAGCCACAAGACCAGCATCGATTCGCTGTTCCTCGACGAGGGCTTCGGCACCCTCGACGGCGAGACCCTGGAAGTGGCCCTCGATGCCCTGGACGCGCTAAACGCCAGCGGCAAGATGATCGGTGTGATCAGCCACGTCGAAGCGCTCAAGGAGCGCATCCCGGTGCAGCTCAAGGTGCACAAGGGCGTGGGCATGGGCTACAGCCGACTGGATGCGCGCTTCGCCTTGTAGGATGGGTCGGGCGGCGTTCCGCGAGCGCAGCTAAACCCATGCGGTGATGGGACCGCTGCGCGCTCCTTGGCGACTGAAGTCGCCCCTACAGAGAGCGGTTTGCCGCGCTCACGCCTGGCTCTGGTCGAGGAACAGGTGCTCGGCGAGGAAGTCGACGAACACCCGCAGCTTGGCGGGCATCTGCTTGTAGCAGGGCCACAGGGCGCGGAAGTGGCCGGCATGCTGGTTGCGGTCTTCGAGCACCGTCTGCAACTGGCCGCTGGCCAGGGCGTCGCGGATGGCGAAGTCGGGCAGGCAGGTGATGCCCATGCCTTCGCTGGCGACGCGGATCAGCGTGTCGGCGTGGTTGCACACCAGGGTGGTGGGCAGCTGGGGCTCGCTTTCGCCGGGTGAGAGCAGCAGGGGCCATTTCTGCAGTTTGCCGGTGCTGGGGAACTTGTAGTGCAGGCAGGCGTGCTGCTCCAGGTCGGCCGGCACCCGTGGCGTGCCATGGGCGGCGAAGTAGGCGGGGGAGCCCACCAGTTGCAGGTGGAAGGCCCCGAGCTGGCGGGCACGCAGGCGCGAGTCCTCGGGGATGCCGCTGCGCACCACCACGTCGAAGCCTTCCTCGATCACGTCCACCAGGCGGTCGCTGAAGTCCAGGTCCAGTTCGATGCCGGGATAGCGGCGCATGAAGGCTGGCAGCACCACCGGGAACAGGCCCAGCACCAAAGGCAGGCTGACCCGCAGGCGACCGCTGGGCTCCTGGGTGTTCTGCGACAGCTCGTGCTCGGCTGCCTCCAGCTCGCCGAGGATGCGCCGGCAGCGTTCGAGGAACAGCGCGCCTTCCACCGTGAGGTTGATGCTGCGGGTGTTGCGGTGGAACAGGCGGACGCCCAGGTGCTGTTCCAGGCGGGCGATGCCCTTGCCCACCGCCGAGGCGGAGATGCCCAGCACGCGACCGGCGGCGACGAAGCTCTGGCTTTCGGTGACCTGGACGAAGAGGGCGAGGCGGTTGAGGCTTTCCATGGGGTTTCCGATTGCGGACTCAGGATTCCGTTAAGTGCGGAATACTAGCCTGTTTTTCCGTAATTCCCGCCGCCGTAGCCTGCTCCGACTTTTCTTGCGGAGCCTTCGACATGACCGACTCATCCCTTACCGCCGGCGCACGCCGCTGGCTGCTGCTGGCCGCCTGCCTGACGGCGGTGCTGATCCCGCTGTGCTTCACCGGCCCGGCGGTGGTGCTGCCGGCCATCAGCCAGGCCCTGGGTGGCTCGGCGGCGGAACTCGGCTGGATCACCAACGGCTACATCCTCGCCTACGGCAGCGCGATGATGGCGGCCGGCAGCCTGGCCGACATCCATGGACGCAAGCGCGTGTGGCGGGTAGGCCTGGGGCTGTTCGCGGCGGTGACCCTGGTGATCCCCCTCGCGCCCACGGTGCTGGTGTTCGACCTGCTGCGTGTGCTCCAGGGCCTCGGCGGTTCCGCCGCCTTCGCCGGGGCCATGGCTGCGCTGGCCCAGGAGTTCCACGGCCCGATCCGCACCCGGGTGTTCAGCCTGCTGGGCACCACCTTCGGCCTGGGGCTGGCGTTCGGCCCCTTGCTGGCCGGCCTGCTGAGCGACAGCCTGGGCTGGCGCATGGTGTTCCTGCTGCCAGCCCTGATCGGCGTCGCCGGCGCACTGCTGGTCTCGATCTGCGCCCGCGAAAGCCGCGACCCCAACGCCCAGGGCCTGGACTGGCCGGGGCGATCAGCTTCACCGCGATGCTCACGCTGTTCACCTGCGGCACCCTGCTGGCGCCGGAGCACGGCTGGTCGCACCCGCTGGTGCAGGTCTCGCTGTGGGGCAGCCTGGCGTTGCTGGTGGCCTTCGTGGTGATCGAGCGGCGCGTGGCCCGGCCGATGCTGGAGCTGGGCCTGTTCCGTCGCGCGCAATTCGCCGGGGTGCAGCTGCTGGGCGCGTCGCCGGCCTTCGCCTTCGTGGTGCTGATCGTGCTGCTGCCGGGGCGCTTCATCGGTGCCGATGGCCTGAGCGCGGTGCAGGCCGGGCAACTGATGATCGCGCTGTCGGCGCCCTTGATGGTGGTGCCGATGCTGGCGGCGTTGCTGTCGCGCTGGTTCACCGCCGGGCTGCTGTCGGCGCTGGGCCTGGCGCTGAACGCGCTCGGGCTGTTGTGGATGAGCGTGGCGCTGGCGTCCGGGCCGCAGGCGCTGCTGCTGCCGATGCTGGTGGTGGGCGTGGGCATCGGCCTGCCCTGGGGGCTGATGGACGGGCTGGCGGTGAGCGTGGTGGAGAAGGAGCGGGCGGGCATGGCCACGGGCATCTTCAACACCGTGCGGGTGTCCGGCGACGGCGTGGCCATCGCACTGGTCGGTGCGCTGCTGGCGGCACTGGTCGTCGCGGCGCTACCGGCATCGGGTGCGTCGTCGGCCCAGGTCATCGGTGCCGCCGGGCATGCGGCCATGGGTGACCTGGCCCGGGCGGCGGCGCTGCTCGGGGTGGACAGGGCAGCGTTGCAGCCGGGTTATGACGCGGCGTTCCGTACCCTGTTGCAGGTGCTGGCGGCGATCACCGGGCTGACGGCGGTGCTGGTGTTCATGCTGCTGGGCAAGGTGCGCACCCATGAGGTGGAGGCGTTGGCCGAGGTGCCTTGTGAGGCGTAGCCGTGCGTAGGGTGGACCGCGCTTCATCGGTCCACCGTCGGTGTGGCCGGTAACGCCCAAGAGGGGCGTCGCGGGGAGCGCTGCGCGCTCCTTGGCGAATGAACTCGCCCCTGCAAGGGCGAGTGTTGGTCAGGCGGGCCAGCGTTCCTTGCGCCAGGCGCGGCGCTGGTTCTTCTGGAGGTAGGTCCAGGCGACGAAGCGGCTCTGCTTCTGGCCCTGGGCCATGTGCACGACGCGGATGTCGGTGGCACCGAGGGCCTTGAGGCGCTCTTGCAGCGGCGTGACGTTGCCGATCTTGGACACCAGGGTGCTGAACCAGAACACCTGCTGGCCGAAGGCGGCGCTTTCCTCGGCCATGCGCGCGATGAAGGCGGCTTCACCGCCTTCGCAATGCAGTTCGTTGGACTGGCCGCCGAAGTTGAGCACCGGCAGCGTGCGGCTGGGGTCCTGCTTGCCGAGGCTCTTCCATTTGCGCGTGCTGCCGCTGCGGGCTTCGTCGAGGGAGGCGTGGAAGGGCGGGTTGCACAGGGTGAAGTCGAAGCGCTCGTCGGCCTGCACCAGGCCCTGGAAGATGTGCTGCGGGTTTTCCTGGCGGCGCAGTTCGATGGCGCCCTCGTATTGCGGGTTGGCGGCAAGGATGGCGGTGGCGGAGTCCAGGGACTGCGGGTCGATGTCGGCACCGACGAAGCGCCAGCCGTAGTCGTGGTGGCCGATCAGCGGGTAGATGCAGTTGGCGCCGACGCCGATGTCCAGCCCGCGCAGGGCGGGGCCCCTGGGAATCACGCCGTCGTGGGCGGCGCCGAGCAGGTCGGCCAGGTGGTGCAGGTAGTCGGCGCGCCCGGGGATGGGCGGGCACAGGTAGCCGGCGGGGATGTCCCACTGGCGGATGCCGTAGAACTGCTTGAGCAGCGCGCGGTTGAAGACCTTCACCGCCTCGGGGTTGGCGAAGTCGATGCTCGGCTTGCCGTAGGGGTTGGTGATGACGAACGCACCCAGCTCGGGGCTGCCTTCGATCAGCGCGGGGAAGTCGTAGCGGCCCTGGTGGCGATTGCGCGGGTGCAGTGGCGCCTTGCCCCCGTCGGACGGCTTGGCCGGTGCGGTCTTGCTGGGCGGTTTGCTGGGCATGGCGAAGGTCCGGGGTGGAGGGGCAGGGGCGCATTATTCACAACCGGGCGGGTTTGGCCAGCCGCCGCCGGCGACCGGTCAGAAGGGCAGGAGCCAGGGCACCAGGAGCACGGTGACGGCCATCACCAGCAGGGTGAAGGGCACGCCGACGCGGACGAAGTCACCGAAGCGGTACTGGCCGGGGCCGAGCACCAGGGTGTTCACCGGCGAGGAGATGGGCGTCATGAAGGCGGCGGAGGCGGCCAGGGCCACGGTCATGGCGAAGGGCTGCGGCGAGACGCCGAGCTGCTGGGCGGTGGCGATGGCCACCGGCGCCATGAGCACGGCGGTGGCGGTGTTGGAGATGAACAGGCCGATCACTGCGGTGAGTACGAACAGCGCGGCGATCACCAGGCGCGGTGCGGCATCGCCCAGCAACGCCACCAGGCCCTGTACGGCGAGGTCGATGCCGCCGGTCTGCTGCAGGGCGTGGGCGAAGGGCAGCATGCCGACGATGAGGATCAGGGTGGGCCAGTGGATGGCGCGGTAGGCGCTGTCCAGGTCGATGCAGCGGAAGGCGCCCATCAGCAGGCAACCCACCAGCGCGGCCATGACGTTGGGCACCAGGCCGCTGACCATCAGGATCACCATCACCGCCAGGCTGAGCAGGGCGTGGGGTGCCTTGTGCGCGGTGGGCGCCACCTCGTCCACCTCGGCGGGCAGGCTCAGCACCAGGAAGTCGCGGCCCTGGGCCTGCAGGCGGTGGATGTCCTTCCATTCGCCCGCCACCAGCAGGGTGTCGGAGCCCTTGAGCTTCTCGTCCACCAGCACGCCATCGAGGGGGCGGCCATGGCGACGCAGGCCGACGACGTTGAGGCGGTGGCGGCTGCGGAAGCCCAGTTCCTGGATGGTCTTGCCCGGCAGCTCCGACTCGGGCGGCAGCGCGACTTCGGCCAGGCCCAGCTGGTGGGCGTGCAGGCTGTAGTAGGAGGCATTGAGCGGCATGGGCTCCAGGCCGAGTGCGTGGTAGGCGCCGAGCAGGCCGATGGCCGGGCTGGCGAGGTCCACCAGCAGCACGTCGCCGGGTTCCAGCTGGGTGTTGCCGGTGGCCATGAGCAGCAGGGTGCGGAACTTGCGCTGGCGCTCGACGGCGATGACGTTGATGCCGTACTCGCGGCGCAGCTCGAGCTCGTTCAGGGCCTGCCGCGCGAGCGGCGAGTCGGCGCGTACCCGCAGGCGTCTTTCGCGCTCGCTGAGGTGGTAGGCGCCGGCCAGGTCGGCGAGGGTCAGGCGCGGCGCCGTGGTGGTGCCGTCACCGCCTGCGCGGCCGAGCCAGCGGCTGGCGGCGAGCATGTAGAGCACGCCCAGGACCAGCACGGCGAGGCCGATGGGCGTGGGGCCGAAGAAGCCGAAGCCGTCAAAGCCGGCGCGGCGCAGTTCGCTGTGCACCACCATGTTCGGCGGCGTGGCCACCAGGGTGAGCATGCCGCTGATGAGGCCGGCGAAGGCCAGCGGCATCATCAGCCGCGCCGGTGGGATCTTCAGCCGCGCGGCGACGCCGAGCACGACCGGGATGAAGATGGCGACCACGCCGGTGGAGCTCATCACCGAGCCGAGCCCGGCGACGCTGAGCATGAGCAGCACCAGCAGGCGGGTTTCGCTGCTACCGGCGCGGGCCACCAGCGCGTCGCCCAGGCGGTAGGCGATGCCGGTGCGCACCAGGCCGTCGCCGATGATGAACAGCGCGGCGATCAACACGACGCTGGGGTCGCTGAAGCCGGCCAGGGCCTGTTCGGTGCCGAGCACGCCGCTGAGCACCAGGGCCACGAGGGCCAGCAGGGCGACGGCGTCCATGCGCGGGCGGTTGCGCACGAAGAGGGTGACGACCACCAGCAGCAGGCCGAGTACCCAGATGAGTTGCGGGGTCATGGCGGGGGCTCCTGGATGGGGTGTGGCCTTTGCACCGTAGCCCGGACTTCAACCCGGAGGGGGTTCCGGGCTGAAGCCCGGGCTACGACCGTTTACGGCGGGATTCTGTCAGGGGTAGCCGAGGGTGGTCTTGATCTGCTGCAGGTTGGCGGCGATCCAGGTCTTGTCGATGGCGCCCCAGTCGCGGATCACGTAGTGGCCGGCGTTGTTGCGGGCGCCTGCGTCCTGCTGGAACTGGCAGTCGATGTCCAGGTCGGCGAGGGCGGCGAGGGTGTCCTGGGCGGTGCGGCGGGGCATGCCGGTGGCGTCCATCAGGGCGGGGACGCTGGCGGCGGTGCCGCTGTCGATCAGCCAGGCGACGTAGAGGCGGCGGTAGAAGCTGGTCTTGGTCTTGCTGGTTTCCATGGGGGCTCCGGGGTCAGGGCGCGCGACGGCGCAGGACGCGGTGGCGGTTGGCGAAGAACAGGCGCAGGAACAGCCGGACCAGCCGGGTGCCGAACAGGGGCGCGACGGTGAGCTGGTCGATGACCCGGGTGCCGCTGGCGCTTTGTTCCAGGCGGCGTTCGTGGCGCCACAGGCGCATGCCGGTCATGGGGGACTCCTCGACGAAGCCGACGCCGGGGGTGAGTTCGCGCAGGGTCAGTCGTGAGGTGCCCAGCGGCAGGACGCCGAACAGCCAGAGGTGGCTGGTGAACAGGGGTTCGCCGGGCTGGACGGCGAGGTCTTCGAGGTTGCGGACGCCGGCGGGCACGCTCATGCGCAGCCAGGGGCGCATTTCCTCGCGCAGGCGGTCGACGTCGGTGATCCAGCTCCAGGCCTGGCCGGGGCTGACCGCGAGGTGGGATTCGAAACGCAGTTCGATGGGCATGTCTTCCATTTCCCTATGAAAGAACAAGGCCCGCCGGGTGGCGGGCCTTGGGGGCTTACAGGTTGGCGATTTTCTCGCGCTGCTCGGCCAGCTTGGCCAGGGCCTGTTCGGCCTCGGCGAGCTTGGCGCGCTCCTTGTCGAGCACCTCGGCCGGGGCCTTGGCGACGAAGCCTTCGTTGGCGAGCTTGCCGCCGACGCGCTTCACTTCGCCGTCCAGGCGCTGGATTTCCTTGTCCAGGCGCGCCAGTTCGGCCTCCTTGTCGATCAGGCCGGCCATGGGCACCAGCACCTGCATGTCACCGACCAGGGCGGTGGCGGACATGGGGGCTTCTTCGCCGGCTGCGAGGACGCGGACCGATTCGAACTTGGCCAGCTTGTTCAGCAGCGGGCCGTTGTCGGCGAGGCGGCGCAGGTCTTCGGCATTGGCGTTGGCCAGGACCACGTCGATGCGCTTGGCCATGGAGATCTTCATCTCGCCGCGGATCTGGCGCACGCCGAGCATCAGGGTCTTGACCCATTCGATGTCGTCTTCGGCGGCGGCGTCGATGCGGGCCTCGTTGGCCACCGGCCAGGGTTGCAGCATCAGGGTGTCGCCGCTGACGCCGGCCTGGGCCTTGATGCGCTGCCAGATCTCTTCGGTGATGAAGGGCATGAACGGGTGGGCCAGGCGCAGGATGACCTCCAGCACGCGCACCAGGGTGCGGCGGGTGCCACGCTGGCGCTCGATCGGGGCGTTCTCGTCCCACAGCACCGGCTTGACCAGCTCGAGGTACCAGGAGCAGTACTCGTCCCAGACGAACTCGTAGAGGGCCTGGGTGGCCAGGTCGAAGCGGAAGGCGTCGAGGTGGCGGGTGACTTCGGCTTCGGTGCGCTGCAGCTGGGAGATGATCCAGCGGTCGACGGAGGACAGCTCGACGGCTTCACCGTTGACGCCGGTGTCCTGGCCATCGGTGTTCTCGGTGACGAAGTTGGCGGCGTTCCACAGCTTGTTGCAGAAGTTGCGGTAGCCCTCGACGCGGCCCATGTCGAACTTGATGTCGCGGCCGGTGGAGGCCAGCGAGCAGAAGGTGAAGCGCAAGGCGTCGGTGCCGAAGCTGTTGATGCCGTCGGGGAACTCGGCGCGGGTCTGCTTGGTGATCTTCTCGGCCAGCTTGGGCTGCATCATGCCGCTGGTGCGTTTCTCCAGCAGCGCATCGAGGGTGATGCCGTCGACGATGTCCAGCGGGTCGAGGACGTTGCCTTTGGACTTGGACATCTTCTGGCCCTGGCCGTCGCGCACCAGGCCGTGGACGTACACGGTCTTGAACGGGATCTGCCCGGTCAGGTGGGTGGACAGCATGATCATCCGGGCGACCCAGAAGAAGATGATGTCGAAGCCGGTGACCAGCACGTCGGTGGGGTGGAAGGTCTTGAGGAAGTCGGTCTGTTCCGGCCAGCCCAGGGTGGAGAAGGTCCACAGGCCCGAGCTGAACCAGGTGTCGAGGACGTCATCGTCCTGGCGCAGGGCGGTGTCGCCCAGGTTGTGCTTGGCGCGTACCTCGGCCTCGTCGCGGCCGACGTAGACGTTGCCGGCTTCGTCGTACCAGGCGGGGATGCGATGGCCCCACCAGAGCTGGCGGCTGATGCACCAGTCCTGGATGTCGCGCATCCAGCTGAAGTACATGTTCTCGTACTGCTTGGGCACGAACTGGATCTCGCCGCTCTCGACCACGGCGATGGCCTTCTCGGCCAGCGGCTTGGTGGAGACGTACCACTGGTCGGTCAGCCAGGGCTCGATGACGGTGCCGGAACGGTCGCCCTTGGGCACCTTGAGGGCGTGGTCGTCGATCTTCTCCAGCAGGCCGAGGGCTTCGATGTCGGCGACGATGCGCTTGCGCGCCTCGAAGCGGTCGAGGCCGGCGTAGGCGGCGGGCAGGCTGCCGTCGAAGGCGTCGTTGACGCTGCCGTCGAGGTGGAACACCTGGGCGGTGGCGAGCACGGCGGCGTTCTTGTCGAAGATGTTGATCAGCGGCAGGTCGTGGCGCTTGCCGACTTCGTAGTCGTTGAAGTCGTGGGCCGGGGTGATCTTCACGCAGCCGGTGCCGAACTCGGGGTCGCAGTAGTCATCGGCGACGATGGGGATGCGGCGGCCGACCAGGGGCAGGACGACGAACTTGCCGATCAGGGCCTTGTAGCGCTCGTCTTCCGGGTGCACGGCGACGGCGCTGTCGCCCAGCAGGGTTTCCGGGCGGGTGGTGGCGACCACCAGGTGGTCCTTGCCGTCGGCGGTCTTCAGGCCGTCGGCCAGCGGGTAGCGCAGGTTCCACAGGTGGCCCTTCTCGTCGTGGCTTTCCACTTCGAGGTCGGAGATGGCGGTGTGGAACTTGGTGTCCCAGTTGACCAGGCGCTTGCCGCGGTAGATCAGGCCGTCGTCGTGCAGGCGTACGAAGGCTTCCTTGACCGCTTCGGAGAGGCCGTCGTCCATGGTGAAGCGCTCGCGCGACCAGTCGACGGAGGAGCCGAGGCGACGGATCTGGCGGGTGATGGTGCCGCCGGACTGTTCCTTCCACTCCCAGACCTTCTCGAGGAACTTCTCGCGGCCGAGGTCGTGGCGGTCGACGCCCTGGGCGGCCAGCTGGCGCTCCACCACCATCTGGGTGGCGATGCCGGCGTGGTCGGTGCCCGGCTGCCAAAGGGTGTTGCGACCCTGCATGCGGCGGAAGCGGATCAGCGCGTCCATGATGGCGTTGTTGAAGCCATGACCCATGTGCAGGCTGCCGGTGACGTTCGGCGGCGGGATCATGATGGTGTAGGGCTCGCCGGAACCTTGCGGGGCGAAGTAGTTGTTCTTCTCCCAGGTCTGGTACCAGGAGGATTCGATGGCGTGGGGCTGGTAGGTCTTGTCCATGGTGCGGCGGGACCGTGTCGGCAACTGATCGGAAAGCCGCCGAGTATAGCGGCTGCGGCTACAAGCCCCAAGCGCGGGCAGCGGGGCAGGGGGCGAGTGGCGTGCGACTCAGCCGCGGCGGGGCGGCTGGGGCAGGAGGCGGGTCAGGCGGGCGCTGAGGCGGCGCTTGAGCTCGGCTTCTATCTGCGGGACGAAGTCGTCGATGACGTCTTGCAGGATGAGTTGCGCGGCGGCGCGCAGCTCGGTGTCCAGGCGGCTGAATTCCTGGGCGCTGGCGGCTTCGGCGCTGCGTTGCAGGGCGCCCTGCAGGGGCGTCTGCGCCGGCTGCTCGGCACGCGGCGGGGGCGTGGGCTGCACGCTGGGGGCCGGGGCCGGGCTGGGTGCGATGGGCTCGTTGCCCCGTGGGGGCAGCTCGAAGGGCGGCGCTTCGACGATCTCGGAGAGCAGGGGGATGCTGTCCGGGTCGACGGACTCGGTGAGCAGGGGCGGCTCGCTGCTGGTGTGTTCGTCGAGCAGGGCGCGGATCGATTCGAGGTCGTCCAGCAGGTGTGCGGGCTTTTGCGGCGGTCTGGAGTTGTCCATGGGGCGTGCTTAGAGTTCGACTCGCTTTGGATCATAGCCGCGCTGGCGGTAGGTACGGAAATTCTCACGGCAGGCGGCCAGCAGGGCCGGCTCCTGGTTGACGATCTCGATGATGCGGCTGAAACGCTCGAGGTGCGGCGAGAGGCTGGCGTCGAGGTTGATCAGCAGGCCCTGGGCGGCCTCGGGCTGCTCGTCGCCACCGATCACCACCGGCGCCTGCGGGTCGTCTTCGTGCAGGCCGTGGGGGATGAAGGTCTCGGCCTTGAAGCGCCACAGCAGGTCGTCCAGCTCGGCGCCCTGGGCCTTGTCGGCGCAGCGCACGAACACCGGCAGGCCGTGGCGCCAGGCCTTGCTCGCCAGCTGGCAGGCGGCGCGCAGGCGGTCCGCCGGGGTGCTGGAGGAAAGGACGTAGAACTCGACGCGGGTCATGGCTGGGTGTTCCTGAGGTGAGGCGGGTGCCCGGCGGCCTGCGCCGCCGGGCGGTGCGGCAGTTTACACGCGGTCCAGCAGGTACTGGGTGAGCAGGGGCACCGGACGACCGGTGGCGCCCTTGTCCTTGCCGCCGCTGACCCAGGCGGTGCCGGCGATGTCGAGGTGGGCCCAGTGGAATTTCTTGGCGAAGCGCGACAGGAAGCAGCCGGCGGTGATGGTGCCGGCCTTGGGGCCGCCGATGTTGGCGATGTCGGCGAAGGGGCTGTCGAGCTGCTCCTGGTATTCGTCGAACAGCGGCAGTTGCCAGGCGCGGTCGTCGGCGTATTCGCCAGCCTTGAGGATCTGCTTCACCAGGGTCTCGTTGTTGCCCATCAGGCCGGAGACGTTGCTGCCCAGGGCGACGATGCAGGCGCCGGTGAGGGTGGCGACGTCGATCACCGCCTGGGGCTTGAAGCGCTCGGCGTAGGTGAGGGTGTCGCACAGCACCAGGCGGCCTTCGGCGTCGGTGTTGAGGATCTCGACGGTCTGGCCGCTCATGGTGGTGACGATGTCGCCGGGGCGGGTGGCGCCGCCGCTGGGCATGTTCTCGGCGCAGGCCAGCAGGCCGACGACGTTGATCGGCAGCTGCAGCTCGACCAGGGCACGGAAGGTCCCGAGCACGCTGGCTGCGCCGCACATGTCGTACTTCATCTCGTCCATGCCGGCGGCGGGCTTGATGCTGATGCCGCCGGTGTCGAAGGTGATGCCCTTGCCGACCAGGGCGTAGGGTTTATCGTCCTTCTTGCCGCCCTGGTAGTGGAGCACGATCATCCGCGGCGGCTGGTCGCTGCCCTGGGCGACGGCGAGGAAGGCACCGGCGCCGAGCTCCTTGAGCTTCTTCTCGTCCAGCACCTCGACCTTGAGGTTCTTGTGGGCCTTGGCCAGGGCCTTGGCTTCCTCGGCGAGGAAGCTGGGGTGGCAGAGGTTCGGCGGCAGGTTGCCGAGGTCCTTGGTGAAGGCCATGCCGGTGGCGATGGCCCGGGCATGGGCGCTGCCACGCTCGACGTCGGCGAGCTCGGCCTTCTCGGCCAGCAGGGTGATCTTCTTCAGGACCGGCGCATCGGCCTTGGTGCTCTTGAAGCGATCGAAGCGGTAGGTGCCGTCGGCCAGGGTCTCCACCAGCAGGCGCGCCTTGCCATAGGCGTCACGGCCCTTCACGGCGAGTTCGCCCAGGGCCAGTACCGCATCGCTGCCGCCGAGGCCCTTGAGCACGGCGTTGACGGCGGCGACCACCTTGCGGAACTGGCGGTCGCCGAGTTCGCGCTCCTTGCCCACGCCTACCAGCAGCACGCGTTCGGCCTTGAGGTTGGGCAGGCTGTGCAGCAGCAAGGTCTGGCCGACCTTGCCGGCGAGGTCGCCACGCTTGAGCAGGGCGGCGATGGCGCCACCGGTGGCGCCATCCAGTGCGCTGGCAGCGGCACCCAGTTTGCGGCCTTCGCCGACGGCGACGACCAGGGTGGCGGTTTTCAGGGTTTCCGGGCGAGCGCTTTTGACGAGGAATTCCATGACGTATGTCCCCAAGACAAAGAGTCGGGATTGCAGGATATAATGCCGGCCATTTTTCAGTGGTCCGCCGGTTCGGCGGGCTGGCCACAAAGCGGCTAGTTTGAGCGTAGCCGCCTGAGCCTGACAACCCTGGAGTGTCTGGTTTGATTGTCTTCCGTTATCTGTCCCGTGAAGTCCTTGTCACCCTCAGCGCCGTGAGTGCGGTGCTGCTGGTGATCATCATGAGTGGTCGTTTCATCAAGTATCTGGCCCAGGCCGCGCAAGGCGTCCTGGACCCGGGGGTGCTGTTTTTGATCATGGGGTTCCGCCTGCCGGGCTTCCTCGAGCTGATCCTGCCGCTGGGCCTGTTCCTGGGCTTCCTCCTGGCGTACGGCCGGCTCTACCTGGACAGCGAGATGACCGTGCTCGCCGCCACCGGCATGAGCCAGCAGCGCCTGATGGCCTACAGCCTGGCGCCGGCCACCCTGGTGGCGCTGCTGGTCGCCTGGCTGAGCCTGGGCCTGGCGCCGCAGGGCGTGGCGCAGGTGGCGCGGATCCTCAACGAGCAGGACGCGCTGACCGAGTTCGACACGCTGGTGCCCGGCCGCTTCCAGACCATGAAGAACGGTACGCGGGTGACCTACACCGAGAGCCTGTCGGCCGATCGTGGCGAGCTGGGCGGGGTGTTCATCTCCGAGAAGCGCCTGTCGCAGAACAACAAGGAGCGCGGCATCGGCGTGCTGGTGGCGGAGAAGGGCCGCCAGGTCATCCACGAGGATGGCAGCCGCTACCTGATCCTGGAGAACGGCTACCGCTACGACGGCAACCCGGGCAAGGCCGACTATCGCGCGATCAAGTACGAGACCTACGGCATCCTCCTGCCCAAGCCGGAGATCAGCGGTGAGATCGGCGAGCGCGAGGCGATCCCGACGTCCGAGCTGATCGGCAGCGACAACCCGCGTTACCAGGCCGAGCTGCAGTGGCGCATTTCCATCCCGCTGCTGGTGTTCGTGGTGACCCTGCTGGCGGTGCCGCTGTCGCGGGTCAATCCGCGCCAGGGCCGCTTCCTCAAGCTGCTGCCGGCGATCCTCCTTTATATGGCCTACCTGTCCCTGCTGATCGCTGCGCGCGGCCAGCTGGACAAGGGCAAGATCCCCATGGCGCTCGGCCTCTGGTGGGTGCACGGGATGTTCCTGCTGGTCGGCCTGTCATTGCTTTACTGGGAGCCGTTGCGGCTGAAGTGGGCAGCTCGTCGTGATGCCCGTGAGGTGGCCCATGGTTAGGTTGGATCGTTATATCGGCACCAGCGTGTTCTTCGGCATCCTCGCGGTGCTGGGGGTGATAGTCGGGCTGGCGCTGCTGTTCGCCTTCATCGACGAGCTGGGCGACGTCGACGGCTCCTATGGGGTCATGGAGGCGGCCGTTTATGTACTCATGACCACGCCGCGGCGCATCTACGAGATGCTGCCGATGGCGGCGCTGATCGGCAGCCTGATCGGCCTCGGCGGCCTGGCCAGCAGCAGCGAGCTGACCATCATGCGGGCGGCTGGCGTCTCCATCGGGCGCATCGTCTGGGCGGTGATGAAGCCGCTGCTGGTGTTGATGCTGGTGGGCGTGCTGATCGGTGAATACGTCGCGCCGTGGAGCGAGAACCTGGCGCAGGGCAATCGTGCGCTGGCGCAGGGCGGCGGCGAGGCGCAGAGCGCGAAGCGCGGCCAGTGGCATCGCCAGGGCAACCAGTACGTGCACATCAACGCCGTGCAGCCCAATGGCGTGCTCTATGGCGTGACCCGCTACGACTTCGATGGCGAGCGCCGCATGCAGTCGGCGAGCTTCGCCCGTCGCGCCATGTACCAGACCGATCACTGGCAGCTGGAGGACGTTTCCACGACCTACTTCCGTGGCGACCACACCGAGGTGATCGAGTCGCCGAACGAGCGCTGGGACATCGAGCTGAGCCCGCAACTGCTGGGCACCGTGGCGATGGAGCCTGAGGCGCTGTCGATCACCGGGCTCTGGCGCTACACCCATTACCTGGCGGACCAGGGGCTGAACAATGGCCGCTACTGGCTGGCGTTCTGGACCAAGGTGCTGCAGCCGCTGGTCACCGGCGCGCTGGTGCTGATGGCGATCTCCTTCATCTTCGGCCCGCTGCGCTCGGTGACGCTGGGGCAGCGCGTGTTCACCGGCGTGGTGATCGGCTTCGTGGTGCGCATCAGCCAGGACCTGCTCGGGCCATCCAGCCTGGTGTTCGGGTTCTCGCCGCTGCTGGCGGTGCTGATCCCGGCGGGGATTTGCGCGCTGGCTGGCGTGCTGCTGCTCAGGCGTGCGGGGTAGGTCCCCGGGTACGAAAAAGCCGGCTGCGAGCCGGCTTTTTCTTGGGTGCGATTCGGGTGGCGCTACTTCTTGTGGATGTTCTTCGGCAGTTGCACCACCTGGCTGTCGGAGTACATGTCGTGCCAGCTGCGTTTCTGCTTGTCGACGATCATCCACAGGAAGCCGAGGCCGAAGCACAGCCAGGAGCCGATGGCGACCACGAAGCGCAACAGCGCCTGCCACAGGCTGATGGCCGAGCCGTCGCGGTTCTGGATGCGCACGCCCCAGACCTGCATGCCGAGGGTCTGGCCGCCGCGCATCCAGAACTTGCTGAAGAAGGCGAACAGGCTGAGGAACAGCAGGCTGGAGAGTATGGGGTCGCCGATCAGCGCGCCCTGCTCGGCCATCTGTCGCAGGCGATCGCCGCCGAAGATCGCGCGCAGTATCGCCTGCTGGTAGAAGAGGGTGACCACCATCATCAGGGCCACGCAGAGAAGGAAGTCATAGAAGATCGCGGCGAAGCGACGGATCGGCCCGGCGACGGGGAAGTCGCCTTCGGGGCGCAGTTTCGGGTTCGGCATGGAAAGCCCTTGCAAACGTGGGGTTGCGACATTCTAAAGGCTGGGGTCTACGGAATCACGGGCATAAAAAAACCCCTGATGTTTCCATCAGGGGTTCTTTCAAGCAGGAGGCTTAGCCCAGGACTTGAACCTGGTCGGCCTGCATGCCTTTTTGACCTTGCACAGCGACGAAGCTGACTTTCTGGCCTTCTTTCAGGCTCTTGAAGCCGTTACCTTCGATTGCGCGGAAGTGCACGAACAGATCCGGACCGCTTTCGGGGGTGATGAAACCAAAACCCTTCTCGTCGTTGAACCACTTAACGGTGCCGTTTTGACGATTCGACATGTCTTATTTCCTTGAAACTAGAGTTGATGACAGCCTCTTGCTTTTCTTAAAGCATAGAGGGCTGGAACTGGTTGCAGAGAGTAAGAGAAGTCGAGCGGGATGTAGCGGATCTGTAGGATCTACTGCACCAGGTCACGATTCAACAGCGACCCATGCAAACACAGTGCGCACACTCTACGCTAACTTTCTTTGAATTGCCAACCCCCCGAAAGCTCAATGCTAGGCGGGGTTTGGGAAGATTTCCAATGCTGATGCACTGCATCTGGAAAAAGGACGCAACAGGAGGATGAAAAGCTGTTGCGGAGAGCTGCAAGCTCGTCGAGTACGAGGGCTTGCTGGAGTCGTGGTGCCCCGGGAGAGACTCGAACTCTCACTCTGTCGCCAGAAACGGATTTTGAATCCGCCGCGTCTACCGATTCCGCCACCGGGGCACGATGGCGGCGCAGTATAGGGAGGCGACCGAGGCGGGTCAATCCGCCCGCGTGGTCAGATTTCCGCATTTCCGTTAATATTCGCGCCCCTGCGAGACGACCCCCACCATGCGCGTTGCCGACTTCCACTTCGAGCTCCCCGAGCACCTCATCGCCCGCCATCCCCTGAGCGAGCGCCGCGCCAGCCGCCTGCTGGTGCTGGACGGCCCTACGGGCGAACTCGCCCACAAGGGTTTCGCCGACCTGCTGGGCTACCTGCGTCCCGGAGACCTGATGGTGTTCAACAACACCCGGGTCATCCCGGCGCGCCTGTTCGGCCAGAAAGCGTCAGGCGGCAAGCTGGAAATCCTCGTGGAGCGCGTGCTGGACAGCCACCGCGTGCTCGCCCATGTGCGTTCGAGCAAGTCGCCCAAGCCGGGTTCGACCCTCCTCATCGACGGTGGCGCCGAGGCGACCATGCTCGCGCGGCACGATGCGCTGTTCGAGCTGGGCTTCGCCGAAGAGGTGCTGCCCTTGCTCGATCGCCTCGGGCACATGCCATTGCCTCCTTATATAGACAGGCCGGACGAGGATGCCGATCGCGAGCGCTACCAGACTGTCTATGCACGCCATGCCGGTGCCGTTGCGGCGCCCACGGCCGGGCTGCATTTCGACGAGGCGCTGCTGGAGTCCATCGCGGCCAAGGGCGTCGAGACGGCCTTCGTCACCCTGCACGTCGGCGCCGGCACCTTCCAGCCGGTTCGTGTCGAGCGTATCGAAGAGCACCACATGCATCGCGAGTGGCTCCAGGTCGACCAGGAGGTCGTGGATGCAGTGGCCGCCTGCCGTGCGCGAGGGGGGCGGGTGATCGCCGTAGGCACTACCAGCGTGCGCTCGCTGGAAAGCGCCGCGCGGGACGGTACGCTCAAGCCCTTCAGTGGCGATACCGACATCTTCATCTACCCGGGCAAGCCGTTCCATGTGGTGGATGCCCTGGTGACCAATTTCCATCTTCCCGAATCCACCCTGCTGATGCTGGTGTCCGCCTTCGCCGGCTACCCGGAGACCATGGCCGCCTACGCGGCGGCGGTCGAGCAGGGCTATCGCTTCTTCAGTTACGGTGATGCCATGTTCATCACCCGCAACCCCGCACCGCGCGGGCCCGAGGACCAAGCATGACACGCACTTGCCGCATGACCTTCGAATTGCTGGCCACCGAAGGCAAGGCCCGTCGTGGCCGCCTGACCTTCCCCCGTGGCGTGGTCGAGACGCCGGCCTTCATGCCGGTGGGCACCTATGGGACGGTGAAGGGCATGTTGCCGCGCGACATCGAAGCCATCGGCGCGCAGATCATCCTCGGCAACACCTTCCACCTCTGGCTGCGTCCGGGCATGGAAGTGATCAAGCGTCACGGCGACCTGCACGACTTCATGCAGTGGCAGGGCCCGATCCTCACCGACTCGGGCGGTTTCCAGGTGTTCAGCCTGGGCGCGATGCGCAAGATCAAGGAGGAGGGCGTGACCTTCGCCTCCCCAGTCGACGGCGCCAAGGTATTCATGGGGCCCGAGGAGTCGATGCAGGTGCAGCGCGACCTCGGTTCCGACATCGTGATGATCTTCGACGAATGCACGCCCTATCCGGCGGATTTCGACGTGGCCAGGCGCTCCATGGAGCTGTCGCTGCGCTGGGCCGGCCGTTCCAAGGCCGCCCACGACGAAAGCACCGCCGCGCTGTTCGGCATCGTCCAGGGCGGCATGCATGAAGAGTTGCGCATGCGTTCGCTAGAGGGGCTGGACCGGATCGGCTTCGACGGCCTGGCCATCGGCGGGCTGTCGGTGGGGGAGCCCAAGGAAGAAATGATCCGTGTACTCGACTACCTGCCGGCGCAGATGCCGGCCGACAAGCCGCGCTACCTGATGGGTGTCGGCAAGCCGGAGGACCTGGTGGAGGGCGTGCGGCGCGGCGTCGATATGTTCGACTGCGTGATGCCCACCCGCAACGCGCGCAACGGCCACCTTTTCGTCGAGACCGGGGTGCTGAAGATCCGCAACTCGGTGCACAAGCACGATGATTCTCCGCTGGATCCGAGCTGCGACTGTTACACCTGCAAACATTTCTCCAGGGCCTATCTGCACCATCTGGACAAATGCGGCGAAATGCTCGGCAGCATGTTGAATACAATCCACAACTTGCGGCATTACCAGCGCCTTATGGCTGGTTTGCGCGAGGCAATCCAACAGGGTAAATTGGCCGCCTTTGTCGATGCCTTCTATGCCCGGCGCGGACTACCGACACCGCCCCTGGACTGATAACGCCGCATATATAGAGCTGAACATTCTTCGTATTTTCGCAACAGGAGTGCTACATGAGCTTTCTGATTCCCGCCGCCTATGCCGACGCCGCTGCCCCGGCAGCCGCCGCTGGTCCCGCCGGCACCGGCTTTGAGTGGGTTTTCCTGATTGGTTTCCTGGTCATCTTCTACCTGATGATCTGGCGTCCCCAGTCCAAGCGCGCCAAGGAACACAAGAACCTGCTGGGCAACCTGCAGAAGGGCGACGAAGTGGTCACCTCCGGCGGTATTGCGGGCAAGGTGGTCAAGGTTTCCGATGACTTCGTGGTCATCGAGGTTTCCGATACCGTCGAACTGAAGATCCAGAAGGTCGCCATCGCGGCCACGCTGCCGAAAGGCACGCTGAAAGCCATCTAACGATTCGTTCTTCACCATTCACGGGGCGCCTAAGGCGCCCCGCGTCATAACGGGCGGTGTCATGCTCAACAAATACCCTCTGTGGAAATATCTGCTGATCCTGGCGGTTCTCGCCCTCGGCCTGGTTTATTCCGCTCCCAACCTCTACCCCGATGACCCGGCCATCCAGGTATCCGGCAACAGTACGGCGCTGAAAATCCAGCAGGGCGATCTCGACCGCTCCGTGGCTGCTCTCAAGCAGGCCGGGATCGAGGTGAAAAGTGCTAGCGTCAGCGAGCGCGGCGGCCTGCTGCGCCTGACGAAGCTGGGCGATCAACTGCCGGCCAAGGATGTCGTGCGCAAGGTTCTGGGGGACGACTACGTGGTCGCGCTCAACTTGGCACCGACCACGCCGGACTGGCTGCGCAGCGTGCATGCGACGCCGATGAAGCTCGGCCTCGACCTCTCCGGTGGCGTTCACTTCCTGCTGGAAGTGGACATGGAGAAAGCCGTATCCGCCCGCGTGAAGATCTACGAGGGCGAAGTCCGCACCCTGCTGCGCAAGGAGCGCGTGCGCTATCGCAGCCTGCCGGGCATCGACAATGGCTTCCAGCTTGGCTTCAGCGACCAGGAGTCGCTGGAAAAGGCCCAGTCGCTGATCCGCAAATCCTTTACCGACTTCGACTTGAAGACCGCCGAGCGTGGCGACCAGCAGGTGATGAGCCTGACCCTGACCCAGGCCAAGCTGACCGAGATCCGCGAATACTCGATCAAGCAGAACCTGACCACCGTCCGCAACCGTGTGAACGAGCTGGGTGTCTCCGAGCCGCTGGTGCAGCGCCAGGGCGCCAACCGAATCGTGGTCGAGCTGCCGGGCGTGCAGGACACTGCCGAAGCCAAGCGCATCCTGGGCAAGACCGCCAACCTCGAATTCCGCCTCGCCGCCGCACCCGATGCCAGCAAGGCCAGCACCGAGTCCTTCGAATTCCGTGAGCCGGGGCGTCCGCCCGTGCCGCTGGAGCGCAGCCTGATCATCACCGGTGACCAGGTCACCGATGCCCAGGCCAGCTACGACGAGAATGGCCGTCCGCAAGTGAACATCCGTCTGGATGGCCACGGTGGCGAACTGATGAACCGCGCCACCCGCAACAACGTCGGTCGCAGCATGGCGGTGATCTTCATCGAGCAGCGTCCGTTGACCCGCTACGCCAAGCAGGTGGTCGACGGTGTCGAGCAGGAAGTTGCAATCCAGAGCTTCAAGGAAGAGAAGAAGATCATCAGCCTGGCGACCATCCAGTCGCCACTGGGCAGCCAGTTCCGCATCACCGGCCTGAACGGCCAGGGCGAGTCCTCCGAACTGGCCCTGCTGCTGCGCGCCGGCGGCCTGGCCGCGCCGATGTACTTCGCCGAAGAGCGCACCATCGGCCCGAGCCTGGGTGCCGAGAACATCGTCAAGGGCATCGAGTCCACCGAGTGGGCGATGATCTTCGTCTCGCTGTTCATCATCGCCATCTACCGTTTCTTCGGCGTGCTGGCGACCGTTGCCCTGGCCTTCAACCTGGCCCTGCTGGTGGGGCTGATGTCCGCGATCGGCGCGACCCTCACCCTGCCGGGCATCGCGGGTATCGTGCTGACCCTGGGCATGGCGGTGGACGCCAACGTGCTGATCTACTCGCGGATACGCGAGGAGCTGGCCAATGGCATGTCCGTGCAGCGTGCCATCCACGAGGGCTTCGACCGTGCCTATGCGGCGATCATCGACTCCAACCTGACCACCCTGCTGGTGGGCGGCATCCTCTTCGCGCTGGGCACCGGCCCGATCAAGGGCTTCGCCGTCACCATGTCGCTGGGTATCGTCACCTCGATGTTCACCGCGATCATGTTCACCCGTGGTCTGGTCAACCTGATCTTCGGTGGCCGTAACTTCAAGAAACTGTGGATCTGAGGCAGCCATGATCAAGTCAACCATCCGCTTCATGGCGATCCGCAATTTTGCGTTCGCCGTCACCGTCGTCATCAGCCTTGTCGGTATCGGTGCGCTGTTCATGAAGGGCCTGAACTTCGGTTTGGACTTCACCGGCGGCACCCTGATCGAGCTGGCTTACGAGAAGCCCGCCAACCTTGAGCTGATCAAGGAAGAGCTGGGTCAGGCCGGCTACCGCGATGCCGTTGTGCAGAGCTTTGGTGCCAGCACCGATGTGCTGGTGCGCCTGGCGGGTGAAGACCCCCAGCTGGGTAACCAGGTCGCCGCGTCCCTGCGCAAGATCGACGCCGAGAGTCAGTTCGTGGTCAAGCGTGTCGAGTTCGTCGGCCCGCAGGTGGGCGAAGAACTGCGTGACCAGGGTGGTCTCGCCATGCTGCTTGCGCTTGGCGGCATCCTCCTGTACCTGGCCTTCCGCTTCCAGTGGAAGTTCGGCGTCGGCGCGGTCGCCTCCCTGGTGCACGACGTGATCGTCACCCTCGGCATCCTCGCGTTCTTCCAGTTGCCGTTCGACCTGACCGTGCTGGCGGCGGTGCTGGCGATGATCGGTTACTCGCTGAACGACACCATCATCATCTTCGACCGTATCCGCGAGAACTTCCGCGTACTGCGCAAGGCCGACCTGATCGAGAACATCGACGTCTCGTGCACCCAGACCCTGTTGCGTACCATCGCCACCTCGACCTCCACCGCGCTGGCCCTGGTCGCGCTGCTGGTGTTCGGTGGCGACAGCCTGCACGGCTTCGCGGTCGCACTGCTGGTGGGTGTGGTCGTGGGTACCTATTCCTCGATCTACATCAGTGCCCCGGTGCTGATCTGGCTGGGCCTGAGCTCGGAGGACCTGATTCCTCCGGCCGTGACCGCCGAGGCGGATGACCGTCCCTGAGCCCTGAGGCTCGATTGGAAAAGCCCGCTTCTGCGGGCTTTTTCATTCCCGGAGCCCGAGTTGCGGCAGGCTTGTGATGGTCGTCCCACTCGCTGTTGTCGGATAGGGCCTACGGGAACTCGGGAAAAAGTCTGTACTCCAAGGCAGGGAGTAGGGCGCAGATGCGCCGGTTGATGAACCAGGAGGTCCATGTGAACAAGTCGATGCTCGTCGGCGCCGTTTTGGGTGCGGTCGGTGTAACCGCCGGTGGCGCTGTCGCTACCTACAGTCTTGTGGGTAATGGCCCCGAATATGCCGAGGTGCTCGCGGTGCAGCCGGTCAAGGAAACCTTCAAGACCCCGCGTGAGGTCTGCAAGGACGTCGCCGTGACCCGGCAGAAGCCGGTCCAGGACCAGCACCAGATCGCCGGTACCGTACTGGGTGCGGTAGCGGGTGGCCTGCTGGGCAACCAGATCGGCGGTGGCAACGGCAAGAAGATCGCTACGGTCGCAGGTGCCGTGGGTGGTGGCTATGCCGGCAACAAGGTGCAGGAACACATGCAGAACAGCGACACCTACACCACCACCGAAACCCGTTGCAACACCGTCCAGGAGACCAACGAGAAGGTCGTCGCCTACGACGTGCAATACCAGTTGGATGGCAAGGTGAACCAGGTGCGCATGGATCATGATCCGGGTGCGCAGATTCCGGTCACCAAGGAAGGTCGTCTGGTGCTGACCCAGCGTCAGGCTGGCATCCAGCAGTGATCGCCGGATGAAATGAAGAAGGCGCCTCCGGGCGCCTTTTTCGTGGGCATGAAAAACCCGGCGCCAGGCCGGGTTCTTCGTAACGCGAGCGTATCAGCGCTTCAGTGACGGCGGCAGGTGCGGCTGGATGGCAGTCAGCACGGCCTTGAAGCACTTGGTGTTGCCCGCGACGATGTGGCCTTTCTCGAGGAAGTCGTGGGCACCGGTGAAGTCGCTCACCAGGCCGCCCGCTTCCTGCACCAGCAGGGCGCCAGCGGCCATGTCCCACTCCGACAGGCCGAATTCCCAGAAGGCATCGAAGCGGCCAGCGGCGACATAGGCCAGGTCCAGGCTGGCGGAGCCGGCGCGGCGGATGCCGGCGGTCTGGCCGACCAGGCTGCGGAACATGTTCAGGTAGTTGTCGAGGTTGTCCAGCTGGCTGTCGCGGAAGGGGAAGCCGGTGCCCAGGAGGGCGCCTTCCAGGCTCTTACGCGGGCTGACGCGCAGGCGGCGGCCATTGAGGGCGGCGCCACGGCCGCGGCTGGCGGTGAACTCTTCCTGGCGCACCGGATCGAGTACCACGGCGTGTTCCAAACGACCCTTGTATTTGCAGGCGATGCTCACGGCGAAGTGCGGTACGCCGCGGATGAAGTTGGTGGTGCCGTCCAGCGGGTCGATGATCCACTGGTAGTCGGCGCCTTCGCCGGTGCCGGCGATGGAGCCGCCTTCTTCGCCGAGGATGCTGTGGGTCGGATAGGCCTTGCGCAGGGCCTGGATGATGGTTTCTTCGGCGGCGCGGTCGACCTCGGTGACGTAGTCCTTGGCGTCCTTCTCGTTCACCGAAATCACGTCCAGGCGCTCGATGGAGCGGAAGATCAATTCACCGGCGCTGCGAGCGGCGCGCAGGGCGATATTCAGCATAGGCTGCATGGGGGAGTCACCTGGGTCGTTAAAGAAAGCCGGACATACTAACAGAAAAGCGTGGTTCATGAAGTGCAGGCCGGCGGTTTCATGGCGTTTGACCAAGTGCTTCTGTAAGATTTCACGCCCTGAAGTCTAGGTTTGGAGCCAGCGCCTTGCTGCAAAACATTCGCGTGGTCCTGGTCGGCACCAGCCACCCCGGCAATATCGGTGGGGCGGCGCGTGCCATGAAGAACATGGGGTTGTCGCGCCTGGTACTGGTCGCGCCCGAGCAATTCCCGCACCAGGAAGCCTGGGCGCGTGCCTCCGGGGCCGATGACATCCTCGAGTCCGCGCAGGTCGTTGCGACCCTGGAAGAGGCGTTGATCGGCTGCAGCCTGGTCTACGGCACCAGTGCGCGTGATCGTCATATCCCCTGGCCGTTGCTCGATCCCCGTGAGTGCGGGACGAGCTGTGTCGAGCAGGTCGAGGGCGGTTCCGAGGTGGCGCTGGTGTTCGGTCGCGAATACGCCGGCCTGACCAATGAAGAGCTGCAGCGCTGTCAGTTCCATGTTCACATCCCGTCCGATCCCACGTTCGGCTCGCTAAACCTGGCGGCTGCCGTCCAGGTGCTGACCTACGAGGCGCGCATGGCGTGGCTCGCCGTACAGGGCAAGCCGACCAAGATGGAGAAGGTCGAGCTGACTGCCGAGGAAAACCTCCAGCCGGTGACGGTGGATGAGCTGGAGCTGTTCTTCGGCCACCTCGAGCGCACCCTGGTGGAGATCGGCTTCCTCGATCCTGAGCGGCCTCGCCACCTGATGTCCCGGCTGCGCCGCCTTTATGGGCGCAGTGCGATCAGCAAGCTCGAGATGAATATCCTGCGCGGCATCCTGACGGAAACCCAGAAGGCGGCGCGTGGAGAGATCCAGAAGCGGAGAGAGAAGTGATGTTCGAACGCATGCGAGAAGACATTCAGAGCGTATTCCACCGTGATCCAGCTGCGCGCAATGCCTTCGAGGTGCTCACCTGTTACCCCGGCCTGCACGCCATCTGGCTGCACCGGCTGGCGCATGCCCTGTGGCTGGCCGGCTGGAAGTGGCTGGCGCGACTGGTGTCGAACTTCGGCCGCTGGATGACCGGCATCGAGATCCACCCGGGGGCGCGTATCGGCCGGCGCTTCTTCATCGACCACGGCATGGGCATCGTCATCGGCGAGACCGCCGAGATCGGCAACGACGTGACGCTCTACCAGGGGGTGACGCTGGGCGGCACCAGCTGGAATGCCGGCAAGCGCCATCCGACGCTGGAGGATGGCGTGGTGGTCGGGGCGGGAGCCAAGGTGCTCGGTCCGTTCACGGTCGGGGCCGGTGCCAAGATCGGCTCCAATGCCGTGGTGACCAAGGCGGTGCCTGCGGGGGCCACCGCCGTGGGGATTCCGGGGCGGATCATCGTCAAGGAAGATCCCGAGAAGACAGCGAAGCGCCAGGCGATTGCCGAGAAGTTCGGGTTCGATGCCTATGGTGTCGGCCAGGACATGCCGGACCCCGTGGCGCGCGCGATCGGTCAGTTGCTCGACCATGTCCACGCGGTGGACGAGCGGCTCGAGGGTATGTGCAGGGCGCTCACCGCGTTGGGGAGCGACTACTGCGCCAGTGCCTTGCCGGAGCTCCGGGAGGAGGACTTCGAGGGGGTGAAGGACGAAGCGCGCCCGCCAGCGGCCTGATAGGCGTGGTGGTGCGTTTCTGATATCATGCGCGCCCCTGTATCTGCTAAATCCGACTATTTTGATAGGTCTTATAGTTGACTTGAATAGTCGGGAATAGCATACTCGCTGGCAAATCAGCGAACCGTGGAATCCCCATGCGCTTGACCACCAAAGGCCGCTACGCCGTCACAGCCATGCTCGACCTGGCTTTGCATTCGCAGCAAGGTCCGGTTTCTCTGGCTGATATTTCCGAGCGTCAGGGCATCTCCCTTTCCTATCTCGAACAGCTTTTCGCCAAGTTGCGCCGTGGCAACCTGGTCAGCAGTGTTCGTGGTCCGGGTGGCGGCTACCAGTTGTCCCGCGATGTGGGCAGCATCTACGTGGCCCAGGTCATCGATGCCGTCAACGAGTCGGTCGACGTCACGCGCTGCCAGGGGCAGGGCAATTGCGACTCCTCCGGAGGCGCCTGCCTGACCCACCACCTGTGGGATGACCTGAGCATGCAGATCCACGAGTTCCTCAGCAGCATCAGCCTGAGCGACATCGTCGCCCGCAATGAAGTCCAAGAGGTGGCCCAGCGCCAGAACGAGCGCCATGACCAGCGCCGCCTCGGTGGCAGGATGCCGCGTTCAGAAAAGATTGAAGTGTCCGCCATCGAATGAGCAGGGCGCCCGCCTGATAGGAGATAACCGATGAAATTGCCGATTTACCTGGACTACTCCGCCACGACGCCAGTGGACCCGCGGGTTGCGCAGAAGATGAGCGACTGCCTGTTGGTCGATGGCAACTTCGGCAACCCGGCCTCGCGTTCCCACGTGTTCGGCTGGAGGGCCGAGGAAGCGGTCGAGAACGCCCGTCGCCAGGTGGCCGAACTGGTCAATGCCGACCCGCGCGAGATCGTCTGGACCTCCGGTGCCACCGAGTCCGACAACCTGGCCATCAAGGGTGTGGCGCACTTCTACCACACCAAGGGCAAGCACATCGTCACCTCCAAGATCGAGCACAAGGCGGTCCTGGATACTACTCGCCAACTCGAGCGCGAAGGCTTCGAAGTCACCTACATCGAGCCGGGCGAAGATGGCCTGATCACTCCCGCCATGGTCGAAGCGGCCCTGCGCGAAGACACCATCCTGGTGTCGGTGATGCACGTGAACAACGAGATCGGCACTATCAACGACATCGCGGCCATCGGCGAACTGACCCGTGCCCGCGGCATCCTGTTCCATGTCGACGCGGCCCAGTCCACCGGCAAGGTCGAGATAGACCTGGACAAGCTGAAGGTCGACCTGATGTCCTTCTCCGCCCACAAGACCTACGGTCCCAAGGGGATCGGTGCCCTCTACGTACGCCGCAAGCCGCGCGTGCGCCTGGAGGCCCTGATGCACGGTGGTGGTCATGAGCGCGGCATGCGTTCCGGCACCCTCGCCACCCACCAGATCGTCGGCATGGGTGAAGCCTTCCACATCGCCAAGCAGGAAATGGCCTCCGAGAACCAGCGCATCAAGGCGCTGGCGGACCGCTTCTGGGCTGCCGTGGATGGCATGGAAGAGCTCTACCTCAACGGTAGCGCCACCTCCCGCGTGCCGCACAACCTGAACATCAGCTTCAACTACGTCGAAGGCGAATCGCTGATCATGGCCCTCAAGGACCTCGCGGTCTCCTCGGGCTCGGCCTGCACCTCCGCCTCTCTCGAGCCGTCCTACGTGCTGCGCGCACTGGGCCGCAACGACGAGTTGGCGCACAGCTCCATCCGTTTCACCTTTGGCCGCTTCACCACCGAAGAAGAAGTGGATTACGCCGCCAGCAAGGTCCGTGAAGCCGTAGACAAGCTCCGTGAATTGTCCCCGCTGTGGGATATGTACAAAGAGGGCGTCGACCTCTCGACGGTCGAATGGCAGGCGCACTGACGCCACCCCTGATGAGTGAGGAATAAGCACCATGGCATACAGCGAAAAGGTCATCGACCACTACGAAAACCCGCGCAACGTCGGCAAGCTCGACGCTGAAGATCCCGATGTCGGTACCGGCATGGTCGGAGCTCCGGCGTGCGGCGACGTGATGCGCCTGCAGATCAAGGTCAACGAGCAGGGCGTCATCGAAGACGCCAAGTTCAAGACCTACGGCTGCGGTTCGGCCATCGCCTCCAGCTCCCTCGCCACCGAGTGGATGAAGGGCAAGACCCTGGACGAAGCCGCTGCGATCAAGAACACCACCATTGCCGAAGAACTGGCGCTGCCGCCGGTGAAGATCCACTGCTCGGTCCTGGCCGAGGACGCCATCAAGGCGGCTGTCCAGGACTACAAGCAGAAGAAGGGTCTGCTCTAACCGCTCGACCGAGTAAGGAGTCGCTATGGCCATCAGCATGACCGCTTCCGCCGCCGATCACGTGCGCCGCTCCCTAGAGGGGCGCGGCAAGGGTGAAGGTATCCGCCTGGGTGTCCGCACCACGGGTTGTTCCGGCCTGGCCTATGTCCTGGAGTTCGTCGATGAGTTGGCGGGCGAGGACATGGTCTTTGAAAGCTTCGGCGTGAAGGTGATCATCGACCCGAAGAGCCTGGCCTACCTCGACGGCACCGAGCTGGACTTCGTCCGGGAAGGCCTCAACGAGGGGTTCAAGTTCAACAACCCTAACGTTCGCGGCGAGTGTGGTTGCGGCGAGAGCTTCAACGTCTGAGGCGTTCCGTGGGTACCCCCTGTCATTTCGCATTGTTCGACCTGAAGCCCGGCTTCGACCTCGATCTCGACCAATTGGCGTCTCGCTATCGCGAGCTGGCGCGCAATGCTCACCCGGATCGCTTCGTCGACGCCTCCGAGCGTGAGCAGCGCCTGGCGGTGGAGCACGCGGCGCAATTGAACGAGGCTTACCAGACGCTGAAGAGTGCGCCCCGTCGGGCGCGCTACCTGCTGGCCGTCCGTGGGCACGAGCTGCCACTCGAGGCGACCGTCAAGGACCCCGATTTCCTGCTGCAGCAGATGCAGTGGCGGGAAGAGCTCGAGGAGTTGCAGGACAGCGCGGACCTGCCCGGTGTAGCGACCTTCAAGCGGCGACTCAAGCTGGCCCAGGCCGATCTGGACCAGGCTTTCTCTGCCTGCTGGAGCGACGATGCCCGTCGCGAGGAAGCCGAGCGCCTGGTGCGCCGGATGCAGTTCCTCGACAAGCTGACTCACGAAGTGCGCCAATTGGAAGAGCGCCTCGACGACTAACCCGCGCATCGCCACATGGACGGTGGTGTGCCTGAAAAACAGACAAGCATGGCCCTACTGCAGATCGCCGAACCCGGACAGAGCCCCAAACCGCACCAGCGCCGCCTGGCGGTGGGTATCGACCTGGGCACCACGAATTCCCTGGTAGCCGCCGTTCGCAGTGGCGTTTCCGCGCCGCTCGCCGATGCCGACGGCCAGGTCATCATGCCGTCCGCCGTGCGCTATCACGCCGATCGCGTCGAAGTCGGCCGCTCGGCCAAGGACGCCGCATCCGCCGATCCCCTCAACACCGTCCTGTCGGTCAAGCGCTTCATGGGGCGCGGCCTCGAGGATGTGAAGCAACTGGGCGAGCAGCTCCCCTATCGCTTCACCACCGGCGAGTCGCACATGCCGTTCATCGAGACCGTGCAGGGTGCCAAGAGCCCTGTGGAGGTCTCCGCTGAAATCCTCCGTGCCTTGCGCCAGCGCGCCGAAGCCACCCTGGGTGGCGAGCTGGTCGGTGCGGTGATCACCGTTCCCGCCTATTTCGACGATGCCCAGCGCCAGGCCACCAAGGATGCCGCGCGCCTCGCCGGCCTGAATGTCCTGCGTCTGCTCAACGAGCCCACTGCCGCTGCCGTGGCCTACGGGCTGGACAAGCAGGCCGAAGGCGTCGTGGCCATCTATGACCTGGGTGGCGGTACCTTCGATATTTCCATCCTGCGCTTGACCCGTGGCGTCTTCGAAGTCATGGCCACCGGTGGCGACAGTGCCCTGGGCGGGGATGATTTCGACCATGCCCTGGCGGGCTGGATCGTCGAACAGGCCGGCCTTTCCGCCGACCTGGATCCGGGCGCCCAGCGCAGCCTGCTGGAGGCCGCTTGCGCCGCCAAGGAAGCGCTGACCTCTGCCGATGCGGTCGAGGTGCGCTATGCGCAGTGGTCGGGCCAGCTGACCCGTGCCCGCTTCGATGAACTCATCGAGCCCATGGTGGCTCGCAGCCTCAAGGCCTGTCGCCGTGCCGTGCGCGATGCCGGCATCGAGCTCGACGAGGTCGAGGCGGTGGTCATGGTGGGGGGTTCCACCCGTGTGCCGCGGGTGCGCGAGGCGGTCGGCGAGCTTTTTTCCCGTCAGCCCCTGACCGACATCGATCCCGACCAGGTCGTCGCCATCGGCGCCGCCGTGCAGGCGGACACCCTGGCGGGTAACAAGCGCGGCGAAGAGTTGCTGCTGCTGGACGTGATCCCGCTGTCCCTTGGGCTCGAAACCATGGGTGGCCTGATGGAGAAGGTGATTCCGCGCAACACCACCATTCCCGTCGCCCGTGCCCAGGAGTTCACCACCTACAAGGACGGCCAGACCGCCATGATGATCCACGTGCTCCAGGGTGAGCGCGAGCTGATCAAGGACTGCCGGTCCCTGGCCCGTTTCGAATTGCGTGGTATCCCGCCCATGGTGGCTGGCGCCGCGAAGATCCGCGTGACCTTCCAGGTGGACGCCGATGGCCTGCTGGGCGTGACCGCCAGCGAGACCTCCTCCGGTGTCGAGGCGAGCATCCAGGTCAAACCGTCCTACGGCCTGACCGATGGCGAAATTACCCGCATGCTGCAGGACTCCTTCCAGTACGCCGGTGACGACAAGGCCGCCCGCGCCCTGCGCGAGCAGCAGGTCGACGCCCAGCGCCTTATCGAAGCCGTGCAGGCGGCGCTGCAGGCCGACGGCGACGCATTGCTCAGCGCCGAGGAGCGCATCGCCATCGACTACCAGCTGGAGCAGCTGCAGGGTCTGTTGGCGGGTACCGACGGCGCTGCCATCGAACAGCAAACCAAGCGGCTGACCCAGGTGACCGACGCCTTCGCGGCCCGGCGCATGGATGCCAGCGTCAAGGCCGCCCTGGCGGGCCGCCGACTGAATGAAATCGAGGAATGACTGATGCCGCAGATCGTATTTCTGCCCAACGCCGAGCACTGCCCTGAAGGGATGGTGGTCGAGGCCCAGCCGGGCGAAACCATCATCGCCGCGGCCATGCGCAACGGCCTGGAGATCGAGCACGCCTGCGAGATGTCCTGCGCCTGCACCACCTGCCACGTCGTGGTGCGCGAGGGATTCAACTCCCTCGAAGCGTCCGACGAACTCGAGGACGACATGCTGGACAAGGCCTGGGGCCTGGAAGCCGAGTCGCGACTGTCCTGCCAGGCGGTCGTGGGGGAGGTCGATCTCGTCGTGGAGATTCCCAAGTACACTCTCAACCAGGTTTCTGAAAAGCACTGAGGAACGAGCATGAGTCTCAAATGGGTCGATGTCCTGGAGATCGCCATCCAGCTGGCCGAGAGCAAGCCTGAGGTTGACCCGCGCTACGTCAACTTCGTCGACCTGCATAACTGGGTCGTGAGCCTGCCGGAGTTCGATGACGACAGCCAGCGTGGCGGCGAGAAGGTCCTCGAAGCCATCCAGGCGGCCTGGATCGAAGAAGCCGACTGAAGCCCGGTCTGCTGACCCTACGCATTTAACAGGAACCCGCGTATAATTCGCGGGTTTAATTTTTCGCTTTAATCCTGATTTCTGGAGTTTCACATGGCCGTTGAACGTACCCTGTCCATCATCAAGCCCGATGCCGTTGCCAAGAACGTGGTTGGCGAGATCGTCACCCGTTTCGAAAAAGCCGGCCTGAGCGTCGTTGCCGCCAAGATGGTCCAGCTCTCCGAGCGCGAAGCCGGTGGCTTCTACGCCGAGCACAAAGAGCGTCCCTTCTTCAAGGATCTGGTTTCCTTCATGACCTCCGGCCCGGTCGTCGTGCAGGTGCTGGAAGGCGAAGGCGCCATTGCCAAGAACCGTGAACTGATGGGCGCTACCGACCCGAAGAAAGCCGACGCCGGCACTATCCGTGCCGACTTCGCCGTCTCCATCGACGAAAACGCCGTACACGGTTCCGACTCCGAGGCTTCCGCTGCTCGCGAGATCGCCTACTTCTTCGCCGCCACCGAGGTGTGCGCTCGTATTCGCTGATAGCGAAGGCACGAGGGTGAAGCCATGACTGAATCCACCGGTAAAGTTAACCTGCTGGGCCTGACCCAGCCGCAACTGGAGAGCTTCTTCGAATCCATCGGGGAGAAGCGTTTCCGTGCCGGACAGGTGATGAAATGGATTCACCACTTTGGCGTCGATGACTTCGACGCCATGAGCAATATCGGCAAGGCCTTGCGCGACAAGCTCAAGGCCTCTGCCGAGATTCGCGGTCCCGAGATCGTCAGCCAGGACATCTCCAGCGACGGCACCCGCAAGTGGGTGGTGCGCGTGGCGTCCGGCAGCTGCGTCGAGACCGTGTACATCCCGCAAGGCGGGCGCGGCACCCTCTGCGTCTCCTCCCAGGCGGGCTGCGCGCTGGACTGCAGCTTCTGCTCCACCGGCAAGCAGGGTTTCAACAGCGACCTCACCGCGGCCGAAGTCATCGGCCAGGTCTGGATCGCCAACAAGTCCTTCGGGACCGTCCCGGCCAAGATCGACCGCGCCATCACCAACGTGGTGATGATGGGCATGGGCGAGCCGCTGCTGAACTTCGACAACGTGGTCGCCGCCATGAACATCATGATGGACGACCTCGGCTACGGCATTTCCAAGCGCAAGGTGACCCTGTCCACCTCCGGCGTCGCGCCGATGATCGACAAGCTCGCCGAAGTCACCGACGTGTCCCTGGCGCTGTCGCTGCACGCACCGAACGACGAGTTGCGCAACCAGCTGGTGCCGATCAACAAGAAGTACCCCCTGGCGGTGGTGCTCGAGGCCTGCAACCGCTACATCTCCCGCCTGGGCGAGAAGCGTTTCCTGACCATCGAATACACCCTGCTCAAGGATGTGAACGATCAGCCGGCCCACGCTGAGCAGATGATCGCACTCCTCAAGGATTTTCCTTGCAAGATCAACCTGATTCCGTTTAATCCCTTCCCTTTCTCGGGGTACGAGCGACCGAGCAATAATGCCATTCGTCGCTTCCAGGACATGCTCCACAAGGCCGGGCACAACGTCACCGTGCGCACCACGCGCGGCGATGACATCGATGCCGCCTGCGGCCAGTTGGTCGGCCAGGTCCAGGATCGTACCCGTCGCAGCGAGCGCTACATCGCCGTGCGCCAGCTCAATGGCGATGGCGACGCACCGCAGAACGCTGCCAACCGAAACTGAAGAGAGGACATCCATGACCTTGCGCCCCGCGCTGCTTCTCGTTTTCGCCAGCCTGGTGGGCTGTGTGTCCACTGGCTCCGTTGACCCGATGAAGACCGCGGAAGGCCGCGACAAGGCCCGCGATGCCTACATCCAGCTGGGTATCGGCTACCTGTCCCAGGGGGCCGCCGAGCGCGCTAAGGTGCCCCTGCGCAAGGCCCTGGAACTCGACTCCTCCAGCGCCGACGCCAACGCCGCGCTGGCCCTGGTGTTCCAGACCGAAATGGAACCCAAGCTCGCCGACGAGCATTTCCGCAAGGCCCTGTCCTCGCGCACCGATTCGCGCATCCTCAACAACTACGGTGGTTTCCTCTACGAGCAGAAACGCTACGAGGAAGCCTACAAGCGCTTCGAACAGGCTGCCGAAGACAGCCTCTACCCCGAGCGCTCCCGCGTATTCGAGAACCTTGGCCTGACCGCCCTGCGGATGAACCGCCCGGACCTGGCCAAGCAGCACTTCGACAAGTCCCTGCGCCTCAACCGCCAGCAGCCGGTGGCGCTGCTGGAGATGGCGGACCTGTCTTATGCCGAGAAGCAGTACGTCCCGGCGCGTGAGTACTACGACCGCTACAGCAAGATCGCCCCCCAGACTGCCCGCAGCCTTCTGCTCGGCACCCGTCTGGCTACCGTGTTCGATGACCGCGACCAGGCGGCGAGCCTGGGCCTGCAACTCAAACGACTCTATCCCGGCACGCCGGAATACCAGCAATACCTGTCGGAGCAAAGATGAAAGCGTCGCAACCCGAAATTGCCGCGGCGACCCGTGCCAACCCAGGCGAGACCCTGCGTCAGGCGCGTGAAAGCAAGGACCTGAGCCTTGCCGAGGTCGCCCGACAGCTGAACCTGACCGAACAGGCCCTGCGCCAGCTCGAAGCGGGCTCTTTCGACCAGTTGCCCGGCCACACCTTCGCCCGTGGCTACATCCGTGCCTACGCCAAGCTGCTGGGCATGGACCAGGCGCGTCTGGTGACCGACTTCGACCTTTATACCGGCACCGACGCCACCGGCAGCAACGTCCACAGCCTGGGTCGCATCGAGGAGCCCGTGCGTCTGTCGCAGAGCGTCCTGCGCTTCGTCAGCTTCGCCATCCTGCTGGTCCTCGGCGTCATCGGCTTCCTCTGGTGGCAGGACCAGGCCGAGCGCCGCAGCGGTGAAACCGCCGACATCAGCATGGAGCACGTCGAGGTCGAGAGCGCCGACGGCACCACCCAGATCCACCCGCTGGACGAACCCGAGGACCAGGCGGTCGTCGAGGCCCAGCAGGGCGAGGAGGGCGCCCCGGGCGAACTCTCCCCCGAGGTCGCCGCGCAGCCGGAAGGCACGCCTCCGTCCGCCGCCTCCACCGCGCCGGTCCAGGCCCTGCCCCAGTCCAGTGCGCCGGCTGCCAGTGCCCCCGTTGCACCGAGCGTCGCCACGGCCACCACTCCGGCCGCTCCCGTAGCGCCTGCCGCGCCCACGGCTCCTGCCGCCACCGCGCCTGCCGCACCTGCGCAGGCTCCGGTGGTTGCTGCCGCCGGGCAGGGCCTGGTGCGCATCCAGTTCGTCGCCAATTGCTGGACCCAGGTGACCGATGCCGATGGCAAGGTCCTGCTCAGCGCCCTCAAGCGCAGCGGCGAATCGGTCGAGCTGGCCGGCAGGCCGCCGTTCGAGCTGCGCCTGGGTTACGCCCGTGGCGCCCAGGTCAGCTACAACGGCCAGGCCGTCGATGTGGCGCCCTACACCCACGGTGAGACCGCTCGCCTGAAACTGGGGCAATAAGCCATGCATTGCGAATCCCCGATCAAACGCCGCCAGTCCCGCAAGATCTGGGTCGGCTCCGTGCCCGTGGGCGGCGACGCCCCGATCGCCGTCCAGAGCATGACCAACACCGATACCTGCGACGTCGCCGCCACCGTCGGCCAGATCCGCCGGCTGGAAGAGGCGGGCGCCGATATCGTCCGCGTCTCGGTGCCGGACATGGAGGCCGCCGAGGCCTTCGGCAAGATCAAGCAGCAGGTCCGCGTTCCCCTGGTCGCCGACATCCACTTCGACTACACCATCGCCCTGCGCGTGGCGGAGCTGGGCGTCGACTGCCTGCGCATCAACCCGGGCAACATCGGCCGTGAAGACCGCGTGCGTGCCGTGGTAGATGCCGCCCGTGACCGTGGCATCCCGATCCGCATCGGCGTCAACGCCGGCTCGCTGGAAAAGGACCTGCAGAAGAAGTACGGCGAGCCCACCCCGCAAGCCCTGGTGGAGTCCGCGCTGCGCCATGTCGAGCACCTGGACCGCCTGGACTTCCAGGACTTCAAGGTCAGCGTCAAGGCGTCCGACGTGTTCATGGCGGTGGAAGCCTACCGCCTGCTGGCCACCCAGATCGTCCAGCCGCTGCACCTGGGCATCACCGAAGCCGGCGGCCTGCGCTCCGGCACCGTGAAGTCTGCCGTGGGCCTGGGCATGCTGCTCGCCGACGGGATCGGCGATACCATCCGCATCTCGCTGGCCGCCGACCCGGTGGAAGAGATCAAGGTCGGCTACGACATCCTCAAGTCCCTGCGCCTGCGTTCCCGTGGCATCAACTTCATCGCCTGCCCGAGCTGCTCGCGGCAGAACTTCGACGTGGTCAAGACCATGAACGAACTGGAAGGCCGCCTCGAGGACCTGCTGGTCCCGCTGGACGTCGCCGTGATCGGCTGCGTGGTGAACGGGCCCGGCGAAGCCAAGGAAGCCCATGTGGGGCTGACCGGCGGCACGCCGAACAACCTCATCTACATCGACGGCAAGCCGGCGCAGAAGCTGAACAATGACAACCTGGTGGAAGAGCTGGAAAAGCTGATCCGCCGCAAAGCGGCCGAAAAGGTCGAAGCTGACGCGGCCGTCATCGCCCGCAGCTGATAAGGATTCCGAGTGAGCAAGACGCTGCAAGCCATTCGTGGCATGAACGACATCCTGCCGGAGCAGACCCCTGCCTGGCGTTACCTGGAACGCACCCTGGCAGACCTGCTGGACAGCTACGGCTACCGCGAGATCCGCCTGCCGATCCTCGAGTTCACCGAACTCTTTGCCCGCGGCATCGGCGAGGGCACCGATGTGGTCGACAAGGAGATGTACACCTTCCTCGACCGCAACGAAGAGTCCCTGACCCTGCGCCCCGAAGGCACCGCGGGTTGCGTGCGTGCCGTGCTGGAGCACGGCATGACCGGCGGCGGCCAGGTGCAGAAGCTGTGGTACGCGGGCCCGATGTTCCGCTACGAGAAACCGCAGAAAGGCCGCTACCGCCAGTTCCACCAGATCGGCGTGGAAGTCTTCAACCTGCCCGGTCCGGACATCGATGCCGAGCTGATCGTGCTCACCTGGCGCCTGTGGAAGAAGCTCGGTCTCGGCGACGCCGTGACCCTGCAGCTCAACAGCCTGGGCTCCAGCGAGGCCCGTGTCGCCTATCGCGACGCCCTGGTGGCCTACCTGCAGGAGCGTTTCGACCGTCTCGACGAAGACAGCCAGCGGCGCATGACCACCAACCCGCTGCGAATCCTCGACAGCAAGGTGCCGGAAACCCAAGCCCTGCTGGTCGACGCCCCGCGCCTGCACGACTACCTGGACGCCGAATCCGTGGCCCACTTCGAGGGGCTCAAGGCGCGCCTCGACGCGGTCGGCATCCGCTACGAGATCAACCAGAAGCTGGTCCGCGGCCTGGACTACTACAGCCGCACCGCCTTCGAGTGGGTCACCGACAAGCTCGGCTCCCAGGGCACCGTCTGCGGCGGTGGCCGCTATGACGGCCTGATCACCCAGTTCGGTGGCAAGCCGACCCCGGGTGTCGGCTTCGCCATGGGCGTCGAGCGCCTGGTGCTGCTGCTGGAAACCCTGGACCTGGTCCCGGCCGAGCTCAGCGCTCCCGCGCATGCCTACATCTGCGCCTTCGGCGAACCCGCCGAGCTCGCCGCCCTGGCCCTGGCCGAGCAACTGCGCGATGCCGTTCCCGGCCTGCGCATGCTGGTCAATTCCGGTGCCGGCAGCTTCAAGAGCCAGTTCAAGAAAGCCGACAAGAGCGGCGCGCGCTTCGCCCTGATCCTGGGTGAGGACGAACTGGCCAACCGCGTGGTAGGTTTCAAACCCCTGCGCGACGACAGCGAACAACAGAACATCGCCTGGGACGCTCTCGCAGAGCGCCTGGCGGCCTGCATCGATCAGGCTTGAGCCTTTAGAACATAGGAGTATTGGGGTGAGCACGCGTACCGAAGATGAAGAGCTGGCGGCGATCAAGGATTGGTGGCAGCGCAATGGCAAGCCCCTGCTCACCGGCGGCGCCCTCGCGCTGGTGGTGGTCTTCGGTTGGCAGGCCTGGCAGAAGCACCAGACCAACCAGGCCCAGGGCGCGTCCCAGGTCTACCAGCAATTGCTGGAGACCGCGCTCAACCCGTCCGGCAAGCCCGATGCCGGCAAGGTCGCCGAGCTGGCCACCAAGCTGAAGACTGACTTCGGCGGCACCCACTACGCCCAGTACGGCAGCCTGTTCGTCGCCAAGGTGGCGGTCGAATCCGGCAAGCTCGATGACGCCGCGGCCGAACTCAAGGCCGTGGTGGACAAGCCTGCCGACGCCACCCTCGGTGAGCTGGCGCGCCAGCGCCTGGCCCGTGTCCTGGCCGCCCAGGGCAAGGTCGACGACGCCCTGAAGCTGCTCGAGGGCGATGCCGGCAAGGCCTTCCTGGCCAGCCGTGAAGAATTGAAAGGCGACCTGCTGGTACAACTGGGTCGTTCCGACGAGGCGCATGCCGCCTATGAGAAGGCCAAGGCCGCGCTGACGGAAGACGCAGCGGTCGGTGGCTTGCAGATGAAGCTCGACGACCTGGCCAAAGGGGATGCGTGACGTGATGCGCTGGAAATTTGCCGCACTGCTGGCCCTGGCCGTTCTGGCCGCGGGTTGCAGCAGCAATAGCAAGAAGGAACTGCCGCCTGCCGAACTGCCCGACATCACCGAGGAAGTTCAGCTCAAGGAAGTCTGGAGCCGCTCCATCGGCGAAGGCCAGGGCGAGTCCTACAACATGCTGGTTCCCGCCGTCGACGGCGACGTGATCTATGCCGGTGACGTCGAAGGCCTGGTGGTCGCCATCGACCGCATGAGCGGCGACAAGCTGTGGGAGCAGGAGCTGGACCTGCCGGTGTCCGGCGCGGTCGGCGCGGGCTACGGCCTGGTGCTGGTCGGCACCCTGAAAGGCGAGGTGATCGCCCTCGACGCCAGCAACGGCGAAGAAAAATGGCGTGCCCGGGTCAACGGCGAAGTCCTCGCCCCGCCGGCCACCAACGGTGACGTGGTGGTGGTGCAGACCCAGAACGACACCCTGTTCGGCTTCGATGCCGCGACCGGCAACCAGCGCTGGATCTACGAGAACACCCCGGCCGTGCTGACGCTGCGTGGCACAGGCGCGCCGATCGTGACCAACCGCCTGGCCGTGGCCGGCCTGTCCTCCGGCAAGGTCATCGCCGTGGACGTGCAGCGTGGCCTGCCGGTGTGGGAACAGCGCGTGGCCGTGCCGCAAGGCCGCTCCGAGCTGGATCGCGTGGTCGACATCGACGGTGGCCTGCTGCTGTCCGGCGGCACCCTGTACGTCGCCACCTACCAGGGTCGCGTCGCCGGCCTCGACCTGGACAGCGGCCGCGTGCTCTGGCAGCGCGAGGCTTCCAGCTACGTGGGCGTCGCCCAGGGCTTCGGCAACGTCTACGTGAGCCAGGCCAGCGGCACCGTCGAAGGCATCGACGAGCGTTCGTCCTCGGCGCTGTGGAGCAACGACTCCCTGGCCCGTCGCCAGCTATCGGCGCCGGAAGTGTTCTCCAGCTACGTGGCTGTCGGCGACTTCGAAGGCTACCTGCACCTGCTCAGCCAGGTGGATGGCCACTTCGTCGGCCGCGAGAAGATCGACGGCGACGGCCTGCGTGCGCGTCCGCTGGTGATCGGCGACATGCTGTACGCCTTCGGCAATGGCGGGAAGCTGGTCGCGCTGACCATCCGCTAAGCTGAAAAATAGTGTCCGGCCGCTGCCGTCCGACGGCAGCGGCCGTTGTGTTTTCTGAAATAACGAATAGTGGAGAGCCTCATGGTTCCCGTAATTGCCCTGGTGGGCCGCCCGAACGTCGGCAAGTCCACCCTGTTCAACCGCCTGACCAAGACCCGCGACGCCATCGTCGCGGAGTATGCCGGTCTGACCCGTGATCGCCAGTACGGTGAGGCGAAGTGGAACGGCCGCACCTTCATCGTCATCGATACCGGCGGTATCTCGGGTGACGAGCAGGGCATCGACGCGAAGATGGCCGAACAGTCCCTGCAGGCCATCGAAGAGGCCGATGCGGTGCTGTTCATGGTCGACTCCCGCGCCGGCATGAGCGCCGCCGACCAGTCGATCGCGGAACACCTGCGCAAGCGCAACAAGAAGACCTACCTGGTGGCGAACAAGGTCGACACCATCGACCCCGATCTCGCCCGCGCCGAGTTCAGCCCGCTGGGCCTGGGCGACGCCCTGCCCATCGCCGCCGCCCATGGCCGCGGCATCAGCCAGATGCTGCAGGAGGCCCTGGGTGACTTCCCCCGCGACGATGCGGTCGAGGAAGACGCCGCCGCGCAGGCCGAGGACGTCGCCGAAGGCGAGGAGCAGAGCCGCATTCCCGGGCCGAGCGAGAAGGACGGGATCAAGATCGCCATCATCGGTCGCCCCAACGTCGGCAAGTCGACGCTGGTCAACCGCATGCTCGGCGAGGAGCGGGTCATCGTCTATGACCAGGCCGGCACCACGCGCGACAGCATCTACATTCCCTTCGAGCGCAACGAAGAGAAATACACCCTGATCGACACCGCCGGCGTGCGCCGTCGCGGCAAGATCTTCGAGGCCGTGGAGAAGTTCTCCGTGGTCAAGACGCTGCAGGCGATCCAGGACGCCAACGTGGTGATCTTCGTCATGGATGCCCGCGAAGGCGTGGTCGAGCACGACCTCAACCTGCTGGGCTTCGTACTGGAAACCGGTCGCGCACTGGTCATCGCCCTGAACAAGTGGGACGGCATGGAGTCGGGCGAGCGCGACTACGTGAAGACCGAGCTGGAGCGCCGGCTGTTCTTCGTCGACTTCGCCGACATCCACTTCATCTCCGCGCTGCATGGCACCGGTGTGGGCAACCTGTACAAGTCGGTTCAGGCCTCCTTCAAGTCCGCCATCACCCGCTGGCCCACCAGCCGCCTGACCCAGATCCTCGAAGGCGCGGTGCAGGAGCACCAGCCGCCTTTGGTCAACGGTCGCCGCATCAAGCTGCGCTATGCCCACCTCGGTGGTGCCAACCCGCCGCTGATCGTGATCCACGGCAACCAGGTCGAGTCGGTCCCCAAGTCCTACTCGCGCTACCTGGAGAACACCTACCGGCGCGTGCTGAAGCTGGTGGGTACGCCGATCCGCATCGAGTACAAGGGGGGCGACAACCCCTTCGAAGGCAAGAAGAACACCCTGACCGACCGCCAGGTGAACAAGAAGCGCCGCCTCATGTCGCACCACAAGAAGGCCGAGAAGAAGCGTCGCGACAAACGCTGATTCCGTGCAACCGCCAGAGGGCGCCCATGGGCGCCCTCTTTCGTTCCAGGCGGTGGCCGTCGGCGCCCTGCCGCAACGCCTGCTTCCATCTTGGTCGTGAGCCCGCCAGGCCTTAAGCTAGCGCCATCCCCAGTCGCCAGCAGCCTGAAGAAATGATCGCCAGCAAGTTGCCCAACGTCGGCACCACCATCTTCACCCGCATGTCCCAGCTCGCCGCCGAAACCGGCGCCATCAACCTGTCCCAGGGCTTCCCGGATTTCTCCGCGCCCGCCGCGCTGTGCGATGCGGTGGCCCGTCATATCGGCGCCGGCCACAACCAGTACGCCCCCATGACCGGCCTGCCCGCACTGCGCCAGCAGGTGGCGGCCAAGGTCCGGGCCTTCTATGGCCGCCAGGTGGATGTCGATAGCGAGGTCACGGTCACTCCCGGCGCCACCGAGGCGATCTTCTGCGCGATCCAGGCCGTGGTGCGCGCCGGTGACGAGGTCATCGTCCTCGACCCCTGCTATGACAGCTACGAGCCTTCGGTGGAGCTGGCCGGCGGCCGTTGCGTGCATGTGCCCCTGGCCCTGCCGGGCTTCGCCATCGACTGGCAGCGCATGACCGACGCGCTCAGCGAGCGCACCCGGATGATCATCCTCAACAGCCCGCACAATCCCAGCGGCGCATTGATCTCCCGTGCCGAGCTGGACCAGTTGGCGGCGCTGATCCGTGGCCGCGACATCTACCTGGTATCCGACGAGGTCTATGAGCACCTGGTGTTCGACGGCCAGGCCCATGTGAGCGTGCTGTCCCACGACGAGCTCTATGCACGCGCCTTCGTGGTCAGCTCCTTCGGCAAGACCTACCACGTCACCGGCTGGAAGACCGGCTACGTGGTCGCGCCGCCGGCCCTCTCCGCCGAGCTGCGCAAGGTGCACCAGTACGTCAACTTCTGCGGCGTCACGCCGTTGCAGTGGGCACTGGCCGACTTCATGGCCGACCACCCCGAGCACCTCACCGAGCTGCCCGGTTTCTACCAGGCCAAGCGCGACCTGTTCTGCGACCTGCTGGGTGGATCGCGCTGCGGTTTCACCCGCGCCGCCGGTACCTATTTCCAACTGGTCGACTACAGCGCCATCCGCCCCGAGCTGGACGATGTGGCCATGGCCCAATGGCTGACCCGTGAACACGGCGTGGCCGCCATTCCCGTGTCGGTGTTCTACCAGAGCGCCCCGCGCGACCTGCGCCTGGTGCGCTTCTGCTTCGCCAAACGAGAGGAGACGCTGCGCCAGGCAGCGGAGAAGCTATGCGCGATCTGAGTTCATTGCCCGACCTGCAGCTGGCCCTGGTGCAGACCACCCTGGCCTGGCACGACGCCGACGCCAACCACAGGCACTTCGAGACCCTGCTGGAGCAAGCCCGTGGCGCCGACCTGATCGTGCTGCCGGAGATGTTCACCACCGGTTTCTCCATGGAGTCGGCCGCCCTCGCCGAAGAGGAGGAGGGCCCCAGCTACGCCTGGCTGCGCGAGCAGGCCCGCCGTCTCGACGCGGTGGTGACCGGCAGCGTGATCATCCGCGCCGCCGACGGCAGCCACCGCAACCGCCTGCTCTGGGCGCGCCCCGACGGCGAGATGCTGCACTACGACAAGCGCCATCTGTTCCGCATGGCCGGCGAGCACAAGCACTACACGCCGGGCGAGGCCCAGGCGCTGTTCGAGGTCAAGGGCTGGCGGGTGCGCCCGCTGGTCTGCTACGACCTGCGCTTCCCGGTCTGGAGCCGTGATCCCCACGACACCGACCTGTTGCTCTATACCGCCAACTGGCCCGCCGCGCGTCGCCATCACTGGAATCGCCTGCTGCCGGCGCGCGCCATCGAGAACCTCTGCTACGTGGCGGCGGTGAACCGCGTGGGTGAGGACGGCAAGGGCCACCCCTACAGCGGAGACAGCCAGGTCCTGGACTTCCAGGGCGAGACGCTGCTCGATGCCGGCGCGCGGGACGGCGTGTTCCGGGTTTCCCTCGCCGCCGGCGGCCTGGCCGGTTACCGCGAGCGCTTCCCCGCGCACCTGGATGCGGACGGCTTCGCACTGCTCCCCTGATTCCCCCGCTCATCCGGAACCCGGAGGCACCGGGTTCCGCTCCTGCGTCCGAACCTTCTGCGCCCCTGCCGGCTGCCGGTGGGGGTCACCTCCTGGCCGTCCAGCCAATGGATCGGCTCCAAACTCTCCTCGACGCCGTCTGCTCTTTGTCCGGAGCCTAGGACGCGTCTGAATTGCGCTGCGTTTTTTTCCTTTCCCCGTGCCTTGCCCCTAGCATGGCCGCGCCGGCAACAACACGCTCCATCAATCCCTTGGCTCGCTGCACTGTGAAGCATTCGCAGGGGCTTGCTGCTGACCAGGATTTTTCCATGCCGACGTTCCGCTTGAATCCACTCAGTCGTTCCACTCGCACCTGGATCGCCAGCCTTGGCCTGGCGGCTTTGTTGCCCCTGTCCGCCCAGGCCCACTCGGGCCATTCCCCGACCGACGCTCCCGCCGCTCACGTGCTGGGCACCCAGACGGGGCATTTCATCGAACTTCCCAGCCTCACGTCCGTGCGGGCCTTGAGCGCCGTTACGCCCAGTGGCACCGAACAGCTGCGCAGTGTCACGGGGCTCAGCCTGTCCGGCCTGGCCCTGGATGGCGCCGAGGCATTCGGTGACCTGAAGGTCTACACCGGCGGGGCATTCTCCGGCTCGGGCGCGCGTGCACTCCAGGCCGTCGATGACGTCATCGTGGTCGCCCGCGAGGACGGCAGTTTCGTGGCCCTGCTGCCCGAGTCCAACATCGTCATCCGGGGTGACGCGTCGGGAAGGCAGACCCTCACGCGCCACGACGCAAGTCACACCCATCCCCCTGCCTCGCGTGACTACGTCGAGGATGCGGACGCCGACCTGCCCCAGGCAGTGGAGTCCTTTTCAGGGGCTCGCAGCTTCCTGATCGATCGCAACGCCGAGGGGGAGGTCGTCGTCGACGTCCTGGCCGGGTTCTCGCGCAATGCCGTCGAGTACATCGGCGACCACGAGGCCTATGCACTGGCGCAGATCGCCTCGGTCAACCTGGCGCTGAAGAACTCCAGGGTCGAGGGCGTGCGCCTCCGCCTCGTGGGCACCCAGGTGATCGACGGCGAACATGCCATCACCCGGGAAACGCTCCACAAGCTGAACGCGCTGTTCGCCGACGGCATGCGCCAGTACGGGCCCGACCTGGTCACCGGCTTCTTCAGAGGCATCCCGGGCGAGGACACCATGCTGGGTTGGGGCAACATCCGGGGCCGCTACTCCATCAACGTGATCACCTCGCCCACCACGTTCCGCCACGAAGTCGGGCACAACATCGGTGCCAACCACTGCCCGGAAGGCGATGGCCACCACTACGGCTATCACAACGGTCGTGTCGGGACCATCATGTGCGGCAACCAGGTCAACTACTTCTCCAACCCGGATCTGAGGGATCGGCAGGGCGTGCCCCTGGGGCATCCGGAAATGGCCGACGTCGCCCGCCTCTGGCGTGAGAACAGCGCGCGCATGTCCGCCTACAGCCCCTCGGTGGTGCCTCTGGAAACCGAGCGTGCCACCCGGTTCCTGGAAGAGCGCGTCACGCTCGGCAGGAACGAATGGCGGCACTTCCCCATCGATGTGCCGGCAGGTACCGAGCGCCTGGCGTTCACCGCCAACCATGGTGCGGATCACGAGATACACGGTCGCATCCAGCTCTACCTCCGTTATGGCCAGCAGCCGACCGCCACGCAGTTCGACGAGCGTTCGATCATGGCGGCTGGCGTGGCCCTGGGCGTCAAGGACCCAAGGCCCGGGCGCTGGTACCTGGCCATGAGGGTGCAGGACAACCGTACGGCGACCGACCAGGTTCTCGAGGGCCATGCGTTCGCGAGGCAGCAGGACACGGTCGAGGCGCGTTACCTGCGTCTGGTCGCCAAGTCGGCGATAGAGGGGGGCAACGCCGCCAGCATCGCCGAGCTCCACCTGGCCAGGGCCGATGGGCGCTCGTTGCCCCGCGAGCAATGGCGGGTGATCTCGTCCAAGGGCTACAAGCCTGAGAACGCCATCGACGGGGGGAGCGGTACCTACTGGTATTCCTCGTCCAAGGAGCGCTATCCGTACGACTTCGTCATCGATCTTGGCGCGCGCGAGCGCTTTTCCCAGCTGCACTACCTGCCGCGCCAGGCCAACGGCCTCTTCGGCAATATCAAGGATTACGAAGTGCATGCCAGCGACCGGCCCGACGGCGACTGGACCCTGTTGGCCGAGGGCCAGTTCAGCGCAGACAACCTGGTCAAGCTGGCCAGCCTGAAACCGGTCGCCACCTTCTTGCCGCCGGTAGCCCAGATCGCCGGCCCGGCATCCGCCAGCGCCGGCGACACGGTCCGGCTGGATGCCTCCGCCTCCAGCGACCCGCAAGGCAGCGTGCTCAGCTACACCTGGTCGGCCTCGCCCAGGCTGGACTTCACCTATGACGGCCCACGGGTCTCTTTCAAGGCACCGGCGCTCGACAGGGACACCCGCTACACCTTCGAGCTGGCTGTGAGCAACGGCAAGCACACGGTGCGCAAGACCCATCCGGTGCTGGTGAAGGCCGGCATCGCGAGTTCACCGACCTGCCATCCCGAGTGGAGCGCGACCTCCGACTACGTGTCGGGCAGCAAGGTGCAGAGGAAGGGGCGCGCTTATGAGGCGCGCTGGTGGACCCGGGGTAGCGAGCCGGGTAACCCGGCGTCTACCGGGCCGGATGGCAGCGGCAAGGTCTGGCGGGACCTGGGGGCCTGCAGTGGTGCCAGCAACGAGACGCCTTCCACCCCTCCAGCCGTGCTGCCGCCCGTGGCGCACATCTCCGGGCCTTCTACTGCCGTTGCAGGCAGCGAGGTCCGCCTGAGTGCCGCCGCCTCGACCGATCCGGCCGGCCTGCCGTTGACCTACCGCTGGGGGGTGAGCCCGCAGGTTCCCTTCAAGGCGAGCGGTGCCAACCTGACGTTCGTGGCGCCGACGCAGGACAAGGATGTGTCCTACCGCTTCACCCTGACCCTGGGCAACGGGCAGAAAGAGGCCACGCGCACCCACGATGTGAAGGTCGGCGCCCAGGCCAGCGAGCAGCCGGGTACCAGCTGCGCCAAACCGTGGAGCGCTGGCGAGGCCTACTGGGAAGGTAGCGAGGCGACCCGCGGGGGCCGTCTCTACACCGCACGCTGGTGGAACCGCGGTTCCGAGCCGGGCAAGCCCGAGTTCACCGGCCCGGACGGTAGCGGCAAGGTCTGGCGCGACGAGGGCGCCTGCAACTGACGGACCTGGCGGCCGGCTGCTGCTGGCCGTCGTTCATGCGGGGTCGCCGGTTGCCGGGCGGCTCCGTATCATGGCGGTCCTGCCTCTCTCTTCTGCGTTGCCTCAAGGAGCCCGACATGAGCACGGAAGCCGAAAACCCCTTCCAGACCCCCACCGCCGAGTTGCTCGCACCGAAGACCGGCAGCGAGCACCTGCGCCTCTACAGCATCCCCGGCGTCGGCCTGGCCACCTTCTTCGGCACGCCACTGGCCGGGGCCTATGTCACCGCCGCCAACCTCAAGGCCATGGGCCGGGGTGGCGAGACCGGGAAGCTGTGGGCCGTCTCGATCGGCTTCTTCATCGCGATAATCGTCGCCGGTGCACTGTTGCCGGAGAACGTCCCCGCCATCGTCTTCGGCGTGGTCCAGGTGATGGCGATGAACGCCTATGCGCGGCAGTTGTTCGGCACGCAACTGGATCGGCACAAGGCCGCCAGTGGCGCGTTCTTCTCGTTGTGGCGGAGCGTGGGGGTCGGCCTGCTGTTCATGCTGGCGTTCATCGTCGCCCTGGTGCCGATCCTGCTGCTGTTCGGGCTCGTCTGAGCCGCTGCCATGAAAAACGCCGGGCGATGCCCGGCGTTTTCGTTCCTGCGCCCGTCACCCCAGCGTCGGGTAGTCGGTATAGCCGGCTTCGGCGCCGCCGTAGAAGGTGTTGGCGTCCGGCTGGTTGAGAGCGGCGCCCTGGCGCAAGCGCTCGACCAGGTCGGGGTTGGCGATGTAGGGCCGGCCGAAGGCCACGGCATCGGCGAGGCCGCTGGCCAGGGCCTGCTCGGCACTGCCGCTGTCCAGGCCGCCGGCGAGGATGATCCTGCCCTGGTAGCGGTCGCGCAGTTCGCGCAGCAGGTCGTCGAAGCCCTCGAAGGTGCCGCCCAGCCAGTCCGGCTTGTTGATGTGCAGGTAGGCGAGGTTGCGGCTGTTCAGTTGCTCCACCAGGTAGCCGAAGGTCTCGCGCGGGTTGGCGTCGCTGATGTCGCCGAAGGTGCCCATCGGCGAGATGCGCACGCCCACGCGGCCGCTGTCGCCGGTGGTGGCGATCACGGCATCGACCACCTGCAGTACCAGGCGCGCGCGGTTGGCCGCGGAGCCGCCGTAGGTATCGGTGCGCTGGTTGCTGCCGGAGCAGAGGAACTGGTCCAGCAGGTAGCCGTTGGCCGCGTGCACTTCGACGCCGTCGAAGCCGGCTCGCAGGGCGTTGGCCGCACCCTGGGCGTAGGCGGCGACCACGCCGGGAATTTCATCGAGCGCCAGGGCGCGCGGCTTGGCGGTGGGCTCGCGGTGGTGGCTGCCATCGGCTTCCTGCACATAGCAGTCGGCCTTGGCCTGGATGGCGGACGGGGCGACGGGATCGACGCCGCCCGGCTGCAGCAGCGGGTGGGAGATGCGCCCCACGTGCCAGAGTTGCAGGACGATGCGGCCGCCCTCGTCGTGCACCGCACGGGTGACCTTCTTCCAGCCCTCGACCTGCTCGGCGCTGTGGATGCCGGGAGTCCAGGCGTAGCCCTGGCCTTCGGGGCAGACCTGGGTGGCCTCGCTGATGATCAGGCCGGCGCTGGCGCGCTGGGCGTAATAGGTGGCGTTGAGTTCGCTGGGGATGTTGCCGGGTTGCAGGCTGCGCTGGCGGGTGAGGGGCGCCATCACCACCGCGTTGGGAAGCTCGAGGCTGCCCAGGCGGGTGGGCTGGAACAGGTTGCGTGTGGTCATCGGTTCGATCTCCATCGGCTGCATTCGGCATGAATGTGGCGGTCGATTATGCCGGTGGCAATCTGGCTGACAAGTACGTACGATTCCAGCAGTCACTTACTGATGGGTAAGCAATGTGAGCGAGCACGAGCCGATCACCACCGAAACCAAGCGCCTGGTTTCGGGCGACAAGGTCTACAACACGCCGGTGGAGGTGACGCTGGACGTGATCGGCGGCAAGTGGAAGTCGCTGCTGGTTTATCACCTGATGAAGGAGGCGCTGCGCTTCTCCGAGCTCAAGCGCCGCGTACCGGGCATCACCGAGAAGATGCTGACCCAGCAGCTGCGCGAGCTGGAGCATGACGGCGTGCTCTCGCGCACCGTGTTCGCCGAGGTGCCGCCGCGTGTGGAGTACCGCCTCACCGAGCACGGCGCGAGCCTGCAGCCGGTGCTGGAGGCGATGTGCGCCTGGGGCCGCTGCCACTGGCAGCAGCAGGGGTAGCCGACGCTCGTCCTGCCACAAAAGGAAAACCCCGCCGAGGCGGGGTTTTCTTTTCGTAGCGAGCCTCAGGCCGCTTCGGCTTCGGTCTGGCTCAGGGCGCGGTTGAGGGCGCTGAACAAGGCCCGGAAGCTGGCGGTGGTGATGTTCTCGTCGATGCCGATGCCGTGCAGCGCGCGGCCCCCTTCCAGGCGCAGCTCGATATAGGCGGCGGCCTTGGCGTTGGCGCCGCCACCGATGGCGTGCTCGGAGTAGTCCATGATCTCCACCTTCACCGGCAGGCTGGCCACCAGGGCCTCCAGCGGACCCTTGCCCATGCCGCGCAGGTGCTGGGTCTCGCCCTTGACCTGGACTTCGATGTCCACCGCGCTGGTGCCGTTCTCTTCCTGCAGGCGATGGCCTTTCAGGGTGTAGGGCGTGGTGGCCTGCAGGTACTCGCTGTCGAGCAGCTTGTAGATCTGCTCGGCGGTCATTTCGAGGCCGAGGCGATCGGTCTCGCGCTGCACCACCTGGCTGAACTCGATCTGCATGCGGCGCGGCAGGCTGATGCCGTACTCCTGCTCCAGGAGGAAGGTGATGCCGCCCTTGCCCGACTGGCTGTTGACGCGGATGACCGCCTCGTAGCTGCGGCCGATATCGGCCGGGTCGATCGGCAGGTAGGGCACTTCCCAGAGCGCGCCGTCCTGCTGCTGGGCGAAGCCCTTGCGGATGGCGTCCTGGTGGGAGCCGGAGAAGGCGGTGTGCACCAGGTCACCCACGTAGGGGTGGCGCGGATGGACCGGCAGCTGGTTGCACTCCTCGACCACCTTGCGCACGGCGTCGATGTCGGAGAAGTCCAGCTTCGGGTGCAGGCCCTGGGTGTACATGTTCAGCGCCAGGGTCACCAGGTCGACGTTGCCGGTGCGCTCGCCGTTGCCGAACAGGCAGCCTTCGACGCGGTCGGCGCCAGCCATCAGGCCCAACTCGGTGGCGGCCACGCCGGTGCCACGGTCGTTGTGGGTGTGCAGGCTGATGATCACGCTGTCGCGCTTGTTGATGTGGCGGCCGAACCATTCGATCTGGTCGGCGTAGACGTTCGGCGTGGCGCACTCAACGGTGGCGGGCAGGTTGAGGATGATCTTGTTGGCCGGGGTCGGTTCCCAGACGTCGATCACCGCGTTGCACACCTCCAGGGAGAAGTCCTGCTCGGTGGAGCTGAAGATTTCCGGCGAGTACTGGAACGTCCACTGGGTCTCGGGCTGCCTGGCGGCGAGCTGCTTGATCAGGCGGGCGGCGCCGGTGGCGATGTCGATCACGCCCTGGCGGTCCTGGTTGAAGACGATGCGGCGGAAGGACGGCGCGGTGGCGTTGTAGACGTGGACGATGGCCTTCTTCGCGCCCTTCAGGGATTCGAAGGTGCGGGTGATCAGGTCTTCGCGGGCCTGGGTCAGCACCTGGATGGTCACGTCATCAGGGATATGGCCGTTCTCGATCAGTTCGCGGACGAAGTCGAAGTCGGTCTGCGAGGCGGAGGGGAAGGCCACTTCGATTTCCTTCAGGCCCACCTGCACCAGGGTCTTGAAGAAACGCATCTTCTTCTGCGCGTCCATCGGCTCGATCAGCGACTGGTTGCCGTCGCGCAGGTCGGAGCTGCACCAGATCGGCACCTCGGTGATGGTCTTCGACGGCCAGGTGCGGTCGGGCAGGTTGATGGCGGGGAAGGCGCGGTATTTGCGAGACGGGTCTTTGAGCATGCTCATGGGGCAATCCTTGTTCTGATGGGCCTGATGACGGCGGCCGGCCAAATGAAATGCGGGGTGGAGCGGGGCGTCGCGATTCAGCTACGCAGTCGTGGGCTGACCAGGCGTAGGCAGGCGTGTTGGCGCAGGAGGATGAGGGTGTGAGCGGTTTTCATGCCGACAACCCTATTGGCTTGGGTTGAATATGGCAAGGCTTGTCGGAAAATTGGTGATTTCGTGCGTTGGTCGGATCTGAGCGATGGTTTTTTGCTCGGGTAGCGGCGAAATGTAGCGGGAATTGCGCGTCAGCCCAGGAGCGAGAGTACGGCCTGGGGCATCTGGTTGGCTTGCACCAGCATGCTCTGCGCCGCCTGCCGGAGGATCTGCTTCGAGGCGAGGGTGGCCGATTCGGCGGCGAAGTCGGCATCGGTGATGCGCGAGCGGCTGGCGCTGGCGTTCTCGGAGATGTTCTGCAGGTTGCTGACCGTGTTGTCCAGGCGGTTCTGGATGGCGCCCATGTACGCACGCTGGCGGTCCACGTAGGCGAGGGCGTCGTCGATGTCCATCACCGCGAGGCCCGGGGTCTTGATCAGGTTGACGTTGTTCAGCGCCATCGCTCCGGTGTTGAAGGAGGCGAGGCCGACGTCGATGGTTTCCCAGGCGTTGGCGCCGACCTGCAGCGAGGTCTGCACGCCTCCACCGGTGGCGTTGGCATCGAACAGCTTGGGCTCTTCCAGCTTGAAGCCCAGGGAGCCGGGCGTACCGGTGCCGCGGTTGGGCAACACGTCCTCGGCGGTGAGCACATCGCCGCCGTCGGCATCGAAGCCGCCGATGGCGCCGGTGTCCTCGTTGGTCAGGTCCATCCCGGCGATGAAGGCCGCGCCATTGGCGGAGAACTGGGTGCCGAAGTCGGCGGCGCTGGCGAAGGCGCCATGGCTGGCGTTGGCCAGGGCGTCGTCGAGGGTGGAGTTGGCGTGGCCGGCCAGGTACTGCATCACGTCCTTGATGCCGTTGCCGCCGGCGGCCTTGATCTGCGCGTGCATGTAGCGCACCGCGGCGTAGGAGGCGGAATAGCCGGCGCTGCTGCCGATGCCGCCGAAGGCGCCGACCACCGCGCCGATGCTGCTGGCGGCGATGTCGCTGCGCAGGCGCTCGTCGGCACCCTGCACCGCCTCCGCCGTGCCTTCCTTGAACCAGCCGGGCAGGGCGTTGAAGTTCATCGCCCGGCCCATCACCGCGTGGGTCATCTCGTGGGCGAGGACGCGGTCGGTGTACTGGCCGGGGTTGTTGCCGCCGTTGGGCAGGCTCGACCCATCGAAGTAGGCCATGTTCACGTCGAGCACCTGGTTGTAGTACTTGCCACCGGCGCCGGGGGAACCTGCGACCGAGGCCAGGGTGGTGCTGGACGGGTCGTTGCTCAGGGTGATCTTCAGCGTGGCGCCGTCGGCCTTGATCCCGTAGGCGTCGAAGACGCGCTGCTCGCCCTCGCTGATCCAGAAGCCCTTGAGCGAATTGAGCACCGCGCGCTCGTCGAGCTTGCCCAGCTGCGAGCCGCTGTCCTGGCTGAAGATCTTGCGGCCACCGAAGGTGGTGGTCTCGTTGACCCGGTTGATCTCCTCCAGGAGCTTCTGCGCCTCCTGGTTCAGTGCGGCGCGGTCGGTCTCGGAGTTGGAGCCGTTCATGGCCTGCAGGCCGAGCGTGCGGATGCGCTGCAGCGCGGACGTCACGCTTTGCAGCGCACCTTCCCCCACCTGCAGCATCGACATGCCGTCATTCGCGTTCCGCGTGGCGACGTTGAGCCCGCGCACCTGGGATGTCAGGGCATTGGAGATCTGCAGGCCGGCGGCGTCGTCCTTGGCGCTGTTGATGCGCTGGCCGGTCGACAGGCGCTGCAAGGTCTTGCCCAGTGCATTGTCCGTGGTGCTCAACTGTCTTCGCGTGAACGAGGAGGCGATGTTGGTATTGACCGTCAGCATCCTGTCTCTCGCTCGCACTACCGGAAATTCCGGTATCGACACTGCATCGGCGGGCGTACTGGCTTCTTGATGCCGCTGCGGTTTCAGCCCGACGAGTGGTCGAAGGCTGCGGCGGGCGTGGCCTGTGGCGATTGTGCGGGCAGCCGCAGCTCGCGCATGTCGGCTCCGCTCGGGTGTTGGAACACGCGCAGGCCGAACTCCGGGAGGATCGCCAGCAGGTGGTCGAAGATGTCCGACTGGATGGCCTCGTAGCGCGCCCAGGCGGTGGTGCTGGTGAAGCAGTAGAGCTCCAGCGGCAGGCCGTCGGCAGTGGGCGCCATCTGCCGCACCAGCAGGGTCATGTCCTGGCGGATGTCGCCGCTGTGGCGCAGGTAGTTCTCCACGTAGGCGCGGAAGGTGCCGATGTTGGTCAACTGGCGGCTGTTGATCGGCAGGCGGCTGGACTCGTCCAGTTGCGCGTTCCAGCTGAGCAGCTCGCTCTCCTTGGCCTTGAGGTAGCCGTCGAGCAGGCGGAAGCGGTGCAGCCGGGCCAGTTCGTCGGCATCGAGGAAGTGCACGCTGTTCTGGTCGAGGAACAGGCTGCGCTTGATGCGCCGGCCGCCGGATTCCTGCATGCCGCGCCAGTTCTTGAACGAGTCGGTGATGAAGCGCTTGGTGGGGATGGTGGTGATGGTCTTGTCCCAGTTCTGCACCTTCACCGTGTGCAGGGCGATGTCGATCACATCACCATCGGCGTTGAGCTGGGGCATCTCCACCCAGTCACCGACGCGGATGATGTCGTTGGAGGTGATCTGCACGCTGGCCACCAGCGATAGCAGGGTGTCCTGGAAGATCAGCATCAGCACCGCGGCCATGGCGCCGAGGCCGGAGAGCAGGATCAGCGGCGAGCGGTCGATCAGGCTGGCCACCATGAGGATGGCGGCGATGGCGAACACGGCGATCTTCAGCACCTGCAGGTAGCCCTTGATCGGCCGCAGGTGGGCGTCGGGGCGGCGCTGGTAGAGGCCGTTGACGATATCCAGCACCGCGCTCAGGGCCAGGGCGAGGGTGAGGATGATGAAGGCGGCGCAGACATTGGTGACCACCGTCACCAGGGACGTCGGCAGGCCCGGGATGACCTTGACCCCGCTGGCCAGCACCAGGGCCGGCACGACGTTGGCCAGGCGCTTGATCATGCCGTGGTCCTGCAGCTTCGCACCGCCGTTCAGACCGGTGGCGACCAGGCGATAGAGGCCGCGCACGAGGATGCGCTTGACCATCCAGTTGGCCAGCCACGCGCCCAGCACCAGCAGGGTGGAGGCGCAGAGGGTGAGGAGTTCGGGGTGGCCGTTCAGCCAGTCCATCCAGGTTGCCAGCTCGTGGGGCATATGCGGCTCCATGTCAGCGGTGTGATCGGGCCGGCCGTTGAGGCGGGCCTCCGGAGCTGGCGGACCTTAGCAAAAATGCGCCGCACGGCCCAGGCGGCGTCTGTAAGGGGAGTTGTATGGCGGCGCCGGGCTCGGGTCGCCCCGTGCCCGTCGTCAGGGCTTGAAGGCCCCGATGAAGATGGCCGGGTCGACGCGTACGTCGTTGAGGCTGACGTTCCAGTGCATGTGCGGCCCTGTGGCCCGGCCGGTGGCACCGACACGCCCGACCACGCCGCCGCGCGGCAGCTGCTGGCCGAGTTTCACGTCCACCTTCGACATGTGGCAGAACATGCTGATCAGCCCCTGGCCGTGGTCGACGAACACCGTCTTGCCGTTGAAGAAGTAGTCGCCGATGAGCACCACCTTGCCTGCCGCCGGGGCCTTGATCGGTGTGCCGGCACCCACGGCGAAGTCCAGGCCCGAATGCGGGTTGCGTTCCTCGCCATTGAAGAAGCGGCGCAGGCCGAAGGGGCTGGAGAGCGGCCCGTTCACCGGCTTGTCGAACAGCAGGTTGCTCGGCGTGCCCGGGGTGAAGCTGCGGTAGGCGCGGGTCTGCTCGGCCAGTTCGCGGTCGATGCGCTTGAGGTCCTCGGGCAGTGGGTTCACCTGGCGGGTGTTCTTCAAGGTGATGCGCTGTTCCTTGTAATGCTTCTTGCCGACGCTGAAGGCCAGGCTGCGGCCATCGTTCACCTTCACCTGCTGGGTGCCGGCCGGGGTGCCGAGCGGGATGCCGACGATGGCGATCCAGTCGCGGCCTTCCTCCTTGACCACCAGCACCGGCTTGTCCTGGAAGCGCGCCGTCGGTGCCTGGGCACCCTGGCCCAGCTGCACCACGGCGACGCCGCCGGGCACCGGTTTGTTCAGCAGGCGGCTGATGAAGCCTTCGGCCTGGACGGGGAGGGTGACGGCGAGGAGCAGGGCGAGCAGCAGGCGCATCTGTCAATCCAGCAGGGAGAGGGTGACCGGGGTGAGGTGGTTGTCTTCGACCCGCACGTCGAGCTCGCCCTCACCCAGCCGGGCCTTGAGGCGCTGGCCGGGGCGGGTCTGGGCGGCGTTGCGGATGGCCTGGCCACGCTCGTCGAGCAGGATGCTGTAGCCCCGGCCGAGGGTCGCCAGCGGGCTGACCACATTGAGCGTCTGCACCTGGCTCTGCAGCTGCAGGCGGCGTTCCTTGAGGCCTTCCTGCATCGCACGGGGCAGGCGCGCGGCGAGGCTATCCAGGCGCTGGCGCAACAGGCTCAGGGCGCGGCCGGGGTGTTGCGCGGCCAGGCGCGTCTCCAGGCGCGCGAAGCGTTCCCTACGGGTGCTCAGCTGGCGGTCGAGGGCGCGCTGCAGGCGCATTTCCAGGTCGTCGAGGCGCTGGGCCTGCTGGCGCAGGCGCTCGCCCGGGTGGCGCAGGCGACGGGCCAGGCCATCGACGCGCAGGTGGTGATGGGCGATCTGTTGCTGCATGCGCAGCACCAGGCGTCGCTGCAGGCTCTCCAGGCGCTGGCGCAGGTTGCTGGAGTCCGGGGCCAGGAGTTCGGCGGCAGCGGAGGGCGTGGGCGCGCGGACGTCGGCGACGAAGTCGGCGATGGAGACGTCCGTCTCGTGACCCACGGCGCTGACGATGGGGGTACGGCAGGCCGCCACGGCGCGGGCCACGGCTTCCTCGTTGAAGCACCAGAGGTCTTCCAGCGAGCCGCCGCCACGGGCGAGGATCAGCGCGTCGAAGCCCTGGGCATCGGCCCGCTCGATGGCGCGGACGATCTGCGCGGTGGCCTCGCGGCCCTGCACGGCGGTGGGCACCAGGGTCAGTTCCACCTGTGGGGCGCGGCGGCGGAACACGCTGACGATGTCGCGGATCACCGCGCCCGTGGGCGAGCTGACGATGCCGATGCGTTGCGGGTGGACGGGCAGCGGGCGCTTGGACCCGGCGTCGAACAGGCCCTCGGCGGCGAGCTTTTCCTTCAGTGCCTCGAAGGCCAGGCGCAGGGCGCCGTCGCCGGCGGGCTCCACGGTGTCGGCGATCAACTGGTAGTCGCCACGGCCCTCGAACAGCGAGACCTTGCCGCGCACCTTCACCGCCAGGCCGTCACGCAGTGCCTGGCGCACCTTGGCGGCGTTCTGCCGGAACAGCGCGCAGCGCACCTGGGCCTGGCTGTCCTTGAGGGTGAAGTAGAGGTGGCCGGAAGCGGGCTTGGCCAGGTTGGAGATCTCGCCTTCCACCCAGACCTGGGGGAACACGTCCTCCAGCAGGTGGCGGGCACGCTGGTTGAGCTGGCTGACGGTCAGCACCTCGCGGTCGAGGCCGAGCCGTTGGAAGGGGTCTTTGAACATGGGCGGCATGATACGGGCGGCGAAGGCCCGCGCTCAATGCGCGCGGTTCAGTCTTCCACCCGCACCACGCGCACGGGGTAGCCGAGGCGATCGGCGAAGGCGGCGAGGAAGGCGCGATCGAAGCCGGCCTCGGTGCAGCCATTGAAGATGAACGCCAGGTTGGAGAAGCCACAGGGCTGGAGGAAGAGGAAGCCGTTGATGTCGTCCTCGAAGCCACATTCGGGGCAGGTGAAGTTGTCGGTCTCGCCCGGCCACCAGTTCTCCAGGCTTTCGAACAGCGGCTCGCCGATCTCGCGGCGGCAGTCCGGGCAGCCGGCCTCGCCGAGAAAACCGCGCGCAGGGGTATAGATGCAGCGCTTGTCGACGATCTCCAGGCCGGTGCGTGGCTGGCCCAGGGGCACGTGCCCGGGGTGTTCGGCGACCTTGCGGGCCCCCGGCGCGAGGGCGTGGACCATGCGGTTGCCGCCGCGAGCGAAGGCACTGGGCAGGGCTTCGACCACGTCCTGGCGGACCAGCCAGCGCAGCATGCGGCCTGCCTGGGCGTGATGGCCGGGCACGCTGGAGATCTGCGGGACGAGGATCAGCTGACGGGTTTCCACGGGGTGCTCCGATGGATCGGGGGCCGCGCAGCTTAACCGTCGGCCTGCCGCCGTCAACCTCGAGGCGACGGATCGGCTTCGCCCAGTTGCAGGCGGAAGTGTTCCACCAGGCCCAGGCTCAGGGGGCTATCGCCATGGCGCCAGGCCAGGGCCACCTCGCTGTCGCAATCGGCCTCGGCCAGGGCCAGGAAGCGCACCCCGGCCGGGGCGATGGCGCGCATCGAGGCCGGTACCAGGGCGACGCCGATACCGGCTTCGATCAGCTGCAGCTGGCTGGTCTTGCGCGATACGGCGCGGGCCGCGCGGGGGAAGAAGCCCTGGCGCAGGCACAGCTCGGCGGCGCGGTAGCTCAGGCCGCCGCGCTGCATGTGCGGCACCGAGACGAAGGGTTCGTCCGCCAGGCGGGCGAGGGCGACCGGGCGTCCCTCGGCGGCCAGCGGATGGTCGGCGGCGACGGCGATCAGCAGGGCTTCGCGGTACAGCGGCTGCAGGGCGAGGCCGGGGTACTGGCGCAGCACCGGCAGGCGCAGCAGGCAGACATCCAGGCGGCCTTCCTGCAGGTCGGCCAGCTGTTGCTCGGAGGATTGCTGGACGATTTCCAGGTTCACCCCCGGGTGCAGGTCCAGGTAGCTGCGCAGGGGCGCCTGCAGCGGTGCGGCCAGGGGGACCGAGCTGGAATGGCTGAGGCGCAGGGTGCCGTGCTGGCCCTGGCCGACCTGGCGGGCCAGGTTGCCGGCGGCTTCCAGGTCCTGCAGCAGCCGTTGCGCCAATGGGTGGAAGGCGCGCCCTGCCGGTGTCAGCTCGACCTGGCGGGGGCCGCGCTCCAGCAAGGGGGTGGCCAGGTGGGTCTCCAGCTCGCGCATCTGCCGGCTAAGGGCCGACTGGGCGATGAACAGGCGTTCTGCGGCACGGCTGAAGCTGCCGCTCTCGACGATCGCGATGAAGGTGCGCAGTTGTCGTAATGAGATCACGGAGGCTCCTACCATGCTTTTTGGAGATGGGATGAGGGCGTGGATTGTATTGGTCCCGTGCCCGCTGCGCTCGCTAGATTGGAGGCCTTCCCCTGCCGAGCGCCGTTCCATGAGTTTCGCAAGCCTGTTCGCCCTCCTGCCGTTCTCGCCGACCGACTGGTTGTTGATCGCCGGCGCCATCGCCCTGGCCTACGTGGTGTTCGGTATCGCCGGCTTCGGCACGGCGCTGGTGGCCGGGCCGCTGCTGGTGGGCAGCCTGCCCATGGCGCGGATCATCCCGCTGCTGGTGCTGCTGGATTTCGTCGCCTCCGCCGGTAGCTGGCTGTCTGCCCGGCGCGCGGTGGCCGGCACCGAGCTGCGCCGGTTGCTGCCCTGCATGGCGCTGGGCTGCGCCATCGGTGCCTACGGGCTGGTGAACCTGGATGCCGAACTGCTGATGCTGCTGTTCGGCCTGTTCGTCTGCGCCTATGCCATCTGGTCGCTGTTCCTGCAGCCGGTGCGGCAGGCTCCGATGAAGCCCTTCTGGGTGGTGCCTTTCGGCGTCTTCGGCGGCACCTTCGGGGCGCTGTTCGGCAGTGGCGGCTTCCTTTATGCGCTCTACCTGAGCGGCCGCCTGCAGGCCAAGGAGCAGATCCGGGCCACCCAGAGCGCGTTGATCGGCTGCAGCACCCTGGTGCGCCTGGGGTTGTTCGTCATCGCGGGGCTCTACGCCGACCGGCAGATCCTGCTGCTCGCCCTGTGCCTGTTGCCGGCCATGGCGCTGGGACTATGGACAGGGCGGCGCCTGACCCTGCGTCTCTCCCGCGAGGCCTTCGTGCGCCTGGTCACCTGGTTGGTGCTGTGCAGCGGCATGGCGCTGGTGTGGCGTTACCTGGCGGCATGAGCGCCGCCGGCTCCCGTTGCGTGGGGCCGGCTCGCGGCAGAACCAGGCCCTGCAAAAAAAGTACCCGGGCAGCGCTCGACGGTGCTACAGCCGCATTGAGCGCGCCATCACAGCTGAGATATAATGCCGCGCTTCCAATTTTCCCGCCTGGGAGCCCCGCCATGCTGCGCATCAGCCAAGAAGCCCTCACCTTCGACGACGTACTCCTGATCCCGGGGTATTCCGAGGTCCTGCCGAAGGACGTCAGCCTCAAGACCCGCCTGACGCGCGGCATCGAACTGAACATCCCCCTGCTGTCCGCTGCGATGGACACCGTGACCGAAGCCCGCCTGGCCATCGCCATGGCGCAGGAAGGCGGCATCGGCATCATCCACAAGAACATGACCATCGAGCAGCAGGCCGCCGAGGTCCGCAAGGTGAAGAAGTTCGAGGCCGGCGTGGTCAAGGACCCGATCACCATCGAGGCCGACGCCACCGTGCGCGACCTGTTCGAGCTGACCCGCCAGCACAACATCTCCGGCGTGCCGGTGCTGTCCAACGGTGACCTGGTGGGCATCGTCACCTCCCGCGACGTGCGCTTCGAGAACCGCCTGGACGCCCGCGTCCGCGAGGTGATGACGCCGAAGGAGCGCCTCGTCACCGTCAAGGAGGGCGCCGACAAGAACACCGTCCGCGAGCTGCTGCACAAGCACCGCATCGAGAAGGTCCTGATCGTCGACGACGCCTTCAGCCTGAAGGGCATGATGACCGTCAAGGACATCGAGAAAGCCAAGGCCTACCCGCTGGCCAGCAAGGACGACCAGGGTCGCCTGCGCGTCGGCGCTGCCGTCGGTACCGGCGCCGATACCGGTGACCGCGTCACCGCGCTGGTCAACGCCGGCGTCGACGTGATCATCGTCGACACCGCCCACGGCCACTCCAAGGGCGTGATCGACCGCGTCCGCTGGGTCAAGCAGACCTTCCCCGAAGTCCAGGTGATCGGCGGCAACATCGCCACCGGCGAAGCCGCCAAGGCCCTGGCCGAAGCGGGCGCCGATGCGGTCAAGGTCGGCATCGGCCCGGGCTCCATCTGCACCACCCGCATCGTCGCCGGCGTCGGCGTGCCGCAGATCTCCGCGGTCGCCAACGTCGCCGCCGCCCTGGCCGGCACCGGCGTCCCGCTGATCGCCGACGGCGGCATCCGCTTCTCCGGCGACCTGTCCAAGGCCATCGTTGCCGGCGCCTCGGCCGTGATGATCGGCTCCATGCTGGCCGGTACCGAAGAGGCACCGGGCGAGGTCGAGCTGTTCCAGGGCCGTTCCTACAAGGCCTACCGCGGCATGGGTTCGCTGGGTGCGATGGCCCAGGCCCAGGGCTCTTCCGATCGCTACTTCCAGGACTCCTCGGCCGGTGCCGAGAAGCTCGTCCCGGAAGGCATCGAAGGCCGCGTGCCCTACAAGGGCGCCATGTCCGCGATCGTCCACCAGCTGATGGGCGGCCTGCGCGCCTCCATGGGCTACACCGGCTGCGCCACTATCGAGGAGATGCGCACCAAGCCGGAGTTCGTGCGCATCACCGGTGCCGGCATGGCCGAGTCCCATGTGCATGACGTGCAGATCACCAAAGAGGCGCCCAACTACCGCGTAGGTTAAGGGGCCGCGTAACAGGTGCTGGAAGCTGGAAGCTGGAGGACGGAAGCATGACTTTCGCCCTGCACTTCCAGCTTCTGGCTTTCAGCTTCAAGCTCTTTCCGAAGGAAAGCTCATGGCTAATCAAGATATCCACGCCCACCGCATCCTGATCCTCGACTTCGGCTCCCAGTACACCCAGCTGATCGCCCGCCGCGTGCGCGAGATCGGCGTGTATTGCGAGATCCACCCGTTCGACATGGAAAACGATGCCATCCGCGCCTTCGCGCCGAAGGGCATCATCCTCGCCGGCGGCCCGGAGTCGGTGCACGAGGCCAACAGCCCGCGCGCGCCGCAGGCGGTGTTCGATCTCAACGTCCCGCTGTTCGGCATCTGCTACGGCATGCAGACCATGGCCGAGCAGCTCGGCGGCAAGGTCCAGGGTTCCGACCTGCGTGAATTCGGCTACGCCCGTGTCGACGTGGTCGGCAAGGCCCGCCTGCTCGACGGCATCGAAGATCACGTCGACGCTGACGGCGTGCTCGGCCTCGACGTGTGGATGAGCCACGGCGACAAGGTCACCGCCATGCCCGAGGGTTTCCACATCCTCGCCAGCACCCCGAGCTGCCCGATCGCCGCCATGGCCGATGACAGCCGCGCCTACTACGGCGTGCAGTTCCACCCGGAAGTGACCCACACCAAGCAGGGCGGTCGCATCCTCTCCCGCTTCGTGCTGGAGATCTGCGGCTGCGAAGCCCTGTGGACCCCCTCCAACATCGTCAACGACGCCATCGCCACCGTGCGCGCCCAGGTGGGCAGCAACAAGGTGCTGCTGGGCCTGTCCGGCGGTGTCGACTCCTCCGTGGTCGCGGCCCTGCTGCACAAGGCCATCGGCGACCAGCTGACCTGCGTCTTCGTCGACAATGGCCTGCTGCGCCTGCACGAGGGTGACCAGGTGATGGCCATGTTCGCCGAGAACATGGGCGTCAAGGTGATCCGCGCCAACGCCGAGGAACTGTTCCTGGGCCGCCTGGCCGGTGTCTCCGACCCGGAAGAGAAGCGCAAGATCATCGGTCGCACCTTCATCCAGGTGTTCGACGAGGAAGCCACCAAGCTCAAGGACGTGAAGTTCCTCGCCCAGGGCACCATCTATCCCGACGTGATCGAGTCGGCTGGCGCCAAGACCGGCAAGGCCCACGTGATCAAGTCCCACCACAACGTCGGCGGCCTGCCGGAAGACATGCAGTTCGAGCTGGTCGAGCCGCTGCGCGAGCTGTTCAAGGACGAGGTGCGCAAGATCGGCCTCGAACTGGGCCTGCCCTACGACATGGTCTACCGCCACCCGTTCCCGGGCCCGGGCCTGGGCGTGCGCATCCTCGGCGAGGTGAAGAAGGAGTACGCCGACCTGCTGCGCCGCGCAGACCACATCTTCATCGAGGAGCTGCGTGCCTTCGACTGGTACCACAAGACCAGCCAGGCCTTCGTGGTGTTCCAGCCGGTGAAATCGGTCGGCGTGGTCGGTGACGGCCGTCGCTACGCCTGGGTCGTCGCCCTGCGTGCCGTGGAAACCATCGACTTCATGACCGCGCGCTGGGCGCACCTGCCCTACGAGCTGCTGGAGAAGGTCTCCAACCGCATCATCAACGAGATCGAAGGCATCTCCCGCGTCACCTACGACGTGTCGAGCAAGCCACCGGCGACCATCGAGTGGGAATGACGGCGCGCGCCTGAAGGCAAGCGTCGGAGGCGCGGACCGCATGCGGTCCGCGCCTTTTTCATATCTGCCCCGGCTTCCTCTCATCTGCCGCAGCAACCTGTCGCAGCCTTTTCTTGAGAATGAAGCGCAGTTGGTCCGTATAATCGTTTCCGATTATTGCTGAGTTGATAGGAGTGGCTTATGTCGGCACGTCTCGTAACTGCGTTGGCCCGCGCCTGCTGCGCGGGTGTTCTGTCCCTCGGCCTGCTGCTGCCCATGGTGGCCCGGGCCGACGACGCAGTGACCCTGACTCTGTACAACGGGCAGCACGAAGCGACCGGCAAGGCCGTCGCCGAGGCCTTCACCAAAGCCACCGGCATCCAGGTGCGCATCCGCAAGGGCGGTGGTGGCCAGTTGGCCAACCAGATCGCCGAGGAAGGCGAGCGCTCGCCCGCCGACATCATCTACACCGAAGAGGCGCCGCCGCTGATCAAGCTGGCGGGCCAGGGCCTGCTGGCCAAGGTGGACGACAGCGCCCTGAAGCAGGTCGAGCCGCAGTTCGCCGACCCCGCCGGCAACTGGATCGGCGTCACCTCGCGCGTGCGCGTGCTGGCCTACAACCCCGAGGAGCTGGGCGACCAGCCCCTGCCGCAGAGCGTGCTCGAGGTGGCCGACCCTGAGTGGAGCGGCAAGATCGCCTTCGTGCCCAGCAGCGGTGAGTTCCTCGGCCAGGTGGCCGCGATCATCAAGCTCCAGGGCCGCGAGAAGGCCGAGGAGTGGTTGACCGGCCTCAAGGCCTTCGGCTCCACCTACACCAACAACGTGATCGCCATGAAGGCGGTGGAGAACGGCGAAGTCGCCGCCGCACTGATCAACAGCTACTACTGGATGGCCCTGAAGAAGGAGAAGGGCGAGCTCAAGAGCAAGCTGCACTACTTCGCCGACGGCGATGCCGGTGGCCTGGCCAGCGTGTCCGGCGTGGCGGTGGTGAAGGCCAGCAAGCACCCGAAGGAGGCCCAGCAGTTCGTCGCCTTCATGCTCAGCGAAGAGGGCCAGAAGGCCATCCTCAGCCAGTCCGCCGAGTACCCGGTGAACCAGAAGGTGCCGGCCGACCCGCTGCTCAAGCCCTATGACCAGCTGCGCCCGCCCAAGCTCACCGCCGCCGACATCGGCCTGGCCGAGGACGCCCTGGAACTGGAGCGCGAGGTCGGGCTGAACTGATGCAATCCGAAGTCCTGGACCCGGCCCTGGCGGCCTCCACGTCGAAACCCTTCGGCCGCCGTCGCCGCACCCCGCCCATCTGGCTGCAGGTGCCGGTCCTGGCTTTGCTGCTGGTCGCCGCGCTGCCCCTGTTCTACGTCGCCGTGCGCAGCTGGGAATCCGGCTGGCACACCGCCTGGCAGCTGCTGTGGCGCCCCTTCGTGTTCCACCTGCTGGCCAACACCATGAAGCTGATGGTGCTGGTGACCGCCGGTTGCGTGCTGCTCGGCCTGGCCCTGGCCTGGTTGGTGGAACGCAGCGACCTGCGCTGGCGTCGCCAGTGGAACGTGCTGCTGTGCCTGCCGTTCGCGATCCCGGCCTTCGTCGCCGGCTTCTCGTGGATTTCCATCAGCCCGGTGTTCGAAGGCCTCGGCGGCACGGCGCTGGTGATGATCCTGTCCAAGTACCCGTTGATCTACCTGCCGGTGGTGGCGACCCTGCGCAACCTCGACCCGGCGCTGGAGGAGTCCGCGCGCATGCTCGGCTACACCCGGCGCCAGGTGTTCTGGCGGGTCACCCTGCCGCTGTTGCGCCCGACCCTGATGGGCACCGGGCTGCTGGTGGCGCTGCACATGCTGGTGGAGTTCGGCGCGCCGTCGATCATGCGCTACCAGACCTTCACCACGGCCATCTACCAGCAGTTCGAGCTGGAATTCAGCAACGCCAACGCGGCGATGCTCTCGGCGCTGCTGCTGGCCCTGTGCATGCTGATGATGGGCATGGAGCTGCGCCTGCGCGGGCGCGGTTTCGCCCGTACCGGGCAAGGCGTGGCGCGGCGTACCGCGCCGGTGCGCCTGGGCCTGTGGGACTGGCCGATCCAGGCGCTGCTGGTGGCGCTGGTGGTGGTCGGCTCGGGCACGCCGCTGGCCATGCTCGGCTTCTGGATCCACGAGGGCAGCTCGGCCGCTTTCCCGCTGATGGATATCCTGCGCACCCTGGGTTCGTCGCTCTACCTGTCCTTCGGCGGCGCGCTGATCAGTTGCCTGCTGGCATTGCCGGTGGGGCTGGTGGTGGTGCGCTACCACGGGCGTCTCGCGCGCCTGGCCGAGCGCCTGCCTTTCCTGCTGCACGCGTTGCCGGGGCTGGTGATCGCGCTGTCCCTGGTGTTCTTCGCCCTGGGTTATGCGCCGGCGCTGTACCAGACCACGCTGCTGCTGCTGGTGGCCTATGCCCTGCTGTTCATGCCCATGGCCCAGTCGCCGATCCGCGTGGCGCTGGAGAAAGCCTCGCCGCAGCTGGAGGAGGCCGCGCGCACCCTCGGGCAGACGCCGCTCAGGGCCTTCTTCCGGGTGACCCTGCCGATCATCTTCCCGGCCATCGGTGCCGGTTTCGTGCTGGTGTTCCTCGACTGCATGAAGGAGCTGACGGCCACCCTGATCCTCGGCCCCACCGGCCTGGACACCCTGGCCACCGCCGTGTGGTCGCACACCGCCAACCTGGAGTACGCCGCCGCCGCGCCCTATGCCGCGCTGATCGTGCTGGTTTCCGGGCTGCCGGTGTACCTGCTGACCACCCGCGCCTACCTGGGGCGCAACCGCTAGGCGGCTGTGGCATCTGGCCACGGCCCGGCGCTGCCCTGATGCAAGGGGGCTGTGCCAGAATGTGCCACCCGTGAGCCGGCCCATGCAGGCCGGCCCTTCCTGTCGCCGCAGAGCGACAACGCACCGCCTGATGGCCCCGCGAAGCATTACTCACAGGAGCCTGGATTCCGTGTCATTCACCCGCAGACAGATTCTCGGCGGCCTGGTCGGCCTCGGCGTGGTCGGCCTCGGCGCCGGCGGCACCCGCTACTGGCTGGGCCGCAACCTCGATGCCAAGACCCACGACTACGAGCTGATCGCCGCGCCGCTGGACCTCGAACTGGTGTCCGGCCACGTCACCCCGGCCTGGGCCTACGGCGGCCAGGCGCCGGGCGTGGAGCTGCGTTCACGCCAGGGCGACTGGCTGAGCGTGCGCTTCATCAACAAGCTCGACGAGCCCACCACCATCCACTGGCACGGCATCCGCCTGCCCCTGGAGATGGACGGCGTGCCCTATGTCTCGCAGCTGCCGGTGCTGCCGGGCGAATACTTCGACTACCGCTTCCGCACCGATGACGCCGGCAGCTTCTGGTACCACCCGCACCTGTCCAGCGCCGAGCAGCTGGGGCGCGGCCTGGTCGGCCCGTTGATCGTCGAGGAGCGCGAGCCCAGCGGCTTCCGTCACGAGCGCGTGCTCAGCCTGAAGACCTGGCACGTGGACGAGGAGGGCGCCTTCACCCAGTTCAGCGTGCCCCGCGAGGCAGCTCGCGAAGGCACCCGTGGGCGCCTGACCACCATCAACGGCACGCCGGCACCGACCCTGGAGCTGCCCGCCGGGCAGGTGGTGCGCCTGCGCGTGCTGAACCTCGACAGCACCATCACCTACCGGCTGAACATGCCGGGCGCGGAGGTGCGCATCTATTCCCTGGACGGCCACCCCATCGCACCGCGCGAGCTGGGCAAGGAGTACTGGCTCGGCCCGGGCATGCGCATCGAGCTGGCGCTCAAGGTGCCCGCCGCCGGCCAGGAACTGCCGCTGCGCAACGGGCCGCTGCGCCTGGCGACGCTCAAGAGCGTGGCGAGCCAGGAGCCGGCCGGCGACTGGCCGCCCGCGCTGCCGGCCAACCCGGTGCCGGAGCCGGACCTGGAGAAGGCCGAGACCCTCAGCTTCAAGTTCGAATGGGCGGCGACCCTGACCAGCGCCGCCGGTCGGCCGAGCAACTACTGGCAGATCAACGGCAAGGCCTGGGACATCCAGGACAAGACCTGCGCCGATCGCCCCATCGCCACGTTGAAGAAGGGCGGCCACTACATCTTCGAGCTGCGCAACATGGCCCAGTACCTGCACCCGATCCACCTGCACGGCATGGCTTTCAAGGTGATCGGCTCGGACCGCAAGGACATCGTCCCCTACTTCACCGACACCTACCTGCTGGGCAAGAACGAGACCGCGCGCATCGCCCTGGTGGCCGATAACCCCGGCGTGTGGATGTTCCACTGCCACGTCATCGACCACATGGAGACCGGCCTGATGGCCGCGATCGAGGTGGCCTGAGATGCGCCAGCCGATGATCGTCGACCGCAGCCGTGACGAGGACTTCATGCGCGAGGCCCTGGCGCTCGCCGCAGAGGGCGCGGCCCTGGGCGAGGTGCCGGTCGGCGCGGTGCTGGTGCAGGACGGCCGGGTGATCGGGCGCGGCTTCAACTGCCCGATCTCACGGCACGACCCCAGTGCCCACGCCGAGATGGTCGCCATCCGCGATGCGGCGCTGGCGCTGGAAAACTATCGGCTGGTGGGCAGTACGCTGTACGTGACCCTGGAGCCCTGCAGCATGTGCGCCGGGCTCATCGTCCATTCGCGGGTAGCGCGCGTGGTCTATGGCGCCACCGAGCCCAAGGCGGGCGTGGCGATCAGCCGGGGCCAGTTCTTCACCCAGGACTTCCTCAACCACCGGGTGCTGGTGGAGGGCGGGGTGCTGGCGGGGGAGTGCGGCGCGATCCTCAGCGAGTTCTTCAGGGCGCGGCGTTCGCTGAAGGGCTGAAGGACGCGTCGTGCGCGGTCAGAGCGGCGGGGTGTCTTCGCTGGGTTTGCGCTTGTCGATGCCGGGGACGTGCAGGTTGCTCTCGGCCACCTGCGAGCCTTCCATCTGCGGCTGGGTCACCCAGGTGAGGATGTCGTAGTAGCGGCGGATGTTCTGCACGAAGTGCACGGTCTCGCCGCCACGGGCATAGCCGTAGCGGGTCTTGCGGTACCACTGTTTCTGCGACAGGCGCGGCAGCATCTGCTTCACGTCCAGCCACTTGTTCGGGTTCAGGCCCTCGGCCTCGGCCAGCTTGCGCGCGTCCCCCAGGTGGGCGATGCCGATGTTGTAGGCGGCCAGGGCGAACCAGGTGCGGTCCGGCTCCACCAGCTCATCGGCCAGCCCCTGCTTGATCATGCCGAAGTACTTGCTGCCGCCGACGATGCTCTGCTTGGGGTCCAGGCGGTTGGCCACGCCCATGGCCTTGGCGGTGTCCTGGGTCAGCATCATCAGGCCGCGCACGCCGGTCTTGGAGGTGGCGGTCGGTTGCCAGAGGGATTCCTGGTAGCCGATGGCGGCCAGCAGGCGCCAGTCCACCTGGTTGTCCTGGGAGGCCTGGCGGAAGTGCTGCTCGTACTTGGGTAGGCGCTGCTGCAGGTGCTTGGCGAAGGTGTAGGCGCCGACGTAGCCGAGCACGTCGACATGGCCGTAGTAGCGATCCTTGAGGCGCTGCAGGGTGCCGTTTTCCTTGGCCTTGTCGAGGAAGCCGTTGACCTCGTCGAGCAGGCTGTCGTCCTCGCCGGGCGCGACGGCCCAGGCCAGGTTGCTGGCATCGCCCAGGTCGAAGGCGACGCGCACGTTGGGGAAGTACACCTGGTTCATCGCCAGCTCGTTGGAGTCCACCAGGGTCAGGTCGATCTGCCCTTCGTCGACCATGCGCAGCAGGTCGACGATCTCCACTTCGTCGGATTCCTCGTACTTCAGCTCCGGGTACTGCACCTTGAGCGCGGCCAGTTGCTCGGCATGGCTGCTGCCCTTGAGCACCAGGATGCGCTGGCCGACGAGGTCTTCCGGGCGGGTGGGGCGGCGCTCGCCATTGCGGTAGATGACCTGCGGCGTGACTTCCAGGTACGGGTGGGAGAAGCGCGACTCGTGCTGGCGCGCATCGCTGGCCACGAGGCCGGCGGCGGCGAGCACCGGGCCATTGGCCTGGCCGAGGCGGGCGAAGAGGTCGTCGAGGTTGTCGGCCGTCTCGATCTGCAGCTCGACGCCCAGGTCGTCGGCGAAGCGTTTCACCAGTTCGTACTCGAAGCCGGTTTCGCCGTTGCGGTCCTGGAAATAGGTGGCCGGGCTGTTGCGGGTGACCACGCGTAGCACACCCTCCTCCTGAATGCGCTCGAGGGTGGACGGCTGTTTGCAGCCTCCGAGCAGCAGGAGGATTCCGGTCGCCAATAGCCAGAAGGCACGACGCTTGCGGAACACGGGTGGGGTGAACATCGGCGCAGTATACGCAAACCCCGATCCTTGCCATATCTCGACAGTGGAAATCTTCTCTGCTAGCTGCAGGCCCCGGGGGTGGGCGTTTGCGGCCGGTGCGCGCTCGCCCTGCCGCTCCTCGGAAGGCCGCTTCGAGCGGTACGGCACGGGTGCCGGAACCAGGCGCTTTGCGCTAGAATGCACGGCCTCTAAGCACACCCCTTCCCAGAGGCTGTCCAGAAGATGTTGATCCTGCGCGGTGCCCCCGCCCTTTCCGCCTTTCGCCACGGCAAACTGCTCGAGCAACTGACCCAGAAGGTTCCCGCCGTCACCGGTCTTTACGCCGAGTTCGCCCACTTTGCCGAAGTCACCGGCGTTCTTACCGCCGACGAGGAAAAGGTCCTGGCGCGCCTGCTCAAGTACGGGCCCAGCGTCCCGGTGCAGGAGCCGTCCGGCCGCCTGTTCCTGGTGCTGCCGCGCTTGGGCACCATCTCGCCCTGGTCGAGCAAGGCCACCGACATCGCCCGCAACTGCGGCCTGGCCAAGATCGAGCGCATCGAGCGCGGCATCGCCTACTACGTCGCCGGCCAGTTCTCCGACGCCGAGGCGCAACTGATCGCCAGCGCGCTGCATGACCGCATGACCCAACTGGTGCTGGGCGCCCTGGAAGAGGCCTCGGGCCTGTTCAGCCACGCGCAGCCCAAGGCGCTGACCGTGGTCGACATCCTCGGCGGCGGCCGCGATGCCCTGGCCCGCGCCAACGTCGAGCTGGGCCTGGCCCTGGCCGACGACGAGATCGACTACCTGGTGAAGAGCTTCAACGAGATGGGGCGCAACCCCCATGACGTCGAGCTGATGATGTTCGCCCAGGCCAACTCCGAGCACTGCCGCCACAAGATCTTCAACGCCAGCTGGGACATCGACGGCCAGGCGCAGGAGAAGAGCCTGTTCGGCATGATCAAGAACACCTACGAGATGAACCGCGAAGGCGTGCTGTCCGCCTACAAGGACAACGCGTCGGTCATCGAGGGCTTCACTGCCGGGCGCTTCTTCCCCAACCCGGAAACCCGCCAGTACGGCGCGACCGAGGAGCCGGTGCACATCCTGATGAAGGTGGAGACCCACAACCACCCGACCGCCATCGCTCCCTTCCCCGGTGCTTCCACCGGCTCCGGCGGCGAGATCCGCGACGAAGGGGCCACCGGCCGTGGTGCCAAGCCCAAGGCGGGCCTGACCGGCTTCACCGTCTCCAACCTGCAGATCCCCGGTTTCGAGCAGCCCTGGGAGAAGCCCTATGGCAAGCCCGAGCGCATCGTCACCGCGCTGGACATCATGATCGAGGGCCCGCTGGGCGGCGCCGCGTTCAACAACGAGTTCGGCCGTCCCGCGCTGAACGGCTACTTCCGTACCTTCGAGCAGGCCATCGACACCCCCCACGGTGAAGAAGTGCGCGGCTACCACAAGCCGATCATGCTCGCCGGCGGCATGGGCAACATCCGCGCCGAGCACGTGCAGAAAGGCGAGATCTCGGTCGGCGCCAAGCTGATCGTCCTCGGTGGCCCGGCCATGCTCATCGGCCTGGGCGGTGGTGCCGCTTCCTCCATGGCCACCGGTGCCAGTTCCGCCGACCTGGACTTCGCCTCCGTGCAGCGCGACAACCCGGAAATGGAGCGCCGTTGCCAGGAAGTGATCGACCGCTGCTGGCAGCTGGGTGCCGAGAACCCCATCAAGTTCATCCATGACGTGGGTGCCGGCGGCATTTCCAACGCCCTGCCGGAACTGATCAACGACGGTGGCCGCGGCGGCCGTTTCGAACTGCGCGCCGTGCCCAACGACGAGCCGGGCATGAGCCCGCTGGAAATCTGGTGCAACGAGTCCCAGGAACGCTACGTGATGTCGGTGGACGCCGCCGACTTCGAGCGCTTCAAGGCCATCTGCGAACGCGAGCGCTGCCCCTTCGCGGTGGTCGGCGAGGCCATCGAGGAGCCGCACCTGACCGTCGCCGACAGCCACTTCGGCAACAAGCCGGTGGACATGCCGCTCAACGTCCTGCTGGGCAAGCCGCCGCGCATGCACCGCAGCGTGACCCGCGAAGCCGAGCAGGGCGATGACTTCGACGCCGCCCGTGTCGACATCGCCGACGCGGTCAGCCGTGTGCTGCACCACCCGGCCGTGGCCAGCAAGAGCTTCCTGATCACCATCGGCGACCGCACCATCACCGGCCTCGTGGCTCGCGACCAGATGGTCGGCCCGTGGCAGGTGCCGGTGGCCGACTGCGCCGTCACCGCCACCAGCTTCGACGTCTACACCGGCGAGGCGATGGCCATGGGCGAGCGCACCCCGCTGGCCCTGCTGGACGCCCCGGCCTCGGGCCGCATGGCGGTCGGCGAGACCATCACCAACCTGGCGGCGGCACGCATCGAGAAGATTTCCGACATCCGCCTGTCCGCCAACTGGATGGCCGCCGCTGGCCACCCGGGCGAGGACGCGCGCCTGTACGACACGGTCAAGGCCGTGGGCATGGAGCTGTGCCCGGCGCTGGGCATCACCATCCCGGTGGGCAAGGACTCCATGTCCATGAAGACCCGCTGGCAGGACGAGGGCGTGGACAAGTCCGTGACCTCGCCCCTGTCCCTGGTGATCTCCGGCTTCGCCCCGGTGCAGGACGTACGCCGCACCCTCAACCCGCAACTGCGCCTGGACAAGGGCGAGACCGACCTGATCCTGGTCGACCTCGGCCGTGGCCAGAACCGCATGGGTGGCTCGATCCTCGCCCAGACCTACGCCAAGCTCGGCCAGGCCGTGCCGGACGTCGACGATGCCGAAGACCTCAAGGCCTTCTTCGCCGTGATCCAGGGCCTGAACCAGGATGGCCTGCTGCTGGCCTACCACGACCGTTCCGACGGCGGCCTGCTGACCACCGTGCTGGAAATGGCCTTCGCCGGTCATTGCGGCCTCGACCTGCAACTCGATGCCCTGGCCGATTCCGCCGACGAACTGGCGGCCGTGCTGTTCAACGAAGAGCTGGGTGCGGTCATCCAGGTCCAGCAGGGCGCCACCGCGGAAGTGCTGGCCCAGTTCAGCGCCGCCGGCCTGGGCGACTGCGTGGCCGTCATCGGCCAGCCGGTCAATGGTGCCGACGTCGCCATCGCCTTCAACGGCGAGCCGGTGTTCGCCGGTGAGCGCCGCATGCTGCAGCGCCAGTGGACCGAGACCAGCTACCAGATCCAGCGCCTGCGCGACAACGCCGCCTGTGCCGACCAGGAGTTCGACGTCCTGCTGGACGAAGACAACCCCGGCCTGTCGGTGAAGCTCAGCTTCGATGTCAACCAGGACATCGCCGCTCCCTATATAAAGAAGGGCGCGCGTCCCAAGGTCGCCGTGCTGCGTGAGCAGGGCGTCAACGGCCAGGTCGAGATGGCGGCCGCCTTCGACCGTGCCGGCTTCGCCGCCATCGATGTGCACATGAGCGACATCCTCGCCGGCCGCGTCAGCCTGGAAGAGTTCAAGGGCCTGGTGGCCTGCGGCGGCTTCTCCTACGGCGACGTGCTCGGTGCCGGTGAGGGCTGGGCCAAGTCGGTGCTGTTCAACGCCCGTGCCCGTGACGGCTTCCAGGCCTTCTTCGAGCGCAAGGACAGCTTCGCCCTCGGCGTGTGCAACGGTTGCCAGATGATGTCCAACCTGCACGAGCTGATCCCGGGCAGCGAGTTCTGGCCGCACTTCGTGCGCAACCGCTCCGAGCAGTTCGAGGCCCGCGTGGCCATGGTCCAGGTGCAGGAGTCGGCGTCGATCTTCCTGCGCGGCATGGCCGGCTCGCGCATGCCCATCGCCATCGCCCACGGCGAAGGCCATGCCGAGTTCGAGAGCGAGGAAGCCCTGCTGGAAGCCGACCTGTCCGGTTGCGTGGCCATGCGCTTCGTCGACAACCACGGCAAGGTCACCGAGAGCTATCCGGCCAACCCGAACGGCTCGCCCCGTGGCATCACCGGCCTCACCAGCCGCGATGGTCGCGTGACCATCATGATGCCGCACCCGGAGCGCGTGTTCCGTGCCGTGCAGAACTCCTGGCGCCCTGACGAGTGGCAGGAAGACGGCGGCTGGCTGCGCATGTTCCGCAATGCCCGCGTCTGGGTCGACTGACGACGCCGGCGAGCGCCCGCTTCCGGATACGGGGGAGGGCGCTTCGCTACCGGAGGTGCGCCGGGTCGAACCCGGCGCCACCCTCCTGCTTTGCCGCTGCGGGCACTCGCCCCGGCTTCCCGATTGCCCAGGCGACTGCCGGCAGGGCCTCTCGCTTCACATCGAACGCCAGCAACTGCTCATCCTCTGCCGCTGCGGCCTGTCGCAACGCTTGCCGTATTGCGACGGCAGCCACGCCCGCGCCGCGCCTTCGCTGAAGGACAAGTGGCGTCGGTTCTGGCAGGGCGGCTGACCGCAAGCCTGGCTCGTCCCGGCTCCATCGCGCTCCGCTCGGGGCGCTCAGGCCGGCCCCGCTTATGGCCAACTGCTCTATGGCGGCGCTGAACACTTCGACCGGTAGCCAGTCGAATGCCGGTATCGTGACGCTGGTCGCGACAAAGTATTGGCGAAGTGCCATCTTCCGATGGCATCATCTGGCCACTAGCGTCCAGCCTGTAATTGCCTGTGGAGTGATTGATGTACAAGCTGTGCTTCTACGTTCCGGAGTCCCATCTCGAGCCGGTCAAGAAAGCGGTCTTCGCGGCGGGTGGTGGCCGAATCGGTGCCTATGACAGTTGCTGCTGGCAGAGCCTGGGCCAGGGCCAGTTCCGTCCCCTGGCCGAAGCCGACCCCTTCATCGGCGAGGTGGGCCGGGTGGAGCATGTGTCCGAGTGGAAGGTGGAGATGGTCGTCGCCGACGAGCTGATCCACGATGCCGTGCGCGCCCTCAAGCAGGCGCATCCCTACGAGACGCCGGCCTATGAGGTCTGGCGCCTGTCCGACCTGGTGTTCTGAGTCGCCCACCCTCGCGGCGTGCGGGGCTGTTCCCCGCCATCCTCCCACGCGGGGAACCACTTGTCTAGTCCTGAAATAGGTTTACACCTTTCAGGCCAGGCTCCAGACCTCAAAACGTCCGATGTACCGCATCGGGTGTTTTGTATTTCAGAGCCAGGTGAGGCCGCTCCCGGTTATAGATATCGACGGCTTCGCGCACCATGCGGCGCGCCTGTCCGAGGTCGGTGGGAGGGTGCTCCAGCAACTCGTTCTTCAGGATGCCGTTGACGCGCTCAGCCAGCGCATTCTGGTAACAGTCGTAACCATCGGTCATCGAGCAGGTTGCCCCGTGCTGCGCGTGCAGGCGCTGGTACAGCTCCGAGCAGTACTGGATGCCTCGGTCGGAGTGATGCACCAGGGGATTCCGCGTCGTGCGGTACCGCAGCGCCTGGCTGTAGGCTCGGGCCACCGACTCGGCATGCAGGCTGTCGTGGACGTGATGGCCGACGATCTTGCGCGAATAGGCATCGGTGACCAGGCTCAGGTACAGCGGACCGCTCTGGCTCGGCAAATAGGTGATGTCCGCCACCCATACCTGTTCCGGGGCGTAGGGCAACACCTGCTGTGGCCCTGGCTTGAGCAGATTCGGATGACGATAGAACCGGTGAAAGCTGTGGGTGGTCTTGTGATACGCCCGCTTGGGTTTGACCAGCAGGCGATGCTCCGCCAGCACCCTAAACAGGCGATCCCGGCCCACATGGAACGCGATCCTGGCCTGATCCTGCAGCAAAAAATGCAACTTGCGCGTTCCCAGACGGGGCTGCCGCATCCGTACCTCACGCACGACCTGGGCAATCAGCGAATCTTGCTCGGAACGCCGGTCCGCCGAGCGGTTGCGCTGGTAATAGGCTTGGCGACTCAAGCCCATGAACTGGCAAGCCCTGCTAACGCTCAGCGCCGGGACTTGCCTTTGCGTGAGGACTTGCCGGGACGCTTTTTTACAACGGATACGCCGTAGTCGTTCTTCAGTACAGTCACGACCGCCTCGAAGAACTGGGCCTTCTGGCTCATGACTTCCAGCTGCTGCTCCAGCTCCTTGATGCGCTGCTCCGGCGTCAGTGGCAGGTTGGGTTCGGACATCGGCTTGCTCCTGGCGGATCGAATGGAAGCTCCCTGACTCCAGTCCTGCCGGCCATGCTTGCGTAACCACACCAGCACCGTCGATCGGCCCTGGATGCCGTAGCGAGCCTGAGCCTCCTTGTAGCTCATTTCGCCTTTTTCGACCTGATCGACCACTGCCAGTTTAAAAGCCTGCGTGTAATCACGCTGACTGCGACGGATACCTTCTGCCATCGGGGTTCTCCTGAAATAAGGGCGAAGGTGTAAACCTTATTCAGGACGGGACAACTGAATGAAAAAAGGCGCCCTGGGGCGCCTTTTCATGCCTGCCGTTCGGTCCCTCAGGGGCGGATCTCGATCAGCGTGCCGTCCTTCACCAGGTTCCATATCTCGCGCATGTCGGCGTTCTTCATGGCGATGCAGCCCTCGGTCCAGTCCAGGGTGTGGAAGTACCACTCGGGGTATTCCTCGTCCAGCGGGGTGCCGTGGATCATGATCATGCCCCCGGCGGGCACGCCCTTCTGGCGCGCCTGCAGGGAGTCGCGGGCATTGGGGTAGGAGATGTGCATCGCCAGGTTGTACTTGTCGCTGGTCTTGCGCCAGTCGATCCAGTAGAAGCCCTCGGGCGTGCGCTGGTCGCCTTCGCGCAATTTCGGCCCCTTGGGCTGCTTGCCCAGGGAGATGCGGTAGCTCTTGAGGATGTTGCCGCGGTTCATCAGCAACAACTTGCGCTCGGATTTGACCACCAGCACCTTGTCGATGCCCTTGCCTTCGAGGCTGGGGGCGGCGCTGGCGTGGGACAGGGAGGTAAAGCAAAAGATGAAGGCAAGGAGCAACCAGCGCATTTCTACAGCATCCCCAGAGTGTTCGAATTCGGCAGTGCGTTCAGGCTTTCTTGTAGTAGGCCAGCAAGGGTGCCAACGGCTCGTTGCGGACCGGATAGACCTGCTCGATACGGTCGGCGAAGTAGCATTCTAAGGTACGTCCGACAGTCGGAAAAGCCAGCTCGGACCAAGGGATGTCACGTTCGTGGAACAGCTTCACTTCGAGGCTTTCCTCGCCGGCGGCGAAGTCCAGGTCGACCAGCTGGGCGAGGAAGAAGGTGTAGACCTGGCTGATGTGCGGCAGGTCGAACAGGGTGTACAGCTGCAGGTCGCGTACCCGTGCGCAGGCTTCCTCGGCGGTTTCACGCGCGGCGGCCTGTTCCATGGTCTCGCCGTTCTCCATGAAGCCGGCGGGCAGGGTCCAGTAGCCCTTGCGCGGCTCGATGGCGCGGCGGCACAGCAGCACCTGCTCGCCCCAGACCGGCACGCAGCCGGCGACGATGCGCGGGTTCAGGTAATGAATGGTGTGGCATAGCTCGCAGACATGGCGCAGGCGGTTGTCGCCTTCGGGGATGCGCTGGATCACGGGGCCGCCGCACTGGCTGCAGAACTTCATCGGGAATCCTCGGGGTCGAGGGCGCAATCTTGGCGCGGCTGGGGGCCCCACGGCAAGCGGGACGGGGGCTGCGAACGTCGGCTCGGGGGTTGGGCGGCCTGCGGGTTCGTGCCATGATGCCCGGCAGAATAAAAGCCGAGAATATCCATGTTGGATGACCTGCACCGCCGCGTGCGGAGCTATTCCCCGAAGACGCTGGTGACCGACCGCTCCTTCCCCGAGGCGGCGGTGCTGGTGCCCATCACCCGCAGCGCCGAACCCGAGCTGGTGCTCACCCTGCGCGCCAGCGGCCTGTCCACCCACGGTGGCGAGGTGGCCTTCCCAGGTGGCCGTCGCGACCCCGAGGACCGCGACCTGATCCACACCGCCCTGCGCGAGGCGGAGGAGGAGATCGGCCTGCCGCCCGGCCTGGTCGAGGTCATCGGCCCGCTCAGTACCCTGGTCTCGCGCCATGGCATCCAGGTCACGCCCTACGTCGGCTTCGTGCCCGACTACGTGGAGTACAAGGCCAACGACGGCGAGATCGACTCGGTCTTCAGCGTGCCCCTGGAGTTCTTCCGCAGCGACCCGCGCGAGATGACCCACCGCATCGACTACCTCGGCCAGAGCTGGTACGTGCCCAGCTACCAGTTCGGCCAGTACAAGATCTGGGGCCTCACCGCGATCATGGTGGTGGAGCTGGTCAACCTGGTCTTCGATGCCGGCATCGAGATGCGCGAGCCGCCGGCTACCTTCGTCAAACTCAACTGAGCCCCGTTTCGAGGAGCGCCTGATGAAATACCGCCTGGGCAATGCCCGTGTCGAAACCCATCCCGAGAGCTGGATCGCCCCCGACGCAGCGGTGATCGGCAAGGTCCGCCTGGATGCCGGAGCCAGTGTCTGGTTCGGCGCCGTGCTGCGTGGTGATAACGAACTCATCCATATCGGCGAGAACAGCAACGTGCAGGATGGCACCGTCATGCACACCGACATGGGCTTCCCGCTGAACATCGGCAAAGGCGTCACCATCGGCCACAACGCCATGCTCCACGGCTGCACCGTCGGCGACTACAGCCTCATCGGCATCAACGCGGTGATCCTCAACGGTGCCAGGATCGGCAAGTACTGCATCATCGGCGCCAACGCCCTGATCCCCGAGGGCAAGGAAATCCCAGACGGCTCGCTGGTGATGGGCTCGCCCGGTAAAATAGTCCGCGAGCTGACCGAGCAGCAGAAGAAGATGCTCGAGGGCAGCGCCGCTCACTACGTGCACAACGCCCAGCGTTATGCACGGGAACTGGTCGAACAGGAAGACTGATGGAACGCGAACGCCCCGTCGCCTCGCCCTGCGTGCATGTCTGCGCGCTGGACGATGACGACATCTGCACCGGCTGCCAACGCAGCGTCGAGGAGATCACCCGCTGGGGCCGCATGGACAACACCGAGCGCCGCGAGGTGCTGGTGCGCTGCATGGAGCGCGCGCGGGCCGGTGGCCAGTTCCTGATCCAGCCCCATTGAAGAAGCCGGCGGCCCTCGGTCGCCGGCCGCGTGAATACCTTTCATCTTTCGAGGAAACACCGATGCCCCGTATTGGAACCCCGCTGTCGCCGAGCGCGACCCGTGTACTGCTTTGCGGCTCTGGCGAGCTGGGCAAGGAAGTGGTGATCGAGCTACAGCGCCTGGGCGTCGAGGTGATCGCCGTCGATCGCTACGAGAACGCGCCGGCCATGCAGGTCGCCCATCGCAGCCACGTCATCAGCATGCTCGACGGCGAGGCCCTGCGCCGGGTCATCGAGCTGGAGAAGCCGCACTACATCGTGCCGGAGATCGAGGCCATCGCCACCGCGACCCTGGTGGAGCTGGAGGCCGAAGGCTACACCGTGATCCCCACCGCCCGCGCCGCGCAGCTGACCATGAACCGCGAGGGCATCCGCCGCCTGGCGGCCGAGGAACTGGGCCTGCCGACCTCGCCCTACCACTTCGCCGACACTTTCGAGGACTACCGCGCCGCCGTCGCCAGCGTCGGCTACCCCTGCGTGGTCAAGCCGATCATGAGTTCCTCCGGCAAGGGCCAGTCGGTGCTCAAGAGCGACGACGACCTGCAGTACGCCTGGGACTACGCCCAGGAAGGCGGCCGTGCCGGCAAGGGCCGCGTGATAGTCGAGGGCTTCATCGACTTCGAATACGAAATCACCCTGCTCACCGTGCGCCACGTCGGGGGTACCACCTTCTGCGCACCCATCGGCCACCGCCAGGTGAAGGGCGACTACCACGAGTCCTGGCAGCCCCAGGCGATGAGCCCCAAGGCCCTGGCCGAGTCCGAGCGCGTGGCCAAGGCCGTGACCGAGGCACTCGGTGGTCGCGGGCTGTTCGGCGTGGAGCTGTTCATCAAGGGGGACCAGGTATGGTTCAGCGAAGTGTCGCCGCGCCCGCACGACACCGGCCTGGTCACCCTGATCTCCCAGGAACTCTCCGAGTTCGCCCTGCACGCCCGTGCCATCCTCGGCCTGCCGATCCCGGTGATCCGCCAGTCGGGCCCGTCCGCCTCGGCGGTGATCCTGGTGGAAGGCAAGTCCACCGAGATGAGCTTCGGCAACCTCTCGGCCGCCCTCGCCGAGCCTGACACCGCTCTGCGCCTGTTCGGCAAGCCGGCGGTGGATGGCCAGCGCCGCCTCGGCGTGGCCCTGGCCCGGGACGAGTCCACCGACCTGGCCCGCGCCAAGGCGACCCGCGCGGCCCAGGCCGTCGACGTCAAGCTGTGAGCCGAGGGGCCGGGTTGCTCTGGTGGGCATCGGCGCTGGCGCTGATGCCCCTGGTACTGCCCCAGGCCCTGTATACCAGGCGCACCGCCCTGCGCCTGTCTCCCGCCGCCGGTCCTGACCACGGGCTGGCGGGCGCGGACTATCCGGGCGAGCCCCTGCGCGTTTTGCTGATCGGCGAATCCACGGTCGCTGGTGTCGGTGTCTCCTGCCTGCAACTGGCATTGCCGGGGCAACTGGCGACCGCTCTTTCACAGCAGTTGCAGCGCCCCGTCGCCTGGCGTGCCTGTGGCGAGAACGGCATCACTGCGGGCGAGGCCTGCGAGCGCCTGCTGCCGCAGGTGCGGAACGAGCCCGTGGACCTGCTGCTGCTGGTCTTCGGCGTCAACGACACCACCCACTTCAGCTCCACCCGCGACTGGCGCGAGTCCCTGCGGCGGCTGGCGTCACCCTTCATCGAGCGCGGCACCCAGGTGGTGTTCGCAGCCGTCCCGCCGCTGCAGCACTTCAGCGCCTTGCCCTGGCTGCTGCGTCGCCTGCTGGGCTGGCGCGCGCGGCTGCTCGATGAGCAGGTGCGCACGCTGGCCGAGGAGCTGGACGCCGAGCACTGTGCCGCGTCCATCGCCATGCAGGCGGATTTCCTGGCCATGGACGGCTACCACCCCTCGCAGCTGGGCTGTCGTGTCTGGGGCGGTTTGCTGGCAGAGTGGATCGTGCGGGCGGGGAGGGTGGGGCGGGCCGACTGCCGACTCCTCGAGGAAGCGGCAGGAGCCTGAGGTTTCAGCGCACCGCGCCGAGGTCGCCGTCGCGGGTTTCCTTGAGGCACAGCACCGCCAGCAGGCTGAGCGCCGCCGCAGCCGATACATAGCCGCCGACCCAGGAGAGCCCGCCCATGGCCACCAGCTTCTGGGCGAAGAAGGGCGCGACCGACGCCCCGACGATGCCGCCGAGGTTGTACGCCGCCGAGGCACCGGTGTAGCGCACGTGGGTGGGGAACAGCTCCGGCAGCAGCGCCCCCATCGGGGCGAAGGTCACGCCCATCAGGAACAGTTCGATGCTGAGGAACAGGGTGACCGAGAAGGTCGAGCCCTGGGTCAGCAGTGGCTGCATGGCGAAGCCGGAGAGGATCGCCAGCGAGCAGCCCACGATCAGCACCGGCCTGCGCCCGAAGCGGTCGCTCAGCCAGGCCGAGAGCGGGGTGGCCGCCGCCATGAACAGCACCGCGAAGCAGAGCATGCCGAGGAAGCTTTCGCGGCTGTAGCCGAGGCTGGCGACGCCGTGGCTGAGGGAGAACACGGTGGAGATGTAGAACAGCGCGTAGCACACCACCATCGCCAGGGCGCCGAGGACGATCGGGCGCCAGTGGCTGCCGAAGGCTTCGATCACCGGCATCTTCACCCGCTCCTGCTGGGCCATGGCCTTGGCGAAGACGGGCGTCTCCGCCAGCTTCAGGCGCACGTAGAGGCCGACCAGCACCAATACGGCGCTGAGCAGGAAGGGGATGCGCCAGCCCCAGGCGCGGAACTGCTCGTCGCTCAGGCTCAGGGCCAGGGTGAGGAACAGGCCATTGGCGGCGAGGAAGCCGATCGACGGGCCGAGTTGCGGGAACATGCCGAACCAGGCGCGCTTGCCGGGCGGGGCGTTCTCGGTGGCCAGCAGGGCTGCGCCGCCCCATTCACCGCCCAGGCCCAGGCCCTGGCCGAAGCGCAACAGGCACAGCAGGATCGGTGCCCAGGCACCGATGGCGTCGTAGCCCGGCAGTACGCCGATCAGCGTGGTGGAGGCGCCCATCAGCAGCAGCGAGGCCACCAGCGTCGACTTGCGCCCGATACGGTCGCCGAAGTGGCCGAACAGCGCCGAACCCAGTGGCCGGGCGAGGAAGGCGATGCCGAAGGTGAGGAAGGCCGAGAGCATCTGTGCGGTGCCGGATGTCTGCGGGAAGAACACCGGGCCGATCACCAGGGCCGCAGCCGTGGCGTAGATATAGAAGTCGTAGAACTCGATGGCGGTGCCGATGAAGCTGGCGGTGGCGACGCGGGCTGGCGAATTGGCCGCTGGCGCGCCTGCGCTGTCGCTCAAGGTGGCGGTGGTCATCTGTTGGTCCCCTGTCGGTCGTCGCGGCCATCACGGCCCGACGTAATCTCGTGGCTGTCGTGTTGTGCTGAGGGAAGGGGGTGATACGGCGGGTCGCCGGATCAGGGGCCTTGCGGGCTGCGGACGGGCCTGTGGGGCCGTGGCAGGTGGTTCTCAGGCGGCCGCTGGCTGGCCGGTGGCGCGTGGGCGGGTAGCCGCGGCGGCCGGATGGGCGGGGTGGGCCCGGGCGGATTATAGAAAGCGCTGGAAAACCACGGCAAGGGGCCTCGGCCAGGGCCGTGGGAGGCTCAGGCGCGCCAGGCCAGCACGCGCTGCACGCGGTTCTCGCCGGACTGCAGGATCTCCAGGCGGTAGGGGCCGATCTTCAGGCACACACTGGCGTCGGGAATCTGCTCCAGGGCTTCGGTGATCAGGCCATTGAGGGTCTTGGGCCCCTCGCAGGGCAGGTGCCAGCCGAGCACGCGGTTGAGTTCGCGCAGGTGCAGGGAACCGTCCAGCTCGAAGCGGCCGTCTTCCTGGGGCTGGATCGCCGGGTTGGGGGCAAGGTCATCAAGGCTGCCGAACTCGCCGATCAGCTCCTGGAAGATGTCCTCCAGGCTGACCAGGCCGATCACGTCGCCGTATTCGTCGACCACGATGCCGACGCGGCGTTGTTCCTTCTGGAAGTTCACCAGCTGCGTGAGCAGCGGGGTGCTTTCCGGCACGAAGTAGGTCTCGCGGCAGGCCGCCAGCAGGTCTTCGGCGCTGACACCGTCCTGGGGCAGCAGGCGGGCGACCTGGCGGATATGCAGGATGCCCTCGATCTGATTGATGTCCTCGCGGTACACCGGCAGGCGCGTGTGGGTGGCGGTGCGCAACTGCTCGAGGATGCGCTCCGGCGGCTGGCTGATGTCGACGCCCTGGATCTCGCTGCGCGGGACCATGATCGCGGCGATGGTGACGCGTTGCAGGGCCTCGGTCAGCGTGGAGGGCAGGCGTGGCGTTGCTTCGGGGTCGACCTGCACCGGCTGGCGGCGCCGGCGCGACAGGCTCCAGGCCAGCACCGAGCCGGCGAGGCAGGCGAGCAACAGCCCGAGCAGCAGGCCGGCGGTGAATCCGTCGATGGGCATCTCAGATGTGCAGGATGAATTCGCGGACCAGCTTGCTGCCGAAGTAGGCGAGCATCAGCAGGCAGAAGCCCGCCAGGGTCCAGCGGATGGCCTTGTGTCCGCGCCAGCCCAACTGGTGGCGGCCCCACAGCAGCACGGCGAATACCACCCAGGCGATGCACGACAGGATGGTCTTGTGGGCCAGGTGCTGGGCGAACAGGTTCTCGACGAACAGCCAGCCGGAGATCAGCGACAGCGACAGCAGGGCCCAGCCGGCCCAGAGGAAGCCGAACAGCAGGCTCTCCATCGTCTGCAGCGCCGGGAAGTTGCGGATCAGCCCGGAGGGATGCTTGTGCTTGAGCTGGTGGTCCTGGAGCAGCAGCAGCAGCGACTGGAACACGGCGATGGTGAGCATGCCGTAGGCCAGGATCGACAGCAGGATGTGCGCCAGGATGCCGGGCTCCTCATCGATCGCCTGCACCGTCCCGGAGGGGGCGAAGGCGGCCAGGAGCACCGTCAGCAGCCCCAGTGGTAGAAGCAGCAGGAGCAGGTTCTCCACCGGTATCCGCGAGATGGCCAGCAGTGTGAGGAGGATCACGGCGGCGGCGATCAGGCTGGCGGCGTTGAAGAAGTCGAGGGTCAGGCCCACCGGTGTGATCAGCTGGATATATAGGCTGAACGCGTGGGCGACGAGTGCCAGGGCGCCGAGCGACACGAGCAGGCGTTTGTCCGGCGCGGCGCGCTGGCGAAGGCGCAGGCCCTGGTAGGTGGTGGCGCCCGCGTAGAGGAAGGCAGCCAGGAGGCTGGGCAGCAGAGGGTGCATAAGTCCTTGTAAGGCAAGCCCGAAAGGCGCTGAGTTTGGCACAGATGGGGGCGCTCACGAAAGACCGCAGGCGGTGTCGGCGCAGCCCGCACTTCGCTATAATCCGCCGCTTGCCGCAAGCTCACCCTCGGTTCGGACGAACCTGAAAGGAACGTGCATGTTCGAAAATCTTACAGACCGCCTCTCACAGACGCTGCGCCATGTCACCGGCAAGGCCAAGCTGACCGAGGACAACATCAAGGACACCCTGCGCGAAGTCCGCATGGCCCTGCTCGAGGCCGACGTCGCCCTGCCGGTGGTCAAGGACTTCGTCAACAAGGTCAAGGAGCGCGCCGTCGGCACCGAGGTGTCGAAGAGCCTGACGCCGGGCCAGGCTTTCGTGAAGATCGTCCAGGCCGAGCTGATCGAGCTGATGGGCGCGGCCAACGAGGACCTGTCCCTGGCCGCCGCGCCGCCCGCCGTCGTGCTCATGGCCGGCCTGCAGGGCGCGGGCAAGACCACCACCGTCGGCAAGCTGGCGCGCTTCCTCAAGGAGCGCAAGAAGAAGTCCGTGCTGGTGGTCTCGGCCGACGTCTACCGTCCCGCGGCGATCAAGCAGCTGGAAACCCTGGCCGCCGATATCGGCGTGACCTTCTTCCCCTCCGACATCAGCCAGAAGCCGGTGGACATCGCCGAGGCGGCGATCCGCGAGGCCAAGCTGAAATTCATCGACGTGGTGCTGGTGGACACCGCCGGTCGCCTGCACATCGACGGCGAGATGATGGCCGAGATCCAGGCGCTGCATGCCGCGATCAAGCCCGTCGAGACGCTGTTCGTGGTCGACGCCATGACCGGCCAGGACGCCGCCAACACCGCCAAGGCCTTCGGCGAGGCGCTGCCGCTGACCGGTGTCGTGCTGACCAAGGTCGACGGTGACGCCCGTGGCGGTGCCGCGCTGTCGGTGCGCGCCATCACCGGCAAGCCGATCAAGTTCCTCGGCATGGGCGAGAAGAGCGAAGCGCTCGATCCCTTCCATCCGGACCGCATCGCCTCGCGCATCCTCGGCATGGGTGACGTGCTCAGCCTGATCGAGCAGGCCGAGCAGAACATGGATCGCGACAAGGCCGAGAAGCTCGCGAAGAAGATCAAGAAGGGCAAGGGCTTCGACCTCGAGGACTTCCGTGACCAGCTGCAGCAGATGAAGAACATGGGCGGCCTGGGCGGCCTCATGGACAAGCTGCCGATGCTCGGTGGCGTCAACCTGGCGCAGATGGGCAACGCCCAGGGCGCGGCGGAGAAGCAGTTCAAGCAGATGGAGGCCATCATCAACTCGATGACCCCCGCCGAGCGCCGCGACCCGGAAGTCATCAGTGGCTCGCGCAAGCGCCGCATCGCGCTCGGCTCCGGCACCCAGGTGCAGGATGTCGGCCGCCTCATCAAGCAGCACAAGCAGATGCAGAAGATGATGAAGAAGGTCACCGCCAAGGGCGGCATGGCCAAGATGATGCGCGGCATGGGTGGCATGTTCCCCGGCGGCGGCATGCCGAAGATGTGATTGAAAGGCGCGCGAGGCGATGGCCGGCGGGTGGCTCTTGAGCGCCTGGTGGCTTGAAACCTGTGGCTTGCAGCGGCCACCGACAGGTGGCTCGCAAAAGAGATTTGCAATCGGCCGGATAATCCTTAGAATATACGGCCTTTCGGGCCCATGGCCCATGTGTGTGCACAGCTTGAAAAGCACCGACTATAGGAACGAAGTTCAATGGTAACCATCCGTCTTGCTCGTGGCGGCTCCAAGAAGCGCCCCTTCTATCACCTGACCGTGACCAACAGCCGCAATGCGCGCGACGGTCGCTTCGTAGAGCGTATCGGCTTCTTCAACCCGGTCGCCTCGGGTGCTGAAGTGAAGCTCTCCGTGAACCAGGAGCGCGCCACCTACTGGCTGAGCCAGGGCGCCCAGCCGTCTGAGCGCGTTGCTCAGCTGCTGAAGGAAGCTGCCAAGGCTGCTGCCTAAGCAACTTTATGAGCACGACGCCGGCACAGGCCGAGGATCTCATCGTTCTCGGCAAGATTTTCTCGGTGCATGGCGTACGTGGCGAGGTGAAGGTGTATTCCTTTACCGACCCGCTGGATAACGTGCTCGATTACCGCCGTTGGACGCTCAGGCGTGACAACGAGGTAAAGCAGGTCGAATTGGCCAGTGGACGCTTGCATGGCAAGGTCCTGGTGGCAAAGCTGAAGGGTCTCGATGATCGCGAAGTCGCTCGTACTTACGCGGGCTTCGACATTTGCGTGCCCCGCAGCGAGCTGCCGGAACTCAGTGATGACGAGTACTACTGGCATCAGTTGGAAGGTCTCAAGGTCATCGACCAGCAAGGGCAACTGCTCGGCAAGGTCGATCATCTGCTGGAGACCGGCGCCAACGATGTGATGGTGGTCAAGCCCTGCACCGGCAGCCTCGATGACCGTGAGCGCCTGTTGCCCTATACGGAGCAATGCGTGCTGGCGATCGACCTGGAAACAGGCGAGATGCGGGTGGACTGGGACGCTGACTTCTGAGCTGCATGACATGAAAAGCATGCAGGTCGAGGTCATCAGCATCTTTCCGGAGATGTTCGCCGCCATCAGCGAATACGGCATCACCAGCCGAGCGGTAAAGCAGGGTCTGCTCAAGCTGACCTGCTGGAACCCGCGGACCTTCACCGAGGACCGCCACCAGACGGTGGACGACCGGCCCTTCGGCGGTGGCCCGGGGATGGTGATGAAGATACAGCCCCTCGAGCGGGCCCTGGCAGCAGCCAAGGCATCGGCAGGGGAGCAGGCGAAGGTGATCTACCTTTCGCCGCAGGGCCGCCAGCTCAAGCAGGAGGCCGTGCGCGAACTGGTCCAGTCGGAATCCCTGATTCTGATCGCCGGTCGCTACGAAGGTATCGACGAGCGCTTCATCGAAGAGCACGTCGACGAGGAATGGTCGATTGGCGACTACGTATTGTCCGGCGGTGAGCTGCCGGCAATGGTGCTGATCGACGCGGTGACGCGGTTGTTGCCCGGCGCGCTGGGCCATGCGGACTCCGCAGAGGAAGACTCCTTCACGGACGGTCTCCTCGATTGCCCGCACTACACCCGACCCGAGGTGTATGCGGACAAACGTGTTCCCGATGTGTTGCTCAGTGGCAACCACGAACACATCCGGCGTTGGCGTTTGCAGCAGTCCCTTGGTCGGACCTGGGAACGTCGTGCCGATCTTCTGGATAGCCGCTCGCTTTCTGGAGAAGAGAAGAAGCTGTTGGCGGAATACATCCGCCAGCGGGACGATAGTTAACGTATCGATGGCAGGCCGGCGGCTTGTCTTAGGAGCGCAGCGATGACCAACAAGATCATTCAGCAACTCGAAGCTGAACAAATGAACAAAGAGATCCCGGCTTTCGCCCCCGGCGACACCGTGATCGTGCAAGTGAAAGTGAAGGAAGGCGACCGTCAGCGTCTGCAGGCCTTCGAAGGTGTTGTCATCGCCAAGCGCAACCGCGGCCTGAACAGTGCTTTCACCGTGCGCAAGATCTCCAACGGCGTTGGCGTAGAGCGTACCTTCCAGACCTACTCCCCGCTGGTCGACAGCCTGAGCGTCAAGCGCCGCGGTGACGTGCGCAAGGCCAAGCTGTACTACCTCCGCGACCTGTCCGGCAAGGCAGCTCGCATCAAGGAGAAGCTGGTCTAAGTACCGCTTCCCTCAGAAGCCCGCCCCGGGAAACCGCGGCGGGCTTTTCATTGGGCGCGGGAAAGTCGGCTCGCCCGTCGAGCCTCTGCTGTGCGAGGGCAGCCAGGCGTGCCGTCCGAGCCTGCGCCCGATCACGCCTGCCCTGGGTTGCGGTTCGGGGCTCAAGCGTTGTCCATGACTTCCGCCAGGCAGCATTCCAGGCGTTCCAGCTCGAATTGCAGCTCGGTGAACTGCGCGGCCAGCGCGTCATCGCTCGCGTGGTTTTCGCACAAGGCTTCCAGTGCCTCGCAATGGCTGATCAGGGGATGTGCCTGGACGATCTTCGCGGCCCCCTTGATCTTGTGCGCCACCTCTGCGATCGCCGGCCTGTCGCCCTTGTCGATGAAGTCCCGCATCAACGCCAGATCGCTCTGGTTGCTGCGCAGCAGCGTGTCCAGCAGGCGGGTGCGCAGCGCCGGGTCGCGGCCGGCCAGGTACTCGAACTCCCGCAGGTCGCAGGGAGAGGGCAAGGGTTCGGGAACCTTGGCCTGCGGCTCCATGCCGGCCAGCAGGGCGGCCAGGTCAGCCAGGCTGATGGGCTTGAACAGGCAGGCATCCATGCCCGCCTGGCGGCATCGCTCGTGTTCCTCGTTCTGTGCGTTGGCGGTGTAGCCGATGAAGCGGCAGGGTGCCAGCGCGTCGCGCCGTTCCTGCTGGCGCACCGCGCGGGCCAGGTCGTAGCCGTTCATGACCGGCATGTTGCAATCGCTGATCACAAGGTCGAAGCGCTGCCGTTGCCAGAGCTCCAGCCCGCCGGCGCCATCCTGGGCGTCGCAGACCCGGTGGCCGAGAAAGAGCAATTGCTGCTTGAGCAACTCGCGGTTGGCCGGGTGATCGTCCACCACCAGGATGTCGAGGCGTCGCTCGGGAGCGGTGATCCGTGCAACCGATGGCATGTCGATGCGGGGCAGGGGGGTGAGCACCTGCAGGGTCAGTTGCACCGTCACGCAGGTGCCTTTGCCGGGCTTGCTGGACATGTCGATGCTGCCGCCCATCATTTCGCAGAGTGTCCGGCTGATGACCAGCCCCAGTCCGGTTCCGCCCAATGTATTGGTGCCCTGGTGGCGCCCCTGGCTGAAGGGCTGGAACAGCTGAGCGAGCTCATCCGGCTCGATGCCCGGGCCGCTGTCCTCAACCTGCACGGTCAGCTCCAGGCGTTTGTCCTGGCAGGGCTGTCCGGATATCCGCAGGCCTACCCGGCCGCGCTCGGTGAACTTGATGGCGTTGCTCACCAGGTTGGAGAGCACCTGCTTGAAACGCACCGGGTCCAGCAGTACCTCGACGCAAGCCCTCGGGTCGAACTCCAGTTCCAGGGAGAGGTTCTTCTGCCGAGCCAGGCCGTCGAAGACGCGTACCACGTCCTCCACCTGTTCGCGCAGGTTGCAGCGAACTGGGCTGAGTGTCAGGCGACCGGATTCGATGCGGGCGATGTCGAGGATGTTGCCGATCAGCTCCAGCAGGCCATTGGCCGAGTCGTGGGCGATCTCGATGGCCGGGCGGTCCAACTGCCCCTGGTCGGCGCGCTGCAAGGCCAGTTCGAGCATGCCGATCACCGCGTTCATCGGCGTGCGAATCTCATGGCTCATGGTCGCGAGGAACGTGCTCTTGGCGCGGCTGGCTTCATCGGCACGTTCCTTCGCCTCCTGCAGGTCGGCCACCAGGCGCAGGCGTTCGGTTATGTCGATCCAGCCGGCGACCACGCCCCGGATGATGCCCCGGGAGTCGCGGAAGGGCTCGATCCAGTGAAAGATGCTGAATGGCCCGTCTGGATGCTTCAGCCGGCGGTCGGCTTGCAGGCTTTCTCCGCTTTCCATCACGCGACGGTAGTCCTCCAGCAGATGCGGGGTGCAACCGTCGTCGTCGAAGATGCCCTCCAGCGGCAGCGCTCCGATCGCCTTTTCGCGGTCGATGGAGAGTGCTGCCAGGTAGTTGTCGTTGCACAACAGGAGGCGGTTGTCGCGATCGCGTACATAGATGGGGTGCGGGGTCCCGTTGATCAGGGTCTCCATCAACTGCAACTGGTCGTTCAGCGCATGCTCGGCGGCCGCCCTCAGCTGCATCTGGCGACGCAGGTAGATGTTCCAGACCAGCGACACACTCAGCAGCAGCCCGACCACGCCCCCCACCTGGTAGATGAGCCGCTCGTAGTCGCGCCAGGTCGGCCTGGCCACCTCCACCGTGGAGCGCCAGCGCTGGTTGACCAGTACCCCCAGTTCGTCCGGTGGGATGTTGACCAGCGTCTTGTCCAGTACCGACAGCAGCTCCAGGTCACCGCGCCTGAGCGCGAAGGCGGTGGCTTCGAGCAACTGCGGCACCACGTCGGATATCCACAGCTGCTCGTCGAAGAAGCGCTGCACCAGATGCTCGGCCACGGTGCCCGGAATGATGCTGGCATCGACTTTGCCCTCGGCCGTTAGCGTCAGCGCCTCATGCATCGAGTCCAGCTCCACGGGTACGGCACGGGGGTAGTGCTCGTGGAGCCATTGGTGCAGTCGCGGGTCGCGGGGCGTTGCGATGCGCTTGCCGTCCAGCGATTCCAGCTCCGCCGAATCGACGTTGTCGCGGCGGCTCACGATGACCAGTCCCGCGTTCATGTAGGGACGTGTGAAGGCCAGCCCCTGCACGTTCTCGATCGCCGGGTTCAGTGCGCCTATCAGGTCGGCCTCGCCGGACCTGAGCTTCTCAATCATCTCCTTCTGGCTGCTGGTGCGGATGATCTCGAAGCGCAGCCCGGTGCGCATGCGCACCTGGTCCAGCACGTCGGCGGTGATGCCGTGGTAGTTGCCATCGCTGTCGAAGAAGCTCACAGGCGACAGGTTGCCGAAGGTGGCGATGCGCAGCACCGGATGCTGCAGCAGCCAGCGCTGCTCCTGCTGGGTGAACACCAGGCTTGCGTCCGACAGCAGCGGGCCGTTGCCACCGCTCCAGCGCTTGAGCAGTTCGCTCTGGCGTTCCGGCGGGATGCTGGCCAGCGCGGCGTTCACCACCTTGCGCAGTTCCGGCTGGTCATTGCGCATGGCGAAGCCGAACCCGCCGCTGGGTATCTTGCTGTAGCCGGCGAGTCGCAGGGGGCCGGCCTGGCTCTGGTTGAGCAGGTAGTTCGCCACCACCAGGTCGCCCAGGTACAGATCGGCGCGGCCCAGGGCCACCGCGCGCAGGGCGGAGCGGGGGTCGACCGCGGTGCTGACCCGCGCCAACGGATAGTGGGCGCGGATCCGCTCCACCGGCTGGTAGTCGGCGGACATCACCAGGTGCATGCCCACCAATCCCGGTGACAGCGGCCGGCGCTCGTCGTCGCGGCTGACCAGCACCGGCTGGTCGGGTGCGTAGGTGTCGCTGAGCAGCAACTGGCGGTTGTTCGTCTCGAACGAGTTGGAAGCGCTGAGCAGGTCGACACGGCCCTCTTCCAGGGCCCGCAGTGCCTCTTCCCGGCTGGAGTAGCGCAATACCCTGATGTCGATGCCGAGCTTGTCGGCGATGACCCCGGCGACATCGGCGGTGAGGCCCTCGAAATCCCGCCCGCTGGTGGTGATGTCGAACGGCGGCAGGTCGTTGCCGATGCCCAGGCGCAGCTCGCGCTTGTCCCGCAACCAGCGCCAGTCCTCGAGATCCAGTTCGGCCTTGGCATCGGTGGCCAGGGGGCGGCCGAGGAGGGGGAGTTGTTCCCCGGCCGGGAGGTTCGCTGTCAGCCCGGCGAGGAGCACGCCGACGAGGACGCCTGGCAGCGTGCGGGCGAGTCGCGTTCTGTGCATGGGGCTTCCTTATTGGCGGGGTTGCGGGAACCGCCGGGTCGAACTGGGGTGGCAGCGGAAAATAGCCCATTCCGCTCACGCTGGAGCCACCGCAAATGCTGCTTGGGAAATGTCCCCAGGTGGTTGCGCATGGTTCCTACAAGGGATGCTCTGAAGGCCGATGGGCAGGGCTCTGGGGTCGCCGGCATCCAGGGGCGTTGCCTTTCCGGGAAGGGAGCGGTGAGCGAGGCGCGAAAGGCCCTTTCGCCCTGGCGCGGAGTACGAGAGGTGAGGCTGCGGGGTGGAGCGGGCTGTGGAATAATCGCGCCGCCGCAGGGGCACGCCCCACGGCTTTTCCCACGAAATGGCCGTCAACTGCGGCCATCGGGAACCGATCTGCCCGTCCGACCGCGCACAACAACGACAACAGACACCGCACGGGTGGCAGCCACATTGGGTTTCATTCAGGTAGTAGTGGCATGACCCCGAGAGAGCAAGAAATCGCCCGGCGCACAGCCTTGTCCGAAAGCCGCGTGACCAAGGCGGTGTTCCCGCCGACCACCAACCACCACAACACCCTGTTCGGCGGCACGGCGCTGGCCTGGATGGACGAGGTGTCCTTCATCTGCGCGACGCGCTTCTGCCGCCTGCCGCTGGTGACGGTTTCCACCGATCGCATCGATTTCAAGCACCCTATTCCCGCCGGTTCCATCGTCGAGCTGGTCGGGCGCGTGGTGAAGGTTGGCAACACCAGCCTCAAGGTCGAGGTCGAGGTGTTCGTCGAGAGCATGTACGAGAACGGCCGCGAGAAGGCCATTACCGGCGTGTTCAGCTTCGTCGCCATCGACGACCAGAAGCGTCCGGTTCCGGTATTGCCGGAATCGGCGGTCGCCGCCGAAGAGGCTGCCTGAGGCACGCTAACCCGTCCCGGTCGGCGGTACCGTCAGTGCCGCAGGGCGATCTTCAGCGAGGCCTGGGAGAGGTCGATGTTGCTCAGGGTCAGGCTGCCGAAGCTCTGGCCCTGCGGCGCGCCGGCGACCCGCACATTGTCGAAGCGCAGCTCGCCGATGGAGCTGGGCAGGCGCACGTTGATCGAGCCGTCGGGGTTGACGGTCGAGCGCATGTGGCGGGTGTCGTAGACCACGTCCTTCATCGAGGTTTCGGCTTCCAGGCTGTCGAGCACCGGCATCACCAGGCGGCTCAAGGCCTTCACCGTGGCGATGCCGTCACCGCCTTCGGCCTGCACGAACAGACCCTGCAGCACCTCATCCAGGCCCTGGGCGCTCACATCGCTCATCTCGGCGTCGCTCAGCGGGCGCAGGCCCTTGGGCGTGTGCTGCTGGCTGATGGCGCTGGGTGTCTGCTGGATGTCGGCGCTGGCCATCTGGAAGGGGCTCATCAGCGCTGCTACCAGGGTCGCGGCGAGGCGCAGATTGCTCTGTTTCTTCAAGGCCCGGTCGAGTTGCCGGCGGCTCAGCAGGCCCTGTTCGATCAGCACCTCGCCGAGACGCTTGTTGCTGGTCAGCTGGAGTTTGATGGCAGCGTCCAGCTGCTGGCTGGTGATCAGTCCCTTGTTGACCAGGATCTGGCCAAGGCGTGATTTCTGCTGATTGGACATGGGGGTGACCGGTGGAGTGGTGGCAAGGTGAAATCATCCTCCCGTAGGAAGAGGCTGTCACCAAACAAAGGATAGGCTTACATGACCGCCTGTCCATGTGCCTAGGACGTAGCCTCCTCGCCGTGCCTCGCAGCCGCCTGGCCGTCTTTCTCGACCAGCGCCACCAGGCTCCAGCCGGCCTCCGGTTTCAGGGGCGCCTCCGCGCTCGCCAGGTGCACCCAGCCGCGCGGGTCACGGGCCAGCAGCAGCACCGCCTGGTCGCCGTTCAGGGCCCGGTAGGCGTTCCAGTCGAAGCTCGTGGTCAGGGTGGTCGTGCGGATCTCCGCGCCCCGGCTGAGCTTGCTGGCGAACTGCGGGTAGCTCAGTGCCGGCGAGCCCAGCGGCCGCCCGCGCACCTGGTCGCTGGCCCGGTGCTTGTCGGTGCGCCGGCTCTCCGCGCCGCTGGGCAGCGTGAAGCGGCGCAGGGCGGGGAAGTCGTGACGGAAGCGCATGCAGGCCAGGGCGTTCATCTCGCTGGAAGGGGAGAGCGCCAGCAGGTGGCCAAGCCCGACCAGGTCGAGGTGCGCGTCGGCGTGCTGCGAGGTGGGGTTGCCGAAATAGGTGGGCAGGTTGTCCATGCGTGCGGCGCGGATGTTCTCCCAGCTGGAATCGGTGAGCAGCACGCGGCTGCCCAGTTGCTGCAGCGCCTTGCCGATCTCCCGTGCCACGGGGTTGGCGCCGATGATGAGGAAGCCCGCCGGGGCCGGCTCCGCGACCTTCAGCAGGCGCGCCAGCGGGCGGGCCGTGGCGCTCTGCAGCACCACGGTGCCGATGATCACCAGGAAGGTCAGCGGCACCAGCAGGTGGGCCTGGTCATTGCCGTGCTGCTGCAGGCGCAGGGCGAAGATCGCCGACACCGCCGCGGCGACGATTCCCCGCGGCGCGATCCAGGCCAGCAGCGCGCGCTCGCGCCAGCCCAGGGGCGAGCCGAGGGTGCAGAGCGCCACGTTCAGCGGCCGCGCGATGAACTGGATCACCGCCAGCAGCACCAGCGTCGCCGGCCCCAGGGCGATCAGCGCCGCCAGGTCGAGGCGCGCGGCGAGGAGGATGAACAGCCCGGAGATCAGCAGCACGCTGAGGTTCTCCTTGAAGTGCAGGATCGGCTTGATATCCACTCCGCGCATGTTGGCCAGGCCCATGCCCATCACCGTCACCGCCAGCAGGCCGGATTCGTGCACCAGCAGGTTGGCGCCGATGAACACGCCCAGCACTGCGGCCAGGGCCGCGAGGTTCTGCAGGTACTCGGGCAGCCAGTGGCGCCGCAGCACCGTACCGAAGGCCCAGCCGCCGAATGCACCGAGCAGGCAGCCGCAGGCGATCACGCTGGCGAAGGTCGCCAGGCTCTGGCTCCAGCCGCCCTGGTCGCGGCTGACGATGAAGCTGAACACCACCACCGCCAGCAGCGCGCCGATGGGGTCGATGACGATGCCTTCCCAGCGCAGGATGTTGGCGATGGAGCTGCGCGGGCGCACCACGCGAAGCATCGGCACGATCACCGTCGGCCCGGTGACCAGCGTCAGCGAGCCGAACAGCAGCGCCAGGTCCCAGGCGAAGCCCAGCAGCAGGTGCGTTGCCAGCGCGATCACCGCCCAGGTCACCAGCGCGCCCAGGGTGACCATGCGGCGCACCACGGTGCCGATTTCCTTCCACTCGGAGAGGTGCAGCGTCAGGCTGCCTTCGAAGAGGATCAGCGCCACTGCCAGGGAGGTGAGGGGGAACAGCAGCGGGCCGAACAGCGCCTGCGGGTCCAGCACCCCCAGCACCGGCCCGGCGAGAATGCCCGAAAGCAGCAGGAAGAGGATGGCCGGCAGGCGCAGGCGCCAGGCCAGCCACTGGCTGCCGAGGGCGGCCAGGCCGATGCCGCCGAGGGCGAGGAGGATTGCGGTTTCGTCCATCAGGACTCCTTGTCGCTGGTGAAGGGCGGGACGCTTGTGGAAGACTAGACGCCGTTCATCCCGTCAGCGTTCCGCCATGCCTGCCCTCGACCACCCCCTGATCGACCGTTTCCTCGACGCCCTGTGGCTGGAAAAAGGCCTCTCGCCCCATACCCGTTCCGCCTACCGCAGCGACCTGGCGCACTTCAACGCCTGGGCGGTGGAGCGCGGAGCCAGCCTGCAGCACGCCGGTCGCGACCTGATCCTCGACCACCTGGCCTGGCGCCTCGAACAGGGCTACAAGGCGCGCTCCACCGCACGCTTCCTCTCCGGTGCGCGTGGCTTCTATCGTTTTCTCCTGGCCGAGGGCCTGATAGCCGAGGACCCGACCCTGCAGGTGGACCTGCCGCTGCTCGGGCGGCCGCTGCCCAAGTCGCTGTCCGAGGCCGACGTCGAAGCGCTGCTGGATGCCCCGGAGCTGGACGACCCCATCGGCCTGCGCGATCGCGCCATGCTCGAGGTCCTCTATGCCTGCGGCCTGCGGGTCAGCGAGCTGGTGGGGCTGACCCTGGAGCAGGTCAACCTGCGCCAGGGCGTGGTCAAGGTCTTCGGCAAGGGCAGCAAGGAACGCCTGGTCCCGCTGGGCGAGGAAGCCATCGCCTGGATCGAGCGCTACGTCCGCGAGTCGCGGCCCTTCCTGCTCGACGGCAAGCCCAGCGACGTGCTCTTCCCCAGCCAGCGTGGCGAGCAGATGACCCGGCAGACCTTCTGGTACCGCATCAAGCACCAGGCCAAGGTCGCCGGTATCGCCAAGTCGCTGTCGCCCCACACCCTGCGCCACGCCTTCGCCACCCACCTGCTCAACCACGGCGCCGACCTGCGCGTGGTGCAGATGCTGCTGGGGCACACCGACCTGTCCACCACGCAGATCTACACCCACATCGCCCAGGCGCGGCTCAAGGACCTGCACGCCCAGCACCATCCTCGTGGCTGAGCCGCGCGTCCCGCCCGATTGGCCCCCTGCGCGCACCGGACATCCCCGCCGTACCTCCGTTCGGCTCTCTGGCGCGGTGCCGCGGGGCTTCTGTGATAATCTTCGGCATCCGCCCGAATGTCGCCGCTCCACAGGAGTAACCATGCGCGTGACCCGACTTTTCGCAGCCATGGCCCTTGGCCTGGTCAGCACCTTCAGCCTTGCCGACGATCCGGACCAGGCCATCCGCAAGACCCTCGACGGCCTCGAGCTGGGCCTGCCCATCGAATCCATCGGTGAAAGCCCCATGAGCGGCATCTACCAGGTGCAACTCAAGGGCGGTCGCATGCTCTACACCAGCGCCGACGGCCAGTACCTGATGCAGGGCTACCTCTATCATGTGAAGGACGGCAAGCCGGTGAACCTCACCGAGCAGTCCGAAAGCCGCTCCATCGCCAAGGAGATCAACGCCATCCCCGAGAGCGAGATGGTGGTCTTCGCGCCCAAGGAGCCGGCCAAGGCGCACATCACCGTGTTCACCGACACCGATTGCGGCTACTGCCAGAAACTGCACAGCGAAGTGCCCGAGCTCAACCGCCGCGGCATCGAGGTGCGCTACGTCGCCTTCCCGCGCCAGGGCATCGGCAGCCACGGCTACAACAGCCTGGTCAGCGTCTGGTGCAGCAAGGACCGCCAGGCCGCGATGAACAAGGCCAAGTCCCGCGAGGAACTCCCTGCCGCCACCTGCAACAACCCGGTGGCCAAGCAGTTCGAGCTGGGCCAGATGATCGGCGTCAACGGCACGCCGGCCATCGTCCTCGGCAACGGCCAGATGATCCCGGGCTACCAACCGGCTCCGCAGCTGGCCAAGATCGCCCTGGAAGCCAAGTAACACGGGCTCCCGGCGCGCATCACATCGATTGACCAAAAATCAGCCGCTTCGTAAAGTGCGGCTCTTTTCCACGGCCGGGACCATGCCCGGCCGTTTTTCGCAGTGAAGATGGGGAGTTCAGCGTGAAGCCGGTAAAAGTAGGCATCTGTGGCCTGGGGACCGTCGGTGGCGGCACCTTCAACGTACTCAAACGCAACGCCGAGGAGATCGCCCGCCGTGCCGGGCGTGGAATCGAGGTTGCCCAGATTGCCGCCCGTCGCCCCAATCCGAAGTGTGAAACCGGTACCACCCCCATCACCGCAGACATCTTCGAGCTGGTCGACAACCCGGAAATCGACATCGTCATCGAACTGATCGGTGGCTACACCCTGGCCCGCGACCTGGTGCTCAAGGCCATCGACAACGGCAAGCACGTGGTCACCGCCAACAAGGCGCTGATCGCCGTGCACGGCAACGAGATCTTCGCCAAGGCGCGCGAGAAGGGCGTCATCGTCGCCTTCGAGGCCGCTGTCGCCGGTGGCATCCCGGTGATCAAGGCGATCCGCGAGGGCCTGTCCGCCAACCGCATCAACTGGCTGGCCGGCATCATCAACGGCACCGGCAACTTCATCCTCACCGAGATGCGCGAGAAAGGCCGTGCCTTCGACGACGTGCTCAAGGAAGCGCAAGCACTGGGCTACGCCGAAGCCGACCCGACCTTCGACGTCGAAGGCATCGATGCCGCCCACAAGCTGACCATCCTCGCCTCCATCGCCTTCGGCATCCCGCTGCAGTTCGACAAGGCCTACACCGAAGGCATCTCCAGGCTCACCAGCGCTGACGTCAACTACGCCGAGGCCCTGGGCTACCGCATCAAGCACCTGGGCGTGGCCCGTCGTACCGACAAGGGCATCGAGCTGCGCGTGCACCCGACCCTGATCCCGGCCGACCGCCTCATCGCCAACGTCAACGGCGTGATGAACGCCGTCATGGTCAACGGCGACGCCGCCGGCAGCACCCTCTACTACGGCCCCGGCGCCGGCATGGAGCCCACCGCCTCCGCCGTGGTCGCCGACGTGGTCGACGTGGTCCGCGCGCTGACCGCCGACCCGGAGAACCACGTACCGCACCTGGCCTTCCAGCCGGATTCGCTGTCCGACCACCCGATCCTCCCGATCGACGCCTGCGAGAGCGCCTACTACCTGCGCATCCAGGCCAAGGACCACCCGGGCGTACTGGCCCAGGTGGCCACCATCCTGTCCGAGCGCGGCATCAACATCGAATCCATCATGCAGAAGGAAGTCGAAGAGCAGGACGGACTGGTGCCGATGATCCTGGTTACCCACCGGGTCGTCGAAGCGCGCGTTAACGACGCCATCGCCGCACTGGAAGCCCTCGACGACGTGGCCGGCAGCGTAGTCCGCATCCGCGTCGAACAGCTCAATTAATTTGGAGCGGGAAGCTCCAAGCCATAAGCCGCAAGTGGGCGTACCGCTTGCAGCTTGAAACTTGCAGCTTGCCGCTCAAACCGAAGGTTTGTACCCATGCGCTATATCAGTACCCGCGGCCAGGCCCCGGCCCTGAACTTCGAAGACGTGCTGCTGGCCGGCCTCGCCACCGACGGCGGCCTCTACGTACCGGAAAACCTGCCGCGCTTCACCGTCGAGGAGATCGCCTCCTGGTCCGGCCTGCCGTACCACGAGCTGGCCTTCCGCGTGATGCGCCCGTTCGTTGCCGGCAGCATCAATGACGCCGACTTCAAGAAGATCCTCGAGGAGACCTACGGCGTCTTCGCCCACAATGCCGTGGCGCCGCTGCGCCAGCTGAACGGCAACGAATGGGTGCTGGAGCTGTTCCACGGCCCGACCCTGGCCTTCAAGGATTTCGCCCTGCAGCTGCTGGGCCGCCTGCTCGACCACGTGCTGTCCAAGCGCGGCGAGCGCGTCGTGATCATGGGCGCCACCTCCGGTGACACCGGTTCGGCCGCCATCGAAGGCTGCAAGGCCTGCGAGCACGTCGACATATTCATCATGCACCCGCACAACCGTGTGTCCGAGGTGCAGCGCCGGCAGATGACCACCATCCTCGGCGAGAACATCCACAACATCGCCGTGGAAGGCAACTTCGACGACTGCCAGGAGATGGTCAAGGCGAGCTTCGCCGACCAGGGCTTCCTCAAGGGCACCCGCCTGGTCGCGGTCAACTCGATCAACTGGGCGCGGATCATGGCCCAGATCGTCTACTACTTCCACGCGGCCCTGCAGCTCGGTGGCCCGGCCCGCTCCGTGGCCTTCTCCGTGCCCACCGGCAACTTCGGCGACATCTTCGCCGGCTACCTGGCGCGCAACATGGGCCTGCCGATCAGCCAGCTGATCGTCGCCACCAACCGCAACGACATCCTGCACCGCTTCATGAGCGGCAACCAGTACGTCAAGGACACCCTGCACCCGACCCTGTCGCCCTCCATGGACATCATGGTCTCGTCCAACTTCGAGCGCCTGCTGTTCGACCTGCACGGCCGCAACGGCGCCGCCATCGCCGGCCTGATGGACACCTTCCGCCAGGGCGGCGGCTTCAGCGTCGAGCAAGACCGCTGGACCGAAGCGCGCAAGCTGTTCGACTCCCTCGCCGTCACCGACGAGCAGACCTGCGAAACCATCGCCGAGGTCTACGCGGAATGTGGCGAGCTGCTGGACCCGCACACCGCCATCGGCGTCCGCGCCGCGCGTGAATGCCGCCGCAGCCCGTCCATCCCCATGGTCACCCTCGGCACCGCGCACCCGGTCAAGTTCCCGGAAGCGGTGGAGAAGGCCGGCATCGAAGCGGTCCCGGCCCTGCCGCCGCACCTCTCCGACCTGTTCCAGCGCGAGGAGCGCTGCACCGTCCTGGCCAACGACCTGAAGACCATCCAGGGCTTCGTCGCCGCCCACGGCAACCGCGGCAAGCCGCTCTGACCTAAGCGGCAATGAAAAGCCCCTGGCGAGTGATCGCCAGGGGCTTTTTCGTTTCTCCCGCCCGGGTCAGTCGCTGCTCTCTTTCCCCTCCGCGTCCTGTTCCGGCAACGTCGGCATACCGTTCTCCGGCTGGAACGAGATCACCCACGGTGTCCCGTCCACCGGTGCGAGCACAGGCACTTTGCCGGGGTTGTAGGACGGATGGATATTGAAGTCGATACGGTAGTCGATCTCCCTGAGGGTGGGCCGCGTTTCGTTGATCACCTTCCAGGCGGTGCTCAGAGGGTCGTTCTGCCCGTGGGGGATTTTCTGGAAGAACATAAAATCCTTGTCCAGCGGGCTCTCATTGCGGATCTCGATTTGGTATTTCATATCCCTGCTTCCCATGTCCATCGAGCCCCTTCACGGGGCGGGCACTGATCATGGGCCAGTCCCCGCCCCATTGCCGATTGATGGCCGTTCACAGATGCAACCGGCAAGCCCCGCGATCGCTCGCCGGGCCGCTTCAGCTGGCGCTGAATTCGAAGGTCCACAAGCCGCCAGGGCGGGTGAGGTTCACGTCCACTTCGGTGGCGGTGATGGGCGCCACGTACTGGGTCATGTCCGAGAAGTTCTGCACGATATAGGTCTGCCCCGCCAGCGGTGCGGAGGCCACCATGAAGTAGAACTGGCCCGGCACCATCTCGAAGCTCACCGTCATGTTCAGGTCCACCTTGGGCATGCTCACCACCGGATGGCCGCCGACATACCAGTTGCAGGTGAACTGGATGAAGGGGTTGGTCTGGTTGATCACGCCGCACTGCTGCGGGGTGAGCTTTTGCTGCGCCAGCGATGTCGGTGCCGGTTGCAGGTGCGGAGAAAGCCCGCCGGGGCTGACCGCCTGCAGCAACTGGCCGGGCTGGACGGCCACGCGTGCGGAGATGATCTGCTCATCCGGGGTATCGCCCGAGCTGGAGAGATCGGTCTCGATCTGGTCCTCGTAGCTGAATTGCTCCGTGGACCCCGCCGAACCGGTCAGCACCCGCCAGGCATGGATGTCGTAGTCGCGCTGAGGGTTCTGCGGCTTGAGGAAGACCAGAACGGTTTTCCCCTCCATGTCCTCTACATCGAAATGCACGTTGAAATTGATCATGGTCCCTGTCTCCTTGGTTCCGTCGTCGCCCCGGCCCCTGCCTGGGCTGGCGTTGATGATGGAGCAGGAACGGCCACTTTGCCGAGTAATTGTGCGCATCGTAGCCCGGGCTTCAGCCCGGGAGCCTGCCCGACGAAAAAGCCCCCGGCGATCGCTCGCCGGGGGCTCCTTTGCTGCGGATTGCGCGCGGGTCAGCGGGCGAGGAAGTCGAAGGTCCACAGCCCGTTCGGGCGGATGAGGGTCACGTCCACTTCGGTGGCAGGGATGGGCACCACGTATTGGGTCATGTCCGAGAAGTTCTGAACGATGTAGGTCTGCCCCATCATAGGCGGCGGGGCCACCAGGAAGTAGAAGTTGGGTTCGTACTCGAAAGTTACGGTCATGCGCGAGTCCACCTTGGGCATCGTTACCACCGGGCGGCCGTTGACGTACCAGTTGCTGTCGAACTGGATGAAGGGGTTGGTCTTGTTGATCACGCCGCACTGCTGAGGGGTGAGCTTTTCCTCGGCCAACGAACGGGGAGCGGGTTCCAGATGCGGCGACAGGTTGCTCGGGCAGACGGCCTGCAACAAGTTACCCGGCATGACGGCCCTGCGCTCGGAAACGATCAGGCTGCTGGCCCTCTCTCCATAGCTGGAAACGTCGGTTTCGATCTGTGGCTCGTAGTCGAACGACTCGGTCGACCCGGCCGCGCCGTCGAGCACCTGCCAGGCGTGGATGCGGTAGTCGCGCTGCGGGTTCTGCGGCTTGAGGAAGACCAGCACGGCCTTGCCCTCCATGTCATCGACGGCGAAATTCACGTTGAATCTGGTCATGGTCCCTGTCTCCTTGGTTCCCTGGATGCCCCAGCGAATGCCGTTGCAGGCGTTGATAATGGAACAGGAATAACCGTTTTGCCGAGTAATTGTGAGCGCCGTAGCCCGGGCTTCAGCCCGGAAGCCGTTTTAACCAAAAGCCCCCGGCGATCGCTCGCCGGGGGCTCCTTTGCTGCGGATTGCGCGCGGGTCAGCGGGCGAGGAAGTCGAAGGTCCACAGGCCGTTCGGGCGGGTCAGGGTCACGTCCACCTCGGTGGCGGTGATGGGTGCCACGTAGCGGGTCATGTCCGAGAAGTTCTGCACGATGTAGGTCTGCCCGATCATGGGCGGGGTGGCGACCATGAAGTAGAAGTTGGGCTCGTACTCGAAGCTCACGGTCATGCGCGAGTCCACCTTGGGCATGGTCACCACCGGGCGGCCGTTGACGTACCAGTTGCTGTCGAACTGGGTGTACGGGTTGGTCTTGTTGATCACGCCGCACTGCTGGGGCGTCAGCTTCTCCAGCGCCAGCGAAGTGGACGCCGGTTCCAGCTGCGGCGACAGGCCGCTGGGGCTGACTGCCTGCAGCAGTTGGCCGGGCAGGATGGCGCGGCGCCCGGAGATGATCTGGTTGCCGGCCTTCTCGCCGAGGCTGCTCACGTCCGTCTCGATCTCCGCCTCGTAGTCGAAGGACTCCGTGGCGCCGGCCGACCCGGTGAGCACCTGCCAGGCGTGGACGCGGTAGTCGCGCTGCGGGTTCTGCGGCTTGAGGAAGACCAGCACGGTCTTGCCCTCCATGTCGTCCACGGCGAAGTTCACGTTGAAAGTGGTCATGGTTCCTTTCTCCTTGGTTCCGTTACGGCCCCGACACCTGTCCGGGCCTGTTTCCATGACGGCCCATCCGCCGGCCTGTGAACGCTGCATTGCGCTGGCGCCGTGCGCCGGTCCGGCGTCACGGATGCGGCGGCCTCCCGTCATTGCTGCTGGGCACCTACCGCCCAGACAGATGAAGGAGATTCGCCATGGAATGCTTCAAGAAAACCTTGCCCCTGGGGTTGCTGGCTGCCTGCTGCAGCGTGCCGGCGCTCGCCCAGATCAACTGCGCGCCCGGTGCACCCGGGGTCAACCCGCTGCCGGTGCAGATGGGCGCGGGGCTCGCCAACAGCCGGATGAACCCGCAGATCAACCAGCGCCACATCTTCTGCGGCGAGATCAACGGCGCGGGGAACGCGGTGGGCTTCCACTCGCGACCCAACAGCCACGACCCACGCGTGGGCGTGGGGCCGATGGCACCCTTCGCCGCGCAGATCACCGCCGGGCAGCAGTTCTTCGTGCAGCCGGGCGCGGCGCATCCCGCTCCCTATCGCTATCGCGGGCTGGGGGTGCAGATCGTCAATGGCGCTGGGGCCATGGTCTTGAAGGCGCCTCCGCCCGGTGCCTCGACCTTCTACCCCGACAGCTGCACCCAGCAGCAGGTGATCGAATCGGTCCGCTACGCCTACACCCACCCGTTCCAGGCCATCGGCCCGGGCGCCGGCGCCAACTTCTTCACCGGCCCTTCGGCCCCCTCGGTGGCGGCGGCGGGCTACTGCGTCGGTGAGGCGGGCACTCCCTTCACCATCGGCGGCTACGTCAACCAGATCGGTGGCCTCTGGTTCCTCAATACCGCCTACCCGATCGGCAACTTCTGATCGTTCGGCCCGCCCCTTGGGGCGGGCCTCCTGTCCAGCGGCTCAGCCTTCGTTACCCGCCTCGCACAGGGCGCCGAGCCAATCGCGCAATTGCCGGCGTGCCAGTTGCACGCGCTTGCGCAGGTTGGGTTCGCTGACGTGCAGCAGGCTCGCCAGTTCCACGTACTCCACACCGCAGATGCAGTGCTGTTCCAGGGCCTGGCCGAGGTTGGGCGGCAGCCGGTTCAGCGCCTTGTCCAGCACCTCCACCGCCTCCTGCAGGCAGGCCTGGCGCTCCGGGCCCAACTGGTGCGGCTGCCAGGCCGCGTTGTCGTGCAGTTGCTGGTCGAGCCAGTCCAGGTTGCAGGTGAGCGGCGTGCTGCGCAGCCGGTCGATGCAATGGTTGCTGGCCACCCGGCGCAGCCAGGCCGGCACATTGTCGATGCCGTCCAGCCGCCCCGGTTCGCGCAAGAGCAGGGTGAACAGGCGCAGGCGCAACTCGCTGAGCGCGTCCTCGGCGTCCTGCGGGTTGCGCGTCAATTGCTGGCAGCGCTTGCGCATCAGCGGTTCGTGGTCGATGAGAAATTTCCATAGCAGTGTCCTCTGCGTGCCTTGCTCCAGGCTCGCGTCCAGGTTGCTCGCCATAATCATTCCGTGATCCTTCTAAACGCCGGGGGCGGAGGTGCTGCACTGGCAGTCCTTGCCAGACCGGTCGAAGCAAGCAGGACGAAGGCGTGCCCGGGTTTGTGAAGCGGTTTCTAGCCGGCGGGCTGATCGGGCCGGGCGACAGGGGAGGGCATTTCAGGAGCGGGTGCAAGAAGGCCGTGGCGGGGCGCACGAGCGGCGGGTCGAGGGTGATGGCCTAGGCCTGCGGGCCGCCTGGCGGGAGGACAGCCGGAGCGCTGTCCATGGCGTGCTCCAGCATCGGCGGGACGGCCTGGAGCTTCGGCAGACTGGGGGAGGGCACGGTCGAACGGCGGTGCCTTGAACGCGCCTACCGCAACCGGCTGGAGCGTGCGGATCGCGACGACGTTGCTGCCTGCGGCCGGGAAATGGCCGGCAAGGCGCAGTTCGAGTCGTCCATCGCCATGAGCTGTCGGGGGCGCTACAGGGCTTCGCGGCCTTCGACGGTCAAGCGGCTCGACGACCTTGGCCGTGCCAGGCGCATGCGTTCAACGCATCGCCAGGGCGCTCCTCGCTAAAGGCCTGCTGGACTTGGGCTGCCCACCGCCTGAGCGAGTTCATTCGCGAGAGACCTCCCACCCTCACGATCCACCCGGCATACACCCCTAGGGGCGTTTTCAATCGCCCAGGGGCAACCCCGTTGCCCCAAAGGCCCCTCCCGACGCCGGGAGGGGCCCGGCTCAGGTCAGCTCTTCCACAGCGCCAGCTGCTCCAGCTTCATCAATTGCCAGAACTCCTGCTGGTTGCTGCGGCACAGGTCCACCATCGCATCCATCAAGGCGCCTTCGCCGACCTCATCCAGGTAGGGCCCTGGGATGCCCTCGCGCAGGCCTGCGTTGTCCCGGATGATCTCGGCGATCACATGCACGGTGTTCAACCGCGACTCCATCCGATCCACCCACTGCCGCAGCCGGCGTTCCGCAACCTCCTGGCTCATACCGACACCTCCTGGCCGCCGGCCATGAACAGCGGCAAATCCCGCCAGGCCACCCACAACTCACCCTGCCAGCGCACTACACCCAACTGCCGGCCCTCGTAGATCAGCGTTTCGCGAATGGGTGCCGCATCGGGCGTGCGGTGATAGTCATGCAGCGTCGGCACCAGCACCTCGTTCACCCAGCGGCCCACATTGCCGTGCCTGGGCGTGCCGAACTGGAACAGCGCCCGATAGGCGCCGATATCGCTGATCACCACCACCTCTTCATGGAAGCCGTCGGTGTAGCAGAGGGCGAGGGTTTGCTGCTGGTGAGGCTCCAGGGCCGGGAGCAAGGGGAGGGCATCGGCGAGGCCGATCAACTGCGCGAAATCATGGGCGACGAACCAGGGCTGGTTGTCGACCATCACGGCGCGCAGGCGTTGGTGGTGGTGATAGAAAACGAGGGGGGTGAAAGCGTTTTTCATGGCGAATAGTCCTTTGCTGAGTTCATCAGCTGCCACCATTCGCTGTCATTCGAAGGGTGGCAGATCGCGCAGGGTTGACAGACCGGGCAAAGGAGCCGGCAGACCCGAGGGTCTCCCCACGCGATCTGCCATAGAGCCATGCAGTGGAAAACTGCATGCGAGCAAGAGCCTGCAAAGAACGTTCGCCGTTCTTCGCATGCACCTTGCGGCGCAATCGCGCCTTTGCATCGGGCTGTCAAACCCGGCCACGGGTTTTACCGTGGCTGGGGGAGGATAGGGAGGAGGGAGTGGGAGGGCAAGGGTGTGGCAGTGGTTCGCCGGATGGATCACGCGGGTGAATCAAACCAACAGCTGATGACTCTGCTGCTCGCGACTGGCAGTTATCGGCCAGCAGCCGTGATTCAGGGTCAATGACTATTGGCTCCAAGTTGCCCGTCAGGCTCAAAGCAGATAGTCAAAAAGACAATAATGAGTTTCTGAGTAGCTAACCCCCGATATGGCTTTTTCACTGGATGTCCGGAAGACATATGGCCGAACGGTTTCGCATACGTTTGATGTTTGAGTGGGGAGGCGGCGCATTGTGGTGCGGGAATGAGGCTGCGTTAGCAGAATTTTCGGTGGGATCAATCGAAGAGAGGCTTCCATTGAGCGCCGCTACCCTTGAGCGTCTAGGCGAGATGACACGCTGGCACGACACAGCTCTGGCCTGGGGCTCTCCAACAGATCCAAGCCCTTGGGACGCGGTCGAGTCCAGGGCATTTGACGATGCCGCCGAGGCTCTGCTCGCGGTTATCCAAGAGGAGCTGGGGGCTGGCTTTGAAGTGGTCTATGAAAGGCTCTAGTCCAATGGGGTGACTGGAGCCAGGGCGTAGCTTGGGCTTCAGCCTTGGCCAAGGATTCCGGCCAGCGTGCCTTTCCCACCATTGATCCGAAACCCGCCATGGCCCCGAACCCAAGCCATGGAGCGGTTGCCCAACGGACGTATCATCGGTACCCAACCCTCAGCGAGGTATGGCCATGAAGCTCTTCCGTTGTGCGCTGCTGGCCCTGGTGGCGAGCGGCGCGATCCCCGCGCTGGCCGCCGAACCGAACGGGCAGCAGACCATCCGCGTCATCCCCAAGACCTACGTCAGCCCCGGCGCCAGCGGCAGCGTCGACACCTACCAGCGCAGCCAGAGCTACGACGTGTACGGCGGTCAGCGCGTGCCCAGCGACATCAACTCCACCCGCAGCAGCTCCGGCTACAGCAGCCAGGACATCCAGCAGCGGGGCGGCATCCGCCAGACCACCGAATACCCCAACGGCCTGATCATCGAGCGGGTGCCGGGGCAGGGCACCACGCAGTACTACCGGCGGGAGTGATCCGTCGTTGTCCCTGGGAGCGAATTCATTCGCGATGCCGGGCCGCCGACCTATCGCGGGTGTACCCGCAGCCCAGGGTGGACCGCGCTTCATCGGCCGACCAATCGAGGTCATGCCGGGCGTCGCTGGTGGATGAAAAAAGCGCCATCCACCCTACACATTGGTCATGTCCCTGCCGCTCCTGTGGGAGCGAATTCATTCGCGATCGTTTTCTCCCGGTGGCACCTCTGCCCCGCCCCCCCGTTTCGCTTGCCCCTCCCGCCGCGAACAGGCTGTGAAAAAAAGCCTGCGGGCGAGCGCCGGGGGCTGAATTGGCGGGCTTTTTGTTCTCTATAATGTCGACCAGTTCGCAACGGCGATCTTCATTCCAATCTTCATCCGGTAGTCCGTCACGTGAAAATCCGAACCTCGCTTTTCAAGGCCCTGTTCCTCTGCACCAGCCTGGCGCTGGCCAGCCCCGCCAACGCCCAGAACCCCTCGCCCCTGCGCGACCCGGCGCAGCTGCAACTCGCTTCCGGCAGCGCCATGCTGCTGGACCTGAAGACCAACAAGGTCATCTATTCCAACAACCCCGACCTGGTGGTGCCCATCGCCTCGGTCACCAAGCTGATGACCGCCCTCGTGGTGCTCGATGCCAAGCAGTCGATGAGCGAAGTCATCGACGTGGACATCAGCCAGACCAGGGAAATGAAGGGCGTGTACTCGCGCGTGCGCCTGGGTAGCCAGGCCACCCGCCACGACATGCTGCTGATGACGCTGATGTCCTCCGAGAACCGCGCCGCCGCGACCCTGGCCCACCACTACCCGGGCGGCTATGGCGCCTTCATCGCCGCGATGAACGCCAAGGCCCGCGCCCTGGGCATGAAGCACACCCGCTACGTGGAGCCCACCGGCCTGTCGCTGAACAACGTCTCCACCGCCCGCGACCTGGTGCAACTGCTGGTCGAGAGCCGCAAGTACCCGCTGCTCAGCGAGCTCAGCACCACCAAGGAAAAGACCATCACCTTCGTCAAGCCGCGCTACAGCCTGGGCTTCAGCAACACCAACCACCTGACCCGCAAGGCCGACTGGAACATCGAGCTGACCAAGACCGGCTTCACCGACGAGGCCGGCCATTGCCTGGTGATGCGCACCCGCATGGGCAACCAGCAGGTGGCCATGGTGCTGCTCGACGCTTTCGGCAAGTACACCCACTTCGCCGATGCCACGCGCATGCGCCGCTGGGTGGAAACCGGCAAGAGCGGCCCCATCCCCGTCGCGGCCAAGGCCTACCGCCAGCAGAAGGACAGCGCGCGCAAGCAGCAGATGGTCGCCACGCCGAACTGATCCGGCGCGTCGTCTTCCATTGGGCTTGGGCAACCACGTCCTTAGGGCGTGGTCATGAGTCATCGGCTCTGTCTCTGAAGGACGAACTCGTGCCGTAAGGTGTGCCGTGCGCACCGCCGCTCGGTGCCTCCGGTGAAGCCTAGGTGCGCGCAGCACACCCTACGTGTGGAGTGAGCAGCGGCTGCATGCTCCGAGGTCTGGCTGTGCTTCCCGTGGAGCCAAAAGTAGATCCACGTTCTACGAACGCGGATTTCTGCGCCTATTGATCCTGGCCTGTGCAGCCCGGCACCTCACCCCAACAACACCGGCAACAGCACCGCGGTCGCCACGCCCGCCAGGCTCATGGCGAGGGCCGCGAAGGCGCCCGTCTCGCTGCTTTCCTGCAGCGCCTGGGCGGTGCCCACGGCGTGGGCGCTGAGGCCGAGGGCGAGACCGCGCGCGGCGGGGTGGGTGACCCGCGCCAGGCGCAACAGGGCCGGGCCCAGGGCCGCGCCGAGCACGCCGGTGATCATCACGAAGACGGCTGTGAGGGAGGCGCTGCCGCCCAGTTGCTCGGCCACCAGGATGGCGATGGGCGAGGTCACCGACTTCGGCGCCAGGGTCATCAGCATCGCGTGGCCGGCGCCGAGCAGGTGGGCCAGCAGCAGGGTCAGCGCCAGCGTCACCGTGCCGCCCACGGCCAGCGCGATGAGCACCGGCCAGAACAGCTGGCGGATGCGCGGCAGGTTCAGGTACAGCGGCACCGCCAGGGCGACGGTCGCCGGGCCCAGCAGCAGCCAGAGCATGCTCGAGGCGCTGCGGTAGGTGGCGTAGTCGATGCCGCAGGCGAGCAGGGCGGCGACCACCAGCAGGGTCGCCACCAGCACCGGCTGTGCCAGTACCGAGCGGGTCTTCTCGAACAGCAGCAGCGCCAGCTGGTAGGCGCCCAGGGTCAGGGCGAGGTGGAACAGCGGGTGGTCGCTGACGCCGGGCAGCAGCGCGGCGCTCATGACGGGTGAGCCTCGCGGCTGCGGCGGACCAACGCCTGCATCAGCCAGCCGGTCAGCGGGATGCCCACCAGCAGGGAGCCCACCAACGCGGCGGCGATGGCCCAGAAGTCCCGGCCGATGGTCTCGACGTGCAGCATGATCCCCACCGCCGGCGGCACCAGCAGCAACGGCAAGTACTTGAGCAGATGGCCGCTGGCATCCCCCAGTGCCGCCGGCACTTCGCCACGGATCACCAGGAACGCCAGCAACAGGAGCAGGCCGAGCACCGGCCCCGGCAACAGCGGGAAGAGGAAGTGATTGAGGGCCGAGCCCAGGAGCAGGAACGAAAGCAGGTGGAACATCCCGCGCAGCATGGCGACGCCTTCCGAGTGACGAGTCGAGGGCTGGTCACTATGGGAGCGGCGCGACGCAGGAAACAGCGCCAGATACGGACCTGAAATACGGAGCAGGCGGCGCGTCAGGCCAGCCAGTCGTCCTCGCTGCCGGGCTCTTCCTCCGGCGCCAGTGCGCGGACGATGTACCAGCGCACGCCGAGATGGACGCCGATCGCGGCCATTACGACGAGCAGGATGTGCAGCGACTCCGGATCCATGAGTTCCCCGGGGCAGTGAGGCGAGCGTTCCACGCTAGCTGCCCGGATGGGCTTTGAACAGGTGCAGTCGAGGGTGTTTTCCAGCGTGCCAGCCGTAGCCTTTGGCTATAACGGCTCGGAATAGTTGCTTCGGGCATTTCTATTTTCGGGTAATGGCCACTGAGGGGTAGCATCCGCTCACTCCAATGCGAACAGGTGCCCCGGACCCGCGCCGGCACCTGTGGCAACCGATAAGAACAAGCAGTCAAGGAATCGCCATGTCCAGCAGCGCCCCCCTAACCCGCGATGATTTCGTGCGCCTCGACAACGAGGACGGAATGAGTGAATTCCGCGCCCGTTTCGACCTCCCGCCCAATGAGATCTACCTCGACGGCAACTCCCTGGGCGCGATGCCGGCCCATGTGCCGGCGCGCATCGACCGGGTGATGCGCGAGGAATGGGCCCATGGCCTGATCCGCTCCTGGAACGACGCCGACTGGTACCCGGCCCCGCAGCGCACCGGCGGCAAGATCGCCCGGCTGATCGGTGCCCAGGCCCATGAGGTGATAGTGGCCGACTCCACCTCCATCAACCTGTTCAAGGTGCTGGTCGCCGCCACCCGCATGCAGCCCTCGCGCAAGGTGATCCTGGCCGAGCGCGGCAACTTCCCCACCGACGTCTACATCGCCGATGGCGTGGCCGAGCTGACCGGCTGCGAGCTGCGCTGCGTCGAGCCGGACGCGGTGCTCGACGCCCTCGACGAGAGCGTGGCGATCCTGTCCCTGACCCACGTGAACTTCAAATCCGGCCGCCGCTACGACATGGCCGCCATCACCGCCCGCGCCCATGAAGTCGGCGCCCTGGTGGTGTGGGACCTGTGCCACTCGGCCGGCGCCATGCCCATCGAGCTGAACGGCGCCAACGCCGACTTCGCCGTGGGCTGCGGCTACAAGTACCTCAATGGCGGCCCCGGCGCGCCGGCCTTCGTCTTCGTCGCCGAGCGCCACATCGCCCAGGTGCGCCAGCCGCTGACCGGCTGGCACGGCCACGCCAAACCCTTCGACTTCAGCCACGACTACGCGCCCCACGCCACCATCGACCGCATGCTGGTGGGCACCGCCCCGCAGCTCGGCGTGCTGGCCCTGGAGGCGGCGCTGGAGGTGTTCGAAGACGTCGACATGCAGGCCCTGCGCGCCAAGAGCGTGGCCCTGTGCAACCTCTTCATCCAGCTCTGCGACCAGGAGCTGCAAGGCCTGGGCATCGAGCTGCGCACCCCGCGCGACGCCGAGCAGCGCGGAAGCCAGGTGTCCCTGGCCCACGCCGACGCCTACCCGGTGATGCAGGCGCTGATCGCCCGCGGCATCGTCGGCGACTTCCGCGCGCCGGACATCCTGCGCTTCGGCTTCACCCCCCTCTACACGCGCTACCAGGACGTCTGGGAATGCGTGGCGGCACTGCGTGAAATCCTCGAACGAAAAGAATGGGACCGCCCGGAGTTCCTGGCCCGCAAATCGGTGACCTGACTTCCCGCCAAACCCTGGAGCAAGAATGCGATGACAAAAACAACAAGCTCATTCGAACAATTGGTAGACCGGGAAAAAGGCCTCAGGCAGAGCCTCACCAGCGGGCAGCTGTCGATGATCGCCATCGGTGGCGCCATCGGCACCGGCCTGTTCCTCGGCAGTGGTTTCGCCATCGGCTTCGCCGGGCCCAGCGTGCTGGTCAGCTACGGCATCGGCGCGCTGATCGCCCTGCTGCTGATGGGCTGCCTGGCGGAAATGACCGCGCGCCACCCCACTTCGGGCTCGTTCGGTTCCTTCGCCGAGTTCTACGTGTCACCCGGCTTCGGCTTCGCCATCCGCTACGCCTACTGGTCGTCCATCGTGTTTGCGGTGGGCACCGAGATCACCGCTGCGGCCATGTACATGAAGTACTGGTACCCCGAAGTGCCGGGCGGCTACTGGATGGTGGCCTTCTCGGTGGCGCTGATCCTGGCCAACGCCTTCAGCGTCAAGGTGTTCGGCGCCATCGAGTACGTGTTCTCGCTGCTCAAGCTGTGCGCCATCGTGGTCTTCATCCTGCTCGGCGCCTGGGTGGTCTACGGCGCGCCGGCGGATTCCGCCATCGGCTTCGCCAACTACAGCAACGACCGCGGCTTCTTCCCCAACGGCCTGTGGGGCACCTGGGTGGCGGTGATCGTGGCCTTCTTCAGCTACCTCAGCATCGAGATGATCGCTGTCGCCGCCGGTGAGGCGAAGGACCCGCAAAGCGCGGTAACCCGTGCCTTCCGCATCACCGTGGTGCGCCTGGTGGTGTTCTACCTGCTGACCATCGCCCTGGTCCTGGCCATCGTGCCCTGGGGCCAGAACAACGGCGGCCAGAGCCCCTTCGTCACGGTGATGGAAGTCACCGGCGTGCCCTATGCGGGCGCGGTGTTCAACGCGGTGATCCTGATCGCGGCGCTGTCGGCGATGAACAGCCAGCTGTACATCACCACCCGCCTGATGTTCAGCCTGTCCCGGGCCGGCCAGGCGCCCCGGGTGTTCGGCACCCTGAGCGGCAAGGGCGTACCGCTGCCGGCGCTGCTGCTTTCTTCGGTGGGCATCGCCCTGGCCACCCTGCTGTACCTGGCGTACCCGGAAAAGGCCTTCACCCTGATGATGTCGATCGCCATGTTCGGCGCAATGTTCACCTGGGCGGGCATCTTCCTCACCCACCTGTTCTTCCGTCGCCGCCAGGGCGGTCAGCCCCTGGCGTTCAAGCTCTGGGGCTACCCCTGGACCAGCCTCGCCGGCCTGCTGCTGATGCTGGCGCTGATGGTCACCACGCTGTTCACCGAGGAGTTCGCGCCCACCCTGCTGTGCGGCCTGCCGTTCCTCGCGGTGATCCTGCTGATCTACGCCCTGCGCTTCCGGCAACGGGCGCCGCTCGAAGGCGACGCGCCCAAGCCGCTGCCGATCCAGCGTTGATCCCCGGGCCAGGGACGGCCCGCACCCCCTGATGGCAACAGCGCCCACCCGCCGTGGGCCGGTGCCTGCGCGCGCCCCGGGATAGGGCGTGCCGCGAAGAACAACAAGAATTCACGAGGCTCGAACCATGTTGCGCAGAACCCTCCCGGCATTCCTGCTGGCCGCCTGTGCCTGCCCGCCCGCCCTTGCGGCGAGCGAGCCGGCGCCGGGCTTCGTCGCCGGCAGCCAGGCGACCCTGTTGCTGCGCAACTCCTACTTCAACCGCAGCAAGGAAGATGGCCGCCGCGACGCCCGCGACTGGACCCAGGGCTTCGTCGCCCAGTACGCCTCCGGCTTCACCGAAGGCACCTTCGGAGTCGGCCTCGACGGCTTCGCCTACCTCGGGCTGAAGCTCGATGCGCCGGCGGACAAGACCGGCACCGGCAACCTGCCGGTGCATGACGACGGCCAGCCCGCCGACGAATACGCCAAGGCCGGCGCCGCACTGAAGCTGCGCTACTCGCGCAGCGTGCTGAAGCTCGGCGAGCAGCGCCCCGACACCCCGGTGTTCGGCGTCAGCCACTTCCGCATCGTGCCGCAGACCGCCACCGGCATTTCCCTGGTCAGCCAGGAGATCGAGGGGCTCGACCTGCAGGCCGGGCACTTCACCTCGTCCACCAGCCCGGTGACCACCAATGGCGACGGCGACCTCTGGGCGGTGATGGCGGGCGTCACCACCCCCAGCGCCGACTACCTCGGCGGCCGCTACCAGGTGGGCCCGGGCCTGGGCGTCAGCCTCTATGGCGCGCGCTTCAAGGACATCTGGAACCAGTACTACGCCAACCTCGACGGCCGCCACGCATTGCCCGGCGACCGCGAATTGGGCCTGGCGCTGACCCTCTACCGCACCACCGACAGCGGCCAGGCACGGGCCGGCGAGATCGACAACACCACCCTGGGCGCCGCCGCCTGGCTGCGCTGTGGCGCGCACCGCTGGCTGCTGGGGCTGCAACGGGTGGGCGGCGATACGCCGTTCGACTACCTCGGTGTTGGCGACAACGATCGCAATGGCCGCAACGGGCGTGACCAGGGGGCTTCGATCTACCTGCCCAACGCCGCCCAGTTCGCCGACTTCAACGGCCCCAACGAGCGCTCCTGGCAAGTGCGCTACGACCTGGCGCTGGAGCGCTACGGCATGCCCGGCCTGACGCTGATGGCCCGCCATGTGCGCGGCTGGGGCATCGATGGCAGCCACATTCCCGCCGGCAGCCCCTACGCCGGTCGCTACGGCGCCAACGGCGAGCACCGCGAAACCAACCTGGAGCTGCGCTACGTGGTCCAGGCCGGGCCGGCCAAGGGCCTGAGCCTGCGCGCGCGGCAGGCCTGGCACCGCGCCGACCGCGACCAGGGCTCGGGCGATCTCGATGACTTCCGCCTGATCACCGACTACCCCATCGACCTGTTCTGACCGGCCGCCCTACCTGGCCGGGCGCTTCACAGACAGCGATTTCTGCAATGGCAAGCACTGCCCACCTGGGCACAACTGACGGAGTGAACAATGAAAACAAGGCTGCTCCCTACCAAGGCTCGCGTTCCATTCATCCAGACTGGCGTGGCGGCGTCCGTGATCGTCGGCATATTGCTGGGCGGCTATGCCCGTGCCGAGGAACACGGCCCGATCAACATCGTCGACCCCTATGTGAAGCGGCAGACCGAGCTCTCGCCGGACAGGACCCCGCCGGAACCGGCGCCGGGCAGCTACGGCCTGGACAAGAAGACGGGCGTCTTCACCCACCCGGCGGCCACGCCCTTCTCCCACGGCGGCCAGCCCTTCGCCGGCCAGCTCGACTACTGGGACAGCAAGTCCTACATCAAGAACATGAAGGTGGAGGCCTATTACCCGATCGTGGTCGAGCCCTTCCACACCTGGCAGAACATCGTCGACTTCGACGGCAAGCGCTACCTGTACCAGTACGTGCGCCGCAGCCTGAAGATCTTCGACATCACCCATCCCAAGGACGTGAAGCTGCTGCTCACCCGGGGCGAGACCTGGGGCCCGAACGGCCCGGGCGAGGAGCAGAACCCCTACCCGGCGGACGACATGTTCGGCGCGGCCTCCATCCAGTGGAACAAGAAGCTGGGCAAGAACATCATGGTGCAGTCCTTCGAGGTGCGTCGCTTCGGCGTGCTGGAAGACAAGTACCGCGAGCCGGACAAGGTCGAGGCCATCCGCAAGTCCAAGCACCTCAAGGGCTTCAAGGTCTACGAGATGAACGGCCCGCTGCCGGCGGACTGGAAGCTGATCGCCACCCGCACCACCGACATCGAGCACCCCAACGCGCCCATCGGCGAGCAGGAAGGCTCCGGCGTGCGTGACATCCCGGCCTACTTCGGCGGCGACGTGATGTACGTGGCGGCCGCGCCCAGCGACAAGTACGCCCTCACCGAATACCCCAACGACCTGTACAACGCCGGCTACCAGTCCTGGGACATGTCCAACCCCGCCGATCCCAAGCTGCTGGACGTGCTCACCGTGCCCGGCCAGATCGTCGGCGACCCCGAGCACGAAGCCGTGTTCAAGGCCAACCCGCGCGCCGGCAACCGCGCCTCCTGGATGGGCGCGCGCATGTCGCTGTTCATTCCCAGGCCGGTGGAGCAGGGCGGCAAGTACGGCTACGCGGCCATGGGCGGCATGGGCCTCTACGTCGTCGACATCACCGACTCGAAGGCGATGAAGGTGGTCGGGCACGTGGACTTTCCGGTGAGCGTGGCCGGCACCGAGGGCGACAACATCGACGTCTCCCAGGTGGAGAAGACCGGGCTCGTGTACTTCAGCGGCTACCCGCTGTCCGAGGACTGCTACGAGGCCTACAAGGACATCTACGCGGTGGACGTGAGCAACCCGGCCAAGCCCGCCATCAAGCACGTGCTGCCACGCCCGACGCCGCCGGCCGATGCCGCCTTCACCGACTTCTGCCAGCGCAAGGGCAGCTTCGGGCCCAAGCGCACCGGCTACTACACCCAGCCCGGCGTCTCCCGCGAGGGCATCCTGCCGTACGCGTTCTACAACGCCGGCGTGCAGGTGTTCGACGTGCGTGACCCGGCCAAGCCCACCATCGGCGCCTACTTCGTGCCCCCCTTCGACACCAGGAACGTGGCCAGCTACGCCGTCGGCAACCTGACCCACAGCGCCTACACCGAGTACGACCGCAACCTGATCTGGGTCTTCACCAACCACGGCTTCTACGCATTGTCGACGCCGCTGCTGGGCACGCCGAGCTTCGATGCACCGAAGAAACCCTGGCCGTCCAGGGACTGAACCTGCGGCTCCATAACAACAAAACCCAATAAGAAAAATGGAGCGCGCGGCGGCGGGGAGATGGCCGCCGCGTGCTCACCCTGTTCGATCGGAGCAACCCATGCGCAAACTTCTACTCGCACTTCCGCTTGTGAGCGGGCACGCCTTCGCGGGAATCGAGATATCCGGGATCATCGACGTCACCTACGAGGTGGCCACCTCAGGGGGGGATACCGTGGAGCGGGTCACCGGTGCCGGTCTCAGCGCCAACCGCATCCAGTTCAAGGCGGACCAGGCGCTCACCGACGACCTCTCGGTGAAGGGCGTCTACGAGGCGATGTACAACCCCCATTCCGATGACGACATGGGCAAGCGCGAAGCCTACGCCCAGATCATCTCCAAGCGCTGGGGCACCCTCAGCGCCGGGCGGCAGGACACGCCCTCGGCCAACGCCTACGGCTACGCCGACCCGCTGTTCGGCAACGAATACAGCCTGATCAACAACGTCAGCGTGTTCTATGCGCCCTGGCGTGAAGACCGCTCGCTGATGTACATCAGCCCGCGCATCGAGGGCTTCGAGTTCCGCGGCATGGCCACCCAGGGCGAGAAGGACGGCAGCCGCGACGGCCGCGTCTACAGCGTGGCGCTGGACTACTGGGCCGACAGCCCCTGGTACTTCTCCGGCGCCCTGGACCGCAAGTACCAGCGCAACCTCTGGGACAAGGACAGCATGGAGTACGCCACCGACCTCTACCTGACGGCGGTGTACAGCATGGGCAAGACCGACCTCACCGCCGTCTACCACCGCTACACCGGCTACTACGCCTATGCGCCCTGGGTGGATTTCGAATCCAACGGCAGCGACCTGCAGCTCGGCCTGCGGCACAACTTCGGCAACAAGCACAACGTCGCCGTCAGCCTGATCTACAAGGACGACCGCAAGGACGAAGCCCTCAGCGACGCCGCCGGCGTCAACCTCGGCTACATCTACAACTACGACGAGAACATCGACCTCTACGGCGTCTACGCCTACATCCATCACAAGCGCGACTCGGATGTGCGTTACCCCATCAGCTGGAACCTGGAAAGCCCGCTCGCCGACGAAAACCCCGAAGGCATGCAACTCGGCGTGCGCTTCAAGTTCTAGCCCCGGCTCGATACACCCCCACCCGCGACAGGACGCTGTCGCGGGTTTTTTATTGCCCGGGCGTCGGGCCCGCCGAATGGAACCCCGCGTTCGCGGGAATGACGGTGATGCTGGGCGGTTTTCGTAGGGGCGACTTCAGTCGCCAAGCGACGCGCAGCGCCGCCGCTCCTGTGGGAGCGAATTCATTCGCGATCGGACCTCACCTGTTCGCAGGATGGGCCGGATGGTGTTCCGCGAGCGGAGCGAAACCATGCGATGCCTGTGGACGCACGATGCCCGCCGGCAAGGCCGATTGGTGGTACGCGGGGCCGAGCCGAGGGGCCGTGGTTGGGGCTTGGTGGTGATGGGTTTCGCTGCGCTCTACGCCATCCTACGGTTCGAGTTCGCGTCCGGTTCAGCCCCGGGGCTGATCGGGATGCAGTTCGTAGGATGGGTAGAGCGAAGCGAAACCCATGCTGCACAGGCGGTGCGGGGTGTCGCGGGTTTCACCCGCCCTACGGAAACCACGCTCACAAAAAAGCCCCGGTCCGACTATGCGGACCAGGGCCTGAGAAGGAGGCGTGATGAGGTGTTGCGGTCAGATGCCGAAGAACTCCCGGGCGTTGCCGGCGCAGATGCGTGCCTTGTCGCTGGCGTCGAGGCCGGGGTGTTCGAGCACACCGGAGCCGATGCGCTGTTCGCCCAGGGGGAAGGGCGAGTCGGAGCCGAGCATCACCCGGTCCGGGCCCATCACGTCCACCAGCAGTTGCAGGGCGCGCGGGTCGAACACGGCGGAGTCGACGAAGAAGCGCTTCACGTAGCTCGAGGGCAGTTGCGGGCAGTCCTCGCGGACGATGTCGCGGTGGCGCCAGGCGTTGTCGACGCGGCCGAGGAGGAAGGTGAAACCGCCGCCGCCATGGGCGAAGCAGATGCGCAGCGACTCGGGGATGCGCTCGAAGGCGCCGGAGAGGATCAGCGAGAGGATGCCCAGCTGGGTTTCCGCCGGCATCGCCACCAGCCAGGGCAGCATCCATTTGCGCATGCGCTCGCCGCCCATCATGTCCCAGGGGTGCACCAGCACCGGGATGTTGTCGTGGGCGCAATGGCTGAGGAAGGTCACCAGGTTGTCGTGGTCCAGGTCGTGGTTGCCCACGTGGTTGCCGATCTGTACGCCGACGTGGCCGGCGGCCACGGCGCGGCTGGCCTCGCGGCAGGCGGCGTCGATGTCCTGCAGCGGCACCTGGGCCAGCACCTTGAGACGGTCCGGTGCGCGGGCGGTCATCTCCAGTGCGCGGTCGTTCATCAACTGGGCCCAGGGCAGGGCGCGTTCGATGGGCGCGTCGTAGGCGAACATCACCGGGGTGGCGCACATGACCTGTACGTCCAGGCCCTGCTCGTCGAGGTGCTCGATGCGCCGGGCCGGGTCCCAGAGCACGTCGTGCACCGGGCGGAAGGGCTTGTCGCCGACCATGATCTGGCCGCTGCGGCCTTCGCTGTGCAGCCAGGGCGCACGCTCGGGGTTGAGGCGCGCGGCTTCCTCGCGGGTGATGGCGGGGAAGAAGTGCGAGTGGATATCGATTTTCATGCTCGGGCTGCCGCCTCCAGGGTCCGGTGCCAGGTCTGCCAGTCACGGCCGGGGTGGATCTCGCCGCATTCGCCGCAGCGGCGCTCGGCGTCGCTGGTGGCGTAGAACTGCTCGTACACCGGGGGCAGGTCGTTGACGATGCTTTGCAACTGCATCTCGTAGCGTTTGATCAGCGTGCCGCAGTGGGCGCAGGACCATTGCAGTGCGTCGTGCAGGCCGGCGGGGCGCTGGCGCTCGATCACCAGGCACAGGCTGCCGGGCTCGGGGCGCTGCGGGGAATGGATGACATGGGGCGCCATCAGGTAGATGTCGCCCTCGCGCAGGTCGATGCGCTCGTAGCGGCCACGGTCCCAGATGTTCAGGTAGGCGTTGCCCTTGAACTGGTAGAAGAACTCTTCCACCGGGTCGTCGTGGAAGTCGGTGCGCTGGTTCGGGCCACCGACCACCGTGACCATGAAGTCGGCGTCCTGCCACACCTGCTGGTTGCCCACGGGCGGTTTGAGCAGGTGCGCGTGCTCGTCGATCCAGCGGTTGAAGTTGAGCGGCGGGCTGAAGTGGTGTTTGTCCATCTTGTTGTTCTCAGCGATTGAGCGGGGCGTAGGCCACGGCCTTGATTTCGATGCGCAGGTGCGGGTGCGGCAACTGGTGCACGGCAACGGTGGTGCGGGTCGGGCCGCTCTCGTCGAAGTACTCGGCGTAGACCTGGTTGTATGGGCCGAAGTCGTTCATGTCGACCAGGAAGGTGCTGATCTCCACCAGGTTCTGCAAGGTCGCATTTTCGCTGGCGAGGATGTCGCGGATGTTCTCGATCACCGCGCGCGTCTGGGCGCGGATGTCCAGGTTGGTGGTGCCCATGACGTCCACTTCCACGCCGTCGAAGCTATTGTCCGGGCGCCGCGAGCTGGTGCCGGATACGTAGAGGAAGTCGCCGGCGCGCTTGATGTGCGGGAAGCGCCCGCGCGGGGTGGCCTTGCCGGCCACGACTGTGGATCGGTTGTCGCTCATGCTCGGGTTCCTTGTTGCGAGTCGCGGGCGGTGCCGCAGGTGAAGCCGCATTCGCCGTAGCCGGCGATTTCCACGCTGATGTGGGCGCCGGGGGTCAGGGCCTCGGCGGCAGTGGCGGCGCCGGCCATGATCAGGCTGCCGGCGGGCAGGACGATCTCGGCGCGGGCCAGCAGTTGCGAGGCCTGCACCAGGCTGCGCAGCGGGTGGCCGAGGATCGCGGCGGTGGAGCCGGCCTGCACCAAGCGGCCGTCGATGCGCATCAGCACGCCGGCGTTGGCAAGCCCGGCGAAGTCTCGCGACCAGGCGCCGACCACCAGGCCGGACGAGGAGCAGTTGTCGGCCACCACGTCCTCCAGGCTGAACTTGAAGGCCTGGTAGCGCGAATCGATGATCTCGATGGCCGGGGCCACGGCCTCCAGGTAGTCGGCCGCCTCCAGCTGGGTCAGCGGGCGCTCGATCGCGCGGCGGGTGACGAAGCACACCTCCGGCTCGGCGCGCGGATGGATGAAGCGGGCCAGGTCCACCACGCCGCCGTCCTCTTCCAGCATGGCGTCGGTGAGCCAACCCCAGATCAGGCTGTCGACGCCCATCTGGATCATCTTGGCGCGGCTGGTGAAGCCCAGCTTCACCCCGACCATGCGTTCGCCATCGGCGTAGCGGCGGGCCATGGAGGCGCGCTGGATCAGGTAGGCCTCGTCGAGGCTGAACGGGCTGCTGGTGCTGAACTGCGCAAGCGGCTCGGCCTGGCGGGCGGCGCGGTCGAGGGCGGTGGCGATGCGGGCGATATCGGTGCTCATGGGCGCGGCTCCTGGCGGCGGGCGAGAAGGTCGAGGGCGACGTCGACGATCATGTCTTCCTGGCCGCCGACCATGCGGCGCTGGCCCAGCTCGACGAGGATGTCCACGGTCTTCAGCCCGTAGCGGGCGGCGGCCACCTCGGCGTGGCGCAGGAAGCTGGAGTACACGCCGGCATAGCCCAGGGCGAGGGTTTCGCGGTCCACGCGCACGGGGCGGTCCTGCAGCGGGCGGACGATGTCGTCGGCGGCGTCCATCAGCGCCAGCAGGTCGGTGCCGTGGTTCCAGCCCAGGCGCTCGGCGGCGGCGATGAACACCTCCAGCGGCGCGTTGCCGGCGCCGGCGCCCATGCCGGCCAGGCTGGCGTCGATGCGGTCGCAGCCCTCCTCGACGGCGGCGATGGAGTTGGCCACGCCGAGGGAGAGGTTGTGGTGGGCGTGGATGCCGGTGGCGGTGGCCGGGTCGAGCACGGCCTTCAGTGCGCGGAAGCGCTCGCGGATGTCCTGCATGCCCATGGCGCCGCCGGAATCGACCACGTAGATGCAGGTGGCGCCGTAGCTTTCCATGAGCTTGGCCTGGCGGGCGAGGCCGTCGGGCGTCTGCATGTGGCTCATCATCAGGAAGCCGACGGTGTCCATGCCCAGCTGGCGGGCGTATTCGATGTGCTGGCGCGAGACATCCGCCTCGGTGCAGTGGGTGGCCACGCGGACGACCCGGGCGCCGGCGGCGTGGGCGGCCTTGAGGTCATGAACCGTGCCGATGCCTGGCAGCAGCAGGGTGGCGATGCGCGCGTGCTGCAACACGTCGGCGGCGGCTTCGATCCACTCCAGGTCGGTGTGGGCGCCGAAGCCGTAGTTGAAGGACGAGCCCTGCAGGCCGTCGCCGTGGGCGATCTCGATGGAGTCGACGCGGGCCTGGTCCAGGGCGCGGGCGATGGTCTGCACCTGCTCCAGCGAGTACTGGTGGCGGATGGCGTGCATGCCGTCGCGCAGGGTCACGTCGGAGATGTACAGCTTGTTGCCGGAGGTGGCGGTCATGGCGGGCTCCTCAGCGGTTCAGCAGCGACTGCGCCATGCGTTCGGCGGTGGCCAGCGCGGCGGAGGTCATGATGTCGAGGTTGCCGGCGTAGCTCGGCAGGTAATGGGCGGCGCCCTCCACTTCGAGGAACACCGAGGTCTTCAACCCGCTGAAGCGGCCGTGGCCGGGGATGGTCAGCGGTGCCGACTCGGGTATCACCTCGAACTGCACACGCTGCTTGAGGCGGTAGCCCGGCACATAGGCCTGCACGGCGGCGACCATTTCTTCGATTGAGGCGGCGACGTGCTCCGGGTCCACGGCTTCGCTGAGCACGTAGACGGTGTCGCGCATGATCAGCGGCGGCTCGGCCGGGTTCATGATGATGATCGCCTTGCCCTTGGCCGCGCCGCCTATCACTTCGATGGCCTTGGAGGTGGTCTCGGTGAACTCGTCGATGTTGGCGCGGGTGCCGGGGCCGGCAGATTTGCTGGCGATGGAGGCGATGATCTCGGCGTAGTGCACGCGGGCCACGCGGGACACCGCGGCGACCATCGGGATGGTGGCCTGGCCACCGCAGGTGACCATGTTGACGTTGGCTTGCTGGAGGTTCTGCTCCAGGTTGACCACCGGCACGCAGTAGGGGCCGATGGCCGCCGGGGTCAGGTCGATCAGGCGGATGCCGGGCTTCACGTGGCGCAGGTAGGCGTCGTTCTGCACATGGGCGGTGGCGCTGGTGGCGTCGAAGACGAAGTCGATCTCGGCGAATTGCGGCAGGCGGGTCAGGCCCTCGACGCCCTCGTGGGTGGTGGCGACGCCCAGTCGGGCGGCACGGGCCAGGCCGTCGGAGGCCGGATCGATGCCGACCATGGCGGCGATTTCCAGGTGCTGGGCGTTGCGCAGGATCTTGATCATCAGGTCGGTGCCGATGTTGCCCGAGCCGATGATCGCGGCTTTGAGTTTCTGTCTGTTCATGGGGGCTCCGGTCAGTGCGCGGCAGCGAAGGCGGCGGTGACGCTGCCCAGGCCCTGGATGTGCGCGGTGAAGCTGTCGCCCGGCTGCACGGCGACCATCGGCCCCAGCGCACCGGTGAGGAGGATGTCGCCGGCACGCAGCGGTGCACCGTGGCGGACCATGGTGTCGGCCAGCCACAGCGCGGCGTTCAGCGGGTTGTCCATGCACGCCGCACCGGCGCCCACCGACACCGGTTCGCCGCGCAGGGTCATGCTCATGCCGCAGCGCACCAGGTCCAGCTTGTCGAGGGTCACCGGGCGGCTGCCGAGCACGAACAGGCCGGAGGAGGCGTTGTCGGCGATGGTGTCCACCAGGCGGATGTCCCAGTTTGCGATGCGGCTGCCGACCACTTCGATGGCCGGCAAGGCGAAGGCGGTGGCGCGGATCAGGTCGGCCACGGTATGGCGCTCGAAGCACAGGTCGTGTTCCAGCACCAGGGCGATCTCCGCTTCAACCTTGGGTTGCAGGGTGTCGTCCCAGGCGATGGGCTGGCCGTCGCCACGGGCCCGCTCGGCGAACAGCAGGCCGAAGTCCGGCTGGTCGACACCCAGCTGCTTCTGCACGGCGTGGGAGGTCAGGCCGATCTTGTGGCCCACCGGGCGCAGGCCGGCGTCGATGGCGGCCAGGGTGTTGTAGCGCTGGACGGCGTAGGCGAGGGCGACCGGGTCCTGGGTCGGGTCGTCGGCCAGGGTGCTGGCGATCAGGTCGCGCACCGGGGCGCAGGGCTTACCGCTGCGTTCCGCCTGGCGCAGGCGGCTGGCTGCTTCGATGAGTGCTGCATGCATGGTGGGGCTCCCGCTCAGGCGTTGACGCAGATGGTGGTGATCTCGGAGTAGAAATCCAGGGAATGGCGGCCGCCCTCGCGGCCGAGGCCGGACAGCCGCGCGCCGCCGAAGGGCGTGCGCAGGTCGCGGAGAAACCAGGTGTTGACCCAGACCATGCCCACGTGGAAGCGCCGCGACACCTTGTGCGCGCGCTTCAGGTCACGGGTCCACAGTGCGGTGGCCAGGCCGTAGGCGGAGTCGTTGACGCGGCGCACCACCTCGTCCTCGCTGTCGAAAGGGGCGATGTGGCAGACCGGGCCGAACACTTCTTCACGCACGCAGCGGGCGTCGTCGCCGAGGCCGGTCCAGATGGTCGGCTGCACGTAGGCTCCGTTGTCGCGCTCGTCGCCGAACACCGGCACGCCGCCACCGGTGACTTCGACGGCGCCTTCGCTGCGGGCCAGTTCGAAGTAGCCGAGCACCTTGTCGCGGTGCTTGTGGGAGATCAGTGAGCCCATGTTGACGCCGTCTTCGTCGGGGTAGCCGATCTTCAGCTTCTCGGCGCCGGCCTTCATGGCGGCGACGAAGCGCTCGTAGATCGGCCGCTCGACATAGACCCGCTCCGAGCACAGGCAGACCTGGCCGGAATTGGTGAAGCTGGAGCGCAGCACGCCGGCCACCGCCGCGTCGAAATCGCAGTCGGCGAAGACCACCGCGGCGTTCTTGCCGCCCAGCTCGAAGGACACGTCGCGCACGCCCTCGGCGGCGGCTTTCATGATGGTGGCGCCGGTGCGCGATTCACCGGTGAAGGTGATGGCATCGACATCCGGGTTACGGGTGAGGAATTCCCCTGCGGAGTTGGGGCCGAAGCCGTGCACCAGGTTGAACACGCCGGCGGGCAGCCCGGCTTCCTGCATCACCTCGGCCAGCAGGCTGGCGCTGGAGGGCGAATCTTCCGACGGCTTGACCACCACCGAGTTGCCGCAGGCCAGGGCCGGGGCGACCTTCCAGGTGAGCAGCAGCATCGGCAGGTTCCACGGCGAGATGATCGCCACCACGCCGTGGGGCTTGCGCACGGTGTAGCTGAACACCTCGCTGCCGTCGGCGGCGCGCATCTCGAAGAACTCGCTGCCGGCCTGGCGCACCAGTTCGGCGAAGGTGCGGAAGTTGTGCACACCCCGGGCGATGTCCAGGGTGCGCGCCTGCTGCACCGGGCGCCCGGTGTCGGCCACTTCGGCGGCGACGAATTCCTCGAAGCGGCGTTCGATGCCATCGGCGATGCGCATCAGCATGTCGGCACGCTGGCTCGGGCTGAAGTCGGCCCAGGGCCCTTCCTGCGCGGCCTTGGCGGCAGCGACGGCGCGCTCCACCTGGCCGGCGTCGGCTTCGCAGACCTGGCTCAGGACGCGCCCGTCGATGGGCGAAACATTGGGGAAGGTCTTGTCACTGGCGACGAATTCGCCCGCGATGAAATGGCGCAGCAAGGGCAGGGGAGTGGACACGACAGCCTCCGATTCTTGGATTTCGGAGGAGTCTAGGGAAGGCGCCTATAAGGGAATAATGAAAGCCTTGAGGTTGACTATTCTGCTTTGGAATAGCTGGCCAGCCCCGATCACGGCACACCGGTGCGGCAGGACCGTAGGGGCGAATTCATTCGCCCAGCAGCCCGCAGGGCTGCCCTGGCTCGGTGCCATCGATGGAGTCCGGTGCACCCCATCCCATGGGTTTCGCTTCGCTCTACGCCATCCTACGAAAGCCGCCGCGACGATCAGGCCGGCGCACCCTGGTCATGCTCGCGGCTGGCCTGTTCCAGGCATTCGCGGAACAGGCGGGCAGCGGGGCCGAGGTCGCGGTTGGCGGCATGGAAGTAGCCGATGTCGCCGAATTGCAGCGGGGTGCCCAGGTCGAAGGCGCGCAGCATGCCGGCGTCGGCGAATTGGCGGGTGGCCTCGAAGGGCATCAGGGCGACGGTTTGCTGATCCTGCATGAGGCTGATGTTGGTGAGGATCGACAGGGATTCGACCACGTTGGCCGGGGTGTTCAGGTCCGCTTCGGCGAACAGTCGGTCAGCGGTGCGGCGCAGCAGCGAGTCGCGGGTCGGCAGCACCCAGGGGTAGTCGTGCAGGTCCGCCAGGCTCACCGGCGAGCGCCCCAGCAGCGGGTGCTGGGCGCCGGCGACCACGCACAGGGCTTCGCCGTAGAGCACTTCCACTTCCAGCATCGGCGACTCGTTGCGCCAGCCCCAGTCGTCCGGGACGCGGCCCACTACCAGGTCCACCTCGCCCACCGCCAGGGCCGGGAACAACTGGTCCATCTGCCCCACGCGCAGGGACACCAGCACGCTGGGGGCGCGTTGCTTGAGCAGTTGCATGGCGCGCGGCAGCAACGAGCTGGATGCGGAGATCAGGGTGCCGACCATGACATGCCCGGAGGTGCCCTCCTGGAAGGCGTTGACCTCGTCGGTCAGCGAGCGTAGTTCGGCCAGCAGCGATTTGGCTCGGCGCACCACCAGCTCGCCCAGTTCGGTGGCGGTGACCCCACGGTTTCCACGAATCAGCAGTGGCGCGTCGAAGTAGGACTCCAGCTCGTGGATGATCTTGGTCACCGCCGGCTGGGTCAGGTTCAGCGCCTGGGCCGCGCGCAGCAGCGAGCCGCTCTGCAGCACCTGGTCGAACACCACCAGTTGGTAGAACTTGAGCTTCCGCGCCACGGACATGGGGGTGAATTTCATGCGGTGCCTCGACGGGTCAAAGGGCGGTGGGATGCGCAAAGCACCGCATGGTAATCAAAAGCGGGGATGAGCGGGCGATGGGGATCGCGGGGTGAAACGCTGTTGCGTGACCCTCAGGACTGCATCTCGCGCAGCGCATCGCGGCTCAGGTCGAGCCATTCGCCGTGCAGGTTGCGGTAGTGCCTGGGGGAGCGGCGGGCGTAGTTCTGGATCTGCTCCAGCAGCTCGCGCGCTTCGCGCTGGCGGCCCAGCTGGCGCAGCATCAGGGCGTAGCGGTAGTTGGCCTCGGGGCCGGCGTAGTAGCTCGACAGCGCGCGGTATTCCTCTTCCGCCTTCATGGTGTCGCCCAGGGCTTCCAGGGCGCGGGCGTAGAGCAGGTGGCCGTCGGCGGAGCGGTAGTCGGGGTTGTGTTCGATCAACCGGTCAAGGGTGTCGCGGCAGGCCTGCGCGTCGCCCTCGGCGAACTGCGCCTGGGCGAGGCCGAGGAGGATGTCCGGTGCTTGCGCGTGGATGCCGCGCAGGGCGGCCTGGTAGTGGCTGGCGGCGTCTGCGGCCTGGCCCAGGCGCAGCAGTTCTTCGGCCAGTTGCACGCGGGTTTCGCGAGTGTCGCGCAGGTCCAGTTCGTCACGCAGGGTGCGCAGGTGGCGCTCGGGGTCGAGCTTGTCGTGCAGGCGGTTGACGGTGCGACGCCCGGTGCGGCTGCCGAGCAGGTCGGGGAGCATGATGCCGAGGAAGTAGATCAGGCAGCCCAGGCCCGGCAGCGCGATGATCAGGTACAGCCAGTAGCGCTCCTGCCCGCTGCGGACGACATGAAGGCCGCAGGTGACCTGGCAGGCGATGACGAGCAGGGCGAGCAATGGCATGGCGGTTCCAGTCCCTTGGAGAGTCGATAGGCGCCGCCCGGGGAGGGCGGGCGCCTATGAAATCACGCCGCCGTGCGCTTGTCAGGTGGCCGGCTGTGGCGCCGGTCACGTTGTGTGCCGGGCGTTTACCAGTCGTAGCTGAGGCTGGAGACCACGGTACGGCCCTGGCCGTAGTAGCAGTCCCAGATGCTGCGGCAGCTGGCCACGTAGGTCTTGTCGGTGAGGTTCTCGACGTTCACCGCGAGCTTCACGCCCTTCAGGCGCAGCGCCGAGTGCTCGAAGTCATAGGTCACGGCCGCGTCGTAGACGGTGTAGGACGGGATCTGGAACGAGCCTTCGTAGTCGTCGCCATAGCTGCCGCGCACGTAGCGGGCCCCGAGTCCGGCGCCGAGGCCTGACAGCGGGCCGTCGCCTATGTAGCGGTAGTCGCTCCAGAGCGAGGCGGTCAGCGGCGGGTTGCTGGCCGGGTGGCGGCCTTTGCGGCCGTCGTTGTCCTTGGTGTACTCGATGTCGTTGCGCGAGACCGAGGCGATCAGGTTGAGGTTTTCGGTGAGCGCGGCCTTGCCTTCCAGCTCGATGCCCTGGGAACGGATGGCTCCGGTCTGGGCGTTGAAGCCGGGGTTGGCGAGGTCGGTGGTGAGGATGTTTTCCTGCTCCAGCTCGTAGACCGAGAGCTGGATGAAACTTTCCTGCCCGCTGGGCTGGTACTTCACGCCCGCTTCGTACTGCTTGCCGGTGGAGGGCTCGAAAGGCTTGCTGGTGGCGTCGGTGCCGGTCTGCGGGAGGAAGGATTCCGAGTAGCTGACATAGGGCGCCAGGCCATTGTCGAACAGGTAGGTGAGGCCGGCGCGACCGGTGAAGGCTTCGTCCTTGACGTTGCTGTGGGTGCCTCGCAGCGGTGCGCGGTTGTCGGTCTCGGCCCAGTCGTAGCGCCCGCCGAGTGTGAGGATCCACTGGTCCAGCTTGATCTGGTCCTGCATGTAGAGGCCGGTCTGGGTGATGGTGTTGTCCCAGGTGTAGCGGTTGCCGAACCTCAGCGGCTGGCCGTAGACCGGGCCGAACAGATCGATGATCGGCGGGTTGTAGTCGTACTGGCCGTCGAACTTCGAGTTGAAGTGGTAGTAGTCCAGGCCGATGAGCAGGGTGTGGCCGGCGGCGCCGGTGTCGAACTGTGCCTGGGCGATGTTATCCACGCCGAGGACCTTGTTCTTCTGCGCCCAGTCGACGCCGTAGCGAGTCTGGTAGCGCTTGTCGTTGGCGCCGGTGACCGGGTTGGCGACGAAACGGTAGCCGTGCAGCGGCGCGGTGTAGTGGTCGTCGACGTAGGCGTAGCGGGTGTTCTGCCTGAGCGTCCAGACGTCATCGAGGCGGTGGCTCAGCTCGTAGCCCAGGGCGTATTGCGTGCGGTGGTAGTCGTTGACGGCGGGCTCGCCGAGAAAACGGTCGCGGTCGATGCGCCCGTTGGGGTTGGCGAACACCGTGCCTTCGCTGGGCAGGCCCTGGGCCTCGGGCACGCCCTTGTCCTTCTGCAGTTGTGCGTAAAGCGTCAGGGTGGTGTCGTCGCTGGCCAGCCAGGTCAGGCTCGGGGCGATGAACAGGCGCTTCTGCTCGACGTAGTCGATCTCCGAGTTGGCGTCGTTGGCCAGGCCGGTGAGGCGATAGAGGAACCGGCCCTGTTCGTCCAGCGGGCCGCCCAGGTCGAAGGCCGCGCTCTTGCGGTCGTAGCTGCCGGTGCCGAGCTGGATCTGGTGCAACGGCGTGGCGGTGGGGCGCTTGCTGACCATGTTGATCATGCCACCGGGCTGGTTCTGGCCGTAGAGCACCGAGGAGGGGCCCTTCATCACTTCGATGCGTTCCAGCGAGTAGGGCTCGATCTGCAGGGCTCCGCCAGTGCTGCCGCCGCCGTAGGGCAGGTGCAGGCCGTCGAGGTAGAGCGGGGTCGGCAGGTAACCGCGCGAGGTGGGCTCGTCGAAGATCTTCACCCGGTCGGAGAAGCCGCCGCCGGTCATGCCGGCGGTATAGCGCAGGGCTTCGGTGACGCTCTGCGCACCGCGCGCCTTGATTTCGTCGGCGGTGATGACGTTGATGGTCTGGGGGATTTCCAGCAGCGGCGTGTCGGTCTTGGTGCCGGTGCCGCTACGGGTGGCGACGTAGCCCTGCACCGGTCCCCAGGCGTTTTCCTGGTAGCTGCTGCCCTGGATACGCGTGGCGTCCAGTTGCAGGCCGCCGTCTTCGCTGCGCGGCTGCAACTGGTAGCGGCCGGCACCGGTGCGCAGGGCCTGCAGGTCGCTGTCGCGGAGGAGGATGCCCAGTGCCTGCTCCACGCTGTAGCGCCCTCGCAGTGCCGGGCTCTGCTTGCCCGCAGTGAGGGCGCCGTCGGCGGCCAGGTAGATGCCGGTCTGCACGGCGAAGTGGTTGAGCTGGTCGGCCAGGGGGCCGGCGGGAATGTCGAACTGCTGGTCCTGCACCTGCTCGGAGGCGATCACCGGCGTGGTGGGGAGGGCGGCGGCGAGGGCCAGCGCAGTGGCCAGCGAGAGGGGGCGCAGCGGGAAACGGGAGAGGCGCGGTGACATGTCTTTTCCTTGTCGTTGGAGGGGGCACAAAGCCGTTGTCACCAGCTAATTCGGATGAGAAGGAAAAACCGGAAACGCGAATGCGAAATTTTTTCGAATCCTGCGGTCAGCGCGCTTCCACGGACTGCCACCAGGGCAGGGTGCGGCGGATGCGGATAGGCAGGACGTCCTCGAGCATCGCCAGGGCCTGGTCGCCGTCATGCAGGGGGAAGGTGCCGGTCACCCGCAGGTGGGCGACCGACGGGGCCACGCCGAGGTGGCCGTGACGGTGGCTGGCCAGTTCTTCGACGAAGGCCGACAGCGGCATGTCGCTGGCCAGCAGGATGCCCTGGCTCCAGCTCTGCCGGCCCTGGCTGGCGGGTTGCAGGGTGCCGATGGCCTGGGCGTCGAAGGCCAGTTGCTCGCCAGCCTGGGCGACGCGCAGCTCGCCGGAGGCGTTGCGCACTTCCACCGCGCCCTCGAAGACGTTGAGGCGCGTGCGGCCTTCCTGCTGTTGCACGCTGAAGCGCGTACCCAGTGCGCGCAGGCGGCCTTCGGCGGTGGTGATGACGAAGGGGCGGCTGTCGTGATGGGTGTCGATCAGTACCTCGCCGGCCACCAGGCGCAGCAGACGCAGGTCGGCTTGCAGGTCGACGCCCAGGGCACTGGCGCTGTTGAGCCAGACGCGGCTGCCGTCGTCCAGGGTGAATTCGCGCACCTCGCCGGTGGCGCTGCGGTAGTCGGCGCGCCAGCTCGCCACCAGTCCCGGCAGCGGGGTGCCGCGCCAGCCGGCCCAGCCGAGCAGGCTGCCGCCGCAGAGGACGGCCAGGGTGCGCAGTGCCTGGCGCCGCGACTGCTGGGCGCGGCGGGCGCCCTTGAGCGTTTGCAGGGTCAGCTCGCCGTCGCCTTGCAGCGGGGCGAAGCGCTGGCTGATGCGCTCGACGTAGAGCCAGGCCTGGCGATGCATCTCGCTCTGCCCGTGCCATTGCAGCCAGGCGGCGCGGGTGCCTTCGTCGGCCGCCTCGGCGCTGAGCTCGGCGTACCAGTGGGCGGCCTGCTGCAGGATGGCGTGGTCGGGTTTGAGCGGGGTCACGGGGCCAGTACCTCGTCGAGCTCGGCTTCCAGCAGCAGGCACTGCAGCATCGCCTGGGCCATGTAGCTGGTGACGGTGCGCTCGGAAACCCCCAGCCGCTCGGCGATGGCGCGGTAGCCCAGGCCCTGGACCTGGGCCAGGAGAAAGGCCTCGGCGACCTTTGGCGGCAGGCTGGCGAGCATGCTGTGTACCTGCTGCAGCGCCTCCAGCACCAGAGCGCGGTGCTCCTCGGAAGGTGCCACCGCTTCGGGCTGGCCGGCCAGTACCTCCGCCCAGGCACGTTCCACCTGCTGGCGCCGCCAGAAGTCCACACACACATGGCGGGACATGGCGCTGAGGTAGGCGCGGGCGTGGGTGTCGCTGTCGAACCGGCGCGGCCTGCTCAGCAGGCGCAGGAACACATCGTGGGCGAGGTCGGCGGCGTCGCAGGCATTGCCCAGCTTGCGTTGCAGCCAGGCGCGTATCCAGCCGTGGTGCTCGACGTAATAGTGCTGCACCTGGCGTTGGTAGGACTCGTCGAGGGTCGACATCTGTTGGGTACCGTCAGGGCAGGGCGGGATGAATGCAGATGAGAAGGATTCGCATATTAGTCGTACAGGTCCCCGCTGGCAATTCGTACGGTCGACAAGGCGCAGGATGATTGCGGCTTCTGTCCATTCGTGGGCATTGCCAGTTGGGGCGGCAATCAACAATAATGCGACTTATTCTTATTTGATCCCGGGATCTTCCCACGTGGCCACATCTCCGGACCTCAACGCTTCCCTGGCGACGCTCTACAGCGAGAACCACCGCTGGCTGCGCGCCTGGCTGTATCGCCAGCTGCGCTGCCCGCAGGATGCCGCCGACCTGACCCAGGACACCTTCATGCGGGCCATGGCCTCGCGCCAGCTGGGGCAGTTGGAGGAGCCGCGCGCCTTCCTCGGCACACTGGCCCGGCGCCTGCTGTCCAGCTTCTGGCGGCGGCGCAAGGTGGAGCGCGCGTACCTGGAGGCCCTCGCGGAGTTGCCCGAGCGCTTCGCCCCCTCGGAGGAGGACATCGCCCTGGTGAGCGAGGCCCTCGACGCCATCGACCGGCTGCTCGACGGCTTGCCGCAGCGGGTGCGCCGCGCCTTTCTGCTCAACCGTCTCGAAGGCTTGCCGCAGCAGGCGATAGCCGACCTCCTGGGGGTGTCCCTGGCCACGGTCGAACGCGACCTGCGCCGTGCCTTCGTGCATTGCCTCAGCGCCCACCCGGAGCTGCCATGAGCCACGCCGAACTCGACCCGCACACCCGCACCGCGATCGACTGGATGCTGCGCCTGGACCCCGGCCGCGTGACCAACCACGACCGCCAGGACTTCAAGCGCTGGCTGGCCGACGACCCGGCACACCTGCTCGCCTGGCAACGGGTCAGCGGCCTGCTGCAACAGCCGCTGGCCGACCTGCAGGGCGCCGAAGGGCGCAGCCCGGGGCAGTTGCGGGCCGCCAGCCGGGCGCTCTCGGCCCCTGATTCGCCGCAGCGGCGCAAGCTCCTGCGCGGCGGCCTGGCGTTGCTGGTGCTGGGGGCTGGCAGTGCTGCGCTGGTCAACCGCGTGACCCCGGTGACGGGCCTCACCGCCGATGTGCACACCGCCACCGGCGAGCGCCGCACGCTGCGACTGGCTGACGGCAGCCGCCTGGTCCTCAATGCCCGCAGCGCGGTGGATATCCGCTTCGATGGCTCGCGCCGGTTGCTGCGCCTGCGTGAGGGCGAGGTGCTGGTGACGGTAGCCGCCGATGCTGCGCGGCCCTTCATCATCGCCACCGCCCAGGGCGAAGTACGAGCGTTGGGCACGCGCTTCCTGGTCCGCCAGGAAGAGGCGCGCAGCCTGGTCTGCGTGCAGGAGCACAGCGTGCGCATCGACTGCCTCGACGGGCGCCAGGGCGAGCTGGGTGAAGGCCACGCGGCCTGGTTCGGCGCCGCCGGCATCCAGCCCGCCAGCGCCAGCCTGCTGACCCGAGCGGCGTGGGTGGACGGGCGCGTGGAAGTCGATGACGAGCCCCTGGGGCACCTGGTCGAGGCGCTGCGCCCCTACCATCGCGGCCTGCTGCGCATCAGCCCGGAGGCCGCGCAGGTGCGGGTGTTCGGTGTGTTCCCTCTGGACGACAGCGGCGCCACCCTGCAATCCCTGGCCGAGACCATGCCGGTGCGTGTGCGTCGCTTCGGGCCCTGGCTGACGCTGATCGACCGCGCCTGATCGCGCATCGTGCCCGCGTTCACGGATTGGCGCCGTGCGTAGCGTGGATGGCGCTCTTTTCATCCACCGGCAGTGCCGCCTGTGTGCACGCAGGCACCGTCATCCCCGCGAACGCGGGGACCCACTGAAACCGCCTCGCCAACAAATGGAAAAAATTCTCAGGAACGATGAGGGGTTTCCCCGGCTCGTTGGACATGGATAGGGCAAACCCGACACACGGAACAAGGAGCCCCACATGTCGTCCCCCCTTCTGCGCCCTGGCCTGCTGGCCCTGGCGATCGCGTTCGCCAGCGCTGGCCAGCCACTCGTGGCCCAGGCCGAATCCGGCAGCAGCCAGGTTGCCGTGCGCAGCTATGACATTCCCACCGGCCCGCTGGGCGAGACCCTGGCGCGCATCTCCCGCGAGAGCGGCCGCACCCTCTCGGCCGACCCGGCGCTGATCAGCGGCAAGCGGGCCCCGGCGGTGCACGGGCAGTTCACGGCGGAGCAGGCGGTGCAGCAGGCGTTGGCGGGGAGTGGGTTGTCGCTGGTGGTGACCGCCAGCGGCACGCTGTCATTGATCCCGGCGCCAGCCGAAGGCGCCCTGGAGCTGGGGGCGACGACCATCTCCTCCTCGTTGCTGGGCGATACCACCGAGGGCACCGGCTCCTACACCACCGGTTCGACCCGCACCGCGACCAAGCTGCCGCTGTCCCTGCGCGAGACGCCGCAGTCGGTCAGCGTGATCACCAGCCAGCGCATCCGCGACCAGAAGATGGTCAGCCTGGAAGACGTCCTCACCCAGGCCCCGGGCGTGCTCTACAAGAAAAAGAGCAACTCCTCCGACGAGGAGGTGGGCATCTTTTCCCGTGGCATGAAGATCGAGAACTTCCAGGTCGATGGCATCCCGACGGTGTTCGAGCCCTCGATGAGCAGCCAGTCCAACGACATGGCGGTGTATGACCGGGTCGAGATCGTGCGCGGCGCAACGGGCCTGCTCAGCGGCATCGGCCAGCCGTCCGCCACCATCAACATGGTGCGCAAGCGCCCGACCCGCGAGTTCGCGGCCTCGATCCAGGGCAGCGCCGGCTCCTGGGACAACTACCGCTCCGAGTTCGACGTGTCGGGCCCGATGAATCAGGAGGGCACGTTGCGCGGCCGGTTGGTGGCCGCCTACCAGACCGCCAATTCCTTCACCGATCGCCTCAGCACCGAGCGTCGGGTGGCCTATGGCGTCGTCGAGGCGGACCTCGGCGAGCGCGATACCGTCAGCTTCGGCATCGACTACCAGGTGCGCAACTGCGATGCCTGCGGCTACTTCGGCTTCCCGGCGTTCTACAGCAATGGCCAGCGCACCGACTTCAAGCGCTCCTTCAACTCGGCCGCCGACTGGAGCCACGCGGATCGCCAGCGCACCTCGATCTTCGGCACCTACGAGCATCGCTTCGACAACGCCTGGATGGCCAAGGTCGCCGTCACCAACGTCCGTGACGACAACGACGTCGAGTACGGCTGGTTCAGCAGCAACGGTTACCCCGACCAGCAGACCGGCGCGGGCACCAACCTGTATTTCGCCAAGTGGCCGAGCAAGCCCGAGCAGAACTCGGTGGACGCATACGCATCCGGCCCCTTCAGCCTGTTCGGCCGCGAGCACGAGCTGGTGGTCGGTGCCAGCGCCATGCGCTACCGCAGCAACACCGGAGCCTACCCGCTGTGGGTGGATCGCAGTGGCAGCGGCTGGAACCCGGCCATTCCCGACGTCTACCAATGGCGTGGCGACATCTCCAAGCCGCCGTTCAACCGCATTGGCGATCTGGAGTACAGCCAGCGCCAGTATGCGGCGTACAGCACGGCCCGCTTCACGCTCACCGATGGCCTGTCGCTGATCCTCGGCAGCCGCCTGAGCTACTTCAAGGTCGACCAGAGCTCCGCCTACTACGGCTACGATCCGACCTCCCTGAAGAAGCGCGAGCACGGCGAAGTCACTCCCTATGCCGGCCTGGTCTACGACCTGGACGACAACCACTCGGTCTATGCCAGCTACACCAGCATCTACAAGCCGCAATCGAGCCGGACCCTCGAAGGCACCTTCATGGACCCCACCGAGGGCGAGAGCTACGAGGTCGGGGCCAAGGGCGAGTATTACGACGGCCGGCTCAATCTCAGCGCCGCGCTGTTCGAGTCCAAGCTGAGCAACTACGCCGTCGGCACCGGGCTGTACGACGCTTTCGACAACGAGCTGGTGCGCCCCGCGAACATCAAGATCAAGGGGCTGGAGCTGGAAGTCGCCGGCGAGCTGCTGCCGGGCTGGCAGGTGCAGGCGGCATACAGCCACGTGAACACCTACTACCCGCAGGGCGTGGACGTGAACGTCGGTTTCCCCCGGAACAACGTGAAGCTGTTCAGCACCTACGACCTGACCGGGGACCTGAACCGCCTCACCCTCGGCGGTGGCGTGCGCTGGGAAAGCGCGACCCGCTACGGCAATACCCAGGTGATCCCCGGCACCACCCTGCAAGCCAAGCAGGGCAGCTACGCCCTGGTGGACCTGCTGGCGCGCTACCGCTTCGGCGAGCACTTCACCGGCACGCTCAACGTCGACAACCTGTTCGACAAGGCGTACTACGCGAGCACCAGCGTCTACAGCGACCTCTACGGCGAGCCGCGCAGCCTGACCGCTTCGTTGCGCTGGGAGTATTGATCACAGCCGACCAGGCCCCGGGGCGGAGCCCGGGCTACGGCGTGACGCTGTGCGTAGGGTGGAGGTCGCTCTTTACCTCCACCAGCGGTGCCGCCGGTGAGTTCGCTTGGTGGACGGGTGGAGCGTCGTCCACCCTGCGGCTGGCGCGCACGGAGTTGGTCCGTGGGTAGGGAGGATGGCGCTCTTTTCATCCACCAGCGGTGTCGCCGGTGGGCACGCTTGGTGGACGGGTGAAGCGTCGTCCCCCCTACGGCTGGCGCGTGCTGAGTTGGGCCGTGGGTAGGGTGGATGGCGCTCTTTTCATCCACCAGCGGTGCCGCCGGTGGGCACCGAGTCGGCCGGGCGGCGCTCCGCTTCAGCCCAGCGTTTACGCGGCCTCAGAGCCCCTTGATCTGCTTGTAGTCCAGCTCGGCGGTGTGGCCGGCGCCGAGGTCGAGGAGGACGTAGAACTCGCCGTTCGGGCGGGGGAAGGTGAAGCGCGAGTCGTCGCCGAGCTGGCCGTTGACCAGCACGCGCTCGTCGTAGCCGATCACGTCCAGGGTCACGCCCGGGGCGGCGCTGCCGTCGGAGAGGCCGCCGGTGCAGCGGATCCGGCCTTCGTCGACGGCTTCGCACTCGACGAAGGCGTTGTGGGCGAGGCAGGCGGGGGCGGCGAGTGCCAGGGCGCTCGCCAGCAGGGCGGGGAAAAGGGGCTTCACAGCTTGTCTCCATTGCGGGCCAGCCATTCGATCATCGACGGCGAGACGTCCTTCAGGGGGATGGAGGCCTGGTGGACGCTGCCGTCCCAGCCCTCCACCGTCAGCCACAGGGCATCGTCGGCGGTGGTGCCCGGCGGGATGCGCACCTCGGCGAACAGGCGGTAGGGGCTGCCGGAGAGCAGCGAGCCGGCGGCGCGCAGGCTGCGTGGCTTGCCGATGCGCAGGTAGGCGGCTTTCACCTGGTCGATGCAGTCTGCGCAGAAGGCGAGGGTGATCTCCTTCATGTAGCCGGCCTTGCCGTCGCGCTGCGGGTCGTGCAACTCCCATTCGGCGATGCGCGCGGTCCAGGGGCCGACCGGGTACTGGCCGATCACCCGCTCGCCCAGGCCCTGCAGGCCACGGTCGAGGCTGACGTCATGGAAGTAGGCGGGCATGAAGCCCAGCGGCACCAGCACCAGCAGCGCGCTGAGGTGGAAGCGCCACTTCAGCCACTGGCGCTTGAGGCGGGACTGGGGAATCAGGGCTGCGTTGCTCATTCGGTCGCTTCCAGGGCGGGGGTGACGGGTGTCTGGCGGGGGTGGCGTTTCATCGCCTTGGCGGTGGCGATCACCGTGCGCTTGCTCCAGATGAGCAGGCCGCTGAGCACCATCATGCTCAGCAGCAGGCCGAAGACGAACCAGATCATCTTCACCCAGATGCCGCCGAAGTCACCGGTGTGCAGCGGGCGCATGGATTCAGTGACGAACTCCAGCGGCGTACGGTCGGCGAGCAGGCGCGAGCCCACCAGTTCACCCGTATAGGGGTTGAGTTCGGCGGTCTGGAACATCAGCGGGTACCAGCCGCGACCGCCGACTTCCATCGGTGTGTAGGCGTCCGGGGAGAACATCACGAAGCTTACCTCGAAGCCGGGAATGGTCCGCGTGGCGGTGGCTACCGCCTGGTCCGTGCTCACGCGCGGCACCGGCTGGCCGGGTTGCACCAGGGGGACATCGTCACGCGGGATCAGCGTAGGCAGCCCGGCGCTGGAGATGGAGACATGCGTATCGGCGAGGATGGCGCGGATCAGGAACCACACGCCGGTGATGGAGATCACCGCGATGAACCAGATCGACCAGATGCCCGACAGGCGATGGAAGTCGCCCCAGAAGATGCGCGCGCCCTGGTTGAAGCGCAGCGTCGGCTTGAGGAAGCCGCGCCAGAAGCGCTTGTAGACCACCAGCCCGGTGACCAGCGAGGCGAGCATCGGCAGGCCCAGCAGCGACACCAGGTACCAGCCCCAGCTGTAACCGTTGGTGAAGGGCACCAGCCACCAGCCGTGCAGGGCGCGGGTGAACTGGCGGAAGTCGAACAGCGGGCTGCTGCCCTGGACCTGGCCCGTGTAGGGGTTCACGTACAGGGTCGCGGTGCGGGTGTCGGGGTAGGTCACCGCGGCGGTCAGGGCGAAGTGACGCTCCTCCGGCATGGCCAGCCATTCCACATCGGCGGTGGGATCCTGCTTCTCGATGGCGGCGAGTATCTGGTCGTAGCCCAGCGGCCGGGCGTCATCCGTGGGCGCGGTGGCGCGCACATCGGGATTGGCGAGCCAGACGATCTCCTCGCTGAGCACCGCGAGGGTGCCGGTGATGCATACCAGGAACACGAAGAACCAGATGGGCAACGCCAGCCAGCTGTGGACCAGGAACCAGGTTTTCGAACGGGACTTCTTCGACATTGGCAACGATCTGGGTAGCGGAATCAGGGGCTCCGGCCTCGGCCGGTCACGGGTACGGTCACGCCCGGCCCATGGAAAGGCACCCACCGGCCCAAGGGGGCTGGCGGGTGTAACCAGGGAAACGGCATCTCGAAATCGAGGGGGCGTTACATTCAGGACGGACGAGAGGGGCAAAACCCGCAACTGCAGATGCAAGAAAATGTTTCCGTCCGACGGAGGGTCGTCTAGCCCATCGATTCCACATCGTCTTCCAGCTGTTCCAGCAGCCAGTCGCCGAAGCTGCGGGTCAGCGGGCTGGGTTCGCTGTCGCGGTGGATCAGCCAGGCCCAGTTGGGGCCGCGGATGGTCTGCTCCACCAAGGGTTGCAGGCGCTTCTCGGCGCGCGCCTTGCGCGCCAGCAGGCGGCTGACCAGGGCGATGCCGAGGCCGTCGCAGGCGGCGTCCAGCAGTAGGCCGGGGTCGGAGAAGTTGAGCCCGCTGCTCTGCTGGCCGACGTCGATACCCGCTTCCAGCGCCCAGTGGCTCCAGTCCATCTCCCGCTCGCCGTGCAGGGTGGTGCGCTGCGCCGCCGGGGTGGCCAGCAGCGCCGGGTGGCAGGCGGGGTAGAGGCGATCGGCGTGGAGCACGCGGAAGCTGCATTCGGCCTGGGCGGTGATGTCGTCGCGCACGGCGATGTCGATGGTCTGGGTGGCCATATCCGGTGGCTCGTCGGTGGTGAACAGCCACAGGTCCACTTCCGGGTGCTGCTGGCGGAAGCCGCCCAGGCGCGGCACCAGCCAGTGGCGGGCGAAGGCCGGGCTGGTGTTGACCACCAGTTGGTTGGGCTTGCGGTACTGGTCCAGCCGACGGATGCCCACGGCCAGTTGCTGCAGCAGCGCCTGGGTGGTGCCGAGCAGGTCGTGCCCGGCATCGGTGAGGGCGACGCTGCGGCCGTTGCGGTGGAACAGCGGCTGCTCGAGGAAGCCTTCGAGGCTGCGGATCTGCTGGCTGATGGCCGACTGGGTGAGGTGCAGCTCTTCGGCGGCCTTGTGGAAGCTGCCGAGGCGGGCGGCGGCTTCGAAGCCGCGCAGGGCGTTCAGCGGGGGCCAGTGCTTGAGCATTTCTGATAAGCCTGTCTGATCATAAGTGTGGAAAATCTATCGTTTGTTGCGCCTATTTCACAGGCCTAGCATGGCTTCCATTACCGCGGTCGCGGTTTTCAGTGATAACTAAAACTTAACTGAAGGCAATCGTCATGCAGCAGCAACACGCGCAGCAGAGCGGCTGGGTCATGCCCGCCGAATGGTCCCATCACGCCGCCACCTGGATGGTCTGGCCGCACAACCAGCCGCTCTGGGAAGCCGGCTGGGGCGTGACCCTGGCTGCGGTGCAGGAGGATTTCGCCCGCGTCGCCAACGCCATCGCCCGCTTCGAGCCGGTGAAGATGGTGGTGGACCCGAGCGCCGTGGAGCGTGCCCGCGCCCTCTGCGGCCCGGGCGTCGAGCTGCTGCCGCTGGCGGTCGACGACAGCTGGTGCCGCGATTCCGGCCCGAGCTTCGTCTGCCACCCGCAACTGGGCGTGGCGGGCGTCAGCTGGCGCTTCAACGCCTGGGGCGGCAAGTCGGCCCATGACCTGGATGAAGGCCTGGCGCGCCGCGTGCTCAACCACCTGGGGTTGGAGTGCTTCGGCACTGCGTTGAGCAACGAGGGCGGCGCCATCCACGTCGACGGCGACGGCACCCTGATCACCACCGAGTCGGTGCTGCTCAACGCCAACCGCAACGCGGGCATCAGCAAGGCCGAGGTGGAGGCGATCTTCACCCGCCTGTTGGGCGTGAAGAAGACCATCTGGCTGCCGGGCGACCCGGACCACGTCACCGGCGACATGACCGACGGCCACGTCGACGGCGTTTGCGCTTTCGCCCGCCCCGGCGCGTTGCTGGTGGATGCCACCCGTGACCTGAGCTCGGTCTACGCCGAGGTGGTGCGGGAGAACCGCCGTGCCCTGGAGCTGGCCACCGACGCCCGGGGCCGCCATCTCGAGATGCTCGAACTGTTCGAGGCCAGCGACGCGGTGGACACCGAGGCCGAAGTGTTCTGCGCCTCCTACACCAACTTCTACATCGCCAACGGCGCGATCATCATGCCGGCCTACGGCATCGATGCCGACGACGAGGCCGCCGCCACCCTGCGCCTGGCCTTCCCCGGCCGCGACGTGGTGCCGGTGCGCATCAACCAGCTGGCCCACGGCGGCGGCGGGGTGCATTGCATCACCCAGCAGCAGCCGGCCTGGCCGCTGAAGGGGATGTGAGATGGCCAAGCTGACCGTCGCCACCACCCAGATGCCCTGCAGCTGGAACCTCGCGCGCAACCTCGACCAGGCCGAGCGCCTGGTCCGCGAGGCCGCCGCCCGGGGCGCCCAGGTGATCCTGCTGCAGGAGCTGTTCGCCACCCCCTACTTCTGCATCGAGCAGAACCACCGGCACCTGGCGCTGGCCGAGGAATACGCGCAGAGCCAGGTGCTGGCGCGCTTCGCCGACCTCGCCGGGGAGCTGGGCGTGGTCCTGCCGCTGAGCTGGTTCGAGCGTGCCGGCAACGCCTTCTTCAATTCCCTGGCCATGGCCGATGCCGACGGACGCCTGCTGGGCGTCTACCGCAAGACCCACATCCCCAACGCCATCGGCTACCAGGAGAAGGAATACTTCAGCCCCGGCGACACCGGTTTCCGCGTCTGGGACACCGCCCACGGCCGCCTCGGCGTGGGTATATGCTGGGACCAGTGGTTCCCCGAGACCGCGCGCTGCCTGGCCTTGCAGGGTGCCGAGGTGCTGTTGTTCCCCACCGCCATCGGCTCCGAACCCGGCGCCCAGGGCCTGGATTCGCGCGACCACTGGCAGATGACCATGCGCGGCCACGCCGCCGCCAACCTCCTCCCGGTGGTGGCGGCCAACCGCGTCGGCCGCGAGGTGGCGACCACGGACCCGGAATTGCAGATGAGCTTCTACGGCTCCTCCTTCATCTGCGACCACAAGGGCACGTTGCTGGCCGAGGCCGACCGTGAAGGCACCACGGTGCTGCTGCAGGCGCTGGACCTCGATGCCATGGCCGAGGAACGCCTCGCCTGGGGCATCTACCGCGACCGCCGCCCGGAGATGTACGGCCCGATGCTCGGCCTCGACGGCCAGCGCACCCACGTCACCTGGCAGAACACCCGAGGAGCCTGAGCATGCGCGCCTTCCGATCGCTGTTCGTCACCGCCGCCGCCCTGGCCTGCCTGGCCGGCAGTGCCCAGGCCGAGGAGAAGATCCTGCGTCTGTACAACTGGGCGGACTACTTCGCCGAGGACACCCTCAGCCGCTTCACCGCCGAGACCGGCATCCAGGTCGTCTATGACGTGATGGATGGCAGCGAGACCCTGGAAGCCAAGCTGATGGCCGGCAACAGCGGCTACGACCTGGTGTTCCCCGGCGACACCGTGGCCGAGCGGCTGATGCGCGCTGGGGCCCTGCAGAAGCTCGACGAGAGCAAGCTCACCGCGCTGGACGACATCGAGCCCGGTCTCAAGCGCCTGCAGACTCGCTATCCCTACTCGCGCCACGCCGTGGTGCCCTACACCTGGGGCACCATCGGCATCACCTACAACACCGCGATGATCGCCCAGCGCCAGGCCGACGCGCCGGTGAACAGCCTCGACCTGCTGTTCAAGCCGGAGCTGGCCGCGCGCTTCGCCGACTGCGGCATCTCGGTGATCGACTCGCCCGACGAGGTGCTCGCCGTGGTCCTCAACTACCTCGGCCGCGACCCGCGCAGCGCCAAGGCCGAGGACCTGGCGGCCGCCACCGGGTTGCTAAGCGCGATCAAGCCGTACATCCGCAAGTTCCAGTCGCAGCCGGTCACCGACCTGGTGAACGGCAACCTCTGCCTGTCATTGGGCTACAGCGGCGACGTCACCCAGTCGCAGCGCGCGGCGGCTGCGGCGGGCAAGCCGGTGGACTTCCAGTACCGCATCCCCCGCGAGGGCACCACGGTATGGATGGACACCATGGCCATTCCCGCCGACGCCCGGCACCCGGAATACGCCTTTGCCTTCATCAACTTCGTGATGCGCCCGGAAAACATGGCCGCCATCAGCAACTTCACCGGCTACCCCACCTCCAGCGCCAAGGCGCGGCCGATGGTGGATGCCGACATGCGCGGCAACCCGGACATCTACGTCGACGATGCCGCCTACGCCCGGCTGATCCCGGGCCGCGACATCCCCCAGCGCGACATGCGGGCCCGCATGCGTGCCTGGACCAAGTTCAAGACCTCCACCCACTGAACCGGCGCCCCGCGCCCTGGAGCACTGCCATGCCTTCGCGTCGTGACTTCATCAAGCACCTCACCGCCGTCGCCGGCCTCGGCGCGGTCACCAGCCTCGGGCTCGGAATCTCGCCGGTGCGCGCCCAGGCGGCCCTGCGGGGCGGCGCCTGGCGCATGCCGGACGAGAACGGCGTGCACGCCTGCAGCTATGTCAGCTTCGGCGCCCAGGCCGCCATCTGGGAGGACTTCACCGCCGACGTGCAGGACTGCATCGGCCTGATCGCCCGCACCATCGCCACCTACGAGCCGGTGGTGGTGCTGCACCGCCCCGGCCAGGCGAGCCTGGCCAGGCAGAAGTGCGGCACGCGCAACACCCGCTTCGTCGAGATGCCCCTGGACGACGTGTGGATGCGCGACATCGGCGGCACCTTCGTGGTGGACGGGCAGGGCGGCCTGGGCCTGGTGGACTTCAACTTCAACGGCTGGGGCAACAAGCAGCAGCACGCCAAGGACGGCGAGGTGGCGGGGGAAGTGAGCTACGACGCCGACGCCAGCTACATCGCCAGCCAGCTCACCGGCGAGGGCGGCGGCATCGAGGTGGATGGCGCCGGCACCGGCATCATGACCGAGAGCTGCTGGATCAACGGCAACCGCAACCCCGGCATGAGCAAGGCGCAGGTGGAGGCCGAGCTTATGAGCAACCTCGGCCTGCGCAAGATCATCTGGCTGCCCGGCATCAAGGGCAAGGACATCACCGACGCCCACGTCGACTTCTACGCGCGCTTCGTCAAGCCCGGGGTGGTGATCGCCAACCTCGACAACGACCCGCAGTCCTACGACTACGCGGTGACCCGCAAGCACCTGGAGATCCTCAACAAGGCCACCGACGCCGACGGGCGCAAGCTGCAGGTCCACACCCTGCCGCCACCCCGCACCCTGCGCAACAACCGCTTCACCCGCGACAACCCGGACTTCGCCCCCGGCTACATCAACTACTACCCGGTCAACGGCGCGGTGATCGCCCCGCAGTTCGGTGATGCCAGCGCCGATGCCTTCTGCCGCGACCTGCTCACCCGGCTCTACCCGGGGCGCAAGGTGGTGCAGATCAACATCGACGCGGTCGCCGCGGGCGGTGGCGGCATCCATTGCGTCACCTGCCATCAGCCGAAGGTGTAGGCCGGCGGTTGCGGTCTTGATGGGCTCCCGGGCTACGGATCTGAGCAGGGGTTAGGGCGGATGACGCTCTTTTCATCCACCGTGCGAGGCCGCCGGGGGGCACCGCTGTGGCAGCCCTGCGGGCTGCTTGGCGACTGAAGTCGCCCCTACGGGGCGGGTGCAAGGCCGGTGATGGGTTTCGCTGCGCTCTACGCCATCCTACCGTCCGTGTGCGGGGCCTGTTGGGGGCGAATTCATTCGCCCGCTTTTACGCCTGGCTTCCCTCACACCCGCTCCATTTGTTTACGTGCGAAAAGTTGACACATGGACATGTAAACAAACACGACATAGCGTGCTTCCCAGATGCCGAATCAACTTCTGGGGAGCCCGGACATGTTGTCGATCGAACTGATTGTGGAAAACCTCGCCAGCAGCGCCCTGGTGCTGGGCGCCATGCTGGGCCTCGCCTGGCTGGCCTACGGCCCGGCCGAGCGCGGCCTGCGCGGTTGAGGCGGCCGTCAGGCCATGTCGGAAGGCGAGCGGCGCACGAACTTGATCTTGTGGGTGAAGGTCGGTTTGCGCGTCACGCTGATGGCCCGGCGCGTCACCGCATCGAGGGTGATGTTCCAGTAGCCGGTGCTGGGCACGGTGATGCGCGCCGGGAACTTGTCGAAGGCGCCGCCGTGGTAGGTGTGGCGCCCACCATTCTTGAAACTGCGAAAGTTCGCGTCGCTCATCAGGCGGATGTTGCAGACCTGCGAGCACTCGATGACCACGATGTCGCCTTCGTTGAGGTGTTCGCGCTGGTGGATGAACTTCATGTACCGCTCCGGAACTGGTAAAGCGAAAGGCGCAACGATATCACGGCGGGGCCTTGCAACTCTCGGCCTGCCGTCGTCTCGCCACCGTAAGGCGGGTATCCGGGCTCGAACAGCCACAGTCTGAATTCCCTGTGCATGCTCTCCAGCCTCAGCGCCACGCGCCGCTGCACCTGCGCCACCAGGCGCTCCTCCAGCCAGCACCAGGCCCGGCGGTAGTCGCCCAGGGTCATCTGCGCCCCCGCCTCCACCAACAGCACCACCGGGCGGTGCCCGTGCCAGCACAGCGCGCCATCCAGCCCCGCCAGCGCTTGTTCCAGGTACGCACCACGGCTCATGCGCAGGGCATGGCGGGCGATATCGAAACTGTCGCTGTAGTGGTGGCGGGCGATCACGCCGCAGGCCGGGGCCGGCGCGGCGCAATCGCTGTTGTAGCAGTGGTAGAGATAGTCTCCGGCCACGAGGGGCTCAGCGCTGTCGCGTCGGCGCGTTGATGCACTTGTAGCCCGGGTACTGGGCCTCGGCGGTGATGCGCGCCATGTCCGAACTCACCGCCTGGACGATGAGGCTGAAGTTGGCGCGCGGGCCGGCGCCCGGCTGGACGCGTTGCAGGAAGGCGGAATAGCTGTGCATGGAAGCGATCTCCTCGGTGATGAGGAGCCCAGCCTAGGGGGACCGCACGACAGCCTGTGTCGTCAGGTGTCGGCGTAGAAGCCTGCCATCTCCCGCGCGCACTGGGCGATGGCCTGGCGCAGCGCGTGCGGCTCCAGCACCTCCACGGTGGCGCCGTGGGCGAGGATCCACCATTGCAACTCGCGGGTATGGGCCATCTCGCATTCCAGCAGCCACCACCCATTCTCCAGGGGCGAGAGGCGCTGATCATCGGCCAGTGGGGTCTCGGTGGCGTCCAGGCGCTCCCGCAGCGCAGCGTTGATGCGCAGCTTCAGAAGGATCGGCTCGGGCTCGAGCAGGGTTTCCTGGCGTGCGTGGGCTTGCAGATCGAAGCCTGGCGGTATCTGGACGCTGCGGGATCTCTTTGGCGTGACGCTGCGAAAGCGCTGCAGTGGCAGAGTGCGCACCCTGGTCTCGCCGACCTTGGTGCAGATCAGGTAGATGCTCGAATCCCGGTAGGACAGGCCAAGGGGATTGAGCTGCATGTGCTGTTCGCTGGCGCTGCGCCGCGAGTAGTAGAGCGCCTCCAGCGGGTAGCCCTCCAGCAGCGCCAGCTGGATTTCACGCAGCACGGTTTCGTCGATCGGCGCCTGGCGCAGCTGCAGTTGTTGCGAGCCGCTCACCACCTTGCCCAGCCAGCGCCCCTCGTGGCGCTGGAACTTGTCGAGCACCTCCCGCGAGCGCAGGTACTGCTCGTGCAGGTCGTCCAGTGCGGCGCGGTGCAGCAGGTGGCTGGCCTGTTCATAGAGGGTGACGATGCTCAGCGCCACCCGCGCGGACTTCAGCTCGTGGCTGTCCAGCGGCTTGGCCTGCACCCTGGTAGCGGGCAGGCGCGCGCCCTTGGCCAGCCTCCAGCGTGGCTGCGCATGGTTGTTGTCGGAGGCGATGGCGCCGTCGGCTGCCAGCAGCTCCAGGTCGCGTTGCACGGTGCGCAGGCTGACGGCGCACTGCTGTTGCAGCCGCTCGTGCAGGGTCGCCGCGTCGAGGCCCGGCTTTTCGGTGGCGGCGATCTCGGCCAGCACCCGGTTGCGGCGCTCCAGGGTGACGACGGCGTTCGGGCGTGGGGATCGGGCGGGCATCGGTGGCGTCCTCGTGCGACATAGGTTGTCGTTCGGCCGTGGATACTAGCGCCATGGAAAACGTGCTGCCTAGTGGCACGGACGATGAAACCGAATCAGGAACCGAGCATGTCGAGCTCCGCCCGCGTCATCAGCCTGCTGGAATACCTGCTGCCCCCGGCCGGGCGCCTGGCGATCGAGACGCCGGACGGACTGCTGCGCTTCTATGCCGGCATCGGCCTGGCGGCCTCGGGGGTGAACGACCTGCTGAGCGACTGCGAGGGTGTCGACGCCGCGCGCAGCCACTACGCCCGACTGAGGCAACAGGCGCTGGCCGAGGACGCGGACGCGCTCAACGACCTCGGCTGGCTCTGGCTGAACGGGCGCTGGTTGCCGGCCGACCCGGGCAAGGCCCACCGCCTGTTCAAGCTCGCCGTGGCCCTGGGCTCGGACCAGGCGCTGTTCAACCTGGGCGAGCAGTACTGCTACGGCAAGGGCGTGACGGTCGGCCTGGCGCTGGCGGCCGATTACTACGAACTGGCCTGGGAGCGCGGCGTGATCCCGGCGGCGCGGGCGCTGGGCGGCCTGCTGGAAGAGCGGGCGCGCGAGGGCTGCGCCGATCCGGTCCGCGCTGCCGAGTGGTACCGGCGCGCGGCCAGCGAGGGGGATGGTGAGGCGGCGCTCGCCCTGGGCTGCCTGTTGCTGGACGAGGAGGTCGGCTGCGTGGACGCGATGCAGGGCACCTGGTGGCTGCAGGTGGCCGCCGCACAGGGCTGCATGGTGGCGGCCGAGCGGCTGGTGCATTTCTTCGCCGGTGGCTTCAGGTTTCACGACCCGCAGCGATATCTTTACCGCCTCTGGCGCGACCACGCCCTGCGCATGGGCAGCAGCCTGGCACGGGAGATGAAGACGCTGGACGACGCGGACGAAGGCGCCGGGTTGTGGGTGGGGTGAGCGGGAGGCTGGAGTTCTTTCGTGCCCGGTGTCGGGTGCGGTTTTCGATGGAGCAAGGGGAGGGGATATGACGCTGCATGATTCGATCGTTCTGGAGATCGTCAACGGCCGCCTGGCCATGGAACTGCGGGCGACCGACCTGCTGGGGGACGAGCGCCGTGTCGAGGTGCTCGATGGCGAGGAGAAGGTGGAGCGCTTCCGCGTCGGCTTCGAGTTCTTCAGCGAAAGCCACATCACCACCGAGATGGCCAACCGCGCCGAGGACAGCGGCTACTGGGTCAAGCGCGGCGAGACGCCGCGTTATCGCAAGGTCGCCCGTGGGCTGTACCGCGTGCTGGCGCTGGAGGAGGGCGAGGAGCTGCTGAGGCATGAGGAGCAGGCTTCGGCCCCGACTCCGGTCGTTGCCGCAGGTGGCCCTGCCGAAGCCCGCTTCGCCGATTACCTGGCGCAGGTGCCGTTCCAGATCTTCGACCGCCGTCGCCGCGCGTTGCACCCTGCCCAGCCGGTAGAAGGTTTCGCTGCGCGGCTTGGCAGCTACTTCTGGCCGAGCCCAAGCGTCGATTACCTCGCCACCGCGACGACCCTGAATGCCTTCGTCGGCCGTGCCCGCGCCCTGAGCGTCAACCTCGCCGGCAACGCTGCCGCTGTGTTGGCGCTGTTCCAGGACATCTGCGACTGGGGCGGGGTGAAGCTACCCACCCAGGACGCCGCCGTGGTTGTGCATAACCTCGGTGAAGCCCGGAAGCAAAAGCCTTCCAGCCCCGCAGCGATGAACAGCGCCTGGACCAAGCTCTACGCGATCTTCTACCCGGACGACTTCGTGATCTTCGATTCGCGGGTCGCCACCGCCCTGGTGTCCATTGCCGAAGCGGTGCTGGACGACGGCGAGCTGGCCGACTTCAAGCAGCAGTACCCGGCCCTGGGTACCGTGGCCGGCCGGGGTGGCTCCCGCCCGCGCGCTACCCGCAGCTACTGGAAGAACGCCTACACCTCCTGGCAGGCGCAGCTGGACGCCAACCTGCTGTCGAAGCGGATTCTCTCCGCGCTCAACGGTGAGGACGGCAAGTACACCCTGCGTGAACTGGAAGCCGTGCTGTTCATGGAAGGCTACTGACGGCTTCGCGGAGGGCTGCGCCGTTGCGGCCCTCCGCATCCCGCTCCACCGACGCTGGATCAGGCGTTCAGCAGCACCAGGGCCGCCAGTGGGTAGTGCCTGTCGTCGTGGCTGCGCAGGTTCGGCTCCGTGTCCGGCTGCACCCAGGCCAGCGCGGCGAAGTGCTTTTCCTCCAGCCAGTCGATGAAGGCCTGCTGTTCTTCCTGGCTCGCCTGCGCGCCCTGGCGATAGGGGATGGCGAAAACCGCACCGACCTTGTGGCCCTCGATATCCGCCGAGCGCGCATCGGCTGTCGCCAGTGCGCAGCGGGCCGCCAGCAAGGTGCCCGCAGCGGTCAGGTCGGTGATTTCCAGGTAGGCCACCTTGGCTTCGATGCAGAAACCGTGCTCGTCGTTGGCGATATACAGGTCGTTGCGCCCCGCGCCGTATTCGGCCTCGTCACCGATCCTGCCCACCTGGTATTCCTCCAGCGCGGTCCAGCCCGCGCGCCAGGCAGCGCCACAGAGCACGCTGACGTTGGACTGCTCGTTGTACCAGTAGGGCAGGTCCTCGCCGCCCCAGACGGCGACGTACTGCCTGACGCATTCGACCCAGGTGCGGAGCACGGGCTCCAGGGGCTGCAATGGCTGGCTTTCGATGATCACGCTCATGGCAATTCCCTTTGCGTCGGTGGTGTGGTGATGAGGCCATATGACAACGAAATGGACATGTAAGAAAAGACTCGCGGCTGGCTACATGTCGCTATGGAGTGTCATCAGCCAAACCTGACAATGCTTTACCCGCCAGGGGACTAACGGATAATGTCGCGATGATGGCCATCCAGGCAGTCTGATGTTCTTGTGCATTTCTGAATCAAGATTTCGGGCGCTCTATCTCGGGCTTTACGGGATGGCGAGTGCCTGGCGGGCGTTGTCGATGCCCACGGGAAACGTGGGCTTCAAGGACCTGAAGGAGACGTTGTATGTCGTTGGTCGAGTTCTACCGGCAGAAGAATTTCAGCAGTTGCAGCCGCATCCACCTGGCCCCGGGGATTCCTCCCAAGCTGCTGAGCAACGCCATCGAGGCATTCAAGTTCAGGGGTGATCCGCGTGAGGTCGTGGCCCTGATCGACAACACCATGTTCGGCAGCGGCAAGGATGGCTGCCTGATCTGTTCCGACCGTCTCCTCTTCCGCGAGCCCTTCGCGGAGCCCACCGAGTACCTGTTCATCGAGATCAAGCTGGTCCAGTCCCGCGACCAGCGCGCCTTCGTCAACGGCCGTGACGTGCTGAAATTCAACATGCCCGACAAGCGTGACCTGGCCGCTTGCTTCGAGGTGCTGGCCGAGTGGCTGGGCGGGCAGGCCGATGCGCCCGGCAAGCCGCTTGCCGCGCCGGTGGAGGCAGCGCCGAAGGCCACCGGGGAATTGCCGGCCGAGCAGTTGGCGGTGCTGATCGGTTACGTGCGCGAGTGCGCCTTGCGTATCGAGTCCGACAAGGTCTTCGTGGCGCCGAACATTCCGCCGAAGAAGCTGCAGGCGGCCCTGGCGTCCTATGGCAACGGCATGACGGCGGACGAGGTGATCGTGCTGGTCGACGACACCCTGTTCGGTGGCGCCAAGGAGGGGATGCTGATCGGCGACACGCGGATCGCCATGAAGATGATGATGGATTCGCCGCGCCTGTTCTTCTGGAAGTTCCTCACCGGCATCGCCATCAGCAAGCGCAAGGTCTTCGTCAACCAGCGCGAGATCGCCCAACTGACGCAACTGGGCGAGGCCGAGCTGGGGGACTTCTTCGACACCATCAACGACTGCCTGCAGGACTTGCAGGGCCAGCTTGCCGATCAGCCCGCGCCGGCGGCCAAGGCGGTTGCGGCACCGGTGAGCGTGGCCGCGCCCGCCGTCGAGCAGCAGGTGCAGCTGTCCAGCGAGGTGGAGCAGAGCATGTCGGTGCCGGCGGTGCAGGCCCTGGCCGAGGCGCAGCCGGAGGTCGTGGCGGAGGACGCCAAGGGCAAGGACTCCAGGGCCAGCGAGAAGTTGTTCGGCTTCATCGCCAACGCCATCGAGCAGAACAAATCGAAGATCATCCCGCTACTCAAGGAAAAGACCGGCGAAGCTTCCCTCGCCGCCCTGCGCAACGACGAGAACATTGAGAAGTTCGCGGTGTACCTCTATGCCTTCCTGCCGAGCGTGGTGCGCCTGGCGCTGAGGGAGCAGGTGTTCGTGCAGTTCATGATCAGCAACCGCGACAAGATCATCGACCGCGTCATTGGCCCGGAACTGCAGGGCGAACTGCTGGAGGCGCCGGAGCCGGCGAGCCCCGGCTCGGCGAAGAGCCTGTCCAGCTTCGCCAGGCGCAGCGAACCGACACCGATCCAGCGCTCTTCGCTGTTCAACCAGAAGCTGGAGGAGGGGCAGCAGTACCTCGAGCAGTTCCAGGCCCACGCCCGCAGCGCCAGCGCCCGGCAACGCGACAGCGAGGAATTCCAGCAAGGGCTGGAGCAGTTCCATACCATTCAGTTCGGCATGGGCGTGCTGGCCGGCGCCATGCAGGTGCCGCGCTTCGTCGCCCGTGCCCTGGGCGAGGCGTTGAGCGGCAACGAGCAGGCGGCACTGGCCAGTGACGAAACCACGCTGTTGGGGCTGGGCTACGCCATTGCCTCGATGAGCCACATGCTGCGCGAGCAGGCCGGCTTCGACGAGGACCAGACCGCCGAGCTGCTCTACCCGCTGCTCAGCGCGCTGATCGTCCCTTATGTGCAGCAGGGCGTGGACGGTGGGCGCAAGACCCTGCGCAGCGTGGCCCGGCCCATGGAGCAGGTCGCCGAATCCGAACAGATGAAGGACTTCCAGCTCACTTGCCGGCGCATGGGCATGAACATCGCCAATGGCGACCTGGAGGACCTGGCCGGTAACTTCACCTTCGCCATCTACCGGGCTGTGGAGACACAGTTCGCCAGCAAGGAGGAAGCGCTGGGGCTGAGCCGCAAGCTGGATGACTTCGCCCGTGATGGCTTCGATGCTTACAGGCAGCAGATGGACGAAGCGCTGGAGGCGTTGCTGATCCGCTACATGGAAAGCCAGCAGGGCTGAACCCAGGCCCGGGGCGCCGCCGTGGCGCTCCGGGCCGGCCACCACGATAGTTGCCAGATTCATCAACCAAGTATTTGATTTGTCATATGTTTCCCCGCGTCACCCTTGGCTAGAGTCGGCGCCATAACGACTACAACAAGCCGAGGCACCCCATGGACCACCTGCCCATCTCCTGCGACATCCCGCCTGCCTGATCCGCAACCCGTGACCTTCACCGCGCGCCACCCGGCGTTGCGCCTTCACGTTCCGGATGAGGCATTCACATGGACAACACCCCGCACACCCAAGCACCGCGCCCTAAGATCGAGGTGCGCTCCATCGACTACGTGCCGCGCAGCGAGCGCCACGGCAAGGTCTGGCACCAGGGGCCGTTCTGGTTCACCGGCAATTTCGTGCTCACCACCCTGGTCACCGGTTTCACCGGGCCTGCCCTGGGCCTGGGCGTGCCGGGCTCGGTTCTGGCGATCCTGATCGGTGTCTGCATCGGCACCTTCTTCATGGCTTTCCACGCCAACCAGGGGCCGCGCATGGGGCTGCCGCAGATGATCCAGTCGCGGGCGCAGTTCGGCCTGCGCGGCGCGGTGGTGCCCTTCATCGCGGTGGTCGGCGTGTACATCGGTTTCAACGTGTTCAACGTCATCCTCGCCACCGATGCGATCAACACCGTGCTGCCCGGCGCGCGCATGCCCTGGTACGTGCTGCTGGTGGGCCTGGCGGTGCTGCTGGCGATCGTCGGGCACGACCTGCTGCACACCGTGCAGCGCTGGCTGACCTACCTGATGATCGCGGTGTTCGGCGTGCTCACCCTCTTCGCCGTCACCGAGCTGCAGGCCGATGCGGCCCTGGCGCCGGCGGGGTTCTCCTGGAGCGCGTTCCTGGTGCAGCTCTCGGCGGCGGCCGGCTACCAGATCAGCTACTCGGTGTACGTCTCGGACTATTCGCGCTACCTGCCCCACGATACGCCGCCGCGCCGGGTGATCTTCTGGACCTATCTCGGCGCCGGCGGCTCGGCGCTGTGGCTGATGTCCCTGGGGGCCTTCATCGCCTCGGCCCTGCCGGCGCCGGACGCCATCGGCAGCATCCGCGAGATCGGCAACCGGCTGTTCGCGGGCTTCGGCACCTTCACCGTGCTCATCGCCGTGCCGGCACTGGTGGGCATCATGGCGGTGAACTGCTATGGCGCGATGCTCACCAGCCTCAGCGCCATCGACGCCTTCGCCCGGGTGAAGCCGACCCTGCGCCTGCGGGTGGCCGGCATCGGCGTGATCGCCCTCATCGTGCTGGTGGTGGCGCGGCTGATCCCCGAGAGCTACCTGGGTAGCTTCAACACCTTCGTCCTGCTGATGCTGTACTTCCTGGTGCCCTGGACGGCGGTCAACCTGGTGGACTTCTACCTGGTGCGGCGCGGGCACTACGCGATCAGCGAGATCTTCAACCCGCAGGGCCTCTATCGCGGCTGGTCGGTCGCCGGGCTGCTGGCCTATGGGCTCGGGCTGCTGGCGATGGTGCCGTTCATGGCGCTGGGTTTCTGGACCGGCCCCGCCACGGCCGCCCTGGGCGGTGCGGACATCGCCTTCGCGGTGGGCCTGCCGGTGTCCGGCCTGAGCTACTGGCTGCTGGCCCGGAAGCTGGACCTGGCCGCCGAGCGCCGGCTGGCGGAAGCGGATCAGCAACAACTGGAGCGAGGAGGGCCGCTGGCATGACGACGATGAAGGTTAACGTGGCCTGCTGCCAGGTCGCCCCGCGCATTGGCGAGCTGGCGTTCAACCGTGCGCTCGTCGAGCGCGTCACCCGCCGGGCGGCGAGCCTGGGCGCGCAGGTGGTGGTGCTGCCGGAGCTGGTGCAGAGCGGTTACCTGTTCCGCGACCCTGCCGAGGCCCGGGCCCTGGCCGAGCCGCTGGACGGCCCCGGCATCACGCTGTGGACGGCCCTGGCCGCCGAGCTGGGCATCGTGCTGGTGGGCGGCTTCTGCGAATTGCGCGATGACGGCACCCTGGCCAACAGCGCGGCGCTGGTGGATGCCAGCGGGGTGCGCGCGGTGTACCGCAAGGCGCACCTGTGGGATGGCGAGAAGGCGATCTTCACGCCCGGCGATGCCCCGCCCCCGGTGGTGGACACGGCCTTCGGGCGACTCGCGGTGATGATCTGCTACGACCTCGAGTTCCCCGAATGGGTGCGCCTGCCCGCGCTGGCCGGTGCCCAGTTGCTCTGTGCGCCGGTGAACTGGCCACGGGGCCCGCGCCCGGTCGCCGAGCGCCCTGGGGAAGTGGTGCGGGTGCAGGCCGATGCGGCGGTGAACCGGATGACCATCGCCGCCTGCGATCGCCACGGCCATGAGCGGGGCGTGGACTGGGTGGAGGGCTCGGTGATCGTCGATGCCGACGGTTATCCACAAGCCGGGCCGGCGGGCGAGGGGGGCGAGCAACTGCTGCTGGCGGAGCTGGACCTGGGCGCTGCGCGGGACAAGCGCATCAGCGCCCGCAACGATGTGCATGGCGACCGGCGGCCGGAGCTTTATTCCGGGCTGTTGGCTGTGCAGGGGAAGGCCCTGGGCTGAAGCCCAGGCTAGAGGGTGCCCCCCGGGCTTCAGCCCGGGAAAGAATGCTCAGCTGTAGAGCCAGCGGCCGAGTTCTTCCAGGTTGGCGACCACGATCTGTTGCGCCACCGGCTTGGCCTGCACCTTGTTCGGATCGATCTGGTAGCGCTGCAGCACGTATTGCACCAGGGCGCCGCGGCTGTGGATGACCAACTGGCCGTCCTGCATGCCGTAGTCCGCCTCGATGATCGCCTGCTGCGCGGGCTTCAGCCGTCCATCGGGGGCGAGGATCACCTCCACCGCCGTCATCCAGCCTTCGTCCGCGTCGCGGCCCTGGGCGGACTCGTCCATCAGGTCCGGCTCGCCACGGAAGCGGCTGAGCACGAAGTCGCGGTAGTCGCGGTTCTTCTCGCAGTAGGCGCGCACGTGCCAGCGCATGCCGGTGAACACCAGGGTGTGCGGGGCGATGACGCGGATCTCCGATTCCGGGTGGGCCAGGGATACGTACTCGGTTTCCAGGCGCAGGCCTTCGCGGCAGGCCTGGAGGATGGGGCGCAACACCTCGGGGCGGATGCTGCGGTCCGGCACCCGCAGCACCTCGGTGTGGGCGTAGGCCAGGGCCAGGCCCTCGATGTGCGGCGAGCGCTCGCGGTTCTGGTCCAGCAGGTGCAAATAGGCACTGGCGCTGCCGTCGATGAACAGCGGGCGGAAGCCCTTGCCGGGTTTGTAGCCCTTGAGGTGCTTGTCGTAGACCAGGTTCTTCGGCGCGTGCTCGTTGAGGTAGGCGTTGATGTCCTTGGAGGCCTGCTGGCGGCTGATGCCGAAGCTCTGCATCAGGTGGTTGGTGGTCAGCCGGCCTTCCCACCAGGCTACGGTTTCGATGAGCCGGTAGCGCTGGGCGAGGTCCCAGCGGACGTGGTCGATGGAGCGCTTCATGGCGATGCACCTGACGGGAGGGAGCCTTGGGTATAGGTCAGGTGCATGGATATGTCCAATAAGGCGACATGACGCGTCGGGCGGCTGGAAGGCCCGTCAATAGAGGTGCTTGAGGTCGTGCCTGACCACCGCATCCACCACCAGGGTGGTGGCCTTGCCCAGCAGGCCGGTGCCGTTCATGTGCTCGGCGAGCATCTTCGGGAAGGAGGGAATGGCCGTCGGCGCCAGGTGGGTTTCCGCGCGCCACAGGCCGGCGTCGACCAGCTCGGGCGCCTCGACGAAGGCGAAGCGCTCCACCTCCACCAGGGTGCCCAGCACCGGGGCCTTGCCGTTCACCGAGAGCGGGCCGAGCAGCTGCGGGTCGGCGCTCACCTGCGCGCGGCCGGTGACGCTGAGCACCGTTGCCGAGCCCGGCAGCAGGAAGGCCAGCTTCAGTTCGTCGCAGGCGAGGATGTTGCTGAGCGACACCGCCACCTTGTTGCCCGGGCGTTCGGGGATCAGCAGCCGCTGCGGGTCGATGAGCCCGATGAAGCCTTCCGGGTCGCCCCGGGGCGAGAGCTCGGTGGCCCCCTCGGCGTTGCGGGTCAGCATCAGCAGGTAGGGCGAGCGGGCGAGGAAGGCCCGCGCGGCCTGTGACAACGCCCCTTCGCCGCGTTCCGCCGGCCAGCCGCCCGGGTCTTCCCGCGCGGTCCAGAAGTCCGCGCGCACCATGGCCCGCGAGCAATGCAGGAACAGGGCGTCGGCCTCGAACTCCAGGCAGGTGCCGGCCTCTTCCCGCAGCGGCTGGCCGCGACCGTTGGCACGCAGGGCGAAGCCGATGCCCGGCAGGATGAAGAGCAGGCTGCAGGCCCTGGAGGCCCCGTACTCCTTCAGGGGCAGGGCGGCGGGCCAGGCCAGCCGGATGCGCTTGCCTTCGGCCAGGATCACCGGCGTACTCTGCAGGTCGAGGAAGGCGATGTCGCTGTCGGCACCGGCCAGGCCGACGGCGCAGACACTGGCGTTGCGGATGAGCGTCAGGCAGTGGGGGTCGATCACCGGTTGCAGGCGCTTCTTCATCAGGGCGGGCGGTTCGGCGATCAGCGTGCGCAGGGCGCCGAGGGATTCGATGCGGTGGCGGGACATGCGGCAACTCCTCATGGGGTGATGACCCGATGCTAGGGCCGCCCGGGCCGGGAGGGCATGGCGCCTGGTTTCAATCGACATGGCGTTCGGTTGCAATCGTCCGCGCGGGTGAAACGGCCGTCCCCGATAACCTGAAACGCTCGTCCCAGAGCCTGTGAAGCGATCGCCACTGTGACGGAAAGCAATATGTGTGACGCGCGTTGCGTTCAGACTGTGCGGCAGATCCGGACCCGGTGCCTGCCAGGGGCGGTGGGAGGCAGCGTCATGTCGCTGCCGCGCACCTGGCAACCAAGGGGCACTGTGAGAATCCGGGCAGCGCCACGGTCGACCCGTGGCCACACCGCCAATCGACAATAAGGAATGCTCCATGGATGTTGCTGTACGACGTGCCCTCGGTCTTCTCCTGGCCTGCGCCAGCCTGCCCGCCTCGGCGGACTTCGTCACCGTGATCACCTTCGGGGGCGCCAACAAGGATGTGCAGAAGGAGGCCTTCTTCAAGCCCTTCAAGGCGAGCACCGGCAACGCCGTGGTGCACGGCTCGTACAACGGCGACCTCGACAAGCTCAAGCACATGGTCGAACTCAGCCACGTGACCTGGGACGTGGTGGAGATGGAAGCACCGGAACTGGCCCGCGGCTGCGAGGAGGGGCTGTTCGAGAAGCTCGACCCGGCCCTGCTTGGCAACCCCGCCGACTTCGTGCCCGGCACGCTCCAGCCCTGCGGCGTCGGTATCTTCGTCTGGTCCACGGTGCTCGCCTACGATTCGGCGAAGATCAAGAGCGCACCCACCGGCTGGGGCGATTTCTGGGACCTGCGCAAGTACCCGGGCAAGCGCGGCCTGCGCCATGGCGCCAAGTACAACCTGGAGTTCGCCCTGATGGCCGACGGCGTCGCGCCGCAGGACGTCTACCAGGTGCTGGACACCCCGGCCGGGGTCGAACGCGCCTTCCGCAAGCTCGACGAGATCAAGTCCAGCGTCGTCTGGTGGAAGGCCGGCGCCGAACCGGTGCGGGCCCTGCAGGACGGCAAGGTGGCCATGAGCGCCGCCTACAACGGCCGTATCGCCACCGCGCAGAAGGAAACCCGCTCCCTGGCCATGGTCTGGACCGGCAGCATCTACGACTTCGACTACTGGGCCCTGCCCAAGGGCTCGTGGAAGGGCGACCTGGCCAGGACCTTCGTCACCTTCACCACCCAGCCGGAGCGGCAGAAGGCCTTCGCCGAGGGCATCTCCTACGCCCCGGTGAACAACAAGGCGATCGCCATGATCGACCCCGCCATCGCCGCCACCCTGCCCACCGCCCCGCAGAACATCAGCGGCGCCCTGCCGATGAGCGTGAAGTTCTGGGCCGCCCACGGCGAGCTGGAGCAGCGCTTCGAGAACTGGGTGAAGAACTGATCCCCCGCACGGAACTGGTCTGTGTGTAGGGTGGAGGTCGCTCTTCACCTCCACCAGCGGTGCTTCATGTGGGTACGAATGCTTGTGGCCGCGTAGCCCGGGCTTCAGCCCGGGAGCAGAGTTGCCTGCATCCCCGGGCTGAAGCCGGGCTACAACCTGGGCAGCATGTGGGCGCGAATGGTGGACGGGTGAAGCGTCGTCCACCCTACGGTTGGGGGGCGTCGGTCGTGTGCCGGGCCTTGAGCCAGAGGCCGAATTCCTTGATCACCTCCACCACCTTGCGCAGGCGCTGGCCGTCTTCGGTGAGCTGGTATTGCACCCGCACCGGCACTTCCGGGTAGACGGTGCGCAGCACCATGCCGGCTTCTTCGAGGGCGCGAAGGTCGAGGGTGAGCATGCGCTGGGAGATGTGCGGGATGTCGCGGCGCAGGTCGTTGAAGCGCTTGGGGCCATCCAGCAGGTAGGACACCAGCAGCAGGCGCCAGCGCCCGCCGAGCAGGTGCATGGCTTCCTCGACCGAGCAGCCGGATACGTTCTTCTTCATGGGGGCTCCAGGTATATTTTGTGTACCTAAGCTACAGATTTCTCCCTTCTTCAAAAAGAGAACCGCTGCGTCGATACTCCTGCCGCGCCTCCATCGTGGAGGTGGCCTGAGCAAGGAGTCGCCATGAAGCTGTACTACGCCCCCCGTACCTGTTCACTGTCGCCCCATATCGTGCTGCTGGAGCTGGGCCTGCCGTTCGAGGCGGTCCGTGTGGATAACCGCACCAAGCTCACCGAGCACGGCGACGATTTCCTCGCCATCAACCCCAAGGGCTATGTCGCCGCGCTGGAGCTGGACAATGGCGAGGTGCTCACCGAAGGCACCGCCATCGTCCAGTACCTGGCCGACCTGCGCCCGGAGGCGGGGCTCGCGCCGGCCAACGGCACGCTGCAGCGGGTGCGCCTGCAGGAGTGGCTGAATTTCATCTCCGGGGAAATCCACGCCGGCATGAGCCCGCTGTTCAATGCGGCGATCCCGGAGGAGGTGAAGGCGATCTTCCGCGCGCGTCTGTTCAAGCGCTTCGACTACCTGGAAGCCACGCTGGGCCAGGCCGACTACCTGCTGGGCAACCGCTTCGGCGTGGCCGACGCCTACCTGTTCACCGTGCTCGGCTGGGTGGATTTCTTCGCCATCGACCTGGCGCACTGGCCGGCGCTCGCGGCCTTCCGTGCGCGCATCTCAGAGCGGCCCCGGGTGCAGGCCGCGATACGTGCCGAGGCGGCGTGAGGCGCTCGACCGCAGCCGCTGGCGGTGCCTGCGGTTGAGCGGTTACTGTCCGTGCAGGAAAAAGGAATGCCTGCCATGAGCCCAACCCGCGTCTCCGCCCTGGCGGTGCTCGACCTGCATGACCTGCTGCTGCAACTGGGTGCCGTCGACGCTGCGCAGTTGCAGATGGCCGGCCTGTCCCGCGAGGTGCTGCTGGGGCGTTGCGATCCCGCCGCGCCGTTGCAGGAGCAGCGCCTGGACGAGGGCCTGTTGCTGGGGTTGTGGCAGTTGGCGGCGAGCAACCCGGCGTTGCCGCAGGTCGGCCTGCTGATCGGGCAGGCCTTCAACCCCGAGCGGCGTGGCCTGCTGGCCAGCCTGCTGTTCCAGTGCGCATCGGTGGGCGAGGCGCTGTCGACCTTCCTGCGCCATGGCGCGCTGATGAACCCGTCCGAACGCTGGAGCGCACGCGATGCACAGGGCGGCCTGTGCCTCGAACTGGAGTTCGTCGCCGGGCGCGGTTATCCACAGGCGGCGGTGGAGCGCAGCCTGGCGGCGCTGGTGCGCTGGGGGCGGGAGCTGGCCGGGGAGGACTTCGTGCCGCAGCGGGTCGAATTCGCCTGTCCGCGTCCGGCCCATGCCGCGCACTTCGCCGAGGCGTTCGGCACCGCCGTGCAGTTCGGCTGCGTGGCGAACCGCGTGTACCTGTCGCGCGAGCAGGTGGCCAGCCCGGTCCGCAGTGCCAACCCCTACCTCAAGGCGTTGCTGGAGGCGCGTGCGCAGGCGGCCCTGGAGCAGCTGCGGGCCGAGGGCGACCTGGCCGAGCGCGTACGCCTGATGATCCGCGCCGATCTCGTCGGCGGCCCGGGCATCGAGGCGCTCTGCGCCGCCCTGCACCTCAGCCGGCCGACACTCTACCGGCGCCTGCGCGAGCAGGGCACCAGCTTCACCGCGCTGCTGGAGCAGGAGCGCAGTCGCCTGGCCCTGCAGCAGGTGCGTGACGGCGTGCCGCTGCAGGCGATCAGCGAGGCCTTGGGTTTCAAGGATGTGAGCACGTTCCACCGCGCCTTCCGCCGCTGGTTCGGCCATTCGCCCGGTGCGGCGAGAAGGCTGTCTCCCGTCGAATGACGCAACGGCGGCGCTCACCTGGGCACCGCTTCCCCCTCCTGCCAGCGCAAGGGACGACCGCGTTCTCGGCCGCTGGTTCGAGCGAAACGTGGCTGCCCCTCCAAAAGTTCAGTGCAGATTGCAAGGCTCGGTCGGTGGCATCGTGCAATATGCAAGTAGCACTTTGATGGCTATTAGATTTAACTATCTGATTTGTATGATTTTTTTCGTATGGCTCAACTGGCACAGCGGGTGCAATGGGAAGAGCTCAAAGAAAAATATCAGGGAGCAGAACAATGCAGATCGCCATCAAAGAATTCTTCGACGCATTCCCCGGCTACGAGGTTTCCATCCGCCCCCGTCCCGACGGCATGCTGCTGCTCACCCTCGGCAAGCAGGGCGAGACGACCATGAGCAAGGCCATCCAGAGCGATGCCGTGTTCTGCAAGGAGCGCGTGCGCGGGTTGATTCGCGATGTGATGCGCGAGATGAAGCTGGCCTCCGGCGAGGTGACCTGGAAAGGCGAAGGCAACATCTGGCTGAGCCGTGACCTGCCGACCTTCACCGGCGGCCCGATCCAGATGACCGCCGCCAAGACCCTGGTCGAGCGTCGCAAGCTGGAGCGCATGGCTGGCCGTCGCGCCGTCGCAGGCTGATTGCAGCGGCCGCCGGTCCCCGGTGATCGGCGGTACCGCTGACCTTCCGTCGCTGGAAGCGAATGAGTTTTTGGGAATTTTTCACGTTCCAGGCGTTCAATCCTTCATGATAAGCGAGGCGATCAATCCCGCTGGCCGTCGACCTGGTCGATGGCAGACACCGGCGGTTTCGCCTCCCTGACATCAATGGAATGCGTGGCTGCAGGGTGCCGAATATTCGGCGCTCACCCTTGCGAGGGTCGGCAGTGGTGCATCGAAGGAGATCGTTCTTGATACCCAGCGACAGCGACGAGGCCTTGGCCAACGCGAGCGAGAACTGCGCCCGGGAGCCCATCCACATCCCCGGCAGCATCCAGCCGCACGGCTTCATGCTGGTGTTCGACGAGGCCGCTGGCCGCGTCGTGCAGGCCAGCGAGAATGTGCGCGAGTGGTTGGGGCTGGCGGTCGAGGACCTGCTCGGCCGCCACCTCGATGAGCTGCTGGCGGATGTGCCGCCGTTGCTGGCGCGCCTGGCCACCCTGGCGGACGACGAGACCAATCCCTTCCATCTCGGCGACGTGCATTTCGCCATCGGCAGCCGTGCGGGCCAGCCGATCGCGATGATGGCGCACCGCTGGGACGGCGTGTTGATCGCGGAGTTCGAGCCGGTCAGCGACATAGTCACCGCCTACGGCAATTTCTATCCGCTGGTGCGCAGCTTCATCAGCCGCCTGCAGGAGTCCGATAGCGTCGAGGCGCTCTGCCGGCGCGCGGTGGAGGAGGTCAAGCGCGTCACCGGTTTCGGCCGGGTCAAGGCCTATTCCTTCGACGCCGAAGGCAACGGCCTGGTGCTGGCGGAGGAGGCCGACCCCGGCTACCCGCGCTACCTCGGCCTGTGCTTCCCCGCCTCGGACATCCCCCAGCAGGCCCGTGCGCTCTATTGCGCCAACCGCATCCGCGTGATCGAGGACGCCAACTACCGGCCTTCGCCCCTGCGACCCCAGGACAACCCGCTGAGCGGCAAGCCGCTTGATCTCAGCTTCTCGGCCCTGCGCAGCGTCTCCCCGGTGCACCTGCAGTACATGCGCAACATGGGCACCCTGGCGTCGATGTCGATTTCCATCGTCGTGCGCGGCCAGCTCTGGGGCCTGATCTCCTGCCATGACGAGCGGCCTCGCGCGGTAGGCTTCCAGACACGCACCGCCTGCGAGCTGCTGGGCAGCGTGCTGTCGCTGCAGATCGAGACCCGCGAGGCACACGGCCAGACCCAGCGCCTGCTCGGCCTGCGCCAGCACATCGTGCGCCTGCTTTCGGCCATGGCTGATCGCGACAGCGTTGCCGCCGGCCTGCTGGCCCTGCCCGATGCCCTGCTCGACTTCGCCCGGGCCAGTGGCGCGGCGATCATTTCCGCGGCCGACTGCGACCTGGTGGGGCAGACACCGCCTCGTGCGCAGGTCAACGCCCTGGTGCACTGGCTGGCCAAGCGCGGCGGACCGGAGGTGTTCCACACCGACAACGTCGGCCGCGACATCGACGAGCTCCCCGAGCTGGCCGCGCACGCAGGTGGCGTGCTGGCGGTGGCCATCTCGAAGATCCATTCCCACTACCTGCTGTGGTTCCGCCCCGAGCAGGTGCGCACCGTCGAATGGGCGGGCAGGCCGGAGAAAAGCATCGGCCCGGGGGGCGCGCTCAACCCCCGCAACAGCTTCGAGCGTTGGCAGGAAACGGTGAAGGGCTTCTGCGCGCCCTGGGATCCGCTGGAGATCGAGGGTGTGACCGAACTGCGTTCGGCGGTGCTCGGCATCGTCCTGCGCAAGGCCGAGGAGATGGCGCAGCTGGCGGGCGAGCTGAAAAAGTCCAACAAGGAGCTGGAAGCCTTCTCCTACAGCGTTTCCCATGACCTGCGCGCCCCGCTGCGGCACATCGCCGGCTACGCCGAGCTGCTGGGGGAGTTCGAGGGCGGGCGGCTGTCGGAACGTGGCCTGCGTTTTCTCGATCACATCGGCGAGTCGGCGCGTTTCGCCGGCACCCTGGTGGACAACCTGCTGAGCTTCTCGCAGATGGGCCGCGCGGCGCTGCGCTTCTCCGATGTCGACCTGCAGGCGCTGGTGGAAGCCATCCGCAACGAGATGGCACCGGACGTGGAAGGGCGCCGAATCGAATGGCGAATGGACGGCCTGCCGGTGATAATCGCCGACGCCGCATTCCTCCACCTGGCGATGCGCAACCTGCTGGCCAACGCCGTCAAGTACAGCCGCGACCGCAACCCCGCGATCATCGAGGTGAGCGCGCGGTTCGAGGGCGACGAGGTGATTGTCGCCGTGAGCGACAACGGCGTGGGCTTCGACATGGAATACGCCGGCAAGCTGTTCGGTGTGTTCCAGCGCCTGCACCGCATGGAGGAGTTCGAAGGCACCGGCATCGGCCTGGCCAGCGTGCGTCGCATCATCGAGCGCCACGATGGCCGTGTGTGGGCCGAAGGCCGGGTCGACGAAGGCGCCACTTTCTTTTTCTCACTGCCCCTGCGTGGGCTGGAAGTACCGTCAAGGAATGCATGAGGATCGATGATGCTCAAACCCATCCTGCTGATCGAAGACAACCCCCGGGACCTTGAGCTGACCCTCGTGGCCCTGGAACGCAGCCAGCTGGCCAACGACGTGATCGTCCTGCGCGACGGTGCCGAGGCGCTGGATTACCTGTTCCGCCGCAACGAGCACGCCCAGCGCGCCGACGGCAACCCGGCGGTGATGCTGCTGGACCTCAAGCTGCCGAAGATCGACGGCCTGGAGGTTCTCAAGGCCGTGCGCGACACCCCCGAGCTGCGCAGCATCCCCATCGTCATGCTCACCTCCTCGCGGGAGGAGCCCGACCTGCAGCGCGCCTACGAGCTGGGAGTGAACGCCTATGTGGTGAAGCCGGTCGAATTCAAGGAATTCGTCGCGGCGATCTCCGACCTGGGCATCTTCTGGGCCGTGCTCAACGAACCGCCGCCCGGCTCGCTGCGCCTCCAGCGCCGCCCGGGCTCCTGAGCCGCGACCACAGCCACGCCCCGGCCGCCGATCGCCGGGCAACAGGGAATGACGACGACTGTCCATGCCGCAAAAGCCTTTGAACCTGCTGTTAGTCGAAGACAGTTCGCGCGATGCCGAGTTGGCCCTGCTGACCCTGGAGCGTAGCGGCCTGCTGGTGGAGTCCACTCTGGTCTACAACCATCGGGGCGTCGAGGAAGCGCTGCTGCGCACCCAGTACGACCTGATCCTCTGCGACTTCATCCTCCCCGGTTCCTCGGGCGCCCAGGCCCTGGAAGTGGCGCGGCGCCTGGCCCCGAAAACGCCATTCATCTTCCTCTCCGGCGTCTTCGGCGAAGAGCACGCGGTGGAGATGATGCGCCAGGGCGCCATCGACTATGTGCTCAAGCAGAACCTCAGCCTGCTGCCCAAGGCGGTGACCCGCGCGCTCGCCGAGGTGCACGAGCGCAAGCGCCGGCTCATGGCCGAAGAGGCGCTGATGGAGGTCGAGGTGCGTGCGCGCCTGGCCATCGACTCGGCACGCATGGGCATGTGGGACTACCAGCCCGAGGATGACCGGGTGATCTGGGACGAGCGCTGCAAGGCGCTCTACGAACTGCCGCAGGATGCCGAGATCAGCCTGCGCACCTTCCTCGATCGCTGCCACCCGAAGGACCGGCCGCTGCTGGAGCGCCGGATGAACGAGGCGCTGTCCAACGACAGCGGCAACGACTACCAGGCCGAATACCGCCTGCAGCTGCCCGGCGGCCGCGAGCGCTGGGTGCAGACCAGCGGCCGCGCCTTCTTCGAGGAAGGCCGCTGCGTGCGCTTCATCGGCGTGCTGCAGGACATCAGCGAGCAGAAGTACGCCACCGAAGCCCTGCAACGCCTCAACGAGATGCTCGGCGAGCGTGTCGAGCGGCGCACCCGCGAGCGTGACCGCACCTGGGAGCTGTCCCGCGAGCTGCTGGCGGTGCTGCGCTTCGACATGACGCCCATCGCCCTCAACCCGGCCTGGGAGGAAACCCTCGGGCTCACCCGCCAGCAGCTGACCCGCGTGCAGCTCTGGCAGCTGATCCACCCGGACGACATCGACGCCACCCTGCGCGAGGCCGAGAACATCGCCAACGGCAACGTCTCCACGCGCTTCGTCAACCGCATGCGCCACAAGGACGGGGAGTACCGCTGGCTGTCCTGGACCATCGTTCCCGACGAAGGGCTGATGTACGCCGCCGTGCGCGACATCACCAGCGAGCGCGCGGTGATGGACGAGCTGGCCAGCGCCAACGCCCAGCTTCGCGAGCAGATCCGCGAGCGCGAGCGCGTCGAGGCGGCGCTGCAGCAGCTGCAGCGCCTGGAAGCGGTCGGCCAGCTCACCGCCGGCGTGGCCCATGACTTCAACAACCTGCTGACGGTGATCCTGGCCAGCACCACCTTCCTCGAACGTGACCTGGCGCGCGGCAACTTCGAGCGCTCCCAGGGCCGCCTGCAGAACATCAAGGAGGCCGGCGAGCGGGGTGCCAAGCTCACCGGCCAGTTGCTCGCTTTCGCCCGGCGCCAGCGTCTGGAACCGGTGGAGGTGAACCTCAACGACACGGTGCGCGGCCTGCTCGACATGCTGCAGCGCACCCTCGGCGGCTCCATCTGGATCGACACCGATACCGCGCCCGACCTGTGGCGCGCGCTGGTCGACCCGACCCAGACCGAGATGATCATCCTCAACCTGGCGATCAACGCACGCGATGCAATGCCCGCCGGCGGCACCCTGCGCCTGAGCACCTCCAACCAGGTCGTCAGCCAGGCGCCGCAACGCCCGGAAGATCCTGAGCCCGGCCCCTACGTGGTGCTGGCGATCACCGATACGGGCAGTGGCATGGGCGATGAGGTGCTGGCCAAGGCCTTCGAGCCGTTCTTCACCACCAAGGAGGTGGGCAAGGGTTCCGGGCTCGGCCTGGCCCAGGTGTTCGGCTTCGCCAAGCAGTCCGGCGGCGGCGTCAGCATCGAGACCTGCGAGGGGCAGGGCACCACGGTCAAGGTCTTCCTGCCCTGCATCCAGACGGATGCCGGCGAGGCGCCGGCCGAGCTGCATCTGCCTGCCGAGCCGCCGCTGGAGGGGCCGCAGCGCACCATCCTGCTCGTGGACGACGATGACAACGTGCGCGAAGTGACCGCCTCCCTGCTCGATGCGCTCGGCTACCGGGTGCGCGAAGCGCAAAGCGGTGCCCGTGCGCTGGAACTGCTCGACGAGGGCGTCGACCTGCTGCTGACCGACTTCGCCATGCCCAGCCTCAACGGTGCCGAGCTCGCGCGCCAGGCCCGGCAGCGCTACCCGGCGCTGCCGGTGCTGTACATCACCGGCTACGCCGAACTGAATGACCTGGACGTGAGCGACAGCGTGATCGTGCAGAAGCCCTTCCGTGACGACGAGCTGGCCACCAAGCTCAGCGCCGCCCTGAAGCGTCACGTCGCATGAGCCTTCGCCAGTTCCTGCGGGACGCGGGCGCCCATTGGCACGCGCGGGTCGATTGCGCCTATTCGGCCTACTGCCTGGAAAGCCGCAGCGGCTATGGCGATTTCCTCCAGGCCCACGCCCGCGCCCTCCTGGCGCTGGAACCGGCCATGGAGGCGGCGGGCATCGAGCGGCTGCTGGACGACTGGCCGGAACGCCGCCGCCGCGAAGCCCTGTGCCGCGACCTGCAAGCCTTGCACCTGCCCATCCCGGAAACCGCCGCCGTGGTGCTGACGGCGGACGCCGGCACGCTCTGGGGCCTGGCCTATGTGCTCGAAGGCTCGCGCCTCGGCTCCCGCCTGCTCGCCAGCCGAGTCCGCCAGGCCGGCTGGCCGGGCGCCGCCACCGCACTGTGCTACCTGGGCCACGGTGACGGCCTGCCACTCTGGCCCGGCTTCCTGCGGCGCCTGGAAGAACGGCACGGCCAGCTGGACCCCGAGGCGCTGCGCACCGGCGTCGAACTCGGCTTCCGCACCTTTCTCGCCGCAACCCGCCCACCCGCAAGGCCCGACGTGGCAGCGCCGGTGGAGGTGGAAAGCGACCGCCACCCTACGCACTGCCCGCGCCACGCATCATTCAGTGGACCCTCGCGTTCGCGGGAATGACGGGTTCTGCAAACTTCCTCACTCGCTCCGTCACCCTCGCGAACGCGGGGGCCACCGACCGGCGATCAGGCGCGGTTGCTCATCTGCTTCTTGTACTGGCGTGTGCGGCCCAGGGTTTTCCATTGCTCGTTCAGCAGCGCCTTGAGTGGCGATGCGTTCGGGTTCGGTTGGCTGCCGGCGGCCAGGCGGCGCATCTGGAGTTTCACCAGGGCCATGTAGGCCAGCGCGGCCAGGGCCTTGCGCTTCCAGCGGATCGGCGGCAGTTCGGCGCTGGCCCTCGTCTCGCCGTTGCGCCAGCGGCGGGGCAGGGCGGGGTCGACGGCCAGGGCGGTGCCGATACCGGCCATGGCCACGCCGCTGGCGAGCACCTGTTCCACCACCGGCAGCCGGCGGATGCCGCCGGTGACCATCACCGGCATGCGCGCAATGGCGGCGATCTCCTGGGCGAACTCGAGGAAATAGGCTTCACGGGCGAGGGTGCGGCCGTCACGGGCGTCGCCCTGCATGGCCGGCGCCTCGTAGCTGCCGCCGGAAAGCTCCACCAGGTCGACGTCCAGTTCATTGAGCCAGAGCACCACCTGGCGCGCGTCGCTCGGCTCGAAGCCGCCGCGCTGGAAGTCAGCAGAGTTGAGTTTCACCGCCACGCAGAAACCGGGCGAAACCTGGGCACGCACCGCCTTCACAACCTCCAGCAGGAAGCGCGCGCGGTTCTCCAGCGAGCCGCCCCAGCGGTCTTCGCGGCGGTTGCTCAGGGGCGAGAGGAACTGGCTCAGCAGGTAACCGTGGGCGGCGTGGACCTGCACGCCGGTGAAGCCGGCCTGCTCGGCGAGCACCGCGGTGCGGGCGAAGCGCTGGATCAGCGCGGCGATCTCCGCTTCGTCCAGCGGCTTGGGCACCGGGAACATCTTCGACAGTCCGCCCATCTCCAGCGCCACGGCGGAGGGGGCGACAGTGGGCTGGCCGAGGTTGGCCTGCATCTGCCGGCCGGGGTGGTTGATCTGCATCCAGAACTGCGCGCCCTGGGCACGGCCGATGCGCGCCCATTCGCGGAAGCGCTCCAGCTTCTGGCCTTCCTCCAGCACCACGCCGCCGGGGCCGGTCATGGCGCGGGCGTCCACCATCACGTTGCCGGTCAGCAGCAGGCCGGCGCCGCCCTCCGCCCAGGCGCGGTAGAGACGCAGCAGCTCGTCGGATGGGGTCTGGTCCGGGTGGGCGAGGTTTTCCTCCATCGCCGCCTTGGCGATGCGGTTGGGGATGGCGGTGCCATTGGGCAGTTGCAGGGGCTGGAAGGGCGACATGGGGCTCTCCGGGTGGGGGGCCGGTCGTCGGCTCGGTTTTGAGCGGCGCGCGGCGGGGGCTGTGTCGTCGCAAAGGCTAAGGTTAAAGTCAACTTCAAGGTCAATAGGGGAGCACCCGGAAAATGAAAATCGGCGAACTCGCCAAGCGCAGCGGCCTCGCCGCCTCGCGCATCCGCTTCTACGAGGCCAGCGGGCTGATCCGCGCCCAGCGCCTGGGCAATGGCTACCGCGACTACCCGGAAGAGACCCTGCACGTGCTGGAAATCATCGGCTGCGGCCAACAGGCGGGCTTCAGCCTGGAGGAGATGCGCAGCCTGATGCCCGGCGCCGACCTGCGCATCGGTGACCATGACCGCCTGCTGGCAGGCCTGCGGGCCAAGGTCACGGAGATAGAGATCGTCCAGCAGCGCCTGGCGCAAAGCCGCGAACGCCTCTTGCAGACCATCGCCAGCATCGAGGGCAAGCCCGAAGGCATGGACTGCGCGGAAAATGCCAAGCGCGTGATGGATCAATGGCGGGAGCGCAACGGGAAGGGGACGAAGGAAGCGGCGTCGTGATGACACAGCCGTAGGGTGGGCTTGAGCCCACCACAGCAGCTCCAAGTCTCGCCAAGGGAGCGGACGAACTGTGCACGCAGTTTCGCCTTACTGAAGAAAGTCAGAGCCTTGTAGACAACTGATGCCGAAAAGGGCCGATGCCGGAATCGTGAGCCAGCGCATGGTTATCTACTGTTCGGGTATGGGAGATCAGCAGATGAGGCATGCCACAACGCTGCGTCCGCTCGGGATAACTCCAAGCTATACCGAGCCTTGAGTGCCGAGATTTCATCAACCGTAAGCGCGTGTGAGTTCTGGACCAGCGAGCTACCGCATTTCATGAACAGGTAAAGCGCACATAGCTGCATGAGGCGCTCGGACTCAGACTCCACCACGTAGACGCCGGGTCGCCCTTCCAGTTCAGAGATATCCACTGGAGGGTCGTCGCTCTCGCGATCCGCCAGGTAGAGATGCGTCCAGGTTCGGCTGTAGACGGGGTTGGCGTCGCCATCCGTATCGACATCGCGCCTCGCACCGTAGAGCAGGTCGATGAATACCCTGAAGTCGGGGCGGTTTTGGTTTATTTCTACTAAGTACATCGCTAGCTCATTTTTCTCGTCGGACGACTGTTATTACTTTGGAACGCTGTGTCAAAGGTACGCCTTCGAATGGATCTTAAGTGGATGAAAAGCCTGCTTACAGCCATCGCTTTCACCACCCTCTGCGCCTGCGTCCCCGTCTACAAGACCCTCCAGCCCTATGCCGAGGCACAGGTGCACAACGAGCAGGGCCAGCCGCTGGAGTCGGCGGAGGTGGTGTTGATCAGCAGCGCCTATCCATACGGCCGTGAGCAGTTCAGGGCGACGGCGATGACCGACCCGGCGGGCCTCGCGACCTTCTACAAGGTGAAGGATTTCCGCCTCGAGTTCTTCGTGATCCACGGCGCGCAGGAGTTCTTCTGGAACTGGTGCGTGAAGAGCCGGGGCTACGAGACCCAGGCCACCACCTTCAGCAATGGCGATGATTTCGAGGCCTATCCGACGTTCGTGCTCAAGCCGGGGGAGTCCACGGCGTGCCCTGAGCCCAGGAAATAGGACAGCCTCACTCCGTTGTGGCCTAGGAGATGCATTTGAACGAGCCTCTTTACACACCGGAACAGGTGGCGAAAAGAAATGCCGCGACGGACAAGCATGTCCGGCGCTGGTTGGCGGAGCTGCTCAGTACGGAAAAACTGGAATTCCTCAAACAGCTTTGGCCGTTGAATTTCCGCTTTACGCTCCTGTTGGTTCAGGGGGCGAGGCTTTCCAGGCAGGAAAGCGAAAGCCTTCTCGTGCACTGGTTGCACAAAGGCAACCACAACGCTGCGCAGGAACTCATCAAGCGGCTTGTACCTGTGCTGGGAGAGAAGCGGATCTGGCGTGTCGTTGCGCAGGAAGAACTCAGCCCGGTCATGTACGACTTCATCAACTACCACAGCCATGGTCGGCTGGACGCAGAGCGCTCCTAAGCGCGGCTGATCGCCGCCCGATACAACCCTTCTGCAATCTTCTCGATCTCATCCCCCTGGTGCAGCTTGCCGAGCCATTTGGCCGGGATGCCGGGCTTGCCGTAGTAGGCGCCGGCGACCTGGCCGACGATGGCGGCGGTGGTGTCGGCGTCGTCACCCAGGTTGGCGGCTTCGAGCACGGCGGCTTCGAAGGAGTCGGTGGACCAGAAGCACCAGAGCGCGGCTTCCAGCGAGGCGACGCAATAGCCCGTGCCGCGTATCTGCTCGCGAGGCTTGCCGATGAAGCTGCCCTCGGCCAGGTCGCGGATGGCCGGTTGCAGGTAGAGGACGGGGGAGGCGTCGAGCAGTTGGTCGCGGGACTTGCCGGCCAGGGCATTGGCGATGACCTGGGCCAGGAGCTTGCAGGCTTCGATGGCTTCGGCGGCGCCATGGGTGGTGCGCGAGCTCTGCTGGGCGAAGTGGGCGACGTCCTCCTGGCGGGGGAAGTAGTACATCACCACCGGGGCGAGGCGCATCAGCGAGCCGTTGCCGGCGGTGTCCGGTTCGCTGGAGCCGGCGAGGGGATCGCCGGTTTGCTGGAAGCGGGTCAGCGCCTCGCGGATGGTGGTGCCGATGTCGAAGCATTGCCCGGTGGAGCTCCAGTAGCCCCATTGCCACCAGTTGAGGTAGCGGGTCATCTGGTCGGCGGCGTCGAAGCCGTTCTTCTCCAGCAGGCTTTCGGCGAGGCAGAGGGCCATTGAGGTGTCGTCGGTCCATTGGCCCGGCGCCAGGGCGAAGGGGCCACCGCCGTTCATGTCGGCGATGGGCTTGAAGGTGCCGGGCGGGAAGAATTCGAGGGTGGTGCCGACGGCGTCACCGCTGGCCAGGCCGAGCAGGCATCCCTTGTAGCGATCCAGTAGGTCCATGTGTATATCCCTGTGGCGGACCTGATTGGTACTCCAGGGCCGGGCCTGGGGCAAGTGCCTTAGCGATGAGGGGGCGGGATCGGTGCGTGCAGCCCCGATCCCGCCGTTCCGTCAGCTGCGGGCCAGCGGCGGGGTGCGCGGCGGCACCAGGCGCTTGCTGCCGGTGGCCTCGTAGGCCGAGGCGAGGTGCAGCAGCGTCGAGTCGTCGTAGGCGCGACCGGCGAAGGTCAGGCCGACGGGCATGCCGATGTCGGCCATCACGCCCATGGGCACGGTGACCGTGGGCACGCCCAGGTGGCGGATGGCGAGGTTGCCGTTGGCGACCCAGACGCCGTTGCTCCAGGCGATGTCGGCGGATTCGGGGTTCACGTCGGCGTCGGCCGGGCCCACATCGGCGACGGTGGGGAACAGCACGGCGTCGAGCCCCAGGCGGTCCATCCATTCTTCGAGGTCGATGCGGCGGGTCTGCTCCAGGCCGCGCAGGCCGTCGGGCAGGGTAGGGATCTGGTCCCACGGCGTGATGCCGCGCTCGGCCATCTTCACGTATTCGTCCATGCCCGCCGCCAGGTCGCCCTCGCGGTTGGGCAGGGTGCCCGGGTCGTGGGGGAAGATCTTCGGCCCGTCGACGTCCACCAGGCGGTTGAGCCTGGGGTCGCCGTTGGCGCGGAGGAAGTCGTCGAAGGCCCAGGCGGAGAGGTCCCAGAGCTCGTGGTGGAGGAATTCCCTGGACACCAGCCCGCGGTTGAACACGGTGGGCGCGCCGGGGCGGTCGCCCTCGCAGTTGGAGACCAGCGGGAAGTCGACCTCGATCACCTCGGCGCCGGCGGCTTCGAGGGCCTGGCGGGCGGCGTTCCACAGGTCGATCACCGAGGCGCGGGTGTTGATGCGCTGGCCGGTCGGGCCGCCGATGCCGGGGGCTTCGCTGGTGCCCGCCTCCGGGTCGGCGTTGATGAACATGCGCGGCACGCCGAGGCGCTTGCCGGCCAGCGCCTCGGGCTTCGCCGCCAGCTCCAGGTAGGAGGCGGGGCGCACGCTGGAGGCGGCGGGGATCGGCACCCAGGGCTGCAGGCGCCACAGGTCGCCACGGGTGTCGGCATCATCGGCGACCACCACATCGAGCACTTCGAGCAGGTCCGCCATGGTGCGGGCGTAGGGCACGACGACGTCCATGGTCGGCGTCAGCGGCCAGTTGCCGCGCACGGAGATCACCCCGCGAGACGGCGTGTAGGCGCACAGGCCGTTGTTGGAGGCGGGGCCGCGGCCGCTCGACCAGGTCTCCTCGGCCAGGCCGAAGGCGGCGAAGCTCGCGGCCGTGGCGGTGCCGGCGCCGTTGGAGGAGCCGGAGGCGAAGGGCGCGGTGAGGTAGGCGGCGTTATAGGGGCTTTCCGCCCGGCCGTAGACCCCACGCTGCATGCCGCCATTGGCCATGGGCGGCATGTTGGTCTTGCCCAGGCAGATGGCTCCGGCGGCGCGCAGGCGTTCGATGGTGAAGGCGTCGCGCTGGGCGACCAGTTCGGCGAAGGCCGGGCTGCCGGAGGCGGCGGTGAGGCCTTTCACCAGGTAGCTGTCCTTGGCGGTGTAGGGGATGCCGTCCAGCGGGCCGAGGGTTTCGCCCTTGGCACGACGGGCGTCGGAGGCGCGCGCCTCTTCCAGGGCCTCGGGGTTGCGCACGACCACGGCGTTGAGGGCGGTGGCGGTGTCCTGCCCGTCGTAGGCGTCGATGCGGGCGAAGTAGGCCTGGACCAGTTCGACGGCTGTGGTACGGCCGGATTCGAGCGCGGCGCGCAGCTCGGCAATGGGGACTTCGGTGACTTCGATCATGCGTCCACCCCCGGGCGCTGCTGGGGCTGGGAGGAGATGAGGCGTGCAAAACCGGTTTTCATGACGGTCCTCGTTTCAATGCGTGTGCGACGGGTTGGACGCGCGGCCTGGTCGGTGGCGTTCACAGGGGGCCTATTTAGCCACCAAGTCGGTGGCAGAGGAATCGCCAGCCTGTGCGCCTGTGCCGCCGGGCATGAAGCGGGTACGGACGTCCCATCGTTGCCCGATCCTCGTGCCCCGTCATGGCGATCACAGGGCCGGGATGCGACCTGCACGGTGCTGCTGGGGTGTCGTTGCTCTCCGTTTGTCCGATCCTCCGTGCCGATGGCGGCTTTTGGCCATATCTCCCAGCAAAACGCCATGCGCCATCGCTATGCTGTGGAGTAATCCGAAGCGACGGTTCCAATCCGGCCAGGGCGAGCAGGCCGGTCGCCCGGTTTTGTCAGGTTCGAGGGGCAACTCCCGTTCCGGTGCGAGGACGCCTGGGCGGGTGCTGTCGATTCATGCTTCGGAATCGTTTCATCCTTCGAATTCCGTCCAGGGCGGGGATATGCGCGGACTCTGTTGGTTCTGGGTTCTTTGTGCCTTGTGCACCACGTTGCCGGCCTCGGCGGCGGACGGTGAGGTATTGCACGTGCTGGCCTGGCCGGGCTACGCCGATGCGGATGTGGTGAAGACGTTCGAGCAGCAGCACCAGGTGAAGGTGGTGGTGACCCTGGTGGATTCCGACGAATCGCTCTGGGACAAGCTGCACGCGCAGGACGGCGAGCTGTTCGACGTGCTCGCCGCCAACACCGCCGAGATCCAGCGCTACTACCACAACGGCATGCTGCAACCGCTGGACCTCGCCCGCCTGCCCAACACCCGCCACCAGTTGCCGCGCTTCCAGGACCTCGAATCCATCGAAGGGCTGATCCGCGAAGGGCAGGTGTATGCGGTCCCCTTTACCTACGCGGCGATGGGGCTGATCTACGACCGCCAGCAGGTGCCGGTGCCACCGCGCTCGATGGCGGAGATGTGGAACCCGCGCTACCAGGGCAAGGTGCTGGCCTTCAACAGCGCGCAGCACAACTTCTCCTTCACCGCGTTGACGCTGGGGCTGGCCGACCCCTTCCACCTGCGGACCGATGACTTCCGCCGGGTGACCGGGCAACTGGTGGCCCTGCGCCGCAACCTGCTGGCGTACTACAGCCTGCCGGAGGAGGCGACCGACCTCTTCCTGCGACACAAGGCGGCGCTGCTGTTCGCCAACTACGGCATGCAGCAGGTGACGCAACTGCGCCAGGCGGGTGCCGACGTGGGCTATGTGATCCCCGACGAGGGGGCCATCGCCTGGCTGGACTGCTGGGCCATGACGCGCACCGCCACCAATCGCGAACTGGCACTGGCCTGGATCGACTACATGCTCGAACCCCGGGTCGGCAGGCTGCTGAGCGAGCGCCAGGGCCTGGCCAACACCAGCGAGGTGCCCACGGAGCCGGCCGGGGATGCGCGGCTCATCTGGCTGCAGCCGGTGGAGGACGTGGGGCGCCGCGAGGCGCTGTGGAGCCGCATCGTGTCCGGTGACCGGGAGGAGAGGTTCTAGCCATGCGCATGGGCCTGACCGTCAAGCTGTCGATCCTGCTCGCCTGCATCGGCATCCTCTCCTCGGGGATCACCGGCTATTTCTCTTATTCGGCCAACCAGGCGCTGCTGGTCAAGGAAGCCGAAGGCAACCTGCTGACCTCCACCGAGCTGCTCGGCCAGCGCCTGTCCTCGTTGCTGAGCGACATCGACGCGGACGCCCTGACCCTGGCCGACATGCCTTCCAGCGCGTTGGTCGCCAGCCTCGGCTCGCTACCGGGCGATACCGGTGCCAAGCCGCACCTGGCCGGTGTCTTCGCCACGGTGATGCGCCTGCATCCGCAGTATTCCCAGGTGCGCCTGATCAGCCGCCAGAACCATGGCATCGAGGTGATCCGCTTCGATCGCGACGGCCAGCGGATGATCGAGGTGGACGGCTTGCTGCTGCAGGAGAAGGGCCATTTCCCCTACGTGTTCGAAACGCTGCTGCTCAAGCCGGGGCAGGTGTACCTCGCGCCCATCACGGTCAACCACGAGCGCGGCGCCCATTCGGCCGACGGCGCCCCGACCCTGCGCGTGGCCACGCCCGTGGCCGGAAAGGACGGGGTGGTGCAGGGGGTGGTGGTCATCAACGTCGACCTCAAGCGCTTCCTCGAACAGCTGGAGGCGGACCTGCCGCAGGGGCACCAGCTGTACCTGGCCAACCAGTGGGGCGACTTCCTCGTGCACCCCGTACCGGCGATGGCCTTCGGATTCGACAAGGGGCGGCGCATCCTCATCCAGGACAGCTTCGCCGATACCCAGCAGCTGCTGAGCCGCCAGGCACCCAGCGTGCTGGTCAACGGCCTGGATGCGCCGACCCGGGCGGAGGGCAAGATCATGGCCTTCGTGCGCAAGCCGTTCGGCCTCAACGGGGAGGACCAGTTCGTCGTGCTCGGCCTGTCGCGCCCGCTGGAGGACGTGCTCGGCAGCGGGCGCTCGCTGGGTCGCAGCATCATCCAGATGGTGCTGGTGTTCAGCGTGCTGGCCCTGGTGCTGGCGGTGCTCTTCTCCCGCGCCCTGACCCGGCCGCTGCAGATGCTCAGCCACGCGGCGCGCAGCTTCCAGACCGAGCACATGCACGACGTCGCGCTGCCCATCGCCCGCAAGGACGAGATCGGCGTGCTGGCCCGCGGCTTCGACCTGATGCGGCGCGAACTGAAGTCGCACATGGAAATGATGAGCCGCAACCAGCAGGAGCTGCGGCACCTGGCCGACCACGACTCGCTCACCGACCTGCCCAACCGGCGGCAGTTCTTCCAGCAGTTGCAGCGCGCCATCTGCACCGTGGGCGAAGGCGGCGACGAGCTGGCGGTGCTGTTCATCGACCTCGACGACTTCAAGAAGATCAACGACGACATGGGCCACTCGGTAGGCGACGAGGTGCTCATCGTCGTCGCCCGGCGCCTGCGCGGTGCAGTGCGCAGCGGCGACCTGGTGGCGCGGCTCGGCGGCGACGAATTCGTGGTGCTGATCCAGGGCGAGGACATTGCCGCCGCTGCCAAGGCCGTCGTGAACAAGATCCTCACGGCCCTGGCCGACCCCATCACCGTGAAGGGCCGCCCCCTGGAGATCGGCGCCAGCATCGGCCTGAGCATCTACCCCCAGGACGGCACCACCGCCGAGGCGCTGATGCTGCATGCGGACAACGCGATGTACCGGACCAAGCTGGAGGGGCGGAAGGTCCGGGCGGGGGCGGCGCCGGAGTGAAGTGCAGGCCGCGAGAGGGCCTAGGTTGGTGCTGAGCGTGCGAAGCCCAACGTGGCTTCGCTGAGCCTTCCCCCCCTGGACCTCGGTGTGGAACCGCGAAGGTTACAGAGCTGAGAGCGGGCAACTTGGTGCAGATTTTGAGCTCTTCGCGAATCAGGTGTCAGGAATGGCGAGCGTTCGTGGGCGGGATCTTTTCATAGAAGATGCTCTCACCCAGTCGTCCCCTGGCCAACAGGGCAACGATGCCCCCAGTGCAGAGGCTTGCCATCACCAGGGCTGATCCAAATTCGAGCTTGAGCAACTGATCTGGCCAGACGCGGAACGTGGCGGAGTAGTAGCCGGCACTGACTGCACCACCGATTGTGGCGCCAGCAAGCACTCTCAGACTCAGCGCCTGCCATCGGCCTTTGAGTGGCTTTGCGAACAGCAGTGCATACAGGGTGCCGGTGATAAAGGCCGGTATGAGCCCGGTTGTATAGGCCAGCGGCAAACCAATGAGCATCGACAGGACGGCTTTCATCAGGCTGAGCAGGAAACCTGCCTCATTGCCGCTGAAGGCGATCGTGAGGCAAATGATGCCGCAAGCTACTAAAGGGCCGATCACTGCAAAGATCATGGCGGACTTGAGACAAACCACGGGTAGGGAGCTCTCTCGGAGGGCGCGCTTCTTGTACATATCCATTGGCATCCTGCCTTCACATGGTGGTTTTTCAGTCGGCGTCAGTGCGATCGATTCGGATTTTCCTCTCCGCAAGCGTGGCTAGTTTGTCCGATTTGCAATAAGGCCGTACAGGTAGAAACGATCTGTGCATTTGAACGGAAAGCTCCGTGGAGGATCTCTAAGAACAGGGCTGCTTCCTGACCACGGACTCAAACGACAGATCGCGTATCCCGGATGAGGTGTTCTTTTCCGATATCCGCACGATTCGGATGGTGCCTTATCGCGATGCGGTGGGGGATAGGTTGGTGATGAGCGTGCTAAGCCCAACGTGATATTGCCGAGCCTCGCACTGTTGGGCCTCGCTGCGCTCGGCGCCAACCTACGGGAGCTGGAAAGCAAAAGGCCCGCATCTCGATGAGACTGCGGGCCTTTCTATGTCTGGAGCGGGCGAAGGGAATCGAACCCTCGTCATGAGCTTGGGAAGCTCAGGTAATGCCATTATACGACGCCCGCTTTCAAGGCCGCCTTTTTACCAGAAGCCTTGGCCGAAATGAAGCCCGGTCATGCACTTGATGCACGCTTCTTCTCGACGACGGGGGGTGGAAGCCCCCGTTGCGGGGGCCTGCGCGGGGCGGTCAGACGGCCATCGCCTGGGTGGGCTGCGGTTGCAGGTGACGTGGTTGCTGGGTGCTGGCGGGGGCGTTGAGGAAGCCCAGCAACACCTGCTGGGTCTGCAGCCAGCCGGCCTTGTGTTCGATGTCGATGAAGTGGCCGGCGTTGCGGATGGTGGCGAACTGGCAATCACGCACGTGCTCGGCGAACAGCCTGGCGTCCTTGGGGGATGTGTAGACATCGTGCTCGCCGTTGATGAACAGCAGCGGGATATCCACCGCCTTGAGGCAATCGACGTAGCAGTTGGCGTCCAGCGACAGCACCTGGCGGATGTGGAAGTGCATCTGCCGGTATTCGTGCTCGTCGAGGCTGGCGACGTGCTTGTGGTTGAAACGCTTGAACAGCGTCGGCAGGTAGCGGCCGATGGTGTCGTTGACCAGGGCGCCGACGTTCTCGCGATCCACGGCCTGCAGGTAGTTCATGCCGTTCTTCATGTAGTCGAGCATCGGCTCGTTGAGGATCGGCGAGAAGGAGTTGATCACCGCCTTCTTGATCCGCGCTGGGCTCTGGCCGAGGGCGAGCAGGGTGGCGACGCCGCCCCAGGAGAAGGACGAGAGGTAGTCCGCCTGGTAGTGCTCGATGAGTTCGAGGAGGATCTCCGCCTCGGTTTCCTTGGTGATCGGCCGGCTGTGGTCGTTGTGGGGCTTGGAGCGGCCGGCGTAGGGCTGGTCGTAGAGCACCACGTTGAACTGCGGTTGCAGGTACTTCACCGTTTGCGCGAACGAGGCTGTGGTGGCCAGCGAGCCGTTGACCAGAATGATCGTGCGGCTGGCTTGAGGGTTGCCGTAGAACTCCGTGTGTACCTTGTACTTCCTGTCGATCGTGACGACCTGGGTCTGTGCCCTCATGTCGTTTCCTCCTGGCGCAAGTGGGTCGTGCGGACGAGGCGAGGAGCTTCGTTCGCGGAGCATTCGGGCAGTCAGATAAACGCCTGGAGATGACAAGAGAATGTCAGGCGGTTTTTTTGGAATTATTTATTTTTCAATAACTTAGGTCGAAAAAGAGCGGGGCTGCCAGCGCCCTTTGCAGGGGCCGGAAGTGCACTTTGACCAGGCAGGAAACCTATGTCGGCGGGTGAGGCCGGGGTGTTGCGGATCGCTTGGAAGGCTGGAATGACTCATTGGTCACACTCTGACCTACGGTTTGGATTCAAGCAGACACCCATGACCCCCGCAAGCGCGAATCGGCACTTTTTCCGTGCAGCCCGTCGGGTCGTGAAGAAAAGGCTGCCGCTCTGTTACGCGCCCGGCCGCCGGAGCACCGTTTCCGGTCACGTTCCGAGCCGTTGGCGCGGTGGGCGTTGCAGTTCGCTGGCGGCCGGCCATCGGTGCTCAGAAGAGGGCGATCTCTTCCGCCGTCAGGGCGCGGTACTGCCCGGGTTGCAGGGCCGGGTCGAGGGGCAGGGCGCCCATGCTCTCGCGGTGCAGGCGCAGCACCTTGTTCCGGAAGTGGCCGAACATGCGCTTGACCTGGTGGTAGCGGCCTTCGTGCAAGGTCAGCCGCGCTGCGCGGGGGGCGAGGATCTCCAGCTGCGCGGGGCGGGTGGTGAGGTCCTCGTAGGCGAAGTAGAGGCCCTGGGCGAAGGCGTCGATGCAGGCCGGGTCGATCTCCTGCTCGGTTTCCACGTAGTAGACCTTGGGCTGCTTGGTCTGCGGCAGGGTGAGGCGGCGCGACCAGAGGCCATCGTTGGTGATCAGCAGCAGCCCGGTGGTGGTGAGGTCGAGGCGCCCGCCCAGGTGCAGCTCGTGCTTGTCGGGCTCCTCGAGCAGGTCGAGCACCGTGGGGTGTTCGGGGTGCTCGGTGGCACTGACCCAGCCGGCGGGCTTGTGCAGCATGAAGTAGCGCGCCGGCTTGCCGGGCTGCACTTCGCGTTCGTCGAGGGTGACGCGGTCGAACACCCGCACTTCGAGGCTGCCGTCGGTGGCCACGACGCCGTTGACCCGCACGTGCCCGGTGGCCAGTTGCCGGCGCGCGGCCTGGCGGTTGAGGTCGGGAAGGTTGCCGAGCAGGCGGTCGAGGCGCATCAGGTCGGCTCTTCGGGCGTCAGCAGGCCGGCGCAGCGGGGGCAGAGGCAGGCCTTGCCCTGGGCGTCCAGCGGGATGCGGCGCAACGCCTCGGGGTCGATCGGGGTGTGCAAGCACCAGCAGGGCTGGCCGCTGGCGGATGATTCGGCGCAGTCGTTGGCCAGGCCGCAGAGCGGGCAGCGCGAAGGGTCGGGGGCCTGGTTCATGCCGGTAGCGGGGGCTGTGGGAAAGGTCGCTAGGGTGCAGCGCGTCGGCGGCCGATGCAAGCCGACGGGGACGGACGTGGACCGATACGATAAGCGGTGCCACCGGGCCCGAAGCCCATTGCAGAGCCGTGCGGCTGGAAGGAACGGGGCGCTTGGCAGAGGAAATCGCCGTCGCTTGTGAATGGCCTAGCAGCGAATTAGTAGCGCAACGAGTAGAATTTTCGGCATTGTGCGCATCTTCGTCAGTGTTATCTGATGAACGCGTAAGAAAATCCAGTTGTCTACGGATTATCGTCACCCACTCAGCGGAATAGAGACGCACGTGTCCACTCAAATCAATACGGTCAACAAGGCCAAGGCCTGGTCCGCTCATGGCGTGACCGCCACCGGCGTGGTACTGGCCCTGATGGCCATCCTCGCTCTGTTCGACAACCAGCCCCGCGACTGCCTGCTCTGGCTCGGCGCCGCCCTGCTGGTGGACGGCCTGGACGGCAGCTTCGCGCGCAAGGTCCAGACCAGCACCATGCTGCCGAACTTCGATGGTTCCACCCTCGACCTGGTCATCGACTACCTGACCTACGTATTCATCCCCGCGCTCTTCATCTACCGCTACGTGCCGCTGCCCGACTACACCGTGCTGCCCACCGTGAGCCTGATCCTGGTGTCGTCGCTGTTCTGCTTCTGCAACCTGAACATGAAGAGCAGCGACAACTACTTCGTCGGCTTCCCGGCCGCCTGGAACGTGGTGGCGCTGTACCTGTACCTGATCGACCTGCCGCCGGTGGCGAGCTTCGCTATCATCTGCGTGCTGGCCGCGCTGACGCTGACCAAGCTGAAGTTCCTGCACCCCTTCCGCGTGCGCAAGCTGATGCCGCTGAACATCACCGTGACCTTCGTGTGGATGCTCAGCAGCATGTTCCTGATCATCCAGTACCCTGACCTGAAGTCCATGATGGTCGCCCTCTGGGGCCTGTCCTCGGCCTACTTCGTCGGCGTCTGCCTGTGGCGCAGCCTGATGGACTGGCGCGGCAAGCTGCGCGCCTGATCCGCGACCGCTGCACAAGAGCCCGTCCTCGCGACGGGCTTTTTTGTGGGCGCGACGAGCCGGGCTCGCATGGCCGGCAAGGTGACTTGCCTATATCCTTCACGCCTTGTTTCCCACCCGCAGGACCCTTTCCAGATGAAAACGCAGCTGATCGAACTCATCACCAAAATCAGCTCGGGCTGCATGTCGGATGAGGAAATCGACAAGATCGCCGACGAAGCCGCCCAGGCCTATGCCGATCCCGAGGCCTTCCTCGCCGCCAACCCGGACATCAACTACGACGACAGCTTCACCATCCCCCTGGGCGAATGGGTGGTGGTCGGCAGCCTGCCGGAGACCGTGCTCTTCCATGCCGACGACTACCCGGACCTGCTGGCGCAGATCATCGCCTCCTTCGGTCCCGAGGTGAGCTTCAACATCCAGCCCAAGCAGCTGAAGAAGGTCGACCCGCTGCGTGCCATGCACCGCATCCAGGTCCAGCTCAGCGCTCTCTACCCGGAAAAGGGCGGCTACGTTCTGGTGGGCTTCAGCGACCCGATGGAAGACGACATCCTCCAGGCCGTGCTGGTCTACAAGCAGGACGTGGCCCGCGTGCTGGAGCTGGCTGACGAGCTGCAGATCGACGCCGTGGAGGTCTACGAATCCATGAAGGGCGCGCAGGACGACGACTGAGTCCCGCCTGCCCTTTCGTGGGGGCGAATTCATTCGCGATCGGGCTCGGTGCCTGGGTTTTCGCGGTTGCAACCGCTCCCACACGTGCACCGGGCCTCCGCGAATCCCGCCGTTCATTTGTTTAGCGCCTGATTAACCAAAGATAGAAAAAACTGGATTTTAAGCACCCATCGTGGCGTGCGAGGCTCGTGCCATTCCATATCCAGGCCTCTTTCAATGGGTTTTCCCCCGTCGCTGATCGCACCCTCCGAGCCCCTCGCCGCACCGGCGGGGCACGGTATTGGGTGCGAGCGTCGGTGGCCGGGCCAGCCCAGCGTCTCCCTTCCCCTCGAACTGGCCTTCTGGGCCCTCTGGCACTGCCGCCACGCGCGCCCGCCGGACGCTGCTCCCTTCTGATTCCGGACCGGCCACTCCCCTGGCCGCCGTCCGTCACGCGACGACCCGCTCCCGAACGCACGCCTGCACAGTGTTTGCATGGCCTTGCCCGGGATCATCACGTGCGCCCGATGCGGCGCTGAAGAGAGCCAGATGAAATTCGCCACAGAGCAGGAAGCCCGAGACTTTCTCGACCAGAACCCCGATATCGACGCCTTCGAGCTGTTTATCCTCGACGCCAATGGCGTGCCACGGGGCAAGCTGCTGCACCGTGACGAGCTGCTCGCCGTGTACAAGAGCGGCCGGCCGCTGCCGAGCACCATTCTCGGCCTCACCCTCAATGGCGACGATGTGGAGAACTCCGGCCTGGTCTGGGACGTGGGCGACATCGACTGCCGCGCCTACCCGCTGGCCGGCAGCCTGGTGCGCCTGCCCTGGCGTCGCATGCCCACCGCCGCCGTGCAGGTCAGCATGCACCCGAGCGAAGGCATGCCCGCCGCCATCGCCGACCCGCGCCACGTGCTGATCGAGGTGATCGAGCGCCTCAAGGCCGACGGCTTCCACCCCGTGATGGCCTGTGAGCTGGAGTTCTACCTGCTGGACCAGAAGCCCGATGCCCAGGGCCGCCCGCAACCGGCGCTGGACGGCGACGGTCGTCGCCCGCGCACCACCCAGGTCTACGGCCTGCGCGAGCTGGAACAGATCGAGCCTTTCCTCGCCGACCTCTATGCCGCCTGCAAGGCCCAGGGCATTCCCGCCCGCACCGCCATTTCCGAATACGCGCCCGGCCAGGTGGAGATCACCCTGGAACACGGTGACGCGCTGGAGGCCATGGACCAGGCCGTGCGCTACAAGCGCCTGGTCAAGGGCGTGGCCAATGCCCATGGCATGCAGGCCTGCTTCATGGCCAAGCCCTTCGATCACCTGGCCGGCACCGGCATGCACATGCATGTCAGCCTGGCCGACGCCGAGGGCCGCAACCTGTTCGCCAGCGAAGACCCGGCCGGCACCCCGCAACTGCGCCTGGCCGTGGGCGGCATGCTTGCCTCGCTGCTCGATTCGCTGCTGCTGTTCTGCCCCAACGCCAACTCCTACCGCCGCTTCCAGGCCAACAGCTACGCGCCCCTGGCGCCGACCTGGGGTGTGGACAACCGCACCGTCAGCCTGCGCGTGCCCGGTGGCCCGGCCTATACCCGCCACATCGAACACCGCATCTGCGGTGCCGACGCCAACCCCTACCTCGCGGCGGCCGCCATCCTCGCCGCCATCCATCGCGGCATCCGCGACGAGATCGACCCGGGCGAACCGATCGAGGGCAACGGTTATGCACAGGCCGAGGAGCTGCTGCCGACCGACTGGCTGACCGCGCTGCAGGCCCTGGAGAACTCCGGCTGGGCCCGCGAGGCCCTGGGCGCGGAGTTCCTCGGCGTCTACCTCGCGGTGAAGCGCGCCGAGTACCGCCAGTTCATGGCCGAGGTCGGCGAGCAGGACTGGCGCTGGTACCTGAACCAGGCCTGATCCCGCGGCAGCGCCCGGCCCGTCGTCCCTGCGAGTGCAGGGGCCCGGTAAACAGATTCGTACGGAGAGGGCCCCCGAGGGCCTCGCAGGAAACCAAGATGAACGTCGCACTGAAGACCACGCCCAGCGCCGAGCGCTGCGCCTCCTACTACACCGCCACCCTCAATGCCGAAACCGACTACCCCACCCTGCAGGGCACGGTGGAGGCCGACGTGGTGATCATCGGCGGCGGCTTCACCGGTGTCGCCACCGCCGTCGAGCTGGCCGAGCGCGGCCTCAAGGTCGCCCTGGTGGAAGCGAAGAAGATCGGCTGGGGCGCCACCGGCCGCAACGGCGGCCAGGTCACCGGCAGCCTCTCGGGCGACGGCGCCATGCGCAAGCAGATGCGCAAGCGCCTGGGGGCGGAGGTGGACGACTTCATCTGGCACCTGCGCTGGCGCGGCCACGCGATCATCAAGAGCCGGGTGGAGAAGTACGGCATCGCCTGCGACCTCAAGCACGGCCACCTGCATGCGGCGATGAAGCCCGCCCATATCGACGAGCTGCGCGAATCCTTCGAGGAGGCCCAGCGCCGGGGCATGGGCGACGACGTGACCCTGCTCGATGCCGCCGGCGTGCGCCAGCACCTGGAGAGCGACCTGTACCTGGGCGCGCTGAAGAACACCCGCAACATGCACCTGCACCCGCTCAACCTGTGCATCGGCGAGGCCCGCGCGGCCGAGAGCCTGGGGGCGATGATCTTCGAGCACTCCGAGGTGCTGGAGATCATCCACGGCGAGCGCCCGGCGGTGGTCACCGCCCAGGGCCGCATCAACGCCCGCCAGGTGCTGCTGGCCGGCGACGTCTACCACAAGCTGGAACCGAAGAAGCTCAAGGGCATGATATTCCCGGCCATGGGCGGCATCGTCACCACCCGCCCGCTGGGCGAGCTGGCGGAGCGCATCAACCCCCAGGACCTGGCCGTCTACGACTGCCGCTTCGTGCTCGACTACTACCGCCTCACCGCCGACAAGCGCCTGCTGCTGGGCGGTGGCGCCAACTACTCCGGGCGTGACTCGCGGGACATCGCCGGCGAGCTGCGCCCGGCCATCGAACGCACCTTCCCCGCGCTCAAGGGCATCGAGATCGATTACCAGTGGAGCTGCGCCATGGGCATCGTCATCAACCGCATCCCGCAGCTGGGCAAGCTCTCGCCCAACGTCTGGTACTGCCAGGGCTATTCCGGCCACGGCATCGCCACCACCCACATCATGGGCGAGATCATGGCCCAGGCCATGACCGGCAGCCTCGGCCACTACGACACCTTCGCCGACTGCTCGCACATCAAGGTCCCCATGGGCGACGTGTTCGGCAACCCGATGCTGGCAGTGGGCATGTGGTACTACCAGATGCTGGAAAAACTCCGCTAAGGCCCCGTAGCCCGGGCTTCAGCCCGGGTAGCCCGTGCTGGCCGCATGGGATTCGCCGAGCTCATCCCATCCTACGGGGACTGTGCCTGCTCCCTGTGGGAGCGGTTTCAACCGCGAAGTTCGGTGGCGCCTGGCTTGGCCGCGAATGAAGTCGCTCCCACAGGGCACGATGTCTGTAGCCGGGTTGGGTGGACGTCGCTTTTACGTCCACCATCCGTGTTGCGGTTGGCCCCGACGGTGGACCGATGAAGCGCGGTCCACCCTACGCCCGGCAAGGGCCGCCGACGCTGTTTGTGGGAGCGGTTTCAACCGCGAAGCTTGGTGGCGCCTGGCTTGATCGCGAATGAATTCGCTCCCACGGGGCACGGTATCTGTAGGGGCGAATTCATTCGCCAAGGAGCGCGCAGCGCTCCCCTCGCTCCTGCGGTTTACCCCCGCTGCGCCTTGAGGAACAGCGAGAACAGCTCCGACTGCGACTTGATCCCAAGCTTGGCGTAGATGTGCTTGCGGTGGACCTTCACCGTCTCCGCCGAGATGGCCAGCTTGCGCGCCACTTCCTTGCTGGAGCAGCCGCTGAGCATCAGCCGGGCGACTTCCAGCTCGCGGGCGGTGAGGGCGCTTTCCACCTGCTGGCCCACCTGGTCCAGCTGCACCTCCCAGTTCGGCGCCGGTTGCGGGGTGCTGGCCAGGCGTTCGGCCTCGAAGGCCAGGCGCTGGCGCATCAGCCCCACCACCCAGGGTTCCACCAGGCTCAGCAGGGCGATCTGCTCGGGGGTGAAGGCCTGGCGCGAGCCGAGGGACAGGCACAGGGTGCGCCCGCCCTCTAGCGGCACGTTGAACTGCAACTCGTCGGTCACCACGTTGAGTCGGTGGTAGCGCTGGTAGTAGTCGGTCTGCTCGAAGCATTCCGGCGCCACGTCGGCCAGGCGCAGCAGGCCGCCACGGTTGCTTTCGCGGCTGTGGATGTAGAAGGGGTCCAGCAGGTAGAGGCCGTCCAGGTAGTCCTGGAACAGCAGGTCCGGCTCGCCGTCCTCGCCCGGGCATTCGGCGCACACCAGGGGCCGGCCTTCGCTGAACAGCAGCGCCACCCAACTGTCATGGGGCACGTACTGGCCGAGGGTGCGCACCAGCGCCACCCAGAAACCCGGGGCGTCCAGCGACTCGATCAGTTGCCCCACCGAGCGGTGCCAGGCGATGTCCTGCAGGCTCAACGTCATGCTTCTACCCCTGATGGGTTACCACGCGGGCGTGATTTCACCGAAGGCGCCGGCGGTTCCATACTGCGCGAACACCGGGACCGACGCAGCGCGCATTCTGACCGGTTTGCGCCAGCAGGTCTCGTGCAACGACAAGAAACAGGAGTCCCCATGAAGGTCGAACTCGTCCAGTTGGCCGGTCGTGACGGCGATACCGCCCACAACCTCGCCCGCGCCCTGGAAGCCATCGCCGCCTGCGCCACCGACACCGACCTGGTGGTGTTCCCGGAGACCCACCTGATGGGCTTCCCCACCGCCGAGAACATCGCCGCCGTCGCCGAACCACTGGATGGCCCCACCGTCCAGGCCGTTCAGCGCGCCGCCCGCGAGCGCGACGTTGCCGTGGCCATCGGCATCGCCGAGAACGACGCCGGCACCTACTACAACACCACGCTGCTGATCACCCCCGAAGGCATCGCCCTGACGTACCGCAAGACCCACCTGTGGGCCTCCGACCGCGGCATCTTCACCCCCGGCGACCGCTACGCCACCTGCCTGTACAAGGGCGTGCGCGTGGGCCTGCTGATCTGCTTCGACATCGAGTTCCCCGAGAGCGCCCGCGCCCTTGGCCAGCTCGGCGCCGAGCTGATCATCGTCACCAACGGCAACATGGACCCCTACGGCCCCACCCACCGCACCGCCATCATGGGCCGCGCCATGGAGAACCAGGCCTTCGCCGTGATGGTGAACCGCGTGGGCGAGGGGGATGGCGACCTGGTATTCGCCGGTGGCAGCGCCGTGGTCGACCCCTTCGGCCGCCTGCTGCTGGAGGCCGGGCGCGAGGAGTGCCGGCAGATCATCGAGCTGGACCTCGGCCAGATCGCCGCCGCCCGCAGCGACTACCGCTACCTCGACGACCGCCGCATGGTGCTGCCGGGCGAGATGCGCGAGCACGCCGCCGGCCGCCGCGAGCTGCTGATCCCCTGATCCCGATTCGACGGGCGCCCCCGAGGCGCCCGCGTAGCCGCATCCCCAGGGACGCGGTCGCTCCACCTTCGCCGACTTCGGCTCTGCCATAACAATCAACAATTCGGAGTAGCAGTAATGGCTCGTCTTCAGCGCACCCTGTCGCTGGGGTCCGTGGTGCTGTTCGGCATCGCGTACATGACCCCGATCATCGTCCTCGGCACCTTCGGCATCCTCGCCGACGTCACCCAGGGCCTGGTGCCCGCCGCCTACGTGGCCGCGTCCCTGGCCATGCTGTTCACCGCGCTGAGCTACGCGCGGATGGCCGCCGCCTTCCCGGTGGCCGGCTCGGCCTACACCTACGTGCGCAAATCCATCAGCCCCAAGCTGGGCTTCCTCGCCGGCTGGGCGGTGCTGCTGGACTACCTGTTCCTGCCCATGGCCATCTGGCTGATCGGCGCGGCCTACCTGCACTCGGCCTTCCCCGACGTGCCCCAGGCGCTCTGGGTGCTGGCCTTCATCGGCGTCACCACGGCCATCAACGTGGTCGGGCTCAAGCTGGCCAAGACCGTCAACGGCGCGCTGGTGCTGGTGCAGTTCCTGGTGCTGCTGGCCTTCGTCGCGCTCTGCGTGCACTACGTGCTGGGCGATGCGAGCAAGCCGCTGTGGTCCCTGGCGCCCTTCGTCGGCGAGGGCCTGAACCTGCCGCTGGTGATGAGTGGCGCCGCCATCGCCTGCTATTCCTTCCTCGGCTTCGATGCGGTGAGCACCCTCACCGAAGAGACCCGTGACCCGCGCCGGACCATTCCCAAAGCGATCCTGCTGATCACCCTGATCGGCGGGCTGATCTTCATCGCCACCTCCTACTTCGTGCAGCTGGCGCACCCCTCCATCGAGTTCCAGAGCGCGGACTCGGCGGCCTACGAGATCGCCCGCAACATCGGCGGCGATGTGTTCGTCTCGGTGTTCCTCATCGGCCTGATCGTCGGCCAGTTCACCTCGGGCCTCTCCGCCCAGGCCAGCGCCTCGCGCCTGCTGTTCGCCATGGGCCGCGACGGCGTGCTGCCGCAATCCCTGTTTGGCCGCCTCAGTGAGCGCTTCGGCACCCCGGTGGGCAGCATCGTGCTGTGCGGCGTGGTGGCCCTGCTGGCGCTGGAGATGGACGTGACCACCTCCACCTCCTTCATCAACTTCGGCGCCTTCCTGGCCTTCAGCCTGGTGAACCTCTCGGTGATCTTCCACTACTGGCTGCGCAGCGATCGGCGCGGCCCGCGCGAGGCGCTGCTGTTCGTGGTCTGCCCGCTGATCGGCATGGTCTCCACCCTGTGGCTGATGATCAGCCTCGATCACCTGGCGATCATCCTCGGCCTGTCCTGGCTGGCCCTGGGGGTGATCTACCTCGCCTGGCTCACCGGCGGCTTCCGTCGCCAGCCGCCGGAGTTGCACTTCGAAGAGGCCTGACGGCCGCGTCGGGGAGGGCGGGTATCCTGCTCGCCCGCCCCGTGGAATGGACGCCCGATCCAAGGCGGCACAGGACGGTTTCCTGGCATAAAGTGGGCGCTCTTTTTCCCACGGTTCTGGAGCCGGCCATGGATGCCCCGCTGTTCGATTCGCTACCCGATGACGAGACCCTCTACCAGGCGCTGCTGGAGCGCGACCCGGCCTATGAGGGCTTTGCCTTCGTCGGGGTCAAGAGCACCGGGGTGTTCTGCCGCCTGACCTGCGCCGCGCGCAAGCCCAAGCGGGAGAACTCGGTGTTCTTCGGCAGCATCAAGGCCTGTGTCGAGGCGGGTTTCCGGCCCTGCCTGCGCTGCCGCCCGCTGGACCAGGTGGGCGCCCGGGAGCCGCTGGTCAAGGAGCTGGTCGCGCTGCTGGAGCAGGACCAGGAGAGGCGCTGGCTGGAAGGCGACCTCGTCGCCCTCGGCCACGACCCCTCCACGGTGCGCCGTGCCTTCAAGCGCCATTTCGGCGTGACCTTCCTGGAAATGGCCCGCCTGCGCCGCATCGGCCAGGGCCTGGCGCAGCTGTCCGCCGGGGCACGGGTGGTGGACGCCCAGGTGACCGCCAGCTTCGACTCCGACAGCGGCTTCCGCAGCGCCTTCACCCGCCTGCTGGGCGAACCGCCGTCGCACCTGCGCGGGCGTGAGCTGCTCAAGGCCGACTGGCTGGAAACGCCCCTTGGCGTGATGCTGGCCGTGGCGGATGCGCAGTCCCTGCACCTGCTGGAGTTCTTCGACCGGCCGGCGCTGGCCAACGAGCTGAAGAACCTGCAGAAGCTCACCGGCACCCGCATCGGCTTCGGCCGCTTCGCCCCCATCGACCAGATCGAGGCGGAGCTCTCGCGCTACTTCGCCGGCGAGCCGGTGGTCTTCGCCACGCCGCTGGCCATGGGCGCCTCGGCCTTCACCCGCAGTGTGTGGCAGGCCCTGCGCGAGATTCCCTTCGGCGTCACCTGCAGCTATGCCGACCTGGCCCGCGCCATCGGCTCGCCCTCGTCGGTACGCGCCGTCGCCCGTGCCAACGGCACCAACCAGATCGCCATCGTCATCCCCTGCCACCGCATCATCGGCTCCGACGGCTCCCTCACCGGCTACGGCGGTGGGCTGTGGCGCAAGCGCTGGCTGATCGAGCACGAGCGGCGGATGGGCCGCGCGGTCCCGGGCTGAAGCCCGGGCTACGGGGGGGCGGCCGGGGATCGTTGTAGGGGCGTGCGGGTTGTTGTAGGAGCGAGCTCTGCTCGCGAAGCTTCTGGCAGTGCTGCGCACTGCTGGGCGAATGAATTCGCCCCTACACGGGTCTGTGCCGCTGCAGGGCGGGTGCAACCCGCGTGGCGTGCACGCGGGTTTGAGGGGGAGAGTCAGGCCGGGTTGGTCTGGCCGATGGTGCTGCGGGGCTCGGCCTGGGCATCCGGTTCGCCATTGTCCCGCTCGGCGGTGGAGAGTTCGCTGGCGTGGTGGCCGGTGATGCGCAGCAGGGCCAGGGTGCAGACCAGCGACACCACCGCATAGAACGCCGAGGCGATGGCCACGCCGACGATGCTGCCGGTGGAGTTGAGGATCCACTGGGCCAGCAGCGGGGTGCCGCCGCCCACCAGCAGGGAGCACAGCTGGTAGGCCAGCGACAGGCCGGAGTAGCGCACCCGGGTGGGGAAGGCGCGGGCCAGGATGCCGCCGATGGCGCCGTAGAACATGGCGTGGGGGATGGTCGCCAGGCACATGCCGACGGCGGCGATCCAGTACACGTTGGTCTCCACGGCGAAGAACATCGCCGGCATCAGGATGAACTCCGGCAGCACCATGATCGCCACCGCCTTGCGCATGTCGATGCGGGTGGTCAGCAGCGCGCCGATGGGCTGGCTGATGAACTGCACCACCAGCGCGATGACGATGATGCTGAGGAAGGTGCTCTGGCTGTAGCCCAGGGTCTTGGTGGCCCAGGACAGGGCGAAGGTGCTCTTGAAGTAGGTGACGTGGATCACCGGCAGCGTCCCCGCGCCCAGCAGCACCACCAGCCAGTGCTTGCGCAGCACTTCGAGGATCGGCAGCTTGGCGGTCTTCTTCTCGCGCATCAGCCGCTGCATGTCCGCCGACTCTTCCAGGGTCAGGCGGATCACCATGCCGACGATCACCAGCGCCGCCGAAAGCAGGAAGGGAATGCGCCAGCCCCATTGCAGGAAGTCCGGCATCGGCAGGCTGCTCAGGGCGAAGAAGGCCAGGGTCGCCAGCAGGTTGCCGGTGGGCGAGCCCTGCTGGGCGAAGGCGGCGTAGAGGATGCCCTTGCCCTTGGGCGCGCTCTCGCTGGCGATGAGGATGGCGCCACCCCACTCGCCGCCGACGGCGATGCCCTGGATCACCCGCAGGCACACCAGCGTCACCGGCGCCCAGATGCCGATCTGTGCATAGGTGGGCAGCAGGCCGATGCCGGTGGTGGCCAGGCCCATCATCACCAGGGTGATCACCAGGGTCGTCTTGCGGCCGATGCGGTCGCCCAGGTGGCCGAAGATGATGCCGCCCAGGGGCCGGGCGATGAAGCCGGACCAGAGCGTGGCGAAGGACAGCAGGGTGGCGACGCCCGGGTCCATGTCGGCGGGGAAGAACACCTTGCCGAACACCAGCGCGGCGGCCAGGCCGTAGATGTAGAAGTCGTACCACTCGATGGTGGTGCCGATGAAGGAAGCGATGCCCGCCTTGCGGGCCTTGCGATGCTGTTCCCGTTCGTCCGGGTGCAGGGCGTGGTTCATGGACTCCACCTCTCTTGTTGTTTTTATCTGGCGAACCAGCGGCCACCCCGCCGACAGAGGCAAGGGGCGTGGCGGGGCGGGCTGGCGCATGGCTTGAGACTCGAGTCGAGCCGGAGTCTAGGAGCGCGGGCGGCAAATCAATAGTCGTTTGTTCTTATGGCGCGATAACGGAATCCGTATCGTCGCCTGCCAGTTGCCGTTGCAGGCGCGCGAGGAAGGCGTGTGCCGCCTCGGGGGCGTTCTCCTCGCCGAGCAGGGCATGGATTTCCGACAGTGCGCCTTCCTGCTGCAGGGGGACGCCGACGACACCCGGCCAGGCGCGGCACAGGGACGCCGGCAACAGCGCGACGCCCATGCCCTGCGCCACCATGGCGACTATGGTCTGCCACAGCCGCGCTTCATGGCGGATCTGCGGGCTGAAGCCGGCCCCCACGCAGCAGGCGATGATCAGGTCGTGGTAGTGCGGCGCCGCCGGGCGCGGGAAGAGGATGAACGGATCGTCGCGCAGTTCGGCCAGGTCGATGCGCTCGGCACCCGCCAGGGGGTGCCCGGGCGGCAGGCAGCAGAGGAAGGGTTCGGCCAGCAGGGCCTCGGAGCGCAGCCCTGCCGCCAGGGGGCCGCGATGGATGAAGCCGATGTCGATCTGCCCGCGCTGCAGCGCCAGGGCCTGCTCGGCGCTGTTCATCTCCTGCAGCACCACCTCCATGCCCGGGTGCTCCGCCTCGAAGCCGCGCACCGCCGCCGGCAGGCCGCGATAGAGCATCGAGCTGACGAACCCCACGCGCAGCCGGCCCAGCGCCCCCTGGGCCGAGCGCAACGTCAGGCGCCGTGCCTGCTCGGCCTGTTGCAGCAGGCTGCGGGCCTCCTCCAGCAGCACCTGGCCGGGGGCGGTGAGCTTCACCGATTTGTTGGTGCGCGCCAGCAGTTGCACGCCCAGCTGCTCCTCCAGCTTCTTGATGTCGAAGGAGAGCGCCGGCTGGGAGATGAACAGGCGCGCGGCGGCGCGGCCGAAGTGCAGTTCCTCGGCGACGGCGATGAAGTAGCGAAGCTGCTTGAGGTCCATCCGGTGCTCCCTTCAACGATATGATTTTCTTATCGTATGGGCTTTTTATTCTATTGGATACTTATCGTAGGGCTTCTTAGTCTCGGCGCACGACACGAAGGAGTGACGCCATGAACGCCCTGATCGAACGCCCCGTCATCGATGAACTGAACATCCCCGACAGCAGTGGGATGAACCTGTTCGACGTCGACCCCGAGCTCGCCCGCCTGCTGTCCCTCTACCTGCCGCCGGCGGTCCTGGCGCCCTGGCTGCCGCGCCTGCAGGCGCTTGGCGCACGCGCCGGCGGCGAGCTGGACACCCTGGCGCTCTCGGCGGACAAGAACCCGCCGGTGCTGGCCAGCCGCACCCGGCGCGGCGAGGACCGCCAGCGCATCCTCAAGCACCCTGACTACGTGGCCCTGGAGCGGGTGGCCTACGCCGAGCTGGGCCTGGCCTCCATGAGCCACGTGGCCGACGGCCCGCCGCCGCTGGTCAAGTACGCGCTGACCTACCTGTTCGTGCAGGCCGAGTTCGGCCTCTGCTGCCCGGTGAGCATGACCGACTCCCTCACCCGCACCCTGCGCAAGTACGGCGCACCGGAGCTGGTGGAGCGCTACCTGCCGAGCCTCACCTCGCGGGACTTCGACAGCCTCTACCAGGGCGCCATGTTCATGACCGAGCAGGCCGCCGGCTCCGACGTGGCGCGCATCCGCACCGTGGCGCGGCAGAAGGACGGGGCCTGGACCCTGCACGGCGACAAGTGGTTCTGCTCCAACCCCGACGCCGACCTCGCCATGGTGCTCGCCCGGCCCGAGGACGCCCCCGAGGGCATGGCAGGCGTCAGCCTGTTCCTGCTGCCCAGGCACCGGCCCGATGGCAGCCGCAACGCGTACCGCATCGTGCGCCTGAAGGACAAGCTCGGCACCCGCTCCATGGCCAGCGGCGAGATCACCCTGGAAGGCGCCACCGCCTACCTGATCGGCGAGGTCGGACGCGGCTTCCAGCAGATGGCCGACATGGTCAACATGTCGCGCCTGTCCAACGGCGTGCGGGCCGCCGGGCTGATGCGCCGGGGGCTCAACGAGGCGCTGTTCGTCGCCCGCCAGCGCCAGGCCTTCGGCAAGCGCCTGGTGGACATGCCGCTGATGCAGCGCCAGTTGCTCAAGCTGATGCTGCCCGCCGAGCAGGCGCGTTCCCTGTTCATGCAGATCGCCACCCTGCTGCCCCGTGCCGATGCCGGCGACCGCGAGGCGCAGCAGTGCGTGCGCATCCTCACCCCGCTGATCAAGTTCCGCGCCTGCCGTGATGCCCGCCGTGCCACCGGCGACGCCATGGAGGTGCGCGGTGGCGTCGGCTACATCGAGGAATGGAGCGACGCCCGCCTGGTGCGCGACGCCCACCTGGGCTCGATCTGGGAGGGCACCAGCAACATCGTGGCGCTGGACATCGCCCGCGCCGTGACCCGCGAAGGCGCCCTGGAGCCCCTGGCCCGCCACCTGCGCGGCCTGCTCGATGAGGCGGCCCTGCCTGCCGCCGCCGATGCGCTGCTGCGCAGCAGCCTGGACAAGGCCGTCGCGCTGATGGCCGAGGTCGCCGAGGCCCGCCGCCACCAGCAGGTGCGCCAGGCCGGCAGCGCGCTCTATCACGTCGCCACGGCCATCGCCCTGGCCTGGGAGGGCGCGCGCCTGGCCCCCAACCACCGGCGCCTGGCCCTGGCCTTGCTGGTGCTGCGCCACCGCGTGCTGCCCCGCGACCCCCTGGCGGCCGAGGCGGATGCCGGCGATGCGCTGCTGCCGGCCCTGCTGGCCGAAGGCCCGCTTAGCCTGGACGACGCCCTGCGCCTGCTGCCCCACTGATCGCGGAGCCCTGACCATGACCACAACGACAGCCCCTCGGGGCGCCTTGCACGGCATCCGCGTTCTCGACCTCAGCCGCGTCCTGGGTGGCCCCTACTGCTCCCAGGCCCTGGCCGACCACGGCGCCGAGGTGATCAAGCTGGAACCCCCGGCCGGTGACGAGACCCGGGGCTGGGGCCCGCCCTTCGAGGGCGACACGGCTTCCTATTTCCGTGGCATCAACCGCAACAAGAAGGGACTGGTGGTGGACCTCGCCCAGCCCGAGGGCCGCCAGCTGCTGCTGCGCCTGCTGGAAGGCGCCGACGTGCTGCTGGAGAACTTCAAGCCCGGCACCCTGGAGCGCTGGGGCATCGGCTATGCCGAGGTGCTGGCCGAGCGCTTTCCCCGGCTGATCCACTGCGCGGTCTCCGGCTTCGGCGCCGACGGCCCGCTCGGCGGGCTGCCCGGCTACGACGCGGCGATCCAGGCCATGGCCGGCCTGATGAGCGTGAACGGCGAGGCCGACGGCGGGCCGCTGCGGGTCGGCCTGCCGGTGGTGGACATGGCCACCGGGCTCAACGCCCTGGCCGGCATCCTCCTCGCGCTGCACGAGCGGCAGCGCAGCGGGCGCGGGCAGTCCGTGGACATCACCCTCTACGACTGCGGCCTGTCGCTCCTGCACCCGCATCTGCCCAACTACTTCGGCTCGGGCCGGGTGAACCCGCGCAGCGGCAACGCCCACCCCAACATCGCCCCCTACGACAGCTACCGCACCGGCGGCGAGCCGATCTTCCTCGCCGTGGGCAACGACCGCCAGTTCGCCCGGCTCTGCGAGCACCTGGGCGCCGAGGCCCTGCTGGACGACCCGCGCTTCGCCGACAACGGCAGTCGCTCGGTGCACCGCCAGGCGCTGAAGACGGCACTCGAAGGCCATCTCGCCAGCCACGACGGCCCGTCCCTGACCGAGGCGCTGATCCGCCTGGGCGTGCCTTGCGGCGCGGTGGTGACTGTGGACCAGGCCATCGCCCATCCGCACACCCGCCACCGGGAAATGCTGGTGGAGCTGGGTGATTACCGCGGTGTCGCCTCGCCGGTGAAGCTTTCGCGCACCCCGGCGCAGTACCGCAGCCCGCCACCGGGTCTGGGCCAGCACAGCCGCGAGCTGCTCGAGGGCCTCGGCCTGGACGCCGGTCAGGTCGACGACCTGATCCAACGCGGGATCGTGCGCGGCTGACGCACCTCCCGCTTCCCCGCAGACAGGACACAACGGAGATCGTCATGACGGTCCATGAAGAACGCTTTTGCCCGGAGCCGCCGCTGCGGCTCGAACACCCCGGCGCCGGCATCGTCCTGCTCACCCTCGATCGACCGGCGCTGCGCAATGCCCTGGACCTGGCGTTGCGTCGCACCCTGGCCGAGACGGTGCAGGGGCTGGACGAGGACCCGTCGGTGCGGGTCATCGTCATCAGCGGCGGCCCCACCGTGTTCGCCGCCGGAGCGGACCTCGGCGAACTGCTGGAAGCCGGCCCGCTGCAGGTCCAGCAACGGCGCGTGGAGCGCTACTGGCAGGCCCTGGCGCAATGCCGCAAGCCGATCATCGCGGCGGTCAACGGCCTGGCCCTGGGTGGCGGCTGCGAGCTGGCCCTGCTTGCCGACCTGATCGTCGCCGGCGCCACGGCGCGCTTCGGCCAGCCCGAGGTGCGCCTGGGCATCATGCCCGGCGCCGGCGGCACCCAGCGCCTGGTGCGCGCGGTGGGCAAGTACCAGGCCCTGCGCCTGCTGCTGACCGGCTGCCTGGTGGGGGCCGAGGAGGCCCTGGCGATGGGCCTGGCCAGCGAGGTGGCGGAGGAGGACGCACTGCCCCGCGCGCTGGCGCTGGCCGGGGAGATCGCCCGCCTGCCGGCGCTGGCCGTGGCGCAGATCAAAGCGGTGGTCCGTGATGGCGCCGACCTGCCCCTGGAAAGCGCGTTGCTGCTCGAGCGCCAGGCGTTCCAGTTGCTGTTCGACAGCCATGACCAGAAGGAGGGCATGCGCGCCTTTCTCGAGAAGCGCGAGCCGGAGTACCGGGGCCGATGAACGGGTTCGAGATCACCCGGCTCGGTGTGGTCGGCTGCGGCGCCATGGGCCAGGGCATCGCCCAGCTGGCGGCCAGCGCGGGCTTGCAGGTGCGCCTGCATGACGCACGCCCTGGCGCCTCGGCACAGGCCCGGGAGCGCATCGTCGCCGCGCTGGAGAAACAGCGGGACAAGGGCCGGGTCAGCGACGCGCAGCTGGAGCAGTCCAGGGCGGCACTGCGGCCGGTGGAAACGCTGCAGGACCTGGTCGGCTGCCAGTTGGTGGTCGAGGCGATAGTCGAGGACCTGGCCGCCAAGCAGGCGCTGTTCCGCCAGTTGGAGGCGCTGCTGGAGGGCGAGGCGATTCTCGCCAGCAACACCTCGTCGCTGTCGATCACCGCCATCGCCTCGGCCTGCGATGACCCCGGGCGGGTCGCCGGGCTGCACTTCTTCAACCCCGTGCCGCGCATGCGCCTGGTGGAGGTCATCCCCGGCCTGGCGACCCATGAAGCTGTCCTCGAACGCCTGCTGGCGCTGGTGCGGCAGCTGGGGCACGAGCCGGTGCGGGCGCAGGATTCGCCGGGCTTCCTGGTCAACCACGCGGGCCGGGCCTATGGCACCGAAGCGTTGCGCATCCTCGCCGAGTGCGTGACCGGGCCCGCCGAGGTGGACGCCTTGTTGCGCGATGGCGCGGGCTTCCCCATGGGGCCTTTCGAGCTGATGGACCTGGTGGGGCTGGATGTCGGCGTGCCGGTGATGGAATCCATCTACCGGCAGTTCTACGAGGAGCCGCGCTACCGCCCGCACCCGCTGCTGCGCCAGCGCCTGGCCGCCGGCTATCTGGGACGCAAGAGCGGGCATGGTTTCCATCGCTATCCGGCGGTTGCCGAGCCGGTTCCGCAACCGTGCGCCATCGGCCCGCGGATGCCGGTGTGGCTGGGGCTGGACGAGGGCTTCGACGCCGCGATATTGCGCCCCTGGCTGAGCGGACTGGGCGCGGAGCTGGAGGAGGGCGCGCGGCCTTCCGCCGAAGCGCTCTGCCTGCTCGCGCCCCTGGGCCTGGATGCCACCGAGGCGGCGCTGCGCTTCGAGCTCGACCCCACGCGCGTGGTGGCCTTCGACGCCCTGGCGGAGCTGGCCTCGCACCGCTGCCTGATGCCAACGCCCGCCACCCGGGCGGACTGCCTTGGAGCCGCGCGGGCGTTGTTCGCGGCCGATGGCGCCAGGGTCACGGTGATCCGCGACAGCGCGGGCTTCGTGGTCCAGCGCACCCTGGCCGGCATCGTCAACCTGGCCTGCGACATCGCCCAGCAAGGCATCGCCGCACCCACCGATATCGACCTGGCCGTGCGCCTTGGCCTCGGTTATCCACAGGGCCCGCTGGCCTGGGGCGACCACTTGGGGCCGGCGCGGGTGCTGTCGATCCTCCAGCGCCTGCATGCCCTCAGCGGTGATCCGCGCTACCGCCCCAGCCCCTGGCTGCGCCGTCGCGCGCGGCTGGGCCTGTCCCTCCTGCATACCGATGCATCTTTCCAGGGAGAACGCTGATGCTCGATGCCTATATCTATGGCGGCCTGCGCACGCCTTTCGGCCGCCACGGCGGTGCCCTGGCCCAGGTCCGCCCGGATGACCTGGCCGGCGGCCTGCTGATGCCGGTGATGACTGCTTCGCGCGCGCCTGGCGCTGACCGCCTGCCGCACCCTGCAACGCAAGAACCTGCGCTACGCCGTGGTCAGCCTCTGTGTGGGGCGGGGCCAGGGCGTGGCCGTGGTCCTGGAGCGCACCTGAGCGCTTCGTGATGGAGGGCGCGCCAGCCGGCGCGCCCGAGCCTTGGAGAGCACCATGCATAACAACAAGAAACACCCCGCTGCACTTATTGCCCTGCTGCTGGGCGGCGCGGCCCCCTGGGCCCTGGCCGCCGATGGTTTCATCGAGGGCTCCAGCGCCACTCTGCAGATGCGCAACTTCTATATGAACCGCGATTTCCGTGAGGGCGCGGGCGACTCGCTGCACGAGGAATGGGCCCAGGGCTTCCTCCTCGACTACCGCTCCGGCTACACCACAGGCACCGTCGGTTTCGGCCTCGACGCCATGGGGCGCCTGGGGCTGAAGCTGGATTCCGGCAAGGGCCGCGCCGGCACCGGGTTGCTGGCGGTGCAGGACGATGGCCGCGCCGCCGATGACTACGGCCGGATCGACGGCACCCTCAAGGCCCGGGTCTCGCGCAGCGAACTGAAACTCGGCGCCCTGGTGCCCAGGCTGCCCACCCTGCAGCCGAACAATGGCCGGCTGTTCCCGCAGACTTTCCATGGCGGCCTGGTGGAATCCCGCGAATGGGAGGGCCTGGGCTTCACCCTGGCGCGGCTGGACGAGGTGAGCCAGCGCAACGAGGGCGGGCGCAGCGACCTGGCCCTGTACAACCGCAACAAGCGCTTCACCGCCGGGCCCCGTGCCGGGCATCTGGATCTGGCCGGCTTCGACTGGGAGGCACGCCCCGGCTGGACGCTGAGCTACCACCATGCCGAACTGGAGGACATCTACCGCCAGGACTTCTTCGGCCTCAAGGGCCGCGTGCCCCTGGGCGAGGACCGCCTGGAGCTGGACCTGCGCCTGTTCGACAGCCGCGATGCCGGCACCGGCTGGCGCCGCGAGATCGACAACCGCTCGGTCGGTGGCCTGATCACCTACCGTCGCCACGATGGCCATGCACTGGGCCTGGGTCTGCAGCGCATGAGTGGCCGTACCGCCTTCCCCTATGTACAGGGGGCTGATGCCTACCTGGTGAACTTCGGCCAGTACTACGACTTCGCCGAGCGTGGCGAGCGCTCCTGGCAACTGCGCTACGACTGCGACTTCGCTGCCCTTGGCGTGCCGGGCCTGTCGCTGATGACCCGCTATTTCAAGGCCCGGGATGGTGAACTGGGTGACGGTCGCTCGGTGGACGGATGGGAGCGCGACACCGACATCAAGTATGTGGTGCAGAGCGGCCCGCTCAAGGATCTGGGGCTGACCTGGCGCAATTCCGTCTACCGCACCAGCGTGGGCCGGGGCGTGGACGAGAACCGGGTGATCCTGAGCTACAGCCTGGCGTTGTTCTGAGCGGCTGTTGCCTCCCCGGGCTGAAGCCCGGGCTACGGGCAGGCCGGGGATGTCGTGGGAGCGAATTCATTCGCGAAAGCAGGCCGGAGGATTGCCTGTCGGTTCTTGGCGCTGGAGAGGGCCATCGCGAATGAATTCGCTCCCACAGGACTGGCAAGTGCCACTTGGTAGGAGCGAGCTCTGCTCGCGAAGCTTGTGGCGGTGCTGTGCACCGCTTGGCGACTGAAGTCGCCCCTACAGGGTTGTGCTTGTGGGGGTGGGGCGGGTGAAGCCTACGGCTCCTTCGCGAATGAATTCGCTCCCACAGAACTGGCATGTGCCACCTGGTAGGAGCGAGCTTTGCTCGCGAAGCCCTTGGCGGTGCTGTGCGCCGCTTGGCGACTGAAGTCGCCCCTACAGGGTTGTGCTTGTGGGGGTGGGGCGGGTGAAGCCTGCGGCTCCTTCGCGAATGAATTCGCTCCCACAGGTTGGGTGGGTAGGTGCCGCAACGTTGGGCGAATGAGCTCGCCCAACGGGGGCATCAGCGTGCGGCGCTGACGCCTTCGAGGGTGGCGAAGGAGGTGTCCTTGGCGGTGAGGAGGAAGTCGCGCATGAAGGGGGCGTCGAGCATGTCCGAGCGGATGGCGGCATGGAGGGTGGCGTAGAGGGATTTCTCGCCGAGGCGCTTGGCGGTGACGTAGCCGCGCGAGCTGTATTCGTGCAGGGCCCAGTTGGGCAGGCAGCACACGCCACGGCCGCTGGCGACCAGCTGCATCATCATCACCGTGAGTTCCGAGGTGCGCACCTGGGCGGGTTCGATGTCGGCGGGTTCGAGGAAGCGGGTGAAGATGTCCAGGCGGTCGCGTTCCACCGGGTAGGTGATCAGGGTTTCCGTCTCCAGGTCCTCGGGCACCACGTGGGGCCTGCTCGCGAGAGGGTGCTGGTTGGCCACGGCCAGCAGGGCCTCATAGGTGAACAACGGCACGTAGGTGATGCCGGGCAGGTCGATGGGGTCGGCGGTCACCACCAGGTCGAGGTCGCCCCGGGCCAGGGCCGGCAGCGGGGCGAAGGAGAAGCCCGAGGCCAGGTCCAGCTCCACTTCCGGCCAGGCGTCGCGGAACTGGTCGATGGTCGGCATAAGCCACTGGAAGCAGCTGTGGCATTCGATGGCCATGTGCAGGCGACCGGCAGTGCCGCCGGCCAGCCGCGCGATGTCGCGCTCGGCGGCACGCAGCTGTGGCAGCAGCGAGTCGGCCAGTTGCAGCAGGCGCAGGCCGGCGCTGGTGAAGCGCACCGGCTTGGTCTTGCGCACGAACAGCTGCATGCCGAGGCGCTCCTCCAGCTCCTTGAACTGGTGGGAGAGGGCCGACTGGGTGAGGTGCAGGCGCTCGGCGGCCTCCACCAGGCTGTCGGCTTCGCGCAGGGCGTGCAGGGTCTTGAGATGGCGCAGTTCCAGCATGATGGCGGCTCTATGAATGAAATTCGCGGCGGTCGAAAGGAAGTTGAGTCTCCCTCATGGATGGGCGGCTGTCGAGAGGCGCCTGGCGGTGCGCGCAGGGCATGAAAAAGGCGGCCCTGGGGCCGCCTTGTGTCCGGGCCGGGATCAGCCGCGATAGACGGGGAAGTCCGCGCACAGGGCCGCCACCTGCCTGGCGACCTGGGCCTCGACATCGGCGTCGCCGAGGTGGTCGAGGATGTCGCAGATCCAGCCGGCCAGCGCGACGCTCTGCTCTTCCTTGAAGCCACGGGTGGTGATGGCCGGGGTGCCGATGCGCACGCCGGAGGTGACGAAGGGCGATTGCGGGTCGTTGGGCACGGCGTTCTTGTTCACGGTGATGCCGGCGCGGCCCAGGGCGGCGTCGGCGTCCTTGCCGGTCAGGCCCTGCTTGATCAGGCTGACCAGGAACAGGTGGTTGTCGGTGCCGCCGGAGACCACGTCGAAGCCGCGCTCGATGAATACCTTGGCCATGGCCTGGGCGTTCTTGATCACCTGCGCCTGGTAGGTCTTGAAGCCGGGCTCCAAAGCCTCCTTGAAGCACACCGCCTTGCCGGCGATGACGTGCATCAGCGGGCCGCCCTGGGCACCGGGAAAGACGGCGGAGTTGAGCTTCTTCTCGATCTCCTCGTTCTTGCGCGCCAGGATCAGGCCGCCGCGCGGGCCGCGCAGGGTCTTGTGGGTGGTGGTGGTGACCACGTCGGCGTAGGGCAGCGGGTTGGGGTACAGGCCAGCGGCGACCAGGCCGGCGACGTGGGCCATGTCGACGAACAGCAGTGCCCCGACCTTGTCGGCGATGGCGCGGAAGCGCGGGAAGTCGAGGGTCTTCGAATAGGCGGAGAAGCCGGCGACGATCATCTTCGGCTTGTGCTCGACGGCCAGGCGCTCGACCTCGTCGTAGTCGATCAGCCCGGTGCTGGTGTCGATGCCGTACTGCACCGCGTTGTAGAGCTTGCCGGAGGACGACACCTTGGCACCGTGGGTCAGGTGGCCGCCGTGGGCCAGGCTCATGCCGAGGATGGTGTCGCCGGCATTGATCAGCGCCAGGTAGACGGCGGCGTTGGCGGAGGAGCCGGAGTGCGGCTGGACGTTGGCGTAGTCGGCGCCGAACAGGGCCTTGGCGCGGTCGATGGCCAGTTGCTCGACCTTGTCGACGTACTCGCAGCCACCGTAGTAGCGCTTGCCCGGGTAGCCCTCGGCGTACTTGTTGGTCAGGCCGCTGCCCTGGGCCTGCATCACCCGCTGGCTGGTGTAGTTCTCGGAGGCGATCAGCTCGATGTGGTCTTCCTGGCGGCGCTCCTCTTCCTGCATGGCGCTGAACAGTTCGTCGTCGTAGCCCTGGATCTGGTCGTGCTTGCTGAACATGGGACGTCCTCGGTCATGGTCCTGGGGAGAACGGTAGCAAGGGCGGTGCCAGTGCCGGGAAAGCCAGGTTTATCAATGGGTTGCTCGTTGGGCCGGCCCTGCGCTGCGGCGCCGCTGTAGGGATTTCGCTACAGCCGTCCGAACCGGGTCGGCCCGGTGGCGGTCAGACTCACGGCTGCCATGGCCCGCAGCCGCTGTAGCGTTGTCGATACGCCGGAATGAAATCGATACGAGGCGCCTGGGAAGGGCCCATGCACGAGCCTGCAACGACCGTTGGGCGCCCTTCATGAAATTGTCACGGTTGTGTGGCAGTGCGAGCGAAAGGGATTCATCAGAATCGCGTTTCACTGGGGTTTTGCGTTCTGGATTTTCACCATGCGCCTTTTCATTTTTCTCGCCGCCTTGCTGTGCGGCCTGCCAGCTTTTGCCTCTGCGCGCTGCGATACGCAGGTGCCGACGGAGACCGTGCACCTGGGCGAGGTGCGCCTGGCCTACCAGAGCATCGGCGAGGAAAAGGACCCGGCCCTGCTGCTGATCATGGGGCTGGGCGGGCAGCTCATCCACTGGCCGGACGAGGTGGTGGCGGCGCTCTGCGAGCGGGGGTTCCGGGTGATCCGCTATGACAACCGCGATGTCGGCCTGTCCGCCTGGAGTCACCCTGAACCTGCCGCCAACCTGACCTACGAGGCGCTGCGCTACCGCCTGGGCTTCCCGGTGCAGGCGCCCTACAGCCTGCGTGACATGGCGGGGGACGCGCTGAGCCTGATGGACGCCCTGAACATCCGCCAGGCCCATGTACTGGGCGCGAGCATGGGCGGGATGATCGCCCAGCATGTGGCCGATATCGCGCCGGAACGGGTGCTGAGCCTGACCCTGGTGATGACCAGTTCCGGCGCCCAGGGGCTGCCGGCTCCGAGCCATGCGCTGATCGCCCTGCTGGCCCGTCGCGAGGCGCCGAGCCGCGAGGTGGCGCTGGAGCAGCAGGCCGATCTGCTGGCCGCACTGGGCAGCCCGGAGGTGGCCGATGACCGTGCGCAACTGCTGCAACAGGCTGCGCGGGCCTATGACCGCGCCTTCAACCCCGAGGGGGTGCAGCGGCAGATGCTGGCGATCCTCGCCGAGCCGAGCCGGGTGGAGATGCTCAACCGCCTGAGCGTGCCGACCCTGGTGGTGCACGGCACCGCCGATCCGTTGCTGCCGGTGATGCATGGCGTGCATGTGGCGGCGCATATCAAGGGGTCGGAGCTGAAGCTGATCCCGGGCCTGGCCCATCGCTTCCAGGAGGCTTTCAAGGAGCCCCTGCTGGCGGCGGTACTGCCGCACCTGCTGGCCCATCGGCAGGTGGATGGGCACGTGGCGCAGCTGTGAGGGCTTTGTTCAGTGGGTCCCCGCGTTCGCGGGGATGACGGTGTGGGGGTGGTGGCGAGCCGCATCCCGGACTACTGGGTAGCCCGGGCTTCAGCCCGGGTCGCAGCGTGGACCTGGGATCAGGTCAGGCGGCGTCGGCCTTGGGGCGGTTGAGCAGGTACTGGGCGAGGCGCTCCTGCTGGCCGGGGGTCATGAACAGGCCGAGCTTGGTGCGGCGCCAGAGGATGTCGTCCAGGCCGGTGGCCCACTCCTCGCGGCACAGGTAATCCACTTCACGCGTGTACAGGCCACTGCCCAGGTGTTCGCCCAGGTCGGTGAGGTTCTGCACGCCGTCCAGCAGCGCCCAGGTGCGGCTGCCGTAGGTGCCGGCCCAGCGCCGCGCCAGGCTGTCGGGCAGCCAGCCGAAACGGTTGCACAGGGCTTCGGCCAGTTCGGCCTGGCTGTTCATCTGTTCCCCGCCGGGGAGCGGCTGGCTGGCGGTCCAGCTCGGCTTGGCGTTGGGGAAGAAGGGCGCCAGCTGGGCCAGGGCGGATTCGGCCAGCTTGCGGTAGGTGGTGAGCTTGCCGCCGAACACCGAGAGCAGCGGTGCCTCGCCCGGATGGGCCTCCAGGGACAGGGTGTAGTCGCGGGTGACGGCGGACGGGTCGTCCGACTCGTCATCGCACAGCGGGCGGACGCCGGAGTAGGTGCGCAAGATGTCCTTCTCGCCGATCTGTTGCTTGAAGTGGCGGTTGACCACGTCCAGCAGGTAGGCGGTTTCCTCGGCGCTGATGGCCACCTTGGCCGGGTCGCCCTGGTATTCGCGGTCGGTGGTGCCGATCAGGGTGAAGCGCTCGAGGTAGGGGATGGCGAAGACGATGCGCCGATCCTCGTTCTGCAGGATGTAGGCGTGTTCACCCTCGTACAGCCTCGGCACGACGATGTGGCTGCCCTGGATCAGGCGGATGCCGTAGGGCGATTTCTGCTTGAGGTCGTCCTTGATGAACTTCGCGACCCAGGGGCCGGCGGCGTTGACCAGGGCGCGGGCGCGGATCGACAGCAGGGTGCCGTCGGCGCGCTCCAGGTGGATGTGCCACAGGCCCTTGCTGCGACGGGCGCTGACGCAGCGGGTACGGGTGTGGACATGGGCACCGTGCTCGCGGGCGGCCATGGCGTTGAGTACCACCAGGCGGGCGTCGTCGACCCAGCAGTCGGAATATTCGAAACCCCGGGCGATGTCCGCCTTCAGCGGGCTGCCGGCGCCGAACTTCAGGCCGCGCGAACCCGGCAGCTTCTCGCGCTTGCCGAGGTGGTCGTAGAGGAACAGGCCGGCGCGGATCATCCAGGCGGGGCGCAGGTGCGGGCGGTGCGGCAGCACGAAGCGCATGGGGCGGACGATGTGCGGCGCCTTGGCCAGCAGCACCTCGCGCTCGGCCAGGGCCTCGCGCACCAGGCGGAATTCATAGTGCTCCAGGTAGCGCAGGCCGCCGTGGATCAGCTTGCTGCTGGCGGAGGAGGTGTGTTGGGCGAGGTCGTCCTTTTCGCAAAGGAAAACGGACAGTCCACGGCCCGCCGCATCGGCGGCGATGCCCACACCATTGATGCCGCCGCCGACGACGGCGAGGTCATAGACTTCGGAAATGGGCGATTTGCGGCTCATCGGAGGGTTCATGCGGGCACCGGAAGTCGAAAGTGAACTTTGTATGTTCGTTTTCGAAAAATGCTAGACGAATACGCATGAAACCGCCAGCCCGCCGGCGTGGTGGCCGGCGGGTGGGCGACGAAAGGAATTGGCCGGTGGGGTGGCTCAGACCAGGTCGAGGTGGACCTTGTGCTCGGCCATCAGGCGGGCCAGGGCGGGGGAGGGCGCGTGGTCGGTGATCATGCGGTCGACCAGGGCGATGGAGCCCAGGCGGACCACGGCGTTGCGGCCGAACTTGCTGGAGTCGGCGGCCAGCAGGACCTGGCGGGCGTTGTCGATGATGGCCTGGGAGACGCGCACTTCCTGGTAGTCGAAATCCAGCAGGCTGCCGTCGTCGTCGATGCCGCTGATGCCGACGATGGCGAAGTCCACCTTGAACTGCTGGATGAAGTCCACCGCCGACTGGCCGACGATGCCGCCGTCGCTGCGCACCGTGCCGCCGGCCACCAGCACCTCGAAGTCCGGGCGGTCGGCCAGTTGCGCGGCCACGTGCAGGTTGTTGGTGATCACCTTCAGGCCCTTGTGGCCCAGCAGTTCCCGGGCGATGGCCTCGGTGGTGGTGCCGATGTTGATGAATAGCGAGGCGTGGTCCGGGATCAGTGCCGCCACGGCTTCGGCGATGCGCTGCTTCTCGTCGCGCATCTGTCCGGCGCGCATGGCGTAGGCGGTGTTCTGGATGCTCGACGCCTCGCTGGCGGCGCCGCCGTGGGTGCGCCGCAGCAGGCCCTGCTCGGCGAGCTGGTTGATGTCGCGGCGGATGGTCTGGGGGGTCACGGCGAAGGCCTGGGCCAGCTCGTCGATGCTGACGTAGCCGCGGTCGCGGGCGAGGTCGAGGATTTCCTGCTGGCGGGGCGCCAAGGTCATGGGGAGGGCTTCCGGATTTTTGTCGCGCATTATAGCGGCGTGCTGCCGAACGGCGACTTTTCAGCTAAGGTACGCCCAATTCGCCCTCCTGTTTTCACTATCGAACATGACGCCTGCCATCGATCTGCTGAAGAAAGCCAAGGCCGAGCACAGGGTGCTCAGCTACACCCACGATCCCAAGGCGCCTTCCTACGGGCTGGAAGCGGCCGAGAAGCTCGGCCTGGACCCGGCGCGGGTGTTCAAGACGCTGCTGGCCGCCACCGAGAAGGGCGAGCTGCTGGTGGCCGTGGTGCCGGTGGCCGGGACCCTCGACCTGAAGGCGCTGGCCCATGCGGCCGGGGCCAAGAAGGCGGACATGGCGGCGGCGGACGCAGCCCAGCGCGCCACCGGTTACCTGGTGGGCGGCATCAGCCCGCTGGGGCAGAAGAAGCGCCTGCGCACCTTCATCGACGAATCGGCCCGTTCGCACCCGACCATCCATGTCAGCGCCGGCCGGCGTGGCCTGGAGGTCGAGCTGAGTGCGGACACCCTGGCCCAGCACACCCAGGCGCAGTTCGCGGCGATCGGCCGCGAGTGACGCCCCCCATAACAACAAGGAAGCCTGCATATGGCCCAGTACCTACTTGCCATTGATCAGGGCACGACCAGCAGTCGTGCCATCGTCTTCAGCGCCCAGGGCCTGCCCGTTGCGCGCGCTCAGCAGGAGTTCAAGCAGTACTTCCCCAAGGACGGCTGGGTCGAGCATGACGGCGAGGAAATCTGGCTGACCACGCTCAAGGTCTGCCGCGAGGCGATCCAGAAGAGCGGGATGCCCGCGTCCGAGATCGCCGCCATCGGCATCACCAACCAGCGCGAGACCACCCTGGTGTGGGACGCCGCGACCGGCACGCCGATCCACCCGGCCATCGTCTGGCAGGACCGGCGCACCGCCGACTATTGCTCGACGATGAAGGAGGCCGGCCACGAGGACGAGGTGTCGCGCCGTACCGGCCTGCTGATCGACCCCTATTTCTCCGCCACCAAGCTGCGCTGGATCCTTGACAACGTGCCGGGTGCCCGCGAACGCGCGGAGAAGGGCGAGCTGCGCTTCGGCACCGTCGACTGCTTCCTGCTGTGGCGGCTGACCGGCGGCAAGGCGCACCGCACCGACGCCACCAATGCGTCGCGGACCATGCTCTTCAACATCCACACCCAGCAGTGGGACGAGGCGCTGCTCAAGCTGTTCGAGATCCCCGCCAGCCTGCTGCCCGAGGTGCTCGACAGCGCCGCCGACTTCGGTACCACCGAGGCGCCGCTGCTGGGCGCCGCGATTCCGGTGCTGGGCATGGCCGGCGACCAGCAGGCCGCGCTGATCGGCCAGGCCTGCTTCCAGCCGGGCATGGTCAAGAGCACCTACGGCACCGGCTGCTTCCTGATCCAGAACACCGGCGAGACGCCCGTCACCTCGCGCAACCGCCTCCTGACCACGGTCGGCTACCGCCTGGACGGCAAGGTCACCTACGCGGTGGAAGGCAGCATCTTCGTCGCCGGCGCGGCGGTGCAATGGCTGCGCGACGGCATCAAGCTGATCAGCCATGCCCGCGATACCGAGGCGCTGGCCGAGCAGACCGGCGATGCCTGCGGCGTCTACCTGGTGCCGGCCTTCACCGGCCTGGGCGCACCTTACTGGGACCCGCGTGCACGTGGCGCGATCTTCGGCCTGACCCGCGACACCGGGATCAAGGAAATCGTCACCGCCGGCCTGCAGTCGGTCTGCTACCAGACCCGCGACCTGCTCGAAGCCATGAGCCAGGATGGCGCGGCGGCGCCCAGCGCGCTGCGGGTGGACGGCGGCATGGTGGAGAACAACTGGGTGATGCAGTTCCTCGCCGATATCCTCGGTGTGGCGGTGGAACGCCCCGAGGTCACCGAGACCACCGCCCTGGGCGCCGCCTACCTGGCGGGCCTGAAGGCGGGGCTGTACCGCGACCTCGACGAGATCGCCCGTCACTGGCATCGCCAGCAGCGTTTCACCCCGCACATGGCGAGCGCGCACCGGGCCAGGCTTTACGAAGGATGGCTGGATGCCGTCAAGCGGGTACGCAGCGAGGCCAGCGAGGCGTAAGCTGCACGCTGGAGTTGGTCGCAACACAGGGAGTTCTACGTGTATTTCAGGGATGCTTTCCGTCATCGCCGTGCGCGCGGCCTGGCCTTCGGGCTGGCCGCGTTGTTCGCCATCGGCCCCGTGCGTGCCGAGACGCTGGTCATTGCCGGCGATATCTGGTGCCCGATCAACTGCGCGCCCGGCTCGGCCAAGCCGGGCATCTTCGTCGAGCTGGCGCGGGACATCTTCGCCGAGTCCGGCATCCAGGTTGAGTACCGGGTGGTCAACTGGGCGCGCGCCATCAGCGATGCCCGCACCGGCAAGCTCAATGCGGTGATCGGCGCCGGTATCCAGGACGCTCCCGATTTCCTCTACACGCCCACGGCGCCGGGCATCTCGCGCATGTGCTTCTACGTCGCCCAGGGGGCGTCCTGGCGCTACCAGGGGCTGGGTTCGCTCGCGCAGGTGCGCCTGGGCACCATCAACAGCTACAGCTATGGGCAGGAGATCGATGCCTACGTCCGCCTGCACCGCGCGAAAGGCGACCGGGTGCAGGTGGTTTCGGGCGAGCAGGCTCTGGAGATGAACGTGGAGAAGGTGCGCTTCGGGCGCCTCGACGCCACGGTGGAGAACAGCTGGGTGATGGAGAACCTGCTGGCCCGCACCCGTCAGCAGGATCGCCTGCAGGCGGCGGGCTGCCGCGCCCCGGATGTGCCCATCTACCTGGCGTTTTCCCCCGCCATCGAGGCCAGCGCACGCTACAACGCCCTGTTCGAGGAGGGGCTGCAGCGCTATCGGGCTTCGGGCCGGCTGGATGCGCTGATGCGCAGCTATGGCGTGACCACGCCCTGATTGGCGGCGGGATCACGACGCCTGTCTATACTCCCGGCCATTCATCGCCAAGAAAGGGGAGCCCATGCAGCCCTCCCGACATCAGCTGTTGCGCCTGCGAAGGGTATCGCTGGCCAGCGGTGCATCGTTGTTGTTCCTGCTGTTGTGCTGGTCGGCGCACGCCGCCGGCTACCTGGGCCTGAGCCTGGGCGGCATGCTCATGCTCACGGGCCTGGTCGGGCTCAGTTGCCTGGCGTTCATGGCCCTGGTGCGCAGCAACCTCAACCTGCGCTTCCACGATCCCAGCCTGACGCTGCCGCTGATGAGCTGGGCGATCTGCGTGATCTTCGCCACCGCCTACCATGCCGGCGAGCTGCGCCTGCTGTTTTTGATGACGGTGCTGCTGGTGCTGATGTTCGGCACCTTCCGCCTGCAGTTGCGCGGCTTCCTGCTGGTGATCCTGCTGACCGCTGTGTGCTACGCCCTGCTCATCAGCTCGCTGGTCGCCTCGAGGCGGGAACTCGACCTGCACAGCGAGGCGATCCAGGCGGTGGAGTTCTTCGTGCTGCTGACCGGCGTCGGCCTGCTTTCGCTGGAGATGAACGGCCTGCGGCGCAGCCTGGTGCAGCGCAACAACGACCTGCGCGTGGCTTTGGAAAGCATCCAGAAGCTGGCCATCACCGATGAGCTCACTGGGCTCTACAACCGCCGTTTCACCAAGGATATCCTGGCCCAGCAGAAGGCCCTGGCCGATCGTGGCGACTATGGCTTCGTGCTCTGCCTGGTGGACCTGGACTACTTCAAGAACGTCAACGATCGCTATGGCCACGGCTGTGGCGACGCGGTGCTGCGCCAATTGTCGAAGATGCTCCAGGACTCGGTGAGGGACGTGGACTTCGTCGCGCGGCTGGGCGGCGAGGAGTTCCTGCTGGTGCTTTCACGCACCAACGAGGCGGGCGCCGAGGTGATGCTGGAGCGCTTGCAGGCCAAGGTGCGCGCCGCGCACTGGGATGAATGCCCGGGCCTGAAGCTGACGCTGTCCCTCGGGGTCAGCGCCTATCGGCCCGGCGAGTCCTGGGAAGACAGCCTGCTGCGGGTCGACATGGCGCTCTATGAGGCCAAGCACAGCGGCCGCGATCAGCTCGCCGTGCTGTAGCGGCGCACGCCCGCGTCCTGCACGGCCTGGGTGGCGACGCTGCCGTTGGCGGGGAACACCACCAGGTGGTCGGCGGCCACGCGGATGCCCACGTGCTGGCCGGGCTGGTGGTCGGCATGGCTGGGGAAGATGGCTTCCAGCTGGGTGCCGGTGGGCAGTTGCAGGCGGTAGAGGGTGGCGGCGCCGAGGAAGGTCTTGCCGGTCACCAATGCCCTGAGCGTGCCATCGGGCGCCGGGACGATGTCGTCCGGGCGCAGCAGCACGTCCACCGCGCTGCCTTCCGGCCAGGCGTAGGCACGGTTGCCGCTGATCACCCCGAGCTCGGTCTGGACCGTATCCGGGCAGACCTGCTGGCCACGGATGAAGTAGCCCTGGCCGACGAAGCTGGCGACGAAGGGGGTCGCCGGCTCGTGGTAGAGGTTGTAGGGGGTGTCCCACTGCTCCAGGTTGCCGTTGTTGAACACGCCCACCTGGTCGCTGACCGCGAAGGCCTCTTCCTGGTCGTGGGTCACCAGCACGGCGCTGGTGCCGCGGGCCTTGAGGATGTCGCGCACCTCATGGCTGAGGCGGCGGCGCAGCTCGCCGTCGAGGTTGGAGAAGGGCTCGTCGAGCAGCAGCAGCGCCGGCTCCGGCGCCAGGGCGCGGGCCAGGGACACGCGTTGCTGCTGGCCGCCGGAGAGCTCGTTGGGGTAGCGCTTGGCGAGGTGGCCGAGCTTGACCAGCTCCAGCAGCTCGCCGGTGATGCGCTCGCGCTCGGGGTGCTTGCGGATGCCGAAGGCGACGTTCTCCTCCACCGTGAGGTGGGGGAACAGCGCGTAGTCCTGGAACACCATGCCGATGCGGCGCTTTTCCGGGGCCAGGGTGAAGCCGGCCCTGGAGATCACCTCGCCGGCCAGCACTATCTCGCCTTCGAACACGGGTTCGAAGCCGGCGATGGCGCGCAGGGTGGTGGTCTTGCCGCATCCGGACGGCCCCAGCAGGCATCCGATGTCGCCGGCGTTGAGGTGCAGGTTGAGGTTCTGTACGACGCGCTGGTCCTGGTAGCCGCAGCTCAGGTTGCGCAGGTTTAGAAGCAGTTCGTGGCTCATGCTCGGGACGCGTGTTCGACGAGGAGTTCCAGCAGCGCCTTTTGCGCATGCAGACGGTTTTCTGCCTGGTCCCAGGCCACGGAACGCGGGTCGTCGAGCAGGTCCATGCTGATTTCCTCGCCCCGGTGCGCCGGCAGGCAGTGCATGAAGATAACCGCTTCATCGGCCAGCGCAAGCAGCGCCTGGTTCACCTGGTAGGGCTTGAACAGCGCCAGGCGCCGCGCGGTCTCCTCTTCCTGGCCCATGGAGGTCCAGACGTCGGTGCTCACCAGGTGGGCGCCGCGTACCGCTTCACGCGGGTCGCGCATCACCTGCACGCGGTCGCCGGCCTGGGCGAGGAACGCCGGGTTGGGCTCGAAGCCCTCGGGGCAGGCGACGTTGAGGCGGAAGTCGAACTGGATCGCCGCTTCTATATAGGTGTTGCACATGTTGTTGCCATCGCCGATCCAGGCCACGGTCTTGCCCTGGATGGCGCCGCGGTGTTCCTGGAAGGTCTGCATGTCGGCCAGCAACTGGCAGGGGTGCAGGTCGTCGGACAGGCCGTTGATCACCGGAACGCGCGAGTTGGCGGCGAATTCCACCAGCTTGCTGTGGGCGAAGGTGCGGATCATCACCGCATCGAGCATGCGCGACATGACGATGGCGCAGTCGCTGATCGGCTCGCCCCGGCCCAGCTGCGTGTCGCGGGGCGAGAGGAAGATAGCCTGGCCGCCGAGCTGGATCATGCCGGCCTCGAAGGAGAGGCGGGTGCGGGTGGAGGCCTTCTCGAAGATCATGCCCAGCACGCGGCTTTTCAGGGGCTCGTAGGGGACGCCTCGGTGGCGCAGGTCCTTCAGCTCGATGGCTCGACGGATCAGGCTGCTCAGCTCCTGGGGGGTGCAATCCATCAGGGAGAGAAAGTGCCTTGCGCTCATTGCTGACTACCTTTTTTTGCCTCTGGCCGCGGGTCCTGGTCGGTTTTTTCAGGGAAAAGCAGGCGGGACCGGCGGGCTAAGCCGCACGGGGCGACGGAATAGGGGGAGGCGCGATCTTATAAGGAATTGTCGCACTCTGCCAACCAGTGCCTCGAAGGGCCCGTGCCAGAGGTGTGCGGGCGTCTTCTTCGGTGTCTGGTCGAGGGGCGGGGCGGAAACCATCCTGAGCGTTAAGCAGAGAGTGCTGCCAGGGATAGCGGCCGGACCGGGTGGCACGAACGCCTGGCCCAATGCGAGGAAATTCGGCGAAAAGGTGGGGTTTGGGAAATTTCCAGAGGACAAATCAGCCTGCATGAACTTATGTGACGCAGGGTGCGTTGCTAGCTTGTGCCGCCTCGAAATCATCCGGTTTCGGGGGCGGGGCCCGCCTATGGATGTTGGGTCCGGCCAGCATGTTCTGATCATGGAGATACCAATGAAGAAGTTCCTCGTACCTGCCGCCCTGGTCGTCGCAATCGCCGGTATGACCGGTTGCAGCAGCTACAACGTCAGCCAGCCGAGCTCACCGCTCAACGGCAACGTCAAGACCGGCCTGAAGGCCGACGTGGCGGTAGGCGAGCCGATCAGTGGCCAGTCCGAAGTGAACATCCTGTTCCACTTCCTGCAGTTCGGCGGCGACTCCCAGTTCGCTGATGGCGTGGTCTACGGCGGTGATGCCGGTGGCAGCCTGCCTTTCGGGCCCGATCCCATCTCGGCGGTGAAATCCGCTGCCGCGTTCAAGGCCGTCAAATCCTCCGGTGCCGACCTGATCGTGGCGCCGCGCTACGAGCTCACCATCCAGGACTATTTCGTCTTCAAGAAAGTGAGCGCCAAGGTGACCGGCAACAAGGGCACCATCCAGTCCATCCGCTGACCCGCGAAGCGAATCGGCAGGCCTGATGCCTGCCGATTCATATCATTGAATCTACTGGCCGACCGATCGATCTGCTTCCATAGTTCTACCCTTGCGACCCGACCGGTCGTCTCGACACAAGAACATGAGGCAAGGCCATGACCAAGTCCGTTCACCACCGTGCATGCCATCTCTGCGAAGCCATCTGCGGGCTGACCATCGAAACCGAGGATCGGGAAGATGGCTCCCGGCACATCCTGTCCATCAAGGGGGATGCCCAGGACAGCTTCAGCCGTGGCCACATCTGTCCCAAGGCCGTTGCCCTTCAGGACATCCAGAACGACCCCGACCGCCTGCGCCAGCCCATGCGCCGCGCCGGCAGCGAGTGGCAACCCATCGGCTGGGACGAGGCGTTCGCACTGGTGGCGGAGCGCATGGCCGACATCCAGGCGCGCCACGGCAATAACGCAGTGGCCGTGTACCAGGGCAACCCGAGCGTGCACAACTATGGGTTGATGACCCATAGCAACTACTTCCTGGGCCTGCTGAAGACCCGCAGCCGCTTCTCCGCCACCTCCGTGGACCAGTTGCCCCACCACCTGGTGAGCCAGCAGATGTACGGCCACGGCCTGCTGATTCCCATCCCCGACATCGACCACACCGATTTCATGCTGATCCTCGGCGGCAACCCGCTGGCGTCCAACGGCAGCATCATGACCGTGCCCGACGTGGAGAAGCGCCTGAAGGCCATCAAGGCGCGCGGCGGCCGCCTGGTGGTGGTGGACCCGCGTCGCAGCGAGACGGCCGCCATCGCCGACCAGCACCTGTTCGTGCGGCCGGGGCAGGATGCAGCGCTGCTGCTGGCATTGCTCAACACCCTGTTCGAAGAGGGGCTTGGCCGTCCGACGCACCTGGCGGTCGACGGGCTGGACGAGGTCCGCCGTGCCATCGCCGCGTTCACCGCCGAGGCCATGGGCCCGCGTTGCGGCATCGATCCCGCCGCCATCCGCCAGCTGGCGCGTGACTTCGCCGCTGCCGGGAGCGCCGTCTGCTACGGGCGCATGGGGGTTTCCACCCAGGCCTTCGGCAGCCTTTGCCAGTGGCTGATCCAGGTGATCAACCTGGTCACCGGCAACGTCGACAGCGTCGGCGGTGTCCTCTGCACGGAGCCGGCCGTGGACCTGGTCGCAACCACTTCGGGCGGTCATTTCAACCGCTGGCAGAGTCGCGTCTCCGGGCTGCCGGAGTACGGTGGCGAGCTGCCCGTCTCGGCCCTGGCCGAGGAGATGCTGACCCCGGGTGAGGGGCAGATCCGCGCGTTGGTGACGGTCGCCGGCAATCCGGTGCTGTCCACTCCCAACGGGCGACGCCTCGAACAGGCCCTCGACGGGCTGGAGTTCATGCTCAGCATCGACCTCTACATCAACGAGACGACGCGCTACGCCGACCTGATCCTGCCGCCCACCGCGCCGCTGGAACATGATCACTACGACACCACCTTCAACCTCTTCGCCGTGCGTAACGTCACCCGCTTCAACGAGCCGGTGCTGGCCAAGCCCCAGGGTGCATTGCATGACTGGGAGATCTTCGTCGGCCTGGCCAAGACGTTCGCGGCGCGTACCGGCGTGGAGCTGAAGCCGACCCTGGAGCCCAGGCAGATGATCGACATGGGCCTGCGCTTCGGCCCCTATGGCGATCGTTCCGAGCACAAGCTGTCCGTCCAGCGCCTGGGCGAGTTCCCCCACGGGCTGGACCTGGGCGCGCTCAAGCCCAACCTGGCGGGTCGCCTGAAAACAACCGACAAGCGGGTGGTCGCAGCCCCCTCGATCTTCCTCGACGACCTGGCCCGCTTCGCCACGCAGGCCGCACCCGAGGAAGGCGGGCTGGTGCTGATCGGCCGCCGTCACGTACGCAGCAACAACTCCTGGATGCACAACTACCACCGGCTGGTGAAGGGCAAGCCGCGTCACCAGCTGCTGATGAACCCAGGCGACCTGGAGCGTCGTGGGCTGGTCGATGGCCAGCGGGTGAAGGTGCGTTCGCGGGTCGGGATGATCGAGGTCGAGGTGGCGGCCAGCGAGGAGATGATGGCCGGCGTCGTCAGCCTGCCCCACGGCTGGGGGCATGCGCGCCCGGGCGTGATGATGGGCATCGCCAGCGAGCAGCCGGGGGCCAGTGCCAACGACCTGACCGACGAGCGGTATCTGGATGCGGTCTCCGGCAACGCCGCACTCAATGGCGTGCCGGTGGAGGTGGTGGCGGCCTGAATGTCGCGGGGCAAGTCCGAGCGTTGAGCTCGGACTTCCGTTACAATGCCGCCATCCTGCCGACCGACGAGTCGGAACGTTCAGCCGAGGTAGCCATGGATATCATCGAAACCATCAAAGAGCAGATCGCCAACAACACCGTACTGCTGTACATGAAAGGCTCGCCGAATGCGCCCCAGTGCGGCTTCTCGGCACGTGCCGCTCAGGTCGTCATGGGCTGTGGCGAGAAATTCGCCTACGTCGACATCCTGCAGAACCCGGAAATCCGCGCCAACCTGCCCACCTACGCCAACTGGCCGACCTTCCCCCAGCTGTGGGTGAATGGCGAACTGGTCGGCGGCAGCGACATCCTCGCCGAGATGTTCGAGAAGGGTGAGCTGCAGCAGCTGATCAAGGACGCGGTGAGCAAGAAAGCCAGCGCCTGATTCCCCGCTGCAAAAGAAAAGCCCCGCCGATGCGGGGCTTTTTCATGTCCGGACGTCTTACTCGTCCATCTGCGACTGCAGGTAGTTCTCCAGGCCGACCTTCTCGATCAGGCCCAGCTGGGTCTCCAGCCAGTCGACGTGCTCTTCCTCGGATTCGAGGATGTCTTCCAGCAGTTCGCGGCTGCCGTAGTCACCGACGCTCTCGCAGTAGGCGATGGCGGCTTTCAGGTCCGGGATGGCGTTGAGCTCCAGCTTCAGGTCGCTGGCGAGCATTTCCTTGGTGTTCTCGCCGATCATCAGCTTGCCCAGGTCCTGCAGGTTGGGAATGCCTTCCAGGAAGAGGATGCGCTTGATGAGCTTGTCGGCGTGCTTCATCTCGTCGATGGACTCGTGGTACTCGTGCTTGCCGAGTTTCTCCAGGCCCCAGTCCTCGTACATGCGCGCGTGCAGGAAGTACTGGTTGATGGCCACAAGTTCGTTGCCGAGGATCTTGTTGAGATGCTGGATGACTTTCTTGTCGCCTTTCATGTGGAGTCCTGCCGTGCAAATGGGTGTAAGTGGTCGAATTTTATCCAGTTGCCCGGCAAAGTCAACGTAAGTTATTGATATGTAAGATAATTTGAATGTGAATAAGAATGTTTAGATTCCGCGTCTTGGCGCTAACTGCTTGAATTGCAGGCATAAAAAAACCGGACGCCAGGTCCGGTTCTTCAAAACTTGTTCAACTCACGCAGGCACGAAACTCGCGGGGTAGGCGAGGGACGCCTGGCTGCTCCGTACGTCCGAGAGGGTTTCACGCACGACCTGCTTGGCGAGGCAGGCGCACTTGCCGCATTGGGTGCCGACGCCGAGGGTCTCGCGGACCTCGCGGTAGCTGCAGCAGCCTTCATAGATCGCATCACGAATGTGGCCGTCAGTGACACCTTGGCAGAGACAGACGTACATGGGTGGGCTCAATGCTCGGTTGTGGGCTTGATGGAAAGCGATACTAATCAGAATGAGAATGATTGTCAAAGTCCGTCCGTCAGGCCCCGTCCCAGAGCGTTTCCGAGGGGGCGGCTGGTTCCAGGCCGATAGTGGGAGGACGCAGCGTCTTGCTGCTCGGTGGCGAGAGGGGTCGAATCCAGACAAAAGAAAACCCGGCATCGGCCGGGCTTCCTTATATAGAGGACGTTGAGGCGGGGACGTCAGTCGTCGTCCTCCATCCAGCCGCCCATCTCCTTCCAGCGGTTGACGATGCCGCAGAACAGCTCGGCGGTCTTCTCGGTGTCGTAGCGCGCGGAGTGGGCTTCGCGGCCGTCGAATTCGATGCCGGCCACCTGGCAGGCTTTCGCCAGTACGGTCTGGCCGTAGGCGAGGCCCGCGAGGGTCGCGGTGTCGAAGCTGGAGAAGGGGTGGAAAGGGTTGCGCTTGATCCCGGTGCGGTTCACCGCCGCGTTGAGGAAGCCCAGGTCGAAGCTGCTGTTGTGCCCCACGAGGATGGCGCGCTTGCAGCCGCTCGCCTTGATCGACTTGCGCAGGCCCCGGAAGATTTCGTTCAGCGCGTGCTCCTCGCTAACCGCCATGCGCAGCGGGTGGTCGAGCTTGATGCCGGTGAACTCCAGCGCCGCCTGTTCGATGTTGGCGCCCTCGAAGGGCTCGACGCGGAAGAAGTGGGTGTGATCCGGGTAGAGGAAGCCCTGTTCGTCCATGGCGATGGTGGTCGCCGCGATCTCCAGCAGGGCGTCGGTGGCCGCATTGAAGCCGCCGGTCTCGACATCCACCACCACCGGCAGGTAGCCGCGGAAGCGGGCGGCCATCGGGTGGCGGGGACCTTGCGGCAGGCTGCCGTCGAGCTCTTCGTCGTACAGGTCTTCGCTCACGCGTTGTCCTCCAGCAGGCGCCAGCGCAGCGTCTCGCCAGCGCGCAGCGGGATCACGGTCTGCTCGCCGAGCGGCAGGCTCGCAGGGGCGGTCCATTCTTCACGGACCAGGGTGATGGTGTCGGTGTTGCGCGGCAGGCCGTAGAAGTCCGGGCCGTTCTTGCTGGCGAAGGCTTCCAGCTTGTCCAGCGCGTTGCGCTGTTCGAAGGCTTCGGCATAGAGCTCGATGGCGGCGTAGGCGGTGTAGCAGCCGGCGCAACCGCAGGCCGCTTCCTTCGCGTGCTTGGCATGCGGTGCCGAGTCGGTGCCGAGGAAGAAGCGCTCGCCGCCACCGGTGGCTGCGTCCAGCAGGGCTTCCTGGTGCACGTTGCGCTTGAGGATCGGCAGGCAATAGAAGTGCGGGCGGATGCCGCCGACCAGCATGTGGTTGCGGTTGTACAGCAGGTGGTGGGCGGTGATGGTGGCACCGACGTTGGCCGAGGCCGATTCCACGAACTGCACGGCATCGCGGGTGGTGATGTGCTCGAAGACCACCTTCAGGGTCGGGAAGCGCTCGACCACGCGACGCAGGTGCTCATCGATGAAGACCTTCTCGCGGTCGAACACGTCGATTTCGCTGCGGGTGACCTCGCCGTGCACCAGCAGCAGCATGCCGACCTCGGCCATGGCTTCCAGGGCCGGGAAGATCGTGTCGATGCGGGTCACGCCCGAATCCGAGTTGGTGGTCGCGCCGGCCGGGTAGAGCTTGGCAGCATGCACGAAGCCGGAAGCCTTGGCCGCACGGATGTCCTCGGGGCTGGTGCGATCGGTGAGGTAGAGCACCATCAGCGGCTCGAAGCGGCTGCCGGCCGGGCGTGCGGCGAGGATGCGCTGGCGATAGCCGTCGGCCTCTTCGGCGTTGCGCACCGGTGGCACCAGGTTGGGCATGATGATGGCGCGGCCAAAGGTGCGCGCGGCATCGGCGACTGTGTTGGACAGCACGGCACCATCGCGCAGATGGATGTGCCAGTCGTCGGGGCGCAGCAAGGTCAAACGGTCGGACATGGGGGGCTTCCAGGCGGGCAAAACTCGTCGTGCATGCTACCGGAAAAGCTTTTTCGGGGCACGCGGGGCTTGTGTTTCAGGGCGTCGGCGGCTTTTCACGATGTGACGGGGGAGGGCGCCACCGCTGGCCTTCTCCTACAAGGGCATGCGTCGAATCCACTCAAGTTTTACCCGACGCCACCGATAGCCCTGGGGAGTGCAGAAATTTCTCCGTGGAGCCCGCCGCCGTGCGCCAGCGCTATGTCGCCCTGCTCAGCCTGTTCGCCAGCCTTCCGGCCATGGCCATTACCTTCCAGACGCGCCTGGAGAAGGCCGAATGGACGGTCGAGGGGGACAAGTTCGAATGCCGCCTGTCGCAACCGATCACCGATTTCGGCAGCGGCGAGTTCGTACGTCGCGCGGGCGAACAGGTGACGTTCCGCATCAAGGCCCGCGAGCGCTGGCTGGGCGCAGGCTCCGCCACCCTGCTGGCCGCCGCCGCGCCCTGGCAGCCAGGACGCGGCGACATCAACCTCGGCGCGGTCAGCGTCGGCAATGGCGATGTGCCCTTCAACAGTTCCCAGCTCCAGGGCGGTCGCCTGCTCGCCGGCCTGCTGGAAGGGCGTAGCCCGCTGGTGCGCCACCGCACCCTGCAGGGGGGCGATGCCATCGAGGTGCGCCTGTTGCCGGTGAAGTTCAACAAGGCCTACAACGACTACCTCGCCTGCACGACCAAGCTGCTGCCGGTCAACTTCGACCAGATCAAGAATGCCCAGGTCGGCTTCGCCGGCGGCGGCACGGCGCTGGACGAGATGGCGCGGGCCCGGCTGGAGATCATCCTCGACTACCTGAAGGCCGATCCCAGCGTCAATCACCTCGAAATCGACGGCCATTCCGACAACGCCGGCAACCGCCTGACCAACCGCGACCTGTCGCGCCGCCGCGCCCTGGCCGTGTACGACTACTTCAAGGCCAACGGCATTCCCGAGTCGCACATGGTCATGCGCTTCCACGGCGAGCGCTACCCGTTGGTGCCCAACAACAACGAAGCCAACCGCGCGAAGAACCGCCGCGTCACCCTCAGCCTGTCCCGCGAGGCCGAGGCGCCTCCTGCAGAAGCCCCCGCAGCCGCTCCCGCGCCGATCATCCCCGAGGCCGACAAGGCCACCCAGGGCGCTGCTTCCTGATTCCGTTCAGGTCGATTCGACGAAAGAATCTGTCGCTTGGTCGTCATTGCCTGTCGCGCCACTGTAATTTGGCCGCCAGGGTCAGTAGAATCACGGGTTTTTCGTACAACCCCGTGGAGTTGATGGCATGGCGGACGTGAAGAAGGTTGTCCTGGCGTATTCCGGTGGCCTGGACACCTCGGTAATCCTCAAGTGGCTGCAAGACACCTATAACTGCGAAGTGGTGACCTTCACCGCCGACCTCGGTCAGGGCGAAGAGGTCGAACCGGCCCGCGCCAAGGCCCAGGCCATGGGCGTCAAGGAAATCTACATCGACGACCTGCGCGAAGAATTCGTCCGCGACTTCGTCTTCCCGATGTTCCGCGCCAACACCATCTACGAAGGCGAGTACCTGCTGGGTACCTCCATCGCCCGCCCGCTGATCGCCAAGCGCCTGATCGAGATCGCCAACGAGACCGGCGCCGACGCCATTTCCCATGGCGCCACCGGCAAGGGTAACGACCAGGTCCGCTTCGAGCTGGGCGCCTACGCGCTGAAGCCGGGCGTGAAGGTGATCGCCCCCTGGCGCGAGTGGGACCTGCTGTCCCGCGAGAAGCTGATGGACTACGCCGAGAAGCACGCCATCCCGATCGAGCGCCACGGCAAGAAGAAGTCCCCGTACTCCATGGACGCCAACCTGCTGCACATCTCCTATGAAGGCGGCGTGCTGGAAGACACCTGGACCGAGCACGAAGAGGACATGTGGAAGTGGACCAAGTCGCCGGAAGCGGCGCCGGACACCCCGACCTACATCGAACTCACCTACCGCGCCGGTGACATCGTCGCCATCGACGGCAAGGACATGACCCCGGCCCAGGTGCTGACCGAGCTGAACCGCATCGGCGGCGAGAATGGCATCGGCCGCCTCGACATCGTCGAGAACCGCTACGTCGGCATGAAGTCCCGTGGCTGCTACGAGACCCCCGGCGGCACCATCATGCTGCGCGCCCACCGCGCCATCGAGTCCATCACCCTGGACCGTGAAGTGGCCCACCTGAAAGACGAGCTGATGCCCAAGTACGCTAGCCTGATCTACACCGGCTACTGGTGGAGCCCCGAGCGCCTGATGCTGCAGCAGATGATCGACGCCTCCCAGAGCAACGTGAACGGCGTCGTGCGCCTGAAGCTCTACAAGGGCAACGTCATCGTGGTCGGCCGCAAGTCCGACGACTCGCTGTTCGACGCCAACATCGCGACCTTCGAGGAAGACGGCGGCGCCTACAACCAGGCGGACGCGGCGGGCTTCATCAAGCTCAACGCCCTGCGCATGCGCATCGCCGCCGGCAAGGGTCGCAAGCTGTTCTGAGCTGGAAGCCGAGAGCCTGAAGCGGGAAGACTTCCCGCTTCGGGCTTCCGGCTTTAAGCTGCCTTCCAAGCCCCGGTCACGAGCCGGGGCTTGTCGTTTCAAGCCAATGAGGAGAAACCGAGATGCGACTGCTGCATACCATGCTGCGCGTCGGCGACATGGACAAATCCATCGCCTTCTACACCGAAGTCCTGGGCATGACCCTGCTGCGTCGCAAGGACTACCCGGACGGCCAGTTCACCCTGGCCTTCGTCGGCTACGGCAACGAGGCCGAGAACAGCGTCATCGAGCTGACCTACAACTGGGGTGTGGACAAGTACGAGCTGGGCACCGGCTACGGCCATATCGCCCTGGAAGTGGCCGATGTCTACAAGGCCTGCGAAGACATCCGCGCCCGTGGCGGCAAGATTACCCGCGAGCCGGGTCCGATGAAGCACGGCACCAGCATCCTGGCCTTCGTCGAAGACCCGGACGGCTACAAGATCGAACTGCTCTCGCCCTCGCGCAACGACTGAGCCGCCAGAGCCTGAAAAGCCCCGCCGATGCGGGGCTTTTTTCCGTCTGCAGGTTGGGGAGAGGCACGAAGCCCAATGCGTCCATGTTCGGCCCTCGGCCCTCGGCGTTGGGCCTCGCCGGCCCGGCGCCGACCTGCGGGGTGTGAAACCCGGCCAACAAAAAGCCCCGCATCGGCGGGGCTTTCGGGCGGCTTCACAGATCAGAAGTCGAAATCGTAATCGGACAACTGCTTCTGCAGGCGGCGCTCTTCCAGGTAGTTGTCGATGATGCGGCGCTTGGTCAGGTTGGTCTTGGCAACTTCGACGGGAGTTTCGCCTTCATCGCTGTCTTCGGCGACGAAGTCTTCCTCGGTCTCGATCTCTTCTTTGCCTGTGCTCATACGGTCACTCCACGATGCGGGGCGCTATTGGCGCACCTTATAGCGACAAAGCCGGAGCCGGTAAAAAAGATTTTTTCAATCGAAACATTGGGCGATTCAATGAAGCTTCAATCGTCCGAGGTTTTCGCCTTGTATTCGCACAGGTCCTCGATCCGGCACGCGCCGCAGCGCGGCTTGCGGGCCACGCAGACGTAGCGGCCATGCAGGATCAGCCAGTGGTGGGCGTCGAGCAGGTAATCCCTTGGTACGAATTTGAGCAGCTTCTTCTCCACCTCCAGCACGTTCTTGCCGGGGGCGATGCCGGTGCGGTTGCTGACGCGGAAGATGTGCGTGTCCACCGCCATGGCCAACTGGCGGAAGGCCGTGTTGAGCACCACGTTGGCGGTCTTGCGACCGACGCCGGGCAGGGCCTCCAGCGCCTCGCGCTCCTGCGGCACCTGGCTGCCGTGCTTCTCGACGAGGATGCGGCAGGTCTCGATGACGTTCTTAGCCTTGCTGTTGTAGAGGCCGATGGTCTTGATGTACTCCGACAGCCCCTCCACACCCAGCGCATGAATGGCTTCCGGCGTGTTGGCCACCGGGAACAGCCTGGCCGTGGCCTTGTTCACCCCGACATCGGTGGCCTGGGCGGAGAGGATCACCGCGATCAGCAGTTCGAAGGGCGAGGAATAGGCCAGCTCGGTCTTGGGCTCGGGGTTGTCCTCATGCAGGCGGCGGAAGATTTCCAGGCGTTTGGCGGCATTCATGGTCGAGGGCTTCTGATTAGGGTTTGAGGCGCGCTAGCGCCAGGAGCAGGCCGAGGAGGATAAGGCCTCCCGGTGCCGAGGCGAAGAGCGGCAGGCCATCGGCCGCGGCCTGCCAGTGCAGGGCTCCGAGGCCCAGCCACTCGCCATGGGCCAGCAGGCTGGCATGGCCGAGCAGTTCCCGCAGCGCGCCCAGTGCCAGGGCGAACGACGCGAACACCAGCCCCTGGCGCAGGCCCATGCCAGGGCCGGCCGGCTCGTGCGCCACCAGCAGCAGGCAGGGCAACGCCAGCAAGGCGAGGAAGGGGCCGAGCGCGCGCAGCAGTTCGAACGCTGCGGCCTGCATCAGCAACTGCGCGGCGCCTATCAGCGCGCCGGCGAGCAGCGAGGCGCCGAGCCACAGGGCGCGCCCCTGGAGCAGCCGGCGCAGGGTGGGCAGCGCCGCGCCGAATAGCGTCAGCAGCGGCAGGGCGACCAGGGTGATGCCCAGCGCCTTGACCAGCAGGTCGCTGGTGCCCAGCAGCGGCGCCAGGCAGAGCAGCGGCAGGGGGCCCACGGGCTTCATGGCGCCGCTCCCAGCAAGTGCTCGCGATGGCTGTCGAAGTAGCGCAACCCCTGCTGGGTCGCGGCGAGCACGGCACGCGAGGTGAGGGTGGCACCGGCGATCTGGTCGAATCCGCCGCCATCGGCCCTGACCCGCCATTCCCCGGGCCGGGCGCCGAGCGAGACGCCGTCCAGGCTCGCCAGCCAGGGGCTGCGTGAGGGTTCGATGCGATCGCCGATACCGGCGGTCTCGCGGTGCTCCAGCACCTTGCTGCGTAACAGGCGGCCGTCCGGGGCGATGGCCAGCAGCAGGCGGATCGGGCCTTCGTACCCTTGCCCCGTGACGGGCAGGAGCAGCGCCACCACCTGGCCCTCGCGGCGGGCCCGCCACGCCGAGCCGGGCGCCGGGCGGCCCAGGGCTTCGGCATCCGGGAGGGCGACGGGCTCGCGCAAGGGGTGATTGTCATAGCTGCCGGGCGGCAGCAGGTCGAGCAGCGCGCGCTCCTCGGCCGCCTGGCGCGCCTCGTCGATGCGCGGGGCGAGGCCCAGCTGCAGGGCGACCAGCAGGGCGGTTCCCGCCAGCGCCAGGGCCAGCAGCGTCACCAGGGCGCGGCCGTTCATCGGCGTTCGCTCCACGCCGCCAGGCGTTCCAGTGTCGGCACCAGCAGGTTCATGGCCAGTACCGCGAAGGCCAGCCCGTCCGGGTAGCCGCCCCAGGTGCGGATCGCATAGACCAGCAGGCCGACGCCGACCCCGAACAGCAGGCGCGCACGGTCGCTGGAGGGGCCGGAGACCGGCTCGGTGACGATGAAGAAGGCGCCGAGCATGGTGGCGCCGGAGAACAGGTGCAGCAGCGGCGAGCCGTTGGAGTCCGAACCGCTGCCGTTCCAGCACAGCAGCGCGATGACGAACAGTGCGGCGAGCAGGCCCACGGGCGCGTGCCAGCGGATCACCCGCTGCTGCAGCAGCAACAGGCCGCCCGCGAGGAAGGCCAGGTTGACCCACTCGACTCCGCGCCCGCCGACGCCCCCGAAGGCATTGTGACTGGCGAACAGCTCGTCGATGGTCAGGCGATCGTTGTGGCGCAGGCTGTCCAGCACCGTGGCCTGGCTCCAGCCGTCCACCAGGCCGTCGCCGATGCCGAACACCTGGTGCGCTGTGGCCCAGAGTCCATGGACATGACCTGCGGCGGGCCAGTGGGTGAACTGTGCGGGGAAGGCCAGCAGGGCGAGGGCGAAGCCGAGCATCGCCGGGTTGAAGGGGTTGTGGCCGAAGCCGCCGAACAGCGACTTGCCGAGCAGGATGGCGCTCGCGCTTGCACACAGCGCCAGCCACCAGGGCGCGTAGGGAGGCAGCGCCAGCGCCAGCAGCACGGCGGTGACCAGGGCGCCGCCCTCGGCCAGGGGCGCCAGGCCGAACAAGGCGTCGGTCGGGGCGATGCGCTGGTTGCGCAAGTGCCGGACCAGCGCCTCGCAGGCCAGCGCCGTGGGGATGGCGATGGCCAGTTGCACCAGGGTGCCGCAGCCGTATTGCCAGAGCAGTGCGAACAGGCCCGGCAGGCAGGCCAGCAACACCAGGCGCATGCCTGGGCGCGGGTCGAAGCCGGGCTGCTCGGTCATGATGCCGCGTGCCCGTCGAGCTGCGCCTGGGCGCGCTCCAGGCGTTCACGGGCGCGGGTCAGTGCCTGTTCGTCGACGGGCTGGCGACGTTCCAGCTTGCTCACCTCGGCGCGGGCCATGGCCAGCTCGGTCTTCAGGGCGCGCAGGGCCGGGTCGATGGGGTTCTTGTCGATGCGTTGCAGGTCCGGCGGGGTCTTGCCGCTGGCGTCCTCGGCGGCGTGCAGTGCCTGCTCGGCATCGGCCAGGGCCTGGCGCAGGGGGCCCAGCTCCGTTTCGGTCGCGCCCCGCGCCTCGGCGCTGCGCAGTTCGGCGCGGCGGCTGACCAGGGCGATCTTCGCCTGCTTCAGCGCGGCCATGCCCGGCGTGGGGGCGGCGGCGGCCTGGGCGCCCTGCAGGCGATCCAGCTCGGCTTCGGCCTGGGTCACGACGCCACGCAGCTCCTCCAGTTGGGCGCGTTGCTCGGGCGTCGGCTCATCGCCGAAGGCCTTCTCCGCCTTGGCCAGCTGGGTGCGGCCCATGGCAGCGGCGATCTTGGCCTTCTTGTAGGCGGCTTCGTCGAAGGCCGCCACCGGTGCCTGGTTGGCGGCTTCCAGCGCGGCCTGTGCCCTGGCGTTGGCGACGCGCAGCGCTTGCACCTGGGCGGCGATGTCGGAGGTGCCATAGACCTCCAGCTGCTTCTCGGCCTTGGCCAGGGCGACCCGGGCCTGCGCGGCCTCGATCTTCAGGCGCTTCTGCAGGTCGGTCTGGGTGCCGGCGGCGGCCTTCTGTGCCTTGACCCGCTCGATGGCGGCCTGCACCGGGTCCGGGGTGGCCGCGGCCTGCTGCCGCGCCTGTGCCTGGGCGGCCCTGGCGGCACGGGCTTCGCGCTCTGCCAGGCGGCGGGCTTCGTCACGGGCGAGGCGGCGGTTGCGTTGTTCGTAGCGGCGGCGGAACTGGTCGGCGTGCTGGCGCTGCAGGCTGGCAGCGGGCTCCGCCAGGGGCAGGATGTCGATGCAGTCCACCGGGCAAGGGGCGACGCACAGCTCGCAGCCGGTGCATTCGTCGGCGATCACCGTATGCATCTGCTTGGCGGCACCGACGATGGCGTCCACCGGGCACGCCTGGATGCACTTGGTGCAGCCGATGCACTCGGCCTCGCGGATGAACGCCAGCTGTGGCGGCACCGGGCCGCCGGGCGCCTCCAGGGGCAGGGCCGGCACGTGCAGCAGATCGGCCAGGGCGATGATGGTGGCGTTGCCGCCGGGCGGGCACTTGTTGATCGCCTCGCCCCGGGCCATGCCTTCGGCGTAGGGCTTGCAGCCGGGGTGGCCGCATTTTCCGCATTGGGTCTGCGGCAGCAGGGCATCGAGGCGCTCGACCAGCGCGGCCTGGTTCATGCCGCCACCATGCCGTTGAAGCCGAGCAGGGCAACGCCCATCAGCCCGGCGCAGACGAGCATCACCGGCAGGCCGCGGAAGGGCGCGGGCACGTCGGCCGCCTCCACACGCTGCAACAGGTCGTCGAACAGGCGCAGGGCGACCCAGAAGCCGATGCCGCCGCCGATGCCCAGGCCGATGGCGCTGGTGAAATCACCGGCAGCGGCCAGCAGCATGGCGCCCAGTGCCGCGCCGTTGCCCAGCAGCAGGGGCAGCAGGCCGTCGCGGGGCAGGCGCGGCGCTGCGCGGGCGAGCAGGGCGAGGCTCGCCCAGGCCAGCGGCAGCAGGGCGGGGATGAACAGGGCGATGCCCAGGTAGCCGAGGCCCAGGGGCGCGAGCAGCCGGTCCAGCGCCCAGGCCAGCGGCGTGGCGAGTGCCAGCAGCAGGCCGCCGGCCAGCGCCAGGCTGCGGCTGCGGGGCTGGCGCAGGGCGTCGGTGCCCAGGGGCAGGACGAGAATCAGGTTGTTGACCAGCGCTGCGCCGAGCAGGGCGAGGATGAAATCAGTCATGGTCAGGGGCGTCGGGTCTATCGAAAAGGCCGCGCATTATCCGGGATGCCGCCGGAGCGGTACAGGGCCGCGCGGTCGCGGCCCTTGTCAGCAAGGCTAGCTCAGGGCTGGGCGGCGGCCTTGCCGCGACGCGTGGATTTGCGCCACAGCCAGCGCACCAGCAGCGCCAGGGGGAAGAGGATGATCACGAAGGGGATGCCGTAGCCGAGCATCTCCAGGGCCTGGGCTGTGCCCTCGGTGGCGTTGTCCAGCAGGCCGGCGGCGGCATCGCCGATGCGCGACAGGCGGCTCGGGCGCTGCTGGTCGGTGGTGAAGTCCAGGGTCAGCAGGTTGGTGGCGATGCGGCGCTGCTGCTGGGCGGATTCCTGGGCGGTGGCGGCCAGCTGCACCTCCAGCTCGGCCATTTCCCGGGCCAGGGCCAGCAGGTCGGCGACGGCCAGGTCCTTGCGCCCCTGGAACGCTTCCAGGGTCTTGTACTGGCGCTCCAGGCGCTCGCGGGTGCGGGCGTTGTCGCCCACGGCCTGGGCCAGGTCCTCGGCGCGGGTGTTGCGGCTTTCCAGCGTGCCGCCCTCGGCCGCCAGGGCGACCATCTTCTCCACGCCTTCGGGGACGATGCGCAGCACCAGCTGGCCGGCGCGGTAGCCGCCCTGGCTCTGCTCGATGGCCAGCAGGTCGCAGGTGCCGAAGCGGCCGTCATTGCAGGCTTCCCGGGCGGCGGCCAGGCGCGGGGCAACCTTGTCGGCGGCGAGGTGGATGGAGACCTGGTGCTCGTAGGCGAGGAAGGCGCCGGGTTTCGAGGCTTCGCCCCTGAAGGCGGCTGCGCCTCCCGCATCACCTCCCTTGCTCGATTCGGAGCAGCCAGCCAGGGCGGTGAGGGCCAGCAGCAGGGGCAGGGTCCAGTGCTTGATCATGTGCGTTCCTTGCGTGGTGTCGCGTGGTTTGTCGGTTCCTGAAACGACGAAGCGCCTGGCCGGTGAGCGGGCAGGCGCTTCGTGAGGGACAGCGTGCCTACTTCACGCGCTGGCCGGGCTTGGCGCCGCTGTCGGGGCTGAGCAGGTAGATCTCCTCGCCACCGGGGCCGGCGGCCAGGACCATGCCTTCGGAGACGCCGAACTTCATCTTGCGCGCGGCCAGGTTGGCCACGTACAGGGTCAGGCGGCCTTCGAGCTTGCTCGGGTCCGGGTAGGCGCTCTTGATGCCGGAGAACACGTTGCGCTTCTGGTCGCCGATATCCAGGGACAGGCGCAGCAGCTTGTCGGCCCCTTCGACGAACTCGGCCTTCTCGATCAGCGCGATGCGCAGGTCGACGGCGGCGAAGGCGTCGAAGCCGATCTCGGCGGCCAGCGGGTCCTTGGTCAGCTCGCCGTTGCCGGCGGGGGCCGGTGCGGCGGCGGCCAGGTCTTCCTTGGACGCGGCGACCATGGCTTCGATCTTCGCCGGCTCGATGCGGGTCATCAGCGGGGTGAAGGCGTTCAGTTGGTGGTCGGCCAGCAGCGTCTCGTGGTCGGCCCAGCTCAGCGGGGCGACGTTGAGGAACTGCTCGGCAGCGGCGGAGAGGTTCGGCAGCACCGGCTTGAGGAAGATCACCAACTGGCGGAACAGGTTGACGCCTGCGGCGCAGACGGCCTGCACCTCGTCCTGCTTGCCTTCCTGCTTGGCCAGGGCCCAGGGCGCCTTGTCGGCGATCCAGGCGTTGGCACGGTCGGCCAGGGCCATGATCTCGCGCATGGCGCGGGCGAAGTCACGGTTCTCGAAGGCCTCGGCGATGCTCGGCGCAGCGGCCTTGAACTCGGCGAACAGCTCGGGCGCGGCATTGGCGGCCACCAGGCGGCCGGCGTTGCCCTTGTGGATGAAACCGGCGCAGCGGCTGGCGATGTTGACCACCTTGCCCACCAGGTCGGAGTTCACCTTCTGCACGAAGTCCTCGAGGTTCAGGTCGAGGTCGTCCACGCCGCGGCCCAGCTTGGCCGCGTAGTAGTAGCGCAGGTATTCCGGGCTCAGGTGGTCGAGGTAGGTGCGCGCCTTGATGAAGGTGCCGCGGGACTTGGACATCTTCTGCCCGTTCACCGTCAGGTAGCCGTGCACGTTGAGCGCGGTCGGCTTGCGGTAGCCGGCGCCTTCGAGCATGGCGGGCCAGAACAGGGCATGGAAGTTGACGATGTCCTTGCCGATGAAGTGGTACAGCTCGGCGCTGGAGTCCTTGCCCCAGAAGGCGTCGAAGTCCAGCTCCGGACGGCGCGCGCAGAGGTTCTGGAAGCTGGCCATGTAGCCGATGGGGGCGTCCAGCCACACGTAGAAGTACTTGCCCGGGGCGTCGGGGATCTCGAAGCCGAAGTAGGGGGCGTCACGGCTGATGTCCCACTCCTGCAGGCCGGCGTCCAGCCATTCGGCGATCTTGTTGGCCACCGACTCCTGCAGGGCGCCGCTGCGGGTCCACTGTTTCAGCATGGCGTCGAAGTCGGGCAGCTTGAAGAAGTAGTGCAGCGACTCCTTGAGCACCGGCGTGGCGCCGGAGATGGCCGACTTGGGGTTCTTCAGCTCGGTGGGCGAATAGGTGGCGCCGCAGGACTCGCAGTTGTCGCCGTACTGGTCTTCGGCCGCGCATTTCGGGCAGGTGCCCTTGATGAAGCGGTCGGCCAGGAACATCTGCTTGTCCGGGTCGAAGTACTGGGTCACCGGGCGGGTGGCGATGTGACCGGCGTCGCGCAGCTTGGTGTAGATGCTGCTGGACAGCACACGGTTCTCGTCCGAGTGGGTCGAATGGTAGTTGTCGAACTCCACCAGGAAGTCGGCGAAATCGGTGGTGTGCTCGGCGCGCACGTTGTCGATCAGCTGCTCGGAGGTGATGCCCTCCTTCTCGGCGCGCAGCATGATGGCCGAACCGTGGGCGTCGTCGGCGCAGACGTAGATGGCCTGGTTGCCGCGCATCTTCTGGAAGCGCACCCAGATGTCGGTCTGGATGTACTCGACCATATGCCCGAGGTGGATGGAACCGTTGGCATAGGGGAGGGCGCTGGTGACGAGGATCTTGCGGGCTTCGGTCATGGTGATCGGCTGCACTGGGAACACGGGAAAGTCGGTAACTATATAGGCGCGGCGGGGCATTTTCATCTGTTGCATGGGCTTTGGGTTAAGATGCCCGCCTGTTTCGCTCGGTCTTTTCCCGGAGTTTTCCATGCCTGTCACCCGCGCCGTGGTGGAAGCCACGCTTCGCCAGTTCACCGATCCCCACCTTGGCCAGGACCCGGTCAGCGCCGGCTGCCTGCGCGAGGTCGACATCCAGGGCGGCAAGGTCCACGTACGCCTGGAATTGGGCTACGCCGCCGGCCTGTTCAAGAGCGGCTGGGCGCAGATGCTGCAGATGGCCCTGGAGAACCAGGACGGCATCGACTCGGCCAAGGTCGAGGTCGACTGCGTGATCGAGCCGCACAAGGCCCAGGCCCAGGTGCCGGCCCTGGCCAACGTCAAGAACGTGATCGCCGTGGCCTCGGGCAAGGGCGGTGTGGGCAAGTCCACCACTGCCGCCAACCTGGCGCTGGCGCTGGCCCGTGAAGGCGCCCGCGTGGGCATCCTCGACGCCGATATCTACGGCCCGAGCCAGGGCATCATGTTCGGCATCGCCGAGGGCACCCGCCCCGAGGTACGCGACCAGAAGTTCTTCGTGCCGATCAAGTCCCTCGGCGTGGAGGTCATGTCCATGGCCTTCCTCACCGATGACAACACGCCGGTGGTGTGGCGTGGCCCGATGGTCTCCGGCGCGCTGATCCAGCTGATCACCCAGACCGCCTGGGACGACCTCGACTACCTGGTGGTGGACATGCCCCCGGGCACCGGCGACATCCAGCTGACCCTGGCGCAGAAGGTGCCGGTGGCCGGCAGCGTGATCGTCACCACCCCGCAGGACCTGGCCCTGCTGGACGCGAAGAAGGGCGTGGAGATGTTCCGCAAGGTCAACATCCCGGTGCTGGGCGTGGTGGAGAACATGGCCGTGCACATCTGCTCCAACTGCGGCCATGCCGAGCACCTGTTCGGCGAAGGCGGCGGCGAGAAGCTGGCGGCCCAGTACGGCGTCGACCTGCTGGCCTCCCTGCCGCTGTCCATGGCCATCCGCATGCAATCCGATGGCGGCAAGCCGACCACCGTCGCCGACCCGGAAAGCCAGATCGCCATGATCTACCAGGAAATGGCGCGCTGCGTCGGCGCGCGCATCGCGCAGTCCGGCATGGGCGCCGGTGCCATGCCGACCATCACCATCAGCGACGACTGATGTCGCACAGCGGTGGGGGCTCAATCGCCCCCACCGCCGCCACACCCTCCGCCGCATCCGCCTCCACTGTCCCCGCCGCCGTCCGAACCGCCCCCATCGCTCGATGAATCGCTGCCGTGATGGCTGCCGCCCGTGCCGCTGCCGTCGCCGAAGTCGCTGGAGCCGTAGCCCGAGTCGCTGCCGACGAAGTCCCCGCCGCAGTAGATGACGCCGCTGCCCGAGTCGCCGCCGTCGTTGCGCCGTACGCCCTTGCAGTCGGCGACATAGAGGAAGCCGCCGACGATGCCCAGGCGGCTGTCCAGGTCGAACAGCAGCGGCACGCGGCCGGGCCGCTGCGGGTCGATGCGTTCCTGTTCGCAGGCGTACCACCAGCAGCGGCGCAGGCCGGCGTCGGCCTGGCGGGCGTTGCCCGAGAGGGTGCGCGCCGGGCGGTGGTGCAGGAAGCGGCCGAAGGCCTGCTGGCAGAAGCGCTTGTATTCGCGGGTGTCGAGGATGAAGGCGTGCCACAGGTCGTCCACCACCTGGGAGGGCATGGAGACGTAGCCGTAGCCGCTCTTGAGGTAGCAGAGGAAGTACTGGCGCAGGCCGGCGCTCACCAGCATGCAGTCTTCCAGGCTCAGCTGCGGATGGCGTTTGCGCAGTTCGTCGAACAGCCAGGGCGCCGGGCGGAACTCGCGGATGAAGCGTTCCCGGCCGCTTGCGCGGCGGCGCTTGAAGAACGAGAAGGAAAAGACGGCGAAGAACAGGCCGGGGATGATCAGCCAGGGGGTCATGGTGGGTCCTTTCTCCACAAGGGCGGGCCAACAGTGGCGCACTCGGCGGCATCGCCACAAGCCCCGCTCGGCGGCACTGGGCGCCAGGGCACGCTCCCGGTCGCTGCCCTTTGCCCGAAAGGCCCGCGCCCGGTAAGATTCGCGATCATTTTTCACCTTCACAGGACCCCCGCCATGAGCATCAAATCGGACAAGTGGATTCGCCGCATGGCCCAGGAACACGGGATGATCGAGCCCTTCGTCGAGCGCCAGGTGCGCGGCGCGGACGACAGCCGGGTGATTTCCTATGGGGTGTCCAGCTACGGCTACGACGTGCGCTGCGCGGCCGAGTTCAAGGTCTTCACCAACATCCACTCCGCCGTGGTCGACCCGAAGAACTTCGACGAGAAGAGCTTCGTCGACATCAACAGCGACGTCTGCATCATCCCGCCGAACTCTTTCGCCCTGGCCCGCACCGTCGAGTACTTCCGCATCCCGCGTGACGTGCTGACCATCTGCCTGGGCAAGAGCACCTACGCGCGCTGCGGCATCATCGTCAACGTCACCCCGCTGGAACCGGAGTGGGAAGGCCACGTGACCCTGGAGTTCTCCAACACCACCAACCTGCCGGCGAAGATCTACGCCCACGAAGGCGTGGCGCAGATGCTTTTCCTGCAGTCGGACGAAGCCTGCGAAGTCTCCTACCGCGACCGCGGCGGCAAGTACCAGGGCCAGACCGGCGTCACCCTGCCCAAGGCCTGAGTCACCTGCCACACCAGAGAGCCGGGCCCTTGCCCGGCTTTTTCATGCCTCTCTCCAGTCAAGGGAACTGACGAATGAACCTGCTCAAACCTGTCCTGTTCATCCTGGGCCTCGGCTTCTGCGCGCTGCTGCGGGCCGAGGAGCTCAACGTGGTCAGCGGCACCGAGGCCTTCGGCCTGCCCGCCACGGCCACCCGCGCGCAGTTCGTCGAGCGCCTGGGCCCGCCGACGGCCGAGCTGCCGATGTACGGCAAGCGGCGCGGGCTGCTGTATGGCAATTCGATGATGCTGGTGTTCCTCGGCGACCGCCTGCGCGAAGCGCGCTGCTGGGAGCTGGGCGGCTACAACGACAGTCTGTTCCTCGGCTGGATGCAAGGCGTGGGCGAGCGCGGCGCGAACTGGCGTTTCAGCCTGGATGGCCAGTTGCGCCTGGGCCAGCGTCGCGAAGAGACGGGCCCCTGGCTGCAGGGGCTGGAAGGCACTGGCGACGAGCGTTCGGACCTGGTGGTGAAGAATGGCAGCGAGGTCTGGCTCGGCTATGGCTTCGAGCCGGAGTACCGCCAGGGCGACGAGGACCAGCCGGTGCTGGTCTCCATCACCGTGCACTTCAACGACCGCCCGTAGGAGCGAGCTCTGCTCGCGAAGCCTTTGACGGCTGAAGCCGGGCTACAGGTCGGCGGGGACGGATATAAGCGGAATTCTTCGATTGATGCGGGGCTCTAATGCTTGAAGCCACTGTGAACGCCGGAGGATTGCCATGCGCTCCCAGATCATCATCGAAGCCCTGACGCCCAGTGCCAGCGCACTGGTGGACGCCATTCTCGCCCGCAGCGACCCGTCGCTGGTGCTGCAACAGGTGCCGGGGCCGGACAGCCCCGAGGAACCGGGCGAACCCACCCAGCCCCACGAGCCGGGCGAACCGACCCTTCCCGACCAGCCGCCGCCCGCACCCGTGGTGTAGCGCCTCAGGGCACCAGCGGTAGGTCGCGCTTGTGCTGGGTGGCGTCGTAGGTGCGCACGATGATGTCGTAGGCCTCCTGGCGCACGGTCTCGCCGTGCAGGAAGGCGTCGATCTCGGCGTAGCTGACGCCATGGGCCTCTTCGTCCGGCTTGCCGGGGCGCAGCTCTTCGAGGTCGGCGGTCGGCACCTTCTGCACCAGGTTGTCCGGCGCACCCAGGTAGCGGGCGATGGCGCGCACCTGGTTCTTCACCAAGCCGGAGAGCGGTGCCAGGTCGCAGGCGCCGTCGCCGAACTTGGTGAAGAAGCCCATCACCGCCTCGGCGGCGTGGTCGGTGCCGATCACCAGGCCGTTGTTGGCGTTGGCGATGGCGAACTGCGCGACCATGCGGATACGCGCCTTGATGTTGCCGACCACGAAATCGCGGCGGGCGTCGCTCAGCGCCTGCAGGTGGGTGACCTGCTCACCGAGGCCGATCACGCTGTTGGCGATGTTCACCGTGTCCTCGACATCGGCGCGGATGAATTTCAGCGACTCCTGGGCATCGTGCTCGTCGTGCTGGGTGTTGTGCGGCAGGCGCACGGCGATGAAGCGATAGTCCGGGTCGCCGGTCTCGGCGCGCAGCTCCTCCACCGTCAGCTGGGCCAGGCGGCCGGCGGTCAGCGAATCCACGCCACCGCTGATGCCCAGCACCAGCACCTTGAGCCGCGCGTTGCGCAGGCAGGTCTTGATGAACGCCTTGCGCCGCTCGATCTCGGCCTGCAGGGCGGCCTCGTCGGCGAAGGGGGGTACCACGTCCAGGGCGGCGGCTATCTCTTTCTGGCGATTGCTCATGATGGTTCCTCGGCGCTAGCGCGCGTCTGATACGCGAAATACGTGTTTCAGGTAGGCGACGAAGTTCTCGTCGCGGCACTGGGTCTTGCCCGGGGTATCGGAGATCTTCGCCACCGGCTGGCCGTTGCAGGCGGTCATCTTGATCACGATGTTCATGGGCACGACACCGGGGATGTCGCAGGTCAGGTTGGTCCCGATACCGAAGCTTAAGTGGATACGACCGTGCAGGGCGCGATACAGCTCCAGCGCCTTTGGCAGGTCGAGGCCGTCGGAGAATACGAGGGTCTTGGTCTGCGGGTCTATACCGAGCCTTTCATAGTGGCGGATGCACTTCTCGGCCCATTCCAGCGGGTCGCCGGAGTCGTGGCGCAGCCCGTCGAAGAGCTTGGCGAAGTACAGGTCGAAGTCCTTGAGGAAGGCATCGGTGGTGATGCAGTCGGTCAGGGCGATGCCGAGCAGGCCCCGGTACTCGCGGACCCAGCAGTCCAGCGCGGCGATCTGGCTGTCGATCAGGCGCGGGCCCAGCTGCTGGTGGGACATCAGCCATTCGTGGGCCATGGTGCCGATGGGCTTGATGTCGAACTCGCGGGCCAGGTGCACGTTGCTGGTGCCGACGAAGCGCCCCGGGAAGTCGCGCTTGAGGATGTGCACCATCTCTTCCTGCACCCGGTAGGAGAAGCGCCGGCGGGTGCCGAAGTCGGCGATCTGGAAGCCCGCCAGCTCGCTGGCGCTGGCTTCGCCCTTGAGCCAGTCGAGCTTCTGGTACAGGCGCTCGCTGGCCTGCTCGAGGATCACCTCGCGGTAGCGGTAGCGGTTGCGCACCTCGCTGACGATGGCCAGCAGCGGGATCTCGAAGAGGATCACGTGCAGCCAGGGGCCGCGCAGGCGGATGCACAGCTGGTCGTCCTCGATGCCGGCCTGGACGTAGCGCATGTTGAAGCGGAACAGGCTGAGGAAGCGGGTGAAGTCCGGCTTGATGAAGGGGATGCGCTCCAGGAAGGCCAGCTGGTCGGCGGTGATGGAAATTTCCGTCAGGCGCTCGATCTGGTAGCGGATCTCCGCCAGGTAGGGCTTGAGGTCCTCGGCGTTGCGGCAGCGGAATTCCCACTCCACCTCGGCGTTGGGGTAGTTGTGCAGCACCGCCTGCATCATGGTCAGCTTGTAGAAGTCGGTGTCCAGCAGGTTCTGCACGATGCGGTCGGAAAACACGCTCTCGGCCATGATCAGCTCTCCTTCTCGATGCTGTTCAGCAAGGCGTCCAGTTCGGCCTCGCTGGCGCACAGCGTGATGCCCAGCTCGTTCATCTGCAGTTGCGCGGCTTGTGCCGTGGCTTCGGCGATTGCCCGGCACGCCGGGAGGTAGACGATAACCGCAAAGCCGGCGCGACGCAGTTGCAGCGCGGTGGTCTTCACGCAGTAGTCCAGCGCCAGGCCGCCCACCAGTACATGGCTGACCGCGTTCTGCCGGAGGAATTCGATCACCCCGGTGCTGCGGCGCTCGGCCAGGTCGTGGTAGCAGGCGCCGTAGGGGTGCAGGTCGGGCTCCACGCCCTTCCACACGAAGTAGTCGTAGTCCAGCGGCTGGGGCAGCTCGTCCAGCAGCTCGAAGCCTGCGGTGCCCGGTACGCAGTGGCTGACCCAGGTGATGTCGGCATTAGCCAGGGGCAGCGGTGCGAGCATCTCGGCGTGGCTGGGCACGACCCAGGCGGCCTGCGGGCTGTGGGCGTCCTTGCTGCCGATGCGCAGTTCGGCGCGGCGGGCCAGCAGGTTCAGGTGCGCTGCGATCTCGTCGCCGCCCGGCACCGGGAGTTCGGCGGGGCAGAGGGGGGTGAAGCCTTTCTGGGCGTCGACATCGAAGCTGGCGATTTTCATGGCTGCGTTCCTCGTTCGGTTGCGGCTGGCTACATATTCCATCTCGTGTAATATGTCGTCAAGCACTCTTTGATCGCAGGAGGACAGCGATGAGAAACAGTCGGCAGGATTTTCCCGATCCCAGCCTGCGGGCCTACCCGGCAGGCAGCGCGTCTCCGGCCCCGGTGCGCTTCCGCCTGGCGGTGTACGGCGGTGCCTTCGACCCGCCCCATCCGGGCCATGAAAGCGTGGTGCGCCGGGTACTGGAGCGCGCCGAGCAGGTGCTGCTGGTGCCCAGCCACCGCCACGCCCACGGCAAGCGCATGGTCGATTTCGCCCTGCGCTGTGCCTGGCTGGAGCGCCTGGCGGCGCGCATCGACCCGGCGCGGGTACGCTGCGACCCCATCGAGGCGCGGCTGGCGCCCGGCGCAGCGGCCGTGTACAGCTACGACCTCCTGCAGGCGCTGGCCGCGGAGCACGGCGTGATGCCGGAGGACATCGCCCTGGTCATCGGCGAAGACAACCTGCCCCAGGTGGCGGGCTTCCATCGCGGGGCGGAGCTGCGCGAGCGCTTCGGCCTGCTGGTGGCGGACGAGACGCTGCTGTTGCACAGTTCGGCCATCCGCCTGCACCTGCGCGAGGGCCTGGCGCTGCCGCCGGCCTGGTGCCTGCCGGAAGTGCAGGGTGAACTGGATATCTATAGGGAGCTGCAATGAGTTCTGCACAGGTACTGGCCAGCGTCGACATCGTGGCGCTGCGCCTGAACGAGGCCCAGGGGCTGGAGCTGCTGCTGATCCGCCGGGCCCAGGCGCCCTTCGAGGGCGAATGGGCGCTGCCGGGTGTGCTGGTCAACGGCCGCTGCGACGACGCCGACCTGGACGCCGCCGCCACCCGGGCCCTGGCGGAGAAGGCACGGGTGCGCCCGCAGCACCTGGAACAGGTGGCCACCGTGGGCAACGCCCGGCGCGACCCGCGCGGCTGGTCGCTGTCGACCTTCTACCTCGCCCTGCTGGAGCCCGACACGCAACTGAGTAACGCGGACCTGCGCTTCCTGCCGCTGGACGAGGCCAGTGGCTTGCCCTTCGACCACGACCAGCTGGTGCGCCAGGCCCGCGAGCGGCTGGCCGGCAAGTCGGTCTACACCTCCCTGCCGCTGCACCTGCTGCCCCGGCGCTTCACCGTCACCGAAGCCCTGGGCGCCTTCCAGGCCTGCCTCGGCCAGGCGGTGCAGCACACCACCCTGCGCGGGCGCCTGGAGAAGATGAAGGGGCAGGGCTGGGTGCTGGATACCGGCGAACACAACCACCCGAAGATGGGCCGCCCGCAGAAGGTGCTGGAGCACCGCCCGGCGGAAGGCGGCGTGTTCACCTTCGACCGCAGCGTGCTGTCCTGATAGCGCGGCCAGGGCGAATTCCGGGCAAAAAAATAGGCGCCAACGTGGGCGCCAGGGAGCAATGAACAATGCATAGGTTCTGAGTGTTGCCTGGCGTGTAAGTTCAGAAAAACAGCAAAAAAGTCGACATCCTGCGGCTAATGGATGGCGAACAAGCCAGGCGGCGATCAACTATGGCGGGCGGGCCAGACGCCGCCGTCGCCGCAGACGAAGATCCGTGAACCCGTTGCGCTGGCCTGCTCCATGCCGCCGGTGAACTCACCGAAGGCCGGCAGTAGGCTCAGGTTTTCGCCCAGGTGGAAGCAGGGCAGGCGCAGGCTTTGGCGACCGGCTCCGCGCAGGCGGAAGGTCGGGTGCAGGTGGCCGGCCAGCACGTGCAGTGCCGGGTGCGGCTCGGGCTCGTGCTGCAGGGCGAAGGGGCCGAGGGCCAGCGGCTCGTGGTGCAGGGTGAAGCCGAGGGCAGCGGGCGGGTCGCCGGCATGGCGGTCGTGGTTGCCGCGTACCAGGTCGATGGAGAGCTCCGGATGGCCGGCCCGCCAGGCAGCCAGCGCCGGCCACAGGGGGGCGTCTGCGCCCTGGCGGGCATGCAGGAAGTCGCCGAGGAACACCAGCCGGCGGCAGCCGTGTTCGTGCAGCAGGTTGTCCAGGCGGCGCAGGTTCGCCGCCGTGGTGCCGCTGGGCACCGGCTGGCCGAGGCGGCGGAAGCTGGCGGCCTTGCCGAAATGGATATCGGCCACCAGCAGGCAGCCTTCCTCGGGCCAGTACAGCGCGCGGTCGGCCAGCAGCAGGACGCGGGTGCCGGCCAGCGCCACCTCCAGTGCGGCCCTCATCGCGCGCGGCTCCGGCGTGGCGGCCTGTCGGCGGCGCGTTCCAGTTGCTCGACCATGCGCGCGATGCGGTCGGCCAGCTTCTCGCTGCTCAGGCCTTCGCGGAAGCGTTCCACCAGCAGCGGGAAGGCCAGCGGTGTCGGGCGTGGCACCTCCACCAGGCGCAGTTCGCGCTCGCGGATGCGCCGCAGGCAATCCTCCAGGCGCGGCAGGTCCAGTTCCTGGCGCAGCACTTCCTCGCGGGCCTGGTGCAGCAGCAGGTTGTCCGGGTCGTACTGGCGGAACACATCGAAGAACAGCCCGCTGGAAGCCTGCAGCTGGCGCGCGCTCTTGCTGGCGCCGGGGCGGCCGGCGAACACCAGCCCGGAGATGCGGGCGATCTCGCGGAAGCGCCGGCGCGACAGCTCGCTGGCATTGAGGCTGTGCAGCAGGTCGTCGAGCAGCGCGTGCTCGCTGAACAGTTCGGGACGCAGGCACTCGGCCCAGTCCACCTCGGTGGCCGCCAGCAGCTCCAGGCCGTAGTCGTTGACGGCGATGGAGAAGCTCACCGGGCGCTGCCGGGCCAGGCGCCAGGCCAGCAGGCTGGCCAGCCCGAGGTGCACCTGGCGGCCGGCGAAGGGGTAGAGGAACAGGTGCCAGCCTTCGCGGCTCTTCAACCGCTCGGCCAGCAGGCTGTGCTCGTCGGGCAGCGCCGACCAGGCCTGCTGCAGCTCCAGCAGCGGCCGGGTCAGCTTCAGCTCCGGGCTGTCGTAATGGCCTCGCGCGGCTTCGCCCAACTGGTGAACCAGGGCGTCGGCCAGTTCGCTGGAAAGCGGCATGCGCCCGCCATTCCAGCGCGGGATGGCGGCCTTGCGTGCGGTGCTGCGGCGCACGTAGGCGGTCATGTCCTCGACCCGCACCAGTTCCAGCGGGCGGCCGGCGAAGAGGAAGGCGTCTCCCGGGCGCAGGCGCGAGATGAAGCCTTCCTCGATGCTGCCCAGGGAGCCGGCCGCGCCGCCCTTGCCCCAGAAACGCACCTGCAGGCTGGCGTCGCTGACGATGGTGCCGATGCTCTGCCGGTGCCGCCGCGCCAGTTGCGCGCTGGGCACGTGCCAATGGCCGGCGCCGTCGGGCTCGGCGCGGCGGTATTCGGGGTAGGCGGTGAGGGAGTGTCCGCCGTGGCGGATGAAGGCCAGGGCCCAGGCCCATTCGTCGTCGCCCAGGGCGCGGTAGGCCCAGCAGCTGCGCACCTCGGCGAGCATCGCCGCGGACGTGAAGCCACCGCCCAGGGCCATGCTGACCAGGTGCTGGACCAGCACGTCCAGCGGCTTCTCCGGGCTCAGGCGCGCTTCGATACGGCGCTCGGCGATGGCCTGGCGCGCGGCCACCGCCTCCACCAGTTCCAGGCTGTGGGTGGGCACCAGGGTCACCCGCGAGGCGCGGCCCGGTGCGTGGCCGGAGCGGCCGGCCCGTTGCATCAGCCGCGCCACGCCCTTGGCGGTGCCCACCTGGAGCACCCGCTCCACGGGGAGGAAATCGACCCCCAGGTCGAGGCTGGAGGTGCACACCACCGCCTTGAGCCGGCCCTGCTTGAGGCCGTTCTCGACCCACTCGCGCACCTCGCGGGACAGCGAGCCATGGTGCAGGGCGATCAGCCCGGCCCAGTCCGGCCGCGCCGCCAGCAGGGCCTGGTACCAGGCTTCGGACTGCGCGCGGGTGTTGGTGAACACCAGGCTGCTGGCGCTGGACTCCAGCTCCGCGACCACCTGCGGCAGCATGCGCAGGCCCATGTGCCCGGCCCAGGGGAAGCGCTCGACGTTGGCCGGCAGCAGGGTGTCCACCTCCAGGCGCTTGCGTTGTTCGCCCTGCAGGAGCAGGCCGTCGCCGCCGGGCACCAGCACCTGCAGCGCATGGTCCAGGTTGCCGAGGGTGGCGGAGAGGCCCCAGGTGGCGAGCGTGGGGTTCCACAGGCGCAACCGCGCCAGGGCCAGTTGCAGCTGCACGCCGCGCTTGTTGCCGAGCAACTCGTGCCATTCGTCGACCACCACCATGCGCAGCCCGGCGAAGGCCTGGGCGGCGTCGGCGCGGGTCAGCAGCAGGGTCAGGCTTTCCGGCGTGGTGACCAGCACGCTGGGCAGGTTGCGCGATTGCCGGGCCCGCTCGGCGCTGCCGGTGTCGCCCGTGCGCAGGCCCAGGCTCCAGGGCAGGCCGAGTTCGTCGATGGGCGCCTGCAGGGCGCGGGCGGTGTCGGCCGCCAGGGCGCGCATGGGGGTTATCCACAGCACCGAGAGCGGCAGCACCTGGCCCTTGCCAGGTGCCTTGCGGGTGGGGGCGGCGCCGGCCAGCAAATCGAGCGCGGCGAACCAGGCGGCGTAGGTCTTGCCGGCGCCGGTGGTGGCGTGGAGCAGGCCGGAGCGGCCCTGGGCGACGGCGCGCCAGAGTGCCTTCTGGAAGCTGAAGGGGCGCCAGCCGCGGCTGTCGAACCAGCGCGAGGAGGGACGGGGCGCGCGGCTCAAGCCTCGGGCTCCGGCGGGGCATCGGTGAGCAGTGCCTGGAGGCTGGCGAGGGTGTCGGCCTCGGCCACCGGCTTGTCGCGGCGCCAGCGCAGCATGCGCGGGAAGCGCACGGCGACGCCGCTCTTGTGGCGCCTGGACAGGGCGATGCCTTCGAAGCCCAGTTCGAACACCAGGGTCGGGGTGACGCTGCGCACCGGGCCGAATTTCTCCACCGTGGTGCGGCGGATGATGGCGTCGACCTGGCGCATTTCTTCGTCCGTGAGGCCCGAGTAGGCCTTGGCGAAGGGCACCAGGGCGCGCTCGGCGGTGGCGTCGTCGCCATCCCAGACGGCGAAGGTGAAGTCGGTGTAGAGGTTGGCGCGGCGGCCGTGGCCACGCTGGGCGTAGATCAGCACGGCGTCGACGCTGTAGGGGTCGAGCTTCCATTTCCACCAGGTGCCCTGGTCCTTGGTGCGGCCGACGCCGTAGAGCGCGTCGCGGGCCTTGAGCATCATCCCTTCGACGCCGAGGGCGCGGGCGCCCTCGCGCTGGCGGGCGAGGTCATGCCAGTCTTCGCCGTGCACCTCGGGGGACAGTTCCAGCACCGGGTCGCCCACTTCCTCCAGCAACAGTTCCAGGCGTTCGCGGCGCTCGGCCAGGGGGCGCTGGCGCCAGTCCTCGCCACGCCACTCCAGCAGGTCGTAGGCCACCAGGCGCACGGGGGCGTCGTCGAGCACCTTGCGCGTCAGGCGCTTGCGGCCGATGCGTTGCTGCAGCAGGGCGAAGGGCTGCACGCGGCCGTCCTTCCACACCAGGATCTCGCCGTCGATCACCGTGCCTTCTGGCAGTGCATGGGCCAGGCCGTGCAGTTCGGGGAAGCGTTCGCTGACCAGCTCCTCGCCCCGCGACCAGATCCACAGGTGGCCGTCGCGGCGTACCAGCTGGGCGCGGATGCCGTCCCACTTCCATTCGACCAGCCAGTCCGTCGGCGGGCCGAGCAGGTCGGCGAAGGCGCCGACCTCTGCCTGCAGCGGGTGGGCGAGGAAGAAGGGGTAGGGCAGGCCGCCGCGTTCCAGGTGCTCGGCCTCGCTCTGTTCGGCGATGAGCCGGGCGTAGCCCTGGGCGCTGGGCGGGCGCGAGGCGTCGGTGTAGCCGACCAGGCGCTGGGCGACGCGCTTGGGGTCGAGGCCGGCGAGGTTGGCCAGGGCGCGGGTGACCAGCAGGCGCGAGACGCCGACCCGGAAGGCGCCGGTGACCAGCTTCAGGCACACCAGCAGGCTGAGGCGGTCGAGGCGCGCCCAGAGCGGTGGCAGGCGGGCGGCGAGTTCCGCCGGGGGCAGCCCGCGCAGGGGCAGCAGGTGCTCCTCGACCCAGGTGGCGAGGCCCTCTTCGGAACGCTGGACGCTGGGCGGCAGCAGCAGGGAAATGGTTTCGGCCAGATCGCCCACCGCCTGGTAGCTCTCCTCGAACAGCCAGTCGGGCAGGCCGGTGATGGCCAGGGTGATCTCCCGCAGCTGCCGCACCGGCACCAGCTGGCGCGGCTTGCCACCGCTGAGGAAGTACACCGCCCAGGCGGCGTCCTCGGGCGTGGCGCTGGCGAAGTAGTCCTGCAGGGCGGCCAGCTTGGCGTTGCTGGAGGTGCTGGCGTCGAGGCGACCGTAGAGCTCGGCGAAGTCCTTCACGGGGTCGCCTCCGGGGCGCTGGCCGGTTCGTCCTCGTCGCCGTATTCGGTGCTGAAGGCCTGGGCGTCCAGGCCCTGTTCGCTGAGGTAGCGCACCAGCACGTTGACCGAGCCATGGGTGACGAACACCCGCTCGGCACCGCTCTGCTCGATGGCCCAGAGCAGGCCGGGCCAGTCGGCGTGGTCGGAGAGCACGAAGCCGCGGTCCACGCCGCGCCGCCTGCGGGTGCCGCGCAGCATCATCCAGCCGCTGGCGAAGGCGTCGCTGTAATCGCCGAAGCGGCGCATCCAGGTACTGCCGCCGGCGGAGGGCGGGGCCATGACCAAGGCCTGGCGCAGCAGTGGGTCGTTGCGGGCGATGTCGCCGGCGTAGCGGGTTTGCGGCAGGGCGACGCCGGCTTCGCGGTAGACCCGGTTGAGCGGCTCCATGGCGCCGTGGACGAGGATCGGGCCGATGCTTGCGTCGATGCCGTGGAGGATGCGCTGGGCCTTGCCGAAGGCGTAGCAGAACAGCACGCTGGCGCGCCCGGCGGCCTGGTTGGCGCGCCACCAGGCGTCGATCTCGGCGAACAGGGCGGCTTGCGGCTGCCAGCGGTAGATGGGCAGGCCGAAGGTGGATTCGGTGATGAAGCAGTGGCAGCGCACCGGCTCGAAGGGCGCGCAGGTGCCGTCGGCCTCGGTCTTGTAGTCGCCGGAGGCCACCCACACTTCGCCCCGGTACTCCAGGCGCACCTGGGCCGAGCCGAGCACGTGGCCGGCCGGATGCAGGCTGAGGGTGACGCCGCCGTGCTCCAGGCGCTCGCCGTAGTCGAGGGTCTGCAGGCGGATGTCGCCGAGGCGTGCACGCAGGATGCCGGCGCCGGCGCTGGTCGCCAGGTAATGGCCGCTGCCGGTGCGCGCGTGGTCGCCGTGGCCGTGGGTGATGACGGCACGTTCCACCGGTTTCCAGGGGTCGATGTAGAAGTCACCGGGCGGACAGTAGAGGCCTTCGGGCCTCGCGACGACCAGGTCCATGGGGTTGCCTCGTTGTGGGCTCATGTCTATGAGCATGGTCGGGTTCGGTTGGTTCGGCTGGCAAGTTCGCCTCGGGATCGCGACACAGGTCACGGAAGTCCCGGGTGTTCGTCGGAACAGGTGGCCTGGAACGGGGTGTGGACGTCAAGATCGGGAGCGGCTTTTCTGCCGACTTCATGGAGGATGTGCGAATGCAGGCGATCAAGGCCTATTTCCAGCGCCACGGTCATGATCCGTTCCGGATCGGCGAGGGGCGTATCAGCGGTTATCTTTCCGCGGCGCTGGGGCTGCTCAGCCTCTGCGCGGTGCTGTGTTTCCTGTTCCCCGAATGGCTGACCTTCGCCGAGTTCCGCAAGGTCTACAGCGAGCAGTTCGCCCGCAGCATGCTGCTGGTGGGGCTGGTGGCGTCGTTCTCCCTGGGCACGCTCAACATCCTGCTCAACCGCCGCAAGCGGCTGGGCTTCACCGGCATCGCCGCCTCGGGCCTGGCGGTGTTCCTCGGCGGCACCAACATCCAGTTCGAGACCATCGGCCAGACCCCCTATTCCCTGGGGCTGGACTGGTTCGTGCTGGCGCTGCTGGTCTCGGCCATCGTGTTCATCCCGCTGGAGAAGCTCTACGCCAAGGACCCGCAGCAGAACATCCTGCGCCCCCACTGGCGCACGGACCTGGCGTACTTCTTCGTCAGCCACATGCTGGTGCAGTTCATCCTGATCTTCGTCACCGCCTCGTCCACGCTGCTGGGGGGCTGGGCGGTGTCGCCGGCCTTCCAGGCGGGCGTGCAGTCGCTGCCGATCTGGCTGCAGTTCATCCTCGCGGTGCTGGTGGCGGACCTGGGCCAGTACTGGCTGCACCGCCTGTACCACGTGGTGCCCTGGCTGTGGCGCTTCCATGCGGTGCACCACTCGAGCACGGCGATGGACTGGCTGGCCGGCTCGCGCATCCACTTCGTGGAGATCCTGCTGACCCGTACCGGGGTGCTGGTGCCGCTGATGCTGATGGGCTTCTCGCCCCAGGCGATGAATGCCTACGTGATCCTGGTGGGCGTGCAGGCGGTGCTGGCCCACGCCAACGTGCGCATCGACGGCGGCTGGCTGAACTACCTGCTGGTGCTGCCGCGCTACCACCACTGGCACCACGCCCGGCACCCGGACTACATCTACAAGAACTACGCGATCCACCTGCCGATCGTCGACATGCTGTTCGGCACCTTCAAGCTGCCGCCCAAGGAGTGGCCGACCCGTTATGGCGTGTTCGGCAAGCCGCTGCCGGACGGCATCCTGCGCCAGCACCTGTACCCCTTCCAGAAGCCGGAGCCCAAGGCACCGGTGAAGCCGAAGGCGTCCTGACCTTCGATGGCGGCCCATGTGCAATGCATGGGCCGCTGCTTCTGATTCTTCCCCTTTCCCTTTTTGCCGATTCCCGGGCTGAAGCCCGGGCTACGTCCGTAGGTTGGCGCCGAGCCGGCGAGGCCCGACATCGCGGCTGGGACGGGCTCCGGTGCGTTGGGCTTCGTGCCTCAGCCCAACCTACGAGGCTTTTCGCGGGCAAAAGAAAGGGCGCCGGTGAGGGCGCCCTGAAATGATGTGATCTATGGAGTAAGTCCGCTTACATAGACAGTGCCGGGGCGGTTAGTTCCCGCCCCGGGCGATCATTTTTGCGGGGTGAGCATCAGCCGCTTGGTGCCGTAGACCTTGTCGAGGTTCCGCGACTGGAAGGGGAAGCTCATGTAGCGGGCCTTGAGCCAGGCGTCGATGCCGTCGGCGTAGTTGGGGCTGGCCGGGTTGCCGGACTGGCCGGAGCTGTTGAGCCCGATCATGGGTTCCGGCTGGCCGAAGTCGACGATGATGCGCATGGCCGGGATCAGCCAGGTGTCGAAGTCGTTGCCCCACTCGTAGGCCGAGACGTTCAGCGTGTTCATGTCGCCGCCGGCCGGGTAGGGGCCACGGTCCAGGTAGCCCTGGATGGCGTTGATCCCGGTGCGCTGGCTGGCGCTCATGAAGGGCGCGAGCCTGGTGGTTTCGGTGGCCCAGGTGTAGCTGTGCAGCTTGCCCCACTGCCAGGTCTTGCGGTCGGTGCCGAGCTTGCCTTCGGCGAAGCTGACGGCGGCGGCCAGGCTGCGGGCGAGGATGGCGGGCTTGTCTTCCTTCTGCGCTGTGCGCACGTCGTCCCAGAACGGGCTGTCGGCGCGGCCCAGCAGGTGGTCGGCCTGGGCGGAGTAGGAGAGGTTGGCGGTCTCCACCAGGGCCTGCCAGGCCGGGCTGCCTTCGGGGCCGAGTTCGTCCTGGAAGATCTGCCTGGCGCTTTCCTGCAGGAAGGCTTCGTAGAACACCGCATCGGCCGAGGTCGGGCGCAGGTCGCCATCGAAGGCCAGCAGGCGGCTCAGGGCTTCACGGGCCTTGTCGCGCTCGGCCGCGGGCAGGGCGTCGATGGCCTTCTTCAGCGGCTGGGCCATGGCCGGGTCTTCGAACATCGCCTTGAGCTTGGCGGCGAAGGGCGTGGTCTGGTCGTACTGCATGGCGATGGTGCTGCGGGTGTCGTGCTTGCCGCTGCCGGCGAGCTCGGCGATGCGCTCGGCCCGCTCCGGGTAGAACCAGGAATTGGACAGCTGCACCCCATAGCCGCCCTGCACGGTGCGGTGGTTGGCTGTGCCGAGCCAGCCCTGGGTCGGGTCCTGGTCATAGGGGTGCAGCATGGGGTCGGCGAAACCGTCCCAGTCGTAGCGGCTGTCCCAGCCGGGGGAGGGCATCAGGCCACGGCCTTCGCGACGGTTGGGGTAGCGGCCGGTGACCTGCCAGGCGATGTGCTGGGCATCGGCGGTGAGCAGGTTGAGGCCGATGGCGCGGATCGAGCGCGTCGCCTCGCTGGCCTGCTCGACGGATTGCGCGCGGGACAGGTCGAAGAAGGCGTCCAGGGTCTGGTCGTTTTCGAACTGCGCGGTCTTCAGGGCGATGCCCAGGCCGCTCTTCATCTCCAGGGGCTGCAGCGGGTGCTTGCGCTGGCCGAGCACGGAGTTGAGCAGCGGGCCGTGGCGGGTCTCGTAGAGGGTTTCGCGGATCGGCCGCTCGCCCTTGATGAAGAAGGTCTCGTTGCGCTCGATGGCCGGCTGCCATTTGCCGTCGGCGAGGTAGTAGAGGCGGTTGCCCTCGCGCTTGACCTTTTCCAGGTAGAGGTCCTGGTTGTCGGCCATGACCATGGTCATGCCCCAGGCCAGCTTGCCGTTGAAGCCGGCGACCACGGCGGGCACGCCGGCGATGGTGACGCCTGCGGCCTGGAACTTCGGCGAGCGGATCTGCATGAAGTTCCAGTACGAGGGCATGGCCAGCGGCAGGTGGGTGTCGTTGGCGAGGATGCTCTTGCCGTTGCGCGTGCGCTGGGGGGCGATGGCCCAGTTGTTGGAGGCGGCGACGCCGAGCATGTTCAGGCCCGCCAGTTGCCCGGCGGCCTGGTCGATGGCGGCGAGGCCCTGGATCTGCCCGCCGAGGTTGAGGCCCTTGAGCTTGTCGGCTTCGTCGAAGGGCAGGTCCTCGTCCGGGTAGGTGGGCAGCAGCCAGGCGACCTTGTCGGCCCCGACCTTCTGCGCCATGACCAGCGAGGCGATCTCTTCCTGCAGGTTCACCGCCAGGCCGAAGTTGAGCAGGCTGAAGACCAGCACCGAGTCCTCGGGTTTCCAGTAGGCGGGCTTGTAGCCGGACTCGGCGAGGTCCATCGGCAGCTTGTCGCGGTACTGGAAGAGGTAGGCGTTGACGCCGCGCGCGTAGACCTCGAAGAAGGACTTCAGGCGCGGGGAGGCGTTCTTGTAGAGGATGTCCGCGCTCTTGCGCAGGTTCACCGCGCGCATGAAGCGATCGACCTCCAGCACGCCGGGGCCGGCCATCTCGGCCAGGCGACCTTCGGCCATGAGGCGCAGGCCGACCATCTGGCTGAGGCGGTCGGAGGCGTGCACGTAGCCCATGGCGAACAGGGCGTCGTGGAAGGTGGTGGTCTCGATCAGCGGCATGCCCAGCGGGTTGCGGCGGATGGAGACGCTCTGCGCCAGGCCCTTGACCGGCTTGAAGCCGGAGGTGGGGGGCAGGCTGTCGGAATAGCGGCTGTCGAGCCAGGACTGGCAACCGGTCAGCGCGACCATGGCGCCGAGGGCGGCGGCCAGGCAGAAACGAGGCAGGAAGCGCTTGGGCGCAGGCGAGGCCATGGAGCGGTATCTCCCGAAGAGGCGGCGGTTTTCAAACGCGCTACGTTAGAGAGCGGCCTCGCACTGCGCAAGCGCCGTTGGCCCTACTTTTTAGCGGCGGCGGGGTTGATCTTTTCCACCAGTTCATAGGCGCGGATCGTGGCCGGGCGGGCCTGGATGCTGTGGAACCAGCGCTTGAGGTTGGGGAAGTCGTCGAGGTCCTGTTCCTGGTAGGTGTGCGGGACGATCCAGGGATAGATTGCCATGTCGGCGATGCCGTACTCGGCGCCGGCGACGAAGGGGCGGTCGGCCAGGCGCTTGTCGAGCACGCCGTAGAGGCGGGCGGTCTCCTTCACGTAGCGCTGGATGGCGTAGGGCACCTTCTCCGGGGCGAAGCGGTTGAAGTGGTGGTTCTGCCCGGCCATCGGGCCGAGGCCGCCCATCTGCCAGAACAGCCACTGCAGGGTTTCTTCGCGACCGCGCAGGTCGGCGGGGATGAAGCGCCCGGTCTTCTCGGCGAGGTAGAGCAGGATGGCGCCGGACTCGAACAGCGATAGCGGCTCGCCGCCGTCCGCCGGGGCGTGGTCGACGATGGCGGGGATGCGGTTGTTCGGGGCGATCTTGAGGAAGCTCGGCTGGAACTGCTCGTCCTTGCCGATGTTGATGGGGTGGATCCGGTAGGGGAGGCCGGTCTCCTCGAGGAACAGCGTGATCTTGTGGCCGTTGGGGGTGGTCCAGTAGTAGAGGTCGATCATGGTGGGACTCCTCAGGATGCGGGCGGCCAGCCTAAAGGATTCCCCACGCCAACGAAAAGGCCCGTGCTAGACGGGCCTTGGTTGCACTGGCGCGGATCAGGCGCCGTGGCATTTCTTGAATTTCTTCGCGCTGCCACAGGGGCAGGGATCGTTGCGGCCCACTTCCTTCAGCGGGTTGCGCACCGGCTCCTGCGGGCCGTGGTTGCAGTGCGGGCCGTGCACATGGCCGTGATCGTGGTGGTGGTCATGATCATGGTCGTGGTTGCAGTCGGGGCCATGGACATGGGGTTCTTGACTCATGGAAAGGTCACTCCGGGATGTAGTTGCCCGGGATTATCTCGCCATTGCGCGAGAGGTGCACGCTCTTGCCGAACATCAGGCCGGTCTTCACCTCGCCTTCGAGGCGGTAGTGGATCGGCTCGTCGGGCTTCTCCAGGAGCTTGACGATGTACTTCATGTGGCGCCAGAGGTTGGTGCGCACCGGGACATCGAAGGTCTCGTGGCCATTGGCGGGCACGGTGAACCAGGTGCTGGACTCGCCGGAGGCGAGCTTCACGTCGTTGAGGTGGACGGTATAGACCAGGCCGCGGACGGGCAGGCTGACGTCGTTGGGGTTGTCCACGCGAAAGCGCAGCAGGAACTGCTGCTCGAGGAGTTTCGCCTTGATCACATCGACCTTGACCAGCCGTACGTCCGGATCGCGGAAGCCGCCGGTCATCCAGGTGGAACATCCCGTCAGGCCCGAAAGAGGGAGGGCCAGTAACATCATTAGGCTGAGAATTCTTATCGTTTGCGCCTGAGAAAACATTGCATTACTCCATCGACGCTCAAGTGTAACAAGCAACTGCTTGGCTGCAACTTGTTGTTTGCAGAAAAAAACCTGCGCCATACTGCGGTCTGTTTCGGACAGGAGTGTGACCATGAGCCGCTACGAGATCGCTTTCTCCGGCCAACTGGTTCCGGGAGCCCGGCTGGAGCTGGTGCAGGCCAACATGGCCAAGCTCTTCCAGGCTGACGCGCAACGCATCGCCATGCTGTTTTCCGGCAGGCGCATCGTGATCAAGAACAACCTCGATGAGGCCGCCGCCGAGAAATATCGTGCAACGCTTGAGCGTGCCGGTGCGGTGGTGGACGTGGTGTCGATGGACGTCGAGATCGAGGAAGTGGAGCTGGCGCCGCCGCCCGTGCAGGAGCCGGTCGCCGCGCCGCGCGCCCCGGTGGCCCAGCCGGCCGGGGAGGGCGCTCCGGTTGGGCGCCTGAAAGTGGCGCCGCGTGACGAATACATGGCGGCGTTCGCCGAGGTGGACGCGCCGGACTTCGGCATCGCTCCGGTGGGGGCGGACCTGCAGGACGCCAAGGCCGAGGCGCAGGCGCCCAAGGTCGACCTGAGCCAGTTCAGCCTGGCGCCGGTGGGCAGCGACATGGGCCAGGCCAAGGCCGCCCCGGCCGCGCCGCCGCCGGATACCTCGCACCTGCGCATACAGGAGTGAGTGCCCGCCCATGAAAAAGCCCGCCGATCGGCGGGCTTTTTCATCTGTGGCCTGGGCATCCCCGCCTTCGGCGCGGCGTCAGCCCAGCTCGCCCACTGCCCTCCAGGCCTCGTCGATGGCGGCATGGGCGTAGGCGCTCCAGGCCGCGTCGGAGTTGGCGATGGTGACGTTGCCGACCTGGGTGCGCGCCAGGTTCATCAGCTTCTCGCTCTCGTCTTCGTCGTCGAACAGGCTGTTGGCGAAATAGGCGTAGCCATGGGACCAGCGGTTCACGGTGATGCCGAGGATGTCCTTCTGATGGTCGAAGCCGGCCGGGCCGAGCATGGCCTGGAGCTGGTCGCGGATGGCCGTCTCCATCTGCTCGAAGCTCATGCCGTAGAGCTTGGTGCGACCGACCCGCGCCTGGGTGCGGGCGTCCATGCCCATGTTCGGGCTGGTGGGCACGTGGACCATGTGCAGGCCGATGGGCTGGTTCGGGTCGCGTGGGTGGCGGTAGCCGCCGATGTCCACCGGGTAGTCGAGCTTGACCCGGCTGTAGGGCTGGTTCGGCGCGTAGATCTCGTGCACGCCGAGCTTGCGGAAGCTCTGCCAGTTGCGGATCACCACCTTGGTGTACACCAGCGGGAACTTCACGTTCTGCGACAGCGCGTGGGCCTGCTCGGCGGAGAGGTCGCGCAGGATGTAGGGGATGATCATGTTGTAGCAGGCCAGCACCGTGTGCTTGCCGCGTACCCGGTGCAGCTGGCCGCCACGGCTGTAGCCGACGTCCACGCCGCCGTCGCGGTTGCGCACGCTGACCACGGTGCTGTTCAGGCGCAGGCGCACCGGGCTGCCCGGCTGGTCGAGCTGGGCGTAGTCGAAGTCGGCGAGGACGATGTCGTCCATGCCCTTGCCCGCTGCCACGGCCGGGATCAACCCGCGCACCAGCAGGCGCGCCAGGGACGCGTTGCCGTCCGGGAAGTGGTAGATGTACGGCTCTTCCATCTCCGCCTTGGCCTCTTCGCTGACGGGGGAGAGGTCCATGGCGGCGAAGCCGGGGAAGCCCACCGAGTAGGCGTCGGCGGCGGCCACGGCGTCGATGCTCAGGGCCGAGAAATCGTTGGTGCGGGCGAGGAAATAGCGGGTGGCCGCCTCGCTCAGGCCCACGTCCTTGTGCAGGAAGTCCTGGTAGCTGGTCTTGGCCAGGTGGTCTTCCTTCTCCTCGCGGCTCTTGCCGGCGAGGTAGTCGCGCGGTGCCTCGTGCAGGTCGATCAACGCCTGGCGATCGGCCTCCGGCAGCGGGAAGTCCTCGATGAAGGCGCGCCAGCTGCGGGCGTTGAGTTTTTCCGGGGCGATGTCGTCGGCCACCATCGGCGTCGGGTCGCCGGTCACCAGCTTGTCCTGGCCGAAGCCGGCCTTGTCGAAGAACACCCCGCGCGACAGGCCCAGGCCCGGGTAGAAGTCGCGGTCGAAGGCGGTCTCGAAGCGGTCGATGTCTACGCCCAGCTGCTTGAGCAGGCCGTTGACCTCCTTGCTGTAGAGGCTCTTGGGCGACTGGAAGGCTTCGCTGCCGCCGTAGCCGAGGATCATCCGTCCGCCGGCCTGGAATTCGTTGCGCTTGGCGTGGCCGCCGAAGTCGTCGTGGTTCTCGACGATGAGCACGCGCGCCTGCGGGTGCTTCTGGCGGTAGAACCAGGCCGCGGCGAGGCCGCTGATGCCGCCGCCGACCACCACCAGGTCGTATTCCTCCTCGATCTTCAGACCGTCGGTATCGAACACCTTCTTTTCCCAGCCCATCTGGTGCGCCACCTCGAAGGCGCCGGGGTGGCTACCGCGCAGGCCGGTGAGGGCGGGCGGGTAGTAGCGGCCGGAGGGGGCGGCCTGGAGCAGCTGCAGCGGAGTGAGTCCGGCGCCGATGGCGAGGGCAGCGCCGTTGAGGAAGTCGCGGCGGGTGATGGTCATGGTGTACCTGCAAGGCGTTGTCGTTTTTTATGCATGGCGCCCGGGTCGTGCCGGGCGTCACGTCGGGCTTACCAGCCCAGTTGCTTATTGAAGCCGAGGGCGTCGTAGTAGTCGCCCTGGTAGGCGATCTTGCCGTCCTTGATGCGCACGAAGCTGACCCCTTCGAACTTCAGGGCCTTGTTCGTGGCCGGGGTTTCCGCGCCCCAGGCGCCGCTGTTGGTGCCGCTGAACTCCCACTGGAAGGCGATGCCGTCGGGCCCGACGATGGGCTCGCTGGTCATCTTCCATTTCAGGTCCGGCACCGCGCCGATGAACACCTTGATGACGTTGTCGCGGGCGGCGGCCTTGCCTTTCTGCGGGGTGCCGACGGTGGCGTCGAAGTATTCCGCATCCTCGGCGAGGAAGGTTGCGGCCTTGTCCGCATCGTGGGCATTCCAGGCGGCCATGTAGCCCTCGACGACGGACCTTGCATCACCGGCGGCCTGGGCCAGGCCGGTGGCGGCGCACAGCAGGATGAAGCTGAAACTACGCAGGGTGGTTCGCATTTCGGTTCTCCTGGGGTGGGGTGCAGCGGTTTGAAGCGGAGCCTGTGGTGAGCAGGGATCTGTGGGAGCGAATTCATTCACGAAAGCCGCGCAGCGGCCAGCCGTTTACCTGCCGGCCCTGCGGGCCGGATCGCGAATGAATTCGCTCCCACAAAAAAAGCGTGCGGAGCGCTGAGTGGCTGAGCGTCGTGAGCGACGGCCAGGCTAGGCGGAAGACGGCGAGAAAGCGGAATGTACGTTTGTACATGAGCATTTCGAGCCGGCTTCCAACAACGCCTGGCCTAGCGCAACAGCTCAGGGTCAGTGTTTGAACATGACGTGGCGGATGGCGGTGTAATCCTCCAATCCGTACATCGACATGTCCTTGCCGTAGCCCGACAGCTTCACGCCGCCGTGGGGCATCTCGCTGACCAGCATGAAGTGGGTGTTGACCCAGGTGCAGCCGTACTGCAGGCGCGCGGAGAGGCGGTGGGCGCGGCCGACGTCGGCGGTCCATAGGGAGGAGGCCAGGCCGTAGTCGGAGTCGTTGGCCCAGGCCAGCACCTGCGCCTCGTCGTCGAAGGCTGTGACCGAGACCACCGGGCCGAAGACTTCGCGGCGCACGATCTCGTCGTCCTGGCGGGCATCGGCGATCACCGTGGGCTCGAAGAAGAAGCCGGGGCCTTCGACCTTCTTGCCACCGGTAACGATGCGGATGTGCGGCTGGGCGGCGGCGCGCTCGACGAAGCCGGCCACGCGCTCGCGGTGCTGCTCGGTGATCAGCGGGCCGAGCTCGGTGCCGGCGTCGTCCTGCAGGCCGTACTTGATGGTGGAGACGGCGGCGCCGAGCTTCTCGACGAACTTCTCGTAGATGCCCTTCTGCGCGTAGATGCGGCAGGCGGCGGTGCAGTCCTGGCCGGCGTTGTAGAAGCCGAAGGTGCGGATGCCTTCCACGGCGGCGTCGATGTCGGCGTCGTCGAAGATGATCACCGGGGCCTTGCCGCCCAGTTCCATGTGCATGCGCTTAACGGTGTCGGCGGTGCCGGCGATGATGCGCGAGCCGGTGGCCACCGAGCCGGTGAGCGAGACCATGCGCACCTTGGGGTGGGTGGTCAGCGGCTCGCCGACGCTGGGGCCGCGGCCGAAGACGATGTTGACCACGCCGGCGGGGAAGATCTCGGCCAGGTACTCGGCCAGCTTCAGCGCGGTCAGCGGGGTCTGCTCGGAGGGCTTGAGCACCACGGTGTTGCCGGCGGCCAGTGCCGGGCCGAGCTTCCACGCGGCCATCATCAGCGGGTAGTTCCAGGGCGCGATGGAGGCGATGACGCCCACCGGGTCGCGGCGGATCATCGAGGTGTGGCCGGGCAGGTATTCACCGGCGGCGGAACCGCTCATGCAGCGGCTGGCACCGGCGAAGAAGCGGAACACGTCGGCGACGGCGGGCAGCTCGTCGTTCAGCGCGGCCGCGTAGGGCTTGCCGCAGTTGTCCGATTCCAGGCGCGCCAGCTCCTCGGCGCCGGCGTCGATGCGGTCGGCGAGCTTGAGCAGCAGGGCGGAGCGGTCCTTGGGCGAGGTCTGCGACCAGGCGTCGAAGGCGGCGTCGGCGGCGCGCACGGCGGCGTCGACCTGGGCCTCGCTGGCTTCGGGGATGTCCACCAGGGTGGTGCCACGGGCGGGGTTGAGCACGGCTTGCGCGGCGCCTTCGCCGGCGACCAGTTGGCCGTTGATCAGGAGTTTGGTCTGCATGGTGAATCCTCCAGTCGGGGTTTCGCGAATCCGGGGTTGAGGCCCCCGCCGTCGTGACGGGGGCGGTGTGTCACTTGCCGCTGCCGGCCACGCCTTCGCCACCCTTGGTCAGGTAGTAGGCGCCGAGGATCGGCAGCATGGTCACCAGCATCACCAGCATGGCGACGACGTTGGTGACCGGCACATCGCGCGGGCGGCTGAGCTGGTTGAGCAGCCACAGCGGCAGGGTGCGTTCGTGGCCGGCGGTGAAGGTGGTGACGATGATCTCGTCGAAGGACAGCGCGAAGGCCAGCATGCCGCCCGCCAGCAGGGCCGAGCCGAGGTTCGGCAGGATGATGTAGCGGAAGGTCTGCCAGCCGTCGGCGCCCAGGTCCATCGAGGCTTCGATGAGGCTGTGGGAGATGCGCCGGAAACGCGCGATCACGTTGTTGTGGACGATCACCACGCAGAAGGTGGCGTGGCCGATGATGATGGTCAGCAGCCCCGGCTCCAGGCCCAGGCTCTTGAACGCCGAGAGCAGCGCGATGCCGGTGATGATGCCGGGCAGGGCGATGGGCAGGATCAGCATCAGCGAGATGCTCTCCTTGCCGAAGAAGCTGCGCCGGTACAGCGCCGCCGAGGCCAGGGTGCCGAGCACCATGGCGATCAGCGTGGCGACGCAGGCGACCTGCAGCGACAGCTTGATCGACTCCAGCACGTCCTCGCGGGCGAAGGCCACGCTGAACCAGTGCAGGGTGAAGCCCTTGGGCGGGAAGCTGAAGGCCGCGTCCTCGGTGTTGAAGGCGTAGAGGAAGATGATCAGGATCGGGAAGTGCAGGAACACCAGCCCGCCCCAGGCGGCCGCTTTCAGGCCCCAGGAAGCTTTCTCAGAGTGCATCGAATGCCCCCAGACGTTTGACGATGGAGAGGTACACGGCGATCAGCACGATCGGCACCAGGGTGAAGGCGGCGGCCATGGGCATGTTGCCGATGGCACCCTGCTGGGCGTAGACCATGCTGCCGATGAAGTAGCCGGGCGGGCCCACCAGTTGCGGCACGATGAAGTCGCCCAGGGTCAGGCTGAAGGTGAAGATCGAGCCGGCGGCGATGCCCGGGATCGACAGCGGCAGCACCACCTGCAGGAAGGTCTGGCGGGGCTTGGCACCGAGGTCGGCAGAGGCTTGCAGCAGGTTCGGCGGCAGGCGCTCCAGGGAGGCCTGGATCGGCAGGATCATGAACGGCAGCCAGATGTAGACGAACACCAGGAAGCGTCCCAGGTGCGAAGTGGACAAGGTGCTGCCGCCGACGCCGGGGATGCCGAGGATGAACTGCAGCACCGGCTCCAGTCCGAACTGCTGGACGAACCACTGGGCCACGCCGCCCTTGGCCAGCAGCAGGGTCCAGGCGTAGGCCTTGACGATGTAGCTGGCCCACATGGGCATCATCACCGCGATGTAGAAGAACGCCTTGGTCTTGCCCGTGGTATAGCGCGCCATGTAGTAGGCGATGGGGAAGGCCAGCATGCCGCTGGCGATCGACACCGCCACGGCCATGGCCAGGGTGCGCTGGATGATGTCGAAGTTGGCGGCCTGGAACAGCGCCGAGAAGTTCGCCAGGGTCAGGTCCGTGGACACCGCCATGGTGAAGTCGTCGAAGGTGTAGAAGCCCTGCCACAAGAGGCTCAGCAACGAGCCCAGGTAGATGGCGCCGAACCACAGCAGCGGCGGGATCAGCAGCATCGACAGGTACAGCGTCGGCCGGCGGTAGAGCAGGTTGGACAGGCGCCGCATGGCCCCGCTGGGGGCGGCCTGTGCCTGGGCGGTGAGGGTCGCGTTCATGTCACACGCCCTCGCTCAGTTGCACCATGGCCTCGCGCGCCCAGCGCACGGTGATGCGTTCGCCCGGCTGGAACGACGGCGCGGCGGCCTGCCACTGGTTGTTGGCCTGGCTGATGCACAGGTTCTGGCCGTTATCCAGGCGCAGCTCGTAGCGGGTGGCGGCGCCCTGGTACTGGATATCGTGCAGCAGGCCGCTGATCTGCACCTCGCCGGCCAGGGCGGCCTCGCCGGTGGCGAAGCGGATGTGCTCGGGGCGGATGGAGAAGGGCTGCTCGTTGCCGGTCAGCTCCAGGGCCACGGCACCGCGCAGCACGTTGGAGGTGCCGACGAACTCGGCGACGAAGGGCGTGGCCGGCTGCATGTAGAGGTTGCGCGGGGTGTCGACCTGCTCGATGCGGCCCTTGTTGAACACTGCCACGCGGTCGGACATCGACAGCGCCTCGCTCTGGTCGTGGGTGACGAAGATGAAGGTGATGCCCAGCTGGCGCTGCAGCTTCTTCAGCTCGCTCTGCATCTGCTCGCGCAGCTTCAGGTCCAGTGCGCCCAGGGGTTCGTCCAGCAGCAGCACGCGGGGGCGGTTGACCAGGGCGCGGGCCAGGGCCACGCGCTGGCGCTGGCCACCGGAGAGCTGCGCCGGCTTGCGGTCGCCGTAGCCGGCTAGGGCCACCATGCCCAGGGCCTCTTCGGCGCGGTTCAGGCGCTCGGACTTGCCGACGCCCTTGACCTTCAGGCCATAGGCGACGTTGTCACGCACGTTCATGTGGGGGAACAGCGCGTAGTCCTGGAACACGGTATTGACGTCGCGCTGGTAGGGCGGCAGGCCGGCGGCCTCCTCGCCATGGATGCGGATGGAACCCGAGCTGGGCTGCTCGAAGCCGGCGATCAGGCGCAGGCAGGTGGTCTTGCCGGAACCGGATGGGCCGAGCATGGAAAAGAACTCGCCGTCCTGGATATCGATGGATACCCGGTCGACGGCCTTGACCTCGCCGAAGAGACGGGAAACCTGGGTGAACTGGACTGCAAGCGTCATGGTGCGGTGCTCCGGTAAAGCGAAAAGGGTGCAGGTGTGGCGAAACGGCCCCCCGCCCGCAGGCGAGGGGAAAACTTCAGGTACTGCTGTTCATCTATCCCCCGTCTCCTGCAAGGAGAGGGAGGCACTTCGAAAGAGGCTGGAAAAAACGTTCAGCCCACGTCGCGAGCGGGCCTCAGCCGTGGTTGGCCAGCGCACAGGAACCGGAGCGTACGACCGTACGTGAGGATTCCGAGCACTGCCCGAACACGGATCAGGCACGCGCAGCAGCGGGCTGAGTGTTTTTCAGCGGCCGCCCATGATGGCGATATAGTCCTGGGTCCATCGGCTATAGGGCACGAACTTGCCGCCCTGGGCCTGCGGGGTCTTCCAGAAGGCGATCTTGTCGAAGTTGTCGAAGCCGTTGGTGGCACAGCCTTCGGCGCCGAGCAGCTCGCTGGCCTTGCAGCCGGCGGGAACGGCAGGGAGGGAGCCGAACCAGGCGGCGACGTCACCCTGGACCTTGGGTTCCAGGGACCAGTTCATCCACTTGTAGGCGCAGTTGGGGTGCTTGGCCTCGGCGTGCAGCATGGTGGTGTCGGCCCAGCCGGTGGCGCCTTCCTTCGGTACCACGGAGGCGATCGGCTGCTTCTCCAGCTGCAGGGCGTTGACCTGGTAGGGCCAGGCGCTGGAGGCGACCACGCCTTCGTTCTTGAAGTCGCTCATCTGCACCGTGGTGTCGTGCCAGTAGCGGTGGATCAGCGCGTGCTGCTTGCGCAGCAGGTCGAGCACGGCGGCGTACTGCGCCTCGTTCAGCTCGTAGGGGTCCTGGATGCCCAGGGCCGGCTGGGTGGCCTTCAGGTAGAGGGCGGCGTCGGCGATGTAGATCGGGCCGTCATAGGCCTGCACGCGACCCTTGTTGGCCTTGCCGTCGGGCAGGTCCTGGGCCTCGAAGAGGGTCGCCCAGCTGGTGGGGGCTTCCTTGAAGGTGTTGGTGTTGTACATCAGCACGTTCGGGCCCCACTGGTAGGGCGAGCCGTAGTGCTGGCCGTCCACCGTGTACCAGGGCGCGTCCTTCAGGCGCTCGTCGAGGTTCTTCCAGTTGGGGATCAGCGCGGTGTTGATCGGCTGCACGCGCTTGCCGTAGATCAGGCGCAGCGAGGCGTCGCCCGAGGCGGTGACCAGGTCGTAGCCACCCTTGGCCATGAGGCTGACCATCTCGTCGGAGGTGGCGGCGGTCTTGACGTTGACCTTGCAGCCGCTGTCCTGCTCGAACTGGCTGACCCAGTCGTAGTTCTTGTCGGTCTGGCCGCGTTCGATGTAGCCCGGCCAGGCGATGATGTCGAGCTGGCCTTCGCCAGTGCCGACTTGTTTCAGGGGCTCGGCGGCCTGCAGGCTGGCGCTGGCCAGCAGGGCGGTGGTAAGCGCACTGAGCAGAGCGGTTTTGCGCGCGGACATTGATGTTCCCTCTTGTTGACTAGTTATTGGTCGGGGCAGTTGAACGTCGTTTCGCGGGCCTTCCGGCCTTTGTTGTTTTAGAAGTCCTGGCCGTGGCGCGCCATGATGTGGCGCACCACGCTGTAGTCCTGCAACGAGTCGCTGGACAGGTCCTTGCCATAGCCGGAGCGCTTCAGCCCGCCATGGGGCATCTCGCTGGCCAGGGTGAAATGGGTGTTGATCCAGGTGCAGCCGTACTGCAGGCGGTTGGCCAGCTGGAAGGCCTTGTCGAGGTTCTGCGTCCACACCGAGGAGGCCAGGCCGTACTCGGAGTCGTTGGCCCAGTCCAGCGCCTGGTCGAGCTGGTCGAAGCGGGTCACGGTCACCACCGGGCCGAACACTTCGCGCTGGACGATCTCGTCGCCCTGCTTGCAGCCGGCCAGCAGGGTGGGCTGGTAGTAGAAGCCGGCGCCGGAATGCACGGCGGCACCGGTGACGCGCTCGATGTGCGGCTGGCCGAGGGCGCGCTCGACGAAGCTGGCCACGCGGTCGCGCTGGCGCGAGCTGATCAGCGGGCCGATCTCGTTGTCCTGGTCGCGCTTGCGGGCGAAGCGCAGGCTGGCCACGGCGTCGCCCAGCTCGCTGACGAGGCGGTCGTGGATGCCGGCCTGGGCATAGATGCGGCAGGCGGCGGTGCAGTCCTGCCCGGCGTTGTAGTAGCCATAGGCACGCACGCCCTGGACCACGGCTTCGAGGTCGGCGTCGTTGCAGACGATCACCGGGGCCTTGCCGCCCAGTTCCAGGTGGGTGCGCTTGAGCGTGCGGGCGGCGGTCTGGAGGATCTTCTGCCCGGTGACGATGTCGCCGGTGAGCGAGACCATGCGCACCCTGGGGTGGCTGACCAGGTGGCTACCGACGCCTTCGCCACCGCCGGAGACGATGTTGATCACCCCGGCCGGGAGGATCTCCGCCAGGGCCGGGGCCAGGGCCAGAATCGACAGCGGGGTGTGTTCGGAGGGCTTGAACACCAGGGTGTTGCCGGCCGCCAGCGCCGGGGCGATCTTCCAGGCGGCCATCATCAGGGGGTAGTTCCAGGGCGCGATGGAGGCGACCACGCCCACCGGGTCGCGGCGCACCATGCTGGTGTGGCCGGGCACGTACTCCCCGGCGAGCTGGCCCTGCTGGCAGCGCACGGCGCCGGCGAAGAAGCGGAACACGTCGGCGGTGGCGGGGATGTCGTCCTGGCGCGCCAGGTGCAGCGGCTTGCCGCAGTTCAGCGATTCCAGGCGGGCCAGTTGCTCGGCGTTGGCCTCGACCGCGTCGGCGATGGCCAGCAGGGCGGCGGCGCGTTGCGCGGGGGTGGTGCGGGACCAGCCGGCGAAGGCCTTGTGCGCGGCGAGGACGGCGGCTTCCACCTGCTCGATGGAGGCCTCGGCGATGGCGATCAGGGTTTCCCCGGTGGCGGGGTTGAGGATGGGCTCGACCAGGCCTTCACCGATGACCAGCCGGCCATCGATCAGCAAATGGGAATGCAGGGTGGGCGTGCTCGCAGTGCCGGCCATCTTCGAGGCTCTTTTCTTCCTGGGTTTTTGTTCTTCAGTCATGGCGGTGCTCCTGGCGGCGCCCGGCATGACTCTGTTTATAGGAAGCAGAGCCTAGTGGGCGGGCTTGAGGTCGACAAATTCTAAATATTGAAAGCGGCGTTCGATTAAATCGAAGGCTTGCGGGCGTTCGGCTGTTCGCGGGCCAGGGTGAGGAAGGGGTCCACCAGCGGCGGCCGCGCGGTGCCGCGACGCCAGGCCAGGCCCACGTCCAGCGGTTCGCCCAGGTCCACCAGCGGGCGCGCCTCGATGATGTCGCCCTCCAGGGACCAGGGGCGGTAGGTCATGTCCGGCTGGATCGACAGGCCGAGCCCGGCCGCCACCAGGCTGCGCACCGCTTCCACCGAGGCGGTACGCAGGGTCACCTGGGGCGTGAGGCCGGCGCGGGACCAGATGCGCTGGGTGTGCAGGCCCATCTCGTCGGCGTTTAGCTGGATCAGCGGCTCGCTGGCGACGTCCGCCAGGCTGATGCTGTCGTGCTCCAGCAGCGGGTGCTGGGCCGGCAGCCAGAGACGGTGGGGCGAGTGGGTCAGCACCTCGGTCTGCAGGGCGTGGCGGTCTTCCAGGTTGGAGAGGATCAGCACACCGACATCGATCTCGCCGCTCACCAGCAGGTGCTCGATGTAGGGGCGCTCGTCCTCCACCACGCGGGTCTTCACGTTGGGGTAGGCGCGCTGGAAGCGAGTGATCAGGTCGGCCAGGTAATAGCCGGCGACCAGGCTGGTCACGCCGATGGTGAGGCTGCCGGCCACCTGGTCGGTGCTCTGCTGCAGGCTGCGCTTGGCGTTGTCCACGGTCGCCAGGATCAGGTGCGCCTGGCGCAGGAACTGGTGGCCTTGGTGGGTCAGGGACATGCCCTTGGCGTGGCGGTTGAACAGGCTGACGCCGATCTCCTCCTCCAGCTGCTGGATGGCCAGGGTCAGGGTGGACTGGGAGATGAAGACCGCCTGGGCGGCGGCGGAGATGGAGCCCGTCTCGGCGACGGCGATGAAGTGGCGGATCTGGCGCAGGGTCATCATGGGGCGGGGTTCCGCAGGTGGAAAATGCCGAGCGACAGTATGGTTTATCGAAAATCGAGTGGGGGATTCTTTTTTATCGAATGCCGGCACGATAAAGCCACGCTCCCCTCCCTCCCTGTAGGAGTGAGCTCTGCTCGCGAAGCTCTACAGCCGGGCACGGTGGCGGGGCTGAATGAGGAGGTTGCTACCTCCACCGCGTGGGTTTCGCTTCGCTCTACCCACCCTACGGACTCGGTGTATGCCGGTATGAACGGAGCGCGGTTGCAGGCTTCAGGTACGCCCCGCATCCGACATATGCCTTGTGCCGATTCATCGGACGGGGGCTCCCGGCCCAGCGGCAATATCCCGAAGCAATCCGGCGCTTACGTGCTCGGAAACTCGGCGGCTAGAGTGCAGTCCATCAGAAGATTCGCCCACCGAAGGAGGTTGTGATGAACACCCGTGGATTGCTCGATCAACTGCTCAAATCCGGCCAGGACCTGCTGCAACAGAAGACCGGTGGCAAGTCCGGCGGCTTCGCAGGCGGTGGCTCCGGCGGCGTGGGCGGCAACCTCGGCAGCCTGCTCGGTGGTGCCGGTGGCGGCGCGCTGGCGGCCGGTGCGCTGGGCCTGCTGCTGGGCAACAAGAGTGCGCGCAAGCTCGGCGGCAAGGCGCTGACCTATGGCGGCCTGGCCGCACTCGGCGTGCTGGCCTACAAGGCCTATGGCAACTGGCAGGCCAAGCAGGCGGGGGCGCCCCAGGGCGAGCCGCAGACCCTCGATCGCCTGCCTGCGCCCCAGGCCGAGCAGCACAGCCAGGCCGTCCTCAAGGCGCTGGTGGCGGCGGCGAAGGCCGATGGTCATGTCGATGCCCGCGAGCGCCAACTGATCGAGGGCGAGCTGGGCAAGCTGACCCAGGATGCCGAGCTGCGCTCCTGGCTTGAACTGGAGCTGAACAAGCCGCTGGACCCCGCCGATGTGGCCCGCGCCGCATGCACGCCGGAAATGGCGGCGGAGATGTACCTCGCCAGCGTGCTGATGGTGGATGAGGAGCACTTCATGGAGCGCGCCTACCTCGACGAACTGGCCCGCCAGCTCAAGCTCGACCCCGACCTGAAGACCGAGCTGGAAAGCCAGGTCCGCCAGGAATTGCAGGTCAGCTAGGTCCCTGCAGACTGCCTGCACGTCCGATCGCGAATGAATTCGCTCCTACAGGGTGTCGCTGTGCGCCGTTGGGCGGCTGAAGTCGCCCCCGCACCGTCCGCCGAATGGACACGACCGCTGCGTCGGGTGGAGGTCGCCCTTTACCTCCACCGGGCGAAGCCGGGCCCTGGCACCCCATGATGGGCTTCGCGGTGCTCGCCGAACACCGATGTCCTCGCTCGGCTGTGGCGCCGCCCATCCTCCCAACACGCCCAGCACAATTTCTCGTTTCTGCCAGACTTCCAGGCGGGCCCGCCAAAGGGCTGATGCCCCGTTGCGCTTTGTCTTGCAAGGACGTGGGGCGAGTCTCTAGAGTCGCCGCTCAATGACGACGCGCGCGATGTCCGGCGCGGTAAACGACAGGGTTTGACAAGCGGGGGTCTACGTGAAGAACTGGTCGGTGCGGCTACGAATCCAGGCGAGTTTCGCCATCATCATCGCGATCATGCTGCTGATGGCCATCGCGTCCTATGTGCGCTTGTTCACGGTGCAGAAGGGGGCGGAGCGCCTGGCGGATAACGCCATGCCCGGCATGTTCCTCATCACCCAGGTGCGCAGCGCCTGGACCGACGTGTTCATCCAGACCCTGGAGCGCGTAGGCGCCTCCGACCAACCGCTGGAGAAGGTGGATCAGGACAAGCTGCGCCTGCTGGACGAGAGGCTCGATGCTGCCCTGGCGGAGTACCGCAAGACCATCAGTGACAGCAACGACGAGACGCTCCTGGAAAACTTCAACCAGAGCCGCAAGCGCTATGACGCGGTCCTCTCCACGGTCATCGAGCTGCACCAGCAGAAGCGGCTGGGCGAAGCCCGCTCGCTGCTCACCGATGACCTGACCAAGATATGGAACGAAGGCCGCAACGGCCTCACCGAACTCATCAGCTACAACCGCAAGACCGCTGAGGGGGCGACCGGCGACATTGTCGACGCCGTGCGCAATGCGGAGCTGAGCATGATCGTCTCGGTGCTCCTGGCCATCGCCGCCGCCTTCGTCTGTGGGGCGCTGCTGGTGCGTGCCATCACCGAGCCGGTGCAGCGTGTGGTGCAGAACCTCCAGGCGCTCGCCTCGGGCGATCTCACCGCGCGCCTGCACCTCGGGCGCAAGGATGAGTTCGACTCCATCGAGACCGGTTTCAACAGCATGGCGGAGGAGTTGAAGAGCCTGGTATCCCAGGCTCAGCGCTCATCGGTGCAGGTCACCACTTCGGTGACCGAGATCGCCGCGACGACGCGCCAGCAGCAGGCCACCGCCACTGAGACGGCTGCCACCACTACGGAGATCGGGGCCACTTCACGTGAGATCGCCGCCACGTCGCGGGACCTGGTGCGCACCATGACCGAGGTTTCCGGCGCCGCCGAGCAGACCTCCACCCTGGCCGGCTCCGGCCAGCTGGGTCTGGCGCGAATGGAGGAGACCATGCACCAGGTGATGGGCGCCGCCGACCTGGTCAACGCCAAGCTGGCGATCCTCAACGAGAAGGCCGGCAACATCAATCAGGTGGTCACCACCATCGTCAAGGTCGCCGACCAGACCAACCTGCTGTCCCTCAACGCCGCCATCGAGGCGGAGAAGGCCGGCGAGTACGGCCGCGGGTTCGCCGTGGTGGCGACCGAGGTGCGCCGCCTGGCCGACCAGACGGCCGTGGCCACCTACGACATCGAACAGATGGTGCGCGAGATCCAGTCTGCCGTCTCGGCCGGGGTGATGGGCATGGACAAGTTCTCCGAGGAGGTGCGCCGCGGCATGTCCGAGGTCGGCCAGGTCGGCGAGCAGCTGTCGCAGATCATCCAGCAGGTGCAGGCCCTGGCGCCGCGTGTGCAGATGGTCAACGAAGGCATGCAGGCGCAATCCACCGGCGCCGAACAGATCAACCAGGCCCTGGTGCAGCTGGGCGAGGCTTCGGGGCAGACGGTGGAGTCCTTGCGTCAGGCCAGCTCCGCGATCGATGAGCTCAACCACGTCGCCCAGGGCCTGCGGGCCGGCGTCAGCCGCTTCAAGGTCTGAGATGACGACCCGCGCGACTGGCCAGCAGCCCCGTCGTGGGCAGCTCTACCTGCTGTTCGGCATGGGCAGCGACCGCTATGCCCTGGACGTACGCGACGTGCTGGAGGTGATGCCCCTGCGCCGTCTCAAGCGCCTGCCCGAGGCGCCTGCCTGGGTGGCTGGCGTTTTCGACTGGCGCGGTGCGCCGGTGCCGGTTCTGGATCTCGGCGCCCTGGCTTTCGGCGAGCCCGCCCGCCCGCGTACCAGCACCCGACTGGTGATGGTGCGCTACGCCGGGCACAGTCTCGGCCTGGTCCTGGAGCAGGCCACCGAGACCCTGCGCTGCCAACCCGAGGAGTTCCAGGACTACGGGCTGGATGGGGGCGAAGCGCGCTACCTGGGGCCGGTGTTGCGCAGCACCCAAGGACTGGTGCAGCGTGTCGAGGTCGCCGAGCTGCTCGGTGAAGAGGCACGCGCGCTGCTGTTCCCGGCCGATGCGGAGGCCACATCATGACCCCGCGCTTCGAGCGTCTGCTCAAGGAGCGCATCGGCCTTGACGTCGACTCGGTCGGCCGCGAGCTGGTGGAGCGCGCCATACACCTGCGCATGCAGGCCAGTGGTTGCCGGGACGTGGACGAGTACTGGCTGAGCCTGGAGTCGTCCCACGGTGAGCAGCAGGCCCTGGTCGAGGCCGTCGTGGTTCCCGAGACCTGGTTCTTCCGCTACCCCGAGTCTTTCGTGGCCCTGGCCCGGCTGGCCTTCGAGCGCCTGCCGCGCCTCGCCTCCGGGCGCCCGCTGCGGGTGCTGAGCCTGCCCTGCTCCAGTGGCGAGGAGCCGTACTCCATCGTCATGGCACTGCTCGATGCGGGCTTTGCCCCGGCACTGTTCCAGGTGGATGCGCTGGACGTCAGCGAGAAGGTGCTGGAGCGCGCGCGCCAGGCCGTCTACGGGCGCAACTCGTTCCGTGGCGAGGAGCTGGGCTTCCGCGATCGCCACTTCCTGCCCGTCGAGGAGGGCCACGTCCTCACCGAGCAGGTCCGGCGCAAGGTGAACTTCCGCCATGGCAATTTGCTGGGGCCGGGCCTGTTGGCGGGCGAGGCGCCCTATGACTTCGTGTTCTGCCGCAACCTGCTGATCTACTTCGACCGGCCCACCCAGAGCCAGGTGCTGGCGGTGCTCAAGCGTCTGATGTGTCCCGACGGAGCGCTGTTCGTCGGCCCCGCCGAAGCCAGCCTGCTGAGCCAGGACGGCATGCGTGCTTTGGATTTGCCACAGTCCTTCGTGTTCCTGCCGGGCGTGGCCAGGGCGCCGCGCGCCGTCGCGCCGAGTCCACGGGTCGCTTCCGCTCCGGCGCCTGCCCCAGCCCCCCGAAGGGCTGCCCCGCCAGCGTTCCGCCCGACGCCCGTTGCCCCGCGCCCGGCACCGGTCGCACGCGGCCAGGAGGCCGCTGGCGAGCTGTTGGAGATCGCCCGGCTGGCCAACGCCGGTAGCAGCGTCGAGGCCCGCGCCGCCTGCGAGCGCCACCTGGCTGCTCATGGTCCGTCGGCGGCGGTGTTCTACTGGCTTGGCCTGCTCTGCGATGTGGCCGGCCAGCAGCGCGAGGCGCAGGACTACTACCGCAAGACCCTCTACCTGGAGCCCGGTCATGCCGAGGCCCTGGCCCACCTGGCGGCGCTGCTCGCCGCGCGCGGCGACCTGGCGGGTGCCCGGCGGTTGCAAGAGCGTGCCAGCCGTGGAGTGAACGACCATGATCGATAGCCGCGTCGTAAGCCTGGACGAAAGCGCGCAGGCACCCATCGACGACTGCTGGAACCGTATCGGCGTGCACGGCGACAAGAGCTGCGAACGCCTGCAGGACCATATCCACTGCCGCAACTGCGAGGTGCATGCGGCGGCGGCCACCCGGCTGCTGGACCGCTATGCACTGCATCGCGAGATGGAGGAGGAGCAGGCGCCCGTTGAAGAAGATCTCGGCGAGACCCGCTCGACTCTGGTCTTCCGCCTTGGCGATGCCTGGCTGGGGCTCGCCACGCGACAGCTGGTCGAAGTGGCGCCGCAGTCGCTGATCCACTCCCTGCCGCACCAGCGCTCCCTGGGCCTGCTTGGCGTGACCAACGTGCGCGGCGCCCTGGTGGCCTGCCTGTCGCTGGTGGAAGTGCTCGGCCTGGAGCCGGGGGGTGGCGTTGCACCGGAGCGCCGCGTGGTGCCGCGCATGCTGATCGTCGCCAGCGCGGATGGCCCCGTGGTGGCGCCGGTGGATGAGGTCGACGGGATCCATGCCATTCCCCTGCGCGCCGTGTTGGAGGGTGGCCGCGGCGCTGCCCAGGTAGCCCGGCCCTTCGCCGCCGGCGTGGTGCAGTGGCGAGGGCGCAGTATCACCCTGCTGGACGACGCAATGTTGCAGCAGGCCATCGCCAGGAGCCTCGGATGACGCCGGACCAGATGCGCGACGCGTCGCTGCTGGAGCTGTTCAAGCTGGAGGCCGAGGCACAGACCCAGGTACTCAGCAGCGGGCTGATGGTGCTGGAGCGCAACCCGCGTCAGGCCGACCAGCTCGAAGCCTGCATGCGCGCCGCCCACTCGCTCAAGGGGGCTGCGCGTATCGTCGGCATCGAGGCTGGTGTGCGCATCGCCCACGTGATGGAGGACTGCCTGGTGGGCGCTCAGGAGGGCCGCCTGCAGCTGCAATCCGAGCATGTCGACGCGTTGCTGCAGGGGTCCGACCTGCTGCTGCGCCTGGGGTCCGCGGCTGGCGTCGATTGGGCTGGCAAGGACGGTCGTGCGGATATAGATGCCCTGGTGGAGCGCCTGCAGGGCCTCGCCAGCGGGCAGCGCATGGCCCCCCGCGAGCCGGTGGCCCGTCACGAGCCCGCTGCCGAACCCGCTGGGCCGCCCGCCGTGGTTCCGCCCGAGGAGGAGCCCGTGGCATCCGCTCCATCGGCTGGAGAGAGCCGCGACCGGGTTCTGCGGGTGAGCGCCGAGCGCCTCGATCACCTGCTGGACATCTCCAGCAAGTCATTGGTGGAGTTCCAGCGCATCAAGCCCCTGGGCGATGCGTTGCAACGCCTCAAGCGCCTGCAGGCCAATGCGGCGCGGACTCTCGACGGGGTACGCGAGGCGGTGCAGGACGATGCCATGGACGCTCCCTCCCGCGCCATGCTCGCCGAGGCCCGGCAGTTGCTCGGTGAGTGCCAGCAGATGCTCGCCCGGCACATGGCCGACCTCGATGAATTCGGCTGGCAGGGCGGCCAGCGCGCGCAGTTGATGTACGACGCCGCGCTGGCCTCGCGCATGCGCCCGTTCGCCGACGTGCTGACCGGCCAGGCGCGCATGCTGCGTGATCTCGGCCGTTCCCTCGGCAAGCAGGTGCGCCTGGATATCGAAGGCGAGAACACCCAGGTCGACCGCGACGTGCTGGAGAAGCTCGAAGCGCCGCTCACCCACCTGCTGCGCAATGCCGTGGACCATGGCATCGAAAGCCCCGCGCAGCGGATCGGCCGCGGCAAGCCCGAGGAAGGGTGCATCCTCCTGAGCGCGCGCCATCACGCCGGCATGCTGGTGCTGGAACTGCGCGACGATGGCGCTGGCGTCGACCTGGAGCGTCTGCGCGCGGCAGTCATCGAACGGGGTTTCGCCAACGCCGATACCGGCGCACTGCTCAGCGAGGAGGAACTGCTGGCGTTCCTCTTCCTGCCCGGCTTCAGCATGCGTGATCAGGTCACCGAGGTGTCCGGTCGCGGCGTCGGGCTGGATGCCGTGCAGCACATGGTTCGCCAACTGCGCGGTGGCGTGCGCATGGAGCAACGCCAGGGCGAAGGCACCCGTTTTCACCTGGAGGTGCCGTTGACCCTGTCGGTGGTGCGCAGTCTGGTGGTGGATATCGGCGGCGAGGCCTACGCCTTCCCTCTGGCCCACATCGAACGCATGACCCGCGTGCCCGCCGAGGCGCTGGTGCAGCTCGAAGGCCGTCAACATTTCTGGCATGAGGAGCGGCATGTCGGCCTGGTAGCCGCCAGTCAGGTGTTGCAGCGTCCGGAGGGCACTGCCGGCGAGGACGGACTGGCGGTGGTGCTGGTGCGGGAGCGTGAGGCGCTCTACGGCATCGTCGTCGATCGCTTCATCGGCGAGCGCACCCTTGTGGTGATGCCGCTGGACCCGCGCCTGGGCAAGGTCCGGGACGTCTCCGCCGGTGCGCTGCTGGACGATGGCACGCCGGTGCTGATCCTCGATGTCGAGGACATGCTCAAGTCGGTCGGCAAGCTGCTTGGCAGCGGTCGCCTGGAGCGCGTCGGCGGCTCGACCCGGCAAGGCGCCGGCCATCGCCGCAAGCGTGTGCTGGTGGTGGATGACTCGCTCACCGTGCGCGAGCTCGAGCGCAAGCTGCTGCTCGGTCGCGGCTACGAGGTGGCGGTGGCGGTGGATGGCATGGACGGCTGGAACGCGTTGCGCGCGGAAGCCTTCGACCTGCTGATCACCGACATCGACATGCCGCGCATGGACGGGATCGAACTGGTGACCCTGGTGCGTCGTGACAGTCGGCTGCAATCGCTGCCGGTGATGGTGGTGTCCTACAAGGACCGTGAAGAAGACCGCCGCCGTGGCCTGGATGCCGGTGCCGACTATTATCTGGCCAAGGCCAGTTTCCATGACGAAGCGTTGCTGGACGCGGTGGTCGTGCTGATCGGAGAGGCACAGGGATGAGGATAGGAATCGCCAACGACATGCCCCTGGCCGTCGAGGCGCTGCGCCGTGCGCTGGCCCGGGAACCTGCTCACCAGATCGTCTGGATCGCGGGCAACGGCGTCGAGGCGGTGCGCTACTGCCAGGAGGACACCCCGGACCTGGTGCTGATGGATCTGCTGATGCCCGAGATGGACGGCACCGAGGCGACCCGGCGGATCATGGCTCAGTCGCCTTGCGCGATCCTCATCGTCACGGTCGACAAGGAGCAGAACATCCACCGTGTTTTCGAGGCGATGGGGCAGGGGGCGCTGGACGCCGTGGACACGCCCGCACTGGGTGGCGACCACGAGCGCGATGCCTCGGCACTGCTGCGCAAGATCCAGAACATAGGCTGGTTGATCGGGCAGCGCGTGGGGAACCGCAAGGTCCGCGAGCCTCCGTGTCGGCAGTTGGTGGCCATCGGTGCCTCGGCCGGCGGGCCCGCGTCCCTGGCGCAGTTGCTCAAGCAACTGCCCGCCGACTTCGCGCCGGCGGTGATGCTGGTGCAGCACGTCGACGAGACCTTCGCCGCCGGCATGGCCGAGTGGCTGGGCAGCGAGTCCAGCCTGCCGGTACGCCTGGCTCGCGAGGGCGAACAGCCGCAACCCGGCCACGTGATGCTGGCGGGCACCAATAACCACATGCGCCTGCTGCGCAATGGTGAGCTGGCCTATACCGAGGAGCCTCGCAGCCACGTCTACCGGCCTTCCATCGACGTGTTCTTCGACAGCCTGGTGGCGCATTGGCGGGGCGACGCGGTGGGCGTGTTGCTCACCGGCATGGGCCGTGATGGTGCGCAGGGGCTCAAGGCCATGCGTGATCGGGGCTTTCTCACCATTGCCCAGGACCAGGCGAGCAGCGCCGTATACGGCATGCCCAAGGCGGCGGCAGCGCTGGATGCCGCCGTGGAAATCCTGCCCTTGCAGCGGATCGCACCGAGGCTCGTGGAAGCGTTCTCGCGATGACGGCTGCCCGGGGCGCTACCCGGGGTGACATATTTTTTGACGGCGGCCTACCCGTGACACGCATTATCATGGGCCGCGCACCTCGATGTAGTGTGCGTGTCGCGCAAGGCCAGTGGGCCCGGAGAACGTTATGCATTACCCCTATCGCAATCAGGCCGAAATGCACTCGATTACCGAAAACAAGGTGATGGTGCTGCTGGTCGATGATCAGGCGATGATCGGCGAGGCGTTGCGCCGCGCCCTGGCCGATGAGGCCGGAATCGACTTCCATTTCTGTGCGGACCCGCAGACGGCCGTCGAGGTGGCCCGCCAGATACGGCCGACGGTGATCCTCCAGGACCTGGTGATGCCCGGCGTCGACGGCATCAGTCTGCTGGCCGACTATCGAGCCGCCGCCGAACTGCGCGATGTACCGATCATCGTGCTGTCCACTCGCGATGATGCGGCGGTCAAGAGCACCGCATTCGCCGCCGGTGCCAACGACTACCTGGTCAAGCTGCCCGACTCCATCGAGCTGGTGGCGCGTATCCGCTATCACTCGCGTTCCTATCTCGCCCTGCAACAGCGCGACGAGGCCTACCGTGCCCTGCGCGAGAGCCAGCAGCAGTTGCTGGAGGCCAACCTGGTGCTGCAGCGGCTGATGAACTCCGACGGCCTCACCGGCCTGTCCAACCGCCGTCACTTCGACGAGTACCTCGAAATGGAATGGCGCCGTGCCTTCCGCGAGCAGACCTCGTTGTCCCTGCTGATGATCGATGTGGACTATTTCAAGGGCTACAACGATCACTTCGGCCATGTCGCCGGGGATGACGCCCTGCGCCGCGTGGCCGAGACCCTGCGCGAGTCCTGCACGCGCTCCTCCGACATGGCCGCGCGTTATGGCGGCGAGGAGTTCGCCATGGTCCTGCCGGGCACTTCCAGCGGTGGCGCACGCCTGCTGGCTGAAAAGGTACGGCGTGCGGTGGAGGCACTCGGCATCCCTCATGACCTGCCCCAGGACGGGGCTTCGCTGAGCGTCAGCATCGGCGTTTCAACCCTCACGCCCAAGGCGGGCCAGGTTTCGCTGATGCTGGTCGACCGTGCCGACCAGGGGTTGTACTTGGCCAAGAACAACGGCCGCAACCAGGTGGGGCTGGCTGCCGATGCGCCCGGCGCATGAGTATTCCTGAGCGCGGCCGGGCAGTCGCGCTTCGCTTGTTGTAGAGGCCACGTCAGACGCCAAGCGCCGCTCCGGCAGGAACGAGTTCATTCGCGAACGGCCTTCCCTCTATCCCCTTGTCTCTCAGGCCGGACGCTCGGGCTGAGCGCCTAAGGTTTCGTCCCTCGTGCCAAGCGCGCGATAAAGCGCCTGGCCGCCCAGCTCCAGGGCATCGCCCAGCAGGGCGATGCGTCTGCGCAGGCTGTGCGCGGCTTGCATGGGGCGTCTGCGGGGCGGGGCGACGACTGTCGGTCGCAAGGGTCGCCTCGCTCAGCAGCGGTGACGTATTTCCACACAATCTCCACGGGCGCTGCAAACTGCGTCCACACGGGGGCGGGAGCATGGCTGCACGAACCTTTTCCCGGAGTGCGCCGCATGTATCGCCTGCCCCTGCTTTCCCTCTCGCCCGGCCGTTGGCTGCTGGCGCTGTTCCTCACCCTGGCCGGCGTGTCGCCGTGCCTGGCCGAGGAGGCCTCGGAGCGTGGCGAAAGCCCCTATTTCGCCGTGGACAACGCCGAGCCGGGCGTCGACGGCCTGCCGCTTAAATCCACCCGCGTGGAGGTGCAGGTGCTGGGCGTGATCGCCAACGTCAAGGTCATCCAGCAGTACCGCAACGAGGGCTCGCGAGCCCTGGAGGCGCGCTATGTGTTCCCCGGCTCCACCCGTGCGGCGGTGCACGGCATGACCGTGCGCCTGGGCGACCGTGAGCTGCAGGCGCAGATCCGCGAGAAGCAGAGCGCCCAGCGCGAGTACCAGGAGGCGAAGAGCGCAGGCAAGACCGCCGCGCTGCTGGAGCAGGAGCGCGCCAATGTGTTCCAGATGAGTGTGGCCAATATCCTCCCGGGCGACGTGGTGGACGTGGAGCTGCGCTACACCGAGCTGCTGCTGCCCACCGACGGCACCTACCACTTCGTGTTCCCCACCGTGGTCGGGCCGCGCTACAACGGCGCGCCGGGGCAGGAGAGCCACAAGGCCGAGGCGTGGAGCTCCACGCCGCACCTGGCCGAGGGCGACCCTGGTCGTAGCACCTTCTCGATGCAGGTCGACCTGCAGTCGCCCACCGCCATCGGCGAGGTCGCCTCGCGCACCCATCGCATCCTCCGGCAGACGGTCGCGCCGCGGCACACCCGGGTGACCCTGGAGGACGGGCAGGAGCCGGGCAACAACCGCGACTTCATCCTCGACTACCGCCTGGGCAGCGAGGTGTTCGAGAGCGGCGTGCTGCTCGCCCGTGGCGCCGAGGAGAACTTCTTCCTGGCCATGGTGGCGCCGCCGGCCGCGGTCAAGCCCGGCAGCATCGTGCCGCGCGAGTACATCTTCGTGGTGGATATCTCCGGCTCCATGCACGGCTTCCCGCTGGATACCACCAAGGTCCTGCTGCGCCGCCTGATCGGCGGCCTGCGGCCGATGGACAGCTTCAACGTGCTGCTGTTCTCCGGCAGCAGCAGCCTGCTGGCGCCGCAATCGCAGCCGGCGACCCGGGCCAACATCGAGCAGGCGCTGGCGATGCTCGACACCCAGATGGGCAGCGGCGGCACCGAGCTGCTGCCGGCCTTGCGCCAGGCGCTGGCGATGCCGGCGGATGCCGAGCGGTCGCGTAGCTTCGTGGTGGTCACCGACGGCTACGTGGAGGTGGAGACCGAGGCCTTCGAGCTGGTGCGCAAGAACCTCAGCAAGGCCAACCTGTTCGCCTTCGGCATCGGCAGTTCGGTCAACCGCGAGCTGATCGAGGCTCTGGCGCGGGCCGGGCAGGGCGAGCCCTTCGTGGTGCTCGACGACAGCTCGGCGCAGGCCGAGGCCGACCGCCTGCGGCGGATGATCGACTCGCCCGTGCTGGTGCACCCGAAGCTGTCGTTCAGCGGCCTGGAAACCTACGACGTCGAACCGGTGGCGCTGCCGGACCTGTTCGCCCAGCGTCCGCTGGTGATGTTCGGCAAGTGGCGCGGCGAGCCCCGTGGCGTGCTGCAGGCCGAAGGCATCGCTGCCAGCGGCCCGTGGCGCACCGAGGTGCCGATCGAGGCGGGCAAGGTGATCGAGGGCGACCAGGCGCTGACCCATCTCTGGGCACGGCACCGCATCGCCTCGCTGGTGGACCAGGAAAGCCTGGACGGCGGCTTCGGCTACAGCCAGCAGATCCTCGACCTCGGCCTGAAGTACAGCCTGCTGACCCCCTACACCTCGTTCATCGCGGTGGACCAGGTGGTGCGCAACCCCGACCCCGCCGGCAGCACCACGGTCAAGCAGCCGCTGCCGTTGCCCCAGGGGGTGAGCGCCCAGGCCATCGGCACCGCCAGCCCGGCCCCCGCCACCGCCGGTCTGCAGGTATCGAGCACACCGGAGCCGGGCACCTGGGCGATGCTGGCACTGGCCCTGCTGGGCATGGGCTGGGCGACGCGCCGCCAGGTGCGGGGGTGAAGGCCCGCGCGCTGCCGGGCTGGGCCTGGCTGCTGCCACCGGTGCTGGCGCTGTGGCCGGTGTGGCTGTGGAGCCTGCGGCGCATGGGCGATGGCTCGGACGACCCCTACGGGGTGGTTGCGCTGATCGCCCTGCTGCTGGGGCTGGGGCGTGAGCGCCGGGCCTTCCTGGCGGTGCCCCGGCGCGGGTGGTTGCTGGTGTCGCTGGGGCTGGCGGGGCTGGCGCTCCTCGGCAGCGCGCTGATTCCGGCGCTGGGGCGTGGCGTGCTCGCGGTGCTGGCGGTGATCGCCACCACCCTGGCGTTGCGCCGCCCGGGCCAGCCTGTGCTGGCATGGCTGGGGCTGGGCTTGCTGGCGCTGCCGATCCTCTCGTCGCTGCAGTTCTTCGCCGGCTATCCGCTGCGCCTGGTCACCGCCGAAGCCAGCCTCTGGCTGCTGCGCGGGCTGGGGCTGGAGGTGCTGCGCGAGGGCACGGCGCTGGAAGTGGGCGGGCAACTGGTGATGGTGGATGCGCCCTGCTCGGGCGTGCACATGGCCTGGGTGGCCTACTTCACGGCCTTCGCCACCGCCGCCTGGCTGCGCCTCGGCGACGGGCAACTCTTGCGACGCCTGCCGTGGATCGGGCTGCTGGTGCTGGGAGGCAACAGCCTGCGCAACACCCTGCTGGTGCTGCAGGAGACCGGTCAGGCGCTCTGGCCCGGCTGGATGCACGAGGCCACCGGGCTCGTGGTGTTCGTCGGCGTCTGCGCGCTGGTGCTGCGTACCGTGGCGGCGGGGCAGGGCGCAGGCGTGCCGCTGCCGGTGGCGAGCGTGGCCACGGCGTCGCCCTGGCGGGGCGGCGCCCTGGTGGCCGGGGCGTTCCTGTTGCTGGGGCTGGCGTCGTTGCCGGGGCGGGCTGTGGTGGAGGCATCCCCCGCGTCGGCCTTCGTCGAATGGCCGCAGCGCTTCGACGGCGAACGGCTGCGGCCCCTGGCGCTGTCGAAGGTCGAGCAACGCTTCGCCGAGCAGTTCCCCGGCGCCATCGCCCGCTTCAGCACGGGCTCGCGGGTGGTCACCCTGCGCCATGTCACGGCGCCCACGCGCAAGCTGCACCCCGCTGCCGACTGCTACCAGGGCCTGGGTTACGTGATACGCGCCATCGCCTTGCGCCAGCGACCCGGCAATGGCGGGCTGCAGCGCTGTTTCGTCGCCGAGGGGCGGGGTCCTGCGCAGCAGGTCTGCGAGTACATCGAAGACGCCGCCGGGCAGAGCTTCAGCGACAATTCCGCCTGGTACTGGGCGGCGCTCAGCGGCCGCTCCACCGGCCCCTGGCGGGCGGTGACGGTGGCCGAGGCGCTCTAGCGCGGACAGTGGTCGGGCGGGCTGCCCGGCCGGTTTCGAGTCGGGTATACTCGCCGGCTTTTCCGAAAGTTTTGCCTGAGAGCGCTTCCAGCCATGGAAATCAACCCGATCCTGAACAGCATCAAGGACCTCTCCGACCGCACCCAGACCATTCGGGGGTATCTTTGACTACGATCACAAGCATGATCGTCTCGTCGAAGTAAACCGCGAACTCGAAGACCCCAACGTCTGGAACAACCCGGAGTACGCCCAGAATCTCGGCCGCGAGCGCTCGCAACTGGCGCAGATCGTCGAGACCCTGGATGAGCTGACCGGCGGCCTGGCCGACTCCCGCGACCTGCTCGACATGGCGGTCGAGGAGAACGACGAAGGCGCCGTGAACGACGTCGCCGCCGAAGTCGAACGCCTGCGCGAGATCCTCGAGAAGCTCGAGTTCCGCCGCATGTTCAGCGGCGAGATGGACCCCAACAACGCCTACCTCGACATCCAGGCCGGTTCCGGCGGCACCGAGGCCCAGGACTGGGCCAACATGCTGCTGCGCATGTACCTGCGCTGGGCCGACAAGAACGGCTTCGCCGCCGAGATCGTTGAGCTGTCCGAGGGCGAAGTCGCCGGCATCAAGGGCGCCACCGTGCACATCAAGGGCGAGTACGCCTTCGGTTGGCTGCGTACCGAGATCGGCGTGCACCGCCTGGTGCGCAAGAGCCCGTTCGACTCCGGCAACCGTCGCCACACCTCGTTCACCGCAGTGTTCGTCTCCCCCGAGATCGACGACAACATCGAGATCGAGATCAACCCGGCTGACCTGCGGATCGACACCTACCGCTCCTCCGGCGCCGGCGGCCAGCACGTGAACACCACCGACTCGGCGGTACGTATCACCCACGTACCGACCAACACCGTGGTCGCGTGCCAGAACGAACGCTCCCAGCACGCCAACAAGGACACCGCCATGAAGATGCTGCGGGCCCGGTTGTACGAGCAGGAGATGCAGAAGCGCACCGCCGCCTCCCAGGCGCTGGAAGACACCAAGTCCGATATCGGCTGGGGCCACCAGATCCGTTCCTACGTGCTCGACCAGTCGCGCATCAAGGACCTGCGGACCGGCGTCGAGCGCAGCGACTGCGACAAGGTGCTGGACGGCGATCTGAACGAGTACCTCGAAGCGAGCCTCAAGCAGGGTCTCTGAGACGGCCGGGCCTGGTCGGGCTGCGTTGATAGCACCTGACCTGCGCCCGCCCTCCCTTCACAGCCCTTGCCAAGCGATAACTTTTCACCAGGCGCCAAAACGCCGAAGCAGGAACCACCAAGACCATGAGCGACCAACAACCCGACCAGCACGAACTGCAACAGGAAGAGAACAAGCTGATCGCCCAGCGCAAGGAAAAGCTTGCCGCCGTGCGCGAGGCCAAGGCCATCGCCTTCCCCAACGACTTCCGCCGCGACGCCTACTTCGCGGACCTGCAGAAACAGTACGCGGACAAGACCAAGGAAGAGCTGGAAGCCGCAGCCATCCCGGTCAAGGTCGCCGGTCGCATCATGCTCAACCGCGGTTCCTTCATCGTCCTGCAGGACAGCACCAGCCGCCTGCAGGTCTACGTGAACCGCAAGACCCTGCCGGAAGAGACCCTGGCCGAGATCAAGACCTGGGACCTGGGCGACATCATCGGCGCCGAGGGCACCGTGGCCCGTTCCGGCAAGGGCGACCTGTACGTCGACATGACCAGCGTGCGCCTGCTGACCAAGTCCCTGCGCCCGCTGCCGGACAAGCACCACGGCCTGACCGACACCGAGCAGCGCTACCGCCAGCGCTACGTCGACCTGATCGTCAACGAGGAAACCCGCCACACCTTCCGCGTGCGCTCCCAGGTCATCGCCCACATCCGCCGCTTCCTGTCCGAGCGCGGTTTCCTCGAAGTGGAAACCCCGATGCTGCAGACCATCCCCGGCGGCGCGGCGGCCAAGCCCTTCGAAACCCACCACAACGCCCTGGACATGGCCATGTTCCTGCGCATCGCGCCGGAGCTGTACCTCAAGCGCCTGGTGGTCGGTGGCTTCGAGAAGGTCTTCGAGATCAACCGCAACTTCCGTAACGAAGGCGTCTCGACCCGGCACAACCCCGAGTTCACCATGCTCGAGTTCTACCAGGCCTACGCCGACTACGAAGACAACATGGACCTGACCGAGGAGCTGTTCCGCGAGCTGGCCCAGGCCGTGCTCGGCAGCACCGACGTGCCCTACGGCGACAAGGTGTTCCACTTCGGCGAGCCCTTCGCCCGCCTGTCCGTGTTCGACGCCATCCTCAAGTACAACCCGGAGATCACCGCCGCCGACCTCAACGACGTCGAGAAGGCCCGCGCCATCGCCAAGGCCGCCGGCGCCAAGGTCCTCGGCCACGAAGGCCTGGGCAAGCTGCAGGTGATGATTTTCGAGGAGCTGGTGGAGAGCAAGCTGGAGCAGCCGCACTTCATCACCCAGTACCCCTTCGAGGTCTCCCCGCTGGCCCGCCGCAACGACCAGGACCCGAGCGTCACCGACCGCTTCGAGCTGTTCATCGGTGGCCGCGAGATCGCCAACGCCTACTCCGAGCTCAACGACGCCGAAGACCAGGCCGAGCGCTTCATGCTGCAGGTCAAGGAGAAGGACGCCGGTGACGACGAGGCGATGCACTACGACGCCGACTTCGTCAACGCGCTGGAGTACGGCATGCCGCCCACCGCGGGCGAGGGCATCGGTATCGATCGCCTGGTGATGTTGCTGACCAATTCGCCGTCTATTCGTGACGTCATCCTGTTCCCGCATATGCGGCCCCAGGCCTGACGTGTGAGAAAAGCCGCCTTCGGGCGGTTTTTTCTTGGCCGGCGATGAGTTGAATAGCCGGATAAATGGTCAAAACTGTCTTGCATCCCAGCCGAACCCGGAGGTCCATGAATCTTGCCCAAGTCGTCCCGTAGCGACAGCGCCGCCCAGGCGGCCAGCGCCCTCGCCGAAAGTGTCCAGTACCAGGGTCGCAAGGCCAGCCGGCAGGGCAGCGAGCAACGCCGCCAGGCGATCCTCGATGCCGCCATGCGCATCATCGTGCGCGACGGCGTGCGCGCGGTGCGGCACCGCGCGGTGGCGGCGGAGGCGGAAGTGCCGCTCTCGGCCACCACCTACTATTTCAAGGACATCAACGACCTGATCACCGACACCTTCGCCCAGTTCGTCGAACGCAGCGCCGAAGCCATGGCCGCGTTCTGGGGCAGCGTCGAGGGTGACCTGCAGGGCATGGCGGCGGCACTGAGCCGCGACGGCGCCTCGCGGCGGCAGATGACCGACGAGATCGTCGAGATGGCGATCCAGTACGTGCGCCGCCAGCTGATCGAGAACCGCGTGCAGCTGCTGGCCGAGCAGGCGTTCCGCCAGGAGGCGCTGATCAACCAGGGCCTGCGGCCGCTGGCCGACGCCCATCGCGGAATCCTCTCCCAGGGCGCCGAGCACTTCTTCCAGGTGCTGGGTTCGGATGAGCCGGCGGAGGACGCCAAGGTGTTGACGGCCATCATTCTGCGGATGGAATATCAGGGCCTGCTCGATGGGGTGGACAACCTCGATATCGACGAGATGCGAGCCGTGCTCAAGCGCTACCTCTATCTGGTGATGGGGCTCTAGGACACGGTACGAGACCCCGCATTCAGGCCACCTGTCTTGCGGGGTTTTTCATGGTCACAAGGAGAGCGAAATGAAACCCTGGCGCGCATTGGTCGCCCTGTCCTTCCTGCTATTGAGCGGGTGCCTGGTCACCTTGCGGGACCCGATCCCGGCCCACGAGCCGGCACCGATCCCGCTTTTGGGGGACTGGACGCGCAAGGACGAATGGGGCGAACGCCTCTACCTGGAGATCAGCCGCGCCGGCTCCAACCTCTACAAGGCCCGCTCCTACGAGGGCAGCAAGGACAACCTCGACAGCCTCCAGGAATACGGCTTCACCGTCGCCCACCACGGCCGCCGCTGGTACCTCTCCGCCGGGCTGCCGAAAAAGTGGGGCGCCAACTTCGCGGTCGCCGGCTTCGAGCTGACCACCGACAACGAACTGGTGGTCTACAACCTCGATGTCGAACGCCTGCAGCAGGAGCTGGAGCACGGCACCTTCGAAGGCGCCAGCGTGGAGATGCCCGACGGTGACGGTGTGTTGCTGACCACGCCCTGGGAGAAGATCCAGGCCTGGCTGGACGACCCGGCCAACTCCGACGTCTTCGTCGAGGTGGCGCGTTACCAGCGTTCCACCGAGGAGTGAGCATGAGCCGGCGCAAACTGCCCGACGACTACCAGAACATCGTCCGCACCCTGTCCGACCGCATCGTCCACGCGCAGACGCCGATCCGCGTGCTGGATGCCATCAAGTGGGACGACAGCGTTCGCCAGGGCTTTCTCAAGCACAAGGGCAAGGCCATGCCCGAGGTGGACCGCGCCTACTACGAGAGCCGGCCGCTGGCCTTCGACTCCTCGGCGAAGAAGCTGGAATTCCAGAACATCGAGCGCGACATCACCCGCCAACTGGGGCAGTTCAACCCGGTGGGGCAGATCATGCGGCGCATGTGCAAGGAATACCGCATGGTGATCCGCATGCTCGAAGCGCGCGGCACCGCAGACTTTGGGTTGATCTCCCAGGAACTCTACGGCGCCGCCACCGACGCCTTCCATGCCGGTGACCCGACCCTTTCCGACCTGGGGCTGATGCTCTCGGACTACCTGAACAAGATCGACGACCGGGGCGACCTCAAGGACGAGCCGAAGACGCTCACGGCCAAGGACGCCGTGGCCATGCTGCAGAGCCGCCTGAGCGCGGTGTTCGGCGAGGGCGACGACACCATCCGCGTGTTCGAGTCCGACGGCATCGTCGCCGACGCCGCCGCAGGTGCCGACTACATCAAGGTGCGCGCCGACGCCATGTTCAACGAGCGCGACGTGCGCGCCCTGGAAGTGCACGAGGGCCTGGTGCACGTCGGCACCACGCTCAACGGGCAGAACCAGCCGATCTGTACCTTCCTGGCCAAGGGCCCGCCGTCCTCCACCGTGACACAGGAAGGCCTGGCCATCCTCATGGAGGTGATCGCCTTCGCCTCCTACCCCACGCGCCTGCGCAAGCTCACCAACCGCACCCGCGCCATCCACATGGCGGAGGAGGGGGCCGACTTCCTCGAGGTCTACCACTTCTACCGCGAGCAGGGCTACGGCATGGCCGAGAGCTACGGCAGCGCCAGCCGGGTGTTCCGCGGCTCCTCGCCGGACGGCCTGCCCTTCACCAAGGACCTGTCCTACCTGAAGGGCTTCATCATGATCTACAACTACATCCAGCTCGCCGTGCGCAAGGGCAAGCTGGAGCAGATCCCGCTGCTGTTCTGCGGCAAGACCACCCTGGAAGACATGCGCACCCTGCGCCAACTGGTGGACGAAGGCCTGGTGGCACCGCCCAAGTACCTGCCGCCGCAGTTCCGCGACCTCAACGCGCTGTCGGCCTGGATGTGCTTCTCCAACTTCCTCAACCACCTGAGCCTGGACCGCATCGAGGCGGATTACGCGAATATTCTCTAGAGCGGCAAGCTGCAAGCGACAAGCCGCAAGGGGCGAATCCCTGGTGCTCTTGCCGCTTGAAGCTTGCAGCTTGCAGCCAACCGAAGGTTCCCACATGCCCAGCCATCAACTCGACTACGAAATCCTCGGCGCTTCGGCGCAGACCGTGGAGATCATCCTCGACCCGCAGGAAACGGTGATCGCCGAAGCCGGGGCGATGAACTACATGACCGAAGGCATCCGCTTCGAGGCGCGCATGGGCGACGGCTCTTCCAGCGGCGTGCTGGGCAAGCTGTGGGGAGCGGGCAAGCGCCTGCTCACCGGCGAGTCGCTGTTCATGACCCATTTCACCAACGAAGGACGCGGCCAGCAGCGGGTCGGTTTCGCCGCGCCCTACCCGGGCACGGTGGTGCCCATCGACCTCGCCCAGGTCGGCGGGCGCCTGGTGTGCCAGAAGGACGCCTTCCTCTGCGCCGCCCACGGCACCCAGATCGGCATCGCCTTCAACAAGCGCATCGGTGCCGGGTTCTTCGGGGGCGAGGGCTTCATCCTGCAGAAGCTCGAAGGCGATGGGCTGGCCTTCGTGCATGCCGGCGGCACGGTGATCCGCAAGGAGCTGAACAACGAGACCCTGCGCCTGGACACCGGCTGCCTGGTGGCCTTCACCAGCGGCATCGACTACGACATCGGCCTGGCCGGCGGGCTGAAGAGCATGCTCTTCGGCGGCGAGGGCATCCTCCTGGCGACCCTCAAGGGCACCGGCACGGTGTGGATCCAGAGCCTGCCGTTCTCGCGCCTGGCCGAGCGCATCTACGAAGCCACCTTCAAGGCGCGCGAGGAAACCCGCGCCGGCGGCAAGTGATCCGTCCCGGCGTCCTGCTGCTGCTCCTGTTGCTGCAGGGCTGCAGCGGGTTGCTGTTCTACCCCGAGCGCCAGCTGCCCTTCACCCCGGAGCGCGCCGGCCTGGCCTACCGCGACGTCCAACTGCTCACCGCCGATGGCGTGCGGCTGCACGGCTGGTGGCTGCCGGCGGCGCCGGGCAAGGCGGTCAAGGGCACGGTGCTGCACCTGCACGGCAACGGCGGCAACGTCGCCTCGCACCTGGGTGGCAGCTGGTGGTTGCCCGAGCAGGGCTACCAGGTGCTGCTACTGGACTACCGGGGCTACGGCCGCTCCGAGGGCAGCGCCTCGCTGCCGGCGGTCTACCAGGACATCGACGCCGCCTTCGCCTGGCTCGACCAGGCCCCCGAGGTGAGCGGCAAGCCCCTGGTGCTGCTCGGCCAGAGCCTCGGTGGCGCCCTGGCGGTGCATTACCTGGGCGAACACCCCGAGCGCCGCGCCCAGCTGCGCGCCCTGGTGCTCGACGGCGTGCCGGCCAGTTACCGTGACGTGGCTCAATTCACCCTGGGCAATGGCTGGTTAACCTGGCCGCTCCAGGTGCCGCTGTCCTGGCTGGTGCCTGATGGCGACAGCGCGATCGGCGCGATTTCCACGCTGCAAGGCTTGCCGATGCTGATCTACCACAGCATCGACGACCCGGTGGTGCCTCTTTCCAACGGCGTGCGCTTGTATCAAGCTGCGCCGCCGCCGCGGGTGTTCCAGCCGACTCGCGGTGGCCATGTGCAGACCTTCGCCGACCCCACCTGGCGGGAGGTGATGCTGCGCTACCTCGAAGACCCGAAAGGTTTCGTCGGGCTGCGACGGCTGGCTGAAGTCCCGAATACAGAGAGTCCCCAATGAGCGAACGCAACCCCATCCCGCTGATCCTCACCGGCGTCGGCACCATCATCGGCACCGTGATGGTCCTCTGGTACTACGGCTACCTGCACTTCGCCAAACCGGAAGATGCGCTGCTGCTGTCCGACTTCACCATGCTCAAGACCATCCCGGGCGAGGACTACAAGATTTCCCTGACCCCGGCCACCCAGGTCGCCCAGTGCATCGATGGCGTCCTGGTGCTGTTCGACACCGAGCAGAAGGGCCTGACCGGCGTGCTGGTGAACAACAAGAAGCAGGCCGTGCGCTGCATGGGCCAGGAGACCCCGCAAGAGGTCAAGTGAGGACGCGATGAAGATCGAGGTCTGGCAGGGCGACATCACCCACCTGGACGTGGACGCCATCGTCAACGCGGCCAATTCCTCCCTGCTCGGCGGCGGTGGCGTCGATGGCGCGATCCACCGCGCGGCGGGGCCGGAACTCGTCGCCCACTGCCGCATCGTCGGCGGCTGCCCCACGGGCGAGGCGCGCATCACCCCGGGCTTCCGCCTGCCGGCGCGCTTCGTGATCCACACGGTCGGGCCGGTCTGGCGCGGGGGCGACAATGGCGAGCCCGAGCTGCTCGCCGGCTGCTACCGCAACAGCCTGGCCCTGGCCGAGGCCGAAGGTCTGGCCAGCATCGCCTTCCCGGCCATCAGCTGCGGCATCTACGGCTATCCACTGCACGCCGCCGCGCAGGTCGCCATCGCCGAGCTGCGCCGCCCGCGCCCGGCCGGCAGCACCCTGCAGCGGGCGGTGCTGGTGGCCTTCTCCGAGGACATGGCGCGCCTCTACCGCGAAGCCCTGGCCTGAGCCGGCGGCTGACCCGGGCTCCGCCTGGTGGAGCCCGGGCTGCGCAACTGGCATGACCCGTGCCGATCCTGTCGCCGCGTGGTGGAGGTAAAAAGCGACCTCCACCCTACGCAGCGGTCATGCCCCTACGGCGGGGCCGGCTGCTGTTGCAGGGGCGACTTTAGTCGCCAAGCGGCGCGCAGCGCCGCCATTCGCTCAGCGCGCCCCGCGCAGCAACCGCAATCCGTTGAACACCACCAGCAGGCTCGCGCCCATGTCGGCGAACACGGCCATCCACAGGGTGCCCATGCCGGCCAGGGTGAGGGCGAGGAACAGGGCCTTGATGCCCAGCGCGAGGACGATGTTCTGCACCAGCACCGCGTGGGTACGGCGCGAGAGGCGGATGAACAGCGGCAGCTTGCGCAGGTCGTCGTCCATCAGCGCCACGCCGGCGGTCTCGATGGCGGTGTCGGTGCCGGCGGCGCCCATGGCGAAGCCGATGTCGGCGCGGGCCAGGGCGGGCGCGTCGTTGATGCCGTCGCCGACCATGCCGATGCGCTGGCCGCCCTGCTGGCGCCGTTCCACTTCGCGCAGCTTGTCCTCGGGCAACAGGTTGCCCAGGGCTTCATCTATGCCCACCTGGGCGGCGATGGCGGCGGCGGTGTGCGGGTTGTCGCCGGTCAGCATCAGGGTGCGTACGCCCAGTTCGTGCAGCTCGGTCACCGCTTCGCGGCTGGTCTCGCGCACGCCGTCGGCCACCGCGAACAGCGCCAGCGGGCCTTCGGCGTCGAGCAGGACGATGGCGGTCTTGCCTTCGCGCTCGAGGATATCCAGGCGCATTTCCAAGGTCGTCGAGCACAGGCCCAGTTCTTCCACCAGGCGGTGGTTGCCGAGGTGGTAGGGCTGGCCATCGATCACGCCCCGGACCCCGCGCCCCGGCAGCGCGGCCAGCTCGTCGACGCCATACAGGGCGATGCCGTCGGTTTCCGCCGCGCGGGCCAGGGCCTGCGACACCGGGTGGTCCGAGCGGGCGGCGAGGCTGGCGGCGAGACGGCGCGGGTCGCGGCCGGCGCCCTCGCGCAGGGGCAGGTAGTCGGTCTGCTGCGGGCGGCCTTCGGTGAGGGTGCCGGTCTTGTCGAGGGCGACCCAGGCCAGTTGGCGGCCCATTTCCAGGAACACGCCGCCCTTGACCAGCACGCCACGGCGCGCGGCGGCGGCCAGGCCGCTGACCAGGGTCACCGGGGTGGAGATCACCAGGGCGCAGGGGCAGGCGATCACCAGCAGCACCAGGGCGCGGTACACCCAGTCGAGCCAGGCGCCCTGCATCAGCAGCGGCGGCAGCACGGCGGTGAGCAACGCCAGGGCGAACACCGTGGGGGTGTAGATGCGCGAGAAGCTGTCGACGAAGCGCTGGGTCGGCGCGCGGGTGCCCTGGGCCTCTTCCACCGCATGGATGATGCGCGCCAGGGTGCTGTCGTTGGCGGCACGGGTGACGCGGTATTCCAGCTCGCCTTCACCATTGATGGTGCCGGCGAACAGCGGGTCGCCCGGCTCCTTGTCCACCGGCAGGCTCTCGCCGGTGATGGGCGCCTGGTTGACGCCGGAGCGGCCGGCCAGCAACTCGCCGTCCAGGGCGATGCGTTCGCCGGGGCGCACCCGCACCCGGGCGTCGGGGCCTACGTCGCTGGCCGGGATTTCCCGCCACTGGCCGTCCACCAGCACGGTGGCCTGCTGCGGGGCGAGGTCGAGCAGGCCACGGATGGCGTTGCGCGCGCGGTCCAGCGACTTGGCCTCGATCAGCTCGGCGAGGGCGAACAGCACGCTGACCATGGCCGCTTCCGGCCACTGGCCGATCAGCATGGCGCCGGTCACGGCGATGCTCATCAGTGCGTTGATGTTGAGGTTGAGGTTCTTCAGGGCGATCCAGCCCTTGCGGTAGGTGGGCAGGCCGGCGGTGACGATGGCCAGCAGCGCCAGGGCGGCCTCCAGCCAGGCGGGCCCGAAGCCGAACCATTCGCAGGCCTCGGCGGCCAGTGCGGCGACGCCGGCCAGGGCCAGCGGCCACCAGGGTTTGTCGGCGGCCCTGGCAGGTGGTGCGGCGGTGTCCAGCGGTTCGGCCTGCATGCCCAGTTGGGCCACCAGTTTCTGCAACGGCGCCAGCTCGGCGAAGCGGTGCTGCACCTTCAGCACGCGTTGCATCAGGTTGAATTCCAGCGCCTCGATGGCCGCGACCTTGCCGAGTGCGTCGCGCAGCAGGCGCTCCTCGGTGGGGCAGTCCATGGCCTCGATGCGCAGGCTGCTCCAGCGCAGCTCGCCGAGCGGCGAATCGGTCGCATCCTTCATCTCGGCAGGCTGCGCGCGAGCATGGCCATGATCGTGATCGTGATCGTGATCGTGCCCGTGGCCATGTTCGTGCCGCGCCGGGCTGCCGGCCAGGCTCGAATGGTCGTGGTTGCAGCAGTTGTCCTTGCTCATCGCGGGACTCCATTGACGGGAATGGTGCTCATTGCACACCCTGTAGCAACTACAGAGTCAAGCAGGGGAATGGAACGATGAAGATCGGCGAGCTGGCGGGACTGACCGACTGCCCGGTGGAAACCATCCGCTACTACGAGCGCGAAGGCCTTTTGCCCGAGCCTGCCCGCAGCGAGGGCAACTACCGCCAGTACACCCAGGCGCATGTCGAGCGCCTGGCCTTCATCCGCCATTGCCGTTCGCTGGACATGACCCAGCAGGAGATCCGCGAACTGCTGCGCCTGCGCGACAGCCCCGAGGCGGACTGCACCGCCGCCAACCGGCTGATCGACGAGCATATCCACCATGTGGAGGTGCGCATCGCCGAGCTGCGTTCGCTGCAGGAGCAACTGCGCCAGCTGCGTGCCCATTGCCAGACCGCCGGCAGCAGCGAGTCCTGCGGCATCCTCCGCGAACTGGAGCAGCCGGCGCCGCCGAGCGTGATTTCCGATTCCTGCGCCGAGGCGGGGCACCTGCATGTGCCGGGGGTGCACAAGCGGCATTGAGGGCGCGGCGTTTCCTCTGCAACGGTGTGCCGCACACGATTGCGCCTGGTGGATGAAAAGAGCGTCATCCACCCTTCACAGCGGTCATGTCCATGCGATGGCTCGGCAGGCTCTTTGTAGGGGCGACTTCATTCGCCAAGCGGTGCGCAGCACCGCCATCCTCGGGCTACCGGACTTCGAACACGAAGGGGTTCTGTGGATCGGGGAACTGCAGGCGATGGTGTTCCGCGGGTGTCTTGCTGCCGGGTTGCAGGTAGTCCACCCGCAGGCCAATCGGCTCGTTATCGACGGTTTCTTCGAGGTAGACGTTGTCCGGGTAGAGGAAGCCGCCCTGGGGGGCTTCGCGCACTGCCGCACAGGATGCGAACAGTGGTGGCAGGTCGTAGAGCGCCTGATCGTGCACCAGCAGGACCTGGGTGTAGCGGTCGGCGCGGCCGTTGCCCTTGGCGGGCAGCTCCAGGCAATAGGCTTCACCTCTACGCCAGGCCGTGATGCCGTAGAGCCCCTCCGGGTCCATCGACGCCCCGACTCGCCATTGCGCCGGGGCGAGCTCGACGGCTTCGCCCAGTAGCCAGTGGCGTTCGCCGATGTCCAGGCGCTGGCCGTCGAAGGCGATCTCGGGCATGCCGGCCGGAGCCGCGTCCGGCAGCTCGCCCGGTATGCTCCATAGCTCGGAGTCGTAGCGCTTCACCGCTGCCGCCATGGCGTTGACCCACAGGCACTGCTGCGCCTCGGTGCAGGCCAGGTGAAGCGGGCTGCCGGGGCCTTCGAAGGTGTTGTCGCCGAGGGAGCGGTAGAAGGCTTCATAGCCGTCGAAGCGTGTCGCCTGTGCCTGCGCGGCGAAGGGCAGGGCGGCGCACAGGGCGAGTGCCAGGAAATGACGTGGAGGTGGGGTGGGCGACATGGTCGCTGATCTCCGGAAGGCGATGGGCATGCATTCTAGCGAGGCGGCCGGTTTTGCGGGAGCGGTGATCGGCGTGGCGCCAAGTCGCGCACAAAAAAGCCCGCCTGGCGGCGGGCTTTTCCGTTGGCGACGGATCAGAGCGCGGCGCGCGGGGCGACCGGGCCGGGACCGTTGGCGATGGTCACTTCCACGCGGCGGTTCAGCGAGCGGGACGAGGCGGTGTCATTGCTGGCCACCGGGTAGTCCTTGCCGAAACCGTGGGTGGTGACCCGCGTCGGGTTCACGCCCATGGCCACCAGGGCGCGACGTACCGAGTCGGCGCGGGCCTGGGACAGGCGCAGGTTGTGGTCGACGGTGCCGGTGTTGTCGGTGAAGCCTTCCACCACCACCTGGCGATCCGGGTTCTGCACCAGGAAGTTGCCCAGTTGCTGGACGTTGTTCATGCCGTTGGGGGTCAGCTCGGCACGGTCCACTTCGAACAGCACGTCGCCCAGGGTCACCACCTGGCCACGGTCGGTCTGCTTGGCCTTGAGCTGGTTGACCAGCACGTCCACCTGCTGGTTGCGGGCATCCAGCTGGGCTTGGGTGCGCTGGGCCGGCGCGTTGGCCAGGGCCTCTTCGGCGGCCTTCTGCTTGATGGTCTGGCGGGCCAGTTCGACGCGCTGGTTGGTGAGGTAGGCGAGCTGGTCGACCTGCACCTGGTCCTGCTTGTCGGCGTAGGCCTGCTCGGCACGGCTCAGCATGTCGCCGGCTTCCTTGGTTTCCAGCGCGGCCAGGGTGCTGGCTTGCGGCTCGGCCTGCAGCTCGGAATAGTTGCTGCGGGCCTGGTCAAGGTTGGGGTTGGGCTTGGAGGCGCAGGCCACCAGCGCCAGGCTGAGTACGGAGAGGGCGGAAACTGTGATCAGCTTGTTCATGACGGATCATCCTTATCGATGCGGAAAGAGGGCGGCGCGGATCACTGCAGAATGATCGGCTGGCGCGAGCCTTCCTCGCGAATCTGCTGGACGCCCTTCTGGGCGTCGTCCAGGGTTTTCTGGGCCTTGGTGGCCAGGGCCTTGCGCTCGGCGACACGGGCGTCCCACTCGGCCTGCTCGGCGATGCGGCGGGCTTCGTCGTAACGCTCTTCACGCAGCAGGTTTTCGGCCTGGGCCAGTTTGTCCTGGGCGGTCTTCATCTCGACCGGCGCGTATTGCGGGGCACCCGCGCTGACGGCGCTCTTGACCACGGTGTTGGTCACGGCGAACTGCTCGGTGGGCGGATTGCCGGCGCAACCGGCGAGCAGCACGGTGCCGCCTGCTACCAGGGCGGTCATGACTGTTCTGCGAATCGTTACAGCAGGGCTTGTCTTCATGATGTTCAGCTCCATTGGAAATACCACGCCATTTCGTTTCTCATGGCAACTTGCCTACCAGGTGCATGCTTTTGACCGCTAAATCGACGATTTTCCGCCAAAAATTCGCCGATCAATGGTTGATGCGCTGGCTTGTCTTTTGTGACAGGGCGCTTTTCGAAAATGTTCAATAAAATTTACGGAGAATGGCTGGAAGCCCCGCAGCGCAAGGCCTGCGGCCGAGAGATGGAGGCGCTGGCACGGTGTTCGAGCCGTGCGAGCCTGTGCGGGAGGATGGCGAGGAAGTTGAAGCGGCCCCCGTTGCGGGGGCCGGGTTCGGGAACGTCAGTGCTCGATGCTGCCCTGCTGCTGTTCGAGCAGGCGCAGGTGCTTGCGTGAAAGGGCGAGGAAGCGTGGCGTGGGGCCGATGTCCTCGAAGAGCGGGTCGCCCTGCTCGTCGGTCGCCACCACCTGGCTGCCCTTGACGTAGGGCAGGCTGGCCTCGAGTTCTTCGAGGGCGCAGCCGAGCAGTTCGCCCAGGAGCTCCTCGATACTGCGCTTGGGGTACATCTCGTTGAGGGCGGCGAGTCGCGCCGCGGATTCCACGTCCAGGTGGATGTTGTAGCGGCTGCGGGTCAGGCGACCCTTGGCGTTGCTTTCCCAATGGCGGATCAGTTCGCGGATCTTCATGGTCACCTCGTGCCGGGCCCGCTCGTGGCGGGCATCTGCTGGAGGTCGGCGGCGTAGACCGTCGGCCGGCGGGCACTTCTGGTGCCCGCCTGCTTTGAGCCTAGCTCGCCGGGGGCCATGCAGCGGCATGGCGTCGCACCCTTGTAAGTCGATGGCGCCCTCGGCACTCTGGACGCTCGACATCTCTCTGGGGAGCCTGTCATGGCGGAAATCGACGCACGCCTGCGCGAAGACGTTCACCTGCTCGGCGAATTGCTGGGCAACACCATCCGCGCCCAGCAGGGCGAGGCCTTCCTGGACAAGATTGAGCGCATCCGCAAGGGCGCCAAGGCGGCCCGCAAGGGCTCACGGCAGGGCGAGCAGCAGCTCAACGAGGCGCTCGACGGGCTCACGGCCGACGAACTGCTGCCGGTGGCCCGTGCCTTCAACCAGTTCCTCAACCTGGCCAACATCGCCGAGCAGTACCACCGTATCCGCCGGCGTGGGCCGCAGGAACCCGAACTCTTCGAGAACCGCGTGCTGCCCGAGCTGTTGCAGCGCCTGGGCGCCGCCGGCCATTCGCCGGAGCAGCTGGCGCGGCAGGTGGCGCGGCTGGACATCGAGCTGGTGCTGACCGCGCATCCGACCGAGGTGGCGCGGCGCACGCTGATCCAGAAATACGACGCCATGGCCGCGCAGCTGGCGGCCCAGGACCACGGCGACCTCAGCGAGGGCGAGCGGGCGCGGGTGCATACCGCGCTGGAGCGGCTGATCGCCGAGGCCTGGTTCACCGACGAGATCCGCCGCAGCCGGCCGACGCCGGTGGACGAAGCCAAGTGGGGCTTCGCGGTGATCGAGCATTCCCTCTGGCAGGCGCTGCCGGAATTCCTCCGCCAGACCGACCGCGCGCTGTTCGCCGCCACCGGCCTGCACCTGCCGCTCTCCGCCGCACCGGTGCGCTTCGCCTCGTGGATGGGCGGCGATCGCGACGGCAACCCCAACGTCACCGCGGCGGTGAGCCGCGAGGTGCTGCTGCTGGCGCGCTGGATGGCCGCCGATCTCTACCTGCGCGATGTCGACCACCTGGCCGCCGAGCTTTCCATGCACCAGGCCAGTGATGAGTTGCGCGTGCGGGTGGGCGTGCATCCGGAGCCCTATCGCGCCCTGCTCAAGCAGCTGCGCGAGCGCCTGCGGGCGACCCGGGCCTGGGCCCAGGCGGCGTTGCAGGGCGAGGTGGCGCCCGGCCCCGAGGTGCTGCAGGACAACCAGCAACTGCTCGAACCCCTGGAGCTCTGCTACCACTCGTTGCACGCCTGTGGCATGGGCGTGATCGCCGACGGTGCCTTGCTCGACTGCTTGCGCCGGGCGGCGTGCTTCGGGCTGTTCCTGGTCCGCCTCGACGTGCGCCAGGACTCCGCGCGCCACCGTGCGGCCCTGGCGGAGATCACCGACTACCTCGGCCTGGGCGACTACGCGGCCTGGGACGAAGACGCGCGCCTGGCCTTCCTCCAGCGCGAGCTGGACAACCGCCGGCCGCTGCTGCCGCCGCACTTCCGGCCGTCCGCCGACACCGCCGAAGTGCTCGCCACCTGCCGCGTGGTGGCTGCGGCGCCGGCGGCGTCCCTGGGCTCCTACGTCATCTCCATGGCTGGTGCGCCGTCCGATGTGCTGGCCGTGCAACTGCTGCTGAAGGAGGCCGGGCTGCAACGGCCGATCCGCGTGGTGCCGCTGTTCGAGACCCTCGCGGACCTCGACAACGCCGCACCGGCCATCGAGCGGCTGCTCGGGCTGCCCGGCTACCGCTCACGCCTGCATGGCCCGCAGGAGGTGATGATCGGCTATTCCGACTCGGCCAAGGACGCCGGCACCACGGCCGCCGCCTGGGCCCAGTACCGCGCGCAGGAGGCGCTGGTGGAAACCTGCCGCCGGCACCAGGTCGAGTTGCTGCTGTTCCATGGCCGAGGCGGCACCGTCGGGCGTGGCGGCGGCCCGGCCCACGCGGCGATCCTGTCGCAACCGCCGGGCTCGGTGGCAGGGCGTTTCCGCACCACCGAGCAGGGCGAGATGATCCGCTTCAAGTTCGGCCTGCCGGACATCGCCGTGCAGAACCTCAACCTCTACCTGGCCGCCGTGCTGGAGGCGACCCTGTTGCCGCCACCGCAACCCGAGCCCGCATGGCGCGCGGCGATGGACCGCCTGGCCGGCGAAGGCGTGGCCGGCTACCGCGCGGTGGTGCGCGAGCATCCGCAATTCGTCGAGTACTTCCGCCAGGCCACGCCCGAGCAGGAGCTGGGGCGCCTGCCCCTGGGCAGCCGCCCGGCCAAGCGCCGCGCCGGTGGCGTGGAAAGCCTGCGGGCGATCCCCTGGATCTTCGCCTGGACACAGACCCGGCTGATGCTGCCGGCCTGGCTGGGCTGGGAGCGTGCGTTGCGCAACGCGGTGGAACGGGGCGAGATGGCGCTGCTGCAGGAGATGCGCGAGCACTGGCCGTTCTTCGCCACCCGCATCGACATGCTGGAAATGGTCCTGGCCAAGGCCGATGCCACCATCGCCGAACGCTATGACATGCGGCTGGTGGAAGAGCGGCTGTTGCCGCTGGGTGCGCATCTACGCGACCTATTGTCGCAGGCCTGTACGACCGTACTAGGCCTGACCGGTCAGTCCGAGCTGCTGGCGTCCAGTCCGGAGACCCGTGAGGCCATCAGTGTGCGCAACACCTACCTCGACCCGTTGCACCTGCTCCAGACGGAGCTTCTGGCCCGTTCCAGGCGCGCGGAAAACGCTGCCGAAGGCCCCCTGGAACAGGCGTTGCTGGTGAGTGTGGCGGGTATCGCGGCGGGGCTCAGGAACACCGGCTGAAGGGGCTTCTTATCCGACTTTCGGTGGCTTGTGCGGCATAGGGGTGCTGTGTATCTTGATCAACCTTTTGGCCGCTCAACGACGCCGAAACCCGATACTGAGATTGGCCCCAAGAGGCGAATCCGAGACTTCAAAACAATCTTGAGGAGCACATCGATGCGCGTGATTCTGCTGGGGGCGCCCGGTGCCGGAAAAGGTACCCAGGCTGGTTTCATCACCAAGAAATTCGCTATTCCGCAAATCTCCACCGGCGACATGCTGCGCGCAGCGGTCAAGGCGGGCACCGAGCTCGGCCTGAAGGCCAAGAGCGTGATGGATGCCGGCGGACTGGTTTCCGATGACCTGATCATCAACCTGGTCAAGGAGCGCATCGCCCAACCCGACTGCGCCAACGGCTTCCTCTTCGACGGCTTCCCGCGCACCATCCCCCAGGCTGAAGCCCTGAAGGACGCCGGCGTCGCCATCGACCACGTGGTCGAGATCGCCGTGGACGACGAAGAGATCGTCGGCCGCATCGCCGGTCGCCGTGTGCACCCGGCCTCGGGTCGCGTCTACCACACCGAGCACAACCCGCCCAAGGTCGCCGGCAAGGACGACGAAACCGGCGAGGACCTGATCCAGCGCGACGACGACAAGGAAGAGACCGTGCGTCATCGCCTGTCCGTCTATCACTCGCAGACCAAGCCGCTGGTGGACTTCTACCAGAAGCTGTCGGCCGCCCAGGGCACCCCGAAGTACAGCGCCATCGCTGGCGTGGGCAGCGTGGAAGAGATCACCGCCAAGGTGTTCGCCGCGCTTTCCTGATCGAACGACGATCGATTCGACCAACGGCCCGCTTGCGGGCCGTTGGCGTTTATAATGCGCGCCTTTTTCGACCCACCTGGATGCACCGATGACCACCTTGCTGGCCCTGGATACCGCCACCGAAGCCTGTTCCGTCGCCCTGTTGCATGACGGCCGCGTGCTCAGTCACTACGAGGTGATCCCGCGCCAGCATGCCCAGCGCCTGCTGCCGATGATCCAGGACCTGCTGGCCGAGGCCGGTGTCGGCCTGTCCGCCCTCGATGCCATCGCCTTCGGCCGTGGCCCTGGTGCCTTCACCGGCGTGCGTATCGCCGTCGGCGTGGTCCAGGGCCTGGCCTTCGCCCTCGATCGCCCGGTGCTGCCGGTTTCCAACCTCGCCGTGCTGGCCCAGCGTGCCCATCGCGAGCAGGGCGTCGACCAAGTGGCCGCCGCCATCGACGCGCGCATGGATGAGGTCTACTGGGGCTGCTACCGCCTGGACGCCGGCGAGATGCGCCTGGCCGGCAGCGAGGCGGTGCTGCCGCCCGAGCGCGCGGCGCTGCCCCGCGACGCCCAGGGCGAGTGGTTCGGTGCCGGCACCGGCTGGGGCACCTTCGCCGCCCGCCTCCCGGTGGCGGTCAGCGGCCAGGCGCCCGACCTGCTGCCCCACGCCCAGGACCTGCTGGCCCTGGCCGCCTTCGCCTGGGCCCGCGGCGAAGCGGTGGTGGCCGACGAAGCGCAGCCGGTTTACCTGCGCGACAACGTCGCCACGCCCAAGGCGCCCCGCTGAGCGGGCTGACCACCGGCAGTGCCGGGCGTCAGGGACGATTGAAAATCCCTGGATGTCCGGCTAGATTCCACCCCATTCGCCGATCCCTTTTCCTGCCTGACTTCCCTTGATGCGCATCGACGGCTTCACCTCATCCATCTCGCTGGATCGCAGCCCCCGCCAGGGCAGCGCGAACACGGCTTTCCGCGAGGTGCAGCGTGAGGTCGAGAGCCGACGCGACGTGCCGGCCACCCCGGCCAGCACCCAGGGCTTCGAGCAGACCGCCCAGCCGCGCAAGGTCGAGGCCAGCAACGCCAGCAGCAACAGCCTGCCGGCCCGCCCCCAGGACATCGCGCAGCAGCGCAACCTGAGCAACCGCGCCAACCAGGCCATCGCCAGCTACGCCTCCACCGCCAGCTTCGCGTCGGAGACCGACGCGCCGGAAGTGCTCGGGCTCGATCTCTACGCCTGATGCTGCCGTACTTCCTCGGCTGCCCGTCCTGGAACGAGCCCGCCTGGCGCGGCAGCTTCTATCCCGCCGACGTACGCCCCGCCGATACCCTCGAACACTACGCCCGCGTGTTCAATGCGGTGGAAGGCAACACCACCTTCTACGCCAGGCCCTCCGTTGCCACGCTGCAGCTGTGGGCCGAACGCATGCCCGGGCATTTCCGCTTCTGCGCCAAGCTCCCGCGTGACATCAGCCACGAGGGCGACCTGCGCGACCGCATCGGCGCCACCGGTGAGTTCCTGCGCCTGCTCGAGCCCCTGGGTACGCGCGTGGCACCGCTCTGGCTGCAACTGCCGGCGAGCTTCGGGCCGCAGCGCCTGGGCGAGCTGGCGGACTGGCTGGACACCTTTTCCCACCGCGCCATCGCCGTGGAGGTGCGCAACGCCGCGTTCTTCGCCCGGGGCGAGGAGGAGAAGGCCCTCAACCGCCTGCTCCACGCGCGTGGGGTGGAACGCATCTGCCTGGACTCGCGGGCCCTGTTCGCCTGCGAATCCGACGACCCGGCCGTGCTCCACGCACAATCGAAGAAGCCCCGCGTGCCGGTGCGCCCGACCGCTTTCAGCGCGTCCCCCCAGGTGCGCTTCATCGGTGGTCCGGACCTCGACGCCAACCAGCGCTACCTCGATCCCTGGCTGGACAAGGTGGCCGACTGGATAGGCGAGGGCCTGGTGCCCCATGTCTTCCTGCACACCCCCGACAACCACCTCGCCGCCGCCCAGGCGCAGCGCTTCCATGCCGGGCTGATGAGCCGCCTGCCGGGCCTGCCGGCCTTGGCCGAGAGCGCCTTCGAGGCGGAATCGACGCAACTCGACCTGCTCTGACGCTGTCACTTTCCCCAAGGCGCGGGTTAAGGTCGGGCCTTTGCAACGAGGGAGTGATGCCATGCCGAACCAGGCCCAACGTGCCGAAACCTTCCGCGCCCTGCACCAGGGCGATGGACTTCTCGTATTGCCGAACCCCTGGGATGCCGGGTCGGCGAAAATGCTCGCCGCCCTGGGCTGCCGAGCCCTGGCCACCACCAGTGCCGGGCTGGCCTTCTCCCTGGGCCGGCGTGACGCCGAAGGCGCGGTGAGCCGCGACGAGGCGATGGCCAACGCCCGCGCCATCGTCGAAGCCACATCGCTGCCGGTGGCCGCGGACCTGGAGAACGGCTACGGCGACAGCCCGGAGGCCTGCGCCGAGACCCTCCGCCTCGCCGCCGAGGTCGGCCTGGTAGGCGGCTCGATCGAAGACGCCAGCGGCCGCGCCGATGCGCCCATCTACCCCTTCGAACTGGCCGTCGAGCGCGTGCGCGCCTCGGTGGAGGCGGCGCGCCGCCTGCCGTTCCCCTTCACCTTCGCCGCCCGTGCGGAGAACTTCCTCCACGGCCGCCCCGACCTGGACGACACCATCCGCCGCCTGGTGGCCTATGCCGAGGCCGGTGCCGATGTGCTCTACGCGCCGGGGCTGAACACCCGCGAGCAGATCGTCGAAGTGGTGCGCGCGGTGGCGCCCAAGCCGGTCAACCTGCTGGTGGGGTCGCCCGCCTTGAAGGTGGGCCTGGCGGAGTTGGCCGAGCTCGGCGTCAAGCGCGTCAGCCTGGGCTCCAACCTGGCGCGGGTCGCCTACGGCGCGTTCTTCCGCGCGGCTGAGGACCTGCTCTGCGGTGATCTCACGGCCACCCAGCGGGCCATGCCCTTCGACCGCATCAACGACCTGTTCAGGGGCTGAACGGGTGCGCGTGCGCCGGCTGGTCCCCTGGCTGGTCCTGCTGCTGGTGCTCGGTGCACCGCTGGCGGTGTACCAGAAGTGGGTGACGCCGCCGCCGCGCTGGGACCCCTGGGCGCCGCTGGATGTGCGCGAGGCGCCCAACCTGCTGACGCCCTTCAAGCTGATGCGCCTGCAGGCCGACCCGGCGCTGTGCCACCAGGCATTGCAGACCTCCAGCCTGAAGTACGCGGCGCTGCCGGACAGCTCGCCGGCAGCCGGTTGCCCCATCGAGAACAGCGTGCGCCTCAGCGGCTCGGACCTGGCCTTCAGCAGCAGCTTCATCGCCACCTGCGAGGTGGCCGTGGCCTTCGCCCTGTTCGAACGCCACGGGCTGCAACCCGTCGCCCGCGAGCTCTACGGCCAGCCGGTGGCGCGCATCGATCACCTGGGCAGCTTCGCCTGCCGCAACATCGGCGGCACCCAGCGTCGCAGCCAGCACGCCTCGGCCAATGCCCTGGATATCGCCGGTTTCCGCCTGGCCGATGGCCGTCGCATCAGCGTGGCCCGCGACTGGACCGGCGACGACACCGAGGCGCGCTTTCTGCGCCGGGTGCGCGATGCCGCCTGCGAGCACTTCAACACCACCCTGGGGCCGGACTACAACGCTGCGCACCGGGATCACTTCCATGTCGACATGGGCCTGCTGCGCATGTGCCGCTGAGTGCCGTGCACGGGCGCCTGGCGCTGCGCTCTGGCAAAATGCCGCCCATCTTGGAACAACGGATTCGATCGATGAGCGATGAGCGGGAACAGGCCCGGGTACGTGTCGACGCGTTGGCGCCGCAGCACCAGGCGCGCGCGGCCGAGTGGGCGGCGCGGCTCGGGCTGCCCCAGGATGGCGAGGCGGATTTCGCCCTGCAGCTGGGTGACGAGGGCCTGCAGCTGGTGGACCTGTCGCCCCAGGCGCCGGGCCCGGTGCGGGTCGACTTCGTCGAAGGCGCGGCGGCCCATCGTCGCCAGTTCGGCGGTGGCGCCGGGCAGATGATCGCCAAGGCGGTGGGCGTGCAGCCGGGCATCCGCCCGCAGGTGCTGGATGCCACCGCCGGGCTCGGCCGTGACGCCTTCGTGCTCGCCAGCCTGGGCTGCGAGATGGACCTGATCGAGCGCCAGCCGCTGGTCGCGGCGCTGCTGGAAGATGGCCTGGCCCGCGCCTGCGACGATGCCGAGGTGGCGCTCATCGCCGCCCGCATGCGCCTGCACACCGGCAACGCCATCGAACTGATGCAGGGCTGGCAGGGCGAGGCCCCCCAGGTGATCTACCTCGACCCGATGTTCCCGCACCGAGACAAGAGTGCGCTGGTGAAGAAGGAAATGCGCCTGTTCCGCCCGCTGGTGGGCGACGACCTGGACGCCCCGGCGCTGCTCGCCGCCGCCCTGGCACTGGCGACCCACCGGGTGGTGGTGAAGCGCCCGCGCAAGGCGCCGATCATCGAGGGGACCAAGCCCAGCTACGCACTGGAGGGCAAGTCCAGCCGCTACGACATCTATCCGAAGAAGGCCCTGAGCAAGGGCTGATCGCAAGGGAAGGGACTCCATGGACGACGCCATCCGCTGCCCCATCCGCCGCACCCTGGCGCAACTGCCCTGGGTCGGTGATGACCGCGCCGGCGCCCGCCACTGGCTGGCGATGCAACGCGACCCGCTGGCCTGGCTGCAGAACGTGCACGCCGAGCAGCCGGACATGGCGGTCACGCGCATGGGGCTGAGCCGGCTCTGGTGCCTGTTCCACCCCCGGGCGGTGCAGGAGCTGATGGTCGATCACCGCGAGCACCTGAAACGCTGGGAGCCCAGCCTGTGCATGATGCGCCAGTGGAACGGGCGCAGTTTCATGATGCGCGAGGGCGAGCCGGCCCGTGAACGGCGCAAGGAGGTGCGGCCGCATATCGCCGCGCCCGCGCCGGGCGAGATCCTGCGCCTGGCGGAGCGCTGGGGCGAAGGCATCGAGGATGGCGCCGAGCGTGATCTCGACCTGGAAATGGCCGCCTACAGCGTCACCCTCACCGGGCGTGCGCTCTTCGATATCGACCTGGAGAACGACGCCTTCCGCGTGGCCCGCGCGGTGCGCCTGCTGTCGCGGGTGGCGCTGCTGGAAACCAGCACCGGCATCCCCCTGGGGCACTGGTTTCCCAGCAAGCTGTGCCCGCGCAAGCGCTGGGCGCTGGCGCAGCTGCAGGATGTGGTGGGGCGGTGCGCCGAGCAGTCGACGCGCCCCCTGGCGATGCAGCGCGACGAGCTGGCCACCTTGCTGATGGCGGGGCACCAGTCCACCGGCGCCACCCTGACCTGGGCACAGCTGTTGCTGGCGCAGAACCCGGCGGTGCGCGAGGCGCTGCGGGGCGAACTCAAGGGCCTGGACTGGAGCCAGGTGCAGGGCATGGCCGACCTGCGCCAGTGCCCGCTGCTGCGGGCGGTGATCCAGGAGAGCCTGCGCATCTACCCGCCGGCCTACGGGCTGGTGCCCCGGCAGCTCACGGCGGATGTGGAGGTGTTCGGCCAGGCGCTGAAGAAGGGCGACATCGTCATGCTGTCGAGCTGGATCACCCATCGCGACCCGCGCTGGTTCGAGGCGCCACTGGAATTTCGCCCGCAGCGCTTCATCGAGCCTTCGACCTGGCCGAAGGGCGCCTACTTCCCCTTCGGACTGGGGGATCGCGCCTGCCCGGGCACGGCGATGGCGATGATGGACCTGGCGGTGTCGCTGGCCTGGTGGGTCGAGCACTGGGACGTCGAGCCGCTCGGCCCGGTGGAGCCGCAGGGCTGGTTCTCCCTGCGGCCCAGGCGTGCACGGGTCAGGTTCGTGCGGCGGGGGTGATCCCCGTGCCGTAGGCGCGGAGGAACAGCTCCACCACTTCCTGCACGTGCTGCTCGGCCTCTTCGCCCTCCAGCGGCGCGCCGCAGCCGATCAGCAGGCGGAAGTTCTGCCCGCCCTTGATCAGGCAGAAGAAGTGCTCGGCGGCGTTGATCGGCTTGTCGATGCGCAGCTTGCCAGCCTTGTCCGCCTGGATCAGCAAGCGCTCCATCTCGTTGAGGATCTGCTGCGGGCCGGCATCGAAGAACAGCTTCGAGAGCTTCGGGTCCTGGTTGCCCAGGGTCACCATCAGGCGGTGCAGCTCGATGGATTCGCTGCTGTTGATCAGCGCCTGGAAACCCATGCCGATGTTGCGTAGCACAGTCTCGATGGTCCCACCCAGGGGCAGTTCGAACAGCAGCTCCGGCAGCTGCTCCATGCACTTGGCCTTCACCGCCGCGGAGAACAGCGTCTCCTTGTCGGTGAAATGGCTGTACACGGTGAGCTTGGAGACCCCGGCCTCGGCGGCGATGGCGTCCATGCTGCTGCCGTCGTAGCCCTTGCTGAGGAACAGCGACTTGGCCGCCTCGAGGATCGCCGCGCGCTTGGCGGGGTCCTTCGGGCGACCGGGGCCGCTGGCTTGTAAAGATTTGTCTGACATTCGCGTTTAAATACTGGACTGGTGAGTTTGCTATTTTTACTATACCCGGCAGTATAAATATTCCAACAGCACTTCGCGAAAGGTCATACACCATGTTCCGCCATGTCCTGCCCCTCGCTCTGCCTCTGACACTCTCTTTGCTCGTCGGTGCCTGCGGCAATGACGAGACCGTCCAGCAATCGATACGCCCGGCCATGGTGGTGCAACCGCAGCCCGCCGGCGACGCGATGGTGACCTACCCGGGCGAAGTGCGCGCCAGGCTGGAGCCGGAACTGGCCTTCCGCATCGGCGGCAAGATCACCCGCCGCCTGGTGGAGGTGGGCGACCGGGTCAAGGCCGAGCAGCCCCTGGCCGAGCTCGACCCTCAGGACGTGCGCCTGCAACTGGAAGCCTCCCGCGCCCAGGTCGCCGCCGCCGAGGCCAACCTCAAGCTGGTGCGTGCCGAGCGCGACCGCTACAAGACGCTGCTGGACCGCAAGCTGATCAGCCAGTCGCAGTTCGACAACGTCGAGAACCAGTACCGCTCAGGCGAAGCGCGGGTGAAACAGATCCAGGCCGAATACAACGTCGCCAGCAACCAGGCGGGCTACGCCGTGCTGCGTGCTTCGCAGAACGGCGTGATCGCCACCCGTCGCGCCGAGGTGGGCCAGGTGGTGGCGGCCGGGCAGACCGTCTTCACCCTGGCCGCCGACGGCGAGCGCGAAGTGCTGATCAGCCTGCCGGAGCATGCCATCGACCGCATCAAGGTCGGCCAGCAGGTCGCCGTCGAACTCTGGTCGCAACCCGACAAGCGCTTCCCCGGGCGCATCCGCGAACTCTCGCCGGCCGCCGACCAGCAGTCGCGTACCTTCGCCGCGCGCATCGCCTTCACCGCCGGCGAGGTGCCCGCCGAGCTGGGCCAGAGCGCCCGCGTGTACATCCAGGCCAACGGCGAGGTGCCGCTCTCGGTGCCGCTCTCGGCGCTCACCGCCGAGGCCGGTGCGCCTTACGTCTGGGTGGTGAACCCGGACAGCTCGAAGATCGAACGCCGCCCCGTGCGCGTCGGCCCCTACGGCGAGGACCGGGTGCCGGTGCTCGAAGGCCTGAAGCCCGAGGACTGGGTCGTCGCAGCTGGTGTCCAGGTGCTGCGCGAAGGCCAGGAAGTCCGCCCCGTGGACCGCGCCAACCGCGCGGTGAAGCTGATCGCCAAGGAGTAGGGCCGAGTGAACTTCAACCTTTCCGCCTGGGCGCTGAAGAACCGTCAGATCGTCCTCTACGTCATGCTGTTGCTGGGCATAGTCGGCGCCATCTCCTACACCAAGCTGGGTCAGAGCGAAGACCCGCCCTTCACCTTCAAGGCCATGGTGATCCGCACCAACTGGCCCGGCGCCAGTGCCGAGGAGGTCTCCCGCCAGGTCACCGAGCGCATCGAAAAGAAGCTCATGGAGACCGGCGAGTACGACAAGATCATCTCCTTCTCCCGTCCGGGCGAATCCCAGGTGACGTTCCTCGCCCGTGACTCCATGCACTCGGCACAGATCCCCGAGCTCTGGTACCAGGTGCGCAAGAAGGTCAGCGACATCCGCCACACCTTGCCCCAGGGTATCCAGGGGCCGTTCTTCAACGACGAGTTCGGCACCACCTTCGGCAACATCTATGCGCTGACCGGCGAGGGCTTCGACTACGCCGTGCTCAAGGACTACGCCGACCGCATCCAGCTGCAGCTGCAGCGGGTCAAGGACGTGGGCAAGGTCGAGCTGCTCGGGCTGCAGGACGAGAAGATCTGGATCGAACTCTCCAATACCAAGGCCGCCACCCTCGGCCTGCCGCTGGCCGCCGTGCAGCAGGCGCTGGAGGAGCAGAACGCGGTGGCCGCCGCCGGCTTCTTCGAGACGGCCAGCGACCGCGTGCAGCTTCGCGTCAGCGGGCGCTTCGATTCGGTGAAGGAGATCCGCGACTTCCCCATCCGCGTGGGTGACCGCACTTTCCGTATCGGCGACGTCGCCGACGTGCATCGCGGCTTCAACGACCCGCCGGCGCCGCGCATGCGCTTCATGGGCGAGAACGCCATCGGCCTCGCGGTCTCGATGAAGGCGGGTGGCGACATCCTGATCCTCGGCCAGGCCCTGGAGGGCGAGTTCGCCCGCCTGCAGGAAACCCTCCCGGCCGGCATGCAGCTGCGCAAGGTCTCCGACCAGCCGGCGGCGGTTAAGACCGGCGTGGGCGAGTTCGTCCGCGTGCTCACCGAGGCGCTGATCATCGTGCTGCTGGTGAGCTTCTTCTCCCTGGGCCTGCGCACCGGCCTGGTGGTGGCGTTGTCGATCCCGCTGGTGCTGGCGATGACCTTCGCCGCCATGTACTACCTGGGCATCGGCCTGCACAAGATTTCCCTCGGCGCGCTGGTGCTGGCGCTGGGCCTCTTGGTGGACGACGCGATCATCGCGGTGGAGATGATGGCCATCAAGATGGAGCAGGGCTATGACCGGCTCAAGGCGGCCAGCTACGCCTGGACCAGCACGGCCTTCCCCATGCTCACCGGCACCCTGATCACCGCTGCCGGCTTCCTGCCCATCGCCACCGCGCAATCGGGCACCGGCGAGTACACCCGTTCGATCTTCCAGGTGGTGACCATCGCCCTGCTGGTGTCCTGGGTCGCCGCCGTGGTGTTCGTGCCCTACCTGGGTGACCGGCTGCTGCCCGACCTGGCCAAGCGCCACGCCGAGAAACACGGCGGCAGCGGTGCCCACGATCCCTACGCGACGCCGTTCTACCAGCGCGTACGCCGCGTGGTCGAGTGGTGCGTGCGCCGGCGCAAGACGGTGATCGTCCTCACCCTGGTGGCCTTCGTGGCCTCCATCGCCCTGTTCCGTTTCGTGCCCCAGCAGTTCTTCCCGGCCTCCGGGCGCCTGGAGCTGATGGTCGACCTCAAGCTGGGCGAGGGCTCTTCGCTGAGCAACACCGAGGCCGAGGTGACGCGCCTGGAGAAGCTGATCAAGGAGCACCCGGGTGTGGACAACTACGTGGCCTATGTGGGCACCGGTTCGCCGCGCTTCTACCTGCCGTTGGACCAGCAACTGCCGGCGGCGAGCTTCGCCCAGTTCGTGGTGCTGGCCAAGACCATCGAGGACCGCGAGGCCCTGCGCAGCTGGCTGATCCAGACCCTCAACGACGAGTTCCCCAGCCTGCGCACCCGCGTCTCGCGCCTGGAGAACGGCCCGCCGGTGGGGTACCCGGTGCAGTTCCGCGTTTCCGGCGAGCACATCGACGAGGTCCGCGCCTACGCGCGCAAGGTGGCCGACAAGGTGCGCGAGAACCCCCACGTGGTGAACGTGCACCTGGACTGGGAGGAGCCGAGCAAGGTGGTGCGCCTGAACATCGACCAGGACCGCGCCCGTGCCCTGGGCGTGAGCACCGCCGACCTGTCGCGCTTCCTGCAGAGCTCCCTCACCGGCTCCACGGTCAGCCAGTTCCGCGAGGACAACGAGCTGATCGACATCCTCCTGCGCGGCACCCCGCGCGAGCGCCAGGAGCTGGCCCTGCTGCCGAGCCTGGCGGTGCCCACCGACAGCGGCAAGAGCGTGCCTCTGTCGCAGATCGCCACCCTGGAATACGGCTTCGAGGAAGGCATCATCTGGCACCGCAACCGCCTGCCGACGGTGACCGTGCGCGCCGACATCTACGACAAGTCGCTGCCGGCCAGCCTGGTGACGCAGATCCTGCCGACCCTGGAGCCGATCCGCGCCGAACTGCCCGATGGCTACCTGCTGGACGTGGGCGGCACGGTGGAGGACTCGGCCCGTGGCCAGAAATCGGTGAATGCCGGTGTGCCGCTGTTCATCGTCGTGGTGCTGACGCTGCTGATGCTGCAGCTCAAGAGCTTCTCGCGCTCGGCGATGGTGTTCCTCACCGCGCCCCTGGGGCTGATCGGGGTGACCCTGTTCCTGCTTGTGTTCCGCCAGCCGTTCGGCTTCGTGGCCATGCTCGGCACCATCGCCCTGGCGGGGATGATCATGCGCAACTCGGTGATCCTGGTGGACCAGATCGAGCAGGACATCGCCGCCGGCCTGGACAAGTGGCACGCGATCATCGAAGCCACGGTGCGCCGCTTCCGACCCATCGTGCTCACCGCCCTGGCGGCGGTACTGGCGATGATCCCGCTGTCGCGCAGCGTGTTCTTCGGCCCGATGGCGGTGGCCATCATGGGCGGCCTGATCGTCGCCACCGCGCTGACCCTGCTGTTCCTGCCGGCGCTCTACGCGGCCTGGTTCCGGGTCAAGGAAGTGCCCAGGGCCTGACGGAAAGGCCATCCGCCTGGGCTCGCTGCGCTCTACCCATCCTACGGTTCCGACGGGCCGTGGGTTGGGCTGAAGTACGAAGCCCAACGTTGCGATGCCAGCCCCGGCACTGCGCGTTGGGCTTCAATCCATCCGTTCATGTCGCCGTCATCCCCGCGAAGGCGGGGACCCACTGGACAGCGCCCCGTAGGGGCTCTCCTCATACATGCCATCCAGCAGCGATGCGAAGTTGCGCTCCACCACCGGGCGCTTGAGCTTCTGCGTGGGCGTCAGTTCGTCCTGTTCCTGGCTGAGCAGGCGCGGCAGCAGCGCCCAGGCCTTGATCCGCTCCACCTGCGACAGCTCGGCGTTGATCGTATCGACGTGCCCCTGCAGCTCCGCCAGCAGCGCCGGTGCCTGCAGCCAGGCCTCGGCGTCGCCCGCCAGTCCCTGGCGTTTCGCCCAGAGGGCCAGGCTTTGCGGCTCCAGGGCGAGGAGGGCGCTGAGGTGCTTGCGGCGGTCGCCGTGCACCAGGGCCTGCTCCACCAGGGGATGCTGCCTGAGGCGCGCCTCGATGGGCGTCGGCGCGATGTTCTTGCCGCCGGCGGTGATGATCAGCTCCTTCTTGCGCCCGGTCAGCCAGAGGTGGCCGGCGGCGTCCAGCCGGCCCAGGTCGCCGGTGCGCAGCCAGCCGTCGAGGGTGAAGGCCTCGGCGGTCTTCTCCGGTTGCTGGAAATAGCCCTGGAACACCTGCGGCCCGCGCACCAGCACCTCGCCGTCATCGGCGATGCGCACCTCGACGCCTGGCAGGGGGCGGCCCACCGAGCCGGCCTTGGCCAACCCGGCTTCGTTGCTGGTGAGGAAGGCGGTGGACTCGGACATGCCCCAGCCTTCGCAGAGCGGCACGCCGAGGGCGGTGAAGAAGGCCACCAGTTCGGCATCGAGTGGGGCGCCACCGCTGACCAGGGCGCGGATGCGCGCGCCGAACAGGCGCTGGCGCAGGCCATCCAGTACCAGGCGCCGGGCCAGCAGCAGGCGCAGGCCACCGCGCTGGCGGGCGCCGGTGCGCAACGCCCAGTCGAGTACGCGGCGTTTGCCGGGCGAGAGGGCTTCACGCTGGGCCATGACCGCCCCGTGCAGCTTCTCGAAGAGCCGAGGCACGCTGCCGAAGAAGTCCGGCTGTACCTCGGCGATGGCCCGGGGCACGTCGTTGATGTCCGGCACGTAGGCGGCCTGGGCGCCGCACCAGAGGCGCTGGTACTGGCCGATCACCCGTTCGCCGACATGGGCCATGGGCAGGAAGGCGAGCCCGGTGTAGCGCTGCGGTGGCAACTGGTAGGCGGCGATGGCGGCGAGGAGGTTGCCGTGGCCGAGCATGGCCGCCTTGGGCTCGCCCGTGGTACCGGAGGTGAACACCAGGTTGGCCAGGGACGTGCGGTCCAGTGCCTGCCAGCGTCGACGAATCTGATCGGCCGGTACGTCGTCGCCTGCGGCGATGAAGGCGTCCAGGCCCGCGGGCCCATCGCCGTCGATGGCGACGACGCGCAGGCCCGGCAAGGCCAGGCCCTGTGCCTGTGCCGGTCGCTCGACGAACAGCAGCCGGCAGCTGGCACGCTGCAACTGCTGGGTCGCCTGGGCCGGGGTGAGGCTCGGGTAGAGGCCGACGCTGGTGGCGCCGGCCATGAGTACGGCGAAATCCAGCAGGCTCCACTCCAGGCGGGTGCGGCTCCAGATCGCCACGCGGTCACCGGGGTCGACACCGGCGGCGACCAGGGCCCTGGCCAGGGCCTCGCTGCGGTGGGCCACTTCGCCCCAGTCGAGGCTGCGCCAGGCATCGGCGTGGCGCACCTGGGCGGCGGGCCAGTCTGGCGTGCGCTCGGCGCGCCAGGCGAGGAGGGCGGGGATGCTGGGAAGATCGGCCGGCGGTTGTTGCGTCGTCATCGAACACCTCCTGTACTCGTGGGACGGCGGGGGGCTCAGGGAATGGGCTGGCCCGAGTCGCGCTCCTTCACCGCCTGGGCGAACCCGACTTCCTCGCAACGCGCCTTGAAGCGCACGCCCTCCGGGCTGTGGCGGGTGATGCCGTCGAAGAGTGTGGCGAACATCTGCGTGGTTTCCAGGCCCATGTTGTGGAAGGCCTGGTTGATCATCAGCTTCTGCATCATCAGCTGGTTGCGGGGGATGCCCTGCATGCGCGCGGTCAGTGCTTGCACTGCCGCGTCCAGTTCGGCCAGCGGCACGCTCTGGTAGACCAGGCCCAGGCGCTGGGCTTCGCGGCCGTCGATGAGGTCGCCTGTCAGCAGCATGCGCTTGGCCTTCTCCGGGCCCAGTCGGTAGACCCACATCGCCGTGGTCGGGCAGCCCCAGACCCGCGCCGGCGGGTAGCCGATCACCGCCTCGTCGGCCATCAGGATCAGGTCGCAGCACAGGGCGATGTCGCTGCCTCCGGCCACCGCCGGGCCGTGCACCTTGGCGATCACCGGCTTGTAGCTGCGGAACAGGCTCATGAAGTGCTCGGTGTTCTTCTTCATCAGCGCGTAGTCGACCATCGGGTCCCAGGGCATTTCCTGGCTGCCGTAGATGCCGCGCGGGTTCTCGGCGAAGAACTTCAGGTCGTAGCCGCTGCAGAAGCCCCGCCCGGCCCCGGTGAGGACGATGACGTGCACGGCGTCGTCGGCGTTGGCGCGCAGCACGGCGGCTTCCAGGTCGGCGGGCAGGCGGTCGTCGATGGCGTTGAGACGCTCCGGCCTGTTCAGGGTGAGGGTGGCGATGCGGCCGTCGACCGCGTAGTGGACGGTGGAGTCGGTCATGGGAATGCTCCGTTGGTTTTTATTGGATCGGGGCTTGGCGTGTCGGGAGAAATAAGTAAACTGAATTCACTTTTTCTGTCCAGCGCTTTATAGAGAACCCCATGACCGATCTTTCCCCCAAGGCCCAGAGAACCCGCACCAGCCTGCTGGACGCCGCCCGTGACGAGTTGCTCGAACTCGGTGGCGGCCTTGAGGTGGGGCGCGTGGCGGAGCGGGCCGGCGTCTCGGTCGGCCTGATCTACCGTTACTTCGCCTCCCGCGCCGGGCTGCTGGCGGCGGTGGCGGAGGACTTCCACGACCGCTACCAGGCCGAGGTGATGGCGGCCGATCCGCTGCCGGGCGCCGAGGACTGGTGCAGCCGCGAGGAGCAACGGGTGCGCCGCGCGGTGCAGTTCTTCTATGCCGAGCCCCTGGCACCGCTGCTGTTGGTGAGCCTGGCGCGGGAGCCGGAGGTGGCCGCGCTGGAGGCCCGGCGCATCACCGAGAACGTTCGCCAGGGTGCCGACAACATCCGTCGTGGCCAGGCCGCCGGGCAGCTGAATGCGGGCCTCGACCCGGAGCTGGTCTCGGCGATGATCCTCGGCGGCATGCACCAGGCGTTGCTGGAGGCGCTTGGCCGCTCGCCGCGTCCGCCGGCGGAGCAGCTGTCACGGCAGCTCTGGCATTTCATCCGTGGCGCCCTGGCGCCACTCCAGCCGACATGACGACAAGAAGAAGAGGCAGGCATGCAGCACGCGACCCAGGTTGAATTGCTGAGGAAGGCATTGGCGCTGGCCGAACAGGGCGTTTCCGATTGCCTGGAGATGCCCTCGTCCCTGGCGGTGGACAGCTACCTCGACGAGGCGCGCCATCGGCGTGAGCGGGACGAGGTTTTGCGCCGCGAGCCACTGCTGGTGGCGCGCTCCAGCGAGGTGGCGGCGGGGCGCTTCATCACCCGCGACCTGTTGGCGCCGCTGCTGCTGGTGCGTGACGAGGCCGGGCGGCTGCGCGGCTTTCTCAACGTCTGCAAGCACCGTGGCACGCAACTGGTGGCCGAGCCCGATGGGGCCAACCGGGTCTTCGTCTGCCCCTACCACGCCTGGGCCTACAACCCGGACGGGCAGTTGCGCGGCATCCCCCACGGCTACGGGTTCGAGGGCGTCGAGCGCGGCTGCCTGAACCTCACCGAGGTGCCGGTGGCCGAGTGTTTCGGTGCCATCTGGGCGCGGCACTCGCCGGGCCCGGCATTGGACATGCCGGCGTTCTTCGGCCCCGAGCTGATGGCCGATTTCGTAAGCTTCGGCCTGGACGACCACGTGGTCTTCGACCCGCGCGACATCCGCCGGCCGGTGAACTGGAAGCTGACCATCGACACCTTCCTGGAGAACTACCATGTGGCCAAGGCGCACCAGGCCACGATCGACCACCTGTTCTGGCCAAACCTGGGGCTGTTCGAGCGTTTCGGCCGGCACATCCGCAACTACTACGTGAAGCGCAACCTGCGCGAGGTGCAGGCGCGGCCCGAATCCGAGTGGGACCTGCGCCGCCACGGCAACCTGCTGTATTTCCTCTGGCCCAACACCCTGGTGTTGGTGGAGCCGGACCACATCGACTTCTCCAGCGTGTTCCCCGATGGCCCGCTGGCGACACGGGTGCTTGGCCACACGCTGCTGGCCGAGGAACCGGTGACGGAGAAGGCCCAGCGCTATTTCGAGAAGAACAACGAGATCCTCTATGCGGCCCTGGAGGAAGACTTCGCCATGGCCGCGCGGGTGCAGGAAGGCATCCGCGCCGGCGCCAGCGACCGCCTCTGGCATGGGCGCTACGAACAGGCGTTGCGCTGGTTCCACCAGGGCCTGGACGAGGCGCTGGGGGATGTGCGGGTGGCCGTGGTGGGGCGGGTTTGATCGCGTGCGCGGTGGAGTCCAGGCATGAACCTGTGCCGCGTTCGACTCCGCCTGGTGGAGGTAAAGAGCGACCTCCACCCTGCACAGCGGTGATGAGCCTGCCTTTGTGGGAGCGAATTCATTCGCGATCAGGCCACTAGGCAGTCTCGGATGTTTGTCCGTTGGGCCTCGCTGCGCTCGGCGCCAACCTACGGATGCATGAAAAAGCCCGGCGCATGGCCGGGCTTTTTCGTTTCGGGCCGAGGCTCAGAGCACGCCGAAGACCTTCTTCGCCAGGCCGGTGGCTGCGGCAGCGGGGTTCTTGCGGATGCTGGCCTCCTGCTCGGCGATCATCTTGAACAGGCCGTCGAGGGCTTCCTCGGTCACGTAGCTCTCGATGTTGGCGCTCTTGGCGTCGACCACGCCGAAGCTCGCGGCCTGGCCGGCGAAGCTGTTGTACTGCTTGGCCAGGCCGACCTGGTCGGTCGCCTTCTTGACGATGGGCAGGAACCTGGCGCGCAGTTGTTCGCGGCTGGTCTTGTTCAGGTACTGGGTCGCGGAATCCTCGGGGCCGGAGAGGATGCCCTTGGCGTCCTGCACGGTCATCTTCTTCACCGCGTCCACCAGCAGCGCCTGGGCTTCCGGCACCGCCGCTTCGGCGGCCTTGTTCATGCTGGCTTCCAGTTGGTCGACCTGGGCACCCATGCCCATCATCTTCATGGTCTTGGCGGCCTTGCCGAGCTTGCCCGGCAGCTCGATGCGCACCTTGGGGTTCTCGCTGAAGCCGCCCGGCTTGCCGAGCTGCTGCACGGCGACCTTGGCGCCCTGGGTGAGGGCGTCCTTGAGGCCGCCACTGGCGTCCTGCTGGCTGAGGTCGCTGAGGGAGAGGGCGAAGGCGCTGGCGGAGAGGGCGAGGCCGGCGACCAGGGTGGTGAGTCGGAACATGGCGGCATCCTTGTGGCGGGAAAGCGGTTGTCAGGGAACGGCGTCGACCTTGATGCGCAGGGGCTGCGGGTCGCTGCCGTCGAGTTTAACCGAGTGGCGCCCGGTGCTGATGAACAGCAGCTTGCCGTCGCGCTCGATGCGGGCGCTCACCGCGTAGCTGTGGCCGGGCTGCAGGTTGGCCGGGTCGTAGCTGAGCTGGAAGGGCAGGGGCGCCTGCCCCTCGACGCGGCCCTGCTGGTAGGCCAGTTCACGGGCGGGGGCGTCGGCCAGCGAGACATCCTGCAGCGAGACACGCAAGGTGGCGTCCGGCGGCAGGGCGCTGCGTTGCAGGTAGTAGACCTCGCCGTTCAGGTGCTCCTGGGACGGTGGCTGGACGGTGGTGCAGGCGACGAGCAAGGCGCTGGCGAGCAGCAGGCTGGGCGATTTCATGGGGCCTCGTGGTCCGTTGGCGGCGATAGACACACTATAGAAGCGAGGGCGCGGGGGTACAGCACCCGTGCGCCCGGTTCGGATCATCCACCGTCGGTGTAGGCCTTCGAGGCCGGCGCTCGCTCCTGCAGCGCGCGGCTGAGTTCCCGGAGGCGCCGCTGGGCGCTGACCAGTTGCTCCAGTCGCTGCGCCATGCTCCGGCCACGCTGGCGCTGCGCCGCCTCGCGCTCGGCCAGGCTGGATTCCCGGCGCTCCAGTTCCGCTTCGCGCCTGGCCAGTTCGCGGGCCTGTTGCTGGAGCCGCTCCATGCGCTGGACGAGCTCGCTTTCCAGGCGCTGCAGGTGCGCCGCGCGGCCGCTTGCCGCGGGCGGCGCGGCCTTGCCTGGCGCCGCGGCGATGTTCCAGGTGCCGTGCTCCTGCTCGCGATGGGCCTTGCCGGTGACTGCCATGAGCCGCTCCAGCGCGTCGCGGTCGAGCAGCACCGTGCGGTGCTCCTCCACGCGGCTCGGTTCCAGGGGCTGGATCAGCGGCAGCGCCTTAAGGTTCAGCAGGTGGAATTCCAGCGCGTGCTGGCGCGGGCTCATGAGGAGCGCTCCCGGGTCAGCGCCTTGAGCACCCGTTTCACCTGGCTCCAGTGGTGGTCCTCGATGGCGTTCAGGCTGTAGCCCTCGGGGTGGAGGGTGAGTTCGGCGATGTAGGCCTTGCAGCGGCGGCCGGGCTGGGGTTCATCGAGGGTATAGAGAAGGAAGTCGCGCTCCAGGGCGGCGATCCCGAAACAGCATAGGATGGCGGCGTTGAGCGCCTGGCCGTCGGCGTTCTGGATGGGGATTGATCTGAGCAGCATGGTCGGCATCGTCCTCGTGGAAGGAGTCCTGCTGGGCGCAGGCCGGCCATGGTACTGAGCGGGCACGAGGAGGCCGTTCGGCACGCTCCCCAGCGGCGTGTAGGCGAGTTCCCTAAATGTTCGGAGGAGGAGGGGGCCGGCCCCGGGCGGGGCCGGCCAGGGGATCAACCCGCGTCGACCGGCGCTTCGGTCTCGGCTTCGCCCTGGCGTTCCAGCGCGACCTGGCGGATCGACAGGCGGATCTCCGCCGGCAGCACGCGCTTGGCGGCGCCCTCGGCAAGATCCCCCAGGGCGGGGTGGTAGCTGAGCTTGCCGGCTTCGTCCTGGCGCAGTACGCGCTGGTCGAGCAGGGTCTGGATGAAGTGGCGGAACAGGCTCTTGTCGAAGAACTCCGGGGCGTTGAGGCCGTGGAGGATGGACAGGCGCTGGGCCATCACGGTGCACAGGTCCTCGAGCTCTTCGGCCGTCAGTTGGTTCTGCCCGGCGTTGAGCAGCAGGGCGATGGCCATGTAGAAGCGCTGCAGGGTCTGGGCGATGGCACGCGAGAGCAGGGTCAGCAGCACGAACTGGCGCGAGCTGGGTGCGGGACGCACGTAGGTGTCGTTCTCGAACTTCAGCAACCCCTGGTCGACGAAGGCGGCCAGCCACTGGTCGACCACGGTGTCCAGCTCGTCCAGGTTCCAGCGGATGAACAGCTCGGCCTGCAGGTAGGGGTAAAGGGCGCGGGTGTAGCGCAGGATCTGCTCGCGGCTGCTGCGTCCGCTGCTCTGGAAGAAGCTCGCGAGCAGCGCCGGCAGGGCGAAGATGTGCAGCACGTTGTTGCGGTAGTAGGTCATCAGGACGGCGTTCTGCTCGTCCAGATAGAGGATCTTGCCCAGGGCGTCCTTCTGCTCGGCGAGCAGGTTCATGCTCTGCACGTACTGGATCAGCGCCTGGCCATCGCCTTCCGGCAGGGTGGCGTGGGGCGAGTAGGGCACTGCGCGCAGCAGGGCCAGGTAGAGGTCGAGCACGCGGGTGAGGGCACGTTCGTCCAGCGCCAGGCGGCTGGTGGAAAGCAGCGCCAGGGCGACCAGGTTGACCGGGTTGATCGCCGCCGCGTCGTTGAGGTGGCGGGCGACGCGGGTGGCCAGGCGGTTGGTGGTCTCGTTGAGCCATTGCGGCCGGAACTGCGGGCCCAGCTCCTGCTCACGCCAGTTGGGCTGCTCCTGGTCGAGGAACTCGGCCAGTTTGATGGGCTCGCCGAAGTTCACCGCAACGCTGCCGAAGCGCAGCTTCAGGGCGCCGATGACTTTGAAGATGTCGAAGATCGATTCCTTCTTCTTGCTCGCGCCACGCAGCTCGCCCAGGTAGGTGCGGCCTTCCAGCACGCGTTCGTAGCCGATGTAGACCGGGACGAATACCACGGGCAGGCGTGAGGAGCGCAAGAAGCTGCGCAGGGTGATGGCCAGCATGCCGGTCTTGGGGTGGAGCATGCGTCCGGTGCGCGAACGCCCGCCCTCGACGAAGTACTCCACCGGGAAGCCACGGCTGAACAGGGTGTGCAGGTATTCGTTGAACACCGCGGTGTAGAGCGGGTTGCCCTTGAAGGTACGGCGCATGAAGAAGGCGCCGCCCCGGCGCAGCAGGCCGCCGATCACCGGCATGTTGAGATTGATGCCGGCGGCGATGTGCGGCGGGGTCAGGCCGTTGCGGAACAGCAGGTAGGAGAGCAGCAGGTAGTCGATGTGGCTGCGGTGGCAGGGCACGTAGATGACCTCGTGGCCCTGGGCGATGTCCTGCACGCCTTCGATGTGGTTGACCTTGATGCCCTCGTAGAGCTTGTTCCAGAACCAGGACAGCACCACTTCGAGGAAGCGGATGGCGGTATAGGCGAAGTCCGAGGCGATCTCGTTGCCGTACTTCAGCGCCTGGGCCTCGGCCTTGGCCGGGCTGATCTTCTCGCGCTCGGCTTCCTCGGCGATGGCCTGGCGCACCAGGTCCGAGTGCACCAGCCCCTTCACCAGGTTGCGGCGATGGGAGAGGTCCGGGCCGATTACCGCGGTCTTCTGGTTACGGAAGTGCACCCGCAGGATGCGTTGCACCATGCGCTGGGTGCGTTCCGGGCCCTTGTCCTGGGCGATCAGCTCGCGCAGGTGGATCGGGGCGGAGAACTGCACGCGGGTCTTGCGCCCGAGGATGAGGATACTGACCAGTTTGCGCAGGCGTCCGGTGACGGCCCAGCTGTCGGCGAACAGCAGCTTCCAGGGGCTGGTTTCGCGGTCCGGGGACTGGCCCCAGAACACGGTGACCGGAATGATCTGCGCGTCATCCACGGCGTGCTGCTGGATGGCGTCGAGCACCCGCACCAGGGTCGGCGAGGTGCCGCGCTTGTCCTGGCCGCCGAACCAGCCGGGCTCGGGGGTCAGGTAGAAAAAGGCCGCGGGTTCCAGGGTGTCCCCCACCGCCACCGGCAGCACCGGGCGGGGCAGTCCGGCCTTGGTGCATTCCCGGTCCACCACCGCCAGGTCGCTGGCCGAGGGTTGCTGGAGCACATAGAGCACCGGCTTGCTGCGGTCGAGCTTGAGGGTGAAGGCGGACTGGTTGATGGTCTCCGAGCGCACCCACAGGTAGAGGAGGCGGCGCAGGGTACCGAAGGCCAGGCGGCGGAAGGGCGAGCGGGTCATACGAAGTCTGTAGTCGAACGAGCGAATGCTCGGGGCGGCTAGTTTGCCGTATTCGCCACCGGGTCGCAAAAAGCCTCTGACTGTCCGAAATCGAGGGGCTGATCGCGAAACTTGCGGAATCTTCTGCTGTCTTGCATTGCCGCCGGGGGACTCCTTATATTCCGCCGGCGTTTGCAAGGCCCCCGCGGCCCGCATGGCCGGGGGCTTTTCCCTTTGGGGTAGAGGCCATGATCGAAATAAAACAACTGACCAAGCGTTTCGCACAGCACACCGTCGTCGACGGCCTGTCCTTCGGCGTCGAACCGGGGGAAGTGCTCGGCTTCCTCGGCCCGAACGGCGCCGGCAAGTCCACCACCATGAAGATGCTCACCGGGTTCCTCGCGCCGACCTCCGGCACCGCGACCGTCCTCGGCTTCGACGTCCAGACCCAGACCCTCAAGGCCCAGCGGCAGATCGGCTACCTGCCCGAGGGTGCGCCCTGCTATGGCGACATGACGGTGCGCGGCTTCCTCGAATTCATCGCCGAGGTGCGCGGCTTCCGCGGTGCCGAGAAGCGGGAGCGGGTGTCCCGCGCCGCCGGCCTGGTGGAGCTGGACAAGGTCCTGGGGCAGTCCATCGAGACTCTGTCCAAGGGCTTCAAGCGCCGCGTGGGGCTGGCCCAGGCCATCCTCCACGATCCGCGCGTGCTGATCCTCGACGAGCCCACCGATGGCCTCGATCCCAACCAGAAGCACCAGGTGCGGCAACTGATCCAGAGCCTGGCGCAGGACAAGATCGTGATCATTTCCACCCACATCCTCGAAGAGGTGGCGGCGGTGTGCACCCGCGCGGTGGTGATCGCCGCCGGCAAGCTGGTGGCCGATGGCACGCCGTATGAGCTGGAGAGCCGTTCGCGCTACCACCAGGCGGTGACTCTGGTGGCCGACGAGCCCCTGGATGCGCTGGCCCTGGCGGTACTGCCGGGCGTCGCCGGTGTCGAGGAGAACCCCCTGGGCGGCGGCCTGACGGTGCTGGCCAAGCCCGGCGAGGTGATCTTCCCGCAGGTCAACCAACTGATCCACCAGCGTGGCTGGAAGGTCAAGGAGCTGGATGTCGAGCGGGGCCGCCTGGATGAAGTGTTCCGCAGCCTGACCCGGGGAGAAGCGGCATGAAGCAGTTGCCGGTCATATTCAAGCGCGAGCTGGCGAGCTACTTCGCCACGCCGCTGGCCTATGTGTTCATCGTGATCTTCCTGGTGCTGTCCGGGGTCTTCACCTTCTACCTGGGCGGTTTCTTCGAGAGCGGCCAGGCGAGCCTGGCGCCCTTCTTCAACTTCCACCCCTGGCTCTACCTGTTCCTGGTGCCCGCCATCGCCATGCGCCTGTGGGCGGAGGAGCGCAAGTCCGGCTCCATTGAGCTGCTGATGACCCTGCCGATCACCCGATTCGAGGCGGTCACCGGCAAGTTCCTCGCTGCCTGGGCCTTTGCCGGCCTGGCGCTGCTGCTGACCTTCCCCATGGTGCTCACCGTCAACTACCTGGGCGAGCCGGACAACGGCGCCATCGTCACCGGCTACATCGGCAGCTGGCTGCTGGCGGGGGCGTACCTGGCCATCGGCTCGTGCATGTCGGCCCTGGCCAAGAACCAGGTGATCGCCTTCATCCTCGCCGTGGTCATGTGTTTCCTGTTCATCGTCAGCGGCTTCCCGCTGGTGCTCGACGCCTTCAGCGCCTGGGCCCCGCAATGGCTGCTGGACGCGGTCGCCTCGCTGAGCTTCCTGACCCGCTTCGAGGCCATCAGCAAGGGCGTGATCGATGCGCGCGACCTGCTGTATTTCGTCACCCTGATCGCCGCGTGGCTGGCCGCCACCGCCGTGGTGGTCGATCTGAAGAAGGCCGACTGACATGAAGAAACTGATGTATTCCAGCGCGGGCCTGCTGCTCATCGCCCTGGCCTTCCTGGCGTTCAACATGGTCTCCGGGCTGGCGCTGACCAACGCCCGGCTCGACCTCACCGAGCAGAAGCTCTACACCATCTCCGACGGCACCCGGCAGATCCTCGGGGAGCTGGACGAGCCCATCAACCTGTACTTCTTCTACTCCGACAAGTCCGCCAAGGACCTGGTCGTGCTGCGCAACTACGCCAAGCGCGTGGAGGAGATGCTCAAGGCCTACGCCCAGGCGGCGGACGGCAAGATCAAGCTGCACATCGTGGATCCCGAGCCCTTTTCCGAGGACGAGGACAAGGCAGCCGAATTCGGCCTGCAGGCGATCCCGCTGCAGCAGGGCGGCGACTCGATCTACTTCGGCCTGGCCGGCACCAACGCGGTCGATGACCGGCAGATCATCCCGTTCTTCCCGCTCGACCAGGAGGAGTTCCTCGAATACGAGATCAGCCGCCTGGTGCAGAGCCTGGCCAAGCCGCAGCGGCCCGTGGTCGGGGTCATGTCGGGGCTGCCCATCAACGGTGGCTTCGACATGCAGACCCGCCAGCCAAGCCAGCCCTGGATGGTGATGGAGGAGATCCGCCAGCTGTTCCAGATCGAGAGCGTCAAGCCCAGCGTCGACCAGATTCCCGACAAGGTCTCGGTGCTGTTGCTGGTGCACCCGAAGAACCTGCCGCAGCAGACCCGGTACGCCATCGACCAGTTCGTCCTGCGCGGCGGCAAGCTGCTGGTCTTCGTCGACCCCTACAGCGAAGCCGACCACGGCATGCAGATGCCCGGCGAAATGGGGGGCGAGGACAAGGCCTCCGACCTTCCCGAGCTGTTCAAGGCCTGGGGCCTGGAGATGGTGCCCGGCAAGGTGGTGGGTGATGGTGCCTACGCCATGTCGGTGAGCATGGGCGAGGGCCAGCGTCCGGCGCGTCACGTCGGTTGGCTGAGCCTGCCGAAGAAAGCCCTGGACGCCAGCGACATCGCCACCGCGAACCTGGAGACGGTCACCATCGCCACGGCCGGCATCCTGCGCCCGCTGGAGGGGGCGAAGACCCACTTCGTGCCGCTGATCCAGAGCTCGGAGTACGCCATGCCCTTCGACGCCGAGCGTTTCGCCATGCTGCGCAACCCCGACGTGCTGATGCGCGAGCTCAAGCCCAGTGGTGATCGCTACGCCATCGCCGCGCGGATCGGCGGGCCTGCGCAAAGCGCTTTCCCCGATGGCATCGAGGGTCGCAAGGACGGGCTCAAGTCGGCGGACAACATCAACGTCATCGTGGTCGCCGACACCGACATGCTCAGCGACCGCATGTGGGTGCAGGTGCAGGACTTCTTCGGCCAGCGCGTGCCGCAACCCTGGGCCGACAACTCCGGCTTCGCCATCAACGCCCTGGACAACCTCGCCGGTTCAGAGGCGCTGATCAGCGTGCGCTCCCGTGGCCGCTTCACCCGGCCCTTCACCGTGGTCGAGTCGCTGCAGCGCGAGGCGGAAACACGCTTCCGCGAGCAGGAGCAGGTGCTGCAGCAGCGCCTGGCCGACACCGAGGAGAAGCTGGCCAGCCTGCAGAAGAACCAGGACCCGACCAAGGCCCTGGAGCTGACCCCCGAGCAGCAGGCCACCCTGCAGCAGTTCATGCAGGAGAAGGTGCGCATCCGCAAGGAGCTGCGCGAGGTCAACTACCAGCTCAACGCCGATATCGAGAAGCTCGGCCGTACCCTCAAGTTCATCAACATCGCCCTGGTGCCGCTGGTACTGACCCTGGGCGTACTGCTGCTGTGGTTCTGGCGTCGTCGCCGGGCCTGAGGAGAGAAGCCTGATGGGACGCAAGGCCCTGTTGTTCCTGGCCCTCGTGGCCGTTGCCCTGGTGCTGGCCTATGTCGGCCTGCACCGGACCCCCGAGCCGCTGGCGGCCAAGGGGCCGTCGCCGCTGCTGCCGGCCCTGCAGGGCCGGCTCGCCGAGGTGGAGCGCATCGAGGTGCAGCGCCCCGGCCAGCCGGTGCTGCGCCTGGCACGCCAGGACGGCGTCTGGACGTTGCCCGACAAGGCTGGCTACCCGGCGGCCGCCAAGCCGGTCGCCGACCTGCTGAGGGCGCTGGGCGAGGCCCGTGAGGTGGAGGCGCGCACCGCCAGGGTCGAGCTGCACGGCCAGCTCGGCCTGGCGGACAAGGGCGAGGGCCAGGGCATCCGCGTGACGCTCCAGGGCGAACACCTGCCCGAGCAGGTGTTGCTGGTGGGCAAGCCTGGCCAGCAGGGCAAGGGGCAGCTTGTACGCCTGGCCGACCAGGCACAGAGCTGGCTGGTCGACCGGCGCATCGTGATGCCGGAGACCGAGCTCGGCTGGCTGGACCGGCGTATCACCCGCATCCCGTTCGACAGCGTGCGCCAGGTGGAGGTGACCCTCCGCCAGGGCAAGGCGCTGACGGTCTATCGCGACGCCGAGGGCGAGCCGAACCTCAAGGTCCGCCAATTGCCGGCCGGTCGCAAGCTGGCCTACGAGGCAGCGGCCAACGGCATGGCGACGCTGTTCGCCAGCCTGGAGTTCGCCGATGCCGCACCGCTGGATCAGGTGCAGTTCAAGGACAGGCCGCTGCTGCAGTTCAGCCTGCGGAACTTCACCGGTGGCCAGCTCGAGGGCGTGGTCCAGGCGCAGGGCGAGCAGTACTGGATGCAGTTGAAACGCAAGGAAAAGTTCGACGGCGAACAAGTAGCGGGGCGTCTCGACTGGGCTTATCGCATCGAGGCGTTCCAATACCAGGCGTTGGCGAAGACGCTCGAAGACCTCATTTCAGCGAAGTGACGAAGGCAACTACCGGGGCGGGCGACAGGCGTTTGCAAGTTGCTTTTCGTCGGCTCCGGGAGTGCCCCATTATGTGACCCGAAAGACCCATAAAAGGGCGTGGAAGCCCTGCCAGCCGGCCCTTTCACGGTGCCGGAAAAAAGTGCTTTTCTGTAGCATTTCCTGTCGTATACTCCGGTCGCGGTGGTTAAAAGAACGCCATTCGTAATACCCGCCCACGCCTCTCTGGACTGCGGTCGGATATAAGAAGAAGAACGTCCTTGCCTAACCGTCCAAGCCTCTTGAATAAGAGGCAAACAACAAAAATTGCGAGTTTGGAGAGAGTAGTAATGGCTGATCGTGAGGTCGGAACCGTCAAGTGGTTCAATGACGCTAAAGGCTATGGATTCATTCAGCGCGAAAGCGGTCCGGATGTATTCGTTCACTACCGTGCTATCCGCGGCGAGGGGCACCGTTCCCTGGTCGAAGGCCAGAAAGTGGAATTCGCGGTGATCCAGGGGCAGAAAGGCCTGCAGGCGGAAGACGTCTCCAGAGTCTGACGACTCCAGACAAAAGGCCCGTCGATGACGGGCCTTTTGTTTTCTGCGATACCGCGCCGGGCGCTGCGCCTATTCGGTGCGCCAGATGAACTCGTTGGCGCCTGCGGCGTTGACCTTGATCCAGCGATCTGCATCTTCCTCGCCTTCCTCTTCCTGCCAGCCGCCCGGTGCGCAGCGGATTTCCACACCCAGTGCGGCGAAGGCCGCCAGCGCGCAGCCGAGGTCGTCCTCCCAGGGCGTCGTGTCGCTTTCCAGCAGCAGGCTGTGCCACTTGCCCACGGCGCGCGGCAGCCAGGTCACGGGAACGCCACCGGCGTCGCATTTGAAGGTCTGTCCCTTCTGCTGCCAGGGCGAGCAGGGGCCCAGGGCCTGCGCCAGCCAGGTGGCGACGGCATCCTGGTCGGCGTCCTTCAGGTAGATCTCGATATCGGGTTGGCGCATGGCGGGGTCCTAGTTTCTGACGATCCAATCGTAGCGTATGGAGACCGTCACTTCGAAGGCGTCCTTGATCACGGCGGCACGGCGTTCGGCGCTGGCGCGCCAGCCGTGGGGCGTCATGGCGAGGAGGTCGGCACGGGCCTCGCTGCTGGCCAGGTGCAGGTCGAACTCGAGGGTTTCGCTGTGGGCCAGCGTCATGCCCTCGGGGATCAGCGACAGGTGCTTCTCGTCGTCGTAGTCGCGCACCTCGTCATAGAGGCGTTCGCGCAGCTGCATCAGGTGGCCGCGGGTCGGGCCCATGCGCAGCAGGCCACCGCCGGGGGCGAGCAGGCGGCGGGCTTCCTGCCAGTCCAGCGGGCTGAAGACGCTGGCCAGCAGCTGGCAGCTGGCGTCGGCCAGGGGCACGCGGGCCATGCTCGCCACCAGCCAGGTCAGGCCGGGGGCGCGGCGGCAGGCGCGCTTCACCGCCTCGCGGGATATGTCCAGGCCGTAGCCATCGGCGGTGGGCAGGGCGTCGGCGATCTGCGCGGTGTAGTAGCCCTCGCCGCAGCCGATATCCAGCCAGCGCGCCGGGCTGCGTCCTGCGGCCAGCTGGGCCAGGCGCGCGGCCAGCGGCGCGTAGTGGCCGCCTTCGAGGAAGCGCCGGCGGGCCTCGACCATGGCGGCGTTGTCACCCGGGTCACGGCTGTTCTTGTGCTGCACCGGCAGCAGGTTCAGGTAACCCTGGCGGGCGCGGTCGAAGCGGTGGTTGGCCGGGCAGGCGACGCCGTTGTCCAGGGTGGAGAGCGGCGCCTGGCAGATGGGGCAGGTGAGCATGATCAGGCCAGCAGTCGCACGAGGGTCTGTTCGTAGATGTCGCTCAGCAGGTCGAGGTCGCTGGCCAGCACGCGCTCGTTGACCTGGTGGATGGTGGCGTTGACCGGGCCGAGTTCCACCACCTGGGTGCCCATGGTGGCGATAAAGCGTCCGTCGGAGGTGCCGCCGCTGGTGGAGGGCGTGGTCTCGCGACCAGTCACCGCCTTGATGCTGGCGGCCACCGCGTCGAGCAGTTCGCCCGGTTCGGTGAGGAACGGCAGGCCGGACAGGGCCCACTCCACGTGATAGTCCAGGCCGTGCTTGTCGAGAATGGCGTTGACCCGCTGCTGCAGGCCTTCGACCGTGGACTCGGTGGAGAAGCGGAAGTTGAACACCGCCACCAGCTCGCCGGGGATCACGTTGGTGGCGCCGGTGCCGGCATTGAGGTTGGAGACCTGGAAGCTGGTCGGCGGGAAGAAGGCATTGCCGTCATCCCAGTGTTCGGCGGCGAGTTCCGCCAGGGCCGGGGCGGCCAGGTGGATCGGGTTCTTCGCCAGGTGCGGGTAGGCCACGTGCCCTTGCACGCCGCGCACGGTGAGGGTGGCGCCAAGGGAGCCACGGCGACCGTTCTTCACCACGTCGCCCACCAGGGTGGTGCTGGAGGGCTCGCCGACGATGCACCAGTCCAGGCGCTCGCCACGGGCGGCCAGGCGCTCGACCACGGCCTTGGTGCCATGGTGCGCAGGGCCTTCCTCGTCGCTGGTGATGAGGAAGGCGATGGCGCCCTTGTGGCCAGGGTGCGCGGCGACGAAGCGCTCGACGGCGATGATCATCGACGCGAGGCTGCCCTTCATGTCGGCGGCGCCGCGGCCGCACAGCATGCCGTGCTCGTCGATCTTGGCGTCGAAGGGCTGGTGCTGCCAGGCCTGCAGCGGGCCGGTCGGGACCACGTCGGTATGGCCGGCGAAGCACAGCACGGGGCCTTCGCCGCCACGGATGGCCCAGAAGTTCTCCACGTCCTCGATGCGCATGCGCTCGATGCGGAAGCCGACGGCCTCCAGGCGGCGCATCATCAGCTCCTGGCAGCCTTCGTCGACCGGTGTGACCGAGGGGCGGCGGATGAGGTCGCAGGCGAGCTCGAGGGTGGGGGACAGGGCGGTCATGCGGGGCTCCGGAAAGGCGGCAAGGCGTGAAAAGGACGACATCTTAAAACATAAACGGCGGCCATTGGCCGCCGTTTAGGTCACCCGCAGCGGGTCAGGCCGCAGCCTCCTGTTGGGGGTGTTCCAGCGGCTTGGGCGCCGAGGAGAGCAGCGCCATGATCAGCGCGGCGAGGTAGGGCAGCGACTGCACCAGCAGCATGGCCACCCAGAACTTCACGTCGGCGCTGGGCAGGCCCTGGACGATGCCGATGCCGATGGCCGCGCCCCACAGCAGGAGCATCACGAAGACCTCTTCGCGGGCTTCGGCCAGGGCCATCATCAGGCCGTGGTTGCTGCGCATCTTCGGCGTGCGGAAGAACGGGATGCTGGTGGTGAAGAAGCCGTACAGCACCGCCTTGGCGATGGTGTGCGACAGGGCCAGGCCCGCCACCGCGGCGCAGAACGCGTCCTTCAGGTTGACGCCGACGGCGCGCTGGTAGAGGAACACGATCTTCGCCACCTTGAAGAAGAACAGCGCCAGCGGCGGGATGGCGAAGATCAGCAGCGGCGGGTCGACCCGCTGCGGCACGATGATCATCGCGGCCGACCAGAGCAGCGCACCGATGGTGAAGAAGATGTTCAGGCCGTCGGCGATCCACGGCAGCCAGCCGGCGATGAAGTGGTAGCGCTGGCCCCGCTTGAGCTCGGAGTCCTTGCCCAGGAACAGGCTGCGGGCGTGCCCCTTCATGATCTGGATGGCGCCGTAGGCCCAGCGGAAACGCTGCTTCTTGTAGTCGATGAAGGTGTCCGGCATCAGGCCCTGGCCGAAGCTGTCATGGGCGTAGGCGGCGGCGTAGCCCTTCTCGAACACGCGCAGGCCGAGCTCGGCGTCCTCGCAGATGGTCCAGTCGGCCCATTGCAGTTCGTCCATCACGGTGCGGCGGATCATGGTCATGGTGCCGTGCTGGATGATCGCGTTGCGGTCGTTGCGGGTCACCATGCCGATGTGGAAGAAGCCCTTGTACTCGGCGTAGCAGAGCTTCTTGAAGGTGTTTTCCTTGCCGTCGCGGTAGTCCTGCGGCGACTGCACCACGGCGATCGACGGATCGGCGAAGTGCGGGACCATGTGCTTGAGCCAGTTGGGGTTCACGCAGTAGTCGGAGTCGATCACCGCCACGACTTCGGCGTCGGGGCGGTGTGCGGCAGGATGTAGTTCAGCGCGCCGCCCTTGAAGCCGGCGAGCGGGGCCACGTGGAAGAAGCGGAAGCGCGGGCCGAGCTGTTCGCAGTAGGCCTGCACCGGCTCCCAGACCGCCGGGTCCTTGGTGTTGTTGTCGATGATCAGGACTTCGTAGTCCGGATAGTCGAGTGCGGCGAGGGCGTCGAGGGTCTGTTTGACCATCTCCGGCGGCTCGTTGTAGCAGGGCACGTGGATCGACACCTTGGGCCGGTAGGCCGAGTCGCCGATCACCGGCAGGAACGGCCGGCGGCGCGAGCGCACCCAGACCGCCTCCGCCAGTTCGTGGGCCTCGGTCAGCAGCACGATGAACACGCCCAGGGCACCGATGCCCAGGAGCACGCCGACCGTGAGGCTGAACCAGGTGCTGTACTGCTGGCTGTAGTCGTAGGCGATCCACACCAGCACCGAGCCGCCGGCGAAGGCGACGAAGGTGAGGAAGGTGCGGCCGCGCTGGCGCAGGGCGCTACCGTCGATGAGCATCAGGGCCAGGGCCAGCAGGGCCATGACCACCGAGGCGACGGCCAGCATGCGCCATTGCGGGATGGCGATCACCGGGCCTTCGAAGTTGAACTTGGGCTGGCGCTCGAGGTTCCAGACACCCCAGTAGGCGCCCACCGAGCCTTCGTCACTGGCCTTCCACGGCTGGTCGAAGGCTTCGATCACGAAGTAGTTGTAGCCCTGGGCGTTGAGGGCGTTGACCAGGGTGCGCAGGTAGATGGCCTGGTCGGCCTGGGAGGCGTCGGCACCGCCGCGCATGCGGCCGTTGCTCGGCCAGCCCACCTCGGACAGCAGCAGTGGCTTCTTCGGGAAGGCCTTCTTCAGGTCCTTGGCGCGGTCGAGCACGAATTGGGTGGAGTCCTCCATGGGGATGAATTCCCAGTAGGGCAGGACGTGGGAGGCGATCAGGTCGACGTGGTTGGCCAGCTCCGGGTACTTCAGCCAGATGTGCCACTGCTCGGAGGTGGTCACCGGCACCTTCACCGCGGCGCGTACGCGGTCGAGGTAGACGGAAAGGTCCTTGCGGCTGATCTCGCGGCGGAACAGCGCTTCGTTGCCCACCACCACGCGGACGACGCTGCGCGAGGTGTTGGCGATCTCGATGGCCTTGGTGATCTCGCGCTCGTTGCGCGCCTCGTCCGGGCTGATCCAGATGCCGAGGGTCACGCGCAGGCCGAACTCCTCGGCGATGCGCGGGATGTCGGCCAGGGTGCCGTCCACCGAGTAGGTGCGGATGTTGTCGGTCTGCTTGCTCAGCAGTTCCAGGTCTTCACGGATCTGCTCGTCGGTGGGGTAGCGGTTCTGCTGCGGGTTCTGGTCCACGCGGAACGGCGAGTAGGAGTAGCCGGAGATCTGCTCCGGCCAGTCCGGAGCGCTGACGGGACGGTTGTAGAGCGCCCAGATTCCGGTGAACAACGCGGCGACCGCCACGAAGACCACCAGGTTGAGTCCAAATTTACGCGATGGCATAGGGATTTCAGGTTCCGAAGCGTGGAACGGGGAGATAGCGCCAGCGAGCGCTGGTCGGCGCGCATGCTACTCCGGCGTCCGGCGACTGTATAGATTGTGTACGAACGATAGCCGTGCCCGCCGGCCATTGCACACAGGCTTTGTCCCTGGGGGGGCGGAGAAGTTCGCGGGGATTTGCCGGGCCCGCCGGGGGCTTAGTGTCGGGCCCGATATGACGCGGACTACAGCGCACGCAGCAGGATGCGCTCGCTGGCGTCCAGGTCGAGGTCGCGGCGTTCGCTGAGGGCGGTCATGCCGTGGCGCTGCAGCTGCGCCAGCACCTGGGGGATGGCCTCGGCGTCCAGCCCGTGGTCGGCGAGGCGGGTGGGCACGCCCAGGGCCTGGAAGAAGTCGCGGGTGGCGGCGATGGCGCCGTCGATCTTCGCCTCCTCGTCGCCCTCGATGCCCCAGACGCGCTCGGCGTACTGGATCAGCTTGGCGCGCTTGGGCTCGCGCCGTTCCGCCAGCATGGCCGGCAGCACCACGGCCAGGGTCTGGGCGTGGTCGAGGTGATACAGCGCGGTGAGTTCGTGGCCGATCATGTGGGTCGCCCAGTCCTGCGGGACGCCGCAGCCGAGCAGGCCGTTGAGCGCCTGGGTGGCGCACCACATGAGGTTGGCGCGCACCGCGTAGTCCTCGGGGTTGGCCAGGGCCTTGGGGCCTTCCTCTATCAGGGTCAGCAGCAGGCCTTCGGCCTGGCGGTCCTGCAGGGGCGCATCGGCGGGGTAGGTGAGGTACTGCTCCAGGGTGTGGACGAAGGCGTCGACCACGCCGTTGCCGATCTGCCGGGCCGGCAGGCTGAAGGTGGTGCGCGGGTCGAGGATGGCGAAGCGCGGATACAGCAGCGGGCTGGAGAAGGGCAGCTTCTCCTGGCGCGCCACGTGGGTGACCACGCCGTGGGGGTTGCTCTCCGAACCGGTGGCGGCGAGGGTCAGCACGCAGCCCAGGGGCAGGGCCGCCTTGGCCCGGGTGCCGGTGAGCAGGTCGAGCGGGTCGCCTGCGTGGCACAGCGCGGCGGCGATGAACTTGCTGCCGTCGATCACCGAGCCGCCGCCGACGGCCAGGATGAAGTCGCAGCCTTCGCGACGGCCCAGCTCCACCGCCTTCACCAGGGTGTCGAACTGCGGGTTGGCCTCTATGCCGGCGAAGCGGGTGAGGGTGTAGCCGGCCAGCGCCTGCTCCACCTGCTGCCAGACGCCGTTCTGGAAGATGCTGCCGCCGCCGTGGGTGACCAGCACCCGGCTGCCGGCGGGGATCTCCCGGGCTAGCTTGTCGATCTGGCCTTCGCCGAAGTGGATGCGGGTAGGGTTGTAGAAGCTGAAGTTGCGCATGCTGGGCTCCCTTTTTGTTATCGGCCGACTATAGCGCTGGAGGGCTGCGGGGCGATCTATGGCCCGCCATTCAGCGGCGTCGGGCTTGGGATGGCGGTCGACGCTTCCTATAATGCGCGCCCGGCCAGGTGGCTGGCGAGTTGGGAGCGAGGCATGAGTACAGACGAACGTTTCGGTGGCATCGCCCGCCTCTATGGGCTGGAGGGCGCGGCGCGCCTGCAGGCGGCGCACGTGGCGGTGGTCGGCATCGGCGGGGTCGGCTCCTGGGCGGCCGAGGCGCTGGCGCGGTCCGGCGTGGGCGAGATCTCGCTGTTCGACCTGGACGATGTCTGCATCACCAACACCAACCGCCAGGTGCATGCCATCGAGGGCGCCGTGGGGCGGGCCAAGGTGGAGGTGATGGCCGAACGCATCCGCGCCATCAACCCGGCCTGCGTGGTGCACGCGGTGGCGGACTTCGTCACCCGCGAGACCATGGCCGAGTACATCACCCCGGAGCTGGATGCGGTGATCGACTGCATCGACAGCGTGGCGGCCAAGGCGGCGCTGATCGCCTGGTGCAAGCGGCGCAAGATCCAGATCGTCACCACCGGCGGCGCCGGAGGCCAGGTGGACCCGACGCAGATCCAGGTCACCGACCTGAACAAGACCTTCAACGATCCGCTGGCGGCCAAGGTGCGCTCCATGCTGCGCCGTGACTACAACTTCTCCCGCACGCCGGGGCGCACCTACAGCGTGCCCTGCGTGTTCTCCACCGAACAGCTGCGCTACCCCAAGCCCGACGGTTCGGTGTGCCAGCAGAAGAGCTTCGTCGGCGAGGGTGTGAAGCTGGACTGCGCCGGTGGCTTCGGCGCGGTGATGATGGTCACCGCCAGCTTCGGCATGGCCGCTGCGGCGAAGACGGTGGACAAGCTGGTGGCCGGTGCGCGGCGGCCGTCGGAGCGGGTGGCGGGTTAAGGCGCTATTTCGAGGGCTTCATCGCGAATGAATTCGCTCCTACAACCGCGGCCATCGCACAACACCGTGCGTAGGGTGGACCACGCTCCACCGGTCCACCTTTGGAGTCGCCCGTAGCGCCATAGGTGCGCCTGGCTACGAGGGCCGAAGGCTTCGCGAGCAGAGCTCGCTCCTACAGGCGCGAGCGGATTCATTGACCCGCCCCTCACGGCGCGGCCGTGCGCATCCTGTCGAGCACCGCCTTGAGGCCGTTGCTGCGGGACGGTGAAAGCTGGCGGGCGAGGCCGAGCTGGGTGAACCAGTCGGCAAGATCGAGGGTGGCCAGCTCTTCCGCCGGCAGGCCCTGGACGCGCACCAGCAGCACGGCCAGCAGGCCGCGGATCAGCCGCGCATCGCTGGCGGCGCGGAAGTGGCGGCGCCCTTCCTTTATGTCCTCCACCAGCCAGACTTGGCTCTCGCAACCGTGCACGCGGTTGGCTTCGCTGCGCTCGGCGTCGCTCAGGGGCTCCAGGCGTTCGCCCCACTGCATCAGCAGGCGGGCGCGCTGTTCCCAGCTGCCGGCATCGGTGAAGGCGGCGAGGGCTTCGGCGGCTGCGGGTGGCAGGCTCATCGCAGCAGCTCCAGGGCTTTGTCCAGGGCAACGAAGAGGCGCTCCAGGTCGGCGCTGTCGTTGTAGAGGCCGAGCGACACGCGGATCGCCCCGCCGAGCCCGAGCCCCTTGTAGAGCGGCATGGCGCAGTGGTGCCCGGCGCGCACGGCGATGCCCTGTTCGGTGAGCAGGTGGGCGAGGTCGGCGTTGTGCACGCCATCGACGCCGAAGCAGGCGAGCGCCACCTGGGGATCGCCCACCAGGCGCACGCCGTCGCGGGCGGCGAGGCCGGCCATGAGCTTGGCGTGGAGCACGGTCTCGTGGGCGGTGACGGCGGCGGCGTCGAGGCTGCCGAGGTAGTCGAGCGCGGCGCCGAGCCCGATCACCGGGGCGATGGCCGGGGTGCCGGCTTCGAAGCCGAGCGGGGCGCCATGGAAGTCGGCGTCGTGGTAGTCGGCGCGATGGACCATCTCGCCGCCGAACTGCCAGTGATCGAGGCGGGCGAGGGCGTCCGCCTTGCCGTAGAGCACGCCGACGCCTTCCGGCCCGTAGAGCTTGTGACCGGAGAATACATAGAAGTCGCAGCCCAGGGCCTGCACGTCATGGCGGCCATGCACCACGCCCTGCGCGCCATCCACCACGGTCAGCGCGCCTTGCTGGCGGGCCATGGCCAGCAGTTCGCCGAGGGGTTGCCAGCGACCGAGCACGTTGGACAGCTGGCTGACGGCCAGCAGGCAGGTGCGGGAGTCGATCAGCCGGCGTGCCTGGTCGAGGTCGATGTCACCGCGTGCATCCAGGGGCAGCACCACCAGCTCGAGCTGGCGGCGGCGCGCCAGTTGCTGCCAGGGCAACAGGTTGGCGTGGTGTTCCAGGGCGCTGATGACGATGCGCTCGCCAGGTGCGAACTGCCGCTCCAGCCCATAGGCCAGCAGGTTGAACGCCTCGGTGGCGCCCCGGGTGAAGACGATCTGCGCCGGATGGGCGGCGTTCAGCCAGTGGGCGACGCGCGTACGGCTGCCTTCGAAGGCCCGCGTGGCGCGCTCGCCCGGCAGGTGCTGGGCGCGGTGCACATTGGCCGCCCCGCTGGCGTAGTAGCCGAGCAGGGCGTCGAGCACGACCTGGGGCTTCTGCGAGGTGGCGGCGCTGTCGAGGTAGGTCTGCCCCTCGGCGTCGAGGGCCGAGAGGGCGGGGAAGTCGGAGCGCCAGGGAGAGGTAAGAGCCATAAGCCACAAGCTTCAAGCTGCAAGCGGAACCGCAAGGGGGCACCGCTTGCGGCTTGCAGCTTGGCGCTGCTCCTGTCAGTTATGCGCGTGCAGCGCTTCGTTCAGCTCGATGGCGGTCTTGTTGGTCTTGCACTCGACGGCGCCGTTCTGCGAGTTGCGGCGGAACAGCAGGTCGGGCTGGCCGGCCAGGTCGCGGGCCTTGACCACTTTCACCAGGGCGTTCTGGTCGTCCAGCAGGGCGACCTTGGTGCCGGCGGTGATGTACAGGCCGGCTTCGACGATGTTGCGGTCGCCCAGCGGGATGCCGATGCCGGCGTTGGCGCCGATCAGGCAGCCTTCGCCTACGGCGATGACGATGTTGCCGCCACCGGACAGGGTGCCCATGGTGGAGCAGCCGCCGCCCAGGTCCGAACCCTTGCCGACGAAGACGCCTGCGGAGACGCGGCCTTCGATCATGCCCGGGCCTTCGGTGCCGGCGTTGAAGTTGATGAAGCCCTCGTGCATTACGGTGGTGCCTTCACCCACGTACGCCCCCAGGCGCACGCGGGCGCTGTCGGCGATGCGCACGCCGGCTGGCACCACGTAGTCGGTCATCTTCGGGAACTTGTCCACGGAGAAGACTTCCAGCAGCTCGCCCTTCAGGCGCGCTTCCAGCTGGCGCTCGGCCAGTTCGGCGAGGTCGACGGCGCCGTGGCTGGTCCAGGCGACGTTGGGCAGCAGCGGGAAGATGCCGGTCAGGTTCAGGCCGTGGGGTTTGGCCAGGCGGTGGGACAGCAGGTGCAGCTTGAGGTAGGCCTCGGGGGTGGAGGTCAGGGCGGCGTCTTCGGCCAGCAGGGTGGCGACCAGCGGCTTCTGGCTCTCGGCCAGGCGGGTCAGCAGGGCAGACTGGGCCGGGTCGATTTCCTTCAGGGCGGTGGCCAGGTCGGCGGCCTGGGTATTGGTGAAGGCGATGGCCTGGTTGCCGGCGCTGTAGCCGAGGATCGGGGTGATGGCCTCGACCAGTTGCGCGGCGGGCTTGAGCAGGGGCTGGGCGTAGAAGACTTCCAGCCAGTTGCCCTGGCGGTTCTGGGTGCCGACGCCGAAAGCGACGCTGAAGAGTTGGGTGGACATGGGAATTCCTCTTGCTGAATAGGTTGGATCAGGCGGTCCGGTCGATGGCTTGCCGGGCTGTGCCGCGTCCGGGGTCGCTCAATTGAACGCGGCGGCGTAGAGATCGGGCTTGAAGCCGACCAGGGTGCGGTTGCCCAGGTCGAGCACCGGGCGCTTGATCATCGACGGCTGGGCGAGCATCAGTTCGATGGCCTTGTCCTGGTCGAGATCGGCCTTCTGCGCGTCATCGAGCTTGCGGAAGGTGGTGCCGGCACGGTTGAGGACGGTTTCCCAACCGTGTTCGGCACACCATTTCTGCAGATTGGCGCGGTCGATGGCGGCGGTCTTGTAATCGTGGAAGTCGTAGCTCACGCCCTGCTCGTCGAGCCAGGTACGGGCTTTCTTCATGGTGTCGCAGGCCTTGATGCCGTAGAGGGTGATGGTCATGGGGCAGCTCGGATTCACGTGAGGCAAGGGCCGCGCAGCCAGTGGCCGCGCGACGTCGGTCGGCGATTATGCCACGCGGGATTGCCCGATGGGGCGCCGGAGCGGCGCCCCGTGTCGTCAGGGCCGAAGGGCCCGCCTGGCGGGCCCTGGGCTCAGAGGCTGCGGACGAAGTCGCGGATGCGCTCGGCGGCTTCGATGCACTCGGCGAGCGGTGCGACCAGGGCCATGCGCACGCGACCGGCGCCGGGGTTGAAGCCGTTCACTTCGCGGGAGAGGTAGGAGCCCGGCACCACGGTGACGTGCTCGCGGGCGAAGAGGTCGCGGGTGAAGGTCTGGTCGTCCACCGGGGTCTTGGCCCACAGGTAGAAGCCGCCGTCCGGGCGTTGCACGTCGAGCACGCCGCCGAGGATGTCGAGCACGGCGTCGTATTTCTCGCGGTACAGGTCGCGGTTGGCGCGCACGTGGGCTTCGTCGTTCCAGGCGGCGATGCTGGCCAGTTGGGTCTGCACGGGCATGGCGCAGCCGTGGTAGGTGCGGTACAGCAGGAAGGCCTTGAGGATGGCGGCGTCACCGGCGACGAAGCCGGAGCGCAGGCCCGGCAGGTTGGAGCGCTTGGACAGGCTGTGGAACACCACGCAGCGGGCGAAGTCGCTGCGGCCCAGCTCGGCGCAGGCGGTGAGCAGGCCGGCCGGCGGGTTGGCTTCGTCGAAGTACAGTTCGCTGTAGCACTCGTCGGCGGCGATGACGAAGTCATGCTCGTCGGCCAGGGCGATCAGCTTCTTCAGTTGCTCGACCGGGACCAGGGCGCCGGTGGGGTTGCCCGGGGAGCAGAGGAAGAGGATCTGGCAGCGCTGCCAGACCTCGGCCGGCACGGCGTCGAAGTCGGGATTGAAGCCGTTCTCGGCGAGGCACGGCAGGTAGTGCGGCTCGGCGCCGGCCAGCAGGGCCGCGCCTTCATAGATCTGGTAGAAGGGGTTCGGGCTGACGACCAGGCCCTGGTCGGCGCGGTTGACCACGGTCTGGGTGAAGGCGAACAGCGCCTCGCGGGTGCCGTTGACCGGCAGCACGTGGCGGGCGGCGTCGAGCCAGCCGGCGGGCACCTTGAAGCGCCGCTCGCACCAGGCGGCGATGGCTTCGCGCAGGGCGGGGACGCCCAGGGTGGTGGGGTACACGGCCATCTGGTCGAGGCTGTCGGCCAGGGCCTTGGCGACGAAGTCCGGCGAGCGGTGCTTGGGTTCGCCGATGGACAGGGCGATGGCCTTCTTGTCGGCCGGTTGCACGCCGCCGAGCAGGGCGCGGAGCTTCTCGAAGGGGTAGGGCTGCAGGTGGTTCAGAGCGTCGTTCATGCGTCGTTCCTGGCTACTGCGAGCGGCTGCACGGGCGCGCTCAGATACTGATTCGGGTGGGGTCAACGCCCTGGGCGTTGGCTTCGGACAGCTGCGAGACGATGGCCGCCTGCAGGCGCTGGCAGAGCTCGGGGTCGGCCAGGGGCTGGTTGTCGGCGTCGGTGACGAAGAACACGTCTTCCACCCGCTCGCCGAGGGTGGCGATCTTGGCGTTCTGCAGCGACAGGTCGAAGTCGAGGAAGATGCGCCCGATGCGCGCCAGCAGGCCGGGGCGGTCGGGTGCGATCACTTCGAGCACGGTGACCGGGCGCTGGGCATCGTTGGAGATGGTCACCTGGGGCGGGAAGGCGAAGTGCTTGAGCTGGCGCGGCACGCGGCGCTGGATGATGGCCGGGTACTCGTCGGGGTTCTTCAGCGCTCCGATCAGGCCCTCGCGGATTTCCTTCACCCGGGCCGGGTTGTCGCCGATGGAGCCGCCGGCGGTGTCGAGCACGATGTAGGTGTCGAGGGTGAACTGGCTGGTGGAGGTGATGATCCGCGCGTCGTGAATGTTGAGGTTGAGCTGGCTCATCGCGGCCACGGTCACGGCGAAGAAGTCGTGCTGGTCGGGGGCGTAGATGAAGATCTGGGTGGCACCCTCGAACTCGCGCTGGGTGGTTTCCTTGATCAGCACCAGCGGGTCGTTGCCGGCCGGGTGCTGGAGGATGGCTTCGGTGTGCCAGGCGACGTCGTTGGCGGTATGGCGCAGGAAGTAGTCGTCGCCGAGCTGGGACCAGAGCTGCTCGGCATCGTCCTGGTCGATGCCGTTGCGCACGAGGATGTCGATGGCGGCGGTCTGGGTCTGGCGGATCTGCTCTTCGCGGTCCAGCGGGTTCTCCAGGCCGCGGCGCAGGGCGCGCTTGGTCTCGGTGTAGAGCTGGCGCAGCAGGCTGGCGCGCCAGGAGTTCCACAGGCTCGGGTTGGTGGCGTTGATGTCGGCCACGGTGAGCACGTAGAGGTAGTCGAGGTGAGTCTGGTCGCCCACCAGCTGGGCGAAGTCGAAGATCACCTGCGGGTCGGAGAGGTCCTTGCGCTGGGCGGTGGTGGACATCACCAGGTGGTTCTGCACCAGCCAGGTGACCAGGCGCGAGTCCCAGGCCGGCAGCTGGTGGCGGGCGCAGAAGGCTTCGGCGTCGACGGCGCCGAGCTCGGAATGGTCGCCGCCGCGGCCCTTGCCAATGTCGTGGTAGAGGCCGGCGATGTAGATCAGCTCGGGCTTGGGCAGCTTGTCGATGACCTTGCTGGCGAGGGGGAATTTCTCCGCCAGCTCCGGCCACTTCAGCTTGCGCAGGTGTTTGATCAGGTTGAGCGTGTGGGCGTCGACCGTATAGATGTGGAACAGGTCGTGCTGCATCTGCCCGATGATGTGGCCGAACTCTGGCAGGTAGCGGCCGAGGATGCCGTAGCGGTTCATCCGCCGCAGGTTGCGGTGGATGCCCTGGGACGACTTGAACAGCTCGATGAACAGGCTGGTGTTGCGGATGTCGCTGCGGAAGTCGTCGTCGATGAGGTGGCGGCTGTCGCGCAGCAGGCGGATGGTGTCGGCGCGCACGCCCTTGATATCCGGGTGCTGGGCCATCAGCACGAAGATCTCCAGCAGGGCGAAGGGGGTGCGCTTGAAGACGTTGGGATGGGTGACTTCGATGTAGCCGTCGCGCAGCTGGAAGCGGCTGTTCAGCGGTTGCGCGGGCGAGGAGCCGGCGCTGCGCAGGATGACTTCCTCGAAGTGCTGGTTGATCAGGTCGCTGAGCTCGGCGACGCCCATCACCACGCGGTAGTACTTCTGCATGAAGTGCTCGATGGCCTGCTTGGCGTCGTCGCCCTGGAAGCCCAGCAGGCCAGCCAGCTTGCGCTGGTGGTCGAACAGCAGGCGGTCCTCGGCGCGGCCGGCGAGCATGTGCAGGGCGTAGCGCACCTTCCAGAGGAACTCCTGGCTGGAGGCGAGCACGCTGCATTCGCTCTCCACGAGGAAGCCTTCCTTGACCAGGGCGTGCAGGTTGAGGCTGCCGAACTGGCGGCGGGCGACCCAGAGGATGGTCTGGATGTCGCGCAGGCCGCCGGGGGAACCCTTCACGTTGGGTTCCAGGTTGTATTCGGTGTCGTTGTACTTGGCGTGGCGGGCCTTGCGCTCCTGGCGCTTGGCGAGGAAGAAGTCCTTGCTCGGCCACATGCGCTCGGGGCTGGTGACGTCCTGCATGCGCCTGCGCAGGCTTTCCGGGCCGGCTATGGTGCGGCTTTCCATCAGGTTGGTGATCACCGTCAGGTCGGCGCGGGCCTCCTCGGCGCATTCGTCCACCGAGCGCACGCTCTGCCCGACTTCCAGGCCGATGTCCCAGAGCAGGGTGAGGAAGCCTTCGATGGATTCGCGGAAGGTCTCATGGTCGGCGCTGTCCAGGAGGATCAGCAGGTCGATGTCCGAGTAGGGGTGCAGCTCGCCACGGCCGTAGCCGCCGACCGCCAGCAGGGCGATGTCGGCGTCCTCGCTCCAGTCGAAGCGCTCCCAGGCGGCGCGCAGGATCTGGTCGACGAACCAGGCGCGGTCCTCGACCAGGCGGCGGATGTCGCGGCCATTGGCGAAGCGGGTGTCGAGGACTTCCTTGGCCTGGCGGATGGCTTTCTTGAAGGCGGCGATGGGGCTGGATTTCAGCGCCAGTTCGGCCTGGAACTGGCCGCGGTCGAACAGTTCGGGATCCACCTGCGGCATCGGTCGCCTTCCTTATATCTGTGGGGCGTTGTCGGGACTCAGGCGGAAACCCGGGGAATGGTGTCGTCGCTGCGCAGGGTGAAGATCTCGTAGCCGGTCTCGGTCACCATCAGCGTGTGTTCCCACTGCGCGGAGAGCTTGCGGTCCTTGGTGATGGCGGTCCAGCCGTCGCCCAGTACCTTGGTCTCGGCACGGCCCTGGTTGATCATCGGCTCGATGGTGAAGGTCATCCCGGCCTTGAGTTCCATCCCGGTGCCGGCGCGACCGTAGTGGAGGATCTGCGGCTCTTCATGGAACACCGCACCGATGCCGTGGCCGCAGAATTCGCGCACCACCGAGAAACCGTTCTTCTCGGCGTGCTTCTGGATCACTTCGCCGATATCGCCCAGGCGGCAGCCCGGCCTGACCAGCTGGATGGCCTTGTACATGCACTCCTGGGTCACCTGGGACAGGCGCTCGGCCCAGACCGGTACCTTGCCGACATGGAACATGCGGCTGGTGTCGCCGTGGTAGCCGTCCTTGATGACGGTCACGTCGATGTTCAGCGTGTCGCCATCCTTCAGCGGCTTCTCGTTGGGGATGCCGTGGCAGACCACGTGGTTGATCGAGGTGCAGATGGACTTGGGGAAGCCCTTGTAGTTGAGCGGGGCGGGAATCGCCTTCTGCACGTTGACGATGTAGTCGTGGCAGATACGGTCGAGCTCTTCGGTGGTGACACCGGGTTTGACGTGCTCGCCGATCATCTCCAGGACTTCGGCGGCCAGGCGGCCTGCCACGCGCATCTTTTCGATTTCTGCGGGCGTCTTGATGGTCACGGTCATGGCGGTTCTCGAGCGTTTCTATATAAAGAGCGCAATCTTAACAGCTGGAAGCCCGAAGCTTGAAGCCGGAAGAGCGCCCGGAGAGTCTCGCTTCGGGTTTTGAGCTTATAGCTTCGAGTAGTTTTTTGTGCTATAAAACGCGCCGCTTTACGGGCACTCTGCCCGCAAGGCTCGAACCCACACACGTATCGACACGATTTCCTGGGTGCCCGCAAGGGTTGGAGATTGGGATGCGTGGAGGCCTAACCCGACTTATCAAGGAACTATCATGTCCCAAGTCAACATGCGCGATATGCTGAAGGCCGGTGTGCACTTCGGCCACCAGACCCGTTACTGGAACCCGAAAATGGGCAAGTTCATTTTCGGCGCGCGTAACAAGATCCACATCATCAACCTGGAAAAAACCCTGCCGATGTTCAACGAGGCCCTGTCCTTCGTTGAAAAACTGGCTGCAGGCAAGAACAAGGTTCTGTTCGTCGGCACCAAGCGTTCCGCTGGCAAGATCGTCCGCGAAGAAGCTGCTCGTTGCGGCTCCCCGTACGTCGATCACCGCTGGCTCGGCGGCATGCTGACCAACTACAAGACCATCCGTCAGTCGATCAAGCGCCTGCGCGACCTGGAAACCCAGGCTCAGGACGGCACTTTCACCAAGCTGACCAAGAAAGAAGCGCTGATGCGCACCCGCGATCTGGAAAAACTGGAACGCAGCCTGGGTGGCATCAAGGACATGGGCGGCCTGCCGGACGCTCTGTTCGTGATCGACGTCGACCACGAGCGCATCGCTATCACCGAAGCCAACAAGCTGGGCATCCCGGTCATCGGCGTTGTCGATACCAACAGCAGCCCGGAAGGCGTTGACTACATCATCCCGGGTAACGACGACGCCATCCGCGCCGTTCAGCTGTACCTGGGTGCCATGGCCGACGCCGTGCTGCGTGGCCGTCAGAACGCCAACGGCGGTGCTGACGAGTTCGTCGAAGAAGCTGCCGCTTCCGAGGCTGCCGAAGGCTGAGGCCAGCGCGCTTAGCGTTACCCGGTGCGCAAGAAGGGGGCTAGGCCCCCTTTTTGCCACCTCCGATATTGTCTGCCCGGAATGCCGGGCTGAATGGTTGAAAACCTATTCAAGAGGATTGCGAACATGGCAGAGATTACTGCAGCCCTGGTTAAAGAACTGCGCGAGCGTACCGGCCTGGGCATGATGGATTGCAAGAAGGCCCTGACCGCCGCCGATGGCGACATCGAGAAGGCCATCGACGACATGCGCGCCGCTGGTGCCATCAAGGCCGCCAAGAAGTCCGGCAACATCGCCGCCGAAGGCGCCATCGCCGTCAAGGTCGCTGCCGACAACAAGGCCGCCGTGATCATCGAAGTCAACTCCCAGACCGACTTCCTGGCTCTGCAGGACGACTTCAAGAACTTCGTCGCCGCCACCATCGAGCAGGCTTTCGAAGAGAAGCTGACCGACGCCGCTCCGCTGGTTGCCTCCCGCGAAGAAGCTCGCCTGGCCCTGGTTTCCAAGACTGGCGAAAACGTCAACATCCGTCGCCTGACCCGCGTCGAGGGTGATGTCGTGGGTGCCTACCTGCACGGCCACCGCATCGGCGTCCTGGTTAGCCTCAAAGGCGGCAGCGTCGAGCTGGCTCGCGACATCGCCATGCACGTGGCTGCCAGCAACCCGCAGTTCCTCAACGCTTCCCAGGTTTCCGAAGAAGCCGTTGCCAAGGAAAAGGAAATCTTCCTGGCACTGAACGCCGACAAGATCGCCGGCAAGCCGGAAAACATCGTCGAGAACATGGTCAAGGGCCGTATCGCCAAGTTCCTCGCCGAAGCCAGCCTGGTCGAGCAGCCGTTCGTCAAGGATCCGGAAGTCAAGGTCGGTGACCTGGCCAAGAAAGCCGGTGCCGAAATCGTTTCCTTCGTTCGCTACGAAGTAGGCGAAGGCATCGAGAAGGTCGAAGTGGACTTCGCTGCCGAAGTTGCTGCACAAGTCGCTGCAACCAAGCAGTAAGACGGCCTAGGCTGTCGCCCCGCAAGAGGCTGCCCGCTAACGCGCGCGGCCTCTTCGTCAAACTGGGGAACCCTTTCGGGGCGGTTTCCGTGGCCATGTCCGCCAGGCGGGCACCAAGTGCCGCGTGCGTAGTCGAAGCTACGCTCCAGGACAGCGGAGCCCCGTGCTCCATGAATTCAATGCGCCGCAGGAGAACTCGTAATGGCTCAGCAGGTGAGTGGTCGCCAACCTCGCTATAAACGCATTCTGCTCAAACTCAGCGGCGAAGCCCTGATGGGGTCCGAGGAGTTCGGGATCGACCCGAAGGTCCTGGACCGCATGGCTCTGGAAATCGGTCAACTGGTCGGCATCGGCGTCCAGGTCGGCCTGGTCATCGGCGGCGGCAACCTGTTCCGTGGCGCGGCCCTCAGCGCGGCCGGCATGGATCGGGTCACCGGCGACCACATGGGCATGCTGGCCACCGTGATGAACGGCCTGGCCATGCGCGACGCGCTTGAGCGTTCCAATATCCCCGCGCTGGTGATGTCGGCCATTTCCATGGTCGGCGTGACCGACCACTACGACCGCCGCAAGGCCATGCGCCACCTCAAGAGCGGCGAAGTGGTGATCTTCTCCGCCGGTACCGGCAACCCGTTCTTCACCACCGACTCGGCCGCCTGCCTGCGTGCGATCGAGATCGACGCCGACGTGGTATTGAAAGCCACCAAGGTGGATGGCGTGTACACTGCCGACCCCTTCAAGGACCCGAACGCCGAGAAGTTCGAGCATCTCACCTATGACGAGGTGCTGGATCGCAAGCTGGGCGTGATGGACTTGACGGCGATTTGCCTGTGCCGTGACCAGAAGATGCCGCTGCGGGTCTTCAACATGAACAAACCCGGTGCCCTGCTGAACATCGTTGTGGGTGGCGCCGAAGGAACCCTGATCGAGGAGGGCGAGCAATGATCAACGAGATCAAGAAGGACGCGCAGGAGCGCATGACCAAGACCCTGGAGTCCCTGGGCCATGCCTTCGCCAAGATCCGTACCGGCCGTGCACATCCGAGCATCCTGGACAGCGTGATGGTGTCCTACTACGGCGTCGATACCCCGCTGCGCCAGGTGGCCAACGTGACGGCCGAGGACTCCCGTACCCTGGCCCTGACCGTGTTCGACAAGAGCATGATCCAGGCGGTCGAGAAGGCCATCATGACCTCCGACCTCGGCCTCAACCCGGCCACCGCCGGCACCACCATCCGCGTCCCGATGCCGGCCCTGACCGAGGAAACCCGCAAGGGCTACACCAAGCAGGCCCGCGCTGAAGCCGAGAACGCCCGTATCGCCGTGCGCAACATCCGCCGCGATGCCCTGGCGCAACTGAAGGACCTGGTGAAGGAAAAGGAAATCAGCGAGGACGACGAGCGTCGCGCTGCCGATGATGTGCAGAAGCTGACCGACAAGTTCGTCGCTGAGGTCGACAAGGGCCTGGAAACCAAAGAAAACGACCTGATGGCTGTCTGACGGCACCCCATATGGACAAGAAAGGCGTTTCTCCAGCGATCCCGCGTCATGTGGCGATCATCATGGATGGCAACAATCGCTGGGCCAAGAAGCGCCTGCTGCCGGGCGTCGCCGGTCACAAGGCCGGTGTCGATGCCGTCCGTGCGGTGATCGAGGTGTGCGCCGAGGCGGGTGTCGAGGTGCTCACGCTCTTCGCTTTCTCCAGTGAGAACTGGCAGCGTCCGGCCGAGGAGGTCGGCGCGCTGATGGAGCTGTTCCTCTCGGCCCTGCGCCGGGAGGCGCGGCGCCTGAACGACAACCAGATCCGCCTGCGCATCATCGGTGACCGTTCGCGGTTCCATCCCGAGTTGCAGGCCGCCATGCGCGAAGCCGAGTTGCTGACCGCTGGCGAGCACCGCTTCACCCTGCAGATCGCCGCCAACTACGGTGGCCAATGGGACATCACCCAGGCCGCCCAGCGCCTGGCCCGTGAAGTCCAGGCCGGGCACCTGCAGGTGGACGAGATCACGCCCGGGCTGCTGCAGAACTGCCTGGCCACCGGCGACCTGCCGCTGCCCGATCTGTGCATCCGCACCGGGGGCGAGCATCGCATCAGCAACTTCCTGCTCTGGCAGCTGGCCTATGCCGAGCTGTATTTCTCCGATCTGTTCTGGCCCGACTTCAAGCACGAAGCCATGCGCAAGGCCCTGGGCGACTACGCCACGCGCCAGCGCCGCTTCGGCAAGACCAGCGAACAGATAGAAGCCGAGGCCCGTTAACGATGCTCAAACAACGAATCATCACCGCGCTGGTGCTCCTGCCCATCGCGCTGGGAGGTTTCTTCCTGCTCGATGGCGGCGCTTTCGCGCTGTTCATCGGCCTGGTGGTCAGCCTCGGAGGCTGGGAATGGGCGCGCCTCGCCGGCTTCGACGCCCAGCCCGCCCGTGTCGGCTACGCCGCGCTGGTCGCGGCCCTGCTGTTCGGTCTCTACCAGGTGCCGGCCCTGGCGCCCTGGGTCCTGGCCGTCGGCATCCTCTGGTGGCTGGCCGCGACCTTGCTGGTGCTCGGCTATCCGGGCTCCAGCCGCTACTGGGGTGGCTCCGCCGGCAAGCTCGTGATCGGCCTGCTGATCCTCCTGCCGGCCTGGCAGGGGCTGGTGCTGTTCAAGCAGTGGCCGCTGGCGAACTGGCTGATCCTCGCCGTGATGGTGCTGGTCTGGGCCGCTGATATCGGCGCCTATTTTTCCGGCAAGGCCTTCGGCAAGCGCAAGCTGGCCCCTGCGGTCAGCCCCGGCAAGAGCTGGGAAGGCCTCATTGGCGGCCTGTGCACCAGCCTGCTGATCACCCTGGGCGTGGGCATCTTCCGCGGCTGGGACGGCGGCGTGCTGCTCGCCGGGTTGCTCGGCGCCGCGCTGGTGGTGCTGATCTCGGTGGTGGGCGACCTCACCGAAAGCATGTTCAAGCGCCAGTCCGGCATCAAGGACAGCAGCAACCTGCTGCCTGGCCATGGTGGCGTGCTCGACCGTATCGACAGCCTCACCGCCGCCATCCCGATGTTCGCTGCGCTGCTGTGGGTCGCCGGCTGGGGCAGTCTGTGAGCCGTCCGCAACGCATCACCGTGCTGGGAGCCACCGGTTCCATCGGCCTCAGCACCCTGGATGTCATCGCGCGCCATCCTCTGCGCTATGAAGCTTTCGCCCTGAGCGGTTTCTCCCGCCTGTCCGAGTTGCAGGCCCTGTGCCTGCGGCACCGTCCGCGCTATGCCGTGGTGCCTGACCAGGAGTCCGCCCGCCACCTGCAGGCCGGGCTCCAGGGTGCCGGCCTGACCACGGAGGTGTTGGTGGGGGAGGGCGGGCTTTGCGAGGTCGCGTCCCATCCCGAGGTCGATGCGGTCATGGCCGCCATCGTCGGCGCGGCCGGCCTCAAGCCGACCCTGGCAGCCGTCGAGGCCGGCAAGCGCGTGCTGCTGGCCAACAAGGAAGCCCTGGTGATGTCCGGGGCGCTGTTCATCCAGGCGGTGCGGCACAGTGGGGCGGTGCTGCTACCCATCGACAGCGAGCACAACGCGATCTTCCAGTGCCTGCCGGGGGACTATTCCCGTGGCCTCGCGCAGGTCGGCGTACGGCGCATCCTCCTCACCGCATCCGGCGGCCCGTTCCGCGAAACCTCGCTGGATGTGCTGCATGAGGTGAGCCCCGAACAGGCCTGCGCCCATCCCAACTGGTCCATGGGGCGGAAAATCTCCGTGGATTCGGCGAGCATGATGAACAAGGGGCTCGAGCTGATCGAAGCCTGCTGGCTGTTCGATGCGAGCCCGTCCCAGGTCGAGGTGGTGATCCACCCCCAGAGCGTCATTCATTCCCTGGTCGATTACGTCGATGGTTCGGTGCTCGCCCAATTGGGCAACCCCGACATGCGCACGCCTATCGCCCATGCCCTGGCCTGGCCGGAGCGCATCGATTCGGGGGTCTCTGCGCTGGACCTTTTCCGTATCGGTCGGCTGGATTTCCAGGAGCCCGACGAGACGCGATTCCCCTGCCTGCGCCTGGCGCGACAGGCGGCGGAGGCGGGTGGCAGTGCCCCGGCGATGCTCAATGCCGCCAACGAGGTGGCTGTCGCGGCCTTCCTCGAGCGGCGCATTCGCTTCACTGAGATCGCGAGTATCATCGACGAGGTGCTGAACCGCGAATCGGTGCTGGCGGTCGAAACGCTGGACGCCGTGCTGCTCGCGGACGCCCGCGCACGCGCTGCGGCGCATGATTGGTTGGCCCGTCACGGGCGTTGAGCCCGGAGGTTCTCGATGAGCGCGCTATACATGGTCTTGGGCACCCTGGTGGCATTGGGGGTGCTGGTCACCTTCCACGAGTTCGGCCACTTCTGGGTCGCTCGCCGCTGCGGCGTCAAGGTGCTGCGGTTCTCCGTCGGTTTCGGTACCCCGCTGGTCCGCTGGCATGACCGCCATGGCACCGAGTTCGTGATCGCCGCCATCCCCCTGGGCGGCTACGTGAAGATGCTCGACGAGCGCGAGGCCGAAGTGCCCGCTGCGGAGCTCGACCGTTCGTTCAATCGCAAGCCCGTGGGGCAGCGCATTGCCATCGTCGCCGCCGGGCCCATCGCCAACTTCCTCCTCGCGCTGCTGTTCTTCTGGATCCTGGCCATGCTGGGCACGCAGCAGGTGCGTCCGGTAGTGGGCTCCGTTGCCGCCGACAGCATCGCCGCGCAGGCCGGCCTGCAGGTCGGGCAGGAAATCCTTTCCGTCGATGGCAAGGCCGTCACCGGCTGGGGCGGCGTCAACCTGCAGCTGGTGCGTCGTCTCGGCGAGAGCGGCGATCTGAACCTGGTGGTGCGCAGCCAGGGCTCGACTGCCGAGACCCCGCTGCGCCTGCAGCTCAACGACTGGCTGAAAGGCGCTGACGAACCAGATCCCATCGGTTCGCTGGGCATCCGGCCGTGGCGTCCAGCCATGCCGCCGCTGCTGGACGAGGTGCCGGAGGGTCCGGCCCAGGCCGCCGGGCTGCGCCCGGGCGATCGCATCCGGGCCCTCGATGGGCAGGCGATGGACGACTGGCAGCAGCTGGTGGATTTCGTCCGCAGCCGCCCGGGCCAGCGCATCACGGTGAGCTACGAGCGTGAGGGGCAGGTCGCCGAAATTCCCGTCACCCTGGGGGCGCGTGGCGAGGGTGACGCCCGCAGCGGCTTCCTCGGTGCCGGCGTCAAGGCGGGTGAGTGGCCGGCCGAGATGCTGCGCGAGGTGAGCTTCGGCCCGCTCGATGCGGTCGGCGAGGCAGCGGCGCGGACCTGGTCCATGAGCCTGCTAACTCTGGATTCCCTAAAGAAAATGTTGCTCGGCGAGCTCTCGGTAAAAAACTTGAGCGGGCCGATAACCATTGCTAAAGTGGCGGGCGCTTCAGCCCAGTCCGGCGTGGGGGATTTCCTGAATTTCCTGGCCTACCTGAGCATAAGCCTGGGGGTTCTCAATCTGTTGCCAATTCCCGTCCTGGACGGGGGGCACCTGCTGTTCTACCTGATCGAATGGGCGCGTGGACGACCACTGTCAGAGCGGGTGCAAGCTTGGGGGGTACAGATCGGCATCAGTCTTGTCGTCGGGGTCATGCTCTTGGCCTTGGTGAACGATCTGGGCCGTCTGTAACGCGTCGCTGAATTCCGGATCTGCCGCCCTTCGCGGCAGATTCCTTATTATCAGTTGGAATAAAAAAGGACTTCATGAAACGCCTGTTGCTAACTGCGGTGCTCGCCGCACTCATGATCGGCGAAGTTCACGCCGAGTCCTTCACCATCTCCGACATCCGCGTAAACGGCCTGCAGCGGGTATCCGCCGGCAGCGTGTTCGGTGCTCTGCCGCTCAACGTCGGCGATCAGGCGGATGACCGCCGCTTGGTTGAAGCCACTCGCGCCCTGTTCAAGACCGGTTTCTTCCAGGACATCCAGCTCGGCCGCGATGGTGGTGTCCTGGTGATCAGTGTGGTCGAGCGCCCGTCGATTTCCAGCATCGAGATCGAAGGCAACAAGGCCATCACCAGCGAAGACCTGCTCAAGGGCCTGAAGCAGTCCGGCCTCTCCGAAGGCGAGATCTTCCAGCGCGCGACCCTCGAAGGCGTGCGCAACGAGCTGCAGCGCCAGTACGTGGCCCAGGGCCGCTACTCCGCCGAGATCGAAGCCGAGGTGATCCCGCAACCGCGCAACCGCGTCGCGCTGAAGATCAACATCAACGAAGGCACGGTCGCCGCCATCCAGCACATCAACGTGGTGGGCAACACCGTATTCCCCGATGAGGACCTCATCGGCCTCTTCGAGCTGAAGACCACCAACTGGCTGTCGTTCTTCAAGAACGATGACAAGTATGCCCGCGAGAAGCTTTCCGGTGACCTTGAGCGCCTGCGCTCCTACTACCTGGACCGCGGCTACATCAACATGGATATCTCCTCCACCCAGGTATCCATCACCCCGGACAAGAAGCACGTCTACGTCACCGTCAACGTCGACGAAGGCGAGAAATACACCATCCGCGACGTGAAGCTCTCCGGCGACCTGAAGGTGCCGGAAGAAGAGGTCAAGTCGCTGCTTCTGGTGAAGGAAGGGCAGGTCTTCTCCCGCAAGATCATGACCACCACATCCGAGCTGATCACCCGCCGCCTGGGTAACGAGGGCTACACCTTCGCCAACGTCAACGGCGTGCCCCAGGCCCACGACGAGGATCACACCGTCTCCGTGACCTTCGCCGTCGATCCGGGCAAGCGCGCCTACGTCAACCGCATCAACTTCCGTGGCAACACCAAGTCCGAGGACGAAGTGCTGCGCCGCGAAATGCGCCAGATGGAAGGTGGTTGGGCCTCGACCTACCTGATCGACCAGTCCAAGACCCGCCTGGAACGTCTGGGCTTCTTCAAGGAAGTCAACGTCGAGACCCCGCAGGTGCCGGGCACCGACGACCAGGTCGACGTCAACTACAGCGTCGAAGAGCAGCCTTCCGGCTCCATCACCGCCAGTGTCGGCTTCGCGCAGAGCGCGGGCCTGATCCTCGGCGGCTCGATCAGCCAGAACAACTTCCTCGGTACCGGCAACAAGGTCAGCATCGGCCTGACCCGTTCCGAGTACCAGACCCGCTACAACTTCGGCTTCGTCGACCCCTACTGGACCGTCGACGGCGTGAGCCTGGGCTACAACGCCTTCTACCGCACCACCGACTACGACGATCTTGATGTCGACGTATCCAGCTACTCGGTGGACAGCCTCGGTGGCGGCGTGAGCGTCGGCTATCCGATCAACGAGACCTCGCGCCTGACCTTCGGCCTGACCGTGCAGCAGGACGAGATCGGCACCGGCCGCTACACCGTCGACGAGATCTTCGACTTCATCCGTCAGGAAGGCGACAAGTACCTGAACTTCAAGGGTTCCATCGGCTGGTCCGAATCGACCCTGAACCGTGGCGTGCTGGCCAACCGTGGCCATTCCCAGAGCCTGGTGCTGGAAAGCACGCTGCCGGGCAGCGACCTGTCGTTCTTCAAGCTCGACTACCGCGCCCAATTGTTCACCCCGCTGAGCCAGAGCACCGCGCTGCGCTGGCACACCGAGCTGGGCTACGGCGACAGCTACGGCTCCACCTCCGAGCTGCCGTTCTACGAGCACTACTTCGCCGGCGGCTTCAACTCGGTGCGTGGCTTCGAGGACAGCAGCCTGGGCCCGCGCAGCACCCCGAGTACCGGTCGCAACCCCGGCACCATCGCCGACCCGGACCAGGACCCGCTGCCCTTCGGTGGCAACGTTCTGGTGCAGGGCGGTGTGGAGCTGCTGTTCCCGCTGCCCTTCGTCAAGGACCAGCGCCAGTTGCGTACCGTGCTGTTCTGGGATGTGGGTAACGTGTTCGACACCAGTTGCTCGTCCACCGCGACCAACTGCAGCAGCATCAACGCAGGCGATCTCGCCAGCTCCGTGGGTGTGGGGCTGACCTGGATCACCGCGCTGGGGCCGTTGAGCTTCAGCCTGGGCATGCCGGTGAAGAAGCCGGACAATGCCGACACCCAGGTATTCCAGTTCTCCCTGGGCCAGACTTTCTAATTGCTGATCAAGAAGACAACAGTGTTTGTTGCAGGAGTGCATCGTGCGTAAGTTGACTCAAATCGTTCTGGTTGCCGCGGCCCTGATGGCCTCTCCGGCTTTTGCCGAGATGAAAGTTGCGGTACTGAACTATCAGATGGCGCTCCTCGAATCGGATTCGGCGAAGAAGTACGCCGTGGATGCCGAGAAGAAGTTCGGCCCCCAGCTGACCAAGCTCAAGACCCTGGAAAGCGATGCCAAGCGCATCCAGGATCGCCTGGTCAAGGAAGGCGAGAAGATGCAGCAGGCCGAGCGTGAGCGCCTGGAGCTCGAGTTCAAGCAGAAAGCCCGTGACTTCCAGTTCCAGTCCAAGGAACTGAACGAAGCCAAGGCCGTTGCCGACCGCGAAATGCTCAAGCAACTGAAGCCGAAGCTGGACCAGGCCGTCGAAGAAGTCCTGAAGAAGGGCAGCTACGACCTGGTGCTGGAGCGCGGTGCGGTGATCGATGTCAAGCCTCAGTACGACATCACTCGCCAGGTCATCGAGCGCATGAATCAACTGCGCTGATATGACCGTCGCGACCTTCACCCTCGGCCAGTTGGCCGAGCGTCTCGACGCCACCCTGCGTGGCGACGAGACCAGGGTTGTCTCCGGGTTGGCTACGCTGCAGGACGCTGGTCCCGACCAGTTGACCTTCCTGGCCAACCCGCAGTACCGCAAGTTCCTCGCCGATACCCGTGCCGCCGCCGTACTGCTGACTCCGGCCGATGCCGAAGGCTTCGCCGGTGATGCGCTGCTGGTACCCAATCCCTACCTGGCCTATGCCCGGCTCTCCCACCTGTTCGATCCCAGGCCCGTCGCCGCGCCTGGCATCCATCCGAGTGCAGTGGTCGCCCCCGATGCCAAGGTCGATCCGTCGGCAAGCATCGGGCCTGGCGTGGTGATCGAGTCCGGTGCACAGATCGGCGCCGGTGTCACCATCGGCGCGTACAGCGTCGTGGGCGCACGCAGCGTGATAGGCGAGGGCGGCTGGCTGGCGCCCCGCGTAACGCTCTACCACGACGTGCGTATCGGCAAGCGCGTGGTCATCCAGTCGGGTGCCGTGATCGGTGGCGAGGGCTTTGGCTTCGCCAACGAGAAGGGGGTCTGGCAGAAGATCGCGCAGATCGGCGGTGTCACCCTGGGCGACGATGTCGAGGTCGGTGCCAACACCACCATCGACCGTGGCGCCCTGGCCGACACCCTGATCGGCAACGGCGTGAAGCTGGACAACCAGATCATGATCGCCCACAACGTCCAGGTCGGTGACAACACCGCCATGGCCGGCTGCGTGGGTATTTCCGGCAGTACCAAGATCGGCCGCAACTGCATGATTGCAGGCGGCGTCGGCATGGTCGGGCATATCGAGGTCTGCGATGGCGTGTTCGTCACCGGCATGACCATGGTGACCCGTTCCATTACCGAGCCTGGTGCCTATTCCTCCGGTACCGCCATGCAACCTGCGGCGGAGTGGAAGAAGAGCGCAGCCAGGATTCGCCAGCTGGATGACATGGCGCGTCGTCTGCAGCAGCTGGAAAAGCGCCTGGCGTCAGTGACCCCGGGCGGGGATGCTTCATCTGATGCGTGACCCGCGCAGCGCCGCGCATCCCCAATCCCCTTTTAAGGCTCCAGGAAAATGATGGACATCAACGAGATTCGCGAATACCTGCCGCACCGCTACCCTTTCCTTCTTGTGGATCGGGTCGTGGATCTGGATATCGAGGGCAAGCGCATTCGCGCCTACAAGAATGTCAGCATCAACGAGCCATTCTTCAACGGCCACTTCCCCGAACACCCGATCATGCCGGGTGTGCTGATCATCGAGGCGATGGCCCAGGCCGCCGGCATCCTCGGCTTCAAGATGCTCGACGTGAAGCCTGCCGACGGCACCCTGTACTACTTCGTCGGCTCGGACAAGCTGCGCTTCCGCCAGCCTGTGCTGCCGGGTGACCAGTTGATCCTCGAAGCCAGCTTCCGCAGCGTAAAGCGCAGCATCTGGAAGTTCGAGTGCCAGGCCAGCGTCGATGGCAAGGAAGTCTGCTCGGCTGAAATCATCTGTGCGGAACGCAAATTATGAGTTTGATCGACCCTCGCGCCATCATCGATCCGTCAGCCCGGCTGGCGGATGACGTCCAGGTCGGCCCCTGGTCGATCATCGGACCCGATGTGGAAATCGGCGAGGGTAGCGTGGTCGGCCCCCATGTGGTCATCAAGGGCCCCACGCGCATCGGCAGGCACAACCGTATCTACCAGTTCTCCTCGGTAGGTGAGGACACGCCTGACCTGAAGTACAAGGGTGAACCCACCCGCCTGGTCATCGGTGACCACAATGTGATCCGCGAAGGTGTGACCATCCACCGTGGCACCGTCCAGGATCGCTCCGAGACCACCATCGGCGACCACAACCTGCTGATGGCCTACGTGCATATCGGTCATGACAGCGTCATCGCCAACCACTGCATCCTGGTCAACAACACGGCGCTGGCGGGCCATGTCCACGTGGACGACTGGGCGATCCTCTCCGGCTTCACCCTGGTGCACCAGTTCTGCCGCATCGGCGCCCACAGCTTCTCCGGCATGGGTACCGCCATCGGCAAGGACGTACCTGCCTACGTGACCGTCTTCGGCAACCCGGCCGAGGCGCGCAGCATGAACTTCGAAGGCATGCGCCGCCGTGGTTTTTCCGCCGAGGCGATCCAGGCCCTGCGTCGGGCCTACAAGGTCGTCTACCGTCAGGGCCTGACCGTCGAGCAGGCGCTGGCCGAACTCGCCGAATCCTCCGCGCAATTCCCCGAGGTCGCGGTGTTCCGCGACTCGATCCAGTCCTCGACCCGCGGCATCACGCGCTGATCTCATGACCCGTCCATTGCGCATCGCGCTGGTCGCCGGCGAGGCGTCCGGCGACATCCTAGGCTCCGGCCTCATGCAAGCCCTCAAGGCCCGTCATCCCGATGCCGAGTTCATTGGCGTGGGTGGTCCGCTGATGGAAGCGGAGGGCCTGGCTTCCTATTTCCCCATGGAGCGTCTCGCGGTGATGGGGCTGGTCGAAGTGCTCGGCCGCCTGCCCGAACTGCTGAGTCGCCGCAAGCGCCTGATCGCCACCCTGATCGACGCCCGCCCGGACGTCTTCATCGGCATCGATGCCCCGGATTTCAACCTGGGCGTCGAACTCAAGCTACGCCGCGCCGGCATCCGCACCGTGCATTACGTCAGCCCCTCCGTCTGGGCCTGGCGGCAGAAGCGCGTGCTGAAGATCCGCGAAGGCTGCGACCTGATGCTCACCCTGTTCCCCTTCGAGGCGCAGTTCTATGAGGCCCACCAGGTGCCGGTGCGCTTCGTCGGCCATCCGCTGGCGGACACCATTCCGCTGGAAGCCGACCGCGCTGCGGCTCGCACCGCCATCGGGGTGCCGGACGGCGCCGCCCTGGTGGCGCTGATGCCCGGCAGCCGTGGTGGCGAGGTCGGTCGCCTCGGCAGCCTGTTCCTCGACGCCGCCGAGCGCATGCGCTCGATGCGCCCGGGCCTGCATTTCGTGCTGCCCTGTGCCAGCCCAGCGCGGCGCCAGCAGCTGGAGCAGATGCTCGCCGGCCGCAACCTGCCGCTGACCCTGCTGGACGGCCGCTCGCACCAGGCCCTTGCTGCCTGCGACGCGGTGCTGATCGCCTCGGGCACGGCGACCCTGGAAGCGCTGCTGTACAAGCGCCCCATGGTGGTGGCCTACAAGGTCGCGCCCATGACTTATCGGATTCTCAAGCGCCTGGTGAAGAGCCCCTACGTCTCCTTGCCCAACCTGCTGGCGCAGCGCCTGCTGGTGCCCGAACTGCTGCAGGACGCCGCGACGCCCGAGGCGCTGGCCCAGACCCTTGTGCCGCTGCTCGACGGCGGGGACGTGCAGACCGAAGGCTTTGATCGCATCCACCGTACCTTGCGCCTCGATGCTTCCAAGGAAGCCGCGGGCGCGGTGCTCGACCTGATAGGGACTCGCTGATGCAGCTCGGACTGGATTTCACCCTGGTGGAGGAACTGGTGGCCGGCGTCGACGAGGTCGGTCGCGGCCCGCTCTGTGGTCCGGTGGTCACCGCTGCGGTGATCCTCGATCCGGCCCGTCCCATCCTCGGCCTCAACGATTCCAAGAAGCTCAGCGAAGCGCGTCGCGAGGCGCTGTTCGACGAGATCCGCGAGAAGGCCCTCGCCTGGTGCATCGCTCGGGCCGAGGTGGAGGAGATCGACCGCCTCAACATCCTCCACGCGACCATGCTGGCCATGCAGCGCGCGGTCGAAGGCCTCGCTGTCACCCCGAAGCTGGCGCTGATCGACGGCAACCGCTGCCCGAAACTGGCGGTGCCCAGCGCGCCGGTGATCCAGGGTGACGCCAAGGTGCCGGCCATCGCCGCTGCGTCGATCCTGGCCAAGGTCAGCCGCGACCGCGAGATGCAGGCGCTCGACGCGCTCTACCCGGGCTACGGCATGGGCGGGCACAAGGGCTACCCGACGCCGGTGCACCTGGAAGCCTTGCGACGCCTGGGCGCGACGCCCATCCACAGGCGCTCCTTCGCCCCGGTCCGGGCGGTGATCGAAGGCGTCGACTGATTCCTTCCGGCCCTCCCGGGCACCGTTTCATCGGCCTGCCGGCGTTCGTGCCGGCGACCGGCCGTTCCCGACTTGAAGCCAGCTGCCGCTTCCGCTGTACAATCCCGGCCTTGCCGTTTTTGCGTTTTCTATAGGACCGCCATGACTGTCGCCTTCGTCCATCTCCGTCTGCATTCCGAATATTCACTCGTCGACGGCCTGGTGCGGGTCAAGCCGCTGGTCAAGGCCGTGGCGAGCGCCGGGATGCCCGCCGTGGCGATCACCGACCAGAGCAACATGTGCTCGCTGGTGAAGTTCTACAAGGCCGCCATGGGTGGGGGCGTCAAGCCCATCTGCGGTGCCGACATCTGGCTTGCCAGCCCCTACGAGGACGGGCCACTGACGCGCATGACCCTGCTGGTGATGAATGCCAAGGGCTACCGCAACCTTACCGAGCTGGTGTCCCGGGGCTGGTCCGAAGGCCAGAGCAATGACCTGGTGATCATCCAGCGCGAATGGGTGAAGGAGGCCGCCGAAGGCCTGATCGCCCTGTCGGGCTCCAAGGAAGGCGAGATCGGCATGGCCTTGCTCAGCGGCGACCAGGCCGGCGCCGAGGCGCTGCTGGCCGAGTGGCAGGCCGTCTTCCCCGATCGCTTCTACCTGGAGTTGCAGCGCACCGCCCGGGTCAACGACGAGGAGCACGTGCATGCCGCCGTCGCCCTGGCCGATCGTTGCGGCGCGGCGCTGGTGGCCACCAACGACGTGCGCTTCATCAAGCCGGGCGATTTCGAGGCCCACGAGACCCGCGTATGCATCGGCGAGGGCCGTGTCCTCGACGACCCGCGCCGCCCGCGCAACTTCTCCGACCAGCAGTACCTGAAGACCCCCGAGGAGATGGCCGAGCTGTTCGCCGACATCCCCGAGGCGCTGCAGAACACCGTCGAGATCGCCAAGCGCTGCAACATCGAAGTCCAGCTGGGCAAGCACTTCCTGCCCGACTTCCCGACGCCCAACGGCATGGGTATCGATGACTACCTGCGTCACGCTTCCTATGAAGGCCTGGAGGAGCGCCTGGCGGTGCTCTGGCCGAAGGAGACGACCCCGGACTACGAGGAGAAGCGCCAGCTCTACATCGACCGCCTGGAGTTCGAGCTGGGCACCATCATCCAGATGGGCTTCCCCGGCTACTTCCTGATCGTTGCCGACTTCATCCAGTGGGCGAAGAACAACGGCGTGCCGGTGGGCCCGGGGCGGGGCTCGGGCGCCGGTTCGCTGGTCGCCTACGTGCTGAAGATCACCGACCTCGACCCGCTGGCCTACGACCTGCTGTTCGAACGCTTCCTCAACCCCGAACGGGTCTCCATGCCCGACTTCGACGTCGACTTCTGCATGGACGGCCGTGACCGCGTGATCGACTACGTGGCCGACAAGTACGGGCGCAATGCGGTGAGCCAGATCATCACCTTCGGCTCCATGGCGGCGAAGGCGGTGGTGCGCGACGTGGCGCGAGTGCAGGGCAAGTCCTACGGCCTGGCCGATCGCCTGTCGAAGATGATCCCGTTCGAAGTGGGCATGACCCTGGAGGCGGCCTACAACCAGGAGGAGGCGCTGCGCGACTTCCTCAAGGCCGACGAGGAAGCCCAGGAAATCTGGGACATGGCCCTGAAGCTCGAAGGCATCACCCGCGGTACCGGCAAGCACGCCGGCGGCGTGGTGATCGCCCCGACCAAGCTCACCGACTTCTCGCCCATCGCGTGCGACGAGGAGGGCGGTGGCCTGGTGACCCAGTTCGACAAGGATGACGTGGAGGCGGCCGGCCTGGTGAAGTTCGACTTCCTCGGCCTGCGGACGCTGACGATCATCAAGTGGGCCATGGAGATGATCAACCGCGAGCAGGAGAAGAAAGGCCTGCCGCTGGTGGACATCGACCGCATCCCGCTGGATGACAAGAAAACCTACGACATGCTGCAGAAGGCGGAGACCACCGCGGTCTTCCAGCTCGAATCCCGCGGCATGAAGGAGCTGATCAAGAAGCTCAAGCCCGACTGCCTGGAAGACATGATCGCCCTCGTGGCGCTGTTCCGTCCGGGGCCGCTGCAATCGGGCATGGTGGACGACTTCATCAACCGCAAGCACGGCCGTGCCGAGCTCTCCTACCCGCACCCGGACTACCAGTACGCCGGCCTCGAGCCGGTGCTCAAGCCCACCTACGGCATCATCCTGTACCAGGAGCAGGTGATGCAGATCGCCCAGGTGATGGCGGGCTACACCCTTGGCGGCGCAGACATGCTGCGCCGCGCGATGGGCAAGAAGAAGCCCGAGGAGATGGCCAAGCAGCGTGGCGGCTTCATCGAGGGCTGCTCCAGCAACGGCATCGACCCGAACCTGTCGGGCAACATCTTCGACCTGGTGGAGAAGTTCGCCGGCTACGGCTTCAACAAGTCCCACTCCGCCGCCTACGGCTGGGTCTCCTACCAGACCGCCTGGCTCAAGGCGCACTTCCCGTCGCCCTTCATGGCCGCGGTACTCACGGCGGACATGCACAACACCGACAAGGTGGTGACGCTGATCGAAGAGTGCCGGAACATGAAGCTGCGGATCGTGGCACCGGATGTGAACAACTCCGAATACCGCTTCACCGTCGACGACGCCGGACAGATCATCTACGGCCTCGGCGCGATCAAGGGCGTGGGCGAGGGCCCGGTGGAGGCGATCACCGAATGCCGCGCCGAAGGTGGCCCGTTCAAGGATCTCTTCGATTTCTGCAACCGCATCGACCTCAAGCGCGTCAACAAGCGCACCCTGGACGCCCTGATCCGCGGTGGTGCACTGGATCGCCTGGGCCCGTTCTTCAGCGAAGAGCCCAAGGCCTACCAGGCCGGCATCGACCGCAACCGGGCGGTGCTGCTGGCGTCCATGGAGGAGGCCATCCAGGCCGCGGAGCAGACCGCGCGCAGCCACGACAGCGGGCACATGGACCTGTTCGGCGGCCTGTTCGCCGAACCCGAGGCGGACATGTACGCCAACCACCGCAACGCCAAGGAGCTGTCCCTGAAGGAGCGGCTCAAGGGCGAGAAGGATGCCCTGGGGATCTACCTCACCGGGCACCCGATCGACGAGTACGAGGGCGAGGTGCGTCGCTTCGCCCGCCAGCGCATCGTCGAGCTGAAGCCCGCGCGTGATACCCAGACCATCGCCGGCCTGATCGTCAACCTGCGGGTGATGAAGAACAAGAAGGGCGACAAGATGGGCTTCATCACCCTCGACGACCGCTCCGGGCGCATCGAGGCGTCGCTGTTCGCCGATGCCTTCAACTCCGCCAGCGCGCTGCTGCAGACCGATGCGCTGGTGGTGGTCGAGGGCGAGGTCAGCCACGACGACTTCTCCGGCGGCCTGCGCCTGCGCGCCAAGCGCGTGATGAGCCTGGAAGAGGCCCGCACCGGCCTGGCCGAGAGCCTGCGCATGAAGGTCGACCACAGCGCTCTCCAGGGTGACCGCCTGCGCTGGCTGGCGGAGCTGTGCAATCGCCATCGCGGCTCCTGCCCGATCACGCTGGACTACAGTGGAGCGAGTGCCAAGGCGTTGCTGCAGTTCGGCGAGCAGTGGCGGATCGATCCCGCTGACGCTTTGATTCAGGCATTGCGTGACCAGTTCGGGCGCGACAACGTCTTCCTGCACTACCGCTGAAGCGAGGAGCGCATCGCCGCTCCCGTTTCTCGACCCACACGCGCCCTTCCTTTAAGGTAGGGCGCCAAATGGAACCAGCCGCCTGGCCCCACGCGCACGACGGAAGCCTATGAACCCGAATTTTCTGGATTTCGAACAGCCGATCGCTGACCTGCAAGCCAAGATCGAGGAGCTGCGCCTGGTCGGCAACGACAACGCGCTGAACATCACCGACGAGATCTCCCGCCTGCAGGAGAAGAGCAGCGCGCTCACCGAAAGCATCTTCGGCAACCTGACCAGCTGGCAGATCGCCCAGCTGGCACGCCATCCGCGCCGCCCCTACACCCTCGACTACATCGAGCACATCTTCACCGAGTTCGACGAGCTGCATGGCGACCGCCACTTCTCCGACGACGCGGCGCTGGTCGGTGGCGTTGCCCGCCTGGACGACCAGCCGGTGATGGTCATCGGCCACCAGAAAGGCCGTGAAGTGCGCGAGAAGGTCCGCCGCAACTTCGGCATGCCGCGCCCCGAGGGCTATCGCAAGGCCTGCCGCCTGATGGAGATGGCCGAGCGCTTCAAGATGCCGATCCTCACCTTCATCGACACCCCCGGCGCCTACCCGGGCATCGATGCCGAGGAGCGTGGCCAGAGCGAGGCGATCGCCTGGAACCTGCGCGTCATGGCGCGCCTGAAGACCCCGATTATCGCCACCGTCATCGGCGAGGGTGGTTCCGGTGGTGCGCTGGCCATCGGCGTCTGCGACCGTCTGAACATGCTGCAGTACTCCACCTATTCGGTGATCTCGCCGGAAGGCTGCGCCTCCATCCTGTGGAAGACCGCCGAGAAGGCGCCGGATGCCGCCGAGGCGATGGGCATCACCGCCGAGCGCCTGAAAGGCCTGGGCATCGTCGACAAGGTGATTGCCGAGCCGCTGGGCGGTGCCCATCGCGATCCGGCCGTCGCCGCTGCGTCCATCCGTGCCGAGCTGACCTCGCAGCTGCAGGCCCTCGGCAAGCTCGATACCGACGACCTGCTGGCTCGCCGCTACGAGCGCCTGATGAGCTATGGCGTGGCCTGACGGCCACGAGGGCGGGCGCGTGGCCGAACCGGCTCGCGCGCTCGTCCTGAAGCTCGAATCCGCCTTGCTGGCCGCCGTCGCTCCTTGGCGTACGGCACCCGCCTGGCGGGTGGCCTTCTCCGGAGGCCTGGATTCCACCGTCCTGCTGCACCTCCTGGTACGTCTCACCCGGCGCGAGAGCCTGCCTCCCTTGTCCGCCATCCATGTCCACCACGGCCTGCAGCCTGCTGCTGAGGCCTGGCCCGCGCATTGCCAGCGGACCTGCGACGGCCTCGGCGTGCCCTTGCTGGTGGCGCGGGTGCAGGTGTCCCAGGGCAACAGCCTGGAGCGCGCCGCCCGCGATGCCCGCTACGCGGCCTTCGTCGCACGGCTTGGGGCGGACGAGGTGCTGATGAGCGCCCAGCACCGTGACGACCAGGCAGAGACCCTGCTGTTCCGCCTGCTGCGGGGAGCCGGGGTGCGTGGCCTGGCCGGCATGCCCGCCAGTCGGGCGCTGGGCGAGGGCGTCCTGCTGCGCCCGCTGTTGCGGATGTCTCGCTCGGAACTCGAGGCCTGCGCCCGCGAGCTGGGTGTGGAGTGGGTCGAGGACCCGTCCAACGGCGACACCGATTTCTCCCGCAACTACCTGCGTCGCCGGATCATGCCGGCACTCACCCAGCGATGGCCCCGGGCCGTGGAAAGCATCACCCGCAGCGCCGAGCACCTGGCCGAGGGCGAGGCGTTGCTCGGCGAATTGGCGCAACTGGACTTGCAGGCCGCGCGGACCGACAGCGCCTTTCCCTGGCTGCGGCTGCCATCCCTGGAGCTGGCCCCGTTGATGGGCCTGTCGCCGGCCCGCCAGCGCAATGCCCTGCGCCACTGGATGGCCGGCTTCACCGCGATGCCGGACAGCGATCACTGGGCTGGCTGGGACGACCTGCGCGATGCCGGCGCCAGCGCGAGCCCCGTATGGAGGCTGGCGGGGGGCGACCTGCGGCGCGCCGACGGACGGCTGTGGTGGCTGCCCGGCCACTGGTCGAGCCCCGGGGCGGGCAGCGTGCGCTGGGCCGAGCCCGGGCAGGCACTCGAACTGCCCGGCAATGGCCGTTTGCAGATCGCCGGCGCGCCGCCGGAAGGTCCTCTGGAGGTGCGCTACCGCCAGGGCGGAGAGGTGCTGGACGTGCCGGGGCGTGGGCGTCGCGAGCTCAAGCGGCTGCTCAACGAGAGTGGCCTTCCGGCCTTCGTGCGCGGGCGTCTGCCGCTGCTCTATCGCGGCCCGGAACTGCTCGCCGTGGCCAACCTTCCAGGCCTTGCCGGGCCTGTGGATGCGCGCTGGCGACTGCGCTGGACACCGCCGACGAATGACCAAGGTTTGAGCTGAAAGGGTCTTTCCGGTAGACTACGCTCCCGTCTTACAGAGCTCTTGCCGATTCCTTCGGAGTCGGCGGGAGTTTGCCGTTTTGGCACTGTTCCAGATTGCAGGCTTCGGCCTTACTTCGCTCTCCCCGGCGGCCTTCCGCCTAAACGCAGACTTCTAGGGTTTTTCATGACGCGCTACATCTTCGTCACGGGTGGTGTTGTTTCTTCATTGGGGAAAGGCATCGCCTCGGCATCCTTGGCCGCCATTCTGGAAGCGCGGGGGCTGAAGGTCACCATGCTCAAGCTGGATCCGTACATCAACGTCGATCCCGGCACCATGAGTCCCTTCCAGCACGGTGAAGTGTTCGTCACCGAGGACGGTGCCGAAACCGACCTCGACCTGGGCCACTACGAGCGCTTCGTGCGCACCACCATGACCCAGAACAACAACTTCACCACCGGCCGCGTCTACGAGGACGTGCTGCGCAAGGAGCGCCGTGGTGACTACCTGGGTGCCACGATCCAGGTCATCCCGCACATCACCGACGAGATCAAGCGCCGCATCATCAAGGGTGCTGGCGACGCCGACGTGGCGATGGTCGAGATCGGCGGTACCGTGGGCGACATCGAGTCCCAGCCCTTCCTCGAGGCCATTCGCCAACTGCGCGTGGAAGTGGGCGCCAAGCGCGCCATGTTGATGCACCTGACCCTGGTCCCCTACATCGCCACCGCTGGCGAGACCAAGACCAAGCCGACCCAGCACTCGGTTAAGGAGCTGCGCTCCATCGGCCTGCAGCCCGACGTGCTGATCTGCCGCTCCGACCATGAAGTCGACCTGTCCTCGCGTCGCAAGATCGCGCTGTTCACCAACGTGGAAGAGCGCGCGGTCATCGCCCTGCAGGACGTCGACACCATCTACCGCATTCCTTCCGTGCTGCACGCCCAGGGCCTGGACGACTTCGTCGTCGAGCGTTTCGGCCTGCAGTGTGGCGGTGCCGACCTCTCCGAGTGGGATCGCGTCGTCGATGCCAAGCTGAACCCGGAGAAGGAAGTCACCATCGCCATGGTCGGCAAGTACATGGAGCTGCTGGACGCGTACAAGTCGCTGATCGAGGCGATGAGCCACGCCGGCATCCAGAACCGCACCAAGGTGAACCTGCGCTACATCGACTCCGAAGACATCGAGAACCAGGGCACCAGCCTGCTGGAAGGCGTCGACGCCATCCTGGTTCCGGGCGGCTTCGGCCTGCGCGGCGTGGAAGGCAAGATCACCACCGTCAAATACGCCCGCGAGAATAAGATCCCCTACCTCGGCATCTGCCTCGGCATGCAGGTGGCGGTCATCGAGTTCGCCCGCAACGTGCTGGGCTGGACCGACGCCAACTCCACCGAGTTCGACAAGGCCAGCGGCCATCCGGTCGTGGGCCTGATCACCGAATGGGAAGACGCCACCGGCGCCACCGAGATCCGCACCGAAGCCTCCGACCTCGGCGGCACCATGCGCCTGGGCGCCCAGGCCTGCCAGCTGGAGCCGGGCTCCCTGGTACACGCCTGCTACGGCAAGGACGAGATCGTCGAGCGCCACCGCCATCGCTATGAGGTGAACAACAACCTGCTGCCGCAACTGCAGGAAGCCGGCCTGAAGATCACCGGTCGCTCCGGCGACGGCGCGCTGGTCGAAGTGGTCGAGTCCCCGGACCATCCGTGGTTCGTCGCCTGCCAGTTCCACCCGGAGTTCACCTCCACGCCGCGTTACGGCCATCCGCTGTTCAGCGGCTTCGTCAACGCCGCCCTGGCGCAGAAAGCGAAGAAGGCCTGACCCATGGCAAAGATCATCCGCGTTGGCGACATCGAGATCGCCAACGACAAGCCCTTCGTGCTGTTCGGCGGCATGAACGTGCTGGAGTCCCGTGACCTGGCGATGAAGGTGTGCGAGGAGTACGTCAAGGTCACCGACAAGCTCGGCATCCCCTACGTGTTCAAGGCCAGCTTCGACAAGGCCAACCGCTCCTCCATCAACTCCTTCCGCGGCCCGGGGCTGGAAGAGGGCATGAAGATCTTCGAGGACGTGAAGAAGGCCTTCGGCGTGCCGGTCATCACCGACGTGCACGAGCCGCACCAGGCTGCCCCGGTAGCCGAGGTCTGCGACATCATCCAGCTGCCGGCTTTCCTCTCCCGCCAGACCGACCTGGTCGTGGCGATGGCTAAGACCGGTGCGGTGATCAACATCAAGAAAGCCCAGTTCCTCGCGCCCCAGGAGATGAAACACATCCTGACCAAGTGCGAGGAAGCCGGAAATGACCAGCTGATCCTTTGCGAGCGCGGCTCCTCCTTCGGGTACAACAACCTGGTGGTGGACATGCTCGGCTTCGGCATCATGAAACAGTTCCAGTACCCGGTGTTCTTCGACGTCACCCATGCCCTGCAAATGCCGGGTGGGCGCGCCGATTCCGCCGGTGGCCGCCGCGCCCAGGTCACCGACCTGGCCAAGGCCGGCATGAGCCAGGGCCTCGCCGGCCTGTTCCTGGAGGCGCACCCGGACCCGGACAACGCCAAGTGCGACGGCCCTTGTGCCCTGCGCCTGGACAAGCTGGAGCCGTTCCTCAGCCAGCTCAAGCAGCTGGACGACCTGGTCAAGAGTTTTCCGCCGATCGAGACTGCCTGAACGGGCAAATCTCCGGTAAAGTGCCGGGCGCGCGTAATCTGACCGAGCAGTCAGGCTTGTGGTGAGACCTGCCGAATCGAACGTCTGCCCGCGCCGCCCCTCTAATTCCGCTGCAGCGTCATCGTCAACTTTGGAGTGCTAACAACAATGGCAAAGATCGTCGACATCAAGGGCCGTGAAGTCCTGGATTCCCGCGGTAACCCCACCGTCGAGGCGGATGTGATCCTGGACAACGGTATCGTTGGCAGCGCATGCGCGCCGTCCGGTGCCTCCACCGGTTCCCGCGAGGCACTCGAGCTGCGCGATGGCGACAAGAGCCGCTACATGGGCAAGGGCGTGCTGAAGGCCGTCGCCAACATCAACGGCCCGATCCGCGACCTGCTGCTGGGCAAGGACCCGGTTGACCAGAAGGCGCTCGACCACGCGATGATCGCCCTCGACGGCACCGACAACAAAGCCAAGCTGGGTGCCAATGCCATCCTCGCCGTGTCCCTCGCCGCCGCCAAGGCCGCTGCCCAGGACCAGGACCTGCCGCTGTACGCGCACATCGCCAACCTCAATGGCACCCCCGGCCAGTACTCCATGCCGGTTCCGATGATGAACATCATCAACGGCGGCGAGCATGCCGATAACAACGTCGACATCCAGGAGTTCATGGTCCAGCCGGTTGGCGCCAAGACCTTCTCCGACGGCCTGCGCATGGGCACCGAGATCTTCCATCACCTCAAGGCCGTGCTGAAGGCCCGTGGCCTGAGCACCGCCGTGGGTGACGAAGGCGGCTTCGCGCCGAACCTGACCTCCAACGAAGACGCCCTGGCCGCCATCGCTGAAGCCGTCGCCAATGCCGGCTACAAGCTGGGCACCGACGTGACCCTGGCCCTGGACTGCGCTGCCAGCGAGTTCTTCGAAGACGGCAAGTACAACCTGTCCGGCGAAGGCAAGTCGTTCGATGCCGAAGGCTTCGCCGACTACCTGAAAGGCCTGACCGAGCGCTTCCCGATCATCTCGATCGAAGACGGCCTGGACGAGTCCGATTGGGCCGGCTGGAAAATCCTCACCGACAAGATCGGCGAGAAGATCCAGCTGGTGGGTGACGACCTGTTCGTGACCAACACCAAGATCCTCAAGGAAGGCATCGAGAAAGGCATCGGCAACTCGATCCTGATCAAGTTCAACCAGATCGGCTCGCTGACCGAGACCCTGGAAGCCATCCAGATGGCCAAGGCCGCCGGCTTCACCGCGGTGATTTCCCACCGCTCCGGCGAGACCGAGGACAGCACCATCGCCGACCTGGCCGTTGGTACCGCCGCCGGCCAGATCAAGACCGGCTCCCTGTGCCGTTCCGACCGCGTGTCCAAGTACAACCAGCTGCTGCGTATCGAAGAGCAACTGGGCGGAAAGGCGCCTTACCGTGGTCGTGCCGAGTTCCGCGGCTAAGCCGGGGATGATAAAAAGGGCAGCGAAAGCTGCCCTTTTCGTATGGAAACTTCTCTTTCGATGGCCAAATCCCCTTACTGGTTGTTCGTCGTACTGATCCTGGCCCTGGCCGGGTTGCAGTATCGCCTGTGGGTGGGTGACGGCAGCCTTGCGCAGGTGACGGATCTCGAGCGGCAGATCGCCGACCAGAAGGGCGAGAACGAACGCCTGCTGGAACGCAACCGCATCCTCGAGGCCGAGGTTTCCGAGCTGAAGAAGGGCATGGAGACCGTGGAAGAGCGTGCGCGCCACGAACTGGGCATGGTCAAGGAGGGCGAGACCCTCTATCAGTTGGCCGAATGACGACTCCCGAGCTCCCCGCCTTCTGGGCCGTGATCCCTGCCGCCGGTGTCGGGGCCCGCATGCGTGCCGACCGCCCCAAGCAATACCTGGAGCTGGCCGGGCGGACCATTCTCGAACACAGCCTCGCCTGCTTTCTCGATCATCCCAGCCTCAGGCGCGTGGTGGTCGGCCTCTCCGTCGACGATCCGTACTGGCCTGCGCTGGCTTGCGCCGGAGACCCGCGTATCGAGCGCGTGGACGGCGGCAAGGAGCGTGCTGACACGGTGCTCAAGGCCCTGCTGCGCCTGGATGAACTCGGCGCGCGCCCGAGCGACTGGGTGCTGGTGCACGACGCGGCGCGGCCCAACCTGGCCCGCACCGACCTCGACCTGCTCCTGGCCGAACTGGCCGATGACGCCGTCGGTGGCCTGCTGGCGGTGCCCGCACGCGACACGCTGAAGCGCGCCGGGCCCGATGGGCGTGTGGCCGAGACGGTGGACCGCAGTGTCATCTGGCAGGCCTACACGCCGCAGATGTTCCGCTTCGGCACCTTGCATCGCTCCCTGGCCGATGCCCTGGTCTCGGGCGTCGCCATCACCGACGAGGCTTCGGCCATCGAGTGGTCGGGGCAGGCGCCACGCCTGGTCGAAGGGCGCGCCGACAACCTCAAGGTCACCCGCCCGGAAGACCTCGACTGGCTACGTCAGCGCTGGGCCGGCAGGCACTGATCGCGATAGGCCGGGTGCTTCGCCAGGCCTTCCTTCAACAGGTCCACCAACTGGCGCACCTTGGGTGACAGGTGGCGCTGCTGTGGATAGATCGCCCAGACCGCGGTATTCGGCGGCTGGTGCTGTTCCAGCAGGGAGACCAGCCTGCCGGCCCGCAGGTGCTCCAGCACGTAGTAGTCCGGCAGCTGGCACAGGCCGAAGCCGCGCAGCGCCGCATCCAGCACCGCCTCGCCGCTGTTGCACCGCCAGTTGCCCTGCACCCGCACCGTCTGTTCCCGTCCCTCCGCGAGGAAGCCCCATTGGTCCGAACTGCCGATCAGGCAGTTGTGCCGGCCGAGCTCGGAGAGGCTGTGGGGGCGACCATAACGCTCGAGATAGGAGGGGGCGGCGCACAGGTACATGACCCGTGGAGCCAGCCGGGTGGCGACCAGTCGAGAGTCCTGCAGGCGACCGAGGCGGATCGCCAGGTCCAGCCCCTCGTGGACCAGGTCGAGTGGCCGGTTGCTCAGCTCGATCTCCACCCGCAGCTGCGGATGGCGGGCCATGAACTGGTTCACCAGCGGCACGATGAAGCGCTCTCCATAGGCGACGGCGCAGGTCATGCGCAGTAGCCCCTTGGGCTCGCCGGTGAGGTCGTTGACCGCGCGCAGGGCTTCGTCGCGTGCGTCCACCAGCCGCTGGCAGTGCTGCAGGAAGGTCTGCCCGGCCTCGGTCAGTGCCACCCTGCGCGTGCTGCGGTAGAAGAGGCGCGTCTGCAGCCGCTCCTCCAGTCGCGCCACCTGGCGGCTCACGTGGGACGACGACAGCCCCAGGCGTTCGGCGGCAGCGGTGAAGCGGCCTGTTTCGGCCACGGCGATGAATTCGTCCAACCCTTCCCAACGGCTCATGGATTATCCCTGTACAGCAATAAAGTTTTGCTTTGTGGCTGATTATTTACCATTGGCGGCTCATCTACACTCTCGGCCATCGTCAAATCCGCTGGAGAGTCACCATGATCAAGTCGCGCGCCGCCGTTGCCTTCGAGGCCGGCAAACCCCTGCAGATCGTCGAAGTGGACGTTGCGCCGCCGAAAGCCGGCGAGGTGCTGGTACGTATCGTCGCCACCGGTGTCTGCCATACCGATGCCTACACCCTCTCCGGGGCGGATTCCGAGGGCGTGTTTCCTTGCATCCTCGGCCATGAGGGGGGTGGCATCGTCGAGGCGGTGGGCGAGGGCGTGACCTCCCTTGCCGTGGGCGACCACGTGATCCCGCTCTATACGGCCGAGTGCCGCGAGTGCAAGTTCTGCAAGTCCGGCAAGACCAACCTGTGCCAGAAGGTGCGCGCCACCCAGGGCAAGGGCCTGATGCCCGACGGCACCAGCCGCTTCTCCTACAACGGCCAGCCGATCTACCACTACATGGGTACCTCGACCTTCTCCGAGTACACCGTGGTGCCGGAAATCTCCCTGGCGAAGATTCCCAAGGAAGCGCCGCTGGAGAAGGTCTGCCTGCTGGGCTGCGGTGTCACCACCGGTATCGGTGCCGTACTCAACACGGCCAAGGTCGAGGAGGGCGCCACCGTGGCTATCTTCGGCCTCGGCGGCATCGGCCTGGCGGCGATCATCGGCGCCAAGATGGCCAAGGCCTCGCGCATCATCGCCATCGACATCAACCCGGCCAAGTTCGACGTGGCCCGTGAGCTGGGTGCGACCGACTTCATCAATCCGAAGGATCACGACAAGCCGATCCAGGACGTGGTGATCGAGCTGACCGATGGCGGCGTCGACTACTCCTTCGAGTGCGTCGGCAACGTGCAACTCATGCGCGCGGCCCTCGAATGTGCGCACAAGGGCTGGGGCGAGTCGGTGATCATCGGCGTCGCCGGTGCCGGCCAGGAGATCAGCACCCGTCCCTTCCAATTGGTGACCGGCCGCGTGTGGCGCGGTTCGGCCTTCGGCGGCGTAAAAGGCCGCACCGAGCTGCCGAGCTATGTGGAGAAGGCCGAGAAGGGCGAGATCCCGCTGGACACCTTCATCACCCACACCATGGGGCTGGACCGCATCAACGAAGCCTTCGACCTGATGCACGAAGGCAAGAGCATCCGCACCGTCATTCATTACTGATAAGCGCAAGCCGCAAGTTGTACGTCTTCTCTTGCCGCTTGTGGCTTGTGGCTGCCCGGAGGGCCCCATGACCCTTGAAATCGTTTCCAGCAACAAGAGCTTCGGCGGTTGGCACAAGCGCTATCGCCATCGCTCGAACGCACTTAACTGCGACATGGTCTTCGCCGTCTACCTGCCGCCCCAGGCGGAGCAGGGCGCGAAGCTGCCGGTGCTCTACTGGCTGTCGGGGCTGACCTGCACCGACGAGAACTTCATGCAGAAGGCCGGTGCCCATCGGCTGGCCGCCGAGCTCGGGTTGATCATCGTCGCCCCGGATACCAGCCCGCGCGGCGCCGATGTGCCGGGCGATCCGGACGGTGGCTGGGACTTCGGGCTGGGTGCCGGCTTCTACGTCAACGCCACCCAGGAGCCCTGGGCGCGCAACTACCGCATGCACGACTACGTGGTGCAGGAGTTGCCGGCGCTGATCGAGGCCAATTTCCCGGTCTCGGACAAGCGCGGCATCAGCGGGCACTCCATGGGCGGCCACGGTGCGCTGGTCTGTGCGCTGCGCAACCCGGGCCGCTACCAGTCGCTGTCGGCCTTCGCGCCCATCGTCAACCCGATGGCCTGCCCCTGGGGCGAGAAGGCGCTGTCCCGCTATCTGGGCGAGGACCGTTCGCGCTGGCGCGAGTGGGATGCCTGTGCGCTTATCGGCGATGCCGGCGAGCGCCTGCCGATCCTGGTGGACCAGGGTGATCGTGACGATTTCCTGGTCAACCAGCTCAAGCCCGAGGCCTTGCAGGCTGCCGCCAAGGCCGCCGGCCACCCGCTGACACTGCGCATGCAGCCGGGCTACGACCACAGCTATTACTTCATCGCCAGCTTCATCGACGACCACCTGCGGCACCACGCTGCCGCACTTGAAGGCTGATGAATTAGGGGTTGAGGCCTGAGCTCTGGAAGCCGGCGTGATTGCCTGCTGGCTTCCAGCTTCCAGCTTCCAGCTTCCAGCTTTCGCTTTCAGTTAGAATCGCGCCCTGACTTTTCAGGGCGTTTTTCTGACTATGCGAATTGGCCACGGTTACGACGTGCATCGTTTCGGCGAGGGGGACTTCATCACCCTGGGCGGCGTGCGCATCCCTCACAAGTTCGGGCTCATCGCCCACTCCGACGGTGACGTGCTGCTGCACGCGCTCTCCGACGCGCTGCTGGGTGCCGCTGCGCTGGGCGACATCGGCAAGCACTTCCCGGATACCGATCCGCAGTTCAAGGGCGCCGACAGCCGCGCGCTGCTGCGGCATGTGCTGGTGCAGGTGCGCAACAAGGGCTGGAAGGTCGGCAACGTGGACGCCACCATCGTCGCCCAGGCGCCGAAGATGGCCCCGCACATCGAGACCATGCGTGCATTGATCGCCGAGGATCTCGGTGTCGAACTGGACCAGGTCAACGTCAAGGCCACCACCACCGAGAAGCTCGGCTTCACCGGTCGCGAGGAGGGCATCGCCGTGCATGCGGTGGCCCTGCTGCTGAGCGCATGAACGAGTTCGAACTGCTGGGGCCACGTGCCTACGGGGAGGTACTCGGCCAGGCCGTGCTCAAGGCGATCGCCGAGGACTTCCAGGTCGACGAAGTGCTGGACATCCCTCTCGCCGGCGAAGGCGAGCACCTATGGCTCTGGGTGGAGAAGCGTGAGCTGAACACCGAGGAAGCTGCCCGGCGCCTGGCCCGTGCAGCCGGCGTGCCGGTCCGGACCATCAGCTATGCCGGCCTGAAGGACCGCCAGGCGCTGACCCGCCAGTGGTTCAGCCTGCACCTGCCGGGCAAGGCCGATCCGGACCTCTCCGCCGCCGAGAACCCCAGCCTGCGCATCCTCAAGAGCGTGCGCCACAAGCGCAAGCTGCAGCGGGGCGCGCATTCGGCCAATGGCTTCACCCTGCGCCTCACGCGTCTGGTCGCCGACCACGAGGCGCTCGATGTCCGGCTCAAGGCGATGGCGGCCGGCGGTGTGCCCAACTACTTCGGCTCGCAGCGCTTCGGCCATGACGGCGGCAATGTCGTCGATGCCCGTGCTTTCGCCAGCCGTCGTGAGTTGCCGGAACAGCGCAACGTCCGCTCTCGGCTGCTATCGGCCGGGCGCAGCTACCTGTTCAACCGGGTGCTCGCCGAGCGGGTGGCCAAGGGCAACTGGAACCGTGCCGAGGTCGGCGACCTGCTGGCCTTCACCGACAAGCGCAGCTTCTTCATGGCGGGCGAGGAGGAGTGCCGCGACCCCCGCCTGGAGATTCTCGACCTGCATCCGACCGGCGCGCTGTGGGGTTCCGGGCCGTCCCCTGCCGGCGGCGCAACGGGTGCCCTGGAGCAGGCGCTGGCCGATGCCGAGCCGGCGCTGCGCGACTGGCTCGCGGATGCGGGCATGGCGCACGAACGGCGCATCCTCCGCCTCCCCATCGGCGGCCTTACGTGGCATTATCCCGAGCCTGACGTTCTGCAACTGGAATTCGTCCTGCCGGCTGGATGCTTCGCTACCGCAGTGGTTCGCGAGCTTGTCGATCTGGTGCCGGCGGGGCAGACGGACAACCCATGCGTATTCTGATTTCCAACGACGACGGGGTGAATGCACCCGGCATCGCCGCCCTGCATGCTGCGCTCGAGGATTATGCCGAGTGCGTGGTCATTGCCCCCGACCAGGACAAGAGCGGCGCGAGTAGCTCGCTGACCCTGGATCGTCCGCTATGCCCGCATCGCCTGGATAACGGCTATATCAGTATCAACGGCACGCCCACCGATTGCGTCCACCTGGGGCTCAACGGCCTGCTGGAGCAGACGCCCGACATGGTGGTGTCCGGGATCAACCTGGGCGCCAATCTCGGCGACGACGTGTTGTATTCGGGGACGGTCGCGGCTGCGCTGGAAGGGCGCTTCCTCGATCTGCCGGCATTCGCCTTCTCGCTGCTTTCGCGCCAGTCGGACAACCTCGCCACCGCTGCGCATTTCGCTCGCAAGCTGGTCGAAGGCCATGCGCAGCTCGACCTGCCGCCGCGCACCGTGCTCAACGTGAACATCCCCAACCTGCCGCTGGACCATATCCGTGGCGTGCAGGTGACCCGCCTGGGCCATCGCGCCCGGGCCGCGGCGCCGGTCAAGGTGGTCAACCCGCGTGGCAAGGAGGGCTACTGGATCGCCGTGGCCGGCGATGCCGAGGATGGCGGCCCGGGTACCGATTTCCATGCCGTGATGCAGGGCTACGTCTCGATCACGCCGTTGCAGCTGGACCGCACCTTCACCCAGGGGCTGGACAGCCTCGAGGGCTGGCTGGGGAGGCTGTTCTGATGGCTCGCGAACAGGACGACCTGCTGCGCCGGGGCATCGGCATGACCTCCCAGCGCACCCGTGAGCGCCTGATCCAGCGCCTCTATGAAGAGGGGCTGTCCAACGCCCATGTGCTGGAAACCATCCGTCGTACGCCGCGGCACCTGTTCGTCGACGAGGCGCTGGCGCATCGCGCCTATGAAGACACGGCACTGCCCATCGGCCACAACCAGACCATTTCCCAGCCCTACATGGTGGCGCGGATGAGCGAGCTGCTGCTCGCTGCCGGGCCGCTGGACAAGGTGCTGGAGATCGGCACGGGCTCCGGCTACCAGACCGCCATCCTGGCGCAGCTGGTGGAGCGGGTGTTCTCCGTCGAGCGCATCCAGAGCCTGCAGGACCGCGCCAAGGAGCGCCTGGTCGAACTCAACCTGCGCAACGTCGTGTTCCGCTGGGGAGACGGCTGGGAGGGCTGGTCGGCGCTGGCACCCTACAACGGCATCATCGTCACCGCCGGCGCCGCCGAAGTGCCGCAGGCGCTGCTGGATCAACTGGCCCCTGGCGGGCGTCTGGTGATCCCGGTCGGCGCGGGCGATGTCCAGCAACTGATGCTGATCATCCGCGAGGAGCATGGCTTCTCGCGCCATGTGCTGGACGCCGTCCGTTTCGTTCCGCTGCTCAACGGGCCGCTGGCCTGAGCGGACGGACGCGTCGGCGCACCATCCACCTGGCCGCGGGGAACCTGTACGCCGATCGACTTTCTGATTGGCAGGCACGGCGATACGTTGCTATGGCCTCGTGCCCTGGTGGCCAACCCGAGATGAGCAATGGGTAACTGGTCCTGAACGATATAATCGGCACAATACGCACGACCTTGGGGCATTGGGAAAGGGGACAGGAATGAGCCTGGCCATTCGGCAGAGGATCAGCATGGGAAGCGCGCATGGACTGCTGTCCGTCGTGGCCGTTGGCTTGTTGCTGGCGGGCTGCGCGAGCTCACCGCCCGGTGGTGTCCAGGTGGTCGATCGCAACGGCCGCGCCGTGAGCACCCAGCAACGTCAACCGGTGACCACTGGCCAGTACCGCGTACAGCGCGGTGACACTCTTTACTCCATCGCCTTCCGCTTCGGCTGGGACTGGAAAGCCCTGGCTGCGCGAAACAATATTCCCGCGCCCTATGTGATCCGTCCGGGGCAGACCATCCGTTTCGATGGCCAGTCCAATTCCGCACCGGTGCGTACCGTCGCTACCGCTCCGGTCGTCACCGCGCCGCCGAGCAGGCAACCGGCCACCAGCCAGCCGGTGCAGGGCCAGCCGACCAAGCCTGTCACTCCGGCCCAACCCCCTGTCGCGACCACGCCGGCAACGACGCCGACCCTGCCTGTAACCCGCTCTGCAACTGGCTGGGCGTGGCCTGCGAACGGCGCGATGATCGGTCGTTTTTCCTCAAACGGTAGTTTGAATAAAGGGATTGATATAGCAGGTGAATTAGGCCAGCCTGTTTTAGCTGCGTCAGATGGTTCGGTTGTATACGCCGGAAGTGGATTACGGGGCTACGGCGAATTGGTAATCATCAAACACAGCGATACCTACGTAAGCGCCTACGGCCACAACCGCAGGTTGCTGGTACGGGAAGGACAGCAGGTCAAGGTCGGACAGACCATTGCAGAGATGGGCTCAACGGGTACTGACCGGGTGAAGCTTCACTTTGAAATTCGCCGCCAAGGTAAGCCTGTAGATCCCCTGCAATATCTGCCCCGTCGTTGATCCGACGTCAGCCCGTCACCCTCGTGGGATGGACGGGCTCAGGCGTAGCCAGGGAAATGGCGTCGTCAGAGCTTGTTGTCGAACTCAGCAAGGGACAACAACAATGGCACTCAATAAAGAAGCGCCGGAGTTTGACGTCGACGACGAATTGCTCCTTTTGGAGCCGGGCGTCGGCATGGACGATTCGCTGTCCGAGGAGCAGGACGCACCTGCCCCGAGCAGCAGGGCCAAGCAGTCAAGCTCACTCAAACAGCACAAGTACATCGACTACACCCGCGCCCTCGACGCGACCCAGCTATACCTCAACGAAATCGGCTTTTCCCCCCTCCTGACTCCGGAAGAAGAAGTACATTTCGCGCGCCTGGCGCAGCGAGGTGATCCTGCCGGGCGCAAACGCATGATCGAGAGCAACCTGCGACTGGTGGTCAAGATCGCCCGTCGTTATGTAAACCGGGGGCTCTCCCTGCTGGACCTGATCGAAGAAGGCAACCTCGGGTTGATCAGGGCAGTCGAAAAGTTCGACCCGGAGCGGGGTTTCCGCTTCTCCACCTACGCTACCTGGTGGATCCGCCAGACCATCGAACGCGCGATCATGAATCAGACCCGGACAATCCGGCTGCCGATCCACGTCGTCAAGGAACTCAACGTCTACCTGCGCGCTGCGCGGGAGCTGACCCACAAGCTCGATCACGAGCCCTCTGCGGAAGAAATCGCCAACCTGCTCGAAAAGCCGGTGGACGAGGTGAAGCGGATGCTCGGCTTGAACGAACGGGTCACTTCAGTGGACGTTTCCCTGGGGCCGGATTCGGACAAGACGCTGCTCGACACGCTCACCGACGACCGTCCGACCGATCCCTGTGAGTTGCTGCAGGACGACGATCTGTCGCAGAGCATCGATCAGTGGTTGTCGGAGCTGACGGACAAACAGCGTGAAGTAGTGGTGCGTCGCTTCGGCCTGCGTGGCCATGAAAGCTGCACGCTCGAGGAAGTCGGCCAGGAAATAGGCCTGACCCGGGAGCGGGTGCGGCAGATCCAGGTGGAGGCCTTGAAACGGCTTCGGGAAATCCTGGAGAAGAACGGCTTGTCGAGCGACGCGCTGTTTCAGTAAGGGAGGTCGTTTAGGGAAACCCGGCTAAGGCCGGGTTTCTTCGTTTTGGAACTTCTTAAGCCGGAAAATCGAAGCGCTACATCTTTGTTCAAAAAAAGGTCATGTAAGTATTTGCTTACATTTGCTGTAAGCGTTAAAGGTCAAAAGTGAGTGGAAATCGGGGCCGAAGTGCGTGAGCTGATTTTTTATATTATTGATTTTTAAGGTTTTTATTTTAATTGCTGATTGAGTTCACCAAGACCCGCATCGGTAGGTGCCCTTGTTGGCAGGCCGGGAATCGCTATCATCAGCCCCATGCAACATGGAATGTTGCGGGCCGATACGGAAATCGGTCAGGAGCGTCACTGGATGTGGCTCATCAGGATGATGAAAGGGAAGTGAAGGGATAGGGACAAAAGAGTGGGCGGGCAACCGCCCCTTTTTTTTGCCCGCAAAAACAAAGGCCCGCGATTGCGGGCCTTTTGCTTGATGCGCGATCAGCGCTCCAGTTGGGGGAGCTTGCCTTTCACGCCATCCCACTCTTCGGCATCTGCCAGAGCTTCTTTCTTTTCGGTGATGTTCGGCCAGACTTCCGCCAGATCGCGGTTGAGTTCGATGAACTCCTGCATGTCTTCCGGTACTTCATCTTCGGAGAAGATGGCTTGGGCCGGGCACTCGGGTTCGCAGAGTGCGCAGTCGATGCACTCGTCCGGGTGAATGACCAGGAAGTTCGGGCCTTCGTAGAAGCAGTCCACCGGACAGACTTCCACACAGTCGGTGTATTTGCATTTGATGCAGTTGTCGGTGACGACGAAGGTCATTTCTAGTTCTCTCCTCAGCGGCGGCTCGGAAACCCTGGCTATAGAGGTTTCCCGGCTCTGGATGGCGTCCCCGACTCAGGCTGGCGGCCGGAGCTCGTCCAGAGCGCGCGGGATTCTAACAGCTTGTGCGCGATGGCGTTAGATTCGTGCCTTGAATGTATATAACAACTCCAGCGCGCGGCGTGGGGTCAGGTCGTCCGGTTGCAACTTCGCCAGCTCGTCGAGCACCGGGTGCGGCAGGCTTGCGAACATGTCGCTCTGCATGGGCGGTGCCGGCTGGCCGGGTGCGGCTTTCGGTGCTTCATGGGGCAGGCTGGTGGTTTCCAGTCGCGCCAGATGCTCGCGTGCACGGAGGATCACGTCTGCCGGTACGCCGGCCAGTTGTGCGACCGCGAGGCCGTAGCTCTGGCTCGCCGGGCCGGGCAGGACGTGATGCAGGAAGACGATGCGCTCGTTGTGCTCGGTGGCATTGAGGTGCACGTTGGCCACCACCGGCTCGCTTTCCGGCAGCACAGTGAGCTCGAAGTAGTGAGTGGCGAACAGCGTATAGGCACGCAGGCGTGCCAGGTGTTCAGCTGCAGCCCACGCCAGCGACAGGCCGTCAAAGGTACTGGTGCCACGGCCCACTTCGTCCATCAGCACCAGGCTGCTGTCGGTCGCGTTGTGCAGGATGTTGGCGGTTTCGCTCATCTCCACCATGAAGGTAGAGCGGCCGCCGGCCAGATCGTCGCTGGAGCCGATACGGGTGAAGATGCGGTCCACGGGCGACAGTTCGCAACTGGCCGCTGGCACGAAGCTGCCGATGTGCGCCAGCAGGACGATCAGGGCTGTCTGGCGCATGTAGGTCGATTTACCGCCCATGTTCGGGCCGGTGATGATCAGCATGCGGGTGGCATCGTCCAGAGACAGGTCGTTGGCCACGAACGGGGTTTCCAGCACCTGCTCCACCACCGGGTGGCGACCTTGCACGATGCGCATGCAGGGCTCTTCGACGAAGCGGGGGCGGTTCAGGTCCAGGTTCAGGGCGCGCTCGGCTAGGTTGCTCAGTACGTCCAGTTCGGCCAGGGCGGCCGCAGTGTCCTGCAGGGGCGCCAGTTGCTCGATCAGTTGTTCCAGCAGGTCCTCATAGAGCATCTTCTCGCGGGCCAGGGCGCGGCTCTTTGCGGAGAGGGCCTTGTCCTCGAATGCCTTGAGCTCGGGGGTGATGAAGCGCTCCGCGCCCTTGAGGGTCTGGCGGCGGATGTAATCGGCGGGCGCCTGCTCGGCTTGCACCCGGGGCAGTTCGATGTAGTAGCCGTGGATACGGTTGTAGCCGACCTTGAGGTTGGGCAGGCCGGTGCGTGCCTTCTCGCGTGTTTCGAGGTCCATCAGGTACTGGCCGGCGTTCTCGCTGAGCGCCTGCAACTCGTCCAGTTCGGCGTCGTAGCCTGTCTTGATCACACCACCGTCACGGATCACCGCAGGCGGTGTCTCGATGATGGCGCTGGCCAGCAGGTCCGCCAGCTCCGGATAGGTGCGGATACTGGTGGCCAGGGTTCCCAGATGCGGTGCCTCCAGGTCGGTCATGGCGCTCTGCAGCTCGGGCAGTGCCGCCAGGGCGTCGCGCAGACGGGCCAGGTCGCGGGGACGGGCGTTGCGCAGGCCGACTCGGGCGAGAATGCGCTCCACGTCGCCGATTTCCTTCAACTGTGGCTGCAGGCCTTCGAAGCGGTAGCGTTCCAGCAGGCAACTGATGGAGTCCTGGCGTGCTTCCAGTACGGCGCGATCACGCAGCGGGCGGTTCAGCCAGCGGCTCAGCAGGCGGCTGCCCATGGCGGTCTGGCAGCGGTCGACTACCGATTGCAGCGTGTTGTCGCGTCCGCCTGCGAGGTTGATGTCCAGCTCCAGGTTACGGCGGCTGGCACCGTCCAGGATCACCGTGTCGTCGAGGCGATCATGGCGCAGGCTGCGCAGGTGCGGCAGGGCGGTGCGTTGGGTTTCCTTGGCGTAGCCGAGCAGGCAGCCGGCGGCTCCGATCGCCAGTGTCAGGTTCTCGCAACCGAAGCCCTTCAGATCCTGTACGCCGAACTGCTGGCACAGGCTCTTGCGGGCCGAGTCACGGTCGAAGTCCCAGGGCGCGCGGCGACGTACGCCACGGCGCTTCTCGGCCGGCAGGCCCTGGGGCCAGTCGTCGGGGATCAGCAGCTCGGCGGGGTTAATGCGCTCGAGTTCGGCCAGCAGGTTCTCCCAGCCCTTGATCTCCTGCACGCTGAAGCGGCCGCTGGTGATGTCCAGCACCGCCAGCCCGAACAGGCGCTCATCACCGAGTACCGCTCCGATCAGGTTGTCGCGCCGCTCATCCAGCAGCGCCTCATCGCTGATCGTACCGGGGGTGATGATGCGCACCACCTGGCGCTCCACGGGGCCTTTGCTGGTGGCCGGATCGCCGATCTGCTCGCAGATGACCACCGACTCGCCGAGTTTCACCAGCTTGGCCAGGTAGCCCTCCACCGAATGGAAGGGGATGCCTGCCATGGGGATCGCCTTGCCGGCCGATTGGCCGCGGGCGGTGAGGGTGATGTCGAGGAGCTTGGCGGCTTTCTTGGCGTCTTCGTAGAAGATCTCGTAGAAGTCACCCATGCGATAGAACATCAGCTGGTCCGGGTGCTGGTTCTTCAGCCGCCAGTACTGCTGCATCATCGGGGTGTGGTCGGAGAGGTCCTGGGTATCTTTGGCCATCGGTCAGCGCATCTGTCTTGAAAGTGGGGCGGCAAGGACGTTCGGCAGGAGGGCGAAGATGCCCGGCCTTGCGCGCAAAAGGCGCTAGTGTACGGTATCCCGCTTGCCCGCTTTAACCCCGGAGTGCACATGTCCGATATCGATTCACGACTGACCGAACTGGCCGCGCGCCTCGGTGAGCAACTACGCCTCATCGATGCCCAGGTGACAACCGCCGAATCCTGCACGGGGGGCGGCATTGCCGAAGCGATCACCCGTATCCCCGGGAGCTCGGCCTGGTTCGAGGCGGGCTACATCACCTATTCCAATGCCCAGAAGTCCCGCCAGCTGGGGGTTGCGCAGGAGCTGTTCGGTCGCGTCGGCGCGGTCAGTCGCGAAGTCGTCGAAGCCATGGTGCAGGGCGCCCAGGCGGCCAGCGGTGCGCGTTTCGCGGTGGCGGTCAGCGGCGTCGCTGGGCCGGATGGCGGTTCGCTGGAGAAACCGGTCGGCACCGTCTGGCTGGCCTGGGCCGATGGTGGTTCCATCCAGTCGTGCCGCTGCCAGTTCGAGGGTGATCGCCAGTCGGTCCGCCAGCAGACGGTGGCCAAGGCCCTGGATGGGATGATCCGACTAGCTGCAGGAGAAAAAGCGTCCGAGGGGTAGGCGCGCGACTTGCCCTATGGAATAATACTGGCTACTTATACAGTTGTTGGTGGCCGTCAGGCCCTCTTGATTAGCGAGGACTTCAATGGACGAGAACAAGAAGCGTGCTTTGGCGGCTGCCCTGGGCCAGATCGAGAAACAGTTCGGCAAGGGCGCCGTAATGCGCATGGGCGATCACGATCGCCAGGCCATTCCGGCCATCTCCACCGGCTCCCTCGGCCTGGATATCGCGCTCGGCATCGGTGGCCTGCCCAAGGGCCGTATCGTGGAAATATACGGTCCGGAATCCTCGGGCAAGACCACCATGACCCTGTCCGTGATCGCTGAAGCCCAGAAGGCGGGTGCCACTTGCGCATTCGTCGACGCCGAGCACGCGCTGGACCCCGACTACGCCGGCAAACTGGGCGTGAATGTCGATGACCTGCTGGTTTCCCAGCCGGATACCGGCGAGCAGGCGCTGGAAATCACCGACATGCTGGTGCGTTCCAATGCAGTCGACGTGATCATCGTCGACTCCGTGGCCGCCCTGGTGCCCAAGGCCGAGATCGAAGGCGAGATGGGGGATTCCCACGTCGGCCTGCAGGCCCGCCTGATGTCCCAGGCGCTGCGCAAGATCACCGGCAACATCAAGAACGCCAACTGCCTGGTCATCTTCATCAACCAAATCCGCATGAAGATCGGCGTGATGTTCGGCAGCCCGGAAACCACCACCGGTGGTAACGCGCTGAAGTTCTACGCCTCCGTCCGCCTCGACATCCGCCGTATCGGCGCGGTGAAAGAGGGCGAGGAAGTGGTGGGCAGCGAAACCCGCGTCAAGGTCGTGAAGAACAAGGTCGCTCCGCCCTTCCGTCAGGCCGAGTTCCAGATTCTTTATGGCAAGGGCATCTACCGCAACGGCGAGATCATCGACCTCGGCGTGCAGCAGGGCATCCTGGAGAAGTCTGGTGCCTGGTACAGCTACCAGGGCAACAAGATCGGCCAGGGCAAGGCCAATTCCGCCAAGTACCTGGAAGACAACCCTGAAGTAGGCAAGGCCATCGAGAAGCTGATCCGCGAGCAGTTGCTCAATCGTGATGCCATCAAGGGCGAATCCGCTGCCACCAGCGAAGTCGCCGAAACCGAAGCCGACTTCTAAACCCCGTGCCCATCGTGCTCGACAGCCCCGCCGCTGTGCGGCGGGCCGCCATGGACCTCCTGGCGAGACGAGAACATGGGCGGGTCGAGTTGACGCGCAAGCTGCGTCAACGGGGGGCTCTTCCCGAACTGATCGACAGCGCCCTCGACCGCCTTGCGGACGAGGGCCTGCTCGATGAGTCCCGTTACCTGGAAAGCTTCGTGGCCAGCCGTGCCCGTGCAGGCTATGGGCCGCAGCGCATTCGTGAAGATCTCGCTCAGCGTGGCCTGGCCAGGGATGGAATCGAGGCCGCCCTGCGCGAGGCGGATGTCGATTGGGGCAGTCATCTGCGTGACGTCTGGTTGCGCAAGTTCGGCGGCGAACGACCTGCCGATGCTCGTGAGCGTGCCAAGCAGGGCCGCTATCTCGCCTACCGTGGTTATTCCATGGACATGATCAGCCGCCTGCTGCGCGGCGCATCCCTCGACGACTGATTGCCCGCCACTCGGGCCATGCGCGTTCGCGCATGGCCGTCGGATTGGGGCTCAGGCGTGCGTTGCCCAGTGCTGCGGTTCGTTGATGAAGTCGATCAGTTCGCGCAGGCGCCCGTGGTCGCGTCCGTTGAAGGTGAACGCCAGGCGGATGAGATCGCAGAACTCCGGCTCGTCCTTCTCCGACTCGCAATGGGGCCTTTGCTCGAAGCTGCCTTGCAGGCACAGGTCCGCGAAGGTTTCTCGGATTTCCGCCAGCGCAGGTTCGGTCAGGCCGTGATTCATGCGGATCAGGAAGCTGCCCTTTAGCCAGCGGCTGGAGTGGTAGTTGCCGTAGAAGCGCGCAATTTCATCGGCAGCTTCTTCGGCGCTGTGGACCAGCCGCATCAGCTTCATGTCGGTGGGCAGGATGTAGCGGTTCTGCTCCAGCTGGCGATGGAGGAAATCCAGCGCCTCCTTCCAGTAGCTGCCGTTCGGCTCATCGAGCAGCACGATCGGCACCAGCGGGCTCTTGCCGGTCTGAACCAGGGTCATCACTTCCAGGGCCTCGTCGAGGGTGCCGAAGCCGCCCGGGCAAAGCACCAGCGCATCCGCCTCCTTGACGAAGAACAGCTTGCGCACGAAGAAGAAGTGGAACGACAGCAGGTTATCCGTGCCGTCCACCGTGGCGTTGGCGTGCTGTTCGAAGGGGAGCGTGATGTTGAGTCCGAGGCTGTTCTCCAACCCCGCACCTTCGTGTGCGGCGGCCATGATGCCGCCGCCGGCCCCGGTGATCACCATCAGGTCGAGCTTGGCCAGTTCCCTGCCCAGTTGGCGCGCAAGCTCGTAGATGGGATGTTCGACCGGCGTACGTGCCGAGCCGAACACGGTGACCTTGCGGCGCCGCTTGAACTGTTCGAGGACGCTGAAGGCGTGCTCCATCTCGCGGAGCGTCTGCAGCATGATCTTGGCGTCCCAGCGGTTGCGGTCGGCCTGGGCCATGCGCACCACGGTGATCACCATTTCCCGGTACAGCGCGAGGTTGCGGCTGTCGCCCGGGACCGTAAGGTTGACCAGTTCGTCGACCTTCTGGTTGAGGTCGATCCCGCTGGTCTGGAAGTGTCTCGACAGGTAGTCGTCCGGTTCGTAAGGCATAGCGTTCTCCTTGCTCATCAACTGCATCGCGATCCTCGAGCCACCATTGCCGGCGGGCGAATCGCGTCGAGCGTCATCGACGTCACAGGCGCATCCGCGCGCCCTGCGAGCGCTGGAATACAGCTTGCTTCAGCCCCCGGTCGTTTGCCAGCGGGCGTCCGTCGATACCAGAAGCATAGGAGCGCAATTGTTTCGCCGTGGCTATCGGTCGCGCTTGTCGGAATCTGTCGGCGCCGCCCTTTGCAGCGGTGGAGATGTGCCATGCCTCGCCTAACCTGCAGGTATCGGCAAGCCGAGGACAAGGGAGGTTCGGGCCAGCGGATCGGTCCGTGCCGTCTAGGGATATACGGAGGGAGGGGCAGGCATGCCCAAGTTGAGTCTGGAGATCGACCTCGAGCTGTATCGCATGTTGCAACAGGCCGCCTACACCAATGGCCTCAGTCTGGAGGAGGAATGCCAGCGACGCCTGGACGGCGGCCTGCGGCGCTCGCGCTATATGGAAGCATTGCTGGCGGAGCTGCGCGCCGATGACGAGCAGCGACGCGCCGCCGAAGACTGAGCGCCGGGCCTACTTGGCCGGTGCGGTGCTCAGGCCGCAATCGGAGGCGGTGAAGCGCTCGTTGCTGATCGGGCGATTGGTCTTGTACTCGCTGAACTCGTAGCGCAGTGCTGCGCCGCGTGCCAGCAACTGGCGATAGCCGTTGTTGCGGCACACGCTGTTGGCCAGTTGTGCGCGCATGGAGTCCGGATTGGCGCGCATCTGCGCCGCGTGGGCCTCGCGCACGCTGAGATGGTTCACCAGTTCGGCCCCCGAGACGGTGTAACCCTGGTCCAGGATGTCCTCGTTGATCGCGCGCGGCGTCCCGACGCTGCTTTCCTCGGCCACTTTTTCCAGCATTTTGGTCAGCTCGAAGTCCTTCAGCGAGGCAGCCTGGACAGTGAAGGGCAGGGCGAGTACGAGGGCGATTGCGAGGGGGCGTGACATGAAAATCTCCAACGGTTGGCAGCCTTTGACCCGAGGTCGGCGCCGGTGTTCAGCGGCGACCTGAAATCGTCCGGCGTTATCGTCGGCGCATCCTGAACAAGCGCGGCTGGCAGATCAAGAGGCAATCGATCCGCCCCCGCAGACCCCGCCTCGCCTGGTTTCTTCCTCATGTAGCGGTGTGCATCCAACCCTTGTGGCGATCGCCGCGAAATCCATCGCTTGAATCAATTGCCGCCTGGCCGGTCTGTCCCTTCAGGGGCGGATGGCGACTGGCCAGCCAACGCGCTCCTTTCCCGATTCTTCGCGCCGTCGCGCGTAGCGGCGAAATGATGGCTGCCGCGAGCCCGCTGCGAGGAGCGAGTCCCGGCCGGCGGGACGATCGGTAACACGCATGCCAACGCTCGGTGGATCGCCCAGCCGCTTTGGCTGGGCATACCGCGCAACGCCTTGCCGGATAAGCGAAACGGCGATTCAGGCCGGCCTTTTGGAGACTCCGCCCCGGGGTGTTACCGCACCGCGCGACCTGGCGGGTCACCACGACTAAAGGTCGGGGATAGCGTGGAAAACACGGACTGTCACAAAAAAGCGGACGTCCCCGGCGTCCCAGTGAGGTTGGCCTGCCAAAACCCCGGAAACACTTGCGTGCCGGCCAAAGAGGAAAGCTGCTTCAACGGTGCCGAGAGGCTCCGTCAAAAAAGTTGGGAGTCGAGAACAATGACAATAACTCGTCCTGCCGGCTGGCTCACCGCGTTCTGCGGCGGCAGCCTGGTGCTTACATTCACCCCCCCGGTCCTGGCGTCCGGGTATCACTTCGGTTCGCAATCCGTCTCTGCCCAGGGCACTGCCCATGCCAATGGCGCGGAAGCCGCCGATCCCTCGGTGATCTTCTACAACCCCGCCGGGCTCGCCCGCCTCAAGGGCACCCAGATGACCAGCGGGCTGAGCATCCTGCTCCCCAAGGGCGAATACGAGGACAAGGGCTCGACCGACGTGTTCGGCAACCCCACCGGCACGGGTGATGGCGATGCCGGTTCCTACCTGCCGGACGCCGCCGCGGCGCCGAACTTCTACTTCTCCAAGCAGATCAACGACCAGGTCACGGTCGGGCTGGGGATCTTCGTGCCCTATGGCGCCAAGCTGGATTACGAAGAGGACTGGAGCGGCCGCTACGGCATCCAGTCGGCGAGCCTGGAGACGGTCAACTTCAACCCCAGCATCGCCTACCGCTTCAACGAGCATCACAGCATCGGCTTCGGTGTCTCGGCCCAGTACATCAAGTCGATCCAGCGTGGCGCGGCCGATGTGAAGGGCGCTTCACGGCAGTTGGCCGGGCAGTTCGTCGCCGCCAACCAGGATGTCACCGAACTGGCCGCGTCGCCTCTCGGGCAGTTCGCGATCCCGCTGCTCTATGGCGTCAACGTGCCCACCGAAATCAGTAGCTGCGACGGGCAGACAGGCGACTCCTTCGTGGATTGCGTGGCCTCCAACTTCGCTGACAACGTCCAGGGCGACGGCTATTTCCGCGCCAAGGGCGATGACTGGGGCTTCGGCTGGAACATCGGGTACCTGTGGGAGCCGACCGAATTCACCCGCTTCGGCATCTCCTACCGTTCCCACATCAAGCACACCCTGGAAGGTGAGTCGAAGTGGAGCTTCGCCGGTGTCCAGGGGGCCGTGCCTTCTCCGACGACCGACCTGAGCGGCGGGATCGACCTCGGGATCATCACGCTGCCGCCGCAGGACGCGCTGGAGCAGGTGCTCGATCCTGCCAACTGGATCAACCCCGGCGACTTCGCCGCCACCCGCTTGCACCCCAACTCCAACGCCAGCACCTCGATCGACACCCCCGAGTCGCTGTCCATCAACGCCTTCCATCAGCTCAACGACAAGGTCGCGCTGATGGCCGACGTGACCTGGACCCGCCACTCGCGCCTGGGCACCATCGGCGTGGGGCTCGACCAGGTTGCCGGTTACCCCTACTTCAATGGCGTCACCGAGGGCGACCTCAGCGTCAAGCAGGACTGGAACGACACCTACAAGATCTCCCTGGGGATGAACTACCAGTACAGCGACGACCTGCTGCTGCGCACCGGTGTCGCCTACGACAAGAGCCCGGTCAGCGGCTCCACCACCCGCCACCCGGGCTTCCCCGACGCGGATCGCTACTGGCTGTCCTTCGGCGCCAACTACAAGCTGTTCAAGGACACGTCGGTGGACCTCGCCTACAGCTTCGTGCAGTTCGACACCGGCAAGATGGACTACACCGACAACTGCTCCCCGGCCGGCTGGGTGCCCGGCAGCGGCGGCCTGTATGTCGACAGCGGCGTGCGCTGCACCGGCAACGGTGGCAACTACAAGGGCGAGTACAAGACCCAGATCCACTTCATCGGCCTGGCACTCAACCACACCTTCTGAGGCGAGGTGTGACGGAAGGGCGGCGGCGGCCGCCCTTTTCCGTGGCGGCGCAGGTAAACTGCGCGGCATTCCCCCGACCTTCAGGAGCCCGCCATGCCAGGCCCGGAAACCGCCCTGCCGCTCGCCCAGCAACGTCGCCCCGTGCGTGTCGCCACCGTGCAGTGGGCGCTCGGCCAGAGCAGCGAGCTGCCGGCCCTGCTGGAGGCCCTGGAACACACGGTGGCGACCCTCGCCGGCTATGGCGTCGAGCTGGCGGTGTTCCCCGAGTTCTTCCACGTCAACCTGCTCAAGGGCGCGCGCTTCGCCCAGGGCCCGGCGCAGATGCGCAAGCTCGCCGAGTACACCGAGCCGCTGCTGGCCGCGTTCTCGCGCCTGGCCCAGCGCTACCGGGTCAACCTCTGCCCGGGCAGCCTGCCGCTGGAGGAGGGCGGGCGCATGCTCAACATGAGCTGGCTGTGCCACCGCGATGGCAGCCAGGACCGCCAGCCCAAGCTGCACATCACCCCCAACGAGCGTGAGGCCTGGGGGCTCGAGGGTGGCAACAGCCTGCAGGTGTTCGACAGCGACGTGGGCCGCGTCGGCATCCTCGTCTGCTACGACGTGGAGTTCCCCGAGCTGCCCCGTCTGCTGCGCGAGCAGGGGCTGGAGATACTCCTCGTGCCGTTCTGGACCGACACCCGCCACGGCTACCTGCGTGTGCGCCTCTGTGCCCAGGCGCGGGCGGTGGAGAACGAGTGCTACGTCGCCATCGCCGGCGGCGTTGGCCTGTTGCGCGGGGTGGACAACGTCGACACCCAGTACAGCCAGTCGGCGATCTTCAGCCCGGCCGACCTGCCATTCCCGCCCGATGCCGTACTGGCCCAGGCGGATGCCAATATCGAATCCTTCGCGATCGCCGACCTGGATCTCGCCCGCCTCGCGCAACTGCGCGAGGCGGGCGCCGTGCGTAACGGCCAGGACCGGCGTCGCGATCTCTATCAGTTGTCCTGGACCGCTATCCGATGAGTCACGCCGTTTCCCGCCTGCGCGCCGAGCTGCTGGCGCGCAGTACCCGCCCCTTTGTCGCCCGTGGTGCCCGCTCGCCACGCTGCCCGGGTTGCCGGGTGATCGCCCCCTACTGTTTCTGCACCCTGCGCCCACAGGTGGAGGCCCGCTCCGGCATGTGCCTGTTCATGTACTACTCGGAGCCGATGAAACCCAGCAACACCGGCTGGCTGATCGCCGACACAGTGGCCGACACCAGTGCCTTCAGTTGGTCACGCACCGAAGTCGACCCGGCGATCATCACCTTGCTCGACGACCCGCAATGGCAGCCGTACCTGGTATTCCCCGGGGAGTACGTCGAGCCGCAGTCGCGGGTGGTCAGTGATGTGCAGGTGGAGGAGGGCAAGCGCCCGCTGTTCATCCTGCTCGACGCCACCTGGAACGAAGCCCGCAAGATGTTCCGCAAGAGTCCCTACCTGGATCGCTTCCCGGTGCTCAGCCTGCAGCCGGAGCAGATCTCCCGCTACCGCCTGCGCCGCTCCAACCGCGACGAGCACCTGTGCACCGCGGAAGTGGCCGCGCTGTGCCTGGAGCTGGCCGGCGACGAACGCGCCGCGGGGGCGCTCAATGCCTACCTGGATGTCTTCACCGAGCACTACATCGGCGCCAAGCGTGCCTTGCCGCTGGACCTCGCCAGCCCTGCGCACCAGGCGCTCGTGCCCTATCTCTGAGCGGGCGCAGCCTCCGCGCGCTCGGCCGCGACCTTCGGTTGCGGCCAGAGCTGCGCCACCAGCATGCCGACGAACATCAGCCCGCAGCCCAGGTAGCCACGGGCATGCAGCGACTCGTCCAGCAGCAGGGCGCCGGCGATGGCGGCGAAGACCGCCTCCAGGGAGAGGATGATCGCCGCGTGGGAGGCGATCGCGTGTTTCTGTGCCACCACCTGCAGGGTGTAGCCGATGGCCACGGCAATGACGCCGCCGTAGAGGATCGCCGGGCCGGCGGTGAGGATGGCGTCGAGGCGGATCTCCTCCAGCAACAGCGCCAGCACCATGCTGATCACCGCGCAGGTGATGAACTGCAGGATGGCCAGGCGGATCGGGTCGTAGCGGCTGGCGAAGAAGCCCACCAGCAGTACATGCACGCCCCAGACGAAGGCGCCGGCCAGCTGCAGCCAGTCTCCCGAGGCGACCTGGAAGCCGTCACCGACGCTGAGCAGGAACATTCCGGCCACCGCCATCGCGGCGCCCAGCCAGGTACCCGTGCCGGTGCGGTGCCCCAGCAGCAGCCCGAGCAGCGGCACGATGATCACGTACAGCCCGGTGATGAAGCCCGAGTTGGTCACGCTGGTGAACAGCAGGCCGACCTGCTGCAGGTTGATGCCCAGCGACAGGGCCAGGCCCATGAGCACGCCGCCCAGCAGCATGCCCCGGTTCAGTGGCGCTTTCGGTGCCGGGCGTGGCAGCAGGAACAGCAGTGGCAGCAGCACCAGGGCGCCGAGGGTGAAGCGCAGGCCTGTATAGAGGAAGGGCCCGACGGCATCCATGCCCAGCCGTTGGGCGACGAATGCGGCACCCCAGATGGCGGCGGTGATCAGCATCAGGATATCGGCGCGCAGGGCATGGCTTCGCATGGTGATTCTCGACGGGCAAAGGCGCAGACTTTGCCGTAAAGATGCCTGCTTGACCACCCCGTTGCGGGTCGGCATGCTGGGCGCCGCTTTACGGCCAACCCGTAAGCATTCAGGGCTTGGCAGAGGCGGCACCTCCCCCGTGCCGGGTGTTTCCGACAGGATCGGCAGCATCTCTGGGCCCACAAGAAAAAGGACTCGCCCATGGCCGCATACGAAATCCTCATCGCCGATGATCACCCGTTGTTCCGCAGTGCCTTGCACCAGGCCCTGACCCTCGGTCTCGGCCCGGATGTGCGGCTGGTCGAGGTGGCCAGCATCGCCGAACTCGAATCGCGCCTGGCTGAAAAGGCCGACTGGGACCTCGTCCTGCTCGACCTGAACATGCCCGGCGCCTACGGTTTCTCCGGCCTGGTGCTGTTGCGAGGGCAGTACCCGCAGATTCCCGTGGTGATGATTTCCGCCCAGGAAGAGGCGGCCGTGGTGGTCCGCTCCCGCGAATTCGGCGCCAGCGGTTTCATCCCCAAGTCCAGCCCCCTGGAAGTGATCCAGAGCGCCGTGCGCGCGGTGCTCGATGGGGATGCCTGGTGGCCGCCGCAGGTGGAGGAAAGCGTTGCGGTTTCCGCCGAGGCCAAGGCGGCCAGCGCCGGCCTCGCCAGCCTGACCCCGCAGCAGTTCCGCGTCTTGACCATGGTCTGCGAGGGCTTGCTGAACAAGCAGATCGCCTTCGAGCTCAGCGTGTCCGAGGCTACCGTCAAGGCCCACGTCACCGCGATCTTCCGCAAGCTCGGCGTGCGCACCCGCACCCAGGCCGCATTGCTGTTGCAACAGATGGAATCGATTCCCTCGGCCTGAGCCGGCGGTTTTCACGCAAATTTGATTCGTCGCGGGTTAGCCTGCGGCCTCCTTACCAAGCAGTCCCGCCTCTATGTCATCGCCATTCAAGGGCCAGACCGGCCTCAAGCGTATCCTCAATGCCGCCGGCTATTCCCTGGACGGCATGCGCGCTGCCTTCACCGGCGAAGCCGCGTTCCGCCAGCTGGTGCTGCTCAACGCCGTGCTGATCCCTGTCACCTTCTTCCTCGACGTCAGCCGTGGCGAGCGTGCGCTGATGATCGCCGCGTGCCTGCTGGCGCTGATCGTCGAGCTGCTCAATTCGGCGGTGGAGGCGGCCATCGACCGCATCTCCCTGGATCGCCACCCACTGTCGAAGAACGCCAAGGACATGGGCAGCGCTGCCCAGTTCGTCGCCCTGAGCCTGATCGCCGCCGTCTGGGCCACCATCCTCCTGGGTTGATCAGGCGATCGATGGCAGCACGATCTGGTCGCTGCGTTGCACGCCCGCCGTCAGTTCGCGGCACTGGTCGAGGAATTCACGCATCGCCGCGGTCTGGTACTTCTGCCGGTGCCAGATGAAGTAGAACTGCCGGCGCAGGTCGATCCCCGGCGTCTCCAGCGGCACCAGGCTGCCCCGGCGGAAGGCGTCGCGCAGCGCCAGCCGCGAGATGCAGCTGATGCCCAGCCCCGACTCCACGGCACGTTTGATCGCTTCGGTGTGCTCCAGCTCCAGGCGGATGTTCAGCGGGGTGGGGTGGTGACGCATGGCCTGGTCGAAGGTCAGGCGCGTGCCGGAGCCCTGCTCGCGGAGGATCCAGGCCTCGCGGCTGAGTTCCTCCAGCGAGGCCTGGCCGCTCTCGGCCAGGCGATGGCCGGGGGCGCAGAACACCACGAGTTCGTCCTCCACCCAAGGCAGGACCTCGATATCCGGATGCTGGCAATCGCCTTCGATTAGACCCAGATCAAGTTCGTAGTGGGCGATCTGCTGGACGATATTCATCGTGTTCTGCACATGCAGCCTCACCTGGCACTCCGGGTGGCGTTGCATGAAGCTGCCGATCAGCAGCGTCGCCAGGTAATTGCCCACCGTGAGCGTGGCGCCGACTGCGAGGGAGCCGAAGCCGCTCTTGCCGTTGAGCAGCGCCTCGATCTCCCGGGCCTGGTCCAGCAGCCCCACGGCCTGGGGCAGCAACTGGTGGCCCAGGGCGTTGAGGCTGAGGCGCTTGCCGACGCGATCGAACAGCTGGCAGCCGGATTGCCGCTCCAGCTCGGTCAGCGAGGTGCTTGCAGCGGACTGCGACAGCGATAGCGATTCGGCGGCACGGGAGACGCTGCCCTGCTGGGCGACGCTGACGAATACCTGGAGTTGACGGAGTGTGAATCGCATATCGATATAACCGATAACCTATATCTTGATAATCCAGTTAACAGATATTGTGGCTATCAATACAATGTCGCGCAATTGCGCCCCGAGGCGCTGGCGACATCCAAATTTTCGGAGCCCCCGTAAATGAGCAACATGAACTCCGAGCGCGTCCTCAGCGTTCACCACTGGAACGACACGCTGTTCAGCTTCAAGTGCACCCGCGACCCGGGCCTGCGCTTCGAGAACGGCCAGTTCGTCATGATCGGCCTGCAGCAGCCCAACGGCCGCCCGCTCATGCGTGCGTATTCCATCGCCAGCCCCAACTGGGAAGAGCACCTGGAGTTCTTCAGCATCAAGGTGCCGGACGGCCCGCTGACCTCCCAGCTGCAGCACCTGAAGGAAGGCGACGAGATCATCATCAGCAAGAAGCCCACCGGCACGCTGGTGCTCGACGACCTCAACCCCGGCAAGCACCTGTACCTGCTGAGCACCGGCACCGGCCTCGCGCCCTTCATGAGCGTGATCCAGGACCCGGAGACCTACGAGCGCTTCGAGAAGGTGATCCTGGTCCACGGCGTGCGCTACGTGAACGAAGTCGCCTACCGCGAGTTCATCACCGAGCACTTGCCGCAGAACGAGTTCTTCGGCGAAGCACTGCGTGACAAGCTGATCTACTACCCCACCGTCACCCGCGAGCCCTTCGAGAACCAGGGCCGCCTGACCGACCTGATGCGCAGCGGCAAGCTGTTCACCGACATCGGCCTGCCGCCGATCAACCCGCAGGACGACCGCGCGATGATCTGCGGCAGCCCGAGCATGCTCGACGAGACCAGCCAGGTCCTCGACAGCTTCGGCCTGAAGATCTCCCCGCGCATGCGCGAACCCGGCGACTACCTGATCGAGCGTGCATTCGTCGAGAAGTAAGCGCTGCCAGCTTCATGAGAAAGCCCGCCGATTGGCGGGCTTTTTCGTTTCCGCGATCCGGCCGTCATCCCGCAGACGCGGGGACCTACCGAATACGGTCAGAGCGGCGAGCCGAAGCGCTGTCCGGAGATCGCCGGGTGGTAGATCGGCTGGATCTTGTTACCCGCCGGGTCCAGCACGTGGAAGCTGTGGGCGCCGTCGCCATGGGCGAAGGGGCGGTCGAGCAGGGTCACGCCGCTGGCCTTGAGGTAGTCGTACCAGGCGCCTAGCTCCTCCAGGCTGTCCACCACGAAGCCGTAGTGGTCCACCGCCTGCACGCCGCTGCTGGGCACGTCGGAGCGGCCCAGGGAAAGGTTGTCGTTGCCGCAGGTGAGGTAGACCAGGTCTTCGTTGGCACGGTTGAGCACCTGCATCCCCAGGATGTCCACGTAGAAGCGCTCGCACTCCTCGAGGTTGGGGACCACGATCGCCAGGTGGCGAAGACCATTGAGGCGGCTCGGACGGACAGGCATGAGCAGGATTCCTTTTTTGTATACAATTTCATGGAAATATAAAACAAAAGGAATCCAACGTGTATTGTCTTCTGCTCAAGACCCAGCTCAAGCCAGGCAGCCTTGACGCCTTCATGGATGCCATGCGCGTCAACGCCGCCGCCTCCGTGCGTGATGAGCCGGGCTGCCTGGTGTTCGATGTAGTGCGGGATCGCAGCGACCCGGACTTGGTATGGCTTTACGAGGTCTACACCGACGAGGCGGCCTTCGACGCGCATATGGAGACACCGCACTTTCTCGCCAGCCGCCCGCTGGTGAACCCGCTGATCGTCCAGCAGGACGTCATCGAGGCGGATGTGCTGGCGCTCAACGCGGCCCGTTAGGGGGCGTTCAGGCCGAAGGGCTGATTTCCAGCACGCGGATCAGCCCCGGGCGCGGGTAGTGCCAGCGCACGTCCAGGTCCCATAGGCGCGCACCGTAGCGGCGTTCCGGCTCCGGCTGCTGGTAGGCCGGGCGCGGGTCCTGGGCCAGGCACTGCTCGATCAGCTCCACCAGCGGCTCGCCCAGGCGCAGAGCGTGTTCGCGGGCCAGCACCAGCGCACCTTCCACCCACACCACCGGTATCGGCTCCGGCGCCGCCTCGGCGATGCGGTTGGTCGCGCCGTCCTGGCGGTCGACGTAGGGGACATAGGGCTTGATGTCCAGGACCGGGGTGCCGTCCAGCAGGTCGATGCCCGAGAGCCAGAGGCGACCGGGCTCGACCTTGTCCAGCTTCACCACCGACTGGCCGATGCCGTTGGGCCTGTGGGTCGAGCGCGTGGCGAACACCCCCAGGGAACGGTTGCCGCCCAACCTGGGCGGGCGCACCTTCAGGCGCGGCTTGTCTTCCAGCGCCTGGTGGAAGAGGAACAGCAGCCAGACGTGGCTGACCTCCTCCAGCCCCTGCACGGCATCGCCGCTGTCGAAGGGCGACAGCAGTTCCAGCACGCCACGCGCGGCGGGCGCCAGGTGCGGCTGGCGGGGGATGGCGAATTTTTCCTTGAAGCAGGAGCGAACGATGCCCACGGGCGAGACGGAATGCGGCATGACGATGGGCTCAGCGGCTGCGGATCGGAGCGTCGAGGGGGACCCGGCAACCGGCGTCGCGATAGGGCCCGCTGTGGCGCAGCCAGCCTTCGCCAGGTTGCACCTGGGCGCAGCTGTAGCGGCCATCCTGCTTGCTCTGCCAGAGGTAGAACGGCGCCGGCGCGGCGAAGGCCGGGGCGACGAGGGCGAGCGAAAGGAGCAGGGTGAACAGGCGCATGGTGCGGGTATCCGGGGCGGTGGCGCGGCTACCCTAGCGCCCCGGTGGCGCCTTGCGCAAGCCGCCGTTGCCCGGCGGCCTGCGCAGTGTCGTCAGAGGTGGAAGCCGCCGTCGATGGGGATGATGTTGCCGGTCATGTAGGCGCCGGCGGTGCTGGCCAGGCTCAGGGCCAGGGCCGACATCTCTTCCGCGCGGCCCCAGCGCTTCATGGGGATATGCGCGACGTCGGCGGCCAGGGCCTCGCTGTCGTTGGCGATGAACTGGGTCATCTTGCTGGGGAAGCGGCCGGGGGCGATCACGTTGACGTTGATATGGTCGGCCACCAGCTCCTTGGCCAGCATGCGCGAGAGCTGGTGCAGCGCCGCCTTGCTCGGGCCGTAGGCGTAGGCCTGTTCGCCCAGGGAGCTGATGCCGGCCACCGAGCCGATGTTGATCACCCGCGCCGGGCTCTGCGCGCTGCCGGCCTTGCGCAGCAACGGCAGCAGTTGCTGGATGCAGCTGAACACCGAGGTGACGTTGAGCTGCATGACCTTTTCCCAGCCCTTGACCGGGTAGCTTTCCAGGGGGGCACCCCATGTGGTGCCGGCGTTGTTGACCAGGATGTCGAGGTGCTCGATGCGCCCGGCCAGCTCGTTTGCCAGGGCCTTGGCGCCTTCCTCGCTGGAGAGGTCGGCGGCCAGGCCGATGCACTCGCCGTAGGCGGAAAGCTCGGCCGCGGTCTCGGCGCAGGCCTCGGCGTTGCGGGCACAGATGAACACGCGGGCGCCGGCTTCGAGGAAGCCCTGGGCGATCATCCTGCCGATGCCGCGGGTGCCGCCGGTCACCAGGGCGGTGCGGCCCTGGAGGCTGAAGTAGTGATGCATGGAAACCTCGTCGCTGATCGGGTGAGGTCGATACCCTAGCCTGGCGCCGCCTCACGCGGCGGCATTATCGAGGGGCGGAATGCGCCGGCATTCCGCCGTTTCGCCTCATTCCGCCTTCTGGCTCTCGGCGAGCGCGACGTCCTTGGCCCTGGCCCGTTGCACCGCGGGGCGGGCGAGGAAGCGCTCGACGTAGGCGCGGAACACGGGCCGCTCGGGGATCAGTCCGAAGGCCATGGTCCAGTTCAGCGCGGTGCCCCAGAGCACGTCGGCGACGCTGTAGCTGTCTCCCAGCATCCAGGTCCGCCCTTGCAGGTGCTCGGCCAGGGTATCGAGCACGGTGGCGAAATCGCCGTAGGGCGAGCGGGAGGGCTCAACGGGCGCGCGTTGCAGCGCGTGGTCCACCACCGCCGGTTCGAAGCAGGTGCCGGAGAACACCATCCAGCGCAGGAAGGTACCGCGCTGCGGGCTGTCCAGCGACGGCGTGAGCCCGGCATCGGCATACAGGTCGGCGAGATACAGGTAGACCGCGACCTGCTCGGTGATGATGGTTTCCCCATGGCGGAGGGCCGGCACCTTGCCCATCGGGTTGATCGCCAGGTAGGCGGGCTGTCGCTGCTCGCCCTTGTGCATGTTCATCAGGTGCAGGTCGTAATCGGCGCCCAGCTCCTCCAGCAGGGTGAGGACGCCGGAGGAGCGGGTGTGCGGGCAGTGGAAGAGGGTGACGTGGCGGCTCATGGCAGGTCTCGCGATCAGTAGAGGTGGGCGTAGCCGTATTGCGGGCCGATCCCCAGGCTGGGTTTCATGCCCAGTTCGATGATGTGCACCTGCACGTCGGTGAAGGTCTGCTTGAAGGCGTTGATGCTGTAGGGCACGCAGGTGCCGCAGCAGTCGATCTCGCTGACCAGGGTCACGTCGGTGAGGTGGCCGATGAAGCCCGGGCGCCCATGGATGTAGTTGATCAGCCGGGGCTCGGTGTGGAACTGGCCCATGCCGCCGCAGGCGAAGGTGCGGATATGGGTCGCCACGTCCGGTACGAATTCCACGCCCCACTCGTGCACCAGCTTGTTAAGCGCCGTCTTGCTGAAGGAGCTCATGGCCGAGAAGGAGAACAGGTTCAGCGGCGGGGCGTCGTTGAAGGTGCAGTGGGCGATGCACAGGTTGTGGGCCTCGGGGTCGAAGTTCGAGAGCTTCTGGTTCTTCTCGAAGGACTCGTTGACGGCGTAGCGCAGGGTGGCGATCAGCTCGTGGGCGTCCTGGTGGTTCATCTTCGGCATGTGGGTCTTCCTTGGTCGAGAGCTTCCTGTATAGGCCAGTCTCGCCGGGGTGCAAGGTCGAGCCGACAGCGGGCGCCAGCCAATGCCAACCACATCCCACCGCCGCCCGGACTTCAGCCCGGTTTTCCGCCACCCATGAAAAAGCCCCGCATCGGCGGGGCTTCTTCATGGCTCAGGGCTGGCTCAGACGCGCTCGGCCCAGAGGTCGTACTCGTCGGCATCGACCACGCGGACCATCACCTTGTCGCCTGGCTTCAGGTCGGTGCTGTCGATGAACACGCTGCCGTCGATCTCCGGGGCATCGGCGAAGGAGCGGCCGACCGCGCCTTGCTCGTCCACTTCGTCGATCAGCACTTCGATCTCCTTGCCGATCTTCAGCTGCAGGCGCTCGGCGGAGATCGCCTGCTGGTGCGCCATGAAGCGCTCCCAGCGCTCCTGCTTGATGTCGTCCGGCACTGGCTCCAGGCCCAGGTCGTTGGCCGGGGCGCCTTCGACCGGGGAGTACTGGAAGCAGCCGACGCGATCCAGCTGGGCTTCGCTCAGCCAGTCGAGCAGGTACTGGAAGTCTTCCTCGGTCTCGCCGGGGAAGCCGACGATGAAGGTGGAGCGGATGGTCAGCTCGGGGCAGATCTCGCGCCACTTCTTGATGCGCGCCAGGGTCTTGTCCTCGAAGGCCGGGCGCTTCATGGCCTTGAGCACCTTCGGGCTGGCGTGCTGGAAGGGGATGTCCAGGTAGGGCAGCAGCTTGCCGGCGGCCATCAGTGGGATCACGTCGTCGACGTTCGGGTACGGGTAGACGTAGTGCAGGCGCACCCACACGCCCATGCTCGACAGCGCCTGGCACAGCTCCAGCATGCGGGTCTTCACCGGCTGGCCGTTCCAGAAGTCGGTCTTGTACTTGACGTCGACGCCGTAGGCGCTGGTGTCCTGGGAGATCACCAGCAGCTCCTTCACACCGGCCTTGACCAGGCGCTCGGCTTCGCTCAGCACGTCACCCACCGGGCGGCTGACCAGCTTGCCGCGCATGGACGGGATGATGCAGAAGCTGCAGGTGTGGTTGCAGCCTTCGGAAATCTTCAGGTACGCGTAGTGGCGGGGGGTCAGCTTGATGCCTTGCGGCGGCACCAGGTCGATCAGCGGGTTGTGCTCGGCTTTCGGCGGGACCACCTCGTGCACTGCGTTGACCACCTGCTCGTACTGCTGCGGGCCGGTGACGGCTAGCACGCTGGGGTGCACGTTGCGGATGCTGTCCTCGGCCACGCCCATGCAGCCGGTGACGATGACCTTGCCGTTCTCGGCGATGGCTTCACCGATCACGTCCAGGGACTCGGCCTTGGCGCTGTCGATGAAGCCGCAGGTGTTGACCACCACGACGTCGGCATCCTGGTAGGTCGGGACGATTTCGTACCCTTCCATGCGCAGCTGGGTGAGGATGCGTTCGGAGTCGACCGTGGCTTTTGGGCAACCAAGGGATACGAAACCGACTTTGGGCGTTGCGGTGGACATTGGCGACTAACCTCGAAGGGCACCTCGCTGGGTGCCTCTGATCAAAAAGTGCGCAATTCTAGCGGCAGCCCGCGCACTTGACCAGCTTCTTTGGGACAAGCTGTCGCAGGCCGGTCAAGGCTCGTGATACCCGGTAATTGTAGGGGGCAGGCTCTATAGTCAGTCAGGACGACACCGCCCGACTCTTGCATCGACGAATGGGTCGGAGCAGGATGCGCGGAATTTTTTCGAGGAATCTTGTTACATGTCCGATGCAAGCGCCGGCACCGTTGAGCATGAGCAGCCCCATTCCAGCTCCGCGATCGGCCTGATGGCAGGCGCCGTGGGCGTCTGCTATGGCGATATCGGCACCAGCCCCCTGTACACCCTGAAGGAGGTCTTCATCGGCGGTTATGGCGTGCAGGCCAACCACGATGGCGTGCTCGGCGTGCTGTCGCTGATCTTCTGGTCGCTGATCTGGGTGGTGTCGATCAAGTACGTGATCTTCGTGCTGCGCGCCGACAACCAGGGCGAGGGCGGGGTGATGGCGCTGTCCGCGCTGGCCCGCCGTGCCGCCACCGGGCGCCGTCGCCTGCAGGCGATGGTGGTGATCGCCGGCCTTATCGGCGCTGCGCTGTTCTACGGCGACAGCATGATCACCCCGGCGATCTCGGTGCTTTCCGCCATCGAGGGCCTGGAGATCGCCTTCGACGGCCTGGAGCACTGGGTGGTGCCGATGTCGCTGGTGGTGCTGGTCGGCCTGTTCCTCATCCAGAAGCATGGCACGGCGCGTATCGGCATCCTGTTCGGCCCGGTGATGGTGGCCTGGTTCCTCGCCCTCGCGGCCCTGGGCATCTATGGCGTATCGCAGGAGCCGGAAGTGCTCAAGGCGATGAGCCCGACCTGGGCGATCAATTTCTTCGTCTCCCACCCCGGCATAGGCGTCGCCATCCTCGGCGCCACGGTGCTGGCGCTGACCGGTGCCGAGGCGTTGTACGCCGACATGGGCCACTTCGGCCGCAAGCCCATCGCCCGCGCCTGGTTCGCCCTGGTGCTGCCGGCGCTGGTGCTGAACTACTTCGGCCAGGGCGCGACCATCCTGGTCAACCCGGAGGCTGCACGTAACCCCTTCTACCTGACGGCCCCCGGATGGGCCCTGCTGCCGATGGTGGCGCTGTCCACGGCGGCGACCGTCATCGCCTCCCAAGCGGTGATTTCGGGCGCCTTCTCGCTGACCCGCCAGGCGATCCAGCTCGGCTACGTGCCGCGCATGTTCATCCAGCACACCTCCAGCCAGGAGCAGGGGCAGATCTACATCCCGGCGGTGAATTGGGCGCTGATGGTCGGCGTGGTGCTGCTGGTGCTGGGCTTCGAGTCCTCGGCGGCGCTGGCCTCGGCCTATGGCGTGGCGGTGACCGGCACCATGCTGATGACCACCCTGCTGATGGGCGTGGTGATCTGGCTGCTATGGAAATGGCCGCTGTGGCTGGTCGTCCCGTTCTTCCTGCTGATGCTGCTGGTGGATGCGCTGTTCTTCGCCGCCAACCTGCCCAAGGTGGTCCAGGGCGGCGCCTTCCCGGTCATCGCCGGCCTCGCGCTGTTCATCCTGATGACCACCTGGAAGCGGGGTCGCCAGTTGTTGGTGGATCGTCTCGACGAGGGTTCGCTGCCCCTGCCGCTGTTCATCGCCAGCATTCGCTCGCAGCCACCGCACCGCGTGCAGGGCACCGCCGTGTTCCTCACCGCGCGCTCCGATGCCGTGCCCCACGCGCTGTTGCACAACCTGCTGCACAACCAGGTGCTGCACGAGCAGGTGGTCCTGCTCACCGTGGTCAACGAAGACAGCCCGAGGGTTCCTCCGGAGCGACGCTTCGAGGTGGACGCCTATGGCGAGGGCTTCTTCCGCGTGGTGCTGCACTTCGGTTTCATCGAGGACCCGGACATCCCCCAGGCCCTGAAGCTGTGCCACCTCAACGACCTGGATTTCAGCCCCATGCGCACCACCTACTTCCTCAGCCGCGAGACGGTGATCCCGTCCAAGCTGATCGGCATGGCGCGCTGGCGCGAGGCCCTGTTCGCCTTCCTGCTGAAGAACGCCAACGGCAACCTGCGCTACTTCAACCTGCCGCTCAACCGCGTGATCGAGCTCGGCACCCAGGTAGAGATCTAGCCGCCGACGGGGTTCGCCACGACGAAAGAAGCCCGGGCATGCCCGGGCTTTTTCATGGATGGGATCAGCCTGCGGGCCGTGCTCGGGCCCCCAGGGCAGGACTCAATTCCGCCCCGGCAGCATGCGCCGCACGGTGTCGTCCTTGCTGATGAAGTGGTGGAACAAGGCCGCCGCCGCATGCAGGCCGATCAGCCAGTAGCCGAGCACGGCCACGGTCTCGTGCACCTCCTTGATCTGCCCGGCGAGGTCGGGATTCTTGTCGATCAGCGGCGGCAGCTCGAAACCGAAGAAGGGGATCGGCTTGCCGGCAGCGCTGAGGATCAGCCAGCCCGCCAGCGGCAGGCCCAGCATCAGGCCGTACAGCGCCAGGTGCGCGAGCTTGGCCAGGGCGTTCTGCCAGGCCGGCGGGTTCGGGGTGATCGGCGGGGTGGGTGAGAGGAAGCGTGCGGCGATGCGCACCAGTACCAGGGCGAACACCGAGAGGCCCAGCATGAAGTGCCATTGCTTGAGCAGTTCGCGGGTTTCGCTGCCCTTGGGAAAGTTGCCCTTCAGCTCGATGGTGGCGTAGACGGCGGCGATCAGCAGCAGCATCAACCAATGCAGTGCGATTGAGAGTTTCCCGTAGCGGGACGTTGGGGTGGTCATCACGGCTCCTTGTTGTCCCGCATCGTAGCGGCGGGCTTGTCCCCAGTTTAGCGGCCGTGGCTTAAGTGAAAATGAAGCAGATCAAGCGTCGTGCTGCCCGCTACCTGGCGGGTAGCGGGCAGGCGGCGTCATGGGGCGGGCTGGCGCTTGGCGATGGCGGCGACCAGGCGCTGCGCCAGGGCGGGGTAGTTTTCGTCGTAGTGGTGGCCGCCGGGCAGCGCCAGCACTTCGCCTGGGGCGCCGGGCTGGGTGCAGCCGCTCTCGCTGGCCTCTTCCTTGCCATAGACGCAGAGCACCTTCTCGGCCGGCAGCTTGATCAGTTCCGGGCCGGTGGGCGCTTCCTGGCCGGCCTTGCCGAGCCAGCCCTGCACCTCGATCTCGAAGCTACCACTGCGCGCCAGCGCCAGCAGGAGGACGGCGTCCACTTGCTGCTGGTCGGCCTTGGGCAGGCGGTTGTAGAAGGCCGGCAGCACATCGGCACCGAAGGAGTAGCCCGCCAGCACGAAGCGCTGGGCCCCCCACTTCTCGCGGTACTGCTTCATCAGGCGGCTGAGGTCGGCGGCGCCCTGCTCGGGGCTCTTGTGCTGCCAGAAGTAGCGCAGCGCATCGATGCCGACCACCGAGTGGTCGCGCTTGGCCATTTCCTCGGCCACGGCGCGGTCCAGGTCACGCCAGCCGCCGTCACCCGAATAGAACAGGGTGACGGTGGAGGAGGGCTTGGCGGCGGGCACCTCGACCACCGGCATCGGCGTGCCTTCGCCTTGCAGCAGGGCGCGCAACTGCTCGTCGAGCAACTGGGGCAGGGTGGTGTCGTAGTCGCTGATGCTGGTGTCGGCGTTGGCCTGGTCCCGGGCGAAGGCGGCACTGGGGTCGTCCGGGTTGTCGTTCCAGGCGATGGTCCAGTGGCCGTGGGGGGCGGCCTTGGGCAGCGGGGTCGGGCAGTCGGCGTGTTCCAGGCTGAAGTCGATGGACAGGGCGCGTGCCTCGTCCTTGTCCTGGCCGGCCAGCCACCGCCAGGCGAAGGCGGCTCCCGGGCCTATGCCCGCCACCAGGGTGGGTTCGCCCTGGAGCAGCTCCCGCGCGTTCTGGAGCAGGTGCTGCTGGGCATCGCAATCATTGGCCGGCAGGGCGAGCTGGACGATGCGCGCCGCACCGTCGTGGGCCAGGGCCAGCAGTTCGGCTTCCTTCAGTTGCTGGTCGCGATCCACCAGGACCAGTACCCGTGCCTTGGCGTCCGCCGGTGGGCTCGCCAGCGTCGCGGAGCTGCCATCCGCCAGGCGCTTCTGCTCGACCCTGGCCTGGGGCGCGTGGCGGCTCCAGAGCAGCAGGCCGATGCCGATGGCGAAGAGGACGGCGACGACCAGGATGCGCTTCCAGTTGCGTTTGAGCATGGTTCCCTCAGCGTTTGACCAGTCCGGTGAAGCCGCCGGCGATGAGCGCGGCGGTATCGGCCAGCGCCACCAGCGGGTCGAGGCCCGCAGGCACCGCCATGTAGCGCGGCTCCCACTCGGGCTGGAACTTGTCCTTGAAGCGGCGCAGGCCCTGGAAGTTGTAGAACTGCTCGCCACGGCGGAACACCAGGGCCCCCAGGCGCTGGGTCAGCGGCGCGCCGCGGCGCGGCTGTAGGCCGGCCAGGGGCACCATGCCGAGGCTGAAGCGCTCGTGCCCGCGCTCCTTGAAGTGCAGCAGCAGGTTGAGCATGAGGAACTCCATGGTCAGCTTGGGCGCCTCGGGGTGCACGCGCATCAGGTCCAGGCTGGCCAGTTCGCTGCTGCTGGTCTCCAGCAGGTTGGCGAAGGCCATGGGCTTGCCTTCGAAGAAGACCACGGCGATGCGGAAGTGCTTGAGGTAGTCGGGGTCGAAACGGCCCAGGGAGAAGCCCTTCTCGCGCACCTGCTTGCCCTGCATCCAGGCTTCGGAGATGGCCCGCAGCGCATCCAGCGGCGCCAGCCCGGCGTCGAATATCTCCATCGACAGGCCGTCGCGCTGGCCCCGGCTGAGGGTGTAGCGCAGGTCCTTCATGGCCTTGTTCTTGGCTTCCAGGTCGAAGCGGCGCAGGTCGACCCGCGCCTCTTCGCCGAGCTTCAGGGCGCTGAGGCCGATATCCATGTAGTACGGCAGGTTCTCCGCACGTACCTGGTAGAACACTGGGCGCGCATGGTGCACGTCGCAGAGGTCGCGGAACTGCCAGATCAGCTCGGCACGGTGGTTGGCCTTGCCGATGGGGTCGAACAGCGCCACCAGGCTGCGCCCGCGGCGGGCGAACATCAGGAAGGCGTCCTCCTCGGGGTGGAACAGCAGCGCCTTGTCGCCGGTGAGCACCAGGCCGCCGTCGGGCTGGCCGGATGCCTTGACGATATCGGCGGCCTTGAGCAGTTCCTCCTCGGTGGGCTCGTGGATCACCAGGGGGACCGGCCGCAGCAGCCAGATCAGCGCCAGGCCCGCCAGCAGCAGGCCGCTGCCCAGGGTCGCACGTAGGGTGCGCGGGGCGTCGGCGTCCACGGCGAACTGCCAGAACAGTTCATGGCTGTAGGGCACGTCCTGATAGGCGAAGAACATCAGCCACAGCGACGCGGCCAGTACGCAGGCGCTGGCGCCCAGGTTGACCGGCGAGAAAGGCATCTCCAGCAGGCGGCTGGGGCGATAGAAGGCATTGCGGAACATCGCCAGGAGGGTCGCGGTGAGCACCAGCAGGCTGGCCTCTTCCCAGTCGAAGCCCTTGAGCATCGACAGCCCGGCACCGGCGAGCAGCAGCACCACCGTCAGCGCCCAGGCTGCCGACAGGCGCCGGCGCAGGCCATGGGCGAGCAGCAGGCAGAGCACGCCCACCAGGCTGGCGGCCAGGTGCGAGGCGTCGATCAGGCGATGGGGGATGAGGAAACTCAGGTGCTCCAGGCGGGTGTCGATGGCCGGGGTGGCACCGGAGAACAGCAGCACCACGCCAGAGAGGAACACCATCAGCGACAGCACCGGCGCGGCCAGGCCGGAGGCGGCGCGCACCGCCTGGCGCCCGGCGGGCAGGAAGCGTTGCGCCTCGTTCGCCAGCAGCAGCAGGCAGGCGAGGATCAGCGGCAGGCCCACATAGATGAGGCGATAGAGCAGCAGGGCGGCGGCCAGGGGCGCTGCACCGAGTTGCCCCGCGAAGGCCGCCAGCAGCACGGCCTCGAACACGCCGACACCGCCCGGCACATGGCTGAGCACGCCGGCTGCCAGGGCCAGCAGGTAGACCAGCAAGAAGGCGCCCAGAGGCGGCGCTTCCGGCAGCAGTACATAGAGCACGGCAGCGGCGGCGCAGACGTCGACCAGGGTGATCACCAGCTGCAGTGCGGACAACTGCAGGCCCGGCAGGCGCAGGGTGCGGTGGCCGATGCGGATGTTCACGCAACCCGGTGTCGGCGCCACCGGCTCGCGCAGGCGCGACAGCCAGACCACGGCGATGACGGTGGCGGCGAGCACGGCGCTGGCGATGATCGCCACCAGGCTGGTGGAGATGCGCAAGGCCTGGGCGGCTGCGGGCAGGTCACTCAGCGCCGCCACGGCGGCCAGGGGGGGCAGGGCGCTGCCCAGGGCCAGGCTGGCGAACAGGGTGATGCGGGCGATATCGCCGGTGCCGACGTTGTCGCGGCTATAGAGGCGGTAGCGCACCGAGCCCCCGGTGATCACCGAGAGGCCGATGGCGTTGCCGATGCCCGTGGCGCAGAAACTGCCGAGGGCCATGCGCGGGAAGGGCAGCTTGACCCCGGCGAAGCGGCAGCCGGACCACTCGTAACCCATCAGCGCGATGAAGCCGATCGCCGTGGCGCCAATGGCCATCAGCAGGCTGGTGCCGGGTACATCACGCACGGCCGTGCGCAGCGCGTCGGGGTCGAGCTCGCGCAGCAGGTGCCAGCAGGCGACCAGGCCGATGGTGAACAGAAGAAGGGTGAAGGCCAGCCCGATGGGCTGTCGGTAGGCGCTTATGCGATCGAGCCAGCGCAGTTGCGCGGGTTCGTCCTGCAGCGTGGAATCGTCGGGGAGCGGATTTTCAACGGTGGGGTTGGCGCGCATCGAGCACCTCATGCAATGTGCGCCACAGGATGTGGGCAGCGCGGGCAAGTTCCAAGCCCTGTAATGCAATATTTTCCTTGGCGCATGGCCTGACTGAGGGGCGGGCGGCTTCAGCCTAAGAAAAGACGCCCAAACGAAAAAGGCCACTCTTTCGAGTGGCCTTTCCGTATTTGGTTGCGGGAGCTGGATTTGAACCAACGACCTTCGGGTTATGAGCCCGACGAGCTACCAGACTGCTCCATCCCGCGTCTGTGGGTCGGCATTCTAGCGATTTAATTCACCCTGTCAACGCCTGATTGAGAAAAAAGTGTTTTTTCTTCAGATGCTTGGCGTGATCCGGGTGGTCAGATAGTCCTCCAGCCCCTGCCGGGCGGGGTTCTTCAGGCTTTTCGGGGCGAGGTGCGCAGGTGCGGGAATGGGCCGGATGAACCTCGGGCCCGGAACGGGGAACCGGGCCCGAGGGCGGCAGGAGGTCCATTTCCTGGCCGCTGGACGAGCGTAACGGGGAGACGCTGTAGGAGAGTTCCAGACACCGGTAGGCTCGGGCTGATTCCGCCACGCGTCCGTTGTAGAGATTTGGGCCCCGGCGATACTGCTGCGCTTCAACGGGGTGCCGGTGGTGCCCCATCCGCGTTGGTCGCGCCTCGTTCCACGGGGCGTTTCGTTCCGGAGTTCCCATGACGCTCGATTCCTTCAGCCGCCTCGTCATCGAGCCGGCCCTGGCCCTGCTGCCCGATGAGATGAACAGCCCCGAGGCGCAGTTGATGCTGCTCGCCATCGCCTTGCAGGAAAGCGGCCTGGAGAAGCGCCCGTTGGTCACGGGCGGGCCTCACAGCTATTGGCAATCGGAGTCGCCCGATGAAATGGTCCACTTCGTCCTACGCTGCCCGGTGACCCGGGATGTCGCCGTCGAGGTATGCGACGCCCGCCAGGTGCCGCCGGTGGATGAGCGGGTTCGCGTTGCGCTGGGGCATGACGATACGCTCGCAGCCGCTTTCGCGCGGCTTTTGCTGTGGAGCGACCCGGCGCGTCTGCCTGCGCTCGATGAGGTGGAGGCGTCCTGGGACCTCTATATAAGGACCTGGCGCACCCCCGACCCACGGCCCGAGCTCTGGCCGGAGCATCACGCCCGGGCCGCCCAGGTCGTGAGCACATCCGGCCGCTGAAACCCGCCTGGCAAATCGGCTAGACTTGCCCGCCTCCCGTCCGTGGAGGCTCCCCCGGCGGCATCCGCCCGCCCGAGCGTGCTTCCTTCGCTCCACCGGTAACCAGGCGTCCATGAGTCAAAGGAAGATCATCCACATCGATTGCGACTGCTTCTATGCAGCCATCGAGATGCGCGACGACCCGTCGCTGGCCGGCCGTCCCCTGGCGGTCGGCGGCTCGGCGGACCGGCGCGGGGTGATCGCCACCTGCAACTACGAGGCGCGCGCCTATGGCGTGCGTTCGGCCATGTCGTCGCACCATGCGTTGAAGCTGTGCCCGGATTTGCTGATCGTGCGGCCGCGCTTCGACGCCTACCGCGAGGCATCGCGGGAGATCCACGCCATCCTTCGTGATTTCACCGAGATCATCGAGCCGCTGTCCCTCGACGAGGCCTATCTCGACGTATCCGCGAGCCAGCACTTCAGTGGCAGCGCCACGCGCATCGCCCAGGAGATCCGCCGGCGGGTGTGGCAGGAGCTGCGCATCACCGTTTCCGCCGGGGTGGCACCGAACAAGTTCCTGGCCAAGATCGCCAGCGACTGGCGCAAGCCCGACGGCCTCTTCGTGATCACGCCCGACCAGGTGGACGACTTCGTCGCCCAGCTGCCGGTGAGCAAGCTGCATGGCGTGGGCAAGGTGACGGCGGACAAGCTCGGCCGCCTCGGCGTGATCAGTTGCGCGGACCTGCGCGAATGGAGTCGCCTGGCCCTGGCCCGCGAGTTCGGCAGTTTCGGCGAGCGCCTGTACGGCTTGGCGCGGGGTATCGACGAGCGCGCGGTGCAGGTGGACAGCCGCCGTCAGTCGTTGAGTGTGGAGAACACCTTCGATCAGGACCTGCCCGACCTGGGCACCTGCCTGGAGCGCCTGCCGGAGCTCTACGAGGAGCTGCAGCGGCGCCTGCAACGGCTCGACGCCAGCTATAAGCCCGGCAAGCCTTTCGTGAAGCTGAAGTTCCACGACTTCGCCCAGACCACCCTGGAGCAGTCCGGTGCTGGGCGTGACCTGGACAGCTACAGGCTGTTGCTGGGCGCGGCGTTCGCCCGGGGTGACAAGCCGGTGCGGCTGATCGGCATCGGCGTGCGCCTGCAGGATCTGCAGGGCGTCGCCGAGCAGCTCAAGCTTTTCTGAAACTCAGCGTTCCGGCCACAGGCGCAGCGGCTTGCCTTCGGCGGGCCACAGGCGCAGTTGCTCGATCGCCGAGAAGTCCCAGCGCTGCACGCCCGGCAGGGCATCGAGGAAGCGCTGTTCCTGCTCCATCAAAGCCGGTGCGCACATCTTGCGGGTGCTGCCGACCGGACCGAAGCTGATCCTGTCGTCCTTCAGCTCGTAGGAGGCGAACCAGTGGTTGCAGCCGCCATTGCCATAGGCACGGCCGTCGCGGCCCAGGGTGATGGTCAGGTGGCTATTGTCGATCAGCGGGCGTTCGCCGATCCACTCCACCTGGTAGGTACGTTCGGTCTCGATGCTCGGGCCTTCGCTGGCGCAGCCCACCAGGGCCAGGGCGCCGACGGCGGCACTGATTGCGTTGCGGTTCATGGGGTCTCCTGACGGCATTTCGGGCAGAGGTGCTTGTCTTCCCTGTTCAACCAGCCCAGCTCGGCGATGCGGGCTTCCGCGGCCGGTGCCTGCGCGCTCTTGCCGAGGCTGGAGTCGACGGCGAACTCGAAGTCCAGGCGCTTGGCGCAGGCGTCGCAGTCCACGTGCCAGTTGAGGATGGACAGTTCCTTGAAGACCGGGCCCTTGGCCACCGCCAGCCACTGGCCGGGCGGGTTGATCAGGTGGCGGACCTTCTCCACCTCCAGGCGCATCGCCAGGTCGCGGCTGCCCTTGAGGGTGACGACCAGGGTGTCGCCATTCTGGATCGAGCCCCCGGTGCCGGTGACCTGATAGCGGCCCGGAGCGAGCGCACGGCACTCGCTGAGGGTGTGGGCGGGGTTGAGCAGGTTGTAACGGAAATCGTGTTCGGCCATAGGTCCTCCAGAAACGCCGCGCATCCTATCACGGCCTAGGCGTCGACCTGGTTGCACGGCCGCCCGGCGGCCCAGGCGGCGATGTTGTCCAGCGTGGTGCGGGCGATGGCCGCCAGCGCCTCGCGGGTGAGGAAGGCCTGGTGCGCCGTGACGATGACGTTGGGGAAGGTCAGCAGCCGGGCCAGCACGTCGTCCTGCAACGGCAGGTCGGAGCGGTCTTCGAAGAACAGGTTGGCCTCCTCTTCATAGACGTCCAGGCCCAGGTAGCCGAGCTGGCCGCTCTTCAGCGCCTCGATCAGCGCCGGGGTTTCCACCAGCGCGCCGCGGCCGGTGTTGATGAGCATCGCGCCGGGCTTCATGTGCTGCAGGCTGTCGGCGTTGATCAGGTAGCGGGTGGCGTCGTTGAGCGGGCAGTGCAGGCTGATGATGTCGCTCTCGGCGAGCAGCAGGTCCAGTGGCAGGTAGCGTGCCCCCATGGCTTCCACGGCCGGGTTGGGGAAGGGGTCGTAGGCCAGCAGCTGGCAGCCGAAGCCGGCCATGATGCGGGCGAAGGTCTCGCCGATCTGCCCGGTGCCGACCACGCCCACGCGTTTGCCCACCAGGTCGAAGCCGGTGAGGCCGTGCAGGCTGAAGTCGCCTTCGCGGGTACGGTTGTAGGCGCGGTGAAGGCGCCGGTTGAGGGCGAGGATCAATGCCACCGCATGTTCGGCGACCGCGTGGGGCGAGTAGGCCGGCACCCGCACGACGGTGAGGCCGAGCGCGCGGGCTGCCGTGAGGTCGACGTGGTTGTAGCCGGCCGAGCGCAGGGCGATCAGGCGCGTGCCGCCCGCCACCAGGTGCTCCAGCACCGGCGCGGACAGGTCGTCGTTGATGAAGGCGCAGACCACGTCGAAGCCATTGGCCAGGGCCGTGGTGTCGAGGGTCAGCCGTGCCGGCTGGAAATGCAGCTCGATGCCTGCCGCGGCGCCGAGGAAGCTGTCGCGGTCATAGTTCTGGCTGCTGAAAAGAATGGTGCGCATGGGCTCTCCTTTTATTCCCCGGCCATTCTAGACCGCCGGGGAAGAGGCGCCCTGCATCAGGTCAGTTCAAGCGTTCACCCGCGTTTCCCCGGCCAGGCGGACGATGGCCACGTCGAGCTCGTCGAGCGCCTGGCGATAGGCCGGGTCGTTCTTCTTGAGCAGGGTTTCGCTGCGCTGGCAGGCCGCGCGCAACTGTGGCACGCCGCAATAGCGGGTGGCGCCGTGCAGGCGGTGGACGCGCTCCAGCAGGGTCGCGTGGTCGTCGCTGTCCAGCGCCTGGCGGATGGCCTGGCGGTCCGCTGCGAGGGAGGCCAGCAGCATCGCCAGCATGTCGGCGGCGAGATCGGCCTTGCCGGCGGCCAGGCGCAGGCCTTCCTCCGGGTCCAGCACGCTCGGTTCATCCTCGTTGGCCGGGTGCTCGGCGCCTCGCTCGGGGGCCGGGCTGTGCAGGACCAGGCCGGTCCACTTGAGCACCACCTGGGCCAGTTGGCGCTCGCCGATGGGCTTGGTCAGGTAGTCGTCCATGCCGCCTTGCAACAGGGCGCGTTTCTCGTTGGCCAGGGCGTGGGCGGTGAGGGCGACGATGGGCACCGGGCTCAATTCGCTGCCGGCTTCCAGGCGGCGGATTTCCTCGGTGGCCTGGCGCCCGTCCATGCCGGGCATTTGCACGTCCATGAGGATCAGGTCGAAGTTGTGCTGCTGCGCGGCCTCGACGGCGGCATAGCCACTGTCCACCGCGGTCACCTGGGCGCCCATGTCGCCGAGCAGGGTCTCGACCAGCAGCAGGTTGGCCGGGTTGTCGTCGACGCAGAGGATCTTCGGCGCGCGCGTGCTCTGTGGCTGCGGTGCCTCCAGGCGCGGCTGCTGGCGCGGACTGACCAGGCCGGTGAGGGCACGGTGCAGCTTGCGCGTGCACGCCGGCTTGGCCTGCAACTGGTTGTGCGAGTCGGGCAGCACCTGGTGATACAGCGCCTGCTCGGTGGTGGGGCAGAGCACCAGGCTCTTGCAGCCCAGCTGGTCCAGTTCCCAGATGTACTGGCTGAGGCGATCCGGCGGCAGGTCGCGGGCGGTCACGCCCATGACCGCGAAGCCGATGGCGCGGGTGCCGTTGCGCTGGGTCTCGACCGCCTCCAGCAAGGCCTCCAGGCTCGGGTAGTCCTGCACCTCCAGGCCGCAGTCCTCGAGCTGGTGGTGCAGCGCCTGGCGGGCCAGTTCCTGGGGCTCGAACACTGCGGCGTAGCGCCCGGCGAGCAGGGCCTTGGGCAGGTCGTCGGCATCGTCGCGGGCCTTGGGCAGGCTGACGCTGATCCAGAACTCGGAGCCTTCGCCCGGGGTGCTGGCCACGCCTATCTCGCCGCCCATCTGCTCGATCAGGCGCTTGGAGATGACCAGCCCCAGGCCGGTGCCGCCGGCCTGGCGCGACAACGAGTTGTCGGCCTGGCTGAAGGCCTGGAACAGGGCGCGCAGGTCCTCGTCGGAAAGGCCGATGCCGGTGTCCTGCACGCTGATGCGCAGTTGCACCAGGTCGGCATCGCTGTCGTCCTCGAGCATCGCGCGCACGGCGATGGTGCCCTCGCGGGTGAACTTGATGGCGTTGCTCACCAGGTTGGTCAGCACCTGCTTGAGGCGCAGGGGGTCGCCCACCAGCTGTAGCGGGGTGTCGCGGTAGACCAGGCTGACCAGTTCCAGGCGCTTCTCGTGGGCGGCGGGGGCGAGGATGGTCAGGGTGTCCTGGATCAGGTCGCGCAGGTTGAAGGGGATGTTCTCCAGCACCAGCTTGCCGGCCTCGATCTTCGAGAAGTCGAGGATCTCGTTGATGATCCCCAGCAGGTTGTCGGCGGACTTCTCGATGGTCGACAGGTAGTCCTGCTGGCGCGGCGACAGCTCGCTCTTCTGCAGCAGGTTGGTGAAGCCGAGGATGCCGTTGAGCGGGGTGCGGATCTCGTGGCTCATGTTGGCGAGGAACTCGGACTTGATCCGGCTCGCCTCCAGGGCCTCCTTGCGCGCCAGGTCCAGCTCGATGTTCTGGATCTCGATGGTCTCCAGGTTCTGGCGGACGTCCTCGGTGGCCTGGTCGATGTTGTGCTGCAGTTCTTCCTGGGCGCTCTGCAGCGCCTCGGCCATGCGGTTGATGCCCCCGGCCAGCTCGTCCATCTCGTGGTTGCCGAGCTGCGGCAGGCGGGTTTCCAGGCGACCTTCCTTGAGCAGCGCGACGCCCTGTTTGATGCGCCGCAGCGGCTCGTTGATCTGGTGGCTCATGCGCAGGGCGAGCAGCGCGGTGACGGCGAGGCCGGCGGTGATCAGCAGCAGGCTGGCGAACAGGCTGCGATAGCCCTTGAGCAGCGTGCCGTGGTGCGACATCTCCAGCTCGACCCAGCCCAGCAGCTGGTCGTCGCCCAGCTTGGCGGTGTCGCCGGAAAGCACGCGGTGGCGTTCGAACACCGGCTGCATGAAGCGCGTTGCATCGGTGTTGCTGGTCAGGCTGAGGTGGCTGCCGTCGCTGTCGGGCGTGCCGTTGAGCATGCTCGGCCCGGCGTGGGCGAGGCGTGCGCGTTCCAGGCTGAGGAAGCTCACGGCGCGCACGTCGGGCTGGTCCAGCGCGTGGTCGGCGATGCGCTCCAGCAGCACCGCGTCGCCACGGACCAGGGCCGGCGCCGCCAGGGGGGCCAGTTGCTCGGCGATCATCTGGCCGCGCTGCAGCAGCTGCGCCTGCATGTCGGAAAGCTGCGCCCAGATGAAGTAGCCGCCCAGCACCAGGGCCAGCAGGCTGGTGGGCAGCAGGGTGAGCAGCAGAACGCGGCCCTTGATGCCTAGATCCTTGTACACGCTCGTTCCTTCGGTCAGTGAATGCCGGAAGTGTAGCGATTCGGCCGGTCGGAATCCTCCCGCTTATAGGCGGGAATCCAGGCGGTGATATGGGAATCCAGGCGGCGATTTGCCAGAATGCGACTCTATTAACGAATAATTCGCATTTGCTGGTGATTCCATGAACGTCAGTATCCCCCCGAGCGCCCGCATCCTCGCCATCGAGGACGACCCCGTCCTGGCCTCCCATCTCTGCGATCACCTCGGTCGCCGGGGGTTCGACGTGACCTTGCGGCGGGACGGCGAAGAGGCCCTGGGCCTGGCCTGCGCCGAGGATTTCGACCTGATCCTCATGGACATCCTGCTGCCCGGGCGCAGCGGCCTGGAGGTGCTCGCCGAGCTGCGCCGCCGCCGCCGCGTGCCGGTGATCCTGATGTCCGCGCTGGGCGCCGAGCAGGACCGCATCGCCGGCTTCAGCCAGGGGGCGGACGACTACCTGCCCAAGCCGTTCAGCATGGCGGAGATGCAGGTGCGGGTGGATGCCGTGCTGCGTCGCGTAGCCTACGAACGGCGTGAACCGGAACCGCCCAGCGATGCGCTGGAGCTGAAGTTCGACGAAGGGCGCTCGGATATCAGCTATCGCGGGCGCTGGGCCGAACTCACGCCCACCGAGTACCGCCTGCTGGTCACCTTCTCGCGGCACATGGAGGAGGCGCAGAGCAAGGCGTTCCTCTACCAGCACGTGCTGCACCGCGCCTACTCGCAGCACGACCGCAGCCTGGACATGCACGTCAGCCACATCCGTCGCAAACTGGCGCGGCTCGGCTATGCCGAGTGGCGGCTGGAGACCGTCTGGGGCAAGGGCTACGTGCTCACCAGCGGGAAAGGCTGATGCCCGGTCGCCATTCGCTGTTCTGGAAGCTGGCGATCATCCTCGTCGGCTTCTGCCTGGTGATGATCGCCCTGACGCTGTCGTTCGGTCAGCTCATCGGCGAACGCACCTCCTACCTGTCCGACACGGCGCGCACGACCCTGCGCGGCTACGCCCGTGAGGCCGAGCAGGCCTGGCGTGAAGGAGGACGGGCCGGCGTCGATGCCTTCCAGGTCGACCTGGAGCGCCGCGAGGGCAGCTGGGTGCTGGTGCTCGACCAGCACCTGTTCCCCCTGGGCAGCCGCCCGGTCAGCGAGGAGCAGCGCCGTCGCCTGGGCTTCATGCGGCAACTGGAGTGGCCGATGGGGCGGCAGACGCCGGAACCCCGCACGCTGAGCATTCCCTTCGAGGGCCAGGACGGGCAGCTGGTGATGCTCCTGCCGCAACGCTTCAGCCCCTGGGGCCCACGGCCGCTGTTGTTCTTCATCGCCCAGAAGGTGGTGCCCGGGCTGCTCGCCCTGCTGCTGTGCATGCTGCTCTACCGGCTGTTCATCGCCCCGCTGGCGCGCCTGCGCGAACAGGCCAATTCGCTGAAGGCGGACGACCTCGGCGCGCGTCTGGGCGAACCCTTCGTTTCGCGGCGGGACGAGCTCGGAGAGCTGGGCCGGGCCTTCGATCACATGGCCGATCGCCTGCAAGGCACCGTGGTCTACCAGCGCCGGCTGCTCAGCGACCTCTCTCACGAACTGCGGACCCCGCTCAGCCGCCTGCGTGCGGCCAGCGAGCGCGAGGACGACCTGCCGGCGCTGCGCCAGCGCCTGGAGCGCGAGATCGGCGTGATGCAGCAACTGGTGGAAAACACCCTGGAGCTGGCCTGGATGGATTCCGAGCGCCCGCATTTCCCCCAGGAGGCGGTGCCGTTGCGGCCACTCTGGGACGTGCTCACGGAAGACGCCTGTTTCGAGACGGGATGGCCCCGGGAGCAACTGCGTTTCGAGCTGGATGAGCGGTGCGTGGTCAAGGCCCACCTCAACAGCCTGGCCCAGGCCCTGGAGAACATGCTGCGCAATGCCATCCGCCATTCACCTGCGGGCGGGCTGGTCACGCTGTCCGGCCACCAGGAGGGCGAGCACTGGCTGCTGTGCCTCCACGACCAGGGGCCTGGGGTGGCGGAAGAACACCTGGAGCTGATCTTCGAACCCTTCTCCCGGCTCGACGAGGCGCGGCCCGGCGATGGCGGTTTCGGCCTGGGGCTGAGCATCGCACGCAGCGCCATCGAACTTCAGGGCGGCCGACTGTGGGCGCGCAACCTGGATCCGGGGCTGGGCTTGCACATGTGCCTGCAAGCCTGGCCGGGCGGCGCCTCGGGTTCGGGCTAAGAACGCCATAGGACTCGCGCCCCGAGGCTTCTTGGCGGTCATCCGAATGTCTCCCTGAAAGGGGGGCGGCCGATCTAGTTGAGAATATTCATACCGTCGCCGCCCTGGGCCAGGAAACGCTGCTGGGCCTGGTGGTCGCTGTCGTCGCCGAGTTCGCTCGCGCGCTGGTGGAAGTCGCCGGCCAGGGCCCGTATGCGCGGGTCGCTGGCCTGGGCCAGGCTGGCACGGCTGGTGCGGAGGAAGTTGAGATTGCCGGCGGCCAGCGAGCGTCGCAGCCAGTCCAGGGCCTCTTCGATCCGCCCCTGGGCCGCCAGTACCGCGGCATAGCTGAACTGGCCGCGGAAGTCGCCGGCCTCGGCCGAGCGCCGGTACCAGTCCAGGGCGATTCCGGCATCGCGTGGCACGGCGATGCCCTCTTCGAAATAGCGCCCCACCAGGTTCATCGACTTGGCGTGCCCGGCTTCGGCCGCCTGCAGGTAGAGGGCGAAGGCGGCCGCCTGGTCGAGCTCGACGCCGCGTCCGGTGGCCAGAAGGCCCGCGTAGTTGTACAGGGCCCAGTCGAGCCCACTGGCGATGGCCTGCCGGTACTGGTTGGCGGCTTCCACCAGGTCGACGTCACCGCCCCAGCCGTGCTCCAGGCAGCGGCCGAGCATGTTGCGCGCCATGGCGTCGCCGTTGTCGGCGGCGATGCGGAACCAGGCGCGGGCCAGGGCCGGGTCTTTCTCGATGCCCTTGCCATCGAGGAGGATCTGCCCCAGCAGCGTCTGCGCATCGGTCATGCCGTCGCGGGCGGCACCGAGGATGATCCGTGCGGCCTGGCGAGGGTCGCTGGCCAGCCGCTCGCGCAATTCTTCAACGCTGAGGGTTTCGGTGCGCCTGAGGGTGACGTGCATTTCAGGTGTCCGCCCAGCGCCGCAGCAGGTTGTGGTAGGTGCCGGTGAGCTGGATCAGCGCGGGGTGTTCGGGTACGTCGCGGGCCAGGCTCTGGATCGCCTGGTCCATCTCGTAGAGCAGGGTGCGCTGGCCGTCGTCGCGGACCATGCTCTGGGTCCAGAAGAACGAGGCGATGCGTGCGCCCCGGGTCACGGGCTCCACCTTGTGCAGGCTGGTGGAGGGGTAGATGACCAGGTCTCCGGCGGCGAACTTCACGCGCTGGGTGCCGTAGGTGTCCTGGATCACCAGTTCGCCGCCGTCGTAGCTATCCGGTTCGCTGAAGAACAGCGTGGCGGAGACGTCGGTGCGGACCTGCTCGGGGCTGCCCTGGATGCGGCGGATGGCGTTGTCGATGTGGTAGTCGAAGGTGCCACCGCCCGTGTAGCGGTTGAACAGGGGCGGGAAGACCTTAAGCGGCAGCACGGCGGAGACGAACAGCGGGTGGGTCCACAGGCGCTGCAGCATCGCCGCGCTGATTTCCTTCGCCAGGGGATGGCCTTCCACCAGTTGCTCGTTGTGCTTGGCCTTCGCCGACTGGTGCCCGGCGGTGACGCGGCCATCCGCCCAGTCGGCCTGTTCCAGCGCTTCGCGGATGCGGGCGGCCTCTTCGGGCGTGAATACACCGGGTATGCGCAGGAGCATGGTCTGGGGCCTCCGGATGGGAAAAAAGCGCAAATGGTAGTGATTTACATTTGTTGCTGGCAAGGGGATTTGCCGGGCCTGCCGACGGCCTGCGCGGACGAGTGTAAAGTTTGTAAAAAAGATGCAAATGAGAATATATGGCAATTGATAGTGTAAACGTTTTGAAATAGATTCCGCGGCCTCTGAGATCCCTGGGGAGGGAAAACGATGTCGCGTCAGTCACTCGAATCCACCGCTTCTGCCCAGCGCCTGCTGGCATCCGCCATCGGCGTTGCCCTCTCGGCCGCCTCCCTGGCGCCGGTTGCCCATGCCGCGCAAGCGGAGAAGAAGGACGGCGAACAGGACGGCGTGATCTCGCTCGATGCCACCTCGGTGGTCGGTGAGCAGATCGGGGGCGAGGACTACCAGGTCCAGCGCTCCGCCTCGCAGAAGTACACCGCGCCGCTGGTGGACACGCCGCGCTCCGTGACCGTGGTTCCGCAGCAGGTGATCAAGGACACCGGCGCGCTGAGCCTGCAGGACGCGTTGCGCACCGTGCCCGGTATCACCATGGGGGCGGGCGAGGGCGGCAACCCCCAGGGCGATCGTCCCTTCATCCGCGGCTTCGACGCCCAGTCCGATACCTACCTCGATGGCGTGCGCGACACCGGTTCGCAGACCCGCGAGATCTTCGCCATCGAGTCCATCGAGGTGAGCAAGGGGCCGAACTCGTCCTTCGGTGGCCGTGGCTCGGCCGGTGGCAGCCTCAACCTGGTGACCAAGAAGGCGCACCTCGGTGATTCCATCGACGGTGGCTTCACCTGGGGTTCCGACCAGACCCAGCGCTACACCGCCGACATCAACCAGCAGTTCCTCGACACCGCCGCGTTCCGCCTCAACCTGATGAGCCACGAGAGCAATGTCGCCGGTCGCGACAAGGTCAACTACGACCGCTGGGGCGTGGCCCCGTCGCTGGCCTTCGGCCTCGGCACCGACACCCGCGTGAACCTCGACTTCTATCACATGGAAAGCGACGACCTGCCGGACTCGGGCATCCCCTACGGCTACTCGGTGGGCACCACCCACACCGCGGGCAGCCCGGACAAACCCGTCGACGGCGGCGACAGCAGCAACTTCTATGGCCTGACCAGCCGCGACTTCCGCAAGACCCGGGCGGACATCGCGACCATCGCCATCGAGCACGACCTGACCGATTCGCTGACCCTCAAGAACACCCTGCGCCACGGCAACAGCATGCAGGACTACATCCTGACCCAGCCGGACGACAGCAAGGGCAACGTGATCAATGGCACCGTCTGGCGCCGCGCCAACAGCCGTGTGAGCAACACCGCCACCACCACCAACCAGACCGACCTGTTCGGCGATTTCCAGCTGGCCGGGCTCAAGCACAGTTTCTCCACGGGCATCGAGCTGTCCCGCGAGGAGTCCGATCGCTCTTCCTACACGGTCGCCAACTCGGTGGGGACCGGCAACCTGAACTGCCCGACCACGGGTGCCGGCACCGGCTACAACTGCACCTCGCTGGGCAATCCCAACCCGGACGACCCCTGGGCCGGCAGCGTCGCGCGCAACTACGCCGCCACCGTCACCACCGGCGATACCCGTGCGCTCTACGCCTTCGACAGCATCGAGCTGGACCCGCAGTGGATCCTCAACCTGGGCCTGCGCTACGACAACTTCCAGACCGAGTCCAGGACCAAGTCCGCCGCTGGCGCCACCACCTTCAAGGCGTCCGATACCGCCGAGTTCGTCAACTACCAGGTGGGCCTGGTATGGAAGCCGGCCAGCAACGGCAGCATCTATGCCTCCTACGCCACGTCCGCGACGCCGCCGGGCTCCATGCTGGGCGAGGGCACGGAAGGCAACGCCCTGCCGACGTCCGTGGGCACGCCGACCAGTATCGTCAGCGACCTGGAGCCGGAAGAGACCACCAACTACGAGCTGGGCACCAAGTGGGACCTGCTCGATGAGCGCCTGTCGCTGACCGCCGCGATCTTCCGCACCGAGAAGGAAAACACCCGCGTCCTGGTGAGCAACTACACCTACGAGAACGCCGGCAAGACCCGCGTCGACGGCCTCGAGGTGACCGCCAGCGGCAAGATCACCGACAAGTGGCAGGTCTTCGCCGGCTACAGCTACCTGGACAGTGAGCTGGTCGACCCGGGTGCCGTGGGCAACCGTACGGGCCTGGTGACCAGCACCGTCAACGCGGCCAAGGGCAACGAGATGCCCAATACGCCGAAGAACAGCTTCAGCCTTTGGACCACCTACCAGGTACTGCCGAAGCTGACCCTCGGCGCCGGTGCCTTCTACGTGGATGATGTGTTCGGCGACAACAACAACTCCGTGTACGTCCCGTCCTACTGGCGCTACGACGCGATGGCGGCCTACCAGCTGACCAAGAACGTCGACCTGCAGCTGAACGTGCAGAACCTCACCGACGAGACCTACTACGACAAGGCCTTCACCACCCACTTCGCCAACCAGGCGGCGGGTCGTACGGCGCTGCTCAGCACCAACTTCCACTTCTGATCGGCGCGGCCCTGCCGCTCCGCCAGGCCATGGAGCCCCGGTCGCGATCGCTGCCGGGGCTTCGTCGTTCTCGCGTACCTATATAAGGAGGGACGGGGTCGCGACGCGGGCCGGACCGGCCCTGCAATAGCCGTCGGTTCCATGCATATAGCCTCATGGCATAACGCGACACCTTCCCGCGATATGGCCATCGCCGGTTTGCCGGTATCATGTGCACCCCTGCGTCTGGATTGCGAACCCCCGCCATGACCCTGCAGTACCCAACCATCGCCGACTGCATCGGCAACACTCCGCTGGTGCGCCTGCAGCGCCTGGGCGGAGCCACCAGCAACACCCTCCTGGTCAAGCTCGAAGGCAACAACCCCGCCGGTTCCGTGAAGGACCGCCCGGCCCTGTCGATGATCACCCGCGCCGAACTGCGCGGTGCCATCCAGCCCGGTGACACCCTGATCGAGGCGACCTCGGGCAACACCGGCATCGCGCTGGCCATGGCGGCGGCGATCAAGGGCTACAAGATGGTCCTGATCATGCCGGACAACATGAGTGCCGAGCGCAAGGCGGCGATGACCGCCTATGGCGCCGAGCTGATCATCGTCAGCAAGGAGGAGGGCATGGAGGGCGCCCGCGACCTGGCCGAGCGCATGCAGGCCGAAGGCCGCGGCAAGGTGCTGGACCAGTTCGCCAATGGCGATAACCCCGAGGCCCACTACGTCGGCACGGGCCCCGAGATCTGGCGCCAGACCCAGGGCACCATCACCCACTTCATCAGCTCGATGGGCACCACCGGCACCATCATGGGCACCTCGCGCTACCTCAAGGAGCAGAACCCCGCTATCCAGATCGTCGGCCTGCAGCCCCAGGAAGGCTCGGCCATCCCCGGCATCCGTCGCTGGCCCGAGCAATACCTGCCGAAGATCTACCAGGCCGACCGCGTCGATCGCGTCGTCGACATGGCCCAGGTCGAGGCGGAGCAGACCATGCGCCGACTGGCCCGCGAGGAAGGCATCTTCTGTGGCGTGTCCTCCGGCGGCTCGGTGGCGGCCATGCTGCGCCTGTCCCGCGAGGTGGAGAACGCGGTGATGGTGGCGATCATCTGCGATCGCGGCGACCGCTACCTGTCCACCGGCGTGTACGACCCGATCCCGTGAGACTCGTCATTCCCCGTCCCGATGGCTGTGCAGGCCGCTACTCGCTGCGCGCCTATCGCATCCACCTGCACCCCGTGTGTGGCACCAGCCGGGGCCTCGCCCTGGGCGCCGCTGCGTCCGTTTCCCGCTATGCGCCGTCGGCCCTGCTGCAGCGCTCCTGGTATCTGCCCAAGGATGTGAAACATGGCCAAGCGTAGCGGCGGCCTGCGCTTCCAGCCCAGTGGCGGCACGCGCTCGACGCAGCAGGTGCCGACCGGCAAGAAGCAGCGCCTGTCCATCGAGCGCCTGGCCAACGACGGCCGTGGCATCGCCTTCGTCGAAGGGCGTACCTGGTTCGTTTCCGGTGCGCTGGCGGACGAGCAGGTCGAGGCCCGTGTACTCGGCGCCCGCGCCCAGATCGTCGAGGCACGCGCGGAGAAGGTGCTGGTGGCCAGCCCGCTGCGGCGTGCCGAGCCCTGTGCCCATGCCGGCCAGTGCGGCGGCTGCACCCTGCAGCACCTGCCCCATGCCGAGCAGCTCGCCCTGAAACAGCGCACGCTGGCCGAGCAGTTGTCGCGCGTCGCCGGGCTCGAGCCCGAGGCTTGGGCCGCACCGCTGGTGGGGCCGGAGTTCGCCTACCGCCGCCGCGCCCGCATCGCCGTGCGCTGGGACGCCAAGGCCGCGCGCCTGGACGTCGGCTTCCGCGCCGCCGCCAGCCAGACCATCATCGGCATCGATGACTGCCTCGTGCTGGTACAGCCCTTGCAGTCGATCGTCCGTGCGTTACCGCAACTGCTGCGCAGCCTGGAAAGGCCGCAAGCCCTCGGTCATGTCGAGCTCTTTCACGGCAATGCCTCGTCGCTGCTGCTGCGCCACATCCAGCCACTGGGTGAGGCGGACCTGCAGCGCCTGCGGCATTTCTGCGCCGAACACCAGGCCCAGCTGTGGTTGCACGGTGCGGGCGAGCCGCACGCGGACGACCCGGCCATGCGCCTGGGTTACCGTTTGGAACAGTGGGGCCTGGAACTGGAATACCGGCCGGGTGATTTCGTCCAGGTCAATGCGCCGGTCAACGAGGCGATGGTCGCCCAGGCGCTAGACTGGTTGGCACCGCAGGCGTCCGAGCGGGTGCTGGACCTGTTCTGCGGGCTCGGTAATTTCGCCCTGCCGCTGGCGCGCCAGGTGCGCGAGGTGGTGGCGGTGGAAGGTGTGGACGCCATGGTCGAACGCGCCCGTGGCAATGCGGTAATCAATGGTCTGGAGAATGCGCACTTTTTCCAGGCCGACTTGTCGAAGCCGCTGGCCGAGGCCCGGTGGGCCCGGCAGGGGTTCGATGCAGTGCTGCTGGACCCGCCGCGCGACGGCGCTTTCGAGGTCGCCCGCCACCTGGGCGGGCTCGGCGCGAAACGCGTGGTGTATGTGTCCTGCAACCCGGCGACGCTGGCACGCGACAGTGCCGAGCTGGTCCGGCAGGGTTATCGGCTCAGGAGAGCCGGCATCCTCGACATGTTTCCGCAGACGGCCCATGTCGAGGCCATGGCGTTATTCGAGGCGGGCTAGGATGCTCGCGTAATCCGACTGGCCCAGAGAGGCTGGCGAACATTCGGCGTGACGGGCGTACGTCGTAGGGAAGGTAAGGCAAGATGGTACAGGTCAGAGCGCAACAGCCGGTCAACACCGACGGCAGTATCAACCTCGAGGCGTGGCTGGACCATGTCCTCAGTCTCGATCCGGTGTTGGACCGCGAGGTGCTGAAACAGGCCTGCGAATTCGCCCGGGACTCCGAGCAGCAGGCCAACGCCGCGCAGAACCTCTGGGCCGAGGGCACCTCCAGTTTCCAGACCGGCCTGGAGATCGCCGAGATCCTCGCCGACCTCAAGCTGGACCAGGAGTCCCTGGTGGCGGCAGTCATCTACCGCGGCGTGCGCGAGGGCAAGATCCAGCTCGCCGACGTCAACCAGCGCTTCGGCCCGGTGGTGGCCAAGCTCATTGAGGGCGTGCTGCGCATGGCCGCGATCAGCGCCAGCCTCAACCCGCGTCATTCCCTGGTGCTGGGCACCCAGGCGCAGGTGGAGAACCTGCGCAAGATGCTGGTGGCCATGGTCGACGACGTGCGCGTCGCGCTGATCAAGCTGGCCGAACGGACCTGCGCCATCCGCGAGGTCAAGAACGCCGACGACGAGAAGCGCCACCGCGTCGCCCGCGAGGTCTTCGACATCTACGCGCCCCTGGCCCATCGCCTGGGCATCGGCCATATCAAGTGGGAGCTGGAGGACCTGTCTTTCCGCTACCTGGAGCCTGACCAGTACAAGCAGATCGCCAAGCTGCTGCATGAGCGCCGCCTGGATCGCGAGCAGTACATCGCCGATGTGATGAACCAGCTGCGCGAGGAACTGGCCGCCACGGGCATCAAGTCCGACATCAGCGGTCGCGCCAAGCACATTTATTCCATCTGGCGGAAGATGCAGCGCAAGGGCCTGCAGTTCAGCCAGATCTACGACGTGCGCGCCGTGCGCGTGCTGGTGCCGGAGGTGCGCGACTGCTACACCGCGCTCGGCATCGTGCACACCCTGTGGCGGCACATCCCCAAGGAATTCGACGACTACATCGCCAACCCCAAGGAGAACGGCTACCGCTCCCTGCACACGGCGGTGATCGGCCCGGACGGCAAGGTGCTGGAGGTGCAGATCCGCACCCACGCCATGCACGAGGAAGCCGAGCTGGGCGTCTGCGCCCACTGGCGCTACAAGGGCACCGACGTCAAGTCCAGCTCCAACCACTACGAAGAGAAGATCTCCTGGCTGCGCCAAGTGCTGGAGTGGCACGAGGAACTGGGCGACATCGGCGGGCTGGCCGAACAGCTGCGGGTGGATATCGAGCCCGACCGCGTCTACGTCTTCACCCCCGATGGCCACGCCATCGACCTGCCCAAGGGCGCGACGCCGCTGGACTTCGCCTACCGCGTACACACCGAGATCGGCCACAACTGCCGGGGCGCCAAGATCAACGGCCGCATCGTGCCGCTGAACTACAGCCTGCAGACCGGCGAGCAGGTGGAGATCATCACCGGCAAGCAGGGTTCGCCCAGCCGTGACTGGCTCAACCCCAACCTGGGCTATATCACTACCTCGCGGGCGCGGGCGAAGATCGTCCACTGGTTCAAGCTGCAGGCGCGAGACCAGAACGTCGCCGCCGGCAAGGCCATGCTCGAGCGCGAGCTGGCACGCCTGGCGCTGCCGCCGGTGGATTTCGAGAAGCTCGCCGAGAAGTGCAACCTGCGTACCGCCGAGGACATGCATGCCGCCCTGGGCGCCGGAGACCTGCGCCTGGCCCATGTGGTCAATTGTGCGCAGCAACTGGTGGAGCCGGAGCGTGGCAGCAGCGAACAGCTGGAGCTGATCCCCCGTCGCGTCGCCGGGCAGCACAAGCCGGGCAAGCGTGGCGATGTGCAGATCCAGGGCGTCGGCAACCTGCTCACCCAGATGGCCGGCTGCTGCCAGCCGCTGCCGGGTGATCCGATCGTCGGCTACATCACTCTCGGTCGCGGCGTCAGCATCCACCGCCAGGACTGCGCCTCGGCGCTGCAACTGGCGGGTCGCGAGCCGGAGCGGATGATCCAGGTCAGTTGGGGCCCGGTGCCGGTGCAGACCTACCCGGTGGATATCGTCATCAAGGCGTACGACCGGTCCGGCCTGCTGCGCGACGTTTCCCAGGTGCTGCTCAACGAGCGTATCAACGTGCTGGCGGTGAACACCCGCTCGAACAAGGAAGACAACACCGCCTCCATGCTGCTGACCATCGAAATCCCCGGGCTGGATGCGCTGGGGCGTCTGCTGGCGCGTATCTCGCAGCTGCCGAATATCATCGAAGCCCGCCGTAACCGCGCCGCCTGAGCTGCTGCGCTCGGTCTGGCGTTGTTGGAAAGGGACCGGAAAATGCTCATTGGCACTAGCCAACTCCGCTTTTCCGGCCCCATTCCGCCTAGCCAGCCCTTCGCTCGCGACGCTCAGGTCGTGTCGGGCATAAATCATCGGACCTGTCATGTACCAACTCAATGATCTGCTGCACCTGATGGCCCGGCTGCGTGACCCGCAGTACGGCTGCCCCTGGGACCTGAAGCAGGATTACGCGACCATCGTCCCGCACACCATCGAGGAAGCCTACGAGGTGGCCGATGCCATCGAGCGGGGCGATTTCGAGCAACTGCCGGGCGAGCTGGGCGACCTGCTGTTCCAGGTCGTCTACTACAGCCAGCTGGCGCGGGAGGAGGGCCGCTTCGAGTTCGCCACCGTCGTCGATGCCATCACCCGCAAGCTGGTACGTCGCCACCCTCACGTGTTCCCCGATGGCGACCTGTACGGCGCGCCGGACATGGCACGCCTGGAAGAGGCTGCCATCAAGCAGCGCTGGGAGGCGATCAAGGCCGAGGAGCGCGCCGAGAAGGCCGCAGCACCCGAGCAGCTGTCCCTGCTGGATGACGTACCCGCCGTGCTGCCCGCCCTGAGCCGCGCCGCCAAGCTGCAGAAGCGCGCCGCCCAGGTCGGTTTCGACTGGCCCGAGGCGCTGCCGGTGGTGGACAAGGTCCGCGAGGAGCTGGACGAGGTGCTGGAGGCGATGGCCGACAACGACCCTGCCGCCGTGGCCGATGAGATCGGCGACCTGCTGTTCGTGGTGGTCAACCTGGCGCGCCATCTGAAGGTGGACCCGGAAACCGCCCTGCGCTCGGCCAACGGTAAATTCGAGCGGCGCTTCCGATTCATCGAACAGGCATTGCGCGAAGCGGGTCGTCCCATCGAAGATTGCACCCTGGACGAACTGGATGCCCTGTGGGGCGAAGCCAAGAAACAGGAAAAAGCCGCCCTTGGCTGCTAAGCAGAGAGACTGAATTACCCATGAGCCTTTCCCTCCGTGACCAACTGCTGAAAGCCGGGCTGGTCAATGAAAAGCAGGTCAAGCAGGCCGGCAAGCAACAGCAGAAGCAGCAGCGCCTGGAGAAGAAGAACCAGGTCGAGAAGGACGATTCCCAGCGCCAGGCCGCTCTCAAGGCCCAGGCCGAGAAAGTCGCCCGGGACCAGGAGCTGAACCGCCAGCAGCAGGAGAAGGCCGAGCAGAAGGCCCGGTCGGCGCAGATCAAGCAGCTCATCGAGAGTTCGCGCCTGCCCAAGCTGACCACCGAGGACTACTACAACTTCGTCGACGACAAGAAGGTCAAGCGCATCGCCGTCAATGACATGGTCCGCGACAAGCTGAGCCGTGGCTCCCTGGCCATCGTCCAGCACGGCGGAGGCTACGAGATCATCCCGCGTGACGCGGCGCTGCGTATCCAGGAGCGCGATCCGCGCCGCATCCTGCTGCTCAACACCCCCACCGAGGAAGCGGATGCGGACGATCCCTACGCCGCCTACAAGGTGCCGGACGACCTGATGTGGTGAGTGCGGGACGGGTATGAAGGAAGCCGGGCGATGCCCGGCTTTTTCATGGGTGCCTGGAGTCGGCAGTAGGGCGGATGAAGCTCGCGGGGCCCGGTGTTCGCTGCTTGTCGGGTTGCATCCGACCTACAGGGATCCATGGCCTGTAACCCGACTACAGCCAGGGAGGTGGATCATCAGCAGATCTGGTTGCCCAGCAGTACCCGGCCGAAGCTCGCGCCTTCGGTCAGCGGGGTGATGGCGGCGATGTGGTCCAGGCGCAGGCGCTCGCGACCGGTTTCGCCCTGGACGATGAAGAACTCTTCCTTTGCCGGCGTGGTTTCGGTACTCACCGCACGGGCTTCGAGGCTGGCGCCGTCGTCCAGCTCGATCAGCAATTGATAGCGGTGCATGCAGGCGATCTCGATGAAGTCGTAGAGCTCGCAGGACAGGGGCAGGTATTGGCTCATCTCGGCCTCCTCGGGCGGGAGTCTCGATCCAGGGGTCCGATCATCCTATACCCCCGCCGCCACGCTGCCAGCCCACCTTATGTAAGGGCATGAAAAAGCCGGGCATCGGCCCGGCTTCTCGGTGTCGCTTGCGCCTTACTGGGCGCCTTCGACCTTGCGGCCGTCGACCGTGCCTTCCTTGAGCATGATCTGGTATTCCTTGCCGTCCTTCTCCACCTGGTTCAGGCGCACCAGCAGGTAGCCCCAGTCCTTGGCGAACCAGAGCATGGTCTTGCGGTTGCTCTGGGTGGGGTCGCGCACGCGCTCGACCTTGATGGCGTCGACCGTGCCGGCCTTGGTTTCCACCTTCTCCTCGCCGAGCACGCGGAAGTCGTAGGTCTCGACCTCGTCGCCGTCGATCACCTGGTAGCTCATGCTCTTCTTGCCGGCGGCGACGTCGTGCTGGAGCACCAACTGGTAGGTGGACTTGTCCACCAGGCCACGGTTGAGCGGTACGCGCACCTGATTGCCGCGATCGCTGCCGATCACCTGCTTCTCGCCCCAGTCGAAATCCAGCTCGATCTGCTTGCTCTTGCCCAGGCCGCTGCGGTTGAAGCGGTAGGTCTGCGGCAGGAAGGCATTGTTCTCCAGGCGGAACACGCTCGTTTCGGTGAGGCTGGCCACCAGCATGGAGGCCTCGAAATCCAGCTGCCAGCGGCCATCGTCCAGTTTCTTCAGGCTGCGCCCGGCGGTGCCGCTGATGGGCATCGTCTTCCAGTCGGCGGTGTAGCTGGCCTCGAAGGGCTTCAGCTCGGCCGCCGTGACCGGCAGGGTGAACAGGGCGAGGAGCAACAACAGGGCACGACGCATCGGCAAAATCTCCTAGTTACGCAGTTGCTGCCCGCAGGGGGGCAGCGCTTGGCCATCCAGTAGCGCGCCTTGCTCGCCCAGGTGCAGGCGACCTTCGGCGAACCAGCGCATGGCCAGCGGGTAGATACGGTGTTCCTCGGCATGCACCCGTCTGGCCAGGCTTTCCGGCGTATCGCCAGACTCTACCGGGATTACCGCCTGTACGACCAGAGGGCCTCCATCGAGTTCCTCGGTGACGAAATGCACGCTGCAGCCGTGCTCCGCATCGCCGGCTTCCAGCGCACGCTGGTGGGTGTGCAGGCCCTTGTGCAGGGGCAGCAGGGACGGGTGGATATTGAGCAGGCGCCCCTGGTAGTGGCGCACGAAGCCGGGGGTGAGGATGCGCATGAAGCCCGCCAGCAGCACCAGGCGTGGTGCGTAGGCGTCGATGGCCTCGACCAGCGCCGCATCGAAGGCTTCGCGGCCTGCGTACTGCGTGTGGTCGAGCACCCGGGTGGCGATCCCCGCCTGGCGGGCGCGCTCCAGCCCGTAGGCATCGGCGCGGTTGGATATCACCGCGCGGATGCGTGCCGGGCTGTCGGCGTTGGAGCTGCTGTCGATCAGGGCCTGGAGGTTGCTGCCGGAACCGGAGATCAGCACCACCACATCACAGCGGTCGGACATCAGTGGCTTTTCAGGTTGTTCAGGACGACGCGTTCGCTGCCTTCGGCGCCTGCGGCGATCTGGCCGATGACCCAGGGCTGCTCGCCGGCGGCGCGCAGGGTTTCCAGGGCCACCTCGACCTGCTCGGGGGCGATGCAGATGACCATGCCGACGCCGCAGTTGAGGACGCGGTGCATCTCGCGCTCGTCGACGTTGCCCTTCTCCTGCAGCCAGTCGAAGACGGCCGGGCGGGTCCAGCTGGCGACGTCGATCACCGCCTGGGCGCCTTCGGGCAGGACGCGCGGGATGTTCTCGGTCAGGCCGCCGCCGGTGATGTGGGCCATGGCCTTCACCGCGCCGGTGTCCTTGATCAGCTTGAGCAGCGGCTTCACGTAGATACGGGTCGGCGCCATCAGCAGGTCGGCCAGGGGCTTGCCGTCGAGCTGCACGTTCTCGATGTCGGCACCGCTGACTTCGATGATCTTGCGGATCAGCGAGTAGCCGTTGGAGTGCGGGCCGGAGGAGGGCAGGGCGATCAGGGTGTCACCGGTGGCAACCTTGGAGCCATCGATGATCTCGGCCTTTTCCACCACGCCGACGCAGAAGCCGGCCAGGTCGTAGTCCTCGCCTTCGTACATGCCGGGCATTTCGGCGGTCTCGCCACCCACCAGGGAGCAGCCGGCCAGTTCGCAGCCGGCACCGATGCCGGTGACCACGGTGGCGGCCACGTCGACGTTGAGCTTGCCGGTGGCGTAGTAGTCGAGGAAGAACAGCGGCTCGGCACCACAGACGACCAGGTCGTTCACGCACATGGCGACCAGGTCCTGGCCGATGCTGTCGTGCTTGTTCAGGTTCAGCGCCAGGCGCAGCTTGGTGCCGACGCCGTCGGTGCCGGAGACCAGCACGGGCTGCTTGTAGCCGGCCGGGATTTCGCAGAGGGCGCCGAAGCCACCCAGGCCGCCCATCACTTCAGGGCGCGCGGTGCGCTTGGCCACGCCTTTGATGCGTTCGACCAGGGCTTCGCCCGCGTCGATGTCCACACCAGCGTCCTTGTAGCTCAGGGAGGGTTGCTTGCTCATAAATCCAGGCCTATAGGGGAAATTCGAGGATCGACCGGCAAGTCTGGCTGCCGGTTTGCGAAGGCGCGCGATTTTATCAGGCTTGACCCACAGCGGCCATCGGCAGCGGTCGGTGTTGGCGAAAAGCGTTCAAATAAGTGCTCGCCCGGTATCCGGCCCGTTGCCGGTGAGGTTGGGCCTGTTTAAGGTATAGCCCTTCACTCGCGGCCAGCCGCCGTCCAACAGAATGTCGAGAGTCCCAATGCGCCTGATCGCCCGCCTGCTCATGGTCTGCCTGCCGTTGTCCAGCCTGTCGGCCTTCGCCGAAACGGTCGGCGGCCTCTACCAGGTGCGCGAACCCGTCGCCTCGCAGCAGCCGGCCGAGCGTGACCAGGCCCTGAACCGCGCCCTGGAGACCCTGGTCATCCGCCTCGCGGGCGATGCCAAGGCGCTGGATAACCCGGCCCTGGCCGAGGCGCGCAAGAATCCGCAGCAATTGATCAGCCAGTTCGGCTACGAGGGCCAGTCCCTGCTGGTGGACTTCGACCCGGTGACCACCGAGCGCACCCTGCGCCAGGCCGGCGTTCCGCTGTGGGGCGCCAATCGCCCGGCGATCCTCGCCTGGTGGCTGAACCAGGGCAGCGACGGCGCGAGCCTGGTGGGGGATGCCCAGGAGGCGGCCAAGCCGCTGCGTGATGCCGCCCAGCACCGTGGCCTGCCCCTGCGCCTGCCGCTGGCGGATCTCAGCGAACAGCTGGTGGCCACGCCCGAGACCCTGGTGGCGACCGACCCGGAGGCGCTGCGTCCGGCCTCCGAGCGCTATTCCGCCGACGCCCTGCTCGCCGTGCTGGCCAGCGAGGCCGATGGCAAGTGGAAGGCCCAGTGGCACCTGTGGCTGGGCGACAACCGCGACCAGGGCAACGTCGAGGGAGCCGACCAGGCCGCCGTCGCCGACGCCGTGCTGCTCGCCGTGAGCCAGCGCCTGGCGCCGCGCTTCGTCGTGGCGGCGGGTGTCGGCCAGAGCCAGGTCTTGGAAGTGAAGGGCGCCGATCTCGCGCGCTACGCCGAACTGTCCCGCGCGCTTGAGCCTTTCGGCGCCCGCCTGGTGCAGGTCGAGGGCGACCTGCTGCGCTACCAGATCAACGCCAGCAGCGAACAGCTGCGTGCCCAGCTGGCCCTGAGCGGCCTGCAGGAGTCCGCTCCCGAAGCCGCTCCGGTGGATGCCGGCCAGGCTCCGGCCACCCCGGGGGCGGCGCCGCAGGTGCAGCCGCGCGACCCGGTATTGCGATTCCATTGGTGAGGGCCCGGACGGCCGCTCCCGCAACTCAAGGCTGAGGTTTCTCCATGACCGATTCGCGTCGCTGGCTCTGGCTGGGGGGCGTCCTGCTCCTGTGCTGGCTGCTGTACCTGCTGCACCCGATCCTGTCCCCCTTCCTGATCGGCATGCTCCTGGCGTACCTGGGCGATCCGCTGGTGGATCGCCTCGAGCGCCTGGGACTGTCGCGCACCTGGGGCGTGGTGGCGGTATTCACCCTGTTCAGCCTGATCCTCCTGGCCCTGCTGCTGGTGCTGGTGCCCATGCTCGGCCGCCAGCTGGTGCGCCTCTACGAGCTGGCGCCGCAGATGCTCGACTGGCTGCAGAACAGCGCGCTGCCCTGGGTGCAAGCCAAGCTGGGCCTACCACAGGGGTTCTGGCGTTTCGACAAGCTCAAGGAAGTGATCAGCGGCCACCTGGGCCAGACCACCGACGTGGTCGGCGTGCTGCTGGCCAGCGCCACCGCCTCGGGCCTGGCGCTGGTGGGCTGGGTCGGCAACCTGCTGTTGATCCCGGTGGTCGGCTTCTACCTGTTGCGCGACTGGGACCTGATGGTCGCCAAGCTCCGCGGGCTCCTGCCGCGTGCCCGCGAGGGGCTGGTGGTGAAGCTCGCCGGTGAGTGCCACGAGGTGCTCGGCGCCTTCATCCGTGGCCAGTTGCTGGTGATGCTGGCGCTGGGGACCATCTACGCCGTGGGCCTGATGGCCATCGGGCTCGATCTCGGGCTGCTGATCGGTCTGCTCGCCGGGCTCGCCAGCATCGTCCCCTACATGGGCTTCGTGGTCGGCTTCGGCGCCGCCGTGGCGGCCGCGCTGTTCCAGTTCAGCGGCTTCGACCTGTATCCGCTGATCGGCGTCGCGGTGGTGTTCGGCGTCGGCCAGTTGCTCGAGGGCATGCTGCTGACCCCGCTGCTGGTGGGCGATCGCATCGGCCTGCATCCGGTGGCGGTGATCTTCGCCATCCTCGCCGGTGGCCAGCTGTTCGGTTTCACCGGTGTGCTGCTGGCACTGCCGGTTGCCGCCGTGATCATGGTTTTGCTGCGCCATGCGCATGATTTCTATAAACTTTCCCAACTTTACGGAGAGACCGGCAGCGGTTCCGACGAACCCAGCGACTCGGCATGAAACCCATTCAGCTTCCCCTCGGCATCCGCCTGCGTGACGACGCGACATTTGCCAACTACTACCCCGGCGCCAACGCCGCGGCACTCGGCTATGTCGAGCGCCTCTGCGAGGCCGATGCCGGTTGGACCGAAAGCCTGATCTACCTCTGGGGCGGGGAGGGCGTCGGTCGCAGCCACCTGCAGCAGGCGGCCTGCCTGCGCTTCGAGCAGCGGGGCGAGCAGGCGGTCTACCTGCCGCTGGCGGAGCTGGCGCCATACGGGACGGCGATCCTCGACAACCTGGAGCAGTGCGAACTGGTCTGCCTCGATGATCTGGATGCGGTCGCCGGGCGCACGGACTGGGAGGAGGCACTGTTCCACCTGTTCAACCGCCTGCGTGATTCGGGTCGCAAGCTGCTGCTGGCGGCCAATACCGCGCCGCGGGAGCTGGCGGTGAAGTTGCCGGACCTGAAGTCGCGCCTGACCCTGGCGCTGATCTTCCAGCTGCAGTCGCTGTCCGACGAGGACAAGCTGCGCGCCCTGCAACTGCGTGCCTCGCGCCGTGGCCTGCACCTGACCGACGAGGTCGGGCGCTTCATCCTCACCCGCGGCTCGCGCAGCATGAGCGCCCTGTTCGACTTGCTCGAACGTCTCGATCAGGCCTCCCTGCAGGCCCAGCGCAAGCTCACCATCCCCTTCCTCAAGGAAACCCTGGGCTGGTGAACCCGGCGCGGCCCTGGCCGCGCCGCTTCGCGTCCCTGCTCAGTTTTCCCCGGCCAGCTTGCGGTTGTACTGGAAGCGCCAGCGCGTGTAGAGCAGCGCGGCGCAGAACAGCAGCAGGCTCAGCCCGCCCATCAGCCAGCCGAACAGCGCGCGGTTCGGGTCGGTGGCCGCCAGCACGCCCTGGATGAAGTACAGGTTGATCACGAAGCAGGCCCAGGCATGCGCGCGGGCGTTGCCGAGGACCATGCCCGGCGCCAGCAGCGCCAGTGGCAGCAGCTCGATGCTCAGTACCACCCAGGGGCGGGCGCCGTTGAGTTCGGCGTACACCAGGGTCCAGACCACCAGCAGCAGGGCCAGGCCGAAGAAGGCGATGAGGCTGAGGGCTCGGCTGATGGCCAGGCGCGGGGCGAGCCAGTCCAGTTCGGGGAGCACTTTGGGTTTCTTAGCCACGGGGCTTCTCCAGGCGGATCGCCGTCGTGGCCAGGCGTTGGCCCAGGGCGCGGCAAAGGGTGGTTTCGTGTTCGTCGAGGGTGCGCTTGCCGTCGGCACCGGCGTAGTGGCTGGGGCCGTAGGGGGTGCCGCCGCCGCTGGTGGATAGCAGGGCCGGTTCACTGTAGGGCAGGCCGGTGACCAGCATGCCGTGGTGCAGCAGCGGCAGGAGCATGGACAGCAGGGTGGTCTCCTGCCCGCCGTGCAGGCTGGCGGTGGAGGTGAAGACGCCGGCCGGCTTGCCGACCAGTTCGCCGCTGAGCCAGAGGCTGCTGGTGCCGTCGAGGAAATACTTCATCGGCGCGGCCATGTTGCCGAAGCGCGTCGGGCTGCCGAGCGCGAGGCCGGCGCAGTTCTTCAGGTCGTCGAGGCTGGCGTAGAGCGGGCCGTCGGCGGGGATGTCGCTGGCCACCGCCTCGCATTCGCTGGAGACGGCGGGCACGGTGCGCAGGCGCGCCTCCATGCCGCCCAGCTCCACGCCACGGGCGATCTGCCGGGCCATCTGTTCGGTGGCGCCATGGCGGCTGTAGTAGAGAACCAGGATGTAGGGCGTGCTCAAGGCAGGATCTCCAGGACCTTCTCCGGCGGGCGACCGATCACGGCCTTCTCGCCGACCACCAGGATGGGGCGCTCGATCAGCTTGGGGTGGGCATGCATGGCGGCGATCAGCGCGGCGTCGTCGAGTTGGGTGTCATCCAGGCCGAGCGCCTTGTAGTCGTCCTCGCCGGTACGCAGCAACTGGCGGGCGCCGATGCCGAGGCGGCGCAGCAGGGTCTCGATCTCGCTGACGCTCGGCGGGGTTTCCAGGTAGCGCACGATATGCGGCGAGAGGCCTCGCGCCTCGAGCAGTTCCAGGGCGCCGCGGGATTTCGAGCAGCGGGGATTGTGATACAGCGTCATTTCGGTCATGGCGGGGGTCGCAAGGCCTTGTGGGAGGCGGCTATTCTAACCGCGTCCGGGCGCAGGCCTGAACCTTGCGTGTCGAGTCGGCCGGCGGACAGGGCACCCAGCATTAAGGAGATGGAATGCGCCAACGCATCAAAGACGTGGAAGAGTTCTGGCGCTTCCTGTTGCATCGCTTCATCAGCGACCACGGTTTCAACAGCGCTGCAGCGCTGACCTACACCAGCCTGTTCGCCGTGGTGCCGATCATGACGGTAACCTTCACCATGCTCTCGGCGATCCCGGCCTTCCAGGGCATGGGCGAGCAGATCCAGCGCTTCATCTTCCACAACTTCGTGCCATCGACCGGCGAGGCGGTGCAGGAATACCTGCAGGGCTTCACGCTGCAGGCGCGGCACCTAACCTGGGTGGGCGTGGCGCTGCTGGCGGTGACGGCCTTCACCATGCTGGTGACCATCGAGAAGGCCTTCAACACCATCTGGCGGGTGCGCCAGCCACGGCGCGGGGTGTCCAGCTTCCTCCTGTACTGGGCCATTCTCAGCCTGGGGCCGCTGCTGCTGGGGACGGGGTTCGCGGTGAGCACCTACATCACCTCGCTGTCGATGCTTTCCAGCCTCAACGAGATCGCCGGCACCCGCATCCTCCTCGGCTTCACGCCGCTGCTGTTCAACGTGGCGGCGTTCACGCTGCTCTACGCGGCGGTGCCCAATGCCCGTGTACCGCTGCGCCATGCATTGACCGGGGGCGCTTTCACCGCGCTGCTGTTCGAGTCGGCGAAGGCGCTGTTCGGCCTCTACGTGAGCTTCTTCCCGGGCTACCAGCTGATCTACGGTGCCTTCGCCACGGTGCCGCTGTTCCTGCTGTGGATCTACGTGTCCTGGCTCATCGTGCTGTTCGGCGCGGAGCTGGTATGCAACCTCACCAGCTCACGCCACTGGCGGCGCCAGGCGATGCCGCGCCTGTTGGTGCTGATGGGCGTGCTGCGGGTCATGCACGACCGCCAGCAGCGAGGCCTGCCCACGCGGCACCTGGATGCGCAACGTGCCGGCTGGCTGCTGCCAGAGGATGAGTGGCTGGAGCTGATGGAGCTGCTCGAAAGCCAGCACCTGGCCTGCCGCGTGGGAGGCGGCTCATGGGTGCTGTCGCGTGACCTGAACCACTACAGCCTGCACCAGCTGCTCAGCCATTGCCCCTGGCCGTTGCCGCGCCCATCGCAACTGCCGGCGCATCTGGACGAGGCCTGGTACCCACCGTTGAAGGCCGCGCTGGAGGGGTTGCACCAGGAGCAACAGGCCTTGTTCGACGGGAGCCTGGCCGGCTGGCTGCGCCCTGCGCCCGAGTGACAAAAAAAGGCAGTTTGCGGCACATTGCCAGCGGCTCCCCAGCGACAGGGCCGCTGCCAGGGCCCGAAGGCGCTGCTGGCAGAATGTGGCACGTTTCTGGCAATCTCAGGCAGAGTCTGCTGTCACTCTGCTATCAGACAGGGATTAGCCAAGGAAGTATGTGTTCTATGAGCAAGGCCAAGGGCAAAGTCGTCCATCTTCATGAGCGTGATCCGCAGGAGGCGCTCGAGCGTCTGAACCGGATCACCGGCCTGCAGTTCTCGCAATGGCCCGAATCCCTGGTGCCGCCCACCCCCGTGCCCGAAGCCCGTCGGGACGAGGACCAGGAGCCGCCCACCCCAAGCAACGGCGCTGCGCGCGCCTGAGCCGAACGCCAATGAAAAACCCCGCGACAGGCGCGGGGTTTTTCGTTGCAGCCTGGTGTGCTCAGGCGAGGGCTTGGCGGCTGTCGGCTCCGGCCTGCTCCACGGCCTGGACGAAGAGCTCCTCCACCAGCAGGCCCTGGACGGACACCGCCGATCTCAGGCGGACCTGCATGTCTTCGATCTTGTGCTTGACCGTCATGCGGGCGATGCCCGAGAGCAGGATCTTGCCGTGGGCGTTGACCTTGCCGTGGTCCACCGAGACTTCGCGGCGGATCTCGCCGTCGCGGTAGTTGATCATCAGCGACACCGGCAGGTTGGCCAGGCCTGGCAGTTGCAGCCAGGCGGCGACGTTGAACTCGGCGACCCGCCCTTCATAGGGGGTGACGATCAGGCGAGCCGCCTCGACGATGCGGGAAGGCACGGGGCCGATCAGCTTGTCTTGGTTCTGGGACATTGGGCGATATTTCCAGGCTGATAGCGGTACGTTCGTACGGTTAGTGCGGGGAATTATAAGGAGGGCACGCGGACGAAACTGTGCGCTTGGCCGATGGGCGGCGTGACCGGTCTCGCACTTTCGCCGATCAGGCCATTTTCAGCGGATAGCGCGTGACCATCGAGGTGCTGAGGTTGGGCTCGGGTAGCGGCAGGATGGCCTGGTTGTGCACGCTGGCGAGTTGCAGCCAGAGGTGTTCGCCGCTGACGAACTGGTCCTTCGGCAGCCACAGGCCGTGGTGCCAGCCGTTGCCGGGGGCGGGGGTGCTCTGCAGTACGCCGGGGTGGGTCTGCGAATTGGGGGCGCGGCGCAGCCAGACCGGGCGCGGCAGGCCCTTGAGGTAGCGCAGGCCCAGGTGCAGGCCTTCCTGGTTGGTGTGTCGCCAGCGCACCAGGGCCAGCGTCGGGGTGCCGCTGTTGAGCAGCAGGGTCAGTTGGCCTACCGGCAGTTGCGGGCCCTGGTCCGAGTGGCACAGCAGGCGGGCGCCGCCGGCGCTGGCGTCGAGCATCTGCGCATCGAGGCTGACCGGACGTTGTGCCAGCAGCTGGGCATGGATGGCGGGCAGGCCTACCACCATGCTGCAGGAACCTTCGTATTCGGTGCGGGGGTGGCGACGCTGCTGGCGTCCCAGCCAGTTCTGCCTCACGCGTTCCAGCAGGTCGTGCTCGGCGGCGCTGCGCAGGGGCGCGGGTTCGTGCAGGGCGATCAGCAACGGGCCCAGTTCCAGGCGACGCAGGTAGGGGCCGCCGGTCAGCGCCTGCTGGCGATCGTAAGGTACGTAGGGCTGTGCGTCGGTGAGGTCGATGGTCGGGCCCTCGCTCTCGTCTTCCTGGTCCCAGGGCAGCAGGTGGGCCAGCCCGGCCAGGGGCGCGAGGGCGCCGAACAGCAGGGTGCACTCGCCCTCGGTGAGGTGGAAGGGGTTGCTCAGGGCCAGCAGCAGCACCTGCTGGTAGAGGCCACGCAGGGTGCTGGCCGGGACCGGGCGGAAAGCGGCGGCGACCGGCTCGTCCAGGCAGCCCTGGTGCTCGCCGATCCAGTACAGCAAGTGGCTGTCGCGCCACAGCGCGCCGGGCGGCTCCTGGTAGTGCTGGTAGTGGCGCATCAGCGTCTGCGCGATGAAGTGCTGGGCCATGTACAGGCACCAGGCCAGGTGCGGCAGCGAGGGCTGGCGACCCTGGAGGATCTGCAGCAGCAGGCGCTTGAAGCCGGCGGCCAGTTCACTGCACAGGCGCAGGAACAGCATCGGCGGCAGGGCGCCGTGCTCATAGGCCGTGGCGTAGTGGCGGTATTCCTCGCTGAAGCTTTGCAGCGCGCGCTGTCTTTCGAGTAAGGTCACCGCACTTCGATTGAGCCGGAACAGCTGGCCGAGCACCTGCTGCAATGCGCCGTCCTGCGGCTGCTGGCGGGCGTCGGCGAGGAACTGGTTCAGGCCCGCCAGGATAGGGGTGTCCTCTTCGAGGATGTCCGGCACTTCCAGGCACAGGGCATCCAGCGTCATATCAACCCTGCATATACGAGGATCGATTGCATGGGATCACGACTCCAGGCTGTTTTCGGGGCGCTCATTCTCATGGGTGCCGGGCTGTTGCTGGGAGGCTGTTCGGACGATATCGGCCTCGACCAACATGGACAGAAGGTAGCGACTGCCGGCCTCGAAAACCAGTGGTTGGTGATTAATTACTGGGCGGAGTGGTGTGGCCCCTGCCGCACGGAGATCCCCGAGCTCAACGCGTTGGCCGGCCAGTCCGAGGGCAAGGGCGTACGCATACTGGGCGTGAACTTCGACGGCCTGCAGGGGGCCGAACTGGAGAAGGCGGCGAAGCAGATGGGCATCACCTTCACGGTACTCGCCCAGGACCCCGCGGAGCGCTACCAACTGCCGCGCAGCGAGGCATTGCCGGTGACCTATATCATCGATCCCCAGGGCAAGGTGCGCGAGCGCCTGATGGGGGAGCAGACCGCCGCCGGACTCAACGAGCGCCTGGCCGCTCTGAAGGAAGGGGAATGAGCATGGCGCGCATCTGTCTGCACGGCTATGTCAGCGGCAAGGTCCAGGGTGTCTCCTACCGCCAGTCGACCCAGGATCAGGCGGACCGCCTCGATCTGGATGGCTGGGTGCGCAACCTGGCGGACGGCCGCGTGGAGGTGCTGTTCGAGGGGGAGGAACCGGCGGTGCGCGAACTGGCCGCCTGGCTCGAGCAGGGCCCCGGCGGGGCGAAGGTGACGGCGGTCGAGCTGCAAGAGCAGCCCTTGCAAGGGATCGCCGGTTTCATCGTGCGCCGCTAGGGGCGTACGTACCAGATGTCCTGCCACAGCCCGACCACCTTGGCCGGGTACCAGCTTTCGCCGAGGCTGCCGTTGTAGCGCGCCAGTGCCCGGTTGATGTCCCCCCGTTCCTTCTTCAGGTAGTAGCTCAGGATGGTGCAGCCGTAGCGCAGGTTGGTGGCGTTGTCGGTGAGGTTGTCCTGGGGGCGGCCCAGCTCGGCCTTCCAGAAGGGCATCACCTGCATCATGCCCTGGGCGCCCACTGCGGAGATGGCGAAACGGTCGAAACGGCTTTCCGTATGGATCAGCGCCAGCACCAGGTCCGGCCTGAGGCCGGCCTTGCTCGCCTCGTGGTGCACCTGCCTGAGCAGTTCCAGGCGCTCGGCCGGGTCGGGCACGTAGCGCTTCAGGCGGGTGGACATGTCGAGCAGCCAGACTTCGGCGTCGAATCGATCGCCGAAGCTGTCGGCCTCGGCGACCGTGCGTTGCAGCAATTGCCGCAGTTCGGGCTCCGGCGCCTGGCGCAGGCTGCCGAAGGCGGGGGCCGCCAGCGCCAGCAGGCCGCTGAGGAGCAGCGTTGGCCAGGGCGCGGGCATGCTGGGGTCAGTCGCTTTCGCCGGGGTCGGCGGCCAGGCGCCCTGCGTCCTTCATCAAGGCCTTGAGGAATTCCTGCTGCAGCTCGGGGTCGTTGCGGGTCAGCTCGATCAGGCTCTGTTCCAACTCGCTGGCTTCCTCTTCGAGGCCCAGCTCGGACAGGCGCTTGACCCGATGCACCCACTGCGGCACTTCATCGTCTTCCAGGTCCTCGAAGATCAGTGCGTGGGCTTCCTGCAGCTTGCCGCGCAGGGAGCGGCTGACCATCAGGCTGGATTCGGAGCGGGTGCCGTCGAGCGGGTCTTCCACACTGAGCAGCAGCTTGCCGATGCGGCTGGTGTCCTGCTCGGCGAAGGGGCCATCGAGCAGGTTCAGGCGCAAGACGCCGTGGCGGTCGGTGAGCAGCTCGTTGCTCTGCTTGCCGGCGGTCACCAGCACCGGGCGCTCGGCCCAGGGCAGGCTGGAGTATTCGACGCGCTTGTCGCGCTGCTGCTCGTCGATATCGGCCAGGTTCTGTTCGGAGCGGCCATTGGACTCGACGTTCATGAAGGGATTGAGGCCGGCGAAACCGTAGCTGATCCAGTCCTTGGTCGCGGTATCGGGCAGGCTGCCCAGAAGCACCACGTTGAGCACGTTGGCACCGACACCGGCCACCACGGCCACGGCGCCCAGCGGGATCTCGTAGATCTCGCGCCAGGGCTGGTAGGGCGTGTAGCGGTCGTAGCGACGGGTGACTTCGAACTCGGTCACCTCGAAGGTCTTCTGTTCGTTCACACGCACGCGGCGTTGCGGCAGTTCCAGCACACGTGGCTCGCCGACGTCGATCTGCAGCTCATGGCTCAGCAGCTTGCGCTCGACGCGCTCCTCGTGTTCGGCCCGTTGGGGCAGGTGGTTGGCGCAGCCGCTGAGGAAGAGGGCGCCGCTGAGGGCGGCGCCGGTGAGGCGGATGGAACTACGCTTGAACATTTCTTCTCGATCAGCGACGGACGCGTGCTGTGATGTAGGACAGAACCTCGTCGACGGCGACAGCCTGGCTATCGGTCTCGCGGCGGCTCTTGTATTCCAGGTTGCCTTCGGCCAGGCCGCGCTCACTCACCACGATGCGGTGGGGGATGCCAATCAGCTCCATGTCGGCGAATTTCACGCCGGGGCTGGTCTTCTTGTCGCGGTCGTCCAGCAGCACTTCGATGCCGGCGGCGGTGAGGTCGGCATAGAGCTTGTCGGTGGCTTCCTTGACCGCCGGCGTCTCGTACTTGAGCGGCACCAGGGCGACCTGGAAGGGCGCCAGGGCGTCCGGCCAGAGGATGCCGCGCTCGTCGTAGCTCTGCTCGATGGCGGCGGCCACGACGCGGGAAACGCCGATGCCGTAGCAGCCCATGATCAGGGTGACGGGCTTGCCGTTCTCACCGAGCACGCTGAGCTTCATCGCCTCGCTGTACTTGGTGCCGAGCTGGAAGATATGGCCCACTTCGATGCCACGCTTGATCACCAGGGTGCCTTTGCCATCAGGGCTGGGGTCACCGGCGACGACGTTGCGCAGGTCGGCGACTTCCGGCAGGGGCAGGTCGCGCTCCCAGTTGACGCCGAAGTAGTGCTTGTCGTCGACGTTGGCGCCGATGGCGAAGTCGCTCATCAGGGCTACGGAACGGTCGACGATGCAGGGCATCGGCAGGTTCAGCGGGCCGAGGGAGCCGGCACCGGCGCCGATGGCGGCACGCAGTTCTTCTTCGCTGGCGAATACCAGGGGGCTGGCGACCAGGGCCTGGTTGGAGGCCTTGATTTCGTTCAGCTCGTGGTCGCCACGGACGATCAGGGCGACCAGCGTGCCTTCCTCGGCGCCGTGGACGACCAGGGTCTTGATGGTTTTCTCGATGGGCAGGCCGAACTTCTCGACCAAGGCTGCGATGGTCTTGGTATCGGGGGTGTCGACCAGGCGCAGTTCCTCGGTGGCGGCACCACGAGCGGTTTCACGCGGTACGGCTTCGGCCTTCTCGATGTTGGCGGCGTAGTCGGAGCTGTCGCTGAAGACGATGTCGTCCTCGCCCGATTCGGCGAGTACGTGGAATTCATGGGAGCCGCTGCCGCCGATGGAGCCGTTGTCGGCCTGCACGGGGCGGAAGTTCAGGCCCAGGCGGGTGAAGACCTTGCAGTAGGCGCCGTACATCACGTCGTAGGTTTCCTGCAGGGATTCCTGGGTGCTGTGGAAGGAGTAGGCGTCCTTCATGATGAATTCGCGGCCGCGCATCAGGCCGAAGCGCGGACGGATTTCGTCGCGGAACTTGGTCTGTACCTGGTACAGGTTGATCGGCAGCTGCTTGTAGCTGTTCAGCTCGTTGCGCGCGAGGTCGGTGATCACTTCCTCGTGGGTCGGGCCGACGCAGAAGTCGCGGCCGTGACGGTCCTTCAGGCGCAGCAGCTCGGGACCGTACTGTTCCCAACGACCGGATTCCTGCCAGAGCTCGGCGGGCTGGATGGCCGGCATCAGCACCTCGAGGGCGCCGGCGGCGTTCATTTCCTCACGTACGATCGCCTCGGCCTTGCGCAGCGCGCGCAGGCCCATCGGCAGCCAGGTGTAGAGACCGGAGGCCAGCTTGCGGATCATGCCCGCGCGCAGCAGCAGCTGATGACTGATCACCACCGCGTCGGTGGGGGTTTCCTTCAGGGTGGAGAGCAGGTACTGACTGGTACGCATGTTTGGCCGTTTCGTCGGTTGCGATGGGTTTTATTGGCTCGGCATTGTACGGCGCTCGTTGGGGCGCGTACAGGTTGCGGCCCGGTAATCGGAAAGGGGAGGGGCGATGGGCGGTTTGAGTGCTGGGCAGGTGGAGGCATTGATCCGCACGGGGGTGCCGATGGCGGAGGATATCGACTTGCGTATCGAGCGCCTGGACGCGACGGGTGCACTGGCGCGGGTCCCGTTCCAGCCCAAATTGGTGCGCCCGGGCGGCACGCTTTCCGGCCCGACCCTCATGGCGCTGGCCGATGCGGCGATGTACGCGGTGGTGCTGGGTCGCCTCGGTCGGGTGGAGATGGCCGTGACCAGCAACCTCAATATCAACTTCCTGGCCCGGCCACAGCCGCTGGACCTGATGGCGGAGGCTCGGATACTCAGGTTGAGCAGGAGGCAGGCGGTGTGTGAGGTGTCGCTATATTCGCAGGGGATGGAGGAAGAGTTGGTAGCCCATGTAACCGGGACTTATGCGTTGCCACTCTGACCGATATGACAAGTTTTTAGTTGGTGATAGCTTTCAACTACGCGTGCGTAGGCATATATAAAGAAAGAGCCCGGCATAAGCCGGGCTCTTTGTATCGAAGTAACAGCTGGTCCTGTATTACAGGATGTCCAGCGGGTACTCGGTGATGACGCGGACTTCGTCAATAGCGCTGCTGCCGCTGGAGTAGAAGCCGCCCATGTCGTTGTTGGCGCGCCACGACGCATGGCGAATGCGGAAGGACAGATCCTTAGCAGGTCCCTCTTGGACTACATACTTGGCTTCGATGTCGCGCTCCCACTCTTTACCATCATTGCCGAAGGCGCCTGCATATGCGCCAGTAGGATCAGCACTGGTCCCGTCAGCGTGGCTACCGGTGATGTAGCGAGCCATGAAGCTAAGGCCAGGAACCCCAAGAGTTGCCATGTTCAGGTCATAGCGGACCTGCCAGGAACGCTCATTTGGAGCGTTGAAGTCGGAGTACTGAACGGAGTTTGCGAGGAAAATGGAGTCGCCGGAGTTTTGACCATCCATCAGGATGTAGTCAAAGGGCTCATCACCATTTACGCGTTGGTGAGCCAGAGTTAGCTTATGGGCGCCAATTGAGTAAGAGGCAGCCAGAGAGAAGGCGGTGTTGGAGATGTCACCAGCTTTTGCGCTGCCTTCATCGGTGGTGCGATAAATGTTGAAATCGAAGCCAAGTGCCTGATCTTCAGCCAGCGGCAGGCTGTAATTCACGTTGCCGTAGTACTGGCGATAGATATCCTCCAGCTCAACACCGTACAGGCTGACAGACAGCTGATCGTTCACGGTGTAAGAGCCGCCGAGATAATCTGCGCTCTTAGCATCAATCACGACGGGGCCATTCAGTGCATTGGCATTTGAGCCGCCGCCATAGGCAAGGTTGATCTTGCCATCGCGATTGGTTGATGCACTGCCATCGCGAATCGAGGTGAAGTGACCCGCGTCGATGGAAAGGCCTTCAACCTCACTGCTCAGGATTTGAAAGCCTTCGGCGCTGCCCGGGAACAGGCGTGCGGTACCAGTGGCGAAGACCGGGGCGGTCGGAATCAGGTTGCCGTATTTCAGTTCGGTATTGGATACGCGAACCTTTACGGCGCCGCCAGCGTACGAGTAATCATCCTGGGCTTTGCCATCGCTGCCGATCGGCATCAGGCCGGTGCCGGAAGTGCCGCCACCGCTGTTGAGTTTGATACCCAGCGCGCCATGAGCATCAACGCCGAAGCCAACGGTACCTTGGGTGTAGCCCGACTGGTAGTTGGCCAGGATGCCGTGGGCCCACTCGTTACGGTAGTTCTGGTTGGTAGCGCTGCCGCCGTTGTTGACGCCGTTGTTACGGAAGTCACGGTAGAAGGCGTAGTTCTTGTTCAGAACGGACAGCTTGCTGTCTTCCACGAAGCCCTTGGACTCGTCCTGGGCGCTGGCGAATGCCAGTTGGGTGGTACCGGCGGTCACGGCCAGGGCCAGTGCGCTCCACTTCATCACTTGCATTGTGATTGCTCCTTTGGTTTTGAAGATTCTCGCCGCTTTCTTATATATGGAAGGCGGTTCTTTCTTTTTGTGTCGGCGCTAACTTATAGCACGACGTCTATGTTGGCGATAGTTCAACTCTATTCCTTACGAAATCTTCACGGCCATGTCGCAAATTCGGTGTGAGCATGTCGCATATTCGTAGTTTTCGCCTTGCAATCCCTTCGTTTCGTATTTTTATGCGGTCTGGCCAGGCACTTAGGGCAACTAAGCCTGCACTTCCGTCCTTCATTGGTTGTGCGCTTCCGATGGCTGTTCGACAGCCTTCTGGCAGCACTCCGAAGGCGGTGCGCATGCACGCGTTAGTGCCTGCTGCGACCTTGTCCGGTCTAAAGCAACAACCGTGCTCAAAGTGGGGTTGTCGCCAGGAAAATTTATCGGCGTGAGACGGATGGCGTGTTCCTGAGCGGCATCCTCATCCGGCTCGCTCTGCCGTGGTGGCTGGCGAACGGCCGGTTGGGCGGCCTTTTTGTGCTTTTCGGGGGTTGCGGCGTCACGCCGTGTCGGCTAGGCCCGTGCTCCGTCGTGGTGCGAGTGTGAAGGTGGGTAACGGTCGGGGTGTGGGTGGGCGATTTTGGTGCGTCACCGTAACCGGTGCGCACTTTCGGAACGCATCGGCTCTGCCTCTATATAGAGGAAGGCGTTGCGATGATTCCGCTGCCCGGATTCCTTGGGTATCCTGCGCGCCGTTTTCCACCTCGTCGTTCAGCTTTGCCTGTCGCCGGGGCGGGACTAAGCTCGGGGCTCACCCCCGGTAGAACAGGAGAGGTCGCTATGTTCGCCCTGGATCAGAGACTGCAGCAGGATTGCCTGCCGGTGGGGGATTTCCCCCTGTGCCGCCTGCTGCTGATGAATGACTCGCACTACCCCTGGTTCATCCTCGTGCCCCGTCGCGAGGAGGTCAGCGAGCTGTTCCAGCTCGACGCCGACGATCAGCTTCGCCTCTGGAACGAAACCACGCGCTTGGCGGAGGTGCTCAAGGACAGCTTCGGTGCCGACAAGATGAACGTCGCCACCCTCGGCAACGTCGTGAGCCAGTTGCACATGCATGTCATCGTGCGGCGTCGCGAGGATGCCGCCTGGCCGGCTCCGGTCTGGGGCCGCCATCCGGCACAGCCCTATTCGCTGGAGCAGGTCGCTGAGGTGATGGCCAGGCTGCGCCTGGTGCTGACCGGAGATTTTCGCTTCGCGGAGGTCGAGCCATGAGCCTGGAAGCACGTATCAACGAACTGGAGACCCGCCTGGCTTTCCAGGACGACACCATCCAGGCGTTCAACGACGTGCTGGTAGCGCAGCAGCGGGTGGTCGAGCGTCTGCAGCTCCAGCTTGCCGCGCTGGCCAAGCGCCAGGAGGAACTGCTCGGTCAATTCGGCGGCGGTGAGGAAGAGGCACCGCCCCCTCATTATTGAAGGCATGAAAAAGCCCGCCATCTGGCGGGCTTTTCTTTACTGCCGGATTCAGCGGCGGCCGGGCAGCGCGGCGATCACATCCTCGGCTTGCAGGCCCTTGTCGCGCTGCATGACGGAGAACTCCACGCGCTGGCCTTCGATCAGTACGCGGTGGCCTTCGCCGCGAATGGCACGGAAGTGCACGAAGATGTCATCGCCGGAGTCGCGGGAGATGAAGCCGAAGCCCTTGGACGTGTTGAACCACTTCACCGTGCCCGTCTCACGGTTGGACATGTCCTGGGGCAGCGGTGCGGCCTGGGTGACCTTGCGCAGGTTGATCGCCAGGTGCAGCAGGACGGCGGCGATGACGGCCAGCAGGCTGAGCAGGATGGCGGGCTGGTCGCCGATGGTGGACAGCGGCGCCAGCAGGATGAGGGTCTGCAGCACGACGGCCAGGACCAGCAGGGCGGAGACGACGCCCTGCAGCTGGTTGTGCAGGCCCTTGGCCCAGGTAGGCACTACCGGTGCGAGTAGCAGGTTGAGCGCACCGAGCAGCGCCAGGTAGATGGCATCGGGTTGTTGCAGGTAGGGCAGGGCATCGGTTCGCAGGCTGGGAATGAAGGACAACAGCAGGGCGGCAGCGCCCGTCAGCAGATGGACGATCTTCAACATGTTCAATGGACTCACCTTGATAACGCTCACGTCGGAAAGACCGTCCAGTAGCGTATCCAGGTGAAGGGAGGGCTGGGCTGGGCGGTCGTTTCCGGGCCTCGGCAACTTGAGGCCGGGAGCACCGGGCCGTATTTAACAGCAAAGAGGAGGGCTACTCAAATCAAGCGGTTAGGGCCGCTTCCGGGGCTTGCGGATGGACCTGGTTGCGGCCATTGCGCTTGGCCTGGTAGAGCGCATCGTCCGCGCGGGTCAGCAGGCTTTCAAGGTTGTCGCCGGGCTCTGCCAGGGCCAGGCCGAAGCTGGCGGTGATGGTGTCGAGGATCTGGTCCGTGCGGCGTACCTTCACCCGCAGGGCCTGGAATTTCTGGCGCAGGGTTTCGGCGAACTGGTGGGCGGTGGCCAGGTCGTGGCAATCCCGCAGTACCACGCAGAACTCCTCACCGCCGTAGCGTGCCGCCATGGCACGGGGTGGCAGGAGTTCGCGCAGCAACTGGCCGACATGCTGCAGCACGCGGTCCCCCAGCGGGTGACCGAAATGGTCGTTGAACTGCTTGAAGTGGTCGATATCCAGCATCACCAGGGCCAGCCCTTCATGGGTGCTGGCCAGGGCCTGCTCCAGCAGTCGGGTGAAGGCGTGGCGGTTGAACACCTGGGTCAGGCTGTCCAGGGTCGCTGCCATCTGCGCTTTCTCCAGCTGGTTGCGCAGGTTCTGGATCTCCGACTGGGCGGCACGCAGGCGGTAGAGGAACTGCTCCTGCTGCTCCTGCATCAGCTGGGTGCTCTGTTGCAGTTCACCGAGGACGCTGGGCAGGTCGTCGATGATCGGATCGTGCAGCGCGGCGAGGCCGAGGGTGAGGCTGTGCTGATAGGCGGTGCTGCCCACCACGCTGCGGCTCACGCCGGACTCGATGTCGTCGACCAGTTCGATGACCTGTTGCTGCCCGGCGCGGGCGGCGTCGAGCTCTCCGCGGATGATGTAGTCGCGGAACAGCTTGATGGCCGAGTCGGGCGGGAAGCTGTCGAAGTCCTTGACGATCTTGTCCAGGCGCCGGTTGAGGTCGGGCTCCAGGCCTTTGCTGTAGGTGTACCAGAGCGCGTAGTGGACGGGATTCGGCGGAATGTCGTGGCGCACCATGAGGGGGACCGCCTGCTTGAGCAACTCGGCTGCCTCGCGGGTTTCTTCGGGGAATAGCTCGATGAGCAGGGGAGGTTTCGGCGGCTGACTCATTCGCGTCACTGTGTCGGGAGCGGATTGCCAGAGCATAGTTCAGGCCGGCTTTTGCGCATAGCGAAAGGCCCGGAGAACCGGGCCTTTGCACGCGTCCGTCAGGGTCAGCTGGCGAGCAGGCTGCGCAGCATCCAGGCGGTCTTCTCATGGACCTGCATGCGCTGGGTGAGCAGGTCGGCAGTCGGCTCGTCGCTGACCTTGTCCAGCAGCGGGAAGATGCCGCGAGCGGTGCGCACGACGGCCTCCTGGCCCTGGACCAGCTGGCGGATCATGTCGTCCGAAGACGGTACGCCTTCCTCTTCCTTGATCGACGACAGGCGCGCGTAGGCGGCGTAGGTGCCGGGTGCCGGGAAGCCCAGTGCACGGATGCGCTCGGCGATGGAGTCCACGGCCAGCGCCAGTTCGGTGTACTGCCCTTCGAACATCAGGTGCAGGGTGTTGAACATCGGCCCGGTGACGTTCCAATGGAAGTTGTGGGTCTTGAGGTAGAGGGTGTAGGTGTCCGCCAGCAGGCGGGACAGGCCCTCGGCGATCGCGGCGCGATCCTGTTCGGCGATTCCGATATTGATTTCCATGCCTTTACTCCTCTCAGTGGCCGGGGCCTGGCTGGGGCCCGTGATGCGGCAGAGCCTAGCATAGAGCGCCCCAGGGTCGATCCTGGCGTGTGTCAATCGTTGCGATGCTTTGAGGCTATCGATCGCCGGGAGGTTCAACGGCGGCCGAGCAGTCTTGCCAGGACGCGTGGATAGCCGGCCGGTAGCAGCCGCTGGATGCGGTCGAGCAGGCGCGCGTCGGCCCCGATGAGAATGCGCGGGCGCTGCCGCCGGATGCCTTCGATGATCACCCGGGCCGCTTCCTCGGGCGTCGTGCGGGCCACCTTGTCGAACTGCGCGGCGGCGCGGGCGGCATCCTGGCGCCCATCCGGGCCCTGGTAGAAGCGCGCGGCCCTGGCGATGTTGGTGCGGATGCCGCCGGGGTGCACGCAGCTGGCGCGTACGCCGGTGTGCGCCAGTTCCTGACGCAGGGCTTCGGTGAAGCCGCGCACGGCGAACTTGCTGGCGTTGTAGGCACCCTGGGTGGGCAGGCTGATGATGCCGAAGATGCTGGAGACGTTGACGATCTGCCCTTCGTTGTTCTTCAGCAGGTGGGGCAGGAAGGCCTTGGTGCCATGCACCACGCCCCAGAAGTTGATGCCCATGATCCATTCGAAGTCGTCGTAACGCAGTTCCGCGACGGTCTGCGAGAGGGCGACGCCTGCATTGTTGATCACCAGTTGCACGCTGCCGTGCGCCGCGAGCACCTCGTCGGCGAAGGCATAGACCGCTGCGCGCTCGGCCACGTCCAGGAGGTGGGTGGTGATCTTGAGGTCGTGGCGGTCGAGTTCCCGGGCGACTTCGGCGAGATTTTCCCGATCAAGATCCGCCAGCGCCAGGTGGCAGCCCTCGGCAGCCAGTTGGTGGGCCAGTGCCCGGCCGATGCCCGATCCCGCCCCCGTCACCACCGCGACCTTCCCTGCTAGCGCCTGCATCTGGACTCCTCGATTCATTCTGCCCCGCCGCGAGTGGTCGGGCTGCGTGGGCAGCTTAGTCAGGCGCCGTAGGGGCGACAACCGAGTCAAAGGTGGGCGAGGGTGGGGTCTTCCTGCAGGCAGAGATTGAAGATGTCGACCCAGTAGGCGCTGAACTGGCTGCCGCCCAGGCCGTTGATTTCGAGGATGGCGCGCAGCAGCGGGCGCTTGCTCAGGGTCTGGTGGGCCCGCTCGTGGGTGCGGGCGTCGAAGGTGTCGACGATGTTCAGGATCAGTGCGCCGGGGCTGATCTCCGTTTCGCGCAGGCCCTTGGGGTAGCCGCTGCCGTCGGCGTGCTCCTGGTGCTGCAGGATGATCTCGGCGGCGTCCTCCCATTGCGGCATGCGCTTGAGCAGTTCCGCCCCCATGCGCGGGTGGGATTGCATGCGCCGGCGCTCGTCATGGTTCAGGGGTTCCTGCTTGTGCAGCAGTTCCAGTGGCAGCAGCGCCATGCCCAGGTCGTGCAGGCACACGGCGGCGGCCAACTGGCGGGGCGATACGGGGCGCCCGGCGCGCTCGTTCATCGCCAGGGCGAGTTCCAGCTGGCGCTGGCCACGGCCCAGCCAGAAGCGCGAGCGGTTCTCCGCCGCGGCCATGAGTTCGACGAAAAAACGCAGGTCGGGCTCGTCCTCCAGGTCGTGGCGAGCCAAGGGACCGTCGCTCTTCGCCTCGGGTTCCGGGGGCAGCAGGCGGGTGCTTGGGTCCAGCCGGTGCAGCAGGGCGCTGCGCAGTTCCGCCTGGCGTTGGGCGGGGGCGCTGGCCAGGGTCCTGAGGGCCTTGCTCAGCGGGCGTACATCCTCCTGCTCCCGGGTGTCGCCGCTCAGCGCCTGCTCGATCTGCGCGCGCAGGCGGTCCTGCAGCAGCAGGAGGATGTCGCCCAGCAGGCTGTCGAAGGCCAGGCTGCCCTCGCGCAGCCTGGCGAGCACATCCTCCAGGGCCTGCGGCAGGATGTTCAGGCGGTCCAGGCCGACGTAGCCGAGGTTGCCCTTGAGCGTGTGCACCAGGCGGAACAGTTCGCGCAGGCGTTCGTCGTCATCGGGGTGACGTTCCAGCTCGATCAGCAGGTGCTCGCAGCGGGAGAACTGTTCGCGGGTTTCCTGGCGGAAGTCATCCAGGAGGTCTGCGGTGATGTCGACGGGGCGCGGCGTGGCCATGGGCGTCCTCCACGGGCTTGGGCTCTTGAGTATAGAAAGGCTTCCGGCGGGCGGCTGCGCGGTATCGATTAACCATATATAATCCGCCCCTTTGCCACCGGTCCCCGGCCTGCGGCAGTGTGGTCCCGATGCCCGGCGGCGATTCACCGCCCGCCCGCGGTCATCGACGGCACGCACACTGGCGGCCCGACGAATTCAAGACTCAAGAGAAGCGAAACACGACCATGATGCGCAGCCACTATTGCGGCCAACTGAACGAGAGCCTGGACGGCCAGGAAATCACCCTTTGCGGCTGGGTCCACCGTCGCCGTGACCACGGCGGGGTCATCTTCCTCGACATCCGTGATCGTGAAGGCCTGGCCCAGGTCGTGTTCGACCCGGATCGCGCCGAGACCTTCGCCAAGGCCGACCGCGTGCGCAGCGAATACGTCGTCAAGGTCACCGGCAAGGTGCGTCCGCGCCCGGCTGGCGCCGTCAACGCCAACATGGCATCCGGCGCCATCGAAGTGCTGGGCTACGAGCTCGAGGTCCTCAACCAGGCCGAGACTCCGCCCTTCCCACTGGACGAATACTCCGACGTCGGCGAAGAGACCCGCCTGCGTTATCGCTTCATCGACCTGCGTCGCCCGGAAATGGCCGCCAAGCTGAAGCTGCGTGCGCGCATCACCAGCAGCATCCGCCGCTACCTGGACGAGAACGGCTTCCTCGATGTCGAGACCCCGATCCTCGGTCGTCCGACTCCGGAAGGTGCGCGTGATTACCTGGTGCCGAGCCGTACCTACCCGGGCAACTTCTTCGCCCTGCCGCAATCGCCCCAGTTGTTCAAGCAACTGCTGATGGTTGCCGGCTTCGATCGCTACTACCAGATCGCCAAGTGCTTCCGCGACGAAGACCTGCGTGCCGACCGCCAGCCGGAATTCACCCAGATCGACATCGAGACTAGCTTCCTCGACGAGAGCGACATCATCGCCATTACCGAGAAGATGGTGCGCCAGCTATTCAAGGAAGTCCTCGACGTCGAGTTCGACGAGTTCCCGCACATGCCCTTCGAGGAAGCCATGCGCCGCTACGGTTCGGACAAGCCCGACCTGCGCATCCCGCTGGAACTGGTCGATGTCGCCGATCAACTGAAAGACGTCGAGTTCAAGGTCTTCTCCGGCCCTGCCAACGATCCGAAGGGCCGTGTCGCCGCGCTGCGCGTGCCGGGCGGCGCGAGCATGCCGCGCAAGCAGATCGACGACTACACCAAGTTCGTCGGCATCTATGGCGCCAAGGGCCTGGCCTACATCAAGGTCAACGAGCGCGCCAAGGGCGTTGACGGCCTGCAGTCGCCGATCGTCAAGAACATCGCCGAGCCCAACCTGAACGTGATCCTCGACCGCGTCGGTGCGGTCGATGGCGACATCGTGTTCTTCGGCGCCGACAAGGCCAAGGTCGTCTGCGACGCCCTGGGTGCGCTGCGCATCAAGGTCGGCCATGACCTCAACCTGCTCACCAAGGAGTGGGCGCCGATGTGGGTCGTGGACTTCCCGATGTTCGAAGAGAACGACGACGGCAGCCTGACCTCGCTGCACCACCCGTTCACCGCGCCCAAGTGCACCCCGGAGGAGCTGGAGGCCAACCCGGCCGGCAAGCTGTCCCGTGCCTACGACATGGTGCTCAACGGCACCGAACTGGGCGGCGGCTCCATCCGCATCCACGACAAGTCCATGCAGCAGGCGGTGTTCCGCGTACTGGGCATCGACGATGCCGAGCAGGAAGAGAAGTTCGGCTTCCTCCTCGACGCGCTGAAGTACGGCGCCCCGCCGCACGGCGGCCTGGCCTTCGGCCTCGATCGCCTGGTCATGCTGATGACCGGCGCCGCCTCGATCCGCGAAGTGATCGCCTTCCCGAAAACCCAGAGCGCCGGTGACGTCATGACCCAGGCGCCGGGCACCGTGGATGGCAAGGCACTGCGCGAGCTGCACATCCGCCTGCGCGAACAGCCCAAGGCCGAGTAAATCGTTCCACCCCGACGGCGGCGCCCGATGCGCCGCCGCCACCAGAAAGCACGGAGTCAGTTATGGCGGGTCATTCCAAATGGGCCAACATCAAGCACCGCAAGGAGCGTCAGGACGCCAAGCGCGGCAAGATCTTCACCAAGCTCATCCGTGAGCTGACCGTCGCGGCCAAGCACGGCGGCGGCAACCCGGCGGACAACCCGCGTCTGCGCCTGGCCGTGGACAAGGCGCTCACCGCCAACATGACCCGCGACACCATCGATCGCGCGATCGCCCGCGGCGCCGGTTCCAACGAAGCCGACAACATGGTCGAGCTGAGCTACGAGGGTTACGCGCCGAGCGGCGTGGCGATCATCGTCGAAGCCATGACCGACAACCGCAACCGCACCGCCGCCGAAGTGCGACACGCATTCAGCAAGTGCGGCGGCAACCTCGGTACCGATGGTTCGGTGGCCTACATGTTCGATCGCAAGGGTCAGATCAGCTACGCCCCTGGCGTGAACGAAGACGCCCTGATGGAAGCGGCCCTGGAAGCGGGCGCCGACGACGTGGTCGCAGCGGACGACGGTTCGGTGGAGGTCTACACCTCGTTCGCCGACTTCCTCAGTGTCAACGAAGCGCTCACCGCCGCCGGTTTCAAGGGCGACGAGGCTGAAGTGGCGATGATCCCCTCGATCACCGCGCCCATCACCGACCTGGAAACCGCGCAGAAGGTGATGAAGCTCATCGACATGCTCGAGGACCTGGACGACGTGCAGAACGTCTACAGCAACGTGGACATTCCCGACGATGTGATGGCCCAGCTGGGCTGACACGAAAAAGCCGGAGCGGACGCTTCGGCTTTTTTACTTGGGCACCTGATATAGAGCTGCAATGACCCTCATCCTCGGTATCGACCCTGGTTCGCGCATCACCGGTTACGGCGTGGTCCGCGACACCGGGCGCGGTTGTGAATACGTCGCGTCCGGCTGCATCCGCACCGGCAGTGGCGAGTTGCAGGAGCGCCTGCTGATCGTCTTCCGTGGCGTGCGCGAGGTCATCCAGACCTACGGGCCGGTGACCATGGGCATCGAGAAGGTCTTCATGGCGCGCAACGCCGACTCCGCGCTCAAACTGGGCCAGGCCCGTGGCGCCGCCATCGTCGCCGCGAGCGAGGAGGGGCTGGAGGTGGCCGAGTACAGCGCCAGCCAGGTCAAGCAGGCCATCGCCGGCACCGGTGGCGCCGACAAGCAGCAGGTGCAGATGATGGTCATGCACCTGCTCAAGCTGGTGCAGAAGCCCCAGATCGACGCCTCGGATGCCCTGGCCATCGCCCTGTGCCATGCGCATCACCGGCAGAGCCTGATCCCGCACGGCCTCGCCACCGCCAAGCGCCGCGGCGGACGGCTCCGTTTGTAACCCCATATAAGGACGCACTTCGTGATTGGACGTTTGCGTGGCACCCTGGCGGAAAAACAGCCGCCGCACCTGATTCTCGATGTCAATGGCGTCGGCTACGAGCTGGAAGTGCCCATGACCACCCTCTACCGCCTGCCCTCGACCGGCGAGCCCGTGACCCTGCACACCCATCTGGTGGTGCGCGAGGACGCGCACCTGCTCTACGGCTTCTTCGAGAAGCGCGAGCGCGAACTGTTCCGCGAGCTGATCCGCCTCAATGGCGTCGGCCCCAAGCTGGCCCTGGCGCTGATGTCCGGGCTGGAAGTGGACGAGCTGGTGCGTTGCGTGCAGGCCCAGGACACCTCGACCCTGGTGAAGATCCCGGGTGTCGGCAAGAAGACCGCCGAGCGCCTGCTGGTGGAGCTGAAGGACCGCTTCAAGGCCTGGGAAACCATGCCGAGCATTTCCACCCTGGTGGTCGAACCGCTCAACGCCAAGGTTTCCAGCGCCGAGAGTGATGCGCTGAGCGCCTTGATATCCCTGGGCTTCAAGCCCCAGGAAGCCAGCCGTGCCGTTGCCGCCATCAAGGAAGAAGGGCTGTCCAGCGAAGAACTGATCCGCCGCGCCCTGAAAGGAATGGTGTAACACCGCATGATCGAAGCAGACCGCCTGATAACCGCCAGCAGCCGCGACCGCGACGAGCAGCTGGACCGCGCCATCCGCCCGCTGAGCCTTGCCGACTACGTGGGCCAGCCCACCGTGCGCGAGCAGATGGAGCTGTTCATCCAGGCGGCCCGCGGGCGCAACGAGGCTCTCGACCACACGCTGATCTTCGGCCCGCCGGGCCTCGGCAAGACCACCCTGGCCAACATCATCGCCCAGGAAATGGGGGTATCGATCAAGAGCACGTCCGGCCCGGTGCTGGAGCGCCCCGGTGACCTGGCTGCGCTCTTGACCAACCTGGAGTCCGGCGACGTGCTTTTCGTCGACGAAATCCACCGTTTGTCGCCCATCGTCGAAGAGGTGCTGTACCCGGCGATGGAGGACTTCCAGCTCGACATCATGATCGGCGAAGGCCCTGCGGCTCGTTCGATCAAGCTCGACCTGCCGCCCTTCACCCTAGTCGGCGCCACTACGCGCGCCGGCATGCTGACCAACCCGCTGCGCGACCGTTTCGGCATCGTCCAGCGCCTGGAGTTCTACAGCACCCAGGACCTGACCAGCATCGTCACCCGTTCCGCCGGCATCCTGGGGCTGCACATCGAGCCCGAGGGAGCCTTCGAAATCGCCCGTCGTGCCCGTGGCACCCCGCGCATCGCCAACCGCCTGCTGCGCCGCGTGCGCGATTTCGCGGAAGTGCGTGGCAAGGGCCAGATCACGCGGGTGATCGCCGACCAGGCGCTGAACCTGCTGGATGTCGACGAGCGTGGCTTCGACCACCAGGACAGGCGTCTGCTGCTGGCGATGATCGACAAGTTCGACGGTGGCCCGGTGGGCATCGACAACCTGGCCGCTGCGATCAGCGAGGAGCGCCACACCATCGAGGATGTGCTGGAGCCCTACCTGATCCAGCAGGGCTACATCATGCGCACCCCCCGTGGGCGCGTGGTCACCCGACACGCCTACCTGCACTTCGGCTTGAACCTGCCCAAGCGCATGGCCGAGTCACCCACCGACGATTTGTTCGGGGTGGGGGACGAATAGGGGAAATCGCTGTCGAACCGAGCGGCGGGCGCTGGGGGTGAAAAAACAGTGCCCGGCCTGATTGGCAACCTTTGGAGTAAGCACTAGAGTATGCGCGCGCAAAATGGGGCCCAGCCTTTCGTGCATCGGAGCCGCGTCTATTACGAAGACACCGATGCCGGTGGCATCGTCTATTACGTCAACTACCTCAAGTTCATGGAGCGGGCTCGCACCGAGTGCCTGCGAAGCCTGGGTTTTGCCCAGTCCGAGCTGGTAGGGGAGAACCTGCTCTTCGTCGTGCATTCGGCCGAGGCGCGTTACCACGCTCCCGCCCGGCTCGACGACGAGCTGACCATCAGCGCCGAAGTGATCGAATTGAACCGTGCCAGCCTGCGCTTTCGTCAACAGGTGAGGCGGGCTACGGATGATGCGCTGCTCTGTGAAGGGCAGTTCCTGGTGGCCTGTGTGCGCGCCGACAGTTTGAAACCCCGGGCGATCCCCGAAGCGCTGCGTTCAGCCTTCGCCGCCGTACCGGGCCAACCCCCTGCAGGAGACTAAGCGTGGAAGCCAACGTCGTCGACCATACCTCCATGTGGAGCCTGATCAGCAACGCCAGCATCGTGGTGCAACTGGTCATGCTCACTCTGGTGGCCGCTTCGGTCACCTCGTGGATCATGATTTTCCAGCGCAGCAACCTGCTGCGCGCGGCGAAGAAGTCCCTCGAGACCTTCGAGGAGCGCTTCTGGTCGGGCATCGATCTGTCCAAGCTGTATCGCCAGGCCGGCAGCAACCCCGACCCGGATTCCGGCGTCGAGCAGATCTTCCGCGCCGGCTTCAAGGAGTTCTCCCGCCTGCGCCAGCAGCCCGGCGTCGATCCGGATGCGGTGATGGAAGGCGTGGCTCGTGCCATGCGCGTCGCCATTTCCCGTGAGGAGGAAAAGCTCGAGCAGAGCCTGCCGTTCCTCGCCACCGTCGGTTCCACCAGCCCCTACATCGGCCTGTTCGGTACCGTCTGGGGGATCATGAACTCCTTCCGTGGTCTGGCCCAGGTGCAGCAGGCCACTCTGGCTACCGTGGCTCCCGGCATCGCCGAAGCGCTGATCGCCACTGCCATCGGCCTGTTCGCGGCGATCCCGGCGGTCATTGCGTACAACCGTTTCGCAGCTCGTGGTGAGACCCTGATCAGTCGCTACTACACCTTCGCCGACGAGTTCCAGGCCATCCTGCACCGCAAAGTGCACACCAGCGACGAATAAGACGCAGGTTCAATAGAGGACAGGTTTCACGCCATGGCCAGAATTCGCCAAAAACGCAAGCCGGTCGCCGAGATGAACGTGGTGCCCTACATCGATGTGATGCTGGTGCTGCTGGTCATCTTCATGGTGACTGCGCCCATGCTCAACCAGGGCGTCAAGGTCGACCTGCCGAAGGTGTCCAGCGAGGCGCTGCCGCAGGACAACGACTCTCGCGTCCTGACCATCTCGATCAAGGCCGACAAGAGCTACTACTGGAACATGGGCGAGGAAGTGGACCCGGACCAGGGCAAGGCCAGCGAGACGTCCAGCACGCTGCCGCAACTGGTGCAAGCGGTCACCGCGATCATGAGCCAGAACACCAGCCAGGGTAAGAAGGTCCAGGTCTTCGTCCGGGGTGACAAAGCCGTCGACTACGGCTCCGTGATGGCCGTCATGGGCGGCCTGCAGCAGGCCGGCGTGGGTAATGTCGGGCTGATCACCGAGGCGCCCTGATGCAGCAGCAGAGCGAACGCTCCCCATCGGAAAGCTATTTCTGGCCCGCGGTCTGGGCCATAGGCCTGCACGTGCTGATCTTCGGCACGCTGTTCGTCAGCTTCGCCTTCACCCCTGAACTGCCGCCAGCGCGCCCGATCGTGCAGGCGACGCTCTATCAGCTGAAATCGCAGAGCCAGGCGACCACCCAGACCAACCAGAAGATCGCTGGCGAAGCCAAGAAAGCCGCCGCTCCGCAGTACGAAACCGAACAGATGGAGCAGAAGAAGGCCGAGCAGCAGAAGCTGGAGCAGCAGAAGGTCGCTGCGGCCAAGGCGGCGGAACAAAAGAAAGCCGAGGAGGCTCGAAAAGCGGAAGAGGCAGCCGAGGCGAAGAAGGCGGATGACGCCAAGAAGGCCGAGGAAGCCAAGAAGCAACAGGCCGACATCGCCAAGAAGAAGGCGGAAGAGGAAGCCAAGAAGAAGGCTGCCGACGAGGCCAAGAAGAAAGCCGCTGAAGAGGCGAAGAAGAAAGCTGCAGCCGAGGCCGCGAAGAAGAAGGCTGCCGAGGATGCGAAGAAGAAGGCCGCCGCCGAAGCCGCGAAGAAAAAGGCAGCGGAGGAGGCCAAGCGCAAATCGACCGAGGACAAGAAGGCCGCCGCTCTCGCTGACCTGCTGTCCGACACTGTCGAGCGTGAGCAGACCCTGGCCGACGAGGTGGGCGACCAGGTTGCCGGCAGCCTGGACGACCTGATCATCAAGCTGATCAGCGAGAACTGGCAGAAGCCGCTGTCGACCCGCCCGGGCATGAGCGTCGAGTTGCTGATTCAGATGTTGCCCGACGGCACTATCACCAACGCCAGCGTCACTCGTTCAAGTGGCGATGGGCCCTTCGACAGCTCCGCGGTGGCCGCGGTGCGCAGCGTAGGGCGCATCCCCGAAATGCAACAATTGGATCGCGCTACCTTTGACAGGATGTACAGGCAGCGTCGCGTCGTCTTCAAACCGGAGGATTTAGGTCTGTGAACACTCTGATTCGTATCGTCCTGCTCGGCCTGACCATGCTGGTCGGTGCCGTGCAGGCCGCTGATCCGCTCCTGATTACGGGTGGTCGGGACAGCGCAACCCCCATCGCGGTGGTGCCCTTCGGCTGGCAGGGCGGCAACGTCCTGCCCGAGGACATGTCCGACATCATCGGCAATGACCTGCGCAACTCCGGCTTCTTCGAGCCCATCCCGCGGCAGAACATGATCAGCCTGCCGACCCAGGCGAGCGAAGTGATCTACCGCGACTGGAAGGCCCTGGGCGCCCAGTACGTCCTGGTGGGCAGCATCGCCCCGGCCGGTGGTCGCCTGCAGGTGCAGTTCGCCCTGTTCAACGTCGCCACCGAGCAGCAGGTGTTCGCCGGCAGCGTCAGCGGCTCCACCGACCAGCTGCGCGACATGGCGCACTACGTGGCCGACCAGTCCTTCGAGAAGCTCACCGGCGTGAAGGGTGCGTTCTCCACCCGCATGCTGTACGTGACCGCCGAGCGTTTCTCGGTGAACAACACGCGCTATACCCTGCAGCGCTCGGACTACGATGGCCAGCGCGCCGTGACCCTGCTGCAGTCCCGTGAGCCGATCCTCTCGCCGCGCTACGCACCGGACGGCCGCCGCATCGCCTATGTCTCCTTCGAGCAGAAGCGCCCGCGCATCTTCATCCAGCACATCGACACCGGTCGCCGTGAGCAGATCACCAACTTCGAGGGCCTGAACGGCGCGCCGGCCTGGTCGCCCGAAGGCAATCGCCTTGCGTTCGTGCTGTCCAAGGACGGCAACCCGGAGATCTACGTGATGGACCTGGGCAGCCGCCAGCTGCGCCGCGTCACCAACCACATGGCGATCGACACCGAACCTTTCTGGGGCGCAGATGGCCAGACCATCTATTTCACCTCGGATCGTGCCGGCAAGCCGCAGATCTACAAGACCAACATCAACGGCGGCGAGCCGCAGCGCGTGACCTTCGTCGGCAACTACAACGCCAACCCGAAGCTCTCGGCTGACGAGAAGACCCTGGTGATGATCCATCGCCAGGATGGCTTCACCAACTTCAAGGTGGCGGCCCTGGACCTGGTCCGTGGCGGTGCTCCGCGCATCCTTTCCGGCACCACTCTGGATGACTCGCCCACTGTTGCGCCAAACGGCACCATGCTAATCTACGCCACCCGCCAGCAGGGCCGGGGAGTGCTGATGCTCGTGTCCACAAACGGGCGCGTGCGACTCCCGATTCCAACCGTTCAAGGCGATATCCGCGAACCGTCCTGGTCGCCGTACCTGAACTGACGCGGTATCCACTTTTGTTTTGCTAAACACACTGGGGCTCATTAGGAGTTACATGATGGAAATGATCAAATTCGGTAAGTTCGCTGCTCTGGCTCTGGCCATGGCTGTTGCAGTTGGTTGCTCCTCCAAGGGCGGCGACGATTCCGGTCAGGGCGCTGTAGACCCGAACGCTGGCTACAACAGCGGCAACAGCGGTGTTGACGGCAGCCTGAGCGAAGAAGCCGCTCTGCGCGCCATCACCACCTTCTACTTCGAGTACGACAGCTCCGACCTGAAGCCGGAAGCCATGCGCGCTCTGGACGTACACGCCAAGGACCTGAAAGGCAACGGCGCTCGCGTCGTTCTGGAAGGCCACACCGACGAGCGCGGCACCCGCGAGTACAACATGGCTCTGGGCGAGCGTCGTGCCAAGGCCGTTCAGCGCTACCTGGTTCTGCAGGGCGTTTCCCCGGCTCAGCTGGAACTGGTTTCCTACGGCGAAGAGCGTCCGGTTGCCACTGGCAACGACGAGCAGTCCTGGGCTCAGAACCGTCGCGTCGAACTGCGTAAGTAATTCGATATGCGTAAGTGCCGTCGTGCTTTGACTGTATTGGCCCTCAGCAGCCTGCCCCTGGCTGCCTTTGCTGAGGTTCCCGTGGTGGACGGAAACGATGCCGGTTACGGCAACAGTTACCCGCCCGCTGGTTATGGCACGACTGGCGCCTATGCCGGATCCGGGGCTTCGGCCCCGGTGTCCGCGCAAGGCGAGCTGTTCATGCAACTGCAGCAGATGCAGGAAGAGACCGCCCGCCTGCGTGGGATGGTGGAAGAACAGCAGAACCAGATCGAGCAGCTCAAGCGCGAGTCGCTGGAGCGCTATCAGGATCTGGACAGCCGCTTGAATGCGGGCGCAGCGGGCGCACCAGCCGCACAACAGAATTCCCCTGCCGATGGCGCGATCAACGCCGCCGGCACTCCCTCGGCACCGGCCCAGCAGCCGGCCGCCAGCACCGAACCGGGCGATCCGGCGAAGGAAAAGCTCTACTACGACGCTGCCTTCGACCTGATCAAGGCCAAGGACTTCGACAAGGCCAGCCAGGCTTTCGGCGCATTCCTGCGCAAGTACCCCAGCAGCCAGTACGCCGGCAACGCGCAATACTGGCTGGGCGAAGTCAATCTCGCCAAGGGTGATCTGCAGGGCGCCGGCCAGGCTTTCGCCAAGGTCAGCCAGGTCTATCCGCAGCACGCCAAGGTGCCGGATTCCCTCTACAAGCTCGCTGACGTCGAGCAGCGCCTGGGCAATACCGACAAGGCCAAGGGCATCCTCAAGCAGGTCGTCGCACAGTACCCGGGCAGCTCCGCCGCCCAGCTGGCGCAGCGGGATCTCCAGCGCCTGCCCTGATCCACGCCTCCGAGCATCGAGAAACCCGCGCCTGTCGCGGGTTTTTTCGTTAGAATCGCCGCCCTCTGACTCTTCTTCCAGCAACGGAGGCGGATGGCCTGTTTAGCCGTTACGCCCGTGGCCCCTATGCAACAGACCCTGCGACTGACCGAGATCTTCTACTCGCTGCAGGGGGAGACGCGTACCGCCGGCTTGCCGACGGTATTCGTGCGCCTGACCGGCTGTCCCCTGCGCTGCCAGTATTGCGACACCGCCTATGCCTTCAATGGCGGCCAACTCCACACCCTGGATGACATCCTCGCCCAGGTGGCTGCCTACAAGCCCCGCTACGTCTGTGTGACGGGCGGCGAGCCGCTGGCGCAGCCCAACTGCATCCCGCTTCTGCAACGGCTCTGCGACGCCGGCTACGAGGTGTCGCTGGAAACCAGCGGCGCCCTGGACATCTCGGCCGTGGATACGCGCGTCAGCCGTGTCGTCGACCTGAAGACGCCAGGCTCCGCCGAGCTTGCCCGCAATCGCTACGAGAACATCGCCCAGCTGACCCGCAACGACCAGGTGAAGTTCGTCATCTGCTCCCGCGAGGATTACGACTGGGCCGTCTCCAAGCTGATCGAGTACCGGTTGGAGCAACGCGCGGGCGAGGTGCTGTTCTCGCCCAGCCACCAGCAGGTGAGCGCGCGGAACCTCGCCGACTGGATAGTGGCCGACAACCTGCCGGTACGGCTGCAGCTGCAATTGCACAAGATTCTCTGGAACGACGAGCCGGGACACTGATATGAGCGACAAGAAAGCGGTAATCCTCCTCTCCGGCGGCCTGGACTCCGCCACGGTCGTGGCCATGGCGCGTGCCGAAGGCTATGCCTGCTACACCATGAGCTTCGACTACGGCCAGCGTCATCGTGCCGAGCTGCAGGCGGCCGACCGCGTAGCCAGGCAACTGGGCGTGGTAGAGCACAAGGTCATAGGTCTCGACCTGAACGGCATCGGCGGCTCGGCCCTGACCGACAGCAGCATCGCCGTGCCGGAGGCGCCTACCGAAGGCATCCCGGTCACCTACGTGCCGGCGCGCAACACCGTATTCCTGTCCCTCGCCCTGGGCTGGGCGGAAGTGCTCGGTGCGCGGGATATCTTCATCGGCGTCAACGCGGTGGATTACTCCGGCTACCCGGATTGCCGCCCCGAGTTCGTCGAGGCCTTCGAGCGCATGGCCAACCTTGCGACCAAGGCTGGCGTCGAGGGTGATGGCTTCCGCATGCAGGCGCCATTGCAGAACCTCAGCAAGGCGCAGATCGTCCAGGCGGGCGTCAGGCTTGGGGTCGACTACGCTTTGACGGTGTCCTGCTACCAGGCCGATGACGAGGGCCGCGCCTGCCGCAAATGCGACAGCTGCAGGCTACGTGCGGATGGCTTCGCGGCCGCTGGCGTGCAGGATCCTACGAGATATTTCTGATTTTTTTTACGGTGGGGTGTTGAATTCCTGAATAAAATCAGTATTATGCGCTCCGCGTCGGGTCGTTAGCTCAGTCGGTAGAGCAGTTGGCTTTTAACCAATTGGTCGTAGGTTCGAATCCTACACGACCCACCATACAAGGCTCCGCGAGGAGCAACGGAAGCGGGAAGATCGAAAGGTCTTCCCGCTTTTCGTTTGCCCGCAGGAAAGTCGAGCGCGGTGACCGCGGAGGGCGCAGCCCCTCCCGCTGCCATGCCCAATGGCGTTAATCTGCGTTATCATCCGCGCCCCGATCCGCGTGGCCCCTGGCCCGGCGGGCGGTGACCCAACAGGCTTTCGCGCAACGCGCTCGCAGGTCCAGCAGACATGTCCCATCTCTCCGAACGTTTTCTCGTCCAGGCCCATCTCGCCGCGAAGCAGCCCCGGCAACTGACTGCCGATGAAGAGGCGCAGCTCCGGGCGCAGATCGCAGCCGAACTGAAGGCGCAGAACGCCGTTCTGGTGGCCCACTACTATTGCGATCCGGTGATCCAGGCCCTGGCCGAGGAAACCGGCGGTTGCGTGTCCGATTCCCTGGAGATGGCCCGCTTCGGCAACCAGCACGAGGCGCAGACGGTCCTGGTGGCTGGCGTACGCTTCATGGGCGAGACCGCGAAGATCCTCAATCCCGAGAAGCGCGTGCTGATGCCGACCCTGGAAGCGACCTGCTCCCTGGACCTGGGCTGCCCGGTGGATGAGTTCTCGGCATTCTGCGACCAGCACCCGGAGCGTACCGTCGTCGTCTATGCCAATACCTCCGCGGCGGTGAAGGCGAGGGCCGACTGGGTGGTGACCTCCAGCTGCGCGCTGGAAATCGTCGAGAGCCTGATGGACAACGGCGAGAAGATCATCTGGGCGCCGGACCAGCACCTGGGACGCTACATCCAGCGCGAGACCGGTGCCGACATGCTGCTCTGGGACGGAGCCTGCATCGTTCACGAGGAGTTCAAGGCCAAGCAGCTCGAAGACATGAAGGCGCTCTATCCGGAGGCCGCCATCCTGGTCCATCCGGAATCGCCCGAGGCGGTCATCGAGCTCGCCGATGCGGTGGGTTCCACCAGCCAGCTGATCAAGGCTGCGCAGACGCTGCCGAACAAGATGTTCATCGTCGCTACCGATCGCGGCATCTTCTACAAGATGCAGCAGCTGTGCCCGGACAAGCAGTTCATCGAAGCGCCCACCGCCGGCAATGGGGCGGCGTGCCGCAGCTGCGCGCACTGCCCCTGGATGGCCATGAACACCCTGGAGCGCACCCTGCAGTGCCTGCGCGAGGGCAGCAACGAGATATTCGTCGATGCCGCGCTGGTGCCGCGCGCGGTCAAGCCGCTCAAGCGCATGCTCGACTTCACCCAGGCCGCGCGGTTGAAGCTCGCCGGCAACGCCTGATCGGCACGCAAAAAAAAGCCCGGACATGTCCGGGCTTTTTCATGGGCGGCTTGCGTCACCGCATCATCTTCTTGATGGTCTTCTGCTGCTCGATCATTTCCTGCTGGCGTGCATCGATGCGCGAGGCGAGCGGGAAGTTGTTGGTCGCGCGGCGCTTGGCGAAATCCAGCTGCTCGATGGCCTGGTCGTAGTCGCCGACCAGGGCGAAGAACTCGGCGCGCGCCTGGTGCAGGCCGATGGTGTTGCCGGCGAGGCCACGCACCTCGGCCACCTGGTACCAGACGTCCGGATCGTTCGGGCGGCTCTTGATCAGGCCGTCGAGGATCTTCTCCGCTTCCTGGGGCTTGTTCAGCTTGAGCATCAGGTCGCTGCGCGCCTGCTTGAGCGGGTAGTTGTTGGGGTACAGGCCGAGCAGCCGGTCGACGCGTTGCTGGGCGTCCTGCAGGCGGTTGGCGGTGATGTCCAGGTCGACCTGCGCCAGGTTGTATACGATCTCGTTGGGGGCCTTGGCCAGCAGCTGCGCAAGGGCTTCGCGTGCTTCGTTGAGCTGCCCGTTCTTGATCTGCGCGATGGCCAGGCCATAGCGGGCGGCATCCAGCTTGGGATCGGCATCGAGCTGGGCGCGGAAGCGCTTGGCCGAGATCCCCGGGGTCTCCTCGAACATCAGCTGCACGCGGGCGCGCATCAACTGGTAGCGCAGGCTGTTCTCGACGCCGCCCGGCGGCAGCTGTTCGGCGCGGTTGCGGGTGTCGGCGATACGCGACTCGGTGACCGGGTGGGTGAGGAGGAATTCCGGTGGCTTGGAGTCGTAGCGGTACTGGCGCATCAAGCGCTCGAACATGTTCGGCATGGCCCGGGGGTCGTAGCCGGCCTTCTCCAGGTTGAGCAGGCCGATGCGATCTGCTTCCTGTTCGTTCTGCCGGGAGAAGCGACGTTGCTCCTGGATCGCCGCGGCCTGGGTCGACATGATCGCCGCCATGCCTGCGTCACCGGCGCCGGCCGCCGCCGCGACGATGCCGGCGAGCATCGCCGCCATCACCGGGATCTGCATGCGTTGCTGGGCTTCGATGCCGCGCGCGAAGTGGCGCTGCGAAAGGTGCGCCAGTTCGTGGGCCAGCACCGAGGCGTATTCGGCTTCGTTGGGGGCATAGAGGAACAGGCCGCCGTTGACCCCGACTATCCCGCCCGGGGCGGCGAAGGCGTTGAGCTGCGGGCTCTTGAGCAGCACGAATTCCAGGCGGCGGTCCTGCAACTGGCTGGTTTCGGCCAGGCGGTAGACGCTGGTCTCGACGTAGTCCTTGAGCTGCGGGTCCGAGAGTTGCTCCACCTGGCCGCGCAACAGGCTCAGCCAGGCGCGGCCCAGTTGGTGTTCCTGCTCCGGAGAGACGATGGCCGAACTGGAGTCGCCGAGGGACGGCAGGTCATCGGCCATCACGGGCGATGCAAGGAGGCAGGCAAGCGTCAGCAGAGTGGGGCGCAGCGGATTCATGCACAGGGCTCTTGTCGGCAAAGCGCTAACTGTAGCCTCCTGCCCGGTCGGCTGGCCAGGGTTGTGCGGGCTTCTGTATCCTAGGCGCCCTCTTGGAGAACACTCATGACTGACGCCGCCGGCCGCCCCGATACCTTCGACGCCGAGCTGGACGCCAGCGGGCTGAACTGTCCGTTGCCGCTGCTCAAGGCCAAGCTGGAACTCAACCGCCTGCCCAGCGGCGCGGTACTCAAGGTCACTGCTACCGATGCCGGTTCGCAACGCGATTTCCGTGCCTTCGCCCGCCTTGCCGGCCACGTGCTGCTGCACGAGGAAGAGCAGGGCGGCACCTATCGCTACTGGCTGCGCAAGGCCTGAATCTCCCTGCTTACGCTTACCAAGGAACTCCGATGTTCAAGGTGCTTCGCGACTGGGTGCAGCGCTACTTCTCCGATGAAGAAGCGGTGGTGCTGGCGGTCTTCCTGGTCCTGGGTTTTACCCTGGTCCTCACCCTAGGCAACATGCTGGCGCCGGTCCTGGCAGGGTTGGTCCTGGCCTTCCTGATGCAGGGAGTGGTGAATTTCCTCGAACGCCTGCGCATGCCGCAAACGCTGGCCGTGTGGCTGGTCTTCGCCCTGTTCATCGGGGCCCTGGCGCTGTTCCTGGTGGTGCTGATGCCGCTGTTGTGGCAACAGCTCAGCACCCTGTTCAAGGAGCTGCCGCGCATGCTCGGCGAATGGCAGTCGCTGCTTCTGTTGCTGCCCGAGCGCTACCCGCACCTGGTGACCGACGAGCAGGTGCTCAACGCCATCGAGGTGACCCGCAGCGAGGTCGGCAAGTTCGGCCAGTGGGCGCTGACCTTCTCCCTCTCCAGCCTGCCGCTGGTGGTCAACCTGATGATCTACTTGGTACTGGTGCCGATCCTGGTGTTCTTCTTCCTCAAGGACCGCGAGCTGATCCTGCGCTGGCTGAGCGGCTACCTGCCTCGCGAGCGCGCGCTCATGACCCAGGTGTGGCAGGAGATGAACCAGCAGATCGCCAACTACATCCGCGGCAAGGTGATCGAAATCGTCATCTGTGGCGGTGTCACCTACGTCGCCTTCGTATCCCTCGGGCTCAACTATTCGGCGTTGCTGGCATTGCTGGTCGGCTTGTCGGTAGTGGTGCCCTACATCGGCGCGGTGGTGGTGACCGTCCCGGTGGCGCTGATCGCGTTGTTCCAGTGGGGCTGGGGCGACCAGTTCATCTACCTGATGGTGGTCTACGGGGTGATCCAGGCGCTGGATGGCAACATCCTGGTGCCGCTGCTGTTCTCCGAGGCGGTCAACCTGCACCCGGTGGCCATCATCTGTGCCGTGCTGCTGTTCGGAGGTCTCTGGGGCTTCTGGGGCATTTTCTTCGCGATTCCCCTGGCGACGCTGTTCAAGGCCGTGCTCGATGCCTGGCCGCGCAGCGGACCACTGAGGGACGGGCCGTCGCCGCTGATGTGACGGGCATGAAAAAGGCCGCTTTCGCGGCCTTCGTTCATTGCGGCGGGGCGGGTCAGCCCTTGTTCAGCGCCTGGGCGGCCGCGAGCACGGCATCCACGTGGCCCGGAACCTTCACGCCACGCCATTCCTGACGCAGCACACCGTTCTTGTCGATGAGGAAGGTGCTGCGGTCGACGCCCATGTATTCCTTGCCATAGAGCTTCTTCAGCTTGATCACGTCGAACAACTGGCAGACCGCTTCGTCCTTGTCGGAGATCAGCTCGAAGGGGAACTCCTGCTTGCACTTGAAGTTCTCGTGGGACTTCAGGCCGTCGCGGGAGACGCCGAAGATCACGGTATTGGCGGCAGCGAAGGCCCCGTGCTGGTCGCGGAAGCCCTGGCCTTCGGTGGTGCAGCCGGGGGTGCTGTCCTTGGGGTAGAAATACAGGACGACCTGCTTGCCTTTCAGGGCGGAGAGCGTCACCTGCTGGCCGCTGGTGGCGGGGGCGGTGAAGTCGGCTACCGGTTGGTCGATTGCTACGGCCATGTCTTGCTCCTTACGGATGTTGCGGGCGCCAGGGCTCGATCAGGGCGTCGAGGTTCAGCGCATCGGCGAAGTCGAGGAACTGATCGCGCAGCCAGCTGATCTGGGTGCCGGCGGGCAATGTCACGGTGATGGTGGCGTTGAGCATGGTGCTCATGGTCTGCGGCGCCTGGTAGGTGTCGCAGGTGAGGTTCTCAAGCTCGACACGGTGGTCGATGAAGAACTGGCACAGCTCATTGAGGATGTCCGGGCGGTAGGCCGCGCTGACGTAGGCCACGTAGGGCAGCGATTGCGGGCGTGGCTCCAGCGCGCCGCTGCGGGTTACCTGGAAGGTGAATTCGTGGCGCTTGGACAGGGCCGGCAGGCCTGCCTCCAGGCGGGCCAGCGCATCCCAGCTGCCGGATACCTGCAACACCAGTGCGCTGTATTCGCCGTGGCGAGTCAGGCGGCTGCTGACCACGGCGCAGCGGTTTTCCTGGCTGGCTCGGCACAGCACATTGGTCAGCTCCATGGGGTTGACGCCAAGGGCGCTGATCACAAGGAATTGTTCGCGGGGCGGGGTGGTGGACATGCAGCATTCCTAAAGCGAGGGGAGGGCGGCCAAAGCCGCGTCGATCAAAGCGGAGAGGTTAGCGAAAAGCGCTGCCGAGGGGAATGCTTGAGGCGCCCTCGTCAGCTTGTGCTGGGCAATGGGCACCAGTACCATTACGGCTCTCTTTTTCCGGCAGGAGCGGTTGCATGATTGCGGGCAGTATGGTGGCACTGGTCACGCCCATGGATGCACAAGGTCAACTGGACTGGGCGAGTCTGACCAAGCTGGTGGATTTCCACCTGCAGGAAGGCACCAACGCCATAGTCGCAGTCGGCACCACGGGTGAATCCGCGACGCTGGATGTGAACGAACACATCGAAGTCATCCGCCGCGTGGTGGATCAGGTCAATGGCCGCATCCCGGTCATCGCCGGCACCGGTGGAAACTCCACCCGCGAGTCCGTCGACCTCACCGCCGCCGCCAAGAACGTGGGCGCCGATGCCTGCCTGCTGGTGACCCCGTACTACAACAAGCCGACCCAGGAAGGCCTGTACCAGCATTTCCGCCACATCGCCGAATCCGTCGCGATTCCGCAGATCCTCTACAACGTCCCTGGCCGCACCGTCTGCGACATGCTGCCCGAGACCGTCGAGCGCCTGGCGAAGATCTCCAACATCATCGGTATCAAGGAAGCCACCGGCGACCTCAAGCGCGGCCAGGAAGTCCTGGATCGCGTGAGCAAGGACTTCCTCGTCTACTCCGGTGACGATGCCACCGCCGTCGAGCTGATGCTCATGGGCGGCAAGGGCAACATTTCCGTGACCGCCAACGTCGCGCCCCGCGAGATGGCCGACCTCTGCGCCGCTGCCATGCGTGGCGATGCCGAGACCGCTCGCGCGATCAACGACAAGCTGATGCCGCTGCACAAGGCGCTGTTCATCGAATCGAACCCGATCCCGGTGAAGTGGGCCCTGCACGAGATGGGCCTGATGCCCGACGGCATCCGCCTGCCGCTGACGTGGCTCAGCCCGCGTTGCCACGAACCGCTGCGTCAGGCGCTCCGCCAGTCCGGTGTATTGGCTTAATCCGAGGAATTACTACGCATGAAGCGACTGGCCGGACTCTCCGCTCTCGCCCTGATGATCTCCAGCACCAGCGGCTGCGGCTGGCTCTGGGGCGAAAATGGCTACTTCCGCGACCGCGGCAACGACTACCTGGAAGCGCGCCAGACCGCGCCCATGCAGTTGCCTCCGGATGCCCAATCCAAACGCCTTGACCCGTTGCTGCCGGTGCCGATGAACGTCGCCGACAGCCGCAGCGACGCCGACTACGAAGTCCCGCGCCCGCAGCCCCTGCAAGTCAAGGGTGAGGTCAGCGACTACAGCCTGCAGAAGAGCGGCGACTCGCGCTGGGTGGTTGCCCAGCGCATCCCGGCCGAGGTCTGGCCGGTGGCTCGCCAGTTCTTCGAGGACGGCGGCTTCAAGGTCGTCGACGAGCGTCCGCAGACCGGCGAGTTCAGCACCGCCTGGCAGCGCCTCGACCAGCTCTCCGCGCCCCTCGCACGCCGCCTCGGCAGCCGTGTGAGCGGTGTCGAGCCCGACAGCGAAGTGCGTGCCCGTGTGCGTATCGAGCCGGGCGTGCAGCGCAATACCAGCGAGATCTTCGTCCTCACCACCACCCGCCCGGCAGGCAGCAGCGCCGATACCGGTTGGCCGAGCCGCTCCGACAGCCCCAGCCTCGAGGCTGCGCTGATGGACGAAATGCTCGCCAGCATGGCGCGCAGCGCCGAGCAGGGTGGTTCCGTTTCCCTGCTGGCTGCCCGCGACTTCGATGCGCCGAGCCGCGTGACCCTGTCCGAGGACGGCAGTGGCAACCCGATCCTCAACCTGGGTGCCGACTTCGACCGTTCCTGGTCCAGCGTCGGTCGTGCCCTGGAAGTGGCGGATGTCCGCGTCGACGACATCAACCGCAGCCTGGGCGTGTACTACATCAACCTCGCCGAGGGCGCGGAGAAGGACCAGGAGCCTGGCTTCTTCAGCCGCCTGTGGGGCAGCGCGCCGAGCAAGGAAGAGATCGAGGCCCGTGCCGAGCGCTACCAGGTTCGCCTGACCCGCGTCGGTGACAGCGTCCAGGTCACCGTGGAGAAGGACATCAACACCGTGGCACCTGCTGATGTGGCGCGCCGCGTGCTGGGCCTGATCCAGGAAAACCTCGGCTGAGGCCGGACCGACCGGGTGGCGGTTGACCTCCACCCGGCTCCAGCCGACGCGCCGCAGGGCGCGGCGGCGAGACAATAGGCGAAACCCCGCAGGTTTCGCCTGTTTCGTTTAACAGAGGCGGAAAATCGACATGACCACTCCCAGCACCCTGAGCCTGAAGAAGATCTACTCCGGCAAAGTCCGCGACCTCTATGAGATCGATGCCAAGCGCATGCTCATGGTCGCCACCGACAGGCTCTCGGCCTTCGACGTCATCCTCGAGCAGCCGATCCCGGACAAGGGCAAGATCCTCACCGCCATCTCCAACTTCTGGTTCGACAAGCTGGCCGACGTGGTGCCCAATCACTTCACCGGCGACAAGGTCGAGGACGTGGTGCCCGCCGCCGAGCTGCCGCTCGTGGAAGGCCGCGCCGTGGTCGCCAAGCGCCTCAAGCCAGTGGCCGTCGAAGCCATCGTGCGCGGCTACATCGTTGGTTCGGGCTGGAAGGAATACCAGAAGACCGGCACCGTCTGCGGCATCCAGCTGCCCGCCGGCCTCAAGGAAGCCTCCAAGCTGCCCCAGCCGATCTTCACCCCCTCGACCAAGGCCGCTGTCGGCGACCATGACGAGAACATCTCCTTCGAGCAGTGCGAAGCCATCATCGGCAAGGAACTGGCCGCCAAGGTCCGCGATACCGCCATCGCCCTCTACAGCACTGCTGTCGAGTACGCCGCCACTCGCGGCATCATCATCGCCGACACCAAATTCGAATTCGGCATCGACGAAGACGGTACCCTGACCCTGATGGACGAAGTGCTGACCCCTGACTCCAGCCGCTTCTGGCCGGTGGAAAGCTATGTCGAAGGCACCAACCCGCCCAGCTTCGACAAGCAGTTCGTCCGCGACTGGCTCGAGTCCACCGGCTGGAACAAGGAGCCGCCAGCCCCCGCCGTACCCGCCGACGTCGCACAGAAGACCGCCGACAAGTACCGCGAGGCCCTGACCAAGCTCACCGCCTGACCCCGGCAGCGGGGCTGCCGGCCGGGGCAATACGCAAGCATCTGAATGCACGCGAAAAAATTGCCACGGCGGGCTTCGCCAATCGCTTTTCAGCTGGTATCATGCGCGCCGTTCGGGAAGATGCCGGAGTGGCCGAACGGGACGGATTCGAAATCCGTTGTGTCAGCAATGGCACCTAGGGTTCAAATCCCTATCTTCCCGCCATACACAGCAAAGCCCCTGGTTCGCGAGAGCCAGGGGCTTTGTGCTTTCAGGCATGCCCGCGCGCGCCTGGTGCTGGCAGGGGGCGCTGTACCAGCACCTTCATCCGGCGGATGTCCGACCAGAACAGCTCATCCGGGAACGGGCCCGGCGCCAGCGCGTTCTTCACCAGGAAGTAGCCCTCCTCGCAAATCCCCTCCACCGGCACCACCACGCCCACGATGTGGTAGCAGCAGAACAGCGGATGCGGCACCTCTTCCCAGTGCAGCTCCATCACCATCGTCTGCCCCAGGTTTGCCAGTGCCGTTCTGGTGTCCACAGGTCGCTCGCTCATGCTTTCCACTCCAGTGCCAGCCGCTGACGGCAAAGCAGCCAGTGCCGCCGGCAAGGGGTCTTCCCGTTCCATGCCTATTCCGTCACTATCCGTGGCTATTTCGAAGGCCTGCACGCCTTTGTCTCTTGGGTAACTATTTCCCACGGGTGAACTATATCCCACGAAATCATGTTCTGGGAAGTTATTGCCCAGAATTAAGGTCGAAGATGTTTTATGCAGACAGCGGGCGATAGAGCACGAGCGTTGATCAAGCGGCTGGGACCGAAAAAGGCCAGTGAACTGGGTGGAGGCAACCACGACCGTTGGCGGAGCGTCAGCAAAGGCGCGGTGAGAGTCAGCACGGAAGAGATCGACGTGCTTGTGAAGGCCTATCCCCAGTACGCGTTCTGGCTGGCTTGCGGCCAGATTGCACCCGAGATCGGGCAGACAAGCCCGGCCTATGACGACACCCATCCAGATTTATCGCCATCCAGCGCCGAGTGACCACGGGCTGTGTCCCGCAGCTTTCCGCCCAGCGCCGCATCGCTTCTGCCTAAGCGCCTGGCTTCTCCAGTCGAGCTTCCAGCAGTTGAGACCGGACGAAAGTCAGCGCATCCCTGAATCGCGGATGCCGTGTCTCGCCAGGTTCATGGGCAAGGGGATGCCAGACAGGCAGGGCTGCTCATCCCCCTACCTCGTACTCCATCGGATAGTCGCAAGGCTCCCGCGCCACCTGCTCCGGCCACAACCACTGCGCATCCACACAACCCTGGCGCTGGTAGAACCGCACCGTCTCCCTCGCCGAGTGGGACGAGACATACAGGCGCTCGATGCCCTTGTGGCGGGCCTCTTCGAGACAGCGGGCGAACAGCAGGCGCCCGACGCCCCTGCCACGCTCGGTGGCCTCGACATGGAACTCCTTCAATGGCCGGTAGCGCCCGGTGGGTTCTATAGGCGCGCCGTCCACACAGGCGAAGCCGACGACCCGCCCCAGACGGGTCGCCAGGCAGACCATGCCGCCGTTGGCCAGAGCGGCCCGCAGCGTGTCCTTCACTTCCTGACGTTCGGCCGGGGACCAGTCGTCGATGAAGGGATCGGCGCTCTCCACCGCGCGGCCCGCCTGCAAGCGAATGACCCGGTCCACTACCTGCCGCCGCTCGAAGATGAACACGAAGTCGAGGGCCGAATCGGCTACCGGGGAGGTGTGAAGGGTGATGTCCGGGGGGCTGCTCATGGGATTCCTGCAGTTGATCCAGGGTGTAGGGCCGGGATGGTAGCGCGCCCGGCTGAAAACCGAGCAGGAAGCCAGCGAGATCGAGGCACTGCCGCTGTACAAGGCCTCTATTGGGGCTTGCGCCTACGCGGACGACACCGTCGTGCCGAGCAGGAGCTCAAGGGCCACAGATTGGTACCTGGTCAAGCAAGGCCCATGAGTCCTTCTTCGGTGCTCCGTGGTCCTTCGGAGCCGTTGCCGCGTAGCTCACCCTCAATGTTTAGGAAGTGATGGCCACAAGACATTTGATTGATATCAAAATGGATTCGTTTTCCGACACGTTCGTCGCAACTTGCGCCTTTTTGTATCGAAAAAGCGACAAGGCGCACGTTTTTCCCGTCACGCGCGAAGAACCCCGGCTACACCCTCCAGTCTAGGTTTTAGGCCGTCCGAAGGATGAAGTACCGGACAGTGGCGCAATGCCATTTCAGGCCTGCCTACAACCACTTCAAAAGGATTGGAGTCAGCATGAAAAATAATTTCAGACGTGTTGTCGGTTCCCTCGCGTTCGCCGTTTCCACGGCATCCCTTGCAAGCCCCGCCGCAGACGCCGAATTCAAGGAATTCTGGAGTCCCGGCAAACCCAACCCCTCCATCTGCAATTCGCCGCTGCTGGTGGGCACGCCGCTCGGGCTGCCGCGCTGCCTGCAGGCGAGCAACGTCTTCACCCGGCTCCAGGCGCTGCAGGACATCGCCAGCCTCAACGATGGCAATCGGGCAGCCGGTCAGCCGGGCTACCAGGCGTCCATCGACTACGTGAAGAAGACCCTGCAGAAGGCCGGCTACAAGGTGACGGTGCAGCCGTTCCCCTTCACCGCCTACTACCCCAAAGGGCCGGGTACCCTGAATGCGATCACGCCGACCCCCGGCAGCTATGTCTGGGAGACTGACTTCACCTACCTCTCGCAGAGCGAGGCCGGTGATGTGAGTGCACCGGTGGTGCCCGTGGACGTGGCGCTGGGGGCGGGCAACACCTCCTCCAGCGGGTGCGAGGCGGAGGACTTCGCCAACTTCCCCAGCGGCTCCATCGCACTGATCCAGCGCGGTACCTGCAACTTCGAGATCAAGGCCGAGAACGCCGCCGCGGCTGGTGCAGCGGGGGTGATCATCTTCAACCAGGGCAACACGGATGACCGCAAGGGCCTGGAGAACGTGACCCTGGGCGATGGCTACGAAGGTGGCATCCCGGTGATCTTCGCCACCTACGACAATGGCGCGGCCTGGGCCGGCACGGCAGGCCTGCAGCTGCGCATGGTCGTCGATGTGGTGCGCTCGAAGACCCAGACATACAACCTGGTCGCCGAGACCCGCTACGGCAATCCGAAGAACGTCGTGATGGTGGGCGCGCACCTGGACTCGGTATTCGAGGGCCCCGGCATCAACGACAACGGTTCCGGCAGTGCCGCGCTGCTGGAGATGGCCGTGCTGCTGCGCAAGGCCTATCCGTTGAACAAGATCCGCTTCGCCTGGTGGGGCGCCGAGGAGTCCGGGCTGGTGGGCTCGACCTACTACGTCAACAACCTCACTCCCGAGGAGAAGAAGAAGATCAAGGCCTACCTGAACTTCGACATGATCGGTTCGCCGAACTACGCGAACTTCATCTATGACGGCGACGGTTCTTCCTTCGGTCTGCAGGGCCCGCCCGGTTCGGCCGCGATCGAGCACCTGTTCGAAGCCTACTTCAAGCTGCGTCGCGCGCAGTTCGAGGGGACCGAGATCGACTTCCGCTCCGACTATGCGCAGTTCTTCGAGGATGGCATCGCCTTCGGTGGCCTGTTCACCGGCGCCGAGGACATCAAGACCGAGGAGCAGGCGCAGAAATATGGCGGTGCGGCGGGCCAGCCCTTCGATCCCTGCTACCACAACGCTTGCGACAACACGGCGAACATCGATCTGGACGCGCTGGAGATCAACGGCGATGCGATGGCCTTCGCCACCAGTTGGCTGTCGATCTCGACCAAGATCATCGACGACGAGATCGCCGCTGCGAAGAAAGCCCAGGGCACCGCGCTGCGCAAAGCCAGCGTGCGCAACGTCGAACGCTGGGGTGATGCCTACATCAAGTAACGCCTGACGGGTCTTGCGCCGGCCCGCCGGCGCAAGCTCCCCGTTGACGAAAATCGAGCGCACAAATACTGTATATAAAAACAGTATCAGGAGGCGCCGCCATGGGTAATGTCCGCATCATCGGCCGTCTGGGGCCGTCATTCAGCAAGCTCCCGCTCTACACCCTCGGCATCGATGAAAACGATGCGAAAGGCCCGGTTCGCCTGCGCCTCGACGGCTGCCTGAGCCTGGACGAGCTGCTGGGCATCGATATCCCACAGACCCTAACCGTCCGTCTGGAAGACGACAGCATGGAGGGCATCGGCCTCGCCCCAGGGGACCTGCTGCTGGCCGATCGCGCACGTGTAGCAACCGATGGCAGCCTGGTGGTGGCGGTGATCGATGGGGATTTCTACATACGCCGCCTGCGTCACGAAGACGGCCAGCGCGTGCTCGTGGCGGAGAACGCCCGCTATCCGGCGCTGAGGCTTTCGCCCGGGCAGGACTGGATGATCCGGGGTGTCGTCACCCACAGCTTCTGCCGTCCGCAGCGCTGGCAACCACTGGCATGACGCGGGTGCGAGCAGATAGGGGCTTAGTGATGAGGAGCGGTCGCCTGCCTGGCCTTGTGCTCGTTCACCGGGCGTTCCACGGGCTGGCGAGGCGCTCGGGTCGTGGGGTGATGGTGGTGTTGGGTGATTCTGAGCATGGCCCAGAGCATCGCAACGGCTACCAGCAGCCAACCCAGGATCAACAACACGATAAAGGCTTCAGGACTCATCGCTAACCGCCTCGGTGCCCGCAAATGGGCACACAACTGGAGTTTAGTCCGGCATCCGTGACGCTTCCCTGACAGGCCCCGCCTTCGGTTGGCTGGCCAGCTTCTTCATCGGACGGGATGCGCAGGTGCTTGAAAACTTCGGCAGCGCGAGCGGCATAAAGTGCTGATCGGATGACGTGCGGTCAGGGCGGGTTCAGTTGCAGAAGCGCTCCACGTTCTGCCGCGCCTTCTCGTTGGGAGCGTTGCGCAGCTGGGCGGTCCAGAACTGGCATTTGGGGCTGGCCAGGCGTTCAGCCTCTTCGATACGGGCATTGTCGCGCTGTTGGGTCGCGCTCTGGTTCTGCTGGTAGCGCTCGAACATCTGCGCATTGTCCTGAGGGGCAGGGACAGGGGCAGGCTGAGGGCCTATCGGCGAGCCCAGGGGCGCCGTGGTGCCCTGGCCGACCTGCTCCCAGGCAGCGCCCACCAGGTGCCGATAGCCGAACCAGGCGGTGGCGGCGACGGCGAGGCAGCCGAGCCAGATGCCCAAGGCGATGCACAGCACCAGTTTCACCGGGTCGAGGCTGATGTGAAGCGTGCGTTTTCGAGCGGGCATGGAACCTCCTCACAGGGTCGATGGGCCGATCAGGACGTGGCGCGTCCGCTCTCAGTGGGCGTCGATCACCTCGTACCATTGCTCGGTGCCGCCGATCGCCAGGGTGATCTCGGCGCCGGCGCCCTTGCCCAGCAGAGCCTGGCCGAGGGGGGAGCGCGGGGTGATCACGGTGATGTCTCCATCCTCGGTCGCAACCTTCAGGCCGGCGGCTTCCGGGCCGAGAAAGAGTAGCTGCTCGCCACCGCTTTCCACGCCCAGCCGCACCAGGGCGCTGAGCTGGATGCCCTGTGCCGGGTCGTGATCACGCAGCGCCAGGCCCTGGAACAGGCTGATCGCCTGCTTGATCTCGGCGGCGCGGCGGGCCTGTCCGGTCGCCAGATAGGATGCCTCCAGCCCCAGCGTGTCGTACTTGTTCTCGGCGACGTTCTCTTCATGGGTCGCCGCTTCGTAGGCCGTCTGCGCAGCACGTTGCAGCAGCTCCAGGTCGTCCGAGAGCTTGGCGATGATCAGATGCTGGATACGGGCTTTGTCCATGGCGAGGACCCTGCTGGCAAAGGCCGCATTCTACGGGTGGAGTCACCAGAAGAGGAGAGGATTGTAATTTGTGTATTTGCATCATATTTGCTTTATATTGATGCAAACGCACGGAGGAAATCCATGAGCGCCCTCAGCCGTCCCACTCTCGATCCCGATGCCGTCCTGGCCAAGGCCCTGCTCAATACCCGCGAGCAACTCGGGCTGACCCAGCAGCAACTGGCCGACATCGTCGGTGTGCACCGCACCGCCATCACCCGCTGGGCGGACAGCGGCGGCATCCGTCCGCAGAGCAAGACCGGCGAGCTCGCGCTGCTGCTGATTCGCGCCTACCGCGCATTGTTCGCCCTGTTCGGCGGCAACCTCGACGACATGCGCCACTTCCTGCGCACCGAGAACCGCCACCTGGGCGCCGTTCCCCTCGAACTGATGGGCCAGGTGCAGGGTCTGGTGAGGGTGGTGGAGTACCTGGACGCCATACGCGGCAAGATCTGATCGCCCTGACAACAACAACGAAGGAAGGCTGGACATGGATATCTGGACGACCTGCCAGGGCCCGCAACACATCGGGCCCCTGCGTGGCCGCCTGGTGCGGCTGGTGGAGAGCCAGGAGCAGGTGGCGACCCTGCAGCTGGTGGACAACCTCGCCGAACAGGCGTTGCTGGAGGAACTCATCGAGACCAGCAAGCCGCCGTTGCCCAGGAGCGCCGAGCCGCTGCACTACCTGCTCAAGACCCCGTTCCGCTACCCGCCGCTGCGCTGGGGGTCGCGCTTCGGCACCGTCCACGAGCCGAGCCTGTTCTACGCCGCCTCGCGCCTGGAGACCGCCATGGCCGAGGGGGCGTTCTACCGCTTCGTCCTGTGGAGCGGCATGGCCGTGCCGCCCCCCAGCGGGCGCATCCTGTCCGAGCATTCCTCCTTCGAGGCGCGTTTCCAGGTGGAGCGTGGCGTGCAGCTGCAATTGCCGCCGTTCGATCGTCACGCTCAGGCACTGGCCGACCCGGTTGACTACCGCGCCAGCCAGGCGCTCGGCGCGGCCATGCGTGCCGCGGGCGTGGAGGCCTTCGAGTACCGCTCCGCGCGCTGCCCGCTGCAGGGCACCAACATCGCCCTGTTCACCCCCGAGGCCTTCACCGAGCGGCGACCACGCAACCTCACGCCCTGGCTCTGCGAGACCACCGCCGAGTACGTCGCCTTCAAGCATGCCCAGGCGCCGGATACACCGCGCCTGTTCCGCATGACGCAGTTCCTGATCGACGGCCACCTGCCACAGCCGGCATGACCGAGTCCTGGCCCCAGCGGCTGCTGGCCCTGGTCGCATCGCCCGCCGGTATCGCCGCGAGCTACGTCGAGTCGCTGCTGCCCGCCGCTGGCGAACGTGGGCTGGATGTCGACGCGTTGCTGCGGGCGGTGGATATCCAGGCGGAGCAATTGGCGCTGCCGGGCTACCGCCTGCCGCTGTTCAAGGCTTTCGCCCTCCTGCTTCAGGCTGAGCGCCTCGCCGGTGATGCGCTGATCGGCATGCGCCTGGGGCTCGCCGTGCGCCCTCGCTCCTTCCATGTGCTGGGCTACTCGGCCATGAGCTGCGCCACCCTGGGCGAGGCCATCACGCGCCTGCAGCGCTTCGAACAACTGGTCTGGGACATCGGGGAAACCCGGCTGGAAGAGGAGGGCGAGTTCGTCGCCCTGACCTGGCGGCCACGCGCGTTGCCCTGGGTGCCTCGCCAGGCTGTGGAGATGGCCCTGGCCGGCTGGCTGGCGTTCGGCCGTTGGTTGAGCGAGGAGCGTGCGCAGCCGGTGCGGGTGGAGTTCCGTCATCACCTCGAAGCCGGGAAGGAGGCCTACGCCGACGTCCTGGGTTGCCCCGTGCAGGGCGGTTGTGCCCGCCATGCCGTGGTGTTCGACAAGGCCCTGTTGCAGATGCCGCTGCGCGAGGCCGACCCGCATTTGCGCGCCTTGATGGACGCCCAGGGCGATGCCTGCCTGGCCGCGTACCGTCTCGACGCCAATCTCGCCAACGAAATCCGGGCCGCGCTTTGCACCGGCCTGGCGCAGGGGCAGGTCGGCCTCGATGATGTGGCGGGGCGCCTGGGGCTCAGCACGCGCGTCCTGCGTCGCCGGTTGGGGGACTCGGCGCTGGCCCTGCCCACCTTGCTGGACGAGGTTCGCAAGGACCTGGCGCAGCTCTACCTGCAGCACACCGACTTCGCCTTGCTGGAGATCGCCTACCTGCTGGGCTTTGCCGAGCAGAGCTCCTTCTCCCGAGCCTTTCGTCGCTGGACGGGCACAGCGCCTACGGACTTTCGCCGGCAAAAATGCGCTGCGGCGCCCTGAAACGGGGCATTCAGGGGGTTGACAGCAATGAGTTGTGCACAATGGCGAAGCACCTTGTCATTTCGCAGTCACATTCGCCCGTAAACGCTTGATTTTTCGTACCGCTTTTTTAAAGCAATGAAAAATAAAGGGTTTTCAGGTTGGTGAAAAAATCGCCAATTTGCAGGAGGCGCCCGTTTCATCGGCTTCGAAGGGCATTTCAATGACCTTTCCCACAGAGTTATCCACAGCTTCTGTGGATTGTCCCAAGCGCTTGCTCTAGAACGCCACTCACAGGCTTGGCAAGACTTTACCTGTGGAAAAAAAGGAGTAGAGTTGCGCGCCTTTCCGGCCTCCACACCCTTTACATGAAGTCCAGAGCTCTCGCCGAAACGTCCCAGCACAACCAGCGCCTGCCCCTGCGCGTGGCCCTCTGGTTGCTCGACAACCCGCGCCTCGGCCAGGCCGCCAGCGTCAAGCGCCTGGCCGGCAAGCTGCTCAAGCAGCCTGCTCGCCAAGGCGTGGTAGCCGCCCAGAGTCGCCTCGGGCAGATGCTCTGCCGCGACTGCGGCAACACCCGTGACCGCCGCATCGGCTTCGACATGCTGCGCCAGGCCGCCCGCGCCGGCGACCGCCGCGCCCAGCTCGAACTGGGCCGCCTCTATGTGCAGCCCCGTACCCAGGACATGCAGCAGGCCTGCCACTGGCTGGAGCAGGCCGCCGCCCAGGGTTCCCACGAAGCCAAGCGCCTGCTGAGCCGCCTGCCCGGCGCCTGACCGCCGCGTGGGCGCTGGGTATACTGCCCGGCACCCTCCCGCGGAGCCTTCCATGCCCCTCGACTTGCCCAATCTGCTGATCGGCCTCGCGCTCGCCGCCGTCCCCCTGTTGGGCCTGGCCTGGCACCTGCAACGCCGCATCGCCGCCGCCGACGTCGAGCGCATGCTCCTCGACGAGCGCCTGGCCATCGCCCAGATGGCCCAGGACGGGCTCGGTGCCCAGCTCGACGACAGCCGTACGGAAATCCGTGAACTCACCCAGCACAACGCCGCCCAGCAGGCCGAACTGGCCGCCTTGCGCCGCGAGTCCGAGCTGCTCGGTGCCGAGCGCAAGGCGGGCCGTGAGGCGCTGGCCGCCTGGAGCGAGGAGCGCGAGCGCAAGGAAGGCGAGCTGCGCCGCCTGGACAGCGAGCGTGCCGCCCTGGCCGCCGAGCTGCGTGAGCAGCAGGAATCGCACGCCCAGCGCCTGGCCGACCTGCAGGCGGCTCGCGATGACCTGCGTGCGCAGTTCGCCGAGCTGGCCGGGAAGATCTTCGATGAGCGCGAGCAGCGCTTCGCCGAGAGCAGCCAGCAGCGCCTGGGGCAGATGCTCGACCCATTGAAGGAGCGCATCCAGGCGTTCGAGAAGCGCGTCGAGGAGAGTTATCAGCAGGAGGCGCGCGAGCGCTTCTCCCTGGGCAAGGAGCTGGAGCGCCTGCAGCAACTCAACCAGCGCCTGGGTGACGAGGCCACCCACCTCACCCGCGCGCTCAAGGGCCAGAAGACCCAGGGCAACTGGGGCGAACTGGTGCTGGAGCGGGTGCTGGAGCATGCCGGCCTGGAGAAGGGCCGCGAGTACCAGACCCAGGTCAGCCTGACCAGCGCCGATGGCCAGCGCTTCCAGCCCGACGTACTGATCCAGCTGCCCGGCGACAAGCAAGTGGTGGTGGACTCCAAGGTCAGCCTCACCGCCTACCAGGTGCTGATCGCCGCCGAGGACGAGGCCGTCCGCGCCCAGGCGCTGAAGCAGCACGTGATGTCCTTGCGCAACCACCTCAAGGGCCTTTCGGTGAAGGACTACCAGCGACTGGAAGGGCTGCACAGCCTGGACTTCGTGCTGCTGTTCGTACCGATCGAAGCGGCCTTCGCCGCCGCCCTGCAGGCCGATCCGGGCTTGTTCCAGGAGGCCTACGACCAGCACATCGTCATCGTCAGCCCGACCACGCTGCTGGCTACCCTGCGGGTGATCGACAGCCTCTGGCGCCAGGAGCGGCAGAGCCAGAACGCCCGCGAGATCGCCGAGCGCGCCGGCGCCCTCTACGACAAGTTCGTCGCCTTCGTGCAGGACCTGGACGAGATGGGCAGCCGCCTGCAACAGCTGGACAAGGCCTACGCCGCCGCCCGCAACAAGCTGGTGGAGGGGCGCGGCAACCTCGTCAGCCGCGCCGAGAACATCAAGCTGCTCGGTGCCCGCGCCAGCAAGAGCCTGCCTGGCGAGCTGCTCGAGCGCGCGGCGGGGCTGCCGCTGCCGGATGAGCTGGACGAGTGATGCCTCCGTTCTGGCCCGTTGCCGGGCCTCGCTCGCCGGCACCGGCCTGCTGAGCGCCCGAGTGGTCTGCTAGGAGGCTGGCTCCGCCGCTGCGCGCCGGGCCGCCGGCGAGCGCTCCAGGTAGTCCAGCGCCACCGCCAGGTCGCCTTCCCCGTGAGGGTGGAAGCCCGGTTGGTAGTAGCGCAGCACCGCGCGGCCGATGCTGCCGGGCGTGGGCAGCTTGTCGCGGGCGCCCAGTCGCCGCCAGTGACGCAGGAAGCCGGCGCGCTTGGCGGTTGCGGGGTCCTGGCGCATCAGGCTGGCGGAGCCGACGCTGAACAGCGTGATCAGCGCGATGCAGGCCACCACCATGTAGAACCCCCGCGCCAGTGCGCTACCGCCCAGGTGCACGTGCAGGTCATGGGCGACGCAACGGTGCTCCACCTCTTCGGCGCCGTGCCAGCGCAGCAGGTCGAGCATCACCGGGTCGGCCTGGTCGAGGCTGCGGGTGGTGATGATCCAGTTGCCCAGCACGCAGGTGAAATGCTCCACGGCGGCGATCAGGCCGACGCGCTGGCGCAACCACCAGCCTTGCAGGGAGTGGCTCAGGCGGTTTTCGCCCAGGGGATGGTCGCAGAGCACCTTGTCGAACAGGCGATGGATGCCGGCGGTCACCGGCGTCGGGTCCAGCCCGTGGCGTTCCAGGTAGGGTTTCAATGCGCTGTCGTGGGCACGGGCGTGTTGCGCCTCCTGGCGCACGAAGCCACGCACGTCTTCGGCCAGCAGCGGGTCGCTCACCAGCGGCAGGGCCTTGTTGTACACGCGGCAGAACCAGAATTCACCGGCCGGCAGGATCAGGTGCAGGCTGTTCATGATGTGCGAGGCCTCGGGCTCGCCCGGCACCCAGTGCAGCGGCGTATCGGCGAAGTCGAAGCGCACCTTGCGCTGTTCGAGGCGGTGATGTGGCGGGTTCATGAGGCTCTCCTGGCCGGTTCCTCGCGGTCGACGAATTCGCGCAGCCACAGCGCCAGGCGCTGGGGTTCGGCCAGCAGTTGCCAGTGCCCGGCGCGCACTTCACGGCGCCACAGGGTCGGCGCCCAGCGGGTCAGCTCCTCGAACAGCTGCGGCCGCACGAAGCGGTCGCGGGTCGGGATGACCAGGTGCACCGGCACGTCCGTGTGGCGCTCGCGCGGGCGGAACAGGCTGCTGATGAAGTTGGCGCGGTAGAGCCGCACGCCGTGCTGGCCGTCGGCGAGCTGGGTGCTGCTGACGTGAGGCCTGGCCACGCCCTCGATGCGGCGCAGCAGGCCCGGCCAGGCACGGGCGAGCCCCAGGCGCCAGGTGAGTTCCGGTAGCAGCGGGGTGTGGAAGAAGGCGATGTACCAGGAGCTCAGCAGTTGCCCGAGCATCTGCAGGTAGGCCCCGGCGCGCCTCTCCCGCAGCCTGCTGCGCATCCAGTGGCCGACGTGGTCGAGGCAGGGGCCGGAGATGCTGGTATAGGACGCCAGCAGCGGCTGGATGCGCGGTTCGGTCACCGCCTCCCAGCTCTGGATCGACCCCCAGTCGTGGGCCACCAGGTGCACCCGGCGATCCGGGCTGAGGGCACGGATCACCGCTTCCAGGTCATTGGCCAGGCGCGGCAGGCGGTAGTCGCGGATACGCGGTGGCACTTCGGATGCGCCGGCGCCGCGCACGTCGTAGGCGATGATGCGGTAGTCCGCCGCCAGCTCGCGCACCAGCGGTAGCCAGACTTCGTGGCTGTCCGGGTAGCCGTGCACCAGCAGCAGGGTCGGTCCCTTGGCATTGCCCCATTGATAGGTGGCGAGGCGCACGCCATCGCCCTGCACGGTGATGCGCTGGGGTTCGAGGCCGAGGGGCGCGTTCATCAGTTCGCCCCCTGGCGCGAGGGGAGGGTGGGCGTGGGGAAGGCGGGCATGGCGGATCTCCTGCTGGCCGAAATCGTTACATCGTTCGATGTCATCGATTGTCGGCCAGGGAGGCGGGACTGGCCAGACGCCCAGCCCTGATCCACGGGATGGCTGTTACCGCGTTACCGTCGCGCGCAAAGCACCGTGGCAGGCGGCTCGACGGGCCGAAAGCGGCTTTCGGCGGGCGCCGCTAGCCAGCAGGTCCAGCCATAGGTTGGGCTTCCGGATGCGCTGTTGTTGGCCGCCGAGGCGCGGGGATATGATCCGCCCATGAAGAATCCCCCTACCTTCCTGCAGCGGCTGCTGGCCCAGGCGCCGCACATCCCCGAGCCCGTTCCGGGCGAGGAATACACGGTCGACGAGCTGGCCCGCGAGGCCGGCACCACCGTGCGCAACCTGCGTGCCTACCAGGATCGCGGGCTGCTGCCGCCGCCCGAGCGCCGCGGGCGCGTGGGCATCTACAGCGGCGAGCACCTCGCGCGCCTGCGCCTGATCGGCCAGTTGCTGGAGCGTGGCTACAGCATCGCCAGCATCCGCGAGCTGTTCGAGGCCTGGGAACAGGGCCGCGACCTGGCCCACGTATTGGGCCTGGAGCAGGCCATAGTCGGCGACTGGGCGCAGCTGGAGCCCACGCCCCTGGGCTTCGACGAAGTGCAGGTGCTGTTCGGCGACGAGCTCACCGACGAGGCCATGGACATCGCACAGGCGCTGGGCCTGATCGAATTCGCCGGTGACCACCTGCGGGTGCTCAACCCGCGCATCTTCAACGCCGGCGTGCAACTGCACCGCTCGGGCATTCCGCTGCTGGTGCTGCTGGAGCAGTTCGCCACGATCCGCCAGCAGGTGGAGCCGGTGGCGGAGGGCATCGTGCGGATGATCGTCGATCACCTGGTCAACCCGCTGCTCAGCACCAGCCTGCCCCACGTCGCCGAACTGGAAGGCCTCAACCGCCAGTTGCTGGCACTGCGGCCGCTGGTGGAGCAGGTGGTGGACAGCGAGTTGGCGCGCGGGCTGCAACTTTCGGCCAACCAGGAGCTGGGCGGCCGGGTTGGCGAGCTGCTCAGGGGCTTCCTGAAGGGCTGAGGGGCTGCCTCAGGTCGCCGGCGCGAGGAGGGTCGATTGCCCGCGGAAGGCTTCCACCCGGTTGCGGCCGCCGTGCTTGGCGGCGTATAGCGCAACGTCCGCATTGCCCACCAGGGCTTCCTCGCTGATCGCCGTGCCCTGTTCGGTGGAGGCGACGCCGATGCTCACGGTCAGGTAGCCGCGCTCGGCCCCGGCGTGGGGCAGGTGAAGAGCTTCCACGGCCGCGCGGATGCGCTCGGCGATGGCGCTGGCGGTTTCCAGGTCGGCCCCCGGCATCACCACGGTGAACTCCTCGCCGCCGAATCGGGCGACGAAATCGCAGTGTTCGCGGATGCTGGCACGCATCGCCTCGGCCACCTGGCGGATGCACGTGTCGCCGGCGAGGTGGCCGTAGCTGTCGTTGTAGAGCTTGAAGTGATCGATATCGAGCATCAGTACGCCGAGGTACTCATGGTTGCGCGCGCAGCGGTGCCATTCGCGCCTGAGGGTCTCGTCGAGGTGACGCTTGTTGGCGATGCGGGTCAGGTCATCGGTGCGGCTGAGGATCGCCAGCTCCTGGTTGGCCAGGGCGTACTTGTGCGCCAGCACCTGGTGCTCCCAGGCCAGCTTCAGGGCCTCGTTGAAGCGGATCTGCAGGCGCCGGCCCATCTCGGCGATGAAGGGGCAGACCACCCAGGCGGAGACGGCGAGGTACATCGCCTGGGGTTCCGGGTCTCGCCCGTAGGCGATGCCGAGGAAGAAGAACATCGGCACGTGGAAGGCCAGGTGTGCGGGCCAGTAGGAGACGTTGCTCATCGCCACCATCACCGAGGCGAGGGCGATGCAGCCGAAGATCACGTCCTCGTAGGGCGTGCCGTAGCCCATCAGCCAGATGGCGCCGATGCCCCAGGCGAGGCCGACCGCGCCGCACTGGCACATGGTCATGCGTGCCCAGGTCAGTGGCGGGAAGCGTTGCGGGTCGCGGCGCCAGGCGCGCACCAGGGACAGGCGCACGACCATCAGCACCACCAGCACGGCGAGCCAGATGCACAGCCCGCGTATCGGCGCGCTGGCGTGGTAGACGCCGAACACCATGGAGCCGGAGAAGACGTTGCCAACCGCAGTCGAGGGGCTGGTGGAGAACAGCGTGGCGACCCGTTCGGCGAGATAGTCCTCGGCCGGGCGCTCGGGAAGGTGGGTCGGCACCGGGCCCGACCCACTGGAAAGATTCATTGCGATGGCTCCTGGCATGACGGCCTGGCGGCAGGGTGCGCCAAGGCTTCCTTATACCGTCCCGCATCGCCGAGGAGAACAGCGGCCTATCGACGAGGGTGGGTAGAGCGTAGTTACATCCGCCGTTGGGTATGGCCCGTAGCATCCGACGCGATGGCTTCGCGCTCAGCGCAGCACAAGGTGCCGGCTGAGCAGGGCGCGCAGCGCGGCGGGCTTGACCGGTTTGGCCAGGTAGTCCAGGCCGGCGGCATGGACCTCGGCCACCAGTTCGGCGCGGGCGTCGGCGCTGATCACCACGCCCGGCACCGGGGCGCCGAGGCGGGTGCGCAGCCAGGCCATCAGTTCGGTGCCGGTTTCTCCCTCGTCGAGGTGGTAGTCCACCAGCGCCAGTTGCGGACGCACGTCCTCGGCCAGCAGGTGTTCGCATTCCAGACGGTTGCGCGCCGTCCACACCTGGCAGCCCCAGCGTGAGAGCAGGCTGTGCATGCCGGTGAGGATGCTGTCCTCGTTGTCGATGCACAGCACTTGGGTGCCATCGAGGGCATGGCCGTTGGTTTCCTTCGGCACAGCCACCGGGGAGGGAGCCGGGGTGCGCGCCAGGGGCACGCTGACGCTGAACACGCTGCCCTTGCCAGGCCAGGAGCGCACTTCCAGGGGGTGGCCGAGCACGCGGCAGAGGCCGTCGGCGATGGCCAGGCCCAGGCCCAGGCCTTTCTCGGCGCGGGTCTGGTGGCTGTCCAGGCGCTTGAACTCTTCGAAGATCACCTTGCGCTTGTCTTCGGGGATGCCGGGGCCGCGGTCCCAGACCTCCAGGCGCAACAGTCCACCCTCGCGACGCACGCCCAGCAGCACATGGCCCTTGGCGTAGCGGAAGGCGTTGGTGAGGAAGTTCTGCAGCACGCGGCGCAACAGTTTCATGTCGCTCTCGATGCGCAGCTTGCTGCCGCTGACGCGGAAATCCACGCCCTGTTCCTGGGCCAGTGCCTTGAATTCGGCGCCGAGGGCGTCGTACAGCGAGGCCAGGGGGAAGGCGGCGCGGTCGGGAGTGATGCGGCCGCTTTCCAGGCGCGAGATGTCCAGGAGATCGGTGATCAGGTCCTCTGCCGAGCGCAACGCGCTGTCGAGGTGGCCCACCAGCTCGCGGGACTCCGTCGGCAGCGCGTCCTGCTGGTGGGCGAGGGCGGCGGAGAACAACCGGGCGGCGTTCAGCGGCTGCATCAGGTCGTGGCTGACGGCGGCGAGGAAGCGCGTCTTCGACTGGTTCGCCGCCTCGGCGGTGCCCTTGGCTTCGATCAGCGCCTGGTTGAGCTGGGACAGTTCGAGGGTGCGGTCGATGACGCGTTGTTCCAGGCCTTCGTTGGCTTCCTTGAGGGCCTTCTCGGCTTCGCGGAACGCGGTGATGTCGGTGAAGCTCATGACGAAGCCGCCACCGGGCATGGGGTTGCCGATCAGCTCGATGACCCGGCCGTTGGGGAACAGCCGCTCGGAGGTGTGGGCGTTGCCCTGGCGCATCCAGAACAGCCGGCGCGAGACGTGGGCCTCGGCATCGCCCGGCCCGCACAGGCCGCGTTCGGCGTTGTAGCGGATGATGTCGGCGATGGGCCGGCCGACGCTGATCAGGCCTTCGGGATAGTCGAACAGCTCCAGGTAGCGGCGGTTCCAGGCGACCAGGCGCAGTGACTGGTCGACCACGCTGATGCCCTGGGTGATGTTCTCGATGGCCCCCTGCAGCAACGCGCGGTTGAACTGCAGCACCTCGGAGGCTTCGTCGACGATGCGCACGACGTCCTCCACCTGCATCTCGCGGCCTTCGATGGCGGCCTTCACCACTGCGCGCGCGGAGGAGGCGCCCAGCACGCCGGCGAGCAGGCGCTCGGTGTGGGTGATCCAGTCCTGGTTGGCGTTCTGCACCGGGTTGAAGCTGGTGCCCTGGCGATAGGCGAAGCGCACGAAGCTCTGCCGTGCGCGCTCCTCGCCGACGAAGCGCGCGGCGAGCATCAGCAGGTCTTCCACCTGCACCGCCAGCAGCGAGCGGTTGCTCGGCCGGGCCGAGACGATCTGGCCGATGAAGCGGCTGGCCTGCCAGTGCTCGGAGACCCGGGTGCGGGAGAACACCGAGACCCAGGCGAACAGCAGCCAGTTGCCGGCCAGCGACAGCACCACGCCCTGGGTCTGCGGGTCGATGGGCAGGTTCAGCGGGTTGGCCATCAGCCCGGCGAGGCCGGGGAAGGCCTCCAGCGGCCAGCCGAGCCCGCGCGCCACCTGCGGCAGCACCAGGGTGTAGGCCCAGAGCAGGGCGCCGGTGGCGAGGCCGGCGAACACGCCGCGGCGGTTGGCCTGCTTCCAGTACAGGGCGCCGGCCATGGCCGGGCCGAGCTGGGCGATGGCGGCGAAGGCGATCTGGCCGATGGTCGCCAGGCTCGCCGTGGAGCCCAGCAGGCGGTAGCTGACATAGCCCAGGAGGATGATCACCACGATGCTGATGCGGCGCACCGAGAGCATCCAGTGGCGGAATACCTCGAAGGGGCGTTCGGCGCTCTGCCGGCGCAGCAGCCAGGGCAGCAGCATGTCGTTGGAGACCATGGTCGAGAGCGCCACGGCCTCGACTATCACCATGCCGGTGGCGGCCGAGGCACCGCCGATGAAGGCCAGCAGGGCGAGGGACGGATGGGCCTCGGCGAGCGGCAGGCTGATGACGAAGGAGTCGGGCATCACGCCGGCGGGCAGCAGCATCTTGCCGGCCAGGGCGATGGGCACCACGAACAGCGCCGCCAGCCCCAGGTAGAGCGGGAACACCCAGCGCGCGGTGCGCAGGTCGCGGGGTTCGATGTTCTCCACCACCGAGACGTGGAACTGCCGGGGCAGGCAGACGAAGGCGATCATCGCCACGCCGGTCTGCACGATCAGGGTCGGCCAGTCCACCGGCTGCAGCCAGAAGCTCTCCAGGTGGGTGGCCTGCATGGCGCGCATGGTCAGGTCGTCGAAGCCGTCGAACAGGCTGAAGCTGACGAAGGTGCCCACCGCGAGGAAGGCCAGCAGCTTGACCAGCGACTCGAACGAGATGGCCAGGACCATGCCCCGGTGGTGCTCGGTGGCGTCGAGGTTGCGGGTGCCGAAGAGAATGGTGAACAGCGCCAGCACCAGGGACACGATGAGCGCCGTGTCCTGGGCGCGGGTGCCGGTGGATTCCGCGCCGGAGCCGACCAGCAGGTTGACGCCGAGGACGATGCCCTTGAGCTGCAAGGCGATGTAGGGCAGCACGCTGACCAGGCAGATCAGCGCCACCACCACCGCCAGGGCCTGGGACTTGCCGTAGCGCGCGGCGATGAAGTCGGCGATGGAGGTGATGTTCTCCTGCTTGCTGATCAGCACCATCTTCTGCAGCACCCAGGGCGCGAAGACCATCAGCAGGATGGGGCCGAGGTAGATCGGCAGGAAGGCCCAGAGCTGGCCGGCGGCCTGGCCGACCGCGCCGAAGAAGGTCCAGCTGGTGCAGTACACCGCCAGCGACAGGCTGTAGACCAGGGCGCGGCCCCTGGGCGGCATCGGCGCGCGGCGGCGGTCGCCGTAGAAGGCGATGGCGAACAGCACGGCCATATAGAGAAGGGCGACCGCGGCGATCAGCCCGCTGGACAACGACATGCAGACTCCGGAGTGAAGGCGGCGGACGGGGGCGCCCGCCTGTGTCCCGAAGCGGCAGTTTCGCACCAAAGCCGGTTGTCCGTCAGGCGGCTGCGACCAAGGTCGCAGGCGGGGTTGAGCCTCGCCGGCGGGGCTGCTAGCTTGGCAGCCTCGCCGGCGGACCTCCAGGTGTCCGGGCCGGCGCCCTGCAGGGCACTTCCGGGTGCCCGGACGCTCTGATCAGCAGGGGTCTTTCGCCTGAGGAGGCGCAGATGTTCAATCCGCAACCGGTCATCCTGCAGCGCGGCGCCTTGCGCCTCGAGCCGCTGGGGGAGGCCGACATCACCGAACTTTCGGCGCTGGCCGAGGCCAATCGCGATGAGCTGGTCTACATGAGCGGCCCGCTGCGCCCGGACTGGTACCGCCAGGGCCTGGCCGAGCAGCGTGAAGGCCGGGCCGTGGTGTTCGCCATCCGCCTGGGCGATCGCCTGGTGGGTACCAGCCGCTTCGCCGATTTCATGCCCGCGCTGCCGGCCGTGGAGATCGGCTGGACCTGGCTGGCCCGCAGCGAGCACGCCAGCGGCCTCAATGCCTCGATCAAGTACCTGATGCTGCGCCATGCCTTCGAGGAGTGGCAGGTGGTGCGCGTGCAACTGAAGACCGCCGGCAGCAACCTGCGCTCGCAGAAGGCCATCGAGAAACTCGGTGCCCAGCGCGAAGGCGTCCTGCGCAACCATCGCCGCCTGGCGGACGGGCGCCTCGACGACAGCGTGCTCTACAGCATCACCGACCATGAGTGGCCGGCCGTGAAGCAGGCCCTGGAAGCCTCTTTCAGCCAATGAGCGCGGGTGGCGAGCTGACGCGCTTCTGGCAGGCCAGCGCGCTGGGCGGGGTCGAACTCCTGCACGCGCGCTACATCGAGCAGCGTTTCTCGCCCCATGTGCACGAGGGCTACGTCTTCACCGTCCTCGAATCCGGCGCCCAGCGCTTCCGCCACCGCGGTAGCGACCACCTGGCTGCCGTCGGCAGCATGGTGCTGATCAACCCGGACGAGCTGCATACGGGCTCCAAGGCCCACGAGGAAGGGTGGCGCTACCGCGGCTTCTACCCCGACCTGCACCGGGTGACCGAGGTGCTGGGCGAACTGGAGATCGCCACCGGCGGCCTGCCCACCTTCGCCGACAGCGTGCTGCACGATCCCGAGGTGACCCGCCGCTTCCTCGACCTGCACCGCCTGCTGGAGCGCAACGCCTCCGCCCTCGAGCAGCAGGTGGCCTGGCGCGAGGCGATCTTGCTGCTGTTCAGCCGCCACGCGCGCATTGGTGCGCCCCGGCCGGCAGGGCAGGAGCCCCATGCCGTGGCGCTGGCCCGCGAAGTGCTGGCGGCGCGCCTGGCCTCGCCGCCATCCCTGGAGGAACTGGCCGCCCTGGTTGGGCTGTCGCCGTTCCATTTCGCCCGGGTGTTCCGCCGGGCCACCGGGTTGCCGCCCCACGCCTGGCTGAAACAGCGTCGCCTGGAGCAGGCTCGGGCGCTGCTGCGCGAAGGCTACGCGCCGCTGCCGGTAGCGATGCAACTGGGCTTCGCCGACCAGAGCCACCTGACCCGCCAGTTCAAGCAGGCTTACGGGGTCGGTCCGGGCGAGTACCGCAGCGCCTGCGCAAGATCGTTCAAGACCTGCTGACAGGCGCCCCGCTAAGCTGCGCGGACAAGGAGAATCCATGTCCCGCTCAACCGAATTCGTCCGCGCCTGGCGCGATATGGTGCCGATGCTCATCGGCGCCATGCCCTTCGGCATCATCTTCGGCACCCTCGCCGCCGGGGCCGGGCTCGATGCCTGGCAGACCCTCGGCATGTCGCTGCTGGTGTTCGCCGGTTCCGCGCAGTTCATCGCCATCACCCTGCTCGCCAGCGGTACCGGAGTTGCGGTGGTGTTGCTGACCACCCTGGTGGTCAACCTGCGCCACGCGCTGTACAGCGCCAGCCTGCAACCCTTCGTCAGCCACCTGCCCAAGCGCTGGCGCATGCCCCTGGCCTTCTGGCTGACCGACGAGGCCTTCGCCGTGGTACAGCACCGCTACGCCGAGACCGATGCCTCGCCGCACAAGCACTGGTATTTCCTCGGCGCGGCGCTGGCCATGTACGTCAACTGGCAGTTGTGCACCCTGGTGGGCGTGGTCTTCGGTCGGGCCGTGCCCAATCTCGCGGCCTGGGGGCTGGATTTCGCCATGCTGGCGACCTTCATCGGCATCGTCGTGCCCATGTTGCGCAACCGCCCACAGGTGGCGGCGGCACTGGTGGCCGGGGCCGTGGCGCTGCTGTGCCACGCGCTGCCCTACAAGCTCGGGCTGATGGCGGCGGCGTTGAGCGGCATCGTCGTCGGCGTGGTGCTGGAGCGGCGCTATCGCCTGGGCCAGCTCGAGGAGGTGCTCTGATGGAAACCTGGCTGCTGATCCTCGGCATGACCGCGATCACCTTCGCCATCCGCTACAGCCTCTTCGCCTGGCCGGACCTGCGCTTCCCGCCGCTGGTGCGCCAGGGGCTGCACTACGTGCCGACCGCGGTGCTCACCGCCATCGTGGTGCCCGGCATGGTGATGCCCGACGGCGAGCATGCGGCGCTGGCGCTGGACAACGCCTACCTGCTGGCGGGGCTCGGCTGCATCCTCATCGCTGCCGTCACCCGCCACCTGCTGGCGACCATCCTCGGCGGGTTGCTGCTGTTCTTCGCCTTGCGCTGGGGGCTGGGGCAGCTGCCGATCTGAGGGGAAGAGGGCGCCGCGAAAGGCGCCCTTTTTGCGTGGGGATTCGGCATTTTTCGTCTCAAGGTGTGGCCTGGGGCTGGCCAGTTGCTGTCAAATCAGCGACGTGCCTCGCGCACCGGCTTCACCCCAGCCACTACCAGGTACCAAGGAAGATGAGCCAACATTCGCAATTCGCCCTGCTGGGCACGCGACGTTTCCTGCCGTTCTTCGTGACGCAGCTGCTCGGCGCCTTCAACGACAACATCTTCAAGCAGTCGCTGATCCTCGCCATCCTCTACAAGCTGGCGATCTCCGGCGACAAGACCATCTACGTCAACCTCTGCGCCCTGCTGTTCATCCTGCCGTTCTTCCTCTTCTCCGCCCTGGGCGGGCAGTTCGGCGAGAAGTTCGCCAAGGACTCGCTGATCCGCGCCATCAAGCTGGCCGAAGTGGGGATCATGGCAGTGGGCGCACTGGGCTTCTTCCTCGATAACCTTTGGCTGCTGCTGGCGGCGCTGTTCGCCATGGGCACCCACTCGGCACTGTTCGGCCCGGTGAAGTACTCGATCCTGCCCCAGGCCCTGCGCGAGCAGGAGCTGGTGGGAGGCAACGCGCTGGTGGAGATGGGCACCTTCCTGGCCATCCTCGCGGGCACCATCGGTGCCGGGATCATGATGTCCACCGAGCGCTACGAGCCGATCGTCGCCGCTGCCATCCTGATCACCGCGTCCCTCGGCTACCTGGCCAGCCGCGGCATTCCCCGCGCGGCGGCGGCGATGCCGGAGCTGAAGCTGGACTGGAACATCTTCAGCCAGTCCTGGGTGATCCTGCGTCTGGGCCTGGGCCAGCGTCCCTCGGTGTCGCGCTCGCTGGTGGGCAACTCCTGGTTCTGGTTCCTCGGCGCCGTGTACCTGACGCAGATCCCGGCCTATTCCAAGGACCTGCTGTTCGGCGACGAGAGTGTGGTCACGCTGATCCTCACGGTGTTCTCGATAGGCATCGCGATGGGCTCGATGCTTTGCGAGCGCCTGTCCGGTGGCAAGGTGGAGATCGGCCTGGTGCCCTTCGGCTCCATCGGCCTGACCGTCTTCGGCATCCTGCTCTGGTGGCATTCGGGCGGCTTCCCGCAGGCCGCTGCGCCCCATGACTGGCTGGCGGTGATCAGCGTGCCGCAGGCCTGGCTGATCCTCGCCGACATCTTCGGCATCGGCCTGTTCGGCGGCTTCTACATCGTGCCGCTGTACGCGCTGATCCAGTCGCGCACCGCCGAGAACGAGCGGGCGCGGGTGATCGCCGCCAACAACATCCTCAACGCTCTGTTCATGGTGGTTTCGGCCATCGCCTCGATCCTGTTCCTGAGCGTCGCCGGGCTGTCGATCCCGCAGCTGTTCCTGGTGGTGTCGCTGATGAACATCGCGGTGAACAGCTACATCTTCAAGATCGTCCCCGAGTTCAGCATGCGCTTCCTCATCTGGCTGCTGGGCCACTCGATGTACCGCGTCGAGCACAAGGGCCTGGACGCCATCCCGGAGGAGGGCCCGGCGGTGCTGGTGTGCAACCACGTGTCCTTCGTCGACGCGCTGCTGATCGGTGGCGCGGTGCGGCGGCCGGTGCGCTTCGTCATGTACTACAAGATCTACAACCTGCCGGTGCTCAACTTCATCTTTCGTACCGCCGGCACCGTGCCCATCGCCGGGCGCAGCGAGGACCTGCTGGTCTACGACCGCGCCTTCAAGAAGATCGACGAGTACCTGAAGGCCGGTGAAGTGGTGTGCATCTTCCCCGAGGGCAAGCTGACCACGGACGGCGAGATCAACGAGTTCAAGAACGGGGTCGAGCGCATCCTCGAACAGAACCCGGTGCCGGTGATCCCGATGGCGCTGCAGGGACTGTGGGGCAGCTTCTTCAGCCGTGATCCGGGCAAGGGCCTGTTCAAGCGCTTCTGGTCGCGCATCAACCTGGTGGCCGGCGCGCCGCTGGCGCCGGAGACGGTCGACCGCCTGAGCCTGCAGGCCCAGGTCACGGCCCTGCGTGGCGACCTGCGCTAGGTCGCATCGCAACGAAAAAGCCCGCCGCAATGGCGGGCTTTTTCATGGGGGCGCGGCTGTGAGTCAGGTGCTGACCTTCAGGCCGATCAGGCCGCAGATGATCAGCGCGACACTGCCCAGGCGCATCAGCGCGACGGATTCGCCGAAGAGGATCACGCCGGCGATCACGGTGCCGACGGCGCCGATACCGGTCCAGATCGCATAGGCGGTGCCCAGCGGCAGGTGCTTCATGGCCATGCCGAGCAGGCCCAGGCTGATGGCCATGGCCAGCACGGTGAGCGCGGTGGGCAGTGGGCGGGTGAAGCCTTCGGTGTATTTCAGGCCGACGGCCCAGCCCACCTCGAACAGGCCGGCGAAGAACAGGATGATCCAGGACATGGTGACCTCCAAAGGTATGACGGATTGGATCGGGGCCGTCCCCGGGATGGTCACTCGATGAGTGGCAGGGCCGTCCCTGCGCTGCGCAGTATTTTGCACATCCTGGCCGCCCGGACAAGTTGTGCGGGACGGGCGGCCTGACAGACGTCAGTCGGCGGGCTTGTCGGATTCATCCTTCATGCGTCGGAATAGGGCGGCGAGCAGGGAGCCCGAGAGGTTGTGCCAGACGCTGAACAACGCGCTGGGTACCGCCGCCAGCGGCGAGAAGTGAGCGCTGGCCAACGCGGCGCCGAGGCCGGAGTTTTGCATGCCGACCTCGATGGCGAGCGTCTTGCGCTGGGCCAGCGGCATACCGAAGAGCTTGCCGGCGAGGTAGCCCAGGGCCAGGCCGAGGCCGTTGTGCAGCACCACCACGGCCATGATCAGAAGGCCGGACTCGGCGATCTTCGCCTGGCTGGCGGCAACCACTGCAGCGACGATGATGACGATGCTCACCACCGAGACAAGGGGCAGCACCTCCACCAGGTGGCGCACGCGGACGCCGAGCAGGCGCTGGGCGATGAGGCCGAGGGCGATGGGCAGCAGCACCACCTGGAGGATCGACATGAACAGTGCGCCGAACTGCACCGGTAGCCAGGCCGAGGCCAGCATCCAGATCAGCGCCGGGGTGACCAGCGGGGCGAGCAGCGTGGTGACCGCGGTGATGGCGACGGATAGGGCCAGGTCGCCACGGGCGAACCAGGTCATCACGTTGGAGGCGGTGCCGCCGGGGCAGCAGCCCACCAGGATCACGCCAACGGCAACCTCCGGCGGTAGGCGCAACACCTGGCACAGCAGCCAGGCGAGGCCGGGCATGATCAGGAACTGGGCGAGCACGCCGATCAGCACGCGCAGGGGGCGGCGCGCCACCTCGCGGAAGTCTTCGGTCTTCAGGGTCAGGCCCATGCCGAACATGATCAGGCCGAGCAGCGGCACTATCCATTTCGCCAGGGGGAGGAACCAGGCCGGCTGGTAGAAGGCCAGCAGGGCGAACAGCAGGATCCAGAGGGCGAAGGTATTGCCGACGAAGCGGCTCAGGGCGGCCAGTGCGCGCATGCTCGTTCCTTAGGGGAAAAGGCGCCCGGCAGCCGCCGGGCGCGGGGCGGCGTCAGACGCCCTGGGGGATCTCTTCGCCGCCGAGGGCTTCGATCAACTGGGGCAGGAACTCGACGAGGGTCAGCATCATCAGGGTGAAGCTGGCGTCGAGCTGGCTCAGGGAGTCGTCGCCGCCATCCTGCTCGGCCTTCTCCTGCAGCAGGTCTTCGAAGCGCAGGCGCTTGACCACCAGCTTGTCGTCGAGCACGAAGGACAGTTTGTCCTGCCAGGCCAGGGACAGCTGGGTGACCAGCTTGCCGGAAGACAGGTGCAGCTGGATCTCGTCGCTGGTCAGGTCCTGGCGCTTGCAGCGGACCACGCCGCCGTCTTCATCGGTATCGCGCAGCTCGCACTCGTCGAGCACGTAGAAGTCCTTGGCGGCTTCCTGGGTCTTGACCCACTCGGTGAGGGTGGCGGTGGGGGCGATCTTCACCGAGACCGGGCGCACGGGCAGGGAGCCGATGGCCTCGCGCAGGGTGGACAGCAGGTCTTCGGCACGCTTCGGGCTGGAGGCGTCGACCAGGATCAGGCCCTGGGCGGGGGCGATGGCGGCGAAGGTGGCCGACTTGCGGATGAAGGCGCGGGGCAGGAAGGTCTGGACGATTTCGTCCTTGAGCTGGTCGCGCTCCTTCTTGTAGACCTTGCGCATCTGCTCGGCTTCGATCTCGTCGACCTTCTCCTTCAGGGCGTCACGCACCACGCTGCCGGGGAGGATGCGTTCCTCCTTGCGTGCGGCGACCAGCAGGAAGCCTTCACTGACGTGCACGAGGGGCGCATCGGCGCCTTTGCCGAAGGGGGCGACGAAGCCGTAGGTGGTCAGTTCCTGGCTGGCGCAGGGGCGGGCCGGCTTGGTGGCCAGCGCGGCTTCCAGGGCCTCGGCGTCGAAGGGCACATCCTGGGTGAGGCGGTAGACGAGCAGGTTACGGAACCACATGGGGGAATTCTCTCCGGACACAAAGCGCGCATTATTCTCCCCCGGAGCACTCAGGCCAACCCTGCGCTAAGCCTTTGGAACGGCTAGCAAATTTTTTTTCAAAAGGGGCTTGCCAGGGTAGGGATACCTCTCTAGAATGCGCCCCACTTCGAGAGTGAAGGGTGATTAGCTCAGCCGGGAGAGCATCTGCCTTACAAGCAGAGGGTCGGCGGTTCGATCCCGTCATCACCCACCAATCTCGCAGTAACGCGCAGCGGTAGTTCAGTCGGTTAGAATACCGGCCTGTCACGCCGGGGGTCGCGGGTTCGAGTCCCGTCCGCTGCGCCATATACGGAAAGCCCTCAGGTAGCGATACCTGAGGGCTTTTCTTTGCCCGCGAAAAAGTCCCGTCCCCAACCCTCGCCGCGTTGCGCAAACATGCAGTTATTTCATGCATTTTCCTGGCGGGCAGCGCTGAACTAATTGCCTGCCGATTGATCCTATATGCCCATAGCCACTGGTCGCGGGGGCCTGCTAAGCTCGCGGCTTCATAGAACAAGCCTTCACGGCGGACAGACAAGGAATCAGCATGAAACAACATCGTTTGGCGGCGGCTGTGGCTCTGGTGGGCCTGGTGCTCGCTGGCTGCGACTCGCAGACCAGCGTCGAGCTCAAGACCCCGGCACAGAAAGCCTCCTACGGCATCGGCCTGAACATGGGCAAGAGCCTGGCCCAGGAAGGCATGGATGACCTGGATTCCAAAGCTGTCGCCCAGGGCATCGAAGATGCCATCGGCAAGAAAGAGCAACGCCTGAAGGACGATGAGCTGGTCGAAGCCTTCGCCTTCCTGCAGAAGCGTGCCGAAGAGCGCATGGTCAAGATCAACGAGGAATCCGCCAAGGCGGGCAAGAAGTTCCTCGAAGAGAACGGCAAGCGTGAAGGCGTGACCACCACCGCTTCCGGCCTGCAGTACGAAGTCGTGAAGAAGGCCGATGGCGCTCAGCCCAAGGCGACCGATGTGGTGACCGTCCACTACGAAGGCAAGCTGACCGACGGCACCGTCTTCGACAGCTCCATCCAGCGTGGCAGCCCGATCGACCTGCCGGTCAACGGCGTAATCCCGGGCTGGGTCGAAGGCCTGCAACTGATGCATGTCGGCGAGAAGTACAAGCTCTACATCCCGAGCGAGCTGGCCTATGGCGAGCAAAGCCCGAGCCCGGCGATCCCGGCGAACTCCGTCCTGGTGTTCGACCTGGAGCTGATCGGCATCAAGGACCCGGCTGCCGCCCCGCAGCAGTAAGCCGAACGTCCCCTGAAACGCCCCGCCTCGTGCGGGGCGTTTTCATTTCTGCAGCGACATGAATGCCTGCCGCTATACGCAGGTCGAAGAGCGAACCAGGGCCTGACTCATGGGTCTGAACGAAGGTGGCGGACGTGGACGGTGTTACGGTTATGCACATGACCAGGCAGCCACGGGCCTTGTCACTGCGGTGCGCTGTCGCAGGCTCTGGCTGATTTTCAACCAGTTGATTTCGTTGATCTTTTTGGCCTGGCCAAAAAATCGCCGATCTGTAGCAAAGCCAGGTATGACGGGCTTTCGCAGGTTTCGGCAATAATCTGTCAACAAGGTTATCCACAGCTTCTGTGGGTAACCCCCGATAGCCCCGTTCCCATGCGGTTCAACGAGGAGCGACCATGAAAGCCCCCTGGAATCTGGAGCGTTACCTGCCCATTGCACGTCGTTTCCTGGCGCGCGGGCGGCTGCCTGCGCTGCTGCTCGCGGTGACCCGAAAAAGCGCGAGGCAGAGCGGCCGCCTGGGCGCGGTGAAGGAAGACCTGCAGGTGTTACTGGCGCTATGCGTAGCACGCCTGCGTGGCCATTACCGCGATATCAGTCCGAAGGCGTTTCTCTCGATCGTCGCCGGGCTGGTGTATTTCCTCACGCCCGTTGACGCCATCCCCGACTGGGTGCTGGGCGTCGGCCTGATCGATGACCTGGGCGTTCTCGCCTGGGTGCTGAAGACCTGGAGCGCCGAGCTGGATGCTTTCCGCTCCTGGCGCGATGCACAGATGCCTGATGTGACGGCGTCCCTCGATCGCATCCCTGCGCGCGAAGAGGCCTTGGAAGACGTGCTCTGAGGCTGGAAAAGCGCGCACGATCACGGTTTTGCTGCGTGCTCACTGATGGCCCCCGGAGGCCGATTCGCCCTGTTAATATGGCGATCTGCAAGGAAAGTGCTGAAGCTGTCGGCACTGCTGTCCACGGGAGTTGCAATGAACGTGCAAGTGATCATGCGTGACGGTGAAGCAGAGTACGCGGTGTTGCCCTGGGCTGATTACCAGGCACTGCTACAGGCTGCCGGACAAGCCACCCAGGCGCCCACCGGCGCCGTCTCCGCCCCTTCGTTCTCGCAGTTGCAGGCGCTGCGTGAGGAGCAGGGGCAAAGCCTTGAACAAGTCGCCCGGGCGGTCGGCATCAGCCCCGTCTACCTGGGCCTGATCGAGAGCGGCGAGCGCGAGCCGGATGCCGCGATCAAGCGTTCGCTGGCACGTGTCCTCGGTGTCGCGGGCTGGGAGGCGGAATCTTGAGCGTGCGCATCAGCCGCCAGCACTGGCAGGCCCTGCTGGGTGAGCTGGAAGATGCCCGCCGGCAGCGCCATCTGCTGACCTACCGCGCCCTGGTGGAGCGCCTCCAACTGCCTACCCCCGCCATGCAGACCCTTACCGCCGCCCTGGAGCACCTTGCCGCACTGGACGCCCGTGCCGAGCGTCCGCTGCGCAGCTCCCTGGTGATCAGCCAGGGGGCCAGCCGCCTGCCGCGTACCGGCTTCTTCGAGTGCGTGGTGCGCCTGGGTCGCTTCTCCGGGCCGCCGGATGGCATCGCCGCCGCGTCCTGGCATGCGGCCGAAGTGGTGCGGGTATTCGAGTTCACCTACCCCGAGGAAACCTGATGCTGCATTGGAAGATGCGCGCTCGCGTCGGCTATCTCGTTGCGCGCTGGCTGCTGCGTTGGCCTGCCTTGGTCAAGCAGCCGCGGGCGTGGAACTGGATGCAGGGTCAGTACGCGCGCCTGGCCAATCTGGGGGATGTCGCCGCGCAGAGCTTCTACGGTCATCTCCTGTTGCACCGTGGGCAGGGCTTCGGGGCGCGGGAGGAGGGCATCCGCATGCTGCGCCTGGCGGCCCGCGCCGGTGATGGCAAGTCTTGCTATCAACTCGGGGTGCTGGCGTTGGCAGGTGATACCCGCAACCCGCCCGATGCAGCCGAAGCGGCTTCGTGGTGGGCGCTCGCCGAGTCGGCCGGGCACCCCCTGGCTGCCAAGCGCCTGGCTGATCTCTACCGCGAGGGTGGGCCGGGCCTGGCGCCCGACCCGGCTGCCGCCGAGCGCATGGCCGCCAGCGCCGCGCGCCTGGGCTTCTGATCCCGGCTTGTCCCTCGCGCCGTTTCAGGCCGCATCGATGATGTGCAGGCTATAGCCGGGCACCGCCTTGGCGTGGCGCTTGGCTTCCGAGGCGAGCGCCGCGAGCTGGCTGGCGTCCAGATGGCTGCAGGCTTCGGCGCGCAGGTTGACCACGCCGATCGACAATGACAGCAGCGGAAACTCCTCGCGCTCGCCATGGCGGTTGTGGGCGATGAAGCAGCCGGCCTGCAGGTGGTCGGTGCGGTAGAAACGCCGGCACTGTCCCTGGAAGTCTTCCAGCAGGTGATTGAGCTTGGCGCGCCAGTCTTCCGAACCCAGTACCAGCATGAAGTCGTCGCCGCCGATATGGCCGACGAAGTCCCGTGCCGGGTCGACGCGCTCGTTCAGGCACTGCGCCAGGCACAGCAGCACTTCATCGCCCTTGGCGTAGCCGTAGAGGTCGTTGAAGGGCTTGAAGCTGTCGATGTCCACGTAGCAGATCATCGCCGTACGGCCCTGCTGGAGCAGCCGCGCCAGGCATTGCTGGATGGGGACGTTGCCCGGCAGCAGGGTCAGCGGGTTGGCATGACGGGCCTGCTGGATCTTCATTTCGGTGATCAGCTTGAGTACGTCGATCACTCTTCCCAGGCCCTGGTAACGGCCTTCGGAGACGATGATGAAGTCCTCTTCGATGCGCTGGCGTGCGCGGCTGGTGAGCAGGCGGCTGACCTGTTGCAGCGACTGGCACAGCTCGACGGCGAGGAAGTCGTCGCTCATCAGCCGGCTGATCGGTTTGCGGGCGAACAGGTCGGTGGCGAAGGGCTTGAGCAGGGCATCGGAAAGCAGGTGGCGGTGGACGATGCCCACCGGCTGCTGCTGGGCGTCGAGCACGGCCAGGGAGTTGAGATTGGCCTGGGCACGGAAGGCTTCGAGGACTTCGGCGATCGGGGTGTTCTGGTCCACTGCCGCCTGCTCGTTGAGCAGGGCCTGCAGGTCGGAGCCTTCCTCGGCGAGCGTGCCGCTGCTTTCCAGCTGTGGCAACAACGGGCGGGCGTCGCGGGGAGGTTGTTCCTGGGGGCGGCAGAGCAGGTAGCCCTGCACCAGGTCCAGGCCCATTTCGGCGAGCACGGCCAGTTCTTCCGGCAGCTCGATGCCCTCGGCGATCACCTGGGCGCGGGAAGCCTTGGCCATCTTCAGGATGGAACCGACGAACTCGCGCTTCACCGCGTCCTGGTGGATGCCGTCGATGAAGTGGCGGTCGATCTTCACGTAGTCGGGACGCAGCTCCGACCACAGGCGCAGGCTGGAGTAGCCGGCGCCGAGGTCGTCCAGGGCGATGGAGAAGCCCATGGCGCGGTAGTGGTGCAGGGCGGTGTCGAGCAGGCCGAAGTCTTCGGTCGGGGCGTGTTCGGTCAGCTCGATCACCACCTGGCTCGGCGGGATGCCGAAGGCCTGCAGCAACTGCAGCGTGCGCCCCGGCTGGTGGGCGGGGTCGAGCAGGGATTCAGGGGACACGTTGAGGAACAGCTTGCCGTCGAGCTTGAGCTCGTGGAAGCGCGTACAGGCGCGCTTGCGGCAGGCCATCTCCAGTTCGCTCAGGCGGCCCGCGTGGCGCGCGACGGCGAACAGGGTGACGGGTGAGTGCAGGGGGCTGTTCGAGGGGCCTCGGGTGAGGGCCTCGTAGCCGAGGATGCGGCGTTCGGAAAGCGAGATGATCGGCTGGAAAAGGCTGTTCAGGTCGCCGTGAGCGAGGATGTGGCCCAGTGCGCTCAACTGCTCGGTGACTGTCATGTTGGCTCTCGTGAATGCGGCTCAAAAGCAAGGGGCCGCATAAGCGGCCCCTGCATTTCACGACGATTTCGTGACGTTCTGATGACGTTCGGTCAGTGCTTGGCCACTGCCGAGTTCAGACCCAGGTAGTCGAGCAGGATCTGCCCGGTCTCGGTCAGGTAGGCGTCGTCTTCCGGCTTGGTCTTGTCATCGTCCAGCGGCAGCGCGTCCTCGTCTTCCTTCTTCAGCTCCTTCAGAGGTTCCTCGCCCTTGCCCTTGCGACGGCTGTTCTCCATCGCCAGCTGCTTGGACTCGATGTCCGCCTGCTGGGCGCGGCGCTTGGCCTCGTTGAGGGTGATGGTGGTTTCCTTCATCAGCTTCTGGGCCAGGGCCAGGCGCTCGCGGCTGTAGACGAAGTCGGGATTGTGCGCGGTGCGCGAATCGTGACGGGCCTTGAGCTCGGCGAGGAAGGGCTTGAAGGGGTCGACCTCCGGCTTGATCGCCGGGCGGATGCTGTCCCAGGGCATGGCCTCGGGCAGCGCGCTTTCGCCGATTTCCTTGGTGTCGACCACCGAGGGGTACTCGATGTCGGGGATCACGCCCTGATGCTGGGTGCTCTGGCCGGAGACGCGGTAGAACTTGGCCAGGGTCAGCTTCAGCTCGCCATGGTTGAGCGGCTGGATGGTCTGCACGGTGCCCTTGCCGAAGGTCTGGCCACCGATGATCAGTGCGCGGTGATAGTCCTGCATGGCGCCGGCGAAGATCTCCGAGGCCGAGGCGGACAGGCGGTTGACCAGCACGGCCATCGGGCCCTTGTAGAAGATGCCGGTGTTCTCGTCGGCCAGCACGTCGACGCGGCCGTCGCTATTGCGCACCAGCACGGTCGGGCCCTGGTCGATGAACAGGCCGGTCAGCTCGGTGGCTTCCTGCAGGGAGCCGCCGCCGTTGTTGCGCAGGTCGATCACCACGCCGTCGACCTTCTCCTTCTGCAGTTCGCCGAGGAGTTTCTTCACATCGCGCGTGGTGCTCTTGTACTCGGGGTCGCCGGCACGGAACGCCTTGAAGTCGAGGTAGAAAGCCGGCACTTCGATCACGCCGAGTTTGAAGGCATGGCCGTCATGCTCGAGGTTGAGCACGGATTTCTTCGCGGCCTGCTCTTCGAGCTTCACTGCTTCCCGGGTGATGGAGACTATCTTGCTGCTCTGGTCGTTGGGGGCGTTGTTCGCGGGGACCACTTCCAGGCGCACGACCGAGCCTTTCGGGCCGCGGATCAGCTTCACCACTTCGTCCAGGCGCCAGCCGATCACGTCGACCATCTCACCGTTGCCCTGGGCGACGCCGACGATCTTGTCGGCCGGAGCGATCTGCTTGCTCTTCTCGGCAGGGCCGGCAGGGACCAGGCGCACCACCTTCACATGCTCGTTGTCGCTCTGCAGCACCGCGCCGATGCCTTCCAGCGACAGGCTCATGTTGATGTCGAAGTTCTCCGCGTTGTCCGGGGAGAGGTACTGGGTGTGCGGGTCGTAGGTCTGCGCGAAGGCATTGATGTAGGCCTGGAACACGTCCTCGCCACGGGTCTGTTCGAGGCGCGAGAGCTGGTTCTTGTAGCGCTTGACCAGCAGCTCCTGGATCGCCTTCGGCTCCTTGTTGGCGATCTTCAGGCGCAGGACCTCGTCCTTCACGCGCTTGCGCCAGAGGTCATCGAGGGCGGCGCGGTCCTTGGCCCAGGTGGCTTTCTCGCGATCGGTCTCGAGGCTCTCGTCGACGCTGAAGTCGATCTTGTCCACGCCCTTGTCGAGCATGGCCAGGGCGAAGTCCAGGCGCTCCTTGAGGCGGTCCAGATGACGCTTGTAGATGGTGAAGCCCGGGTCCAGGTCGCCGCTCTTGAGGAAGTCGTCGAACTGTGTCTTCCACTGGTTGAATTCGGCGATGTCGCCGGCGGTGAAATACATCTTCGCCGGGTCGAGAAGCTTGAGGTAGCCCTCGTAGATCTTCACCGAGCGCTCATCGTTGAGCGGCGGCTTGTTGTAATGGTGGCGCTTGAGCAGCTCCACCACGTTGAGGCTGGCTATCACCTGCTCACGGTCGGGCTGGATCGAGTCCCAGCTGTCGCTTGCCGAGGTGGTGGACGCATGCAGCGGCAGGACGCTGATGCTGAATACAAACGCAAGGGCGGAGCAGATCAGTGAACGCTTCATGCTGAGTCGACGTCGGGGGAGGTGATAACGCATATTAGGCCGTATTTGAGGGCGCCGGGTTCCATCGGCGCAAAGCAAAAGCCCGGCGGTCAGCCGCCGGGCGAGTCCTGGGTCACTATGGAGGCAGCGTGAAAGCATTGCAAGGCGTTGAAGGGCGCGTGGAATGGGCTGAACGCCCGGTTCCTGGCTGTGATGTGGGGCAGGTCCGCATTCGTGTGGCGGCAGCGGGTCTGAACCGCGCCGACCTGTTGCAGGCAGCGGGCCATTACCCGCCGCCGCCGGGTGCCAGCGACATCATCGGCCTCGAATGCTCCGGGGTGATCACCGAGGTGGGCGCGGGTGCGGCATGGCAGGTCGGTGACCGTGTCTGTGCGCTGCTGGCCGGCGGCGGCATGGCCGAGGAAGTGGTGGTGGATGCCGGCCACGTGCTGCCGGTTCCCGAGGGCCTCAGCCTGGCCGAAGGGGCCGCGCTGCCCGAGGTCTACGCCACCGCCTGGCTCAACCTGTTCCAGCTGGCGGGCCTCAAGCCCGGCGAGAAGGTGCTGCTGCATGCCGGTGCGAGTGGTGTCGGTTCCGCCGCCATCCAGCTGTGCAAGGCGTTCGGCAGTCCCGTCTGGGTCAGCGTCGGTTCCGCCGAGCGCCTGGCCTATTGCGAAAGCCTCGGCGCACAGGGGGGCGTGTTGCGTGGCGAAGCGCTGGAGAGCCTGCGCGACTTCGCCCCCTTCGACGTCATCCTCGATCCTGTCGGTGGCAACTATGCGGCGCTGAACCTGGAGCTGCTGGCCCGCGACGGTCGCTGGGTCAACATCGGCCTCATGGGCGGGCGCCAGGCCGAGCTGGACATGGCGCTGGTGCTGGGCAAGCGCATCCAGCTGATCGGCTCCACGCTGCGCAACCGCGACGACGCCTTCAAGGCCGACCTGCTGCGCGACCTGGGGCAGCACGCCTGGCCCCTGTTCGGCGAGGGCCGCCTGAAGCCCCAGCTGGAGCGCAGCTTCGCCGCCAAGGACGTGGAAGCGGCCTTCGCGGCCCTCGGCAGCAACCAGGTTTCCGGTAAAGTAGTCGTCCTGCTCGACGAGTCCCTGGCCTGATCCAGGCTCCCCTCGCTCCGGTAGCCGCGCGCAAGGCCGCGTGGCTACTGGGCTGTAGCGGCTTTCCAGGATCGATTTAGGAAAGCAATGATGGCGATGCCCTCAATCAATAAGCTCTTTACGGGCTGACCGCCTAGTATTCGTCGGGTAAATTCTTGACCCGAACTTCCAACCCCATAGATAGAGGACCACTCGATGTCTCTGATCAACACCGCAGTTCAACCTTTCAAGGTCAACGCTTTCCACAACGGCAAGTTCATCGAAGTCACCGAAGAATCCCTCAAGGGCAAGTGGTCGGTACTGATCTTCATGCCGGCAGCCTTCACCTTCAACTGCCCCACCGAGATCGAAGACGCCGCCAACAACTACGGCGAATTCCAGAAGGCCGGTACCGAGGTCTACATCGTGACCACCGACACCCACTTCTCCCACAAGGTGTGGCACGAGACTTCCCCGGCAGTCGGCAAGGCCCAGTTCCCGCTGATCGGTGACCCGACCCACCAGCTGACCAACGCGTTCGGCGTGCACATCCCGGAAGAAGGCCTGGCCCTGCGCGGCACCTTCGTGATCAACCCGGAAGGCATCATCAAGACCGTTGAAATCCACTCCAACGAGATCGCCCGTGACGTCGGCGAGACCCTGCGCAAGCTGAAAGCTGCCCAGTACACCGCCGCCCACCCGGGCGAAGTCTGCCCGGCCAAGTGGAAGGAAGGCGAGAAAACCCTCGCTCCGTCCCTGGACCTGGTTGGCAAGATCTAAGCAGTACCCGCAGTACCTCCCCCCGGTGGTCGGCCCCAGGCCGGCCACCCTGCAAAAGCCCGAATCCGAGCGAGCAGGGCGGGCGCGCATGCGCTCGCCGCGGGGTCCCCTTTGCCCGAAACAAGCAGGAGCCGAATCATGTTGGACGCCAATCTTAAGACCCAGTTGAAGGCCTATCTGGAAAAGGTCACCCAGCCGTTCGAGATCGTCGCGTCCCTCGATGACAGCGACAAATCGAAGGAGCTGCGCGACCTGCTGCATGACATCGTCGGCCTGACCGACAAGATCACCCTGCGCGAAGACGGTGGCGACGCCCGCACGCCTTCCTTCTCGCTGCAGCGCCCCGGTGCGGATATCAGCCTGCGTTTCGCCGGCATCCCCATGGGCCACGAATTCACCTCCCTGGTCCTGGCGCTGCTGCAGGTCGGCGGCCACCCCTCCAAGCTCGAAGCCGACGTGATCGAGCAGGTCAAGGGCATCCAGGGCGAGTTCAACTTCGAAACCTACTTCTCGCTGTCCTGCCAGAACTGCCCGGACGTGGTCCAGGCGCTGAACCTCATGGCCGTGCTCAACCCCAACATCCGCCACGTCGCCATCGACGGCGCGCTGTTCCAGGATGAGGTCGAGCAACGCCAGATCATGTCGGTGCCGAGCATCTACCTGAATGGCGAACTGTTCAGCCAGGGCCGCATGGGCGTGGAGGAAATCCTCGCCAAGATCGACACCGGTGCCTCCGCCCGTGACGCCGAGAAACTCAATGCCAAGGACGCCTTCGACGTCCTGGTGATCGGCGGTGGCCCGGCCGGGGCTTCGGCTGCCATCTACGCCGCTCGCAAGGGCATCCGTACCGGCGTTGCGGCCGAGCGCTTCGGCGGCCAGGTGCTGGACACCATGGCCATCGAGAACTTCATCTCCGTGCAGGAGACCGAAGGCCCGAAACTGGCCCGCGCGCTGGAAGAGCACGTCAAGCAGTACGACGTCGACATCATGAACCTGCAGCGCGCCAGCCAGCTGATCCCGGCCAAGGCCGAAGGCGGCCTGCACGAAGTGAAGTTCGAGAGCGGAGCCAGCCTCAAGGCCAAGACCGTGATCCTCTCCACCGGTGCCCGCTGGCGCGAGATGAACGTGCCCGGCGAGCAGGAATACCGCGGCCGTGGCGTCGCCTACTGCCCGCACTGCGACGGCCCGCTGTTCAAGGGCAAGCGCGTGGCGGTGATCGGCGGCGGCAACTCCGGCGTGGAAGCGGCCATCGACCTGGCCGGTATCGTCGCCCACGTGACGCTGATCGAGTTCGACAGCCAACTGCGTGCCGACGCCGTGCTGCAGAAGAAACTGCGCAGCCTCTCCAACGTCGACATCGTCACCAGTGCACTGACCAGCGAAGTGAAGGGCGACGGCCAGAAGGTCACCGGCCTGACCTACAAGGACCGCAACTCCGACGAGTTCAAGGCCCTGGAACTGGAAGGCATCTTCGTGCAGATCGGCCTGCTGCCCAACAGCGACTGGCTCAAAGGCACCGTCGAGCTGAGCCAGCGTGGCGAGATCATCGTCGACGCCCGTGGCGAGACCTCGCTGCCCGGCGTGTTCGCCGCCGGTGACGTGACCACCGTGCCCTACAAGCAGATCGTCATCGCCGTGGGCGAAGGTGCCAAGGCCTCCCTGAGCGCCTTCGACCACCTGATCCGTACCAGCTGATCCACCCCGCTCCACGAAAAAGGCAGCCCTCGGGCTGCCTTTTTCAATGGAGCGCTTTCATCGGGGCTCCCGGGAAGAGCGAGCTGCCGTTCATTCTTCCCGCTTCAGGTACGCCACCGGCACCCGCGCTGTCAGCCATACGCCATTCTCCGCCTGGTGGAAGGCGAAACCGTCTTCGTGCATGGCGCGGGCGTCCACTTCCAGGATGACCGGCTCGCCATAGCGCTCGCCGACCTGGGTGGCCGTCTCACGGTCCGTGGAAAGGTGCACGTGGTGGCGCGAACCGGCGATCAGTCCCTTCTGCAGGATGCTGTCGAGAAAGCGGCTGGCGGTGCCGTGGAACAGCCGCTGCGGCGGTACCACCGTTTCGTACTGCCGCTGCACCGATGCGCTCGAATGGCCCTGCACGGCGCGGATGCGGCGGCCATCCTCGGAGAGTGCGAAGCGCTTCTTGTCGTTCCCGTCCACCACGCGGCGGATCGTCCTTTCGTCGAGGTCCTTGCCCGCGCGCACCGCCCCGGTGATCAGCGCCTCGACATCGGCCCAGCCCTCGCTGTCCAGCTGCAGGCCGATGGCCTCGGGCTTGTGCCTCAGCACAAAGCTGAGAAAGCGGCTGATCTCGACTTCCTGTGCATCGCTCATGGTCAGGCTCCTGCCTTCTGCGTGGTTGAGGGGGCGATTCTGCCACGGCGGCGTGGCCGACCAAATACCTCGAACCTTCGCCGCAGGCGTTCCTCACAACTCCTGACACCCATGGAAAAAGCGAGGTGGAACATGCCCGTCAAACATGACCTGAGCCAGGACATCGGAGTCGACGCCCGCGAGCTGGAGCGGCGCAAGCGCGAGGACCGCAAGCTGGTGCGCCTGATCGACGACTACGAATCGGCCGACCTCAAGCTGGTGGAGCTGGGTTCCAACGCTGGCCTCGGGGTCTCCGACGAAGCGCTGCACACCCTCAAGGCCGAGCGCCTGCTGGCCAAGGACCGCATCGTCCAGTACCTGAAATACGGCACCTGAGGAGGCACCCCATGATCGACAGCGATCCCAGCGTCACCGAAGACGGCGAACTGCCGGAGATCACCCCGGACGAGGAGGCGGAGATCGACGCCGAGGTGGAGCGCCTGCAGAAGCCCCGCGACCCCGAACCCGAGCTGCGCCCCCGTCACCATGAACCGGAACTGCCCGGCGAGGGCGACAACACCGTGCCTTGAGCGTCATTCGGCCCGGTGGCAGCACACGCACAGCTTGTTGCCATCGGGATCGCGGAAATAGGCGCCGTAGTAGTCGGGGTGGTAGTGCGGACGCAGGCCGGGGGCGCCTTCGCAGCGTCCCCCGTTGGCCAGTGCCAGGGCGTGGCACTGGTCCACGCTGGCGCGATCCGGTGCCAGCAGCGCGACCATCTGGCCATTGCCCACCGTCGCCGCTTCACCGTCGAACGGCGTACCCAGCACCAGCAGCGGGCGTGGCGCATCCGCCGGCATCCAGCCCGCCCAGGGTCGTGACGGGTCACAGAATTTCTGCGGCAGACCCAGTGCCTTCATCAGCGGCGTGTAGAACGCCAGGGCGCGGGAGAAATCATTGGTGCCGATGCAGACGTGAGACAGCATGAGGGGCTCTCCGGGCGGTTGGCGAGCGCCGATTATGCGCGTCCCCCTTTCGTGGAAACCAGCAGGCGCCTAGCATGTTCGCCCTCGCGCCCAGGCGCCGACGTTCATCGACAAGGAGTTCCCGTGAGCCTTCATATCCGCGAAGCCGTGCGCAGCGATGCCAGCCAGATCCTCGCCTTCATCACCGAGTTGGCCATCTATGAAAAGGCCGAACACGAAGTGCTCGCCACGGTGGCCGACATCGAACAGAGCCTGTTCGAAGGCGCGACCCCGGCCCACGCGCTGATCTGCGAACTGGATGGCCAGCCCATCGGCTTCGCCGTGTATTTCTACAGCTACTCCACCTGGCTGGGCCGCAAGGGCATGTACCTGGAAGACCTCTACGTCTCCCCGCAGCAACGCGGCGTGGGCGCCGGCAAGGCCCTGCTGCGCCACCTCGCGCGCCTGGCCTGCGACAGCGGCTGCGGCCGCCTGGAGTGGAGCGTGCTGGACTGGAACGAGCCCGCCATCCAGTTCTACCGCTCCATCGGCGCCAGCCCCCAGGACGAATGGGTGCGCTACCGCATGGCCGGGGACGAACTCAGGGCATTCGCCCACGGGGACCGTTGAGTCTCACTGCCCTGCGGCACTGGCGCGGCAAGGGTCAGCGCCATTCGAGGATCGGCCAGCCCGCCTGCTCGGCATGTTCGCGCAGGGCGGGGTCGGGGTTGACCACGCGGGGGTTGCTGACCAGCTTTAGCAGCGGCAGGTCGTTGCGCGAGTCGGAGTAGAAGTAGGCGCCGTCGAGGCTTTCGCCTTCGGCCGCCAGCCACTCGTGCAGGCGGGTGACCTTGCCTTCGCGGTAGGTGAGCACGCCACGGGTGTTGCCGCTGTAGTGGCCGTGCCGTTCCTCCAGGTCGATGGCCAGTACCTCGTCGATCTTCAACCGTGCGGCGATGGCGCTGACCAGGAAATGCGCCGAGGCGGAGATCACCAGGATGCGGTCGCCGGCCTCGCGGTGGCTGGCCAGGCAGCGGGTGGCGTCGCTGTGGAAGATCGGCTCGATCACGTCCTCGACGAAGGGCTCGACGACGAAGGCCACCTCCTCGGGCGTGCGACCCACCAGGGGCGACAGACTGAAGGCCATGTAGTCCTCCATCGCCAGCTTGCCTTCGGCGTAGAGCGCCATCAGTTCGTGGTCCTTCCTGACGAAGGATTCGCCGTCCACCCAGCCGATGGCGGCCATGTGCTCGCTCCACAGGCTCGCGCAGTCGCCGTCGATGAGGGTGTCGTCGAGGTCGAAGATCGCCAGGGTCATCACGCCACCTCCCGGATCGCGTTGTCGTCGATGGACAGGCCGATGCGCTGGCCCTTGCCGTGCAGGTCATCGGCGCTGCGGTTGAGCACGTCCACCACCAGTTCCACGCCCCGCGCCTCCACGCGATAGCGGATGACGTTGCCCAGCAGGCTGTGGCCGCGCACCTGTGCCTCGATGGCACCGTCGCTGCTCAGCGAGATGGCTTCCGGGCGTATGGCGATACGGCTGGCCACCGGGCGTGCCAGCAGCCGCGTCGCGTCTTCGGCTTCCAGCAGGTTGTAGTTGCCGATGAAGCCGGCGGCGAAGGCGTCCACCGGCGCGGTGTACAGCGTTTCGGCGTCGCCGCTCTGGACGATGCGTCCGGCGTTCATCAGGAAGATGCGGTCGGACAGGGTCAGCGCCTCCTCCTGGTCGTGGGTAACGAAGATGGTGGTCAGCCCCAGTTCCTGCTGGATGCTGCGGATCTGTTCGCGCAGGTGCTTGCGGATGCGAGCGTCCAGGGCCGAGAGCGGCTCGTCGAGCAGCAGCAGGCGCGGGCGGGTGACCAGGGAGCGGGCCAGGGCCACGCGCTGGCACTGGCCGCCGGAGAGCTGGTGCGGGTAGCGGTCGGCGTACCTGTCCAGCTCGACCATGGCCAGGGCTTCCTGCACGCGGCGGGCGCTGTCTTCCTTGCTGGTCTTCTGCATGCGCAGGCCGAAGGCGACGTTCTGCGCGGCGGTCATGTTGGGGAACAGCGCATAGCTCTGGAACACCATGCCGATGCCGCGCTTCTGCGGCGACAGCGGCACCAGGTCCTGGCCGTCGAGGAGGATCTGCCCGCCGTTGACTTCGGTGAGGCCGGCGATGCAGCGCAGCAGGGTGGACTTGCCGCAGCCGGAAGGGCCGAGCAGGGTGACGAACTCGCCCTTGCCGATCTCGCAGTCGATGTCGCTGAAGATGGGGGTCGAGCCGTAATGCTTGTGCAGGCCCTTGATGCTCAGGAAGCTCATGTCTTGTCCTTGTTCAGGCGGTTGGCTGCCCAGGTGAACAGCAGCACGAAGAAGAAGTAGGAGATCACCAGGGCGCTGTTGAAGTGGCCGCTGCTGTTCTTCATGTTGTTCAGGTAGACCTGCAGGGTCTCGTAGCGCGTGCCCACCAGCAGGTTGGCGAAGACGAACTCGCCGAAGAGGAAGGAGAACGACAGGAACAGCGAGACCATCAGGCCCTTGCGCAGGTTGGGCAGCACCACCAGCAGCGCGGCCTTCCAGGTGCTGGCGCCGAGCAGGTGGGCAGCGTCCATCAAATCGCGCAGGTTGATCGCCTGGAGGTTGTTGGTGATGGCGCGGTACATGAACGGCAGGGCGACGGTGAAGTAGCAGCCGATCAGGATCCACGGCGTGCCGACCATGGCCAGCGGGCCCGAGCCGTAGAGCTGCAGCAGGCCCACCGAGGACACCACCGGCGGCACCGCGAAGGGCAGCAGGATGAGGATGTTCATCAGCGCGTCCAGCTTCGGGAAGTGGTAGTGCACCACGAACAGCAGCGGCAGGATCAGCACCACCGACAGCGCCAGGGCGCCGAAGCACACCAGCAGCGACTGGCCGAAGGCGGTGAGGAAACGGGCGTCGCTCCACAGCGCCAGGTACCACTTGAAGGTCAGGCCGTCGGGCAGGATGGTCGCCGACCAGCTGGTGGACAGCGAGTACAGCAGGGTGCCGGCCAGCGGCAGCAGCAGGATCAGGAACAGCAGCCAGACCACGATGCGGTGGTAGAGGCTGGCGGCGGGGGCTTCAGCGCGCGACATGGTAGCTCCTCTTCAGCAGCCACTGGTGGACGATGGTGATCAGCGCCATCAGGCCCACCAGCACCATGGCCAGGGCGCTGGCGAGGTTGGGGTTCAGCGCGATGTCGCCGGCGACCATGGCGGCGATGCGGATCGGCAGCACGTTGAAGTTGCCGGTGGTCAGGGCGTAGACGGTGGCGTAGGCGCCCAGGGCATTGGCCAGCAGGATGATGAAGGTGCCCAGCAGTGCCGGGGTCAGCACCGGCAGGCCGATGTGCCGCCAGAAGTCCCAGGTGCTGGCTCCGAGCAGCGAGGCGGATTCGCGCCAGTCCTCGCGCAGGGCGTCGAAGGCGGGGTAGAGCAGCAGAACGCCGAGGGGGATCTGGAAATAGGTGTAGAGCACGATCAGGCCGGTCTTGGAGTAGAGGTTGAAGTCCTCGATCAGGCCGCTCTGCTTGAGCAGCAGGGTCAGCGCGCCGTTGAAGCCCAGCAGGATGATGAAGGCGAAGGCCAGGGGCACGCCGGCGAAGTTGCTGGTCATGTTGGAGAAGGCCATGACGAAGTCGCGCAGGCGGCTGTCCACCTGGCGCAGCGAGTAGCTGCCGAGGATGGCGATGAGGATGCCGATCAGGCTCGACCAGAAGGAGATCTGCAGGCTGTGCTTGATCGCCTGCAGGTAGAACTTCGAGGCGAACACCTTGGCGTAGTTGCCCAGGCCCCAGCCTTCGGGGCTGTTCAGGCTGTTGATCGCCACCCAGGCCAGCGGGGCGATCTGGAAGGCGACGAAGAAGAGGGCGAATGGCAGCAGGCACAGCAGGGCCAGCCATTTGCCGCGGTTGGCTGAATTCACTTCAACAGCTCCCGGCAGAAGGGTTTGTCGTGGGGCACGCCGAGCAGTTCGCAGAGGGTGCCGCAGAGCTCGGTCTGTATCGGTTGCGCGCCGGCATCGAGGCTGAAGGCGTCACCGAGGACGAACAGCGGCACCTCGCGCTCCTCCGGCAGCAGGCCGTTGTGGGAGCGGTCGGCGTTCATGCCGTGGTCGGCGGTCACCAGCACCTGGTAGCCGGCGTCGAGCCAGCGTTGCAGGTACTCGGCGAGGATCACGTCGGCCATGCGCGCGGCATTGCGGTATTGCGGGGTGTCGAGGCCGTGCTTGTGGCCGGCGTCGTCGATGTTCATCGGGTGCACCAGCAGCAGGTCCGGCGCGTGGCGCAGGCGCAGGCTCTCGGCGTCGGCGAACAGGTGCGCGTCCGGGTAGTGGTCCGCCCAGTAGAAGTGGCCGTGCTGGATGGGCAGCTCGGGGGCATCGGTGTGGCGGTCGCGGGCGGGGTCGAAGGGGGTGCGGTTGTACAGCTCGCTGACCCAGTGGTACGCGGCGGCGGCGGTGCTGCGGCCGGCAGCGCGGGCGTAGTGGAAGACGCTGCGCTGGTTGGACAGGCGCGAGACATCGTTGTGCACGATGCCGCTGTCGATGGGCGGCACCCCGGTGAGGATGCATTCGTAGAGCGGGCGGGACAGCGCGGGCAGCTCGCATTCGAGCCGGTAGTAGGCGGCCCGGCCGGCGGCGCAGTAAGCGTGCAGGTGGCCCATCGCGTGGCGGGCGACGCTGTGGCCGAGGCCGTCGAGCAGGACCAGTATGGCTTTTCGGTTCATGGGCGGGCCCCGGAAGCGACGAGGCGCCGGCAGAGGCCGGCGCCCGGTTTTCGCTCGTTATTCCATGTTGATGATGACGTTTTCCTGCCACAGGCCCGGCAGGGCCTTGGAGGTTTCTTCCCAGGCCTTGGCGTCCTTGATCGGCTTGACCTTGGCGTACTGCTCGTTGGGCAGCAGCTTGGCCTGCACCTCGGCCGGCAGGGTCAGGTGCTCGGCGCGGATCGGACGGGCGTTGCCCTTGGCCAGGTTGATCTGGCCGGCGTCGCTGAAGATGTATTCGCGGGCCAGCTTGGCGGCGTTCGGGTGCTTGGCGTACTTGTTGATGATGGTGGTGTAGCCGGAGATCACCGAACCGTCGGAGGGGATCAGCACCTCGAAGCGGCTGGGGTCGATCTGGTCGCGGTAGGACAGGCCGTTGAAGTCCCAGACGATGCCGACTTCCACTTCGCCCTTCTCCAGGGTCTGGATGGTCGGGTTGGACAGGGACAGGCGGCCCTGCTCGGCGATCTTGGCGAAGAGATCCAGGCCCGGCTGGATGTTCTTCTCGTCACCGCCCTTGGCGATGGCGGCGGCGAGGACGCCGTTGACCGCCTGGGCGGCGGCGCTGACATCACCGATGGCGACCTTGTACTTGCCTTTCTCCAGGTCGGCCCAGGATTTCGGCGGCTCCTTCACCAGTTGCTTGTTGATGATGAAGGCGATGGAGCCGGTATAGGCGAGGGCCCAGTGGCCGTCCTTGTCCTTGGCCCATTCCGGGACCTGCTCCCAAGTGCTCGGCTTGTAGGGCTGGGTGACGCCCTGCTGGGTGGCAATGGGGCCGAAGGCCGCGCCGACGTCGCCGATGTCGGCGGTGGCGTTGTCCTTCTCGGCCGCGAACTTGGCGATTTCCTGCGCCGAGCTCATGTCGGTGTCCATGTGCTTGAGGCCGTACTTCTTCTCCAGGTCGACCCAGGTGTCCTTCCAGTTCGCCCAGCTGTCGGGCATGCCCACGCTGTTCACCGCGCCTTCCTTGCGGGCGGCCTCCTCGAGGGTCTTGAGCGCGGCGTCATCCGCCATGGCCTGGGTGCTCAGGGCCAGGGTGGTTCCAATCAGTGAAGCCAGCAGCAGGCGTTTCATATGAAGCTCCTTAGCAGGGTTGGGTATTGGTCTAGATCAGCAACAACCAGGCCAATCTAAAGGCCCTAGATGACGGTTTGATTGCACCGCGCGATGCCGCGGGCCCCGTTCTTCCGGCGACAGCAAGCGTAGACCATGGCCGGAGGTCCGATGTGGCGGGCGTCACAAGGGTGCGCTGGCATGCAGCGTGCAAGTCAGGCGTGCTGTCACGGGACAGTCATCTAGGCTGCATAGCATGGTCACACCACCGCCAGCGTCGCACTTTTATGGTGCTGGTCTATTCCAGATTGGAGTCTTTCGATGCGCGATGAGGCGCCCCGTACCGTTACCGCCATCTGCCGCGCACTGCAGGAGCAGATCGAGCACGGCCTGCTGCCGCTGGGTGGCAAGCTGCCGGCCGAACGCAAGTTGAGCGAGCTGTTCGACACCACCCGTATCACCCTGCGCGAGGCGCTCGGCCAGTTGGAGGCGCAGGGGCTGATTTACCGCGAGGAGCGTCGTGGCTGGTTCGTCTCGCCGCCTCGGGTGGCCTACAACCCGCTGATCCGCAGCCACTTCCACGCCATGGTCGGCGAACAGGGCCGGGTGCCGGCCACCGAAGTGCTGAGCGCGCGGCTGATGCCGGCCACGGTGGAAATCTGCGAGCTGCTGGAGCTGCCGGCGCTGTCGAGCGTCTACCAGATCCGCCGCGCCCGGCGCATCGACGGGCGCCTGGTGCTCTATGTCGAGCACTACCTCAACCCGCAGTACTTCCCCGGCATCCTCCATTTCGACCTGACCCGCTCATTGACCGACCTCTATGGCAGCGAGTACGGCATCCGCTACGGCCGCGTGCGCTTCGACATGGTGCCGACGGCGCTGCACCCGGAAGCCGCCTCGACCCTGAAGGTCGCCCCCGGCAGCCCGGCGCTGCGCATCACCCGCGTCAACCGCGACCAGCACGGTCGCCTGATCGACTGCGACCTGGAGTTCTGGCGGCACGATGCGATTCACGTGAGCGTGGAGGTGCCGGAGTGAGGGCAGCTACAAGCGGCAAGCTTCAAGCTGCAAGTGGTGGAGCGAAGGGGGAGCTGTATGAGTAGCCCGGGCTTCAGCCCGGGAACTGGAGGGAAGGGCGGGCCTGCGGCCCGCTGGGCGAATGAGTTCGCCCCTGCACGATCGTTCTTGCCGCTTGAGGCTTGTCGCTTGCGGCTGCTTCTAAGCGTAATTCTCAGGCGCGAGCCTGCGCTCGACCAGCTCGATGAGGATGTGCACCACCTTGATGTGCAGCTCCTGCACGCGGTCGGCGAAGTCGCCGCCGGGGGCGCAGATGCATACGTCGGCGAGCGCTTCCAGGGCGGAGCCCGGTTTGCCGGTGAGGGCGATGACCTTCACCCCGAGCGCCTTGGCGGCTTCGGCGGCCTTGATCACGTTGGGGCTCCTGCCGCTGGTGCTGAAGGCCAGCAGCACGTCGCCTTCGCGGCCGTGGGACTCGATGTAGCGCGAGAAGATGTGGTCGTAGCCGAAGTCGTTGGCCACGCAGCTGATATGGCTGGCATCGCTGATGGAGATGGCGGCGATGCCCGGGCGGTTCCTGCGGTAGCGCCCGGTCAGTTCCTCGGCGAAATGCATGGCGTCGCACATGGAGCCGCCATTGCCGCAGGAGAAGGCCTTGCCCTTGTTCTCGAAGCTTTTCACCAGCAGTTCCGCCGCGCGCTCGATGCTGCGCAGGGCCTGCTCGTTGGCGATGAAGTTGTCCAGCGCCGACCGGGCTTCCTCGAGGCTGTTGCGGATGTGGCTGAGCATGCGGCTGTCTCCGTTCAAGGCAGGTCGTGGCTGGAGTAGAAGGCGGCCAGCACCTTCACCAGGTGGGCGAGGTCATGGCTGCCGGCCAGTTCGCGGATGGAGTGCATGGCGAAGGTCGGCAGGCCGATGTCAACGGTGCGCACGCCCAGCTGGCTGGCGGTGATCGGGCCGATGGTGGAGCCGCATCCCATGTCGCTGCGGGTGACGAAGCTCTGCACCGGCACTTCGTTTTCCAGGCACAGGTGGCGGAAGAAGCCGGCGGTCTCGCTGTTGGTGGCGTAGCGCTGGTTGCTGTTGATCTTGATCACCGGGCCGGCGTTGAGCTTGGGCCCGTGATTGCCGTCGTGCTTGTCGGCGTAGTTCGGGTGCACGCCGTGGGCGTTGTCGGCGGAAACCAGCAGCGAGCGCTGGACGATGCGGGTGAAGGTGTCGCCTTCGGGCATCAGGCGGCGCAGGACCTGCTCCAGGAACGGGCCGTCGGCGCCACAGGCGGAGCAGGAGCCCACTTCCTCGTGGTCGGTGCAGACCAGCACGCAGCTCTCGTCGCCCTCGGCGGCCAGCAGGGCCTGCAGGCCGGCGTAGCAGGAGAGCAGGTTGTCCAGGCGCGCCCCGGCGATGAAGTCGCCGCCGAGGCCGATCACGGCGGCGCTCTGGGTGTCGTAGAAGCTCAGTTCATAGTCCAGCACCGCATCCGCGTTGACGCCGTGTTCCAGCGTCAGTTGCTCGGCCAGCAGGTCGCGGAATTCGCGGGTCTCGCCGGTGGCCAACTGGGCCAGGATCGGCGGCAGTTCGGTCTGCGCGTTGATGGCCCAGCCCTGGTTGGCCTCACGGTTGAGGTGGATGGCCAGGTTGGGGATCACGGCGATGGGCGCCTGGAAATCCACCAGCTGGCTTTCCACCTTGCCGGCGGCGCGGTAGGTGACGCGGCCCGCGAGCGAGAGGTCGCGGTCGAACCAGGGGGCCAGCAGGGCTCCGCCATAGACTTCGACGCCCAGCTGCCAGAAGCCCTGGCGATGCAGTTCGGGGTTGGGTTTCACGCGCAGGCCGGGGCTGTCGGTGTGGGCACCGACCAGGCGCAGGCCGCCGTCGAGCATCGGGCGCTTGCCGAGGCGGACGGCGATCAGCGAGGAATCGTTGCGGGTCACGTAGTAGCGCCCACCGGCCTCGGCGCGCCAGGCGTCGCGCTCGTCGAGGTGCACATAGCCCGCGGCTTCCAGGCGCTGGGCCAGGCTGCGGGTGGCGTGGAACGGGGTGGGAGAGGCCTTGAGGAAATCGATCAGGCCCTGGTTCAACTCTTCGCGCATATCGGACTCCAGGCGGCAGTGGGCCGGAGTTTATCGCATCGGGCTCGGTGATTAGGAGGCGCAGGCCGGCGAATTTTCACTAAGGCGGCCATAGTGCCGGCCGGGTGAGGTCTCAAGGGTGCCGCGCGACCACCGAGAACAGGTGCCAGCGCTTGGTGCGTCCCCGGGCGGTGGAGCCTTCACGGTCGATCACCTCGAAGTGCAGCAGCTCCCAGCCGGTGAACAGGCCGCGTACCTCGTCATCGCCGAGGATGCTGAGTTCCGGGCCAGCCCATTCGTCCCGCTCTCCGAAGAAATTGCCGCAGAACAGGCCGCCGCCCGCGAGGGCGCCATCGATGCGCTGCCACAGGACGGGGAAGTGGTCGGGGTGGCAGAAGGGTAGGGCGAAGGCGCTGTTGATGATGTCCGCTGGCGGCAGTTCGCACTCCTCGAAGCGGGCGCAGAGCGCCTGCAGGCGCGGCAGTTGCTCGGACGTCACCTGGCCGAGCAGGCGTTCGATGGCTTCGGGGGCGCGGTCGATGGCCAGAACTTCCCAGCCACGACGGAGCATTTCCAGGGTGTCGCGACCGGCGCCGCAGCCCAGGTCGATGCCGCGCGTGCCCGGGCGGCCAAGGGCTTCGATCGCCATCAGCAGGGCCGGCCAGGGCGGGGCGCCCTGGGTGCGGTCGTAGTAGAGGCTGTCGGTCATCGCCTCAGAACGGCGCCGGGCATTCGAAGCGCAGGCGCTCGCCGGTCACCGGGTGGCTGAAGGCGAGCATGCTGGCGTGCAGGCACAGGCGCTCGTGGGCCGCCAGCGCTTCTTCGTGGGCGTAGAGGCGATCGCCCAGCAACGGATGGCCGATGGAGAGCATGTGCACGCGCAACTGGTGGGAGCGGCCGGTGATGGGGGTCAGCTCGACGCGGCAGTGGTTGCCGCAACGCTCCAGCACGCGCCAGAAGGTCAGGGCGTGGCGGCCCTGCTCGTGGTCGACGACGTGGCGCGGCTTGGTCGGCGGGTCGTAGCGCAGGGGCAGTTCGATACGGCCGCTGTCCTGTTCGGGCTGGCCCCAGCAGAGCGCGGTGTAGGCCTTCTCGGTCTCGCGGTCGTGGAACTGGCGGGACAGCTCGCGGTGGCTGTCGGGATTGCGGGCCAGGAGGATGATGCCCGAGGTTTCCCAGTCCAGGCGGTGGACGATGAGGGCTTCCGGGTAGCCGTTCTCCTGCAGGCGGGTGATCAGGCAGTCCTTGTTGTCATCGGCGCGGCCCGGCACGGAAAGCAGCAGGGTCGGCTTGTTGATGACCAGGAAGGCCGGGTCCTGGTGGAGTATCTGGATCTGCGAGAGGGGCATGGGTCTGTTCCGGAAATGACGACGGCGGCCGAGGCCGCCGTCTGGCACCGCAACCCGATCAGCGATCGGGCAGGGTGATGTTCAACTCGAGGATGGAGCAGTTGCCCTGGTCCTCGAGCATGACCTGGACCTGGTCCTGGTCGATGTTGACGTACTTGCGGATCACCTCGACCAGTTCCTTCTGCAGGGCCGGGAGGTAGTCCGGCTGGCTGCGCTGGCCGCGCTCGTGGGCGACGATGATCTGGAGTCGTTCTTTAGCGATCGAAGCGCTGTTCTGCTTCTTCCGCTCGCGAAAGAAGTCAAGAATATTCATTCACGGCCTCCAAAAAGGCGTTGCAAGAGTCCTTTCTTCTGAACGTCGAGGAACCGGTGGGGCAGTTCCTTGCCGAGCAGGCGATCGACAGCATCGCTGTACGCCTGGCCGGCGTCGCTCTGCTCGTCGAGGATGACCGGAACCCCCTGGTTGGATGCCTTGAGCACCGCCTGGGATTCCGGGATGACACCGAGCAGGTGGATGGCGAGGATTTCCTCGACGTCCTCGACACCGAGCATTTCGCCCTTGGTGACGCGCTCCGGGTTGTAGCGGGTGAGCAGCAAGCGCTCCTTGATCGGGTCCTCGCCCTTCTCGGCGCGGCGCGACTTGCTGGCCAGCAGGCCGAGCATGCGGTCGGAGTCGCGTACCGAGGAGACTTCCGGGTTGGTCACGACGATCGCCTCATCGGCGTAGTACATGGCCAGATGGGCACCTTTCTCGATGCCGGCGGGGGAGTCGCAGACGACGTATTCGAAGTTCTGCGCCAGTTCTTCGATGACCTTGCCGACGCCTTCGAGGGTCAGCGCATCCTTGTCGCGGGTCTGGCTGGCGGCCAGGACGTAGAGGTTCTCGAGGCGCTTGTCCTTGATCAGGGCCTGGGTCAGGGTCGCTTCGCCGTTGATGACGTTGACGAAGTCGTACACCACGCGGCGTTCGCAGCCCATGATGAGGTCGAGATTACGCAGGCCGACGTCGAAGTCGACGATGACGGTTTTGTGCCCGCGCAGAGCGAGGCCGGTGCCGATGGCGGCGCTGGTGGTGGTTTTGCCCACGCCACCCTTGCCGGACGTGACAACGAGGATCTTGGCCAAGGTGATTCACCCCAAATAATAAGAAAATCGGGAACTTGCAGGCCTTTGATCGGCCGTCCTGGCTCCCGTTCAGGTCCCTGAAAATTCGCGGCAGTATCCGTTAAAGACGGGTGATGTTCAACACGTCTCCCGACAGGCTGACCTGCACCGAATGCCCCCAGAGCGGCTCGCGGCGGAGGTCTTCGGCGACCTTGTACTGGCCGGCCACCGAGACCAGTTCGGCGGCCAGTTGCTGGCAGAAGATCCGGGCCTTGGTGTCGCCCTTGATGCCGGCCAGCGCCCTGCCGCGCATGGGACCGTACACATGGATGTTGCCGTCGGCGAGAAGTTCCGCGCCGGGGCTCACGGGGGCGACCACCACCAGGTCGCCGCCGGGGGCGTAGATCTGCTGGCCGCCGCGCACCGGCGTGGTTACCACCTTGGTCGGGCGGCTCACGGGTTCGGCGGGTTTTTCAGGGGCCTTCTCGACTTTCTTCGCGCCCGGCTCCACCGGGTCGATGACCCGCTCGCGGGCACCCGAGGGCGGCAGCACGGGGATGTCGAGGGCGTTGGCGGCGGCGATGTCCTGGTCGCGGTTGGCGCGGATGGCCAGGGTGCGCAGGCCGTGCCGGCGGCAGACGTCGAGGAGGGCGACGAGGTCCAGTTGGCCTTCACTGGCCGGCAGCTTGTCCAGGGCCATCACCAGCGGGGTGTTCTGGAAGAAGTTGGGGGCCTGGGCGACCTTTTCGGCCAGTTGCCGGTCGAGGCGTTCGAGGTCGTTGTGCGCCAGTTCCATCACGGTGATGGCGAGCATGCTGCCCTTGAGCTGGAACACGGGATCTTGGTCGAGGAGGTCAGCTTGGCTCATGGTCGTTCTGCAGGGTCTGGTGGGCAGGACTTATAGCGAGATCGCCGGGCCGTCGCAAGAAGCGCGGCCCGGGATGGGCGCCGGCCGACGGCTAATTCTGTAGAATGCCGGCCTTTGCCCATACAGCCCTACGGACCCACCGATGCAACGTCCCCGCTTCCGCGCTGCCTTTCTCCACCCGCGCTTCTGGCCCCTGTGGCTGGGCCTGGCGGTGCTGTGGCTGATCGTCCAGCTGCCGTACCCCGTCCTGTTGCGACTGGGTCGGGTCCTGGGCGCGTCGATGCAGCGGGTCGCCGGTTCGCGTCGCCACATCGTCCGGCGCAACCTGGAGCTGTGTTTCCCCGCGTTGTCCGTCGCCGAGCGCGAGCGCCTGCTCAGGGAGAACTTCGCCTCCACCGGCATCGCCTTCTTCGAGATGGCCATGAGCTGGTGGTGGCCGGCCGCGCGCTTGCGCAAGCTCGCCCATATAGAAGGCCTGGAGCACTTGCGCCAGGCCCAGGCGGAAGGCCAGGGCGTGATCCTCATGGCACTGCACTTCACCACCCTGGAGATCGGCGCCGCGCTGCTCGGCCAGGTGCACACCATCGACGGCATGTACCGCGAGCACAAGAACCCGCTGTTCGACTTCGTCCAGCGCCAGGGACGCGAGCGCCACAACCTCGACGCCACTGCCATCGAGCGCGAGGACGTGCGCGCCATGCTCAAGGTGCTGCGCGCCGGGCGCGCCATCTGGTATGCGCCGGACCAGGACTACGGCCGCAAGCAGAGCCTGTTCGTGCCGCTGTTCGGCATCACCGCCGCCACCGTCACCGCCACCACCAAGTTCGCCCGCCTGGGTCGCGCGCGGGTGCTGCCCTTCACCCAGGAGCGCCTGGCCGACGGCTCCGGCTACCGTCTGGTGATCCACCCGCCGCTGGCCGATTTCCCCGGCGAAAGCGAGGAAGCCGATTGCCTGCGCATCAACCAGTGGATCGAGCAGGCGGTGAGCCGCCTGCCCGAGCAGTACCTCTGGGCCCATCGCCGCTTCAAGACCCGGCCGGAAGGCGAGCCGAAGCTCTACTGAGCAGCGCCGCCTGCACCCGGGCCCTATACTCGCGAAAAAACCTCGGAAGCCCTCCATGAGTGAACTCGCCGCAGCCAAGCCCGTGACCGGTCTCATCCTCTCGGGCGGCGGTGCGCGAGCGGCTTACCAGGTGGGCGTGCTGGCGGCTATCGCCGACCTGCTGCCCGATGCCATGCACAACCCCTTCCCGGTGATCGTCGGCACCTCCGCCGGCGCCATCAACGCCGTTGGCCTGGCCTGCGGCGCCCTGCATTTCAGCGAGGCGATCCGCCGCCTCACCGCCGTCTGGCAAGGCTTCCACACCCACCAGGTGTACCGCAGCGACTGGCCCGGTGTGCTGCGCCAGAGCGCGCGCTTCCTCGGTCACAGCCTGCTGGGGATGAACCGCCACGCGCCGGTGGCGCTGCTGGACAACAGCCCCCTGCGCGGCCTGCTCGAGCGTGAGCTGGACTTCACCGGCATCGCCGCCGCCGTGCGCCTGCGCCAGCTGCGGGCGGTGGCGGTGACCGCTTTCGGCTACGAGTCCGGCCAGGCGGTGACCTTCTACCAGGGCCGCGCCACCATCGACCCCTGGTTCCGTCATCGCCGCGTCGGCGTGCCGACCCGCCTGGGCCTGGACCACCTGCTGGCCAGCGCCGCCATCCCGCTGATCTTCCCGCCGGTGCGGATCAACCGCGAATACTTCGGCGACGGCGCGGTGCGCCAGTCGGCGCCCATCAGCCCGGCGCTGCACCTGGGCGCCAATCGCATCCTGGTGGTGGGGGTGAGCGGCAACCCGCGGGTGGGCAACGTCAACGATGGCGTGGTCCGTGCCAGCACCGGCAACCCGCCGAGCCTGGCGCAGATCGGCGGGCACATGCTCAACAGCACCTTCATCGACAACCTGGAAAGCGACATCGAGCTGCTCGAGCGCATCAACCAGCTGAGCCAGGCGATCCCCGCCGGGCAGCGCCCGCGCAACCTCGGCTTGAAGCCCGTGGACGTGCTGGTGATTTCGCCGAGCCGGCCGCTGGACACCATCGCCGCACGCCATCGACGGGAAATGCCTCGGGCGATCCGCACCTTCCTGCGTGGGCCGGGGGCGACCAAGGCCAGCGGCGCCGGGGTGATCAGCTACCTGCTGTTCGAGCCCGGCTACTGCAACGAGCTGATCGAGCTGGGCTACCAGGACGCCATGGCGCAGAAGGCCGACCTGCAGGCGTTCCTCGGCCTGGGAGCCGCGTCTGTGTTGCCGGCGCCGGTGACCTACTAGCCTGCGAGACGACCGTCGCGGTAATCGCGCAGGGCCTGTTCGATCTCCTCGCGGGTGTTCATCACGAAGGGGCCGTACTGCACGATGGGTTCCCCCAGCGGGCGGCCGGCGAGCAGCAGCACCCGGGCGCCCCCGGCGCTGGCCAGTTCCACTGCACCCTGTTCGGACAGGCGCACCAGGCGACCCTTGGGCACCGGGTTGCCGTTGACGTGCACCTCGCCCTCGTAGACGTAGAGCATCACCCGCAAGCCATCCGCCAGGCGCGGGGCCACGCGCCCACCGGCCTGCAATTGCAGGTCGAAGAGTTGCGGTTCGGTGTGCGGGCGTTGCACGGCGCCGTCCTGCTGCACCTCGCCGTCGTCGAAGCGCCCGGCGATCACCAGCGCATCGACGCCGCCCGAGGTGCGCAGCCGCGGGATCTCGCCCGGGGCGAAGTCGCGGTAGCCCGGGTCACCCAGCTTGTCCTTGCCCGGCAGGTTGAGCCAGATCTGGAAGCCGCGCATCACGCCTTGCTCCTGCTCCGGCATCTCGCTGTGGATGATGCCGCGCGCGGCGGTCATCCATTGCACGCCACCGTTTTCCAGCAGGCCGACGTTGCCCAGGTGATCTTCGTGGCGCATGCGCCCCTCGATCATGTAGGTGATGGTCTCGAAGCCCCGGTGGGGGTGGGGCGGGAAGCCGGCGACGTAGTCGTCCGGGTTGGCCGAGCCGAATTCGTCGAGCATCAGGAAGGGGTCGAAGCGCGGGATGCCCTGTTCGGCGAAGACGCGGATCAGGTTGACCCCAGCGCCATCGGAAGCCGGTTGGCCGGGGCGTTGTTCGATGATCTGGCGGTAGGTGCTCATGGGGCCTCCTTGGAAATGGATGGCGCGATGCTAATCCAAGGAATCGGATGGATGGTGCGTGATTTTGCGTACTTCTGATCGAATTGCTGGATGGGTTTGGCGCCGCAGGCCAGGTTCCGGGGCCTGCGGCGCCATTCTTACTCGGCGATCTGCAGCTTGCGTGACTCGGTGTAGACGTAGCGGATCTTCTCGTACTCGAAGGGCGAGTTGAGCTGGCCGTAGCGGAAGTTCGTGGTGTAGCGCTTGTCCACGATGCGCAGGGCGGTGATCTCCGGGTGGTCGCTGCTGACTTCGGGGACGTTGAGGAAGTTGATCTGGTTGTCCGCCACATAGTCGACCACCAGGCCCGTGGTGTCGCGCAGGTTGGAGGGGCCGAGGATCGGCAGCATCAGGTAGGGACCGCCGCCGACGCCATAGAAGCCCAGGGTCTGGCCAAAGTCCTCGCTCTGCTTGGGCAGGCCCATCAGGGTCGCCGGGTCCCACAGCCCGGCGACACCGATGGTGGTGTTGAGCAGCAGGCGCCCGGTGACCTCCATCGAGCGCTGGCCCTTGAACTGCAACAGGCTGTTGAGCAGGTTGGGCACGTCTCCGAGGTTGCTGAAGAAGTTGCTCACGCCGCTGCGCACGAAGCCGGGGGTGACGTAGGTGTAGCCGCGCACCACGGGCAGGAACACCCACTGGTCGAAGCGGTAGTTGAAGTGGTACACGCGCCGGTTCCAGGACTCCAGCGGGTCGTACACCTCCAGGGCATCGAAGGTGGAGCGCTCGAATTCGCGCTGGTCGAGCCCGGGGTTGAACTGCAGCCGCTGGAGCGGCTCGGTGAAGCCGTCCGGCTCCTGGCGCTCATCGGCGAGAAGAGGGGCGCTGGCCAGCAGCAGGGCGAGGAGGAGGGCGTGCTTAGCCACGGAAGAACTCCAGCATGGCGTCGCTGTTGACGCGGTAGTTGAGGTTGCCGCAATGGCCGCCGAGGGGGTAGACGGTCAGGCGGTCGCCGAAGGTGCGACGCAGGAAGCCCAGGTCGCCGGGGCCGAGGATGACGTCGTCGGCGTTGTGCATGACGGCGATCTTCCTGCTCTGCTTCAGGTAGTCCTCCAGCGCGTACAGGCTCACCTGGTTGATCAGCTGGGTCAGGCTGCCGCCGTCGAAGCGGGCGCGCCAGAAGGGGATCAGCTGCTCGGTGATGTAGCAGTCGAAGTCGCACTGCAAGGCGCGCTTGAAGAAGGGCGTGAGGCTCGTGCCCTCGGTGATCGGCAGCTTGACCGGGGTGATCAGGCCGCGGCGGTTGATCAGGTCCGAGGTGAAGGCGATGTCCGAGGAGGAGAAGCGGAAGGAGGTGCCGATCAGCATCGCCATCTGCTCGTCCGAGAGCTTCTGCTTGGATTGCTGGAAGTCATAGAGCAGGGCGTCGTTGAGGTCGACGTAGCCGCGCTGCTGGAAGTAGCGGGTCAGCTTGCCCAGCACCACCTGGTAGAAGGTGGTGTTGTCGTCGATGCCCTTGACCCGCGTCTGCACCAGGCGGTCGAGGTTGCTGATGGAGGTGTACAGGTTCACCGGCGGGTTGAGCAGCAGCACGCGCTTGAAGTTGAAGCTGCGGCGGGTCTCGTCGAGCTTGCTGACGAAGGCGGCGTTGAGGGCGCCGAGGCTGTAGCCGGTGAGGTGGTACTCGGTGACCGGCAGCTTCGGATGCTGGGCGCGCACGGCCTGCATCACCCGGTAGAGGTCGTCGGCGTCCTCGTTGGAGAGGCCCGGCGTGGCGAAGCGCGAGGCGGCGGCCATGAAGTCGTAGCTGGTGGGCGAGGACAGCTGCACCACGTGGAAGCCGGCGCCGTAGAACAGCCGCTTCAGGTACTCGGTCAGGGTGCTGGAGTAGTGCGCACCGGTGCCGGCGATGATGAAGATCAGCGGGGCGGGGTGATCCTGCTGGGCCAGGCGGTAGCGCAGGGTCTTCACCGGCCAGAAGTTGTCCGGCAGCTTGAACTCGCGCTCCGGGCGCAGCTTGAGGTCGTAGTCGGCCTGGTCGATGTCGTCATCGGCGGGCAGGTCCGGACGCAGCTCCGGCGGGGTGGTGGCGATGGTGGCTTCGAACGGGTTGGTCAGCGGGAAGCCATAGCCGGCGGCCTCTATATCGGCCGCCCACAGCGGGGCACTCAGTAGCAGGCTGCCCAGGAAGGCAGCGAAGCGGAAACGGAGCATGAGGTTCAAGTCCCTTTGCAGGAAGTCGGGCTGAGGGGATACCGATGCTATGACAAGTGCGGGCTCGCCAAAGTGCCGCGAGGGAAGGCGAAATGCCTTCACCCGTGGCGCCGGACAGCATGCACCCGGCGCAACGGCGGGTCCAGATGTCTTGTTAGCGCCGTTTACAGACTTTGTCTTGCATAAGGCGAGCGTGCGTTTATCCTTGGCGCCGCTTTCAATTCTTCGGAGAGAACCATGTCACGCCGTCTGCCCCTGATCATCCTGCTGGTGGTCCTGTCGCTCTGGCTGGCGGCCAGCTATGGCCTGCGCTACGCACTCATGGAGGACGGCCAGTGGGTCGGCCTGTGCGCCGAGAACGCCCAGCGCTGGGAGTGCGAACTGCGCGCCGGCCTCGGCCTGCTGATCCACTTCCGCGTCATCGCCTGGAGCGCCCTGGTGCTGTCGCTGATCGCCTTCTTCGTGCCCGGCCGTGCCGGTTGGGGCCTGGGTGTGGCCGCCATGCTCTTCGCCTTGCCGGCCCTGGTTCTCTACAGCGCCAGCCTCGGCGTGTTCGCCATCGTCATCGCCGCCCTGCGTCTGGTGCGCGCCCCGCGCGGCGGGCTGAGCATCGCCTGAGTGCCGGGTGGGGAATGAAAAGGACGCTTCGGCGTCCTTTTTCGCCTGCGCTTTCGCAGGTTGGCGCCGAGCGTAGCGAGGCCCAACGATGCACAGCCCAACCTTGCCATGCTGGGCTTCGTACCTCAGCCCAACCTGCATCCCCGGTGGGAGCGAATTCATTCGCGAAAGGCCGTGCCCGCTGCATCGCGGTTGAAACCGCTCCCACGGAGGCGAATCGGTTGTCGTGGGCAATAAAAAAGGGATGCCGAGGCATCCCTTTTTCGTTGCACCTGTCCTAGCGGCCGAGGCGCAGGCTGCGGATCAGGGCGAGGGTCAGCAGCAGGGCGGTAGCGGCCCAGCCGATCGCCTGGATGTTGCCCAGGGTCTCCTCGACCAGCTGCGGGATGATGCCCAGGCCGACGAACAGCGCCAGCAGGGCGATCTCGCGGCGCGGCGCCTTCACCGGGCGGCACAGGTAGACCACCGCTGGCAGCAGCAGCGCGGCGCTGGGGAAGCTGCGGTAGCGGGCGTCGAATACCAGGGCCAGCATCAGCACGGCACCGGCGAAGCCGGCGGCGCACAGCCACCAGGCGGCGCGGGCGTCGAGCCAGGCGAACAGGCGGCCACGGGCGCCTTCGCGGGTCGACAGGGCCAGGGCGCCATGGGCCAGCACCACCAGGTTGAGGCCGACGATGAAGGCCGCCCAGGCCCACTCCCCGGCGAAGCGGGCGGTGATGCGCGCCAGTTCCGCCCACATGCCGATGCAACCGGCGCCGAGCGCGGCCAGCAGCGGCAGCAGGAAGGCGGCACGGCTGGAGGCGGGGCGCCCGGCCAGCGCCAGGGTGAAGACGAAGATGAGCCCGCTGACGCCCAGCCACAGCGGCCAGTTCGGCAGGTTGGAGACGGGGCCGGCGAGCACGCCCTTCTCCGTGCGGTCGGCGCTGAACAGGCCCCAGTAGCCGCCGACGGCGCCTTCGCTCTCGCGCTTCCAGGGCTGGTCGAAGGCTTCGATCAGGTTGTAGCGCCAGCCGTTTTCCTCGGCCATGTGCACGAAGCCACGGATGAACAGCGCCTCGTTGACGCGGCTGGGCAGGGCGGTCTCGCGCTGGCGGCCTTCGCTGGGCCAGCCGGTCTCGCCGATCATGATGTCCTTGGGGGCGAAGCGCTTGCCGAACTCCTCGCGGATGTCCCGCACGTGTGCCAGTGCCTCGTCGATGCCGGCCGGGTCGTCTTCCCAGTAGGGCAGCAGGTGGATGGTGAGGAAGTCCACGGCCGGGGCGACCTCGGGGTGCTTGAGCCAGAACTCCCACACGTCCGCATAGGTGACCGGCTGCTTGACCTGGGCCTTCACCTGGCCGATCAGCCTGGCCAGCTGGGCGCCGGTGACTTCCTTGCGCAGCAGGGTCTCGTTGCCGACGATCACCGCCTCGACCACGTCGGGGTTGGCGTTGGCGGCCTTGATCAACGCATCGATTTCCTTGCCGGTGTCCACCGGGTTGCCGTTGACCCAGGCGCCGAGCATCAGCTTCAGGCCGTGCTTGCGGGCCAGCTCCGGGATGGCCTCGAGGCCGGTCATGGAGTAGGTGCGCACGCAATGGAAGCGGGTGGCGAGCAGTTCCAGGTCCGCGTCCATGCGCTCTGGGCGCAGCACGAAGGGCTGGTCGAAGGGCGACTGGTCCTTGTCGAACGGGCTGTAGGAGGCGCACTGCAGCTTGTGCGTCGGGGTCGCCGCGTCGGGCAGGATCACCGGCTTGCCCTGGCCGTACCAGAGGGCGGCGAGCAGCAACAGGGCGGCGATCGAGGCGAGCAGGTAGGGCAGAACGGGGAATCGGCTGGTCGGGCTCATTGGGCTAGGTGCGCGTGGCGGCAAAGCCGCGCATCTTAGCGGATTCAAGGCTTAGGTAGGAATGCGCTGACCCCCTGTGAACTGGTTTCAGCGCATTACCGGGCTGCCGTTCGCGTCAGGCGTGCTGGTGCAGCCAGTTGTGCCGCTGCGTGCCAGTGCCTTCGGCCTTGGCCTTCTCGAAGCGCTTCCAGAGTTTTTCGTGGACACGGAGTTGACCAGCGGCTCGACGATGGCCACCAGCCCGCCGATGGCCACGCTGCCGGTGAGCGCGTAGGCGACGCTGAAGGCGATGGCGAAGTGCATGACGGTGAAGGTTGCGGTCTTGAGCATGATGGGTCTCCCCGTTGATGGGAATGATTCCTGGTTGCGTGCAGATTAGGGGGCCTCGTCCATGCAAGGAAATTTGCATCGGAAATAGTGTCGATAGATCCGCTTTATGAGCCATCTACGACCTTGGTCGAGAATGCGCCGGCGCTACGACTAAGGTCGTCTGTTGCGTGTGTACGAGCGTTCTAGAGTTGTTTTCACCACTAACGTGCTGTGTAGAGGACAACAACAATGAACGACAGCATCTACCAGCGGATTCACGAGAATCCGCGCTTCCAGGAGTTGGTCGCCAAGCGCGAACGCTTCGCCTGGATTCTCTCCGCCATCATGCTGGGCCTGTACCTGGCCTTCATCCTGCTCATCGCCTTCGAGCCCCAGGTGCTCGGCACCAAGCTCAGCCCGGGCTCCTCCATCACCTGGGGCATCCCGATCGGCGTCGGCCTGATCGTCTCCGCCTTCGTGCTCACCGGCATCTACGTGCGCCGCGCCAATGGTGAGTTCGACCGCCTGAACCGTGAAGTCCTCAAGGAGGCGCAGCAATGATCGCGCGCATTCTCTCCATCTGCGGCATCGTCGGCCTGATGGCCGTGGCGCCGGCCCTGTGGGCCGCCGGTGCGCTGGAAGGCGACGTGCAGCGCCAGCCGCTGAACGTCTCCGCCATCGTCATGTTCGTGGCCTTCGTCGGCTTCACCCTCTACATCACCTACTGGGCGTCCAAGCGCAGCAAGTCGACCGCCGACTTCTATACCGCCGGCGGCAGCATCACCGGTTTCCAGAACGGCCTGGCGATCGCCGGTGACTACATGTCCGCGGCCTCCTTCCTGGGTATTTCCGCCCTGGTCTACACCTCCGGCTACGACGGCCTGATCTACTCGATCGGCTTCCTCGTCGGCTGGCCGGTGATCCTCTTCCTGATCGCCGAGCGCCTGCGCAACCTGGGCAAGTACACCTTCGCCGACGTTGCCTCCTACCGCCTCAAGCAGAAGGAAATCCGCACCCTGTCCGCCTGCGGTTCGCTGGTGGTGGTGGCCTTCTACCTGATCGCGCAGATGGTCGGTGCCGGCAAGCTGATCGAGCTGCTGTTCGGCCTGAACTACCACGTGGCCGTGGTGCTGGTCGGTGTGCTGATGGTGCTGTACGTGCTGTTCGGCGGCATGCTGGCCACCACCTGGGTGCAGATCATCAAGGCGGTGATGCTGCTGTCCGGTGCCTCCTTCATGGCGATCATGGTGCTCAAGCACGTCAACTTCGACATCGGCATGCTGTTCAGCGAGGCCATCAAGGTCCACCCCAAAGGCGAGGCCATCATGAGCCCCGGCGGCCTGGTCAAGGACCCGATCTCGGCGATCTCCCTCGGCCTGGCGCTGATGTTCGGCACCGCCGGCCTGCCGCACATCCTGATGCGCTTCTTCACCGTCAGCGATGCCAAGGAAGCCCGTAAATCGGTGTTCTTCGCCACCGGCTTCATCGGCTACTTCTACATCCTGACCTTCATCATCGGCTTCGGCGCGATCCTGCTGGTCAGCACCAACCCGGCCTTCAAGGACGCCACCGGCGCACTGCTGGGCGGCAACAACATGGCGGCGGTGCACCTGGCCAATGCCGTGGGCGGCAGCCTGTTCCTCGGCTTCATCTCGGCCGTGGCCTTCGCCACCATCCTCGCGGTGGTCGCCGGCCTGACCCTGGCCGGTGCCTCGGCGGTCTCCCATGACCTGTACGCCTCGGTGTTCAAGAAAGGCAAGGCCAACGAGAAGGATGAGCTGCGCGTATCGAAGATCACCACCGTCGCGCTCGGCGTCCTGGCCATCGGCCTGGGCATCCTGTTCGAGAAGCAGAACATCGCCTTCATGGTCGGCCTGGCCTTCTCCATCGCGGCGAGCTGCAACTTCCCGGTGCTGATCCTCTCCATGTACTGGAAGAAGCTGACCACCCGTGGCGCCATGATCGGCGGCTGGCTGGGCCTGGTCACCGCGGTTGGCCTGATGATCCTCGGCCCGACCATCTGGGTGCAGATCCTCGGTCATGCCGAAGCCATCTACCCCTACGAGTACCCGGCGCTGTTCTCGATCCTCGTGGCCTTCGTGGGTATCTGGTTCTTCTCCATCACCGACAAGTCCGCCGCGGCCGACGAGGAACGCGCACGCTTCTTCCCGCAGTTCGTACGTTCGCAGACCGGCCTGGGTGCCAGCGGCGCCGTCGCCCACTGATCCACGCAAGACTCCGTGCACATTGGGCAGCCTTCGGGCTGCCCTTTTTGTTGGGCGCGCGGTTCCGCTAGGGAGCAATGGGGCCCGCCTGCGAAGACGCTCGGTCAGGAATGGGGCAGTGGAAGGCGCCGATGGTCCGCGAGTGCGGCAAAGGGCTTGCGAGGGAAAGGGATAAAGAGGAGAGGGGCGGTCGCTCGCCCCACAGACCACATCCGCCAACGTGGCCCGTGAGAGAGCGGTGCTCAGATCCTGCCCAGTATCATCAGCACCAGCAGGATGATCAGCAGGGTGCCGATGATGCCCGAGGGGCCGTAACCCCAGCCACGGGAGTGGGGGAACACCGGCAGGCCGCCAATGAGCAGCAGGATCAGGATGACGAGCAGAATGGTACTGATACCCATGGTGGAACTCCTTCTATGGACCTTATTCTTGGACGTCCCGGTGCGGCCGCAAGGCGCGTGCATCGCTGCATGCAGAACCTGTGGCCGCTCCTGTAAATTCCGACTTCGCCTGATTTGCAAAGGTTCATGAAAGATTCTTGCGTGGGCGCTTTTGACCAGTAAAAACAAAGGGTTACCGACTATCGGAAGTTAGGGGCGGTAGCCGCATGAAATGGAGACAGCAGGATGCTCTACCGGATTGCCGCAGACGCGGTGGTGCTCTTCCACATGGGCTTCATCCTGTTCGTCCTGCTCGGTGGACTGCTGGTTCTGCGTTGGCCGAAGGTGGCGCTGTTGCACCTGCCCGCCGTCTGCTGGGGGGTGACCGTCGAGTGGCTGCATCTGATCTGTCCACTCACGCCGCTGGAGAATTCGTTGCGTCGCGCGGCCGGTGAGCAGGGCTACCAGGGCGGTTTCATCGAGCACCACGTGCTGCCGGTGAACTACCCGGCGGGCCTGACGCCGGGCATCCAGCTCTGGCTCGGTGGCATCGTCGTCGGACTCAACCTGCTCGTGTACGGCCTTCTCCTGGCGCGCGTGCTGCGTCGTTCGCGCTAGCGCCTGGCGAGGGGCTGCGCAAGGCGTCGATGCATTGATTTGCCCCCGTCATTCAGCGCCCTGATTTCGCGCTGCGGCGCATGGCGCCTCGCTAAACTGCGGGCACCAACGCACATACCAAGAAGGCAACCTCACCATGCAGAACCGCATCATGATCACCGGCGCTGGCTCCGGTCTGGGCCGTGAGATCGCCCTGCGCTGGGCCCGCGAAGGCAGCAAGCTGGCCCTTTCCGACGTCAATGAGCCCGGGCTCGCGGAAACCCTGGCACTGGTTCGCGAAGCGGGCGGCGACGGCTTCACCCAGCGCTGCGACGTGCGCGACTACAGCCAGCTCACCGCCTTCGCCCAGGCCTGCGAGCAGAAGCTCGGCGGCATCGACATCATCGTCAACAACGCGGGTGTCGCCTCCGGCGGCTTCTTCGAGGAACTGTCCCTGGAGGACTGGGACTGGCAGATCGCGATCAACCTGATGGGCGTGGTCAAGGGCTGCAAGGCCTTCCTGCCGCTGCTGCAGCGCAGCAAGGGCCGCATCGTCAACATCGCCTCCATGGCCGCTCTGATGCAGGGCCCGGCGATGAGCAACTACAACGTGGCCAAGGCCGGTGTGGTGGCACTGTCGGAAAGCCTGCTGATAGAACTCAAGCAGGAAGGCATCGGCGTCCACGTGGTCTGCCCGTCGTTCTTCCAGACCAACCTGCTGGACTCCTTCCGTGGCCCGACCCCGGCCATGAAGCAGCAAGTGGGCAAGCTGCTGGAAAGCTCGCCGATCAGCGCGGCCGATATCGCCGACTACATCTTCGACGAAGTGGCTGCCGGCACCTTCATGATCCTGCCCCACGAACAGGGCCGCATGGCCTGGGCGGTGAAGCAGAAGAACCCGCAGATGCTCTACGACGAGATGGCCAGCATGTCGGACAAGATGCGCGCCAAGGGCCGCCAGCAGGCTTGATGCGTGCGGTGACCGGCCCTGCGATTGCGGGGCCGGCACAGCGGCTTCCAGGCCATGCGGCGCGCCGCCGCCGGAGCGAATTCATTCGCGATCGGTCTTTCAGGAAAGTGCCCTGCGCGGTCCTGTATTTTCTGTCCGTCCGGTCAATTTATGCCCGCCCACGTCTTGCCCGGCTGCGCTTTCGCGGAGTAGGGTTGCACCCCCGGCGTGCACGCCAACGACTATCTGGACTCCTTGTGAAACCTGCTTCCCGAGCCCTTTTCATGCTGGCTCTGGTGCTGGCCGCGATCAACCTGCGCCCCGGCATCACCTCCCTCGCCCCCTTGATCGAACGCATCGCCAGCGAACTCGACCTGAGCCGTGGGCTGATCAGCCTCACCACCGCGCTGCCGGTGCTGTGCATGGGCCTGCTGGCGCCCCTGGCGCCGCGCCTGGCCATGCGCTTCGGCCTGGAGCGGGTGATCGGCCTGTGCCTGCTGCTCATCGTCATCGCCTGCGGTGTTCGCGTGGCCGGGCACGCCAGCGCGGTGCTGATCGGCAGCGCGGTGCTGCTGGGGGCCGGCATCGCCATTGCCGGGCCCTTGGTGTCGGGCTTCATCAAGCGCCACTTCCATGACCGGGTCGGCCGCGTGGTCGCCTGGTATTCCCTGAGCATGACGATCGGTGGCGCGTCCGGCGCGGTGCTCACCGAGCCGGTGACCCAGGCGCTGGCCAACCAGTGGTCGATGGGCCTGGCGTTCTGGGCCTTGCCGGCGTTGGCGGCGACTGTGCTCTGGCTGTGCCTGCCCAACCATGCGGAGACGGCCAGCGAGGCCGGCGGCTCCGGCGGGCTGCCCTGGGGCGAGCCGCGCGCCTGGCTGATCACCGCCTTCTTCGCCATCCAGGCCGGGCTGTTCTACGCCCTCACCACCTGGCTGGTGGCGCGCTACCACGAGGCCGGCTTCAGCGTGCTGCGCAGCAACAGCCTGTTCAGCCTGTTCATGCTGGTGGGACTGCCCAGTGCCTTCATTCTGCCGTGGCTGGCCCAGCGCTACGACAACCGCTACCAGCTGCTGCTCGGCTGCGGCATCACCAGCTCGCTGTGCCTGGGGATGATCACCTTCGCCCCCGGCCTGTACCCCGAGGTCTGGGCGGTGCTGCTGGGACTGGGGCTGTCCGGTTCCTTCGCCCTTTCAATGGTGCTGCCGCTCTATGAGGTGCACACCTCGCTGGCGGTGAGCCGCTGGACGGCGATGATGCTCTTCGCCGGCTACAGCCTTGGCAGCCTGACGCCGGTGCTCGCCGGCCTCGGTCGCGACCTGGCGGGCAACTACCGGTTGCCCTTCATGGTCTTCACCGGCCTGGCGGTGACCATGTGCGTGCTGGCCTGGATGCTGGGGCGCCGCAAGGCCTGATCGCGGAAATCAGCGGCAATTCCTTTCCTGCCTGGCAGCCCTGTGATAGAAGGCTGCCACTGTTTTCCTGGAGTGCTCGCGTGGACTCAGAATCCATCGTCTATGGCTGCATCCGCGACTGGCCGTCGGACGACGACGAGGTGCGGCAACTGCGCCGCGCGACCAACCGCCGTGTCATCGAAAGCCTGCCCGCCGGCGACATCTGGCCCTTCCTCGGGCGCGAGATGTTCTCCTTCAGTGCCCACCCGGGCAGGGGCTCTACCAGACCCAGGTGATCCACTTCGGTGCCAGCTACGCCGCGGTGGAGTACGAGTGGAACCTCTGGGTGCAGCAGTTCGAGGCCCTGCTCAAGCAGCTCTACTGGGGCAGCGCGGTGGTGCACCTGGAAACCGAGCTCAACGGCACCCACACCTTCCGCTGGGAAAGCGAGCAGGGTTTCCACAGCCCCCAGGAAGCCAACCTGCGCGTGCGCTGCGCCTGGGAGCGCGAGGGCGCGCTGCGCGGCTGACCGCCGCTGCGTGCCCCGGAAAGCGCTGTGCCCATCGGGTTCGACGAGGACATCCACCATGCTCAACTACCTCTGGTTCTTCCTCGCCGCACTGTTCGAGATCGCCGGCTGCTACGCCTTCTTCATGTGGCTGCGCCTCGACCGCAGCGCCTGGTGGATCGCCCCCGGCCTGTTCAGCCTGCTGTGCTTCGCGCTGTTGCTGACCCGCGTCGAGGCGGCCTACGCCGGGCGCGCCTATGCGGCCTACGGCGGCATCTACATCATCACCTCGCTGCTCTGGCTGGGCCTGGTGGAGCGCACGCGCCCGCTGGCCAGCGACTGGCTGGGCGCGGCGCTCTGTGTCGCGGGGGCACTGGTCATCCTGCTGGGGCCGCGCTTCCCCCAGAGTTGAGGCGATGCGTGCTTTCGTCGAATCCTGATACAGATGGGGGTGGCAAGGCGCACCCGGGCTGCTAGATTTTCGTCCTCGGTCTCGATCATCCTTTCGCCAGGCCCGGTTACCCAACAAGAACAGGACGGACCCGCCATGGATACTTGTCAGAGCATTTCCGCCGCCGAACTGAAGAACCTGGTCCACCAGCAGCTGCACGACTGTTCCCCTGCCCAGCAGGTGGTGTTCGCCGCCTGTCGCGTTCCCTTCACTGCCCATCCCCGGTTGCGTTACGGCGAGCTGGAGCAGGTCCTGGTGGTCGCCGAGCTGCCCGGCGGTTTCCTCTTCTTCGAGGAAACGAACGAAGCCTTCGGCCTCGGCGTGGTCGACGAGCACGGCGTACTGCATTGCCAAGGCCATCATCCACTGGCGCTCAACCTGGCGCTGGCCCGCGCCGGCTTCTAGCGCCACACGCCCCGCTGTACCCGATTTTCATCATTGACCGGCCACCTGCGAGGGTGTGCGCCCGCGCGCAATCGCGTAGCATCGCGCCTCCGTAGTGGCACTTTGAAATCCCGTGCCCCTGCCGCGTCATATCTGCCTGCCCCGGCACCCCTGGCTAAGCTTTCTGTCTGATGCCCTGAGGCCGTCGCAACCACCCGCAACGACAGCCGCCCGGTTCTGCCGGCCCACAGAGGAGCGAGGGATGGAGAACGTAGAAGCCAAACGCCTCGCGCCGTTCCTGCGAACGCGCCTGGCCCTCTGGCTGGCCTACTTCCTGATCCTGTTCGGCGGCGCGGTGGCCATCGGCGTCAATCTCTACCAGGTGCTCGATTCCCGCTCGCACTACCTGTCCGAGGCGGACAAGTCCAACGCCAACCTGGCCTATTCGGTATCCCAGCACGCCGAGGAAACCATCAAGGAGGCCGACCTGATCCTCAGCGGCCTGGTCTACCTGCTGGAGAGCCGCGACGCCGGCGACCTCCAGGGCATCGACGGCCTGATCAACGCCTACAAGCTGCGGGCCCAGCAGTTGTCCGGCATCTACGTGTTCGACCGCGAAGGCCGCTGGACCCACTACACCAGCGCGCCGCCGTCACCGACCACCCGCAACACCGACCAGGAGTACTTCCAGCATCACCTCAACTCGGTGAGCCGCGACATCGAGGTCAGCTCGCCGGTGCAGAGCCGCTCCACGGGCGAATGGGTCATGCCCATCTCGCGGCGCATCAACGGCCGGCATGGCGAATTCGACGGCGTGGTGCTGGCGACCATCCGCATCAGCTATTTCAACGCCTTCTACAAGGACTTCGACATCGGCCGCAACGGCGCCATCCTGCTCGCCGAGAACGACGGCACGCTGGTGGTGCGGCGGCCGTTCATGGAACCGGGCACCGGCAACCTGCATGACAGCCCGCTGTTCATGGATGATTTGAAGAACTCGCCGGTGGGCACCGGCTCGGGCCTTTCCAGCCTCGATGGCCGCGAGCGCGTATACGCCTACCGGGTGCTGGACGGCTACCCGCTGCTGGTGGTGGCGGCGATGCAGAAGAGCGAAGTGCTCACCGAGTGGCGAGACAAGGCGGTGGTGCTGGTGACCCTGGTGACGGCACTGGTGCTGGCGCTGGTGATCATCGGGCTGGTGCTGGTGCGACGTACCCGGGAGCGCCTGCTGGCGGCGCGCAGCATCCAGCTGGAGAACGAGGAGCTGTCGCAGCTGGCGGCCATCGACGCACTCACCGGCATCGCCAATCGGCGGCAGTTCGACAAGACCCTCTTCGAGGAATTCCAGCGCGCAGCGATCATCCGCCAGCCCATTTCCCTGCTGATGATCGATGTCGACAACTTCAAGCTGTTCAACGACACCTACGGCCACCGCGCCGGCGATCTCTGCCTCAAGGCGGTGAGCGAGGCGCTGAAGGTGATCAAGATCCGCTCGACCGACCTGATCGCTCGCTACGGTGGCGAGGAGTTCGCCATCATCCTGCCGCACACCGCGCCGGCCGGCGCCCAGGTGATCGCCGAGAGCGTACGCGAGGCTGTGGAGATGAAGCAGATCGAGCACCTCAGCGCCCAGGCGGGGGTGGTCACGGTGAGCATCGGTATCCACAGCATGATCCCCAGGCCCGGCGACCTCCCGGAAACGCTCATCCAGAGCGCGGATTCGGCGCTCTACGCCGCCAAGCATTCCGGGCGCAACAAGGTCCGCAGCTTCGGCTGAAGACGCCTCGCGCCTCCAATCCCCTCGCCCCGATGCGCCTCGATCCCGGCGCCAGCCCCCGCCAAGCGTGCTTATGCCCGGAATCTGGCAGGATTATTCCCAATTCATCTTGAAATAAATATTGCGCGCAAAATAAAAGCGCACTAATGTTCGCTCCATGGAATCGCTTAGCGCACAAATCTACAGCGAACCAAATAACCCCCAATCGCTATCAAGAGGAACACATCATGAGCATCGAAAACGTCCTGTACCGCGCCTATGCTGAAGCCACCGGTGGCCGTGAAGGCCGCGCCATTTCCTCCGACGGCGTCCTCGACGTCTCGCTGACCACCCCGCGTGAGCTGGGCGGCGCGGGCGGCGCAGGCACCAACCCCGAGCAACTGTTCGCCGCCGGCTACTCGGCCTGCTTCCTCGGTGCGATCAAGTTCGTCGGCGCCCGTGACAAGTACGCCGTCCCGGCGGACGCTTCCATCGAAGGCATCGTCGGCATCGGCGCCATCCCCACCGGCTTCGGCATCGAGGTGGAGCTGCAGATCAGCCTGCCGGGCATGGACAAGGACAAGGCACGTGAGCTGATCGACAAGGCCCACATCGTCTGCCCGTACTCCAACGCCACCCGCGGCAACATCGACGTCACCCTGACCCTGGTCTGAGACGACGGTGGAATGCAAAAGGGCCCCTCGGGGCCCTTTTTGCGTTTGCCTGGCTGACGTGTCGGTGGCCTTTTCAATCTTGGGGCGTGGTGCTTGCGGATGGATTCATCGCGAATGAATTCGCTCCTACAGGGAGGAGGGTGCAACGCTTGGGCAGGCTTGAAGGGCGGCGCACCGCTGGGGCCGCTGTGCGGCCCATGGGCGATTGAAATCGCCCCTACAGGCGCCCTCTGTTCGTTGCGGTCGGGCGTGGTCAGGCCTCCGGTTCGGTGAACAGTTGCTGCACCACCGAGAAGTCCTGGCGGCCCTTGCCCTGTTTCAGCAGCATCTTGTAGAGCTGCAGCGCCAGGGCACCCATGGGGGTGCTGTTCTGGGTCAGCTGCGCGGCTTCCTGGGCCAGGCCCAGGTCCTTGGCCATCAGCTCGGCCATGAAACCGCCCTGGTAGCCGTTGCTCGCGGGGGCGTTGGCCATCACGCCGGGCCAGGGGTTGTAGCGCTCCAGCACCCAGTTGCCACCCGAGCTCTGGCGCATGATCTCCGCCAGCGCGCTTGGGTCGAGGCCGTTGGCCACGCCCAGGGCCATGGCTTCGGCGGTGGCGATCATCTGCACCGCCAACACCTGGTTGTTGCACACCTTGGCCACCTGGCCGGCGCCCTCGGGGCCGGCGTGGAAGATGTTCTTGCCCATGGCCGCCAGTACCGGCCGGGCCTTTTCCAGGGTCTTGCCGTCCCCGCCGACCATGAAGGTCAGGGTGCCGGCGGCGGCGCCGGCGGTGCCGCCGGAGACCGGCGCATCCAGCAGGTCGATGCCCAGCGCCTTGGCCCGGGCATGCACCTTGCGCGCGGCGTCGGGGGAGATGGTCGAGCATTCCAGCACCAGGGTGCCGGCGCGGATGAAGGCGAGCAGGCCGTCGTCGCCCAGGTAGAGGCCCTCCACATGGCGGCTGGCGGGCAGCATGCTCACCACCAGGTCGACGCCGGAGACCGCGTCGTGGGCGTCGTTGGCGGCCTTGGCGCCTTCGGCCACCAGTTCGTCCACCGCGGCCTGCACCAGGTCGAAGACCTTGAGTTCATGGCCGGCCTTGAGCAGGTTGCGGGCCATCGGCAGGCCCATGTTGCCGAGGCCGATGAAGGCGATCTTTTTCATTGTTGTTCTCCTTGGCCGTTGCCAATGGGCTAGAGCGCTGCGAGTGGATGCGGGCCATCCCAGACCGCTGCGAAGTGCGCCTCGATCACCGCGCGGGGGATGGCGGCGACATCGGGCCAGTGCCAGCGCGGTGCGTTGTCCTTGTCGATCAGCCGTGCACGCACGCCTTCGGGGAATTCCGGGTGGCGGCAGCAGTTCAGGCTCATGGCGTATTCCATGCGGAATACATCGCCCAGGGACAGGTACCGGGCGCGGCGGATCTGCTCCCATACCAGGTGCGCGGTGAGCGGGCAGCCACCGGCGAGGGTCTTGGCGGCGCGGGCGAGGAGGGCGTCGTCCTCGTGCTGCAGCGCGGTGATGGCCTTCCAGGCGGCCGGCAGGTCGGCCACATCCAGCAGGGCGTCGATGCGGGCGCGGCGCGGCAGCCACTGGGCGTCCGGCAACTGGTCGCGGGCCTGGTGCTCCAGGGATTGCAGCAGGCTGGTGAGCTGCGCGCCGGGCTGCTCGCGCCAGTTCAGTTGCACCAGACCGTCGAGCAGCGCGGCTTGCTGGTCGTCCAGCAGGAAGCGGTCGGCGAGGTTCAGGTCCAGGGCGTCACGGGCGTTGATGGCGCTGGCGGTGAGGCCGAGGAACAGCCCCAGGCGCCCGGGCAGGCGGGCGAGGAACCAGCTGCCACCCACGTCCGGGTACAGGCCGATGTTGATCTCCGGCATGCCCAGGCGGCTGGAAGGGGTGACGATGCGGATGGACGCGCCCTGCATCAGGCCCATGCCGCCACCCAGCACGTGGCCGTGGGCCCAGCAGATCAGCGGCTTGGGATAGGTGTGGATGCGGTGGTCGAGGCGGTACTCGTGGGCGAAGAAGCGCGACGCCAGCGGCGGCACCTCGCCCGGGTGCTCGCGACAGGCCTCCACCAGCTTGCGCACGTCGCCGCCGGCGCAGAACGCGCGCGGGCCGTTGCCGCGCAGCAGCACGCAGACGAACTCCGGGTCGTCTTGCCACTGGTGCAGTTTCGCATCGAGTGCCTCGATCATCGGCAGGCTCAGGGCGTTGAGGCTGCCCTCGGCATCGAGGCTGGCGATGCCGATGCGGGCGCCGTGCAGGCCGACGCGTTCTTCGAACTGGATATTCATCGTTTCTCCCTAACCTGGGTCTCGTCGCGGGTCGCTCAGCGGTTGCGCCATTGCGGGTCGCGCTTCTCGAGGAAGGCGTTGACACCCTCACGGGTGTCGTCGGCGTCGAACAGGTCGACGAAGCGTTCGCGCTCCTCCGGCAGCCAGGTGTTCGGCCCGCGCTGGCGCGCGCCTTCGATCAGCGGCTTGATGGTGCGCACCGCCACCGGGCTCTGCCGCGCCACCTTGGCGGCCAGCAGCAGGGCGGCTCCCCGGGCTTCGCCGGTGTCCACCACCTGCTCCACCAGGCCGATGCGCAGGGCGGTCTCGGCGTCCACGCGCTCGCCGCAGAGGATCATGCGCTTGGCCCAGCCCTCGCCCACCAGCCAGGGCAGCGCCTGGGTGCCGCCGGCGCAGGGCAGCAGGCCCACGGTGGCCTCCGGCAGGGCCATCATCGACTGGCGCTCGGCGATGCGGATGTCGCAGGCCAGGGCGCATTCCAGGCCGCCGCCCATGGCATAGCCGTTGATCGCGGCGATGGAGACGCCACGGAAGTCGCGCAGGGTCTCGAAGGCTTCGCCGAAGCGCCGTGCCATCTCGCGGGCGCGGGCCTTGTCGCCGTCGGCGAAGAGGTTGAGGTCGGCGCCGGCGCTGAAGAACTTCGGCCCCTGGCCGGTCACCACCAGGGCGTAGATGTCGTCGTCGTGGTTGAGGTGCTCGATCACCTGCTTGAGGCCGATCAGCGAGTCGCGGTCCCAGGTGTTGGCCGGCGGATGGTTGATGGTGATCAGTGCGGTATGGCCGTGCTTCTCCACGGTCAGCTTGTGGGTCAGGTCGAAAACGCCGGGTTGGTACGGCTCTACGGCAGTGCTCATGGGGTGCTCCTTACAGCAGGCGGTCGAGTGTGCCGCCCTGTTCCAGTAAACGGCGCGCCACGATGACGCGCATGATCTCGTTGGTGCCTTCGAGTATCTGGTGGACGCGGGTATCGCGCACCCAGCGCTCCAGAGGGTAGTCATTCAGATAGCCATAGCCACCATGGAGTTGCAGTGCATCGTTGCAGATGTCGAAGCACTGGTCGGTGGCGAAGCGCTTGGCCATGGCGCAGTAGAGGCTCGCCTCGGCGTGGCGCTGGTCCAGGCGATGGGCGGCCAGGCGCACCATCTGCCGGCTGGCGGTGAGCGCGGTGAGCATGTCGGCGAGCTTGAACTGCAGGGCCTGGAACTCAGCCAGGGGCTTGCCGAACTGCTTGCGTTCCTCGACGTAGCGCAGGCTCTGTTCCAGCGCCGCCTGGGCCGCGCCCAGGGAGCAACTGGCGATGTTCAGGCGCCCGCCGTCCAGGCCCTTCATGGCGTAGACGAAGCCCTGGCCTTCCGGGCCGATGCGGTTGCCGGCGGGGATCCGCACGCCCTCGAAGGCGATGGTGCGGGTCGGCTGGGCGCGCCAGCCCATCTTGTCTTCGTTGCGCCCGTAGCGGATGCCCTCGGCGTCGGCCGGCACCAGGAAGCAGGAGATGCCCCTGGCGCCGTCCTCGCCGGTGCGCGCCATCACGATCAGCACCTGGGTGCTGCCGGCGCCGGAGATGAAGCACTTGCTGCCATCGAGCACGTAGTCGTCGCCATCACGGCGCGCCCGGGTGCGCAGGTGCGCGGCGTCGGAGCCGGCGTCCGGCTCGGTGAGGCAGTAGGAGGCCAGCAGCCGGCCGTCCAGCAGGCCCGGCAGCCACTGGGCCTTGAGCGCGGCGTCGGCGAAGGAGGCGAGCATCCAGGCGGCCATGTTGTGGATGGTCAGGTAGGCGGTGGTGGCCACGCAGCCGGCCGCCAGCTGCTCGAAGATCAGCGAGGCGGAAAGGCGGGACAGGCCCAGCCCGCCATCCTCCTCGGCGATGTAGAGCCCCAGGTAGCCCTGCTCGGCGGCTCGGCGGATCACCTCGACCGGGAAGTGGTGGTCGCGATCCCAGTCCGCCGCGCCCGGCGCCAGCTCGTGGCGGGCGAAGGCGGCGGCGCTATGCACCAGCAGGCGTTGTTCATCGGTGGGTTCGAAGTCCATGGCATCTCATTGCAAGGTCGGGGGTTGGTTGCCGGCGCGCCGTTCGGCCTGCCAGTCGGCGAGGCTGGGGAGGGCGGCGCTGGCGTCGAGGCGGTCGACGATTTCGAAGTAGTCCTGCTTGAGCGGGTCCTTGAGCACCTCGTCACGGGTCTTCACCCGTACCGCATAGACCGTCTGAAGGTTCTGGTGATCGAAGGCGCGCCACTGCTGTTCGTCCTTCAGCAGGCTGTAGGAGTGGCCTTCCAGCGCCTTGATCAGCGCCTCGCTGCCGAGGCTGCCGCTGCGTCTGGCGGCATCGGCCCATTGCTGGACGATGCTGTAGGCCGAGGCGGCAGAGCTGGAGGGGTACATCTGGTAGCGCGCCTTGAAGGCTTCGACGAAGGCCATGCCACGCTGGGATTTCTCCAGCTCCGGCACACGCCAGGTCCAGGGCTCGGTGCCGAGCACGCCCTGCATCAGGTCGGGGCCGGCCTGCTCGATGATGCCCTGGGTCAGGTTCGGCGCGACGATCTGCATGCGCGTCGTCAGGCCCATGTCCCGGGCGATGCGCATGGCGCGCACCAGGTCCTCGCCGAACAGCACCAGGGCCAGCACCTGGGCATCGCTGGCGGCGGCCTGGGTCAGGGCGTCCTGGTAGTCGGTCAGGCGCGCGCCGGGGAAGGGTACCCGCACGCCGGCGTGGCGGGCGGCGTCTTCGCTGGCGGTGGCCTGGCGCAGCGAGGCCTCGGTGGTATGGCCCCAGGTGTAGTCGGCGGTGACGTAGAAGTAGCGTTTGTCGGGCAGGGTCTTGTTCAGGTACTGGCCGAGCACCTTGGCGCTCATCCAGGCGTTGTTGCACTCGCGGAACATGTAGCGGTGGCCGTTCTTGCCGGTGGTGTCGTTGGAATAGGTGAGGGTGCCGAAGTACAGCAGGCCGTGGTCACGGGCGCGCTCGCCGGCGGCGATGGCCACCGCGCTGGAGGCCCCGCCGAAGAGCATCACCGCGCCTTCGGCGGCCAGCGTGTCGACGTTCTTCACCGCCTTTTCCGGGCGCGAGGCGGAATCCTTGCCGGACAGGCGCAAGGGCCGGCCGAGCACGCCGCCGGTGGCGTTGATTTCGTCGATGGCCAGCAGGGCTCCACGCATCTGCGCCAATCCCTCTTCCTTGTATGAGCCGGTGCGCGGGTAGTTGAGCCCCAGGGTGATGGGCTCGGCAGCCTGCGCACAGGCGGTGATCCCGGCCCAGAGGGCCAGGGTGGCAGTCAATCGGCGCATGGGTGTTCCTCCTTGTTGTTGTGGAACAACCTTTTACGCCGGTCTCGGATGGGTTGAGATTCCCTTTTCGTCTAACAACGCTCGGTCGTTGCTACTTCAGCTGGATGGTCATGTTCGGCCCGCTCACCGGGCTGTCGTCGAACCAGCGGCTGGTGACCGTCTTGGTCTCGGTGTAGAAGCGCACCGCCTGCTTGCCATAGGCGTGCAGGTCGCCGTAGAAGGAGCCCTTCCAGCCGGTGAAGGAGAAGAACGGCAGCGGCACCGGGATCGGCACGTTGATGCCCACCTGGCCAACCTCCACCGCATGCTGGAAGTGCCGCGCGGCGCCGCCGGAGCGGGTGAAGATGCTGGTGCCGTTGCCGTAGGGGCTGGCGTTGACCAGCTCGATGGCGGCATCGAGGTCGTCCACCTCCATGCAGGCCAGCACCGGGCCGAAGATCTCCTCGCGGTACAGGCCCATCCTGGTGGTCACGCCACGGAACAGGGTCGGGCCCAGCCAGTTGCCGTCGGGGAAGCCCGCCACCTCGCAGTGCGAGCCGTCCAGCAGGCATTCGGCGCCTTCGGCCTTGCCCTCGGCGATCAGCCGCTGCACGCGCTGCTTGGCCTGCTGGCTGATCAGCGGGCCGTAGGCGGCGTGGGCGTCCTGCCAGTGACCGGGCTTGAGCTCGGCCATCTGCGCGGCCAGTTCGGGAATCCACTCCCGCGCGGCGCCGACGAACACCGCCACGCTGATGGCCATGCAGCGCTGGCCGGCGGCACCGCAACTGGCGCCCAGCAGGTTGCTGAGGACCTGGTCCTTGTTGGCGTCGGGCATGACCACCATGTGGTTCTTGGCCCCGGCGAAGGCCTGCACGCGCTTGAGGTGGGCGGTGCCGGTGCGGTAGATGTGCTGGCCCACCGGCACCGAGCCGACGAAGGAGATGGCGCGGATGTCCGGGTGGGTGAGCAGGGCGTCCACCTGTTCGCGGCCGCCGTGCAGCACCTGCAGCACGCCCTTGGGCGCGCCGGCTTCCAGGAACAGCTCGGCGAGGCGGTTGGGGGTCAGCGGGTCCTGCTCGGAGGGCTTGAGGATGAAGGTGTTGCCGCAGGCGATGGCCAGGGGAAACATCCACAGGGGGATCATCGCCGGGAAGTTGAACGGGGTGATGCCGACGCACACGCCCAGCGGCTGGATCCAGCTGGCGGTGTCGATCTCGCGGGCCACGTTCTCCACCGTCTCGCCCATCATCAGGCTGGCGATGTTGGCGGCGTGCTCGGCCACTTCGATGCCGCGCCAGACGTCGCCCTTGGCGTCGGCGAAGGTCTTGCCGGTTTCGCTGGCGAGGATCTCCGCCAGCTCGTCGTGGTGCTCCTTGAGCAGGTGCTGGTAGCGCAGCATCAGCCGCGCCCGTTCCGGCACCGGCACCTCGCGCCAGCTGGTGAAGGCCTGCTTGGCGCTGGCGATGGCGGCCTCGATTTCCTCGGGCGTCGCCTTGGGCGCCAGGGCCAGCACGGCCTGGGTCGCGGGGTCGGTGACTTCGATCAGTTCGCGGGAGCGGCTGTCGCGCCACTGGCCATCGATCAGTTGCGGAATCGTCCTGGTCATCTCGTCCTCCACCCGTGCCGGGCGTCTTGTTGTTTTCTTGCCGTTATAGCGGCACGCACGGCGGATGTGGATTGACGATCTTGTCGGCTGGATGGACGATCTTGTGATTGCAGGCCGACACAAGAACAACCATGAGCCGCTCCGTGGAAACCTCCAACTGGCCGCTGCCGGCCAATGGCGTGCGCTTCACCACGCCGCCGCGCCTGCGTCGCATGCTGGCGCGCAACCCGCTGACGGCGGGCTGTTACCCCCTGGCCCTGGGGTTCTATCCGGAGGCCGGGGGGCACCGCATGCTGCGCCTGGCGCCGGACGATCACCTGCTCATCTACTGCCGTGCCGGGCAAGGCTGGCTGGAGACCGGGGATGGACGATTCGACGTGGTTGGCGGCGACCTGTTGCTGCTGCCCCGCGGGCGCATGCACGCCTATGGCGCCGACCCGCAGCGGCCCTGGAGCATCTACTGGGTGCACTTCGAGGGGGAACTGGTGGAGGACTTCCTGCGCCCGCTGGGGCCGGCCGGCCTGCGTCGCATCGGCGCCCAGCCGCGCCTGCTGGCGGACTTCGACGCGCTGCTGGGGCTGCGCCGCCACGGCCTCGCCCCGCTGCATTTCGTGCATGCCGCGCACCAGTTGCAGACCCTGCTGACCTCGCTCGCCGTTTTGCCGGCGCGTGGGGTGCTGAAGTCCGGGCGGGTGCTGGACATCGACGCAGTGCAGGCGGTGATGCGCGCGCACCTTCACGACAGCCTCAACCTCGACCAACTGGCCGCGCAGTTCAAGCTGTCGCGCTTCCACTTCGCCAAGACCTACCGTGCGCTCACCGGGCACGCGCCGATCCAGGATTTCATCCAGCTGAAGATGGCCCATGCCTGCCGCCTGCTCGACGAGGGCGACCAGGGCATCCGCCAGATCGCCGAGCAACTGGGCTACGAGGACGTCTATTACTTCTCGCGGCTGTTCCGCAAGGTGGTGGGCATGGCGCCCAGCCACTACCGGGCGTTGCACCAGGGCTGATGCGTCTCAGGCGTGGCCCTTGCCGCCGAGCAGCTTGAACCAGAAGCCCACCTCGCTGGCGAGCTCCGTGCGCACCGCCTCAGGCGGCAGGCTGTCGAGGCGCTCCCCCAGCAGGCGCTGCCAGGCGGGTAGCTGCACCAGCTGTTCATCGTCGAGTTCCCGCGCGGCCAACTGGCGGGCGACCTGCACCACGTCCACCAGGTCCGCCGTGTCCTTGTGCGCGCGACACCATTCGCTGCGGTTGCGCGCGCAGTCGATGAGCTGCGGCGGCAGCTTCCAGCTGGTGAGCACGATCACCCCGACATCCGCTGAAAGCTGGTCGCAGAGGCGTTGCAGGTCGTCCTCAGCGCGTGAGACGTCGGGCCAGCGCTCCAGCTCGTCGAGCAGCGGCAGGCTGCCGATGTCCTGCACCAGGCCGGCGAGCAAGGCGTCCTCCAGCGGCAGGCTTGTCAGCAGTTGGGCCAGGCAGGCGCTGTGGGCGGCGCAGAGCAGGGCGGCATTCCAGCGGGCGCGGAAGACCTTCTGCAGGGCCGGGTCCTGGCTGGTGAACAGATGCTGGATGGCGAAACTGAGCACCAGGTTGTTCAGGCGTTGCATGCCCAGTCGCGAGATGACCTCTTGCAGGTTCACGCCCTGGCGCAGGTTGCGCAGCATCGGGGTCTCGGCGAATTGCAGCAGGTAGGCGGCGAGCGGCGGGTTGCTGTGCAGCAGGCGTGTGACCTGTTCCAGCGAGGCATGCTCGGAGGCCAGCAGCTTGCGCAGGCGCAGCGAGGTCTCCGGCATCTGCGGCACCTTGGCGTTGCCCTTGAGGAAGCTGCTGTAGAGCGAGAACTTCAGGCCATCGTGGCGGTTGTCCATCGGATGGGTTCTCCATGTTCCACCTTGATTGACAAGAGTAGAGGGCATTTTTTAGGGTGCCCGACCATTGAGCGGCCTTCGCCCGCCTCATCCGCGCCGCAAGGCGCCAGAGAACTGGAAGAGACATGACCGAGACCGTTGATCGGATAAAGCTCGAAGCGGGCTGGAAAGATGCCCTGCGCGATGAGTTTGACAAGCCCTACATGAAGGCGCTGGGTGAGTTCCTGCGCGCCGAGAAGGCCGCCGGCAAGGTGATATTCCCGCCCGGCCCCTTGATCTTCAACGCGCTGAACTCCACCCCGCTGGATGAGGTGAAGGTGGTGATCATCGGCCAGGACCCCTACCACGGCCCCGGCCAGGCCCATGGGCTGTGCTTCTCGGTGCAGCCGGGCGTGCCCATCCCGCCGTCGCTCCTGAACATCTACAAGGAGCTCAAGCGCGACCTGAACATCGACATGCCCGACCACGGCCACCTGCAGAGCTGGGCCGAGCAGGGCGTGCTGCTGCTCAACACCTCGCTGACCGTGGAGCAGGCCCGAGCCGGGTCCCACGCCAACCAGGGCTGGCAGCCGTTCACCGACCGGGTGATCGAGGTCGTCAGCGCGCACCAGCCCAACCTGGTGTTCCTGCTGTGGGGTTCCCACGCGCAGAGCAAGCAGCGCCTGATCGATTCCACCAAGCACCTGGTGCTGCGTTCCGCCCACCCTTCGCCGCTCTCGGCCTACCGCGGCTTCCTCGGCAACGGTCACTTCAGCCGCTGCAACAAGTTCCTCGAACAGCACGGCCTGGCGCCCATCGACTGGAGCGTGCCGCCGCTCTGACGGCACTGGCGCATGGCGTCGCGCGCTTTGGCGTGAGCCGCCATGCGTCGGATCACCCCTCGCTATAGCCTGCCGGGCATCCTCAACGGCCCACGACAGGACGCCCCATGCCCGCTTCCACCCCGATGCTGATCCTCCATGTCGGCGGCGAGCTGCTGCTGGCCAGCGCCTGCCTCCTGGCCGCCTGGCTCCACGGCCGCAAGCGTCAGGGCTGGCGCGCGGCGGGCTTCGTCTCGATGGCGCTGGCGGCGCTGGCCGGGGCTGCGCTCTATGCGGGGCTCGGCGTCCTCGACGAGGTGCACCGTCAACTGGCTTTCATGTCTTCGCGCATCGGCCTGCCGTTGATCGCCTTCGTCTGGCTGCGGGGCGCGTCGCGTCACCTGGCGGTGCTGGCCCTGGCGGCGGCGATGCTGCTGGCGCCGCCCCCCGTGGCGCTGGTGGGCAATGCCCTGGCCCTGCTGGCGCTGGCCTGGCCGGGGCGCTCACGACGCTGGGCGCTGGCGGTGGCCGGTTCGCTGGCGTTCCTGTTGGCGGGGCTGGTGATCGGTACCCAGGGCGACTGGCTGGGCGTGCCCCGGGTCGATTTCTTTCACCTGTGCCTGGCGTCGGCGGTGCTGGCCTGGGTCGGCGCGCGCCTGCGCGGCTGAGCCGGGGCTCAGGCCGTCGGGCACTGCAACTGCTGGATGTCCTGCCGCAGGTCCTGCAGCCGGGTGCGCAAGCGCTCGCGCTGGCTGGCGCTGGCGTCGTTGAACAGGTCGGCGAGTAGTTGCGACAGGGCGACCTGGCCCCGCTCGAAGTGGGCCCGGTAGGCCTCGCTCCAGAACGCCTCCCGCTCTTGCAGCAGGGCGGCGATACGCGGTGCGAAGCCCGCGCCGTCACGTTCGGCGAGGGCGTCGCGCAGGGCTGATTGCCAGAGCTTGCGGTTGTCGACCCACAGCGCATTGCTGTCGCCCAGGTTCTCGGCCCAGGCATCGACCTTCGCCCGTTGCTGCGCGGAGAGCTTGCCGAACCAGGGTTTGAGGCGTTTCTCCATGCGTTCGCGGCGTTGCTCGACCTGTTCGTCGCGAGGGATCAGGTGTTCCTTGCGCAGCGCGCGCTCCTTCTCGTCCAGCGAGGCGTTCAGCTCCTCCACCTGCCTGGCGTCGAGGCCCTGCAGCAAGGTGACGGTGGTCGGGGTGATCTCCACGGCGACGGCGTCGACCGCCTCCTTGAAGCCCTGCATGTGGCCGAGCAAGGCGTCGGCGTCCAGGTGGTCGGCCTGGCCCAGGCGCTCCACCTCCTGCAGCCAGGCGGCGTAGCGCGGCAGCTGGGTGCTGCAATGCCAGCGCAGGTGCGCCTGGATGCGCGGTTCGAGCCAGGTGCGCTGGCTCTTGTCGAGGCTCACGTAGTCGGCGATGGACCAGGGGATGAGCCAGTCGAGGTTGCGGTAGGCGAGGTCCAGCCGGCTGCAGGCGCCGAGGGTCAGCAGCAGCACCAGGAGCGGCAGCCAGCGGGTGGTGCGGTTGGGGCGCGGACGTGGCATGGGGGATTACCGTCGGCGGCAGGCGATGGGCAGAGGATAGGGCAGGGCCCCCGCCAAGCGGAGCGTGGGGACATATCCGTTAATCAAATGGCCGCTGTCGGGCCTCGCTGCACTCGGCGCCAACCTATGGGCAAGCGCGCTGGCGCCAGCGGCGGTAGACGGGTTCGGCGAGGAACAGCACCAGCAGCAGGCGCAGCACCTGCAAGGCGGTGACCAGGGGCACGGAGAGCTGCAGGGTCTCGGCGGTGAGGCTCATCTCGGCGATACCGCCGGGCATCATGCCGAGGGTCAGCGAGCGGATGTCCAGTGCGGTGAGCCAGCCCAGGCCGAGGGCACACAGGGTGGCGGCGCCGATCATCAGGGCCGTGCCCAGCAGGGTGCGGGCGAGGAAGCTGGGGGCGCGGCGGAAGAAGGCGCGGTCGAAGTGGCAACCCAGGCCGCTGCCGATCAGCAACTGGCCGACCTGGCTGGCACCGGGCGGCAGGCCCAGGTGCAGGTCGCAGAGGATGCTGGCGCCGGCGCTGACCAGCAGCGGGCCGAACAGCCAGGGGTTGGGTTGGCGCAGGCGTTGCCAGAGCAGGGCCAGCAACCCGCCGGCGGGCACCAGCAGGGCCAGCCAGGCCCAGTCCACCGGTGCCGCCGGGTGCAGCGCCGGGCCCTCGCCCAGCAGCAGCTTGAACACCGCCGGCACGCAGAGCACCACGGCCACCACGCGCAGGCTCTGCCCGGCCGCCACGCGGCTGGGGGACGCGCCGTTGCGCAGGCCGAGGTTGACCATTTCCCCGGAGCCGCCGGGCATGCTGGAGAAGAAGGCGGTGGCCGGGTCTTCCCCGGTGCGCCGCAGCAGCCACACGGCGGCGACGCTGGAAAGGGTGGTGAACAGCGCGCCGAAGAGGATCAGCCAGAAGTGCGCCAGCACCTGCTCCACCACGGCGGGGGAGAAGTGCAGGCCGATGCCGATGCCGATGATCCATTGGCCGGTCTTGCGTCCCCCCGGCAGGTCACGGATCTGCCAGGGGGTGGCGCAGCGGAACAGGATGACCGCCACCAGGGCGCCGATCATCCAGGGCAGCGGCCAGTGGGCGAGGCTGGCGAGCAGCCCGCCCGCCGCGCCCACCAGGGGCGTCGCCCACCAGCCGCGCCAGCCATCACGCATCGGCCAGGGCCTGGCGACGGGCAGCGCGACGGCGCCAGATGCGCACCAGAGGCAGGGCCAGCATCACCAGCACCAGGGCCCAGGTGCCGAGGGTGATGGGGCTGGACCAGAGGATGCCCAGCTCGCCATTGGAGATGGACAGCGCGCGGCGCAGGTTCTGTTCCATCAGCCCGCCGAGGATGAAGCCCAGCAGCAGCGGCGAGAGGGGGAAGTCCAGCTTGCGCAGGATGTAGCCGAAGATGCCGATGGCGACCATCAGGAACAGGTCGAAGGTGGTGGCGTGCACGGCGTAGACGCCGATGGAGGTGATGATGGCGATCACCGGCACCAGCACCCAGTTGGGCACGTTGAGGATGCGGGTGAACAGCCGGATCATCGGGATGTTGAGGATCACCAGCATGAGGTTGGCGATGAACAGCGAGGCGATCAGGCCCCAGACGATATCCGGCTGCTGCTGGAACAGCATCGGCCCGGGGGTGATGTTGTACAGGGTCAGCGCGCCGATCATCACCGCAGTGGTGCCGGAGCCGGGGACGCCCAGGGTCAGCATCGGCACCATGGCGCCGCAGGCGGAGGCGCCGATGGCGGTTTCCGGGGCCGCCAGGCCGCGCATGTCGCCCTGGCCGAACTTGCCGGAGTCGCCGGCGAGCTTTTTCTCGGTCATGTAGGCCACGGCGCTGGCCAGGGTGGCGCCGGCGCCCGGCAGCACGCCGAGGATGAAGCCCATCACCCCGCAACGCAGGTTGACCACGGCGACCGAGGCGGCCTCCTTGAGGTTGAACAGCATGCGCCCGGTGGCCTTCACCGCGACGTGGCCGTGGTGGGTCTTCTCCAGCAGCAGGAGGATCTCGCTCACCGAGAACAGGCCCAGCACCAGCACGACGAACTGGATGCCGTCGGCGACATGGATGCTGTCGAAGGTGAAGCGGTACACGCCGCTGTTGGCGTCGATGCCGATGGTGGAGAGGAACAGGCCGAGCAGGGCGGCGATGAAGGTCTTCATCGGGCGGTCGCCGGCCATGCCGCCCAGGGCGACGATGGCGAAGACCATCAGCACGAAGTACTCCGCCGGGCCGAAGGCGATGGCCCACTTGGCCAGCAGCGGGGCGAACAGCACCATGCCGCAGGTGGCGATGAAGGCACCGATGAAGGAGCTCCAGGCCGACAGCGACAGGGCCACGCCGGCCAGGCCCTGGCGGGCCATGGGGTAGCCGTCGAGGGTGGTCATCACGGTGGAGGCTTCGCCGGGGATGTTCAGCAGGATGGAGCTGATGCGCCCGCCGTACTCGCAGCCCAGGTACACGGCCGCCAGCAGGATCAGCGCCGACTCCGGCGGCAGGCCGAGGGCGAAGGCCACGGGGATCAGCAGGGCCACGCCGTTGATCGGGCCGAGGCCCGGCAGCAGGCCGACGATGGTGCCGATCAGGGTGCCGATCAGCGCGGTGACCAGGTTGTAGGGGGAAAGGGCAACGCCGAAGCCCTGGCCCAGGTAGCTCAAGGTTTCCATGTCATCACTCCAGGAAGTCGAGGACGCCCAGCGGCAGCGGCACGTCCAGGGTCTTGTCGAACAGCAGGTAGAGGCCGGCGCTGATCAGCAGCGCGGCGATGGCACTGGGCAGCCAGCGGCCGCCATAGAGACGCGCCATGAAGACGCCGACGAGGCTGCTGGAGAGGATGAAGCCCAGCGGCTCGAAGAGCCCGGCGTAGATGACGAGCAGGGCGATGCAGGCGGCCACCTTGCGCAGCGTGGCGGCGTCCAGCGGTTGCTCGTCGTGCTGGTGCGCCACCGGTGTGGGGCGCAGCGTCAGCCAGACCAGCGCGGCGGCCATCAGCCCCAGCATCAGCAGGGGGAAGGCACGCGGGCCGACCGGCTCGTAGGAGAACGCGGCGTGGTAGTCCCAGGCCAGCACGGCAAAAACCAGGCATGCAGCGAGCCAGCCCAGACTGAACAGGCGTTGAAAAAGCATGGTGAATTCCTCGCGGGTCGAAGGCGCGGAGGGCCGGCTGGCGGGGGCGCTCAGCCGGCTGCGGAGGTGAGCCTTACTGTGTCAGGCCGAATTCCTGGGCCATCTGCTTGTACTGGGCGACCCGCGTCTTCACGTAGGCGTCCAGTTCCGGGCCGGTCATGGCGAAGGGGAACAGCTCGCGCTGGTCGCGCAGCTTGACGAAGTCCTCGGAGGCCAGTAGCTGGTCGAAGGCGGCCTTCCACCAGGCGTAGTCCTCGTCGCTGACCTTGGGCCCCAGGTAGAAGCCGCGCACCACCGGCCAGGTGATGTCGTAGCCCTGTTCCTTGGCGGTGGGGATGCCCGACTTGTCGTCACCGGGCAGGCGCTCGTCGGAGAGCACGGCGAGGATGCGCATGTTGCCGGCGAGGATGTGCGGCATGGAGTCGGAGATGTCGGTGCTGCCGACCTGGATGTGCCCGCCGAGCAGGGCGGTGGCGATCTCGCCGCCGCCTTCCAGGGCCACGTAGCGCAGGTTGCGCGGGTCGATACCGGCGGCCTTGGCCAGGAGGGCGGTCTGCATCCAGTCCTGGCTGCCGACGGTGCCGGAGGAGCCGATCACCACCCTGCCCGGGTCGGCCTTGAGGGCCTTGACCAGGTCGTCGAGGTTCTTGTAGGGCGAGTCGTTGCGCACGGCGATGGCGCCGTAGCTGGTGCCGATGCCGGCCAGCCAGCGCACGGCGTTCTCGTCGAAGCGACCGAACTTGCCCTGGGCGAGGTTGAGCAGCGAGCCGCTGGACCAGGCGGTGATGGTGCCGGCGTCACTGGGGCGCTGGGCGACCACGGCGTTGTAGGCCACCGCGCCGACGCCGCCGGGCATGTAGGTGACGCGCATCGGCTTGCTCAGCAGCTTGGCGTCCATCAGGGCGCTCTGCGCCAGCTTGCAGGTGAGGTCGAAGCCGCCGCCGGGGGCGGCCGGGGCGATGCACTCGGGGCGCTTGGGCTCGGCCAGCAGTTGGCTGGAGAGCAGCAGGCCGGTGGCGAGCAGGGCGAGGCGGGTGAGGGCGATCTTCATCGGTGTTCTCCTGTGGAGTCTTATTGTGGATCACCAGATCGGCAGGGCGTAGCTGACGATCAGGCGCAGCTCGTCCGCGTCACGGGCGAAGGTGGAACGGAAACCGGCGTGGCGGGCACGGAAGGTGAGGTCCTTGAGCGTGCCGCTCTGCACCACGTATTTGAACTCGACGTCGCGCTCCCACTCGCGGCCTTCCTCGGCGCTGTTGGTGACCTGGGCGTTGTCGCTGGTGATGTAGCGGGTCATGAAGCTCAGGCCGGGCACGCCCATGGCGGCGAAGTCCAGGTCGTAGCGGGCCTGCCAGGAGCGCTGGTCGGCGTTGGCGAAGTCGTTGATCTGCACGAAGTTGACCAGGAAGGGGTCGCTGCCATCGACGTAGGCGAAGCCGGTGTCGCCGCTCATGCGCTGGTAGCCGAGGCCGACCTTGTGGCTGCCCTGGCCGTAGCTGAGCATGCCGTTGAGCGCGCGGTTGTCCACCTTGCCCGCGTCGGCGCGGCCGCTGTCGTCGCTGATGGCGTAGCGCAGGTCGGCGCTGAGGGTGCCGGCGCCCAGGGGCTGGGCGGCGAGCAGACCGAAGAAGTGCTGGCGGTAGACGTCGTCCAGCTCGGCGAAGTAGTAGCGCCCGGTGAGCTGCTTGCTGAAGGCGTAGTCGGCGCCGGCGAGGTCGAAGTGCGAACCGCTGGCAGCGCTGGCGAAGCGGCGGTTCTTGTTGTTCAGGGCGATGTCTTCGGAGTTGGTCGAGGCGCGGTCCTTGACCTCGCGCAGGCGACCGCCGGTGAAGCTGAGGCCTTCGATCTCCTTGGAGGTGAGCAATCCGCCCTCGAACACCTGGGGCAGGATGCGGCTGTCGCTGGCCTTGACCACCGGCAGTTCGGGGATGTGGCTGCCCAGGCGCAGTTCGCTCCTGGAGAAGCGCACCTTGGCGGTGAGGCCGAGCTTGCCGTATTCGTCCGGGGTGCCGCCGTCGTCCTGCACCGGCAGCAGGTCGGTGCCGCTCTGGCCGCGACCGGAATCGAGCTTGATGCCGAGCATGCCGAGGGCGTCCAGGCCGAAGCCGACGGTGCCTTCGGTGTAGCCGGATTCGATGTTGAGGATGAAGCCCTGGGCCCATTCGTCGCGGCGGGACTGGCCGTCGCCGTCACGGAAATCGCGGTTCAGGTAGATGTTGCGGGCTTCCAGGGTCGCCGAGCTGTCCTTGAGGAAGTCGGCCTGGGCGAAGGGGGCGAGGGTGCAGCCTGCGAGGGCGAGGGTGAGGGTGCGAACAGGCGGCAGCGCCTGCCGGGAGGCAGTGAGCATCGTTGGTCTCCAATTCTTGTTTTTGTTAGCGCGGGCCCGACCAGGAGCCTGCGTCTGCGGGTGGTTCTTGCCACCCTGGCCGGATGCTAGGGCCTGAAACTTTCGCCAGGCTTTCAACGTGAAAGAAATCTCCGGTGTCATTCACAGCGGCTTTCCGGCCGTTACACTTCAGCCCGATCGCTGCCTTCCGGAGTACACCGCCTTGCGAATCCTGCTGGTCGAAGACCACCCCCAACTGGCCGAGAGCGTCGCCCAGGCCTTCAAGGCCGTGGGCTGGACGGTGGATGTGCTGCACGACGGCGTGGCCGCCGACCTGGCCCTGGCCAGCGAGGACTACGCCCTGGCGGTGCTCGACGTGGGGCTGCCGCGCCTGGACGGCTTCGAGGTGCTGGCGCGCCTGCGCGGGCGGGGCAAGACGCTGCCGGTGCTGATGCTCACCGCGCGTGGCGAGGTGAAGGACCGGGTGCATGGCCTCAACCTCGGCGCGGACGACTACCTGGCCAAGCCCTTCGAGCTGTCCGAGCTGGAGGCGCGGGTCAAGGCGCTGTTGCGGCGCAGTGTGCTCGGTGGTGAGCAGCAGCAGCGCTGCGGTCCGTTGCTCTACGACCTGGGCACCCGGCGCTTCAGCCTGGACGACGAGGTGCTGACGCTCACCTCCCGCGAGCAGGCGGTGCTGGAGGTGCTGATCGCCCGCCCGGGGCGGGTGATGAGCAAGGAGCAGCTGGCTTCCCAGGTGTTCGGCCTGGACCAGGAGGCGAGCCCGGACGCCATCGAGATCTACATCCACCGCCTGCGCAAGAAGCTGGAAGGCAGTGCGGTGCGCATCGTCACCTTCCGTGGCCTCGGCTACCTGCTGGAACACCAGGATGCGTGAGGCCGGCAGCCTGCGCGGACGGCTGCTGCGGCGCCTGGCCGCGCTGCTTGCGGTGCTGTTGCTGATCGGTAGCCTGACTGCCTACTTCAATGCCCGCGACGCCGCCGACACCGCCTATGACCGCACCCTGCTGGCTTCGGCGCGGGCCATTTCCGCCGGGCTCTACGAGGCTGACGGGCGGCTCAAGGCCGATGTGCCCTATGTGGCCCTGGACACCTTTGCCTACGACAGCGCGGGGCGCATCTTCTACCAGGTGACCGACATCGAGGGGAAACTGGTTTCCGGCTACGAGAACCTGCCCGGCCCGCCCAGGGGACGCCGCGCACCGACGACTACCCGGCCCTGGCGCGCTTCTACGATGCGCGCTACGACGGCGTCGACGTGCGCGTGGTGAGCCTGCTGCGGCCGGTGAGCGAGGAGAGCATCAACGGCATGGCGGAAATCCGCGTGGCCGAGACCGAGGAGGCCCGCGAGCGCCTGGCGCGGGGGTTGCTGGTGGACACTCTGTGGCGTCTGGCGGTGATGTCGCTGGCTGCCCTGGGGCTGGTGTGGATGGTGGTGAGCGCGGCCCTGCGCCCGCTGAACCAGCTGCGCAACGCCGTGGAGGAGCGCCAGGCCGATGACCTGCGCCCGCTGCCGGTGGTGGCGGTGCAGACCGAGCTGAAGCCGCTGGTGGATGCGCTGAACCAGTTCACCGAGCGCCTGCGCGGGCTGTTCCAGCGCCAGGCGGATTTCATCGCCGATGCCTCCCACGAGTTGCGCACGCCGCTGGCGGCGCTCAAGGCGCGGGTGGAGCTGGGGTTGCGCGAGCGGGAGCCTGCGCAGTGGTATCGCACCCTGGAGGACACCGCCGCCAACACCGACCGGCTGACCCATCTGGCCAACCAGCTGTTGTCCCTGGCACGCATCGAGAGCGGTGCGCGGGCCATCGCCGAGGGTGGGGCCGAGCGCATCGAGCTGGGCGCCCTGGCCCGTGAGCTGGGCATGGCCCTGGCGCCGCTGGCCCATGCGCGGGGCATCGCCCTGGCCCTGGAGGCGGAGGACATGGCCTGGGTGATGGGCGAGCCGACGCTGCTCAACGAGCTGCTCAGCAACCTGGTGGACAACGCCCTGGCGCATACGCCCAAGGGCGGCAATGTGACCCTGCGGGTGCTGGCGCCGGCGGTGCTGGAGGTGGAAGACGATGGCAGCGGCATCCCCGCCGAGGACCGCGACAAGGTATTCGAGCGCTTCTACCGGCGTTCGTCGCAGGCCAGCGGCGCGGGGCTGGGGCTGGCGATAGTCGGGGAAATCTGCCGGGCACACCTGGCGGAGATCAGCCTGCATGACGGCATCTCGGGTGGCTTGCGGGTGCGGGTGAGCTTCCCGTCGGCCTAGGGCAGCATGCTCAGCGGCTGCTGGGCTTCGAGCAGGTAGCGGGCGATTTTGCCGCTGTCGCGCAGGTGGGCCAGGCCCCGGTTGAAACGGGTGATGCGTTCGGCATTGGCCGGGTCGGAACGCGACAGCAGCAGATGCAGGGTGTCGCTGCGCAGCGGTTGGGCGTGGAAGCTGACGCGAGCACGTTCGGCGCTGGTGAAGTTGTCCTGGAGCATGGCGATGGCGACGATCTTGTCCACCGGGAATACGTCGATACGCCCGGCCAGCAGCATGCGCAGGCCCTGTTCCTCGCTGGGCAGGCGCTGCACCCGTAGGCGCCCTTCGGCCTCGGCGCGCTGGAAGGCCTCGCCGTAGTCGTAGCCGAGGGTGGCACCGAGGCGCAGGCCGGCGAGGTCTTCGACCCGCCGCCAGTCGAGCGGCAGGTCCTTGCGGTGGAACAGGTAGTAGCCGCTCTCGATCACCGGGTCGCTGACGAAGAAGCGTGCGTCGCGCTCGGCGTTGCGAAGCCAGACCGCGCTGCCGTCGCGCTCGCCGCGTTCGGCCAGATACAGGGCGCGGGCCCAGGGGTAGAACTCCCAGCGCACGTGGATCCCTTCAAGGGCGAACGCTTCGGCGACGATGCGCGAGGCCACGCCCTGGTGAGGCAGCTTCTCGCCGAGATAGGGCGCCCATTCACCATTGGTGAGGCGCAGCTCCTGGGCGGCGCAAGCGCCGCTCAGGCAGAGGGAGAGGAACAGGAGTAGGGCGCGCATCCGTGACTTCCTTGGACTCCGGAATGCCCGGAGTCTAGCGACGTTTTCGCGGATGCGCGTTGCAGCTGTATTACTGCAGCATGCCCATGGCCGCTTCCATGGCGGCGGAGAGGTCTTCGTCGGCCTGCATGTCCACCTGCGGGTCGAGGCCCAGCTTGGCGAACGCCGGGATCTGGCTCCAGTCGAGCTGGGTATAGGGGTGCTCGCTGCCCAGGTAGCTTTGCAGGGTGGCGACCTGGACGATATCGACGTAGTCGACCTTGGGCGAGTTGCGGGTGAAGTCGAGGAACTGGCTCGGGACCTGGGCGATCGGTTCGGGGAATTCCCAGGCACGCAGGATGCGGTCGCCGATGATCGGGTGGATGCGCTCGATCACGTGGTTGAGGCTGATGGAGTCGGCCAGCAGCTCGTAGTGTTCCTCGGCGTAGGTGAGGATCGGCAGCACACCGATCTGGTGCACCAGGCCGGCCAGGGTCGCCTGGTCCGGGGCGAGGCGGGTGTAGTGGCGGCAGAGCACGTGGCAGATGCCGGCGATCTCGGTGCTCTTGTTCCACACTTCGCGCATCTTGCGGTCGACCACATCGGAGGTGGCCTGGAACATCTGCTCCATGGCCAGGCCCGTGGCCAGGTTGCAGGTGTAGTTGATGCCGAGACGGCTGATGGCCATCTGCAGGTCGGTGATTTCCTTGTTGGTACGCAGCAGCGGGCTGTTCACCACCTTGATGATGCGCGCGGTGAGGGCGGCGTCGTTGCCGATCACCTTGGACAGGGCCGGGATGCTGACATCCGGGTCTTCGGCGGCTTCGCGCACCTTGAGCGCGACTTCGGGAAGGGTGGGCAGGACCAGTTCGTCGTTGTCGATGGCGTTGATCAGGTCTTGTTGAACGCGTTCTGCAAGCTTGCTCATGGATGCTCTCTTGAAAAGGGGACGGGCCGGTGCTGTCTAGCGCTGAATCTCGCGGTCGGCATCCAGGGTGTAGGGCAGTGTCAGCAGGTCGAGGGTTGGGCCGTCGGCCGCCTTCAGGTGGATCCGTCCGTCATTCACCGCATCTTCCTGGAGTACGGCGAGCAATTCGAATCCCGTTTCTGCCGGTGCGGCCAGCACCACCTCGCCCACACTGCTCGAATGCACGGGGGAGAAGAGTTCGGTGCCCGGCGCCGGGCGCTCCCCTGCGGGTAGGGCGAGGCGTTGCAGGCGGCGCTTGAGCTTGCCCAGGTACTGCATGCGGGCGACGATTTCCTGCCCGGTGTAGCAGCCCTTCTTGAAGCTGACGCCGCCGACGGCCTGGAGGTTGATCATCTGCGGGATGAACAGCTCGCGGGTGGCGGCGAAGACCTGGCCCACGCCGGCGCGGACCTGTGCGAGCAGCCAGGCGTCCAGGGGCGCCTCGGGCAGGTGCGCGGCCAGGCGGGTGCGCAGGGCGTCAGCCTCAGCGCGAGGGGCCCATAGTTCGCTGCGGCCGTCGGACAGGCGCAGGGCGATCAGGCCATTGGCGCGGGTGATGCTGTCGGCGTCCTGCGGCAGTTCGAGGCCCAGGCCCAGCAGCACGTCGTCGCCCCGGGCGAGGCCGAAGCGCACCCAGTCGGGGGTTTCGTCACCGAGGGTGGACTTGGAGAACACGGCGTATTTCTTCAGGTCCGCCAGTTGCGCTTCCAGCAGCGCCGCGTCGAGCGCCAGCAGGAAGCCGTCGCCTTCGGAGAGTATGCGGAAGCTGGAAACCATGCGGCCCTTGGGGGTGCAGCGCGCACCGAGGCTGGTGGTGCGCTCGTCGAGGTAGGCGAGGTTGCAGGTGACCTGGCCCTGGAGGAACTTGGCGGCGTCCACGCCACGTACGGCGAGCAGGCCTTCGTGGGTGAGCGGGCAGAAGAATGCTGAGTCGGCCATCGGTGTTCGCAGGAGTGGGGGTCTGGGGCGTCATGATAGAGCCCGCCATGCCGGTTGTCAGCGGGTGCCGCATGCGGCTCGGGTCGTTATAATGCCGGCCTCTTCCCTGGAGGCGCTCTGATGGCCGACGCAACTGAACTGAACCGACTCTTCTGGCACAGCCGCCGCGGCATGCTGGAGCTCGATGTGCTGCTGGTACCTTTCGTCCGGGAGGTGTACCCCAGCCTCGATGAGGCGGACCAGGCGCGCTTCCGCAAGCTGCTCGAATGCGAGGACCAGGACATGTTCGGCTGGTTCATGCAACGCGGTGAGCCGGAAGATTCCGACCTGCGGTACATGGTGAAAATGATCCTGGACCGTGTCCAGCCCAAGTAGCGCCTTCGAATGCCACTGGCGCCCTTCGCGGCGCCTGCTGGTGCTCTACCTGTCGCTGTTCTCCCTGGCATTGGTCGCCGTGGCCTGTGCCGAGCTGCCCCGGTGGGCACAGCTCGCTTGCCTGTTCGCCTGCCTGGCCCATGCGGCCTGGACACTGCCGCGCCAGGTGCTGCTGGCGTCCGCCTCATCCATCCGGGGTTTGCGCCTGGATGCCGACGGCTGGCGGCTGCGGCGCCACGACGGGCAATGGTGTGCCGTGCGCCTGAGTCCCGACAGCCTGGCGTTGCCGATGGCGGTGTTGCTGGTCTATCGCCCCGAGGGCGCGATCATGACACGGGGCCTGTGCATCCCCGCGGATTCACTGGATGAGCGGAGCCACAGGCGCCTGCGCGTGCACCTGCGCTTCAATCGCCATAGATGGGTGGCGCCAGGATAGTGTCGCGGGCCTCGGGCAACTGGTCGGGATAATCGAGCGTGTAGTGCAGGCCGCGGCTTTCGCGGCGTTGCATGGCCGACTCGATCATCAGCTCGGCGACCTGGGCCAGGTTGCGCAGCTCGATCAGGTCGCGGCTGACCTTGTAGTTGGAATAGAACTCGTCGATCTCGCTGAGCAGCAGGCGCACCCGGTGCTGGGCGCGTTGCAGGCGCTTGTTGGTGCGCACGATTCCGACGTAGTCCCACATGAATCGCCGCAGTTCGTCCCAGTTGTGCGCGATGATCACGTCCTCGTCCGAGTCGGTGACCTGGCTGGCGTCCCAGGCCGGGAGACGGGCGGGCAGGGGGATGGTGTCGAGCTGGGCGAGCATGTCGTGGGCCGCGGCGCGGGCGTAGACGAAGCACTCCAGCAGCGAGTTGCTGGCCATGCGGTTGGCGCCGTGCAGGCCGGTGAAGCTGGTCTCGCCGATGGCATAGAGGCCGGGGATGTCGGTGTGGCCATCGCGGTCGACCACCACGCCGCCGCAGGTGTAGTGGGCGGCGGGTACCACCGGGATCGGCTGGCGGGTGATGTCGATGCCGAAGTCCAGGCAGCGCTCGTAGACGGTCGGGAAGTGGCTTTTGACGAACTCGGCCGGCTTGTGGCTGATGTCCAGGTAGACGCAGTCGATGCCCAGGCGCTTCATCTCGTGGTCGATGGCGCGGGCGACGATGTCGCGCGGGGCCAGTTCGGCACGGGGGTCGAAGCGCTGCATGAAGCGTTCACCGTTGGGCAGCTTGAGCAGGCCGCCCTCGCCGCGCACCGCTTCGGTGATGAGGAAGCTCTTGGCCTGCGGGTGGTAGAGGCAGGTGGGGTGGAACTGGTTGAACTCCAGGTTGCCCACCCGGCAGCCGGCGCGCCAGGCCATGGCGATGCCGTCGCCACAGGCGCCGTCGGGGTTGCTGGTATAGAGGTAGACCTTGGCCGCGCCGCCGGAGGCGAGGGCGGTGAAGCGGGCGCCATAGGTGTCGACTTCGCCACTGGCGCGGTTGAGCACGTAGGCGCCGAGGCAGCGATGCCCCTCGAGGCCGAGCTTGCGCTCGGTGATCAGGTCGACGGCGACGCGCTGTTCCAGCAGTTCGATGTTCGGGCGCCGACTAGCCTGTTCCAGCAGGGTGTTGAAGATGGCAGCGCCAGTGGCGTCGGCGGCGTGGATGATGCGCCGATGGCTGTGGCCGCCCTCCCGGGTCAGGTGGAATTCGAAGCCACCGTCCTCGCGGGCGTTTTCGTCCTCGCGGGTGAAGGGCACCCCCTGGTCGATCAGCCATTGGATCGCCTGGCGGCTGTTCTCGACGGTGAAGCGCACGGCGTCTTCCCGGCACAGGCCGGCGCCGGCGACGAGGGTGTCCTCGACATGGGAATCGACGGTGTCGGTGTCGTCCAGGACCGCCGCCACACCCCCTTGTGCCCAGTAGGTTGACCCGTTGGAAAGGTCGCCTTTACTCAAGACTGCGATGCGCAGGTGCTCGGGCAACGTCAGCGCCAGGGTGAGGCCGGCGGCACCGCTGCCGATCACCAAGACGTCGTGCTGAAAGTGTTGGCTCATGTCGGGATCCCGCGAAAATGCGGCCACTAGTATATAGAGGGGGTGGGCGGCACAATAGCGGGCTTATGTCCGGCAGAGAATCCCGGGAACTTTCTTAGTCCCCCTGGTTTCTTACCTCCGTCGCACATGAGGTGACGTGCTTGTTGAGTTGTGCCGCGGAGCGTTTCCTGCGTTCCTGGCAGCGGCAAATCAGGCGAAAAATTATCCGCGCAGCAGTGGCCAGTGCTCTGCTGCGCGATTCCGTGCAAGACGGAAACAGTCTTGTAGGAAGCTTGCTTGGAGGGGAGAACTTTTGCGCAACGCCCGAGTCTATTTTGGCAAGCCGATCCACTGGCTGGCGCAGTGCCCCTCGAGCTCCAACGAGGAGTGTCCATGCTAACCCAGGAACAGGATCAGCAACTGGTCGAACGGGTGCAGCGAGGCGACAAACGAGCTTTCGATCTTCTGGTGCTGAAGTATCAGCACAAGATTCTGGGTCTGATCGTGCGATTCGTCCACGACGCCCAGGAAGCTCAGGATGTTGCTCAGGAGGCCTTCATCAAGGCCTATCGCGCACTTGGGAATTTTCGCGGTGACAGCGCTTTCTACACATGGCTGTACCGCATCGCCATCAACACGGCGAAGAACCATCTGGTGGCGCGCGGTCGGCGCCCGCCGGATAGCGATGTGAGTGCCGAGGATGCGGAGTTCTACGATGGCGACCATGCCCTCAAGGACAACGAATCACCGGAACGGGCATTGCTGCGGGATGAGATCGAAGGCACCGTCCATCGGACCATCCAGCAATTGCCGGAAGATTTGCGTACTGCGCTGACTTTACGTGAATTCGATGGTCTGAGTTACGAGGACATTGCCAGCGTCATGCAATGTCCGGTTGGTACGGTTCGCTCGCGTATTTTCAGGGCGCGAGAAGCTATAGATAAAGCCCTGCAACCTTTGTTGCAGGAATCCTGAGACAGCGGCGACAGCTAAGAGAGGAATCGCCATGAGTCGTGAAGCCCTGCAGGAATCGCTGTCCGCGGTAATGGATAACGAAGCGGATGAACTGGAGTTGCGACGTGTGCTCGCGTCCAGCGGCGATGAGGAGCTCCGTTCCACCTGGTCTCGCTACCAGATAGCGCGTGCCGTTATGCACAAGGAACTGATCGAGCCGCGCCTCGACATCGCCGCCGCGGTTTCCGCCGCGCTGGCTGATGAGGCGCTGCCGGCCCAGGCCGCTCGCGGTCCTTGGCGCAGCCTTGGCCGCCTGGCGGTTGCCGCTTCGGTGACGCTGGCCGTGCTCGCTGGTGTGCGTATGTACAACCAGGACGAGGTGGGCGCCCAGCAGCTGGCCCAGCAAAGCGCTCCGCAGCCGGTGATCAGTGCGCCGCAAGCCAGCAAGGACACCGTTCTTGCCGGTTACAGCACTGACTCCCAAGGCGTGCGTCCGCCGCTGTCTGGTGCCGCGCAAGCGACCTCGGGTTGGCACGATCAGCGCCTGCCGGCCTACCTGCGCCAGCATGCCCAGCAGGCCGCCATGAGTGGGACCGACAGTGCGCTGCCCTATGCGCGTGCCGCCAGCCTGGAAAGCCGCTAAGGAGAAACATGCGCGCATTTCCACTTTTCGTGTTGCTCGGCGGTGGTTGGCTGGTTCAGGCCGCCCACGCCGCCGATGCTCAGGACTGGCTGAAGCGACTCGCTGACGCCGAGCAGCGGCAGAATTTCCAGGGCACCTTCGTCTATGAACGAAGCGGCAGCTTCTCCACCCATCAGGTCTGGCATCGCGTCGATGCCGGCAAGGTGCGTGAAAGGCTGCAGCAGCTCGATGGGCCCGCCCAGGAAATCCTCCGTGTGGATGGACGTACCGAATGTGTGAGTGGGGCGCTTTCCGACCAGATGGTCGACGGCCAGGTCTGGCCGGCCCGTGATCTCGATGTCGCCCAGGTGGCAAAGTCCTATGACCTGAGCCTGGTGGGCGAGTCGCGAGTGGCGGGGCGCCAGGCCGTGGTGCTCTCACTCAACCCGCGCGACCAGCATCGGTACGGCTTCGAGTTGCATCTGGACCGGGAGACCGGCCTGCCGCTCAAGTCATTGATGCTCAATGAGAAGGGCATGCTGCTGGAGCGTTTCCAGTTCACCCAGATCGACACCACGCAAGCACCCAGTGACAGCCAGCTCCAGGCGGGGCAGGGCTGTGAGCCCGTACGCTACGCCGAGGCGCCCAAGGCCCTGGCCAGCGCCTGGCGCTCCGATTGGTTGCCGGAAGGGTTCGCCCTGACCAGTGCGGTCCAGCGTCGCAGCCCGGTATCGACGGATCCGGTGGCCTGCCTGCTCTATGGCGATGGCCTGGCGCGCTTCTCTGTCTTCCTCGAGCCCCTGCACGGTGCGTCTGTGGAAGATGTGCGTGTCGAGCTCGGTCCGACTGTTGCCGTATCCCGTCGGCTCGGCACCAGCGAAGGTGACGTGATGGTGACTGTGGTTGGCGAAATCCCCGTGGGAACTGCGGAGCGCATTGCGTTGTCTATGCGTACGGCCGGAACCGCAGCCCCCCAGGCGGCCCAGTGAATTGAACGACGCCGGGGCGGAGCAGCCATGTCCATGCGAGCCCGTCAGGGTTCATGGGCTGATCGCTCCTCGGCGTTGGTCCCCGCAAGCGAATTCTTGTTTATGGTGTATCGGGCTGGGGGCATTCCCCCGGCCCGAATTGCGTTTGCCCGCCGGGCCGGTCGGCTCGTGACGGGTTCACATTCCTCGTTTCATGACGGGAGCTGTATGTCGATGCTAAGCATGAAATCCTGCATGTCCGCGGTCGCGGCCCTGCTGCTGCTCGGTCAAACCCTTGTCGCCCGGGCGGAGCTGCCCGACTTCACCCCGCTGGTGGAGGAGGCCTCTCCGGCGGTCGTCAACATCAGTACGCGGCAGAAGCTTCCGGATCGCGCCGTCGCCGGCAACCAGGCCATGCCCGACCTTGAAGGCCTGCCGCCCATGCTCCGCGAGTTCTTCGAGCGCAGCATGCCGCAGATGCCGCGTAACCCGGGCGGTGGTCGCCAGCGCGAGGCGCAATCCCTGGGTTCGGGTTTCATCATCTCCAAGGACGGCTACGTCCTGACCAACAACCATGTGGTGGCCGACGCCGACGAGATCATCGTGCGCCTGTCCGACCGCAGCGAGCTCGAAGCCAAGCTGATCGGTGCCGACGCGCGCACCGACGTGGCCCTGCTCAAGGTCGAAGGCAAGGACCTGCCCATCGTCAAGCTCGGCAAGTCCGACGCCCTGAAGGTCGGCAGCTGGGTGCTGGCCATCGGCTCCCCCTTCGGCTTCGACCACTCGGTGACCGCCGGTATCGTCAGCGCCAAGGGGCGCAGCCTGCCGAACGAGAACTACGTGCCCTTCATCCAGACCGACGTGGCCATCAACCCGGGTAACTCCGGTGGCCCCCTGTTCAACCTGGATGGCGAGGTCGTGGGCATCAACTCGCAGATCTTCACCCGCTCCGGTGGCTTCATGGGGCTGTCCTTCGCCATCCCGATCGACGTCGCCATGAGCGTCGCCGACCAGCTCAAGGCCGAGGGCAAGGTCAGCCGTGGCTGGCTCGGTGTGGTGATTCAGGAAGTGAACAAGGACCTGGCCGAATCCTTCGGCCTGGACAAACCCGCAGGTGCCCTGGTGGCCCAGGTGCTCGACGACGGTCCTGCAGCCAAGGGCGGCCTCCAGGTCGGCGACGTCATCCTCAGCATGAATGGCCAGCCGATCGTCATGTCCGCCGACCTGCCGCATCTGGTCGGTGCCCTCAAGCCGGGTAGCAAGATCGACCTCGACGTGGTCCGCGAGGGGTCGCGCAAGAAGCTGGCGCTGACCATCGGCTCCCTGCCCGAAGATGGGGAGGAAGTGACCTCCACCGGCGCGCCGCAAGGTGCCGAGCGCAGCAGCAACCGCCTGGGCGTGCTGGTCGCCGAACTGTCCGCCGAGCAGAAGAAGAGCCTCGACATCAAGGGTGGTGTAGTGATCAGGGAAGTCCAGGACGGCCCGGCCGCCCTGATGGGCCTGCGTCCGGGTGACGTGATCAGCCACCTGAACAACCAGTCCATCGACTCGGTGCAGACCTTCGCCAAGGTAGCCAAGGAGTTGCCGAAGAACCGCTCCGTGTCCATGCGCGTGCTGCGCCAGGGCCGTGCCAGCTTCATCACCTTCAAGCTTTCGGAGTAATCCGATGCACTGAAAAAGGGCGACCCGGGTCGCCCTTTTTCATGCCTGCGCTCCGCCATGCGGGCGTGACGCCCGCGCTGCCGATCAGGTAAACTCCCCGGCTATTTTTCGGCAAGCAACCGGCTTGCGGCTTTTTTCGAGTGTCGACCCCGTGAGTGACCTGAGTCATATCCGCAATTTTTCGATCATCGCCCACATCGACCATGGCAAGTCGACCCTGGCCGACCGCTTCATCCAGATGTGCGGCGGCCTGTCCGATCGCGAGATGGAGGCCCAGGTGCTGGACTCCATGGACCTGGAACGCGAGCGCGGCATCACCATCAAGGCCCACAGCGTGACCCTGCACTACAAGTCGCAGGATGGTAAGACCTACCAGTTGAATTTCATCGATACCCCCGGCCACGTCGACTTCACCTATGAAGTCAGCCGCTCGCTGGCCGCCTGCGAAGGCGCGCTGCTGGTGGTGGATGCCGGCCAGGGCGTCGAGGCGCAGTCGGTCGCCAACTGCTACACCGCCATCGAGCAGGGCCTGGAAGTGATGCCGGTCCTGAACAAGATGGACCTGCCCCAGGCCGAGCCCGAGCGGGTCAAGGAAGAGATCGAGCACATCATCGGCATCGACGCCACCGACGCGGTGCCGTGCAGCGCCAAGAGCGGCATGGGCGTGATCGACGTGCTCGAGCAACTGGTCAAGGTCATCCCGCCGCCCGAAGGCGAGATCGACGCGCCGCTGCAGGCGCTGATCATCGACTCCTGGTTCGACAACTACCTGGGCGTGGTCTCGCTGGTACGCGTCAAGCACGGCCGGGTGAAGAAGGGCGACAAGATCCTGGTGAAATCCACCGGCAAGATCCACCAGGTGGACAGCGTCGGCGTCTTCACCCCCAAGCACACCGAGATGGCCGACCTCAAGGCCGGTGAAGTGGGCTTCATCATCGCCGGCATCAAGGACATCCTCGGTGCCCCCGTGGGCGACACCCTGACCCTGTCCAACACCCCGGATGTCGATGTGCTGCCGGGCTTCCAGCGCATCAAGCCGCAGGTCTACGCCGGCTTGTTCCCGGTCAGCTCCGACGACTTCGAGGACTTCCGCGAAGCGCTGCAGAAGCTGACCCTGAACGATGCCGCCCTGCAGTACGAGCCGGAAAGCTCCGAGGCCCTGGGCTTCGGCTTCCGCATCGGCTTCCTCGGCATGCTGCACATGGAGATCATCCAGGAGCGCCTGGAGCGCGAGTACGACCTGGACCTGATCACCACCGCGCCCACCGTTATCTTCGAAGTGGTGCAGAAGAACGGCGAGACGATCTACGTCGACAACCCGTCCAAGCTGCCCGACCTCTCGTTCATCGAGGACATGCGCGAGCCCATCGTGCGTGCCAACATCCTCGTGCCCCAGGAACACCTGGGCAACGTCATCACCCTGTGCATCGAGAAGCGTGGCGTGCAGCGCGACATGCAATTCCTCAGCAGCCAGGTTCAGGTTTGCTACGACCTGCCGATGAACGAAGTGGTACTCGATTTCTTCGACCGCCTGAAATCCGTGAGCCGTGGCTATGCGTCCCTGGATTACAGCTTCGACCGTTTCCAGTCGGCCAACCTGGTCAAGCTGGACGTGTTGATCAACGGCGAGAAGGTCGATGCCCTGGCGCTCATCGTGCACCGCGACCAGGCCCACTACAAAGGCCGCGCGCTGACCGAGAAGATGAAGGAACTGATCCCACGGCAGATGTTCGACGTGGCGATCCAGGCGGCGATCGGTGGTCAGATCGTCGCGCGTACTACCGTCAAGGCGCTCAGGAAGAACGTTCTGGCCAAATGCTACGGTGGCGACGTGAGCCGTAAGAAGAAGCTGCTGGAAAAGCAGAAGGCCGGTAAGAAAAGGATGAAGCAGGTCGGCAGTGTGGAGATTCCACAGGAAGCCTTCCTCGCAGTGCTCAAAGTGGATAGCTAGGGTCTATGTCGATCAATTTCCCGCTTCTGTTGGTTCTCGCCGTGGCTGTCTGCGGCGTGCTCGCTCTCATCGATCTGGTTCTGCTGGCTCCGCGCCGGCGCTCCGCGATTGCCGCCTACCAGGGGCAAGTCAGCGAGCCCGACCCGGAGGTGATGGAAAAGCTCGACAAGGAGCCCTTGCTGGTGGAATACGGCAAGTCCTTCTTCCCGGTGCTGGCCATCGTGCTGGTGCTGCGGTCGTTCCTGGTCGAGCCCTTCCAGATTCCGTCCGGGTCGATGAAACCGACCCTGGAAGTAGGGGATTTCATCCTGGTCAACAAGTTCGCCTACGGCATACGCCTGCCGGTGGTGGACACCAAGGTGATCGAAGTCGGCGACCCGCAGCGCGGTGATGTCATGGTGTTCCGCTACCCCAGCGACCCGAACATCAACTACATCAAGCGCGTGGTCGGCCTGCCGGGCGACCGCATCGCCTACAGCAGCGACAAGCGCCTGACCGTCAATGGCGAGCAGGTGGCCGAGAAACTGGTCGGCGACGAGCCCGGCACCCTGGGCAGCTCCCGTCTCTACGAGGAGAAGCTGGGCGAGGCCGAGCACCTGATCCGCAAGGAAATGAAGCGCTACCGCATGGAGCCGGGCAAGGAATGGGTGGTGCCGCAAGGGCATTACTTCATGATGGGCGACAACCGCGACAACTCGAACGACAGTCGCTACTGGAACGACCCCAACATTCCCAAGGACCTGCTCGGCATGGTTCCTGACCGCAACATCGTCGGCAAGGCCTTCGCCGTGTGGATGAGCTGGCCGGACCCGAAGATGAACAACCTGCCCAACTTCTCCCGCGTAGGCCTCATTCACTGAGGCTTGCCGACTTTCGCTTTTGCGGCGCTGTTCAACGCAGCGCCGCCCGCTATATATAGTCTTGCAACGGGCCAGCCGGCCCGCATAACAACACTGACATTGAGGTCATCATGACGTTTGCGCATTCGCAGAGGGGCTTGTCGATACTGGGCTGGCTGGTTGTCCTGGCCATCGTGGCGTTCCTGGCCAGTACCGCCTTCAAGATCATTCCGCACTACATGGATTACTACGCGCTCGAGAAGCTCATCAAGTCCGTTGAGAACGAGAAAGGCCAGGCCATATCCACGCCGCGCGATTTCCTGGACTACGTGCGCAAGGGCATGATGGTCAACAGCATCCGCGACATCGATCTGGAGAAGGCCCTGCAGGTCAAGGTCGAGAACAACGACTTCTATGCCACGCTGAAATACGAAAAACGCGAGCCGCTGATCGAGAACCTCGACCTGGTGGTGCACTTCGACAAAGAATTCCGTGTGCGAGTCCCGTGAGCGTATCCCTCAGCCGTCTCGAGCGTCAGCTCGGCTACACCTTCCAGGACCAGGGTCTGATGACCCTGGCCCTGACCCATCGCAGCTTCGCCGGGCGCAACAACGAGCGCCTGGAGTTCCTCGGTGATGCCATCCTCAACTTCGTCGCCGGCGAGGCGCTCTACGAGCGTTTCCCCCAGGCGCGTGAAGGCCAGCTCTCGCGCCTGCGCGCCCGCCTGGTCAAGGGCGAGACCCTGGCCCTGCTGGCCAGGGGCTTCGAGCTGGGCGAATACCTGCGCCTGGGCTCCGGCGAGCTGAAGAGCGGTGGTTTCCGCCGCGAGTCCATTCTCGCCGATGCGCTGGAAGCGCTGATCGGGGCCATCTACCTCGATGCCGGCATGGATTGCGCGCGCGAGCGCGTGCTGGCCTGGCTGCACAACGAGTTGGAAGGCCTGACGCTGGTCGATACCAACAAGGACCCCAAGACCCGCCTGCAGGAATTCCTCCAGTCGCGGGCCTGCGAACTGCCCCGCTATGAAGTGGTGGATATCCAGGGCGAGCCCCATTGCCGCACCTTCTTCGTCGAGTGCGAAGTTGCCCTGCTGAATGACAAGACCCGAGGCCAAGGTGCCAGCCGACGCATCGCCGAACAGGTGGCGGCGGCGGCGGCACTGGTGGCCCTGGGCGTGGAGAACGGCCATGACTGAATCGAACAACCCGCGCTGCGGCTACGTGGCTATCGTCGGGCGTCCCAACGTCGGCAAGTCCACGCTGCTCAACCACATCCTCGGGCAGAAGCTCGCGATCACCTCGCGCAAGCCCCAGACCACCCGCCACAACATGCTCGGTATCAAGACCGAGGGCGAGGTCCAGGCCGTCTACGTCGACACCCCCGGCCTGCACAAGAACAACGAGAAAGCGCTCAACCGCTACATGAACAAGACCGCCTCGGCCGCCCTCAAGGACGTCGACGTGGTGATCTTCGTGGTGGACCGCAACCGTTGGACCGACGAGGACCAACTGGTGCTCGAACGCGTCCAGTACGTCCAGGGCCCGGTGATCCTGGCCATCAACAAGACCGACCGCCTGGACGACAAGGCCGACCTGATGCCGCACCTGGCCTGGCTCCAGGAGCAACTGCCCAACGCCGAGGTGGTACCCATCTCCGCCCAGCAGGGGCACAACCTCGACACCCTCGAGCGCCTGGTCGCCGAGCGCTTGCCCGAGGGCGAGCACTTCTTCCCCGAAGACCAGATCACCGACCGCAGCAGCCGCTTCCTCGCCGCCGAACTCGTGCGCGAGAAGATCATGCGCCAGCTGGGTGCCGAACTGCCCTACCAGATCACCGTTGAGATCGAGGAGTTCAAGCAGGAAGGCCGCATCCTCCATATCCACGCGCTGATCCTGGTGGAGCGCGACGGCCAGAAGAAAATCATCATCGGCGACGGTGGCGAGCGCATCAAACGCATCGGCCAGGAGGCGCGCAAGGACATGGAGGTGCTATTCGACTCCAAGGTCATGCTCAACCTCTGGGTCAAGGTGAAGGGCGGCTGGTCCGACGACGAGCGTGCCCTGCGTTCCCTGGGCTACAACGACCAGTAACCGATGCAGACCTGTGCGCAACCGGCCTTCGTGCTGCATAGCAGGGCCTACCGCGAAAGCAGCGCACTGGTGGATTTCCTCACCCCGGAAGGGCGCCTGCGCGCCGTCCTGCGGGGCGCGCGGGGCAAGGCCGGGACCCTGGCCCGGCCCTTCGTGCCGCTGGAGGTCGAATTCCGCGGCCGCGGCGACCTGAAGAACGTGGGGCGTCTGGAAGGTGCCGGCATCCCCCACTTCCTCACCGGCGAGGCCCTCTTCAGCGGCCTCTACCTCAATGAACTGACCATCCGCCTGCTGCCGGCCGAAGCGCCGCACCCCGCGCTGTTCGAGCACTATGCCGCCACCCTCCAGGCCCTGGCCGCCGGCCGGCCGCTGGAGCCGCTGCTGCGCGCCTTCGAATGGCGCCTGCTGGACGAGCTGGGCTATGGTTTCGCGCTGGACCTGGACCTCAGCGGCGCGCCCATCCTCGCCAGTGGCATCTACCGCCTGCTGCCCGACGCCGGCCTGGAGCCCGTCGGGCAGTTGCAGCCTGGCCTGTTCCAGGGCGCCGAGCTGCTGGCCCTGGCCGAGGCCGACTGGAGTGCCCCCGGCGCCCTCGCTGCGGCCAAGCGCCTGATGCGCCAGGCCCTGGCGCCCCATCTCGGCGGACGGCCACTGGCCAGCCGCGAACTCTTCATGACGATCAAGGAACCTTCCCGTGACTGAAGCCAACCGTGTTCTGCTCGGCGTCAACATCGACCACGTCGCCACCCTGCGCCAGGCCCGTGGCACCCGCTATCCGGACCCGGTGAAGGCCGCCCTGGATGCCGAGGAGGCAGGCGCCGACGGCATCACCGTGCACCTGCGCGAGGATCGCCGGCACATCCAGGAACGCGACGTGCGCGTACTCAAGGAGGTCATGCAGACCCGCATGAACTTCGAGATGGGCGTGACCGAGGACATGCTCGCCTTCGCCGAGGAAATCCGCCCCGAACATGTCTGCCTGGTCCCGGAGACCCGCCAGGAACTGACCACCGAAGGCGGTCTCGATGTCGCCGGGCAGGAAGCGCGGATCAAGGCCGCGGTCGAGCGCCTGGCGCGCCTGGGCAGCGAGGTCTCCCTGTTCATCGACGCCGACCCGGCGCAGATCGAAGCATCCCATCGCGTCGGTGCCCCGGCCATCGAGCTGCACACCGGCCGCTATGCCGACGCCCACACCCCTGAAGAGGCCGCCCGTGAGCTGCAGCGCATCCGTGAAGGCGTGGCCCTGGGCCTGAAGCTGGGCCTGGTGGTCAATGCCGGCCATGGCCTGCACTACCACAACGTCGAGCCGGTGGCCGCCATCCCCGGCATCAACGAACTGAACATCGGCCATGCCCTGGTGGCACACGCGCTGTTCGTCGGCTTCAAGCAGGCGGTGGTGGAGATGAAGGGGTTGATTCAAGCGGCAAGCGGCAAGCCTCAAGCCGCAAGATAAGGGCTGCATCCGCGTTTGGACGGAGCTTCGTTTGTTGGGGCGGCTCCGTTATCGGGTAAGGGCTCAGCCGCTACTCATGCGCTTGCGGCTTGCAGTCCGCAGGGTGGGTAGAACGGAGCGAAATCCACGCGGTCGCGGTTCGATATCACTCCGAAATGGTGGACCGGTGAAGCGTGGTCCACCCTACGCCCGGGCCGTGAAAATAAATAAGTCCGGGCGTTGACGACTTCCGTCGATCCCCCAGGCTTTTGCAGCTTGCAGCTTGCAGCTTGCAGCTTGCAGCTTGCAGCTTGCAGCTTGCAGCTTGCAGCTTGCAGCTACGGCTTCCTCGCGACCACCACCGCCCGTGCCGGGGCAGGGAGCCCCTCGATCGTGCGGCTGTGGTCGGCGGGGTCGAGGAACTCGGGCAGTGACTGGAAGCGCATCCACTCGGTGCTGCGCTGCTCTTCGACGCTGGTGACGCTGACGTCCACGCAGCGCACATCGACGAAGCCTGCGCGGCGCAGCCACAGTTCCAGCGCCGGCACCGATGGCAGGAACCACACGTTGCGCATCTGCGCATAGCGGTCCTCGGGCACCAGCACCTGCTGGGCGTCGCCTTCCACCACCAGGGTTTCCAGCACCAGCTCGCCGCCACGCACCAGGCAGTCCTTGAGGTCGAACAGGTGGTCGATGGGGGAGCGACGGTGATAGAGCACGCCCATGGAGAACACCGTGTCGAAGCCCTCCAGCCTGGCCGGCAGCTCTTCCAGGGCCAGGGGCAGGTGCCAGGCGGGCAGGTCCGGCAGGAAGCGCTTCATCGCCAGGAACTGGCAGAAGAACAGCCAGTTGGGGTCGATACCCACCACGCTCTCGGCACCGGCGCCGAGCATGCGCCACTGGTAGTAGCCATTGCCGCAGCCCACATCCAGCACGCGCTTGCCGCGCAGGTCGAGGTGCGGCGAGACCCGTGTCCATTTCCAGTCCGAGCGCCATTCGGTGTCGACGTGCACGCCGAATAGCTCGAAGGGCCCCTTGCGCCAGGGGATCAGCCCTTGCAGGGCCGTCTTCAGCGTGGCACGGGTGGCGTCGTCGCAGGGTCCGTCGAGGGCGAAGCGCCGGGCCAGTTCCACGCTGGTCGGGGTCAGCGCGGGCAGGGCCTCCACCGCCGCGCCCCAGCGCGCCAGGTCACCGTGGCCGACGGCCAGCTTGGCGTCGAGTTGGGCGGGCAGGTCGGCGGCCCAGTCCTGCAGCGGGGTGCCCATCAGCGTCTGCTGCAGGGCGTCGAGGTCGAGCGTACGGATCATGGCAGGGCGATCAGCGAAGCGAAGTTGAGGCACTGGAACCAGGGCACCACGCGGGAGAAACCGGCCGCCAGCAGGCGCTCGCGGTGTTCCTCCAGGCTGTCCGGGCGCATCACGTTCTCCAGGGCGCTGCGTTTCTGGGCGATTTCCAGCTCGCTGTAGCCGTTGGCACGCTTGAAGTCGATGTGCAGGTCGGTGAGCAACTCGTGCTCCGCCGCGTCGTTGAAGCGCAGTTTCTCCGAGAGGATCAGCGCGCCACCTGGCAGCAGCGCCTGGCGGATGCGCGCCAGCAGGGCCTGGCGGTCCTCGCGGGCGACGAACTGCAGGGTGAAGTTCATCGCCACCAGGGAGGCGGGCTCGAAGTCCAGGGCGAGGATGTCGGCCTCCAGGACTTCCACCGGCAGCAGCTCCTGGTACATCGAGTCCTGGGCATGCAGGTATTCGCGGCAGCGCTCGACCATCGCCGCGGAGTTGTCCACGGCCAGCACCCGGCAGCCTTCGCTGCGCACGTGGCGGCGCAGGGCCTGGGTCACCGCGCCGAGGGAGGCGCCGAGGTCGTACAGGCGGGTATTGGGTTGCGCGAAGCGGGCGGCCAGCACGCCGATGTTCTCGACGATGGTCGGGTAGCCCGGCACCGAGCGCTTGATCATGTCCGGGAACACCTTGACCACGTCCTCGTTGAACGCGAAGTCGGTGACTTGTGCCTGAGGCGTGGCGTAGATGCGATCGGGGTTGTGCTTCACGGGGCCGGTACCAACTGGTGGAAAGGCCGGCATTCTAGCCAAGACCGCGCCCGGCCAGAATCCCGGCGTGCCGATCGGTCGAAAATCAGCGTCGCCCGTGCAGCACCGCCGAGGCGACGATGCCCAGTTGCCCCAGCCAGTAGGTGAGCATGATGGCCAGCCCGGCCGCCTCGAAGGGCGTCACGAAGCGATTGATCCCCAGCAGGCTGTCCGAGACCACGAAGCACAGCGCCCCCAGCGCCGCGACCCGCACCGAACGCCGCCCCGGCCCGCGGGTGCCCAGGCGGGCCAGGGCGCGCCAGAGCATCGCGCTGATGGTCAGGGCATAGAGCGCCACCGGCACCAGCAGGCCGCCGAGGCCGCCACGGGCCAGCGACGCGAACATTCCGGCACCGAACAGCACCGCCAGCAGCAGCGCCAGGGGCGCCAGGTGCCGGGTGTCGGACAGGTAGGCGCCGATATAGGCCAGGTGGCCGAGCAGGAAGGCCGCCAGGCCGAAGACGAAGAAGTCCGGCGACCATTGCAGGAGCATGTCGCCGGCCAGGCACAGCAGCAGGCCCACTGCGACCCAGTGTCGATAGCGGCCGGGTGCGGCGCTGCGCAACAGCCAGGCGAGGAGGGCGAGGATGGGCACCGGCTTGGTCCACAGGCACAGCGTGGCCAGGTCGTTGGCATCGCCGTAGAGGTAGGCCAGCGCGCCGGCCAGCCCGATCAACAGCCACTGCATGGGAAACTCCTTGAATGGTTGGTGCGCGGCCGCCTTCCGGCGACTCGCGGTGGCCTTGGCAGCCTCGGACCACTGTGCGCATCGCCACGATCGGGCTCCAGGCGCAAAACGCCAGGGGCAGTCGCCGATTGCGCCGCTAGACTGAAAAACGCAACCCGCCACGAGGACAACGAAGTGATGAAGACGGTGACGCGCCTGCAGGCCGGATTCCTGCTGGCGATCGGCATGCTGGTCCTGAATATCGTGCTGCCGCTGGCCACAACCCGCTGGGTCGGCGGCGCCGAGCGCCAGCTGGAGCGGCATGAACACATGGGGCGTGAGCTGGCCGACCTCCTTTCGTCCCTCAAGGATGGCGAAACCGGCCAGCGCGGATTCGCCTTGACCGGCCGCGACGACTACCTGACCCCGCTCTACCAGGGCTACGGCGATGTCGACAAGGACATGGCGCGCTTCCGCGTCACCTTGGTTGGCGACGAACTGTTCGACGACCTGCAGCTGCTCACCGGCCTGATCGCCGAGCAGCGCGCGTTCTTCGCCCGGGTCATCGAGTTGCGCCGCAGCGAAGGGCTGGCCGCCGCCAGCGAGCTGGTCGGCACCGGCAAGGGCAAGCAACTGATGGATGCGATCCGCCTGCGCCTCGGCGAGATGCAGGGGGTGGTCGAGCAGCGCGTGCTGTTGGCCAAGCAGGAGATCGAATGGCGCGGCTGGGCCGGGATGGCGATGCTGGGGTTGATCACCCTGCTGGACCTGCTGGTGATCGCGCTGCTCTTCCACTTCACCTTCCGCATGCTGCGCGAGGGACGTGAAGCCCGTCTCGCCCAGGACATGCTCAGCGAACAACTGAGCCTGGGCATGCAGCGTGTGGAGCTGCGCAACCACCAGATATCTTTGTTGAGCCGCATGGCCGGTGCCCTGCATTCGGTGAACGAGTTCGACGAGTGCTTCGGCATCATCAGCCGCTTCGCCGGCCAGCTGTTCCCGCAGAGCGACGGTTGCCTGCACCTCTACCACCCCTCACGGGACGTACTCGAAGAAGCCGGCCGCTGGGGCGGCTGGGAGGCCGGCAGCGTCGAGCTGTTCGAGCCCGACGACTGCTGGGCCATCCGTCGCGGGCAGAGCCACCTGGTGCTGGACGTGGACAAGGACCTGGTCTGCCCGCACCTGCACGAACGTCACCTGGCCCGGAACGGGTCGCTCTGCGTGCCCCTGATGGCCCAGGGCGAACCCCTGGGGGTGATGACCCTGTGCGGCGGGGGCGCCGACCTGGAGCTGGCCGAAGCCTTCGCCGAGCAGGTGTCCCTGGGCGTGGCCAACCTCAGCCTGCGTGAGAGCCTGCGCCAGCAGTCGGTGATGGACGCCCTGACCGGCCTGCACAACCGCCGCTTCCTCGACGAGACCCTGCGCCGCGAACTGCTGCGTGCCGGTCGCAAGCAGTCACCGGTGATCGTCGTCCTGCTGGATGTGGACCACTTCAAACGCTTCAACGACACCTTCGGGCACGAAGCAGGCGACCTCGTCCTGCGCCACCTGGCGCTCGAAATGAAGCGCCACGTGCGCTCCAGCGACCTGGCCTGCCGCTACGGCGGCGAGGAGTTCGCCCTGGTGATGCCGGAGATCAGCCTCGAAGATGCCATCGATCGCTGCGAGGCGCTCCGTCTCGGGGTCACGCGCCTGCAGATCCGCTACGGCGGCCAGCCCCTGGGGCCCATCGCCATTTCCCTGGGCCTGGCTTGCTTCCCCGCCGATGGCGAAGGTGCCGATGCGCTGCTGCACGCTGCCGACAGTGCGCTGTACCAGGCCAAGCGCGCCGGCCGCAACCAGCTGTGCCTGTACCAGGGCTTGCGCGGCCAGCACAGCATCACCGCCGAGTCCTAGGCCCGGCGGTGGGCATCGTGGGATTGTGAGTGTTTCGCCTGCAGGGCCCGCCAGGTCGCGGGCCCTCGCGGTCAGTCGACGCTGACCTTGCAATCGAAGGTCTGCTCCGGCGCTACGTCGGCTTCCCAGGGGCGCTGGTAGACCAGCAGCAGACGACCTTCGCCGCTCTGCGCGGCGTTGAAGCGCCAGGTGGATTCACCGGCGCCGCCCACCAGGCCGGCTTCCTCCGGCGTGTCGTACACCTCAGGGCCGAGGCTGCGCAGCACGCCTGGCGCGGCGTCCTTCACCACCCAGCGGAAACCCGTGGTGGGATTGCTCGGCAGGGTCAGGACCAGCAACTGGCCCTTGTCCAGCTCGATGGGGCAACTGCTCTGTTTCTGCACCACCAGGCTGGTGGATTCGTGGGCGCACGCGGCCAGCAGCACCAGGGCGGCGGGCAGCAGCAGGCGGGGAAGGCGGGCAGGTTTCATGGACGGCTCCGTCGTTCAAGGGCCGGAGCAGCATATCCGCTGCTCCGGCCCCTGGGTAGGCACCGCAGGGATCAGCCGAAGAGCACCCTGGCCACATCGGAGAAGCGTCGGGCGAAATGCACCGTCATGCCCTCGCGCAGGTAGTCCGGCAATTCCTCGTAGGAGCCGCGGTTGGCCTCAGGGATGACCAGTTCGAAGATCTTCTGTCGCCGCGCGGCGATCACTTTCTCGCGCACCCCGCCGATGGGTAGCACCTGGCCGGTGAGGGTCAGCTCGCCGGTCATGGCCACGCCCTTCTTCGGTGCCTGGTCGCGGGCCAGGGAGAGCAGGGCGCTGGCCATGGTGATGCCGGCGCTGGGGCCATCCTTGGGCGTGGCGCCTTCCGGTACGTGGAGGTGGACGAAGGCCTGGTCGAAGAAGCCGGCGTCGCCCCCGAACTTCTTCAGGTTCGAACTGATGTAGCTGTAGGCGATCTCGGCCGACTCCTTCATCACCTCGCCCAACTGGCCGGTGAGCTTGAAACCGCGGTTCAGCGTATGGATGCGTGTCGCCTCGATCGGCAGCGTGGCGCCGCCCATGCTGGTCCAGGCCAGCCCGGTGATCACGCCGGTGCCCGAGAGCAACTGCTCCTTGCGGAACGGCGGCATGCCGAGGAAGGGTTCCAGGTCCTTCTGCGCAACCTTGATCCTGGTCGCCGGGTCCTCCAGCAGCCTGACCACCGACTTGCGGATGATCTTGCCCAACTGCTTCTCCAGCTGGCGCACCCCGGCCTCGCGGGCGTAGCCCTCGATCACCGCGGTCAGCGCGCCGTCGGTGATCGACAGGCGCTCCTTCGGCACCCCGGTGCGCTCCAGCAGGCGTGGCCACAGGTGGCGCTTGGCGATGGCGTGCTTCTCCTCGGTGATGTAGCCGGACAGGCGGATCACCTCCATGCGGTCCAGCAGGGGCCCGGGGATGGAATCCAGGGTATTGGCAGTGCACACGAACAGCACCTTGGACAGGTCCATGCGCAGGTCCAGGTAGTGGTCGAGGAACTCGACGTTCTGCTCCGGGTCCAGCGTCTCCAGCAACGCCGACGCCGGGTCGCCCTGGTAGCTGGCGCCGAGCTTGTCGATCTCGTCGAGCATGATCACCGGGTTCATCACCTCCACTTCCTTCAGCGCCTGCACCAGCTTGCCGGGCAGGGCGCCGATGTAGGTGCGGCGGTGGCCCTTGATCTCGGCCTCGTCACGCATGCCGCCGACGCTGAAGCGGTAGAAGGGGCGCCCCAGGGATTCGGCGATGGACTTGCCGATGCTGGTCTTGCCCACGCCGGGCGGGCCCACCAGCAGCACGATGGAGCCGGCGATCTCGCCCTTGAAGGCGCCGACGGCGAGGAATTCGAGGATGCGGTTCTTGATGTCGTCGAGCCCCGCGTGGTGCGCATCGAGCACCTTGCGCGCATGGCCGAGGTCGAGCTTGTCCTTGCCGTACACGCCCCAGGGCACGCTCGTGGCCCAGTCCAGGTAGTTGCGCGTCACCGCATATTCCGGCGAGCCGGTCTCGAGGATCGACAGCTTGTTCAGCTCCTCGTCTATGCGCTTCTTCGCCTGCTCCGGCAGGACCTTGCCCGCCAGGCGCTGCTGGAACTGCTCGGCGTCGGCGCTGCGGTCGTCCTTGGTGATGCCCAGCTCCTGCTGGATGATCTTCAGCTGCTCCTTGAGGAAGAACTCGCGCTGGTGCTGGCCGATCTTACGGTTCACCTCGGCGGAGAGCTCGCTCTGCAGGCGCGCCACCTCCACTTCCTTGCGCAACAGCGGCAGCACCTTCTCCATGCGCTTGAGCACCGGCACCGTGTCCAGCACCTCCTGCAGCTCCCTGGCCGGGGCGCTGGTCAGCGCGGCGGCGAAGTCGGTGAGCGGCGAGGGGTCGTTGGGACTGAAGCGGTTGAGGTAGTTCTTCAGCTCCTCGCTGTACAGCGGGTTGAGCGGCAGCAGCTCCTTGATGGCGTTGATCAGCGCCATCCCGTAGGCCTTCACCTCGTCGCGCTGGTCCGCCGGGTTGCGTGGGTAGTCCACCTCCACCAGGTAGGGCGGGCGATGGCGCTTGAGCCAGCCCCGGATGCGCACCCGCGACAGGCCCTGGGCGACGAACTGCAGCTTGCCGCCCTCGCGGCTGGCGTGGTGCACGCGCACCAGGGTGCCGTGTTCCGGCAGGGTGGACGGGTCGAAGTGGCGCGGGTCCTCCGGCGGGTTCTCCATGAAGAACAGCGCCAGGCAGTGATGGTCGGTCTTGGCCACCAGTTCCAGGGTCTCGGCCCAGGGCTCCTCGTTGACGATCACCGGCAACACCTGGGCCGGGAAGAACGGGCGGTTGTGGATGGGAATGATGTAGACCGTGTCCGGCAATGTCTGTCCGGGCAGGACCAGGCCTGTGCTGTGCGGGGCGGTCGCTTCTTCGACCAGATCGGCGTTGATGTCCTGATCGCTCATTGGGCACCTGGTAGCTGGGAATTGAAGGCGTGTGGTCGGGGCATGTGAGGCAGATGGGGCTGTATCGCGGGCTTTTCAAGCGCGTGGGTCGCCCTCGTGCTGCCCGGCGGTGCTGGGCAACGGCTGGCCACTTGCCTAAAATGCGCAAATTCTGACCACGACCCGCCATGCTAGTTGCCCGCCTCCTGCGCCTCGATGAACAGGCCCACGCCCACGCCCACGGTCATCACCAACTGGTGATGTCCCTGGCTGGCCGCGCCGAGTTCGAGGTGAACGGCCGGGGCGGCGAGGTCTGCCGCATGCGCGCCTGCCTGGTGCCGGGGGATGCCGAACACCAGTTCGCCGGCATGGGCGAGAACCGCATGCTGATCCTCGACCTGGACGAGCAGGGCACCAGCAGCGAAGACCGCGAACTGCTCGTGCGCCTGTTCGAGACCCCGCGCTACCCCGAGCTGGACGCCGATTTCCAGAACCTCCTGAGCTACGCCGGCGCCGAGCTGGCGCGCTACGGCAGCGACCCGATCCTCGCCCGCTCACTGGGCGGCGTGCTGCTGCGGGCGCTGCATCTGCGCCTGTTCGGCGACTCGCCCCGGCGCCCGGTCGGTGGGCTCGACCTCGAACCCCTCGATGAGCACATCCGACAGAACCTGGCGCGGCGCATCAGCGTCGCCGAACTGGCCCAGGTCGCCTGCCTCAGTCCCAGCCATTTCCATGCCCAGTTCAAGGACAGCGTGGGCCTGAGTCCCCACCAGTACCTGCTCAAGACCCGCCTCGATCGCGCCGCCAGGCTGCTGCGCGAAAGCGACCTGGCGCTGGTGCGCATCGCCGAGGAATGCGGCTTTTCCAGCCAGAGCGCACTGACCAACGCCATGCGCCGCTACCTCGGCCTCACCCCCCGGCGCCTGCGCAGCGGCCACTGAAGCGAAGGTGATGGCCAGTTGCTTCCGCCGGCCGCGTGAAGTTCCGCCGATCAGCTAATCTGCAATCCAACTGGTTCGCACAGGCCAGGGGCATGGCGCACGAGCCGGCCCCCGCCGGCCGTTGAAAGGGTGGAAGACGACATGCTGCGCGTCACTCCATGGGCCCCCGGGGTGGGCCTGATCGGTCTTTTGTGCTGCCTGGGCGGCACACTCTCGGCGGCGACCCTGCAGGGCGAGGTGGTCGACGGCCATGGCCAGCCCCTGGGCAATGCGGTGCTCAGCCTGAAGGGTCCTTCGGGCAGCGCCGCCATCCCCGACACGGGCGTGATGGACCAGCGCGACAAGCAATTCGCCCCCTACGTGCTGGCTGTGCATACCGGCACCGCGGTGAGCTTCCCCAACAGCGACAACATCCGCCACCACGTCTACTCCTTCTCACCTGCCAAGCGCTTCGAGCTGCGCCTCTACCAGGGCACGCCGTCTACGCCCGTGGTGTTCGACAAGCCCGGCGTGGTGGTGCTCGGCTGCAACATCCATGACTGGATGCTCGGCTACGTCTACATCACCGACGATCCCTTCTTCGTCGTCAGCGATGATGCCGGCCGTCTCAGTCTCGACCTGCCACCGGGGCGCTATGTCGCCAGCCTGTGGCACCCCCAGGTCGCCGGCATGCTGCCGGTCGCGGCGGGGGAGATCGAGATCACGGCCACGGGCCTTAAGCAGCGGTTCCCGCTGACGCTGCAGGGCGCGCCCGCCGCACAACCCCCGGCACCGGCGGAAAAGGGCTTCGGCGACGCATTCAAGAGGGCCACGGGTGAGGCTCAGTAACAGCTTCCAGGCGCGCATCGCCTGCGTACTCATCCTGCTCCTGCTGGTGGTGGTCGGCGCGTTGTACTTCGCCTTCAAGGCCGCCACCGGCGCCGCCGTGCAGGCCCAGGCGCGCGAGGAGCTGGACATCGGCGGACGGGTGTTCGTCCGCCTGCTGGAGTTGCGCAGTCGCCAGTTGCACGACGCCGTCCAGGTGCTGGCGGCCGACTTCGGCTTCAAGGAAGCCGTCGCCAGTGGTGACGAGCAAACCATTCGCTCCGCCCTGGGCAACTCCGGTGCCCGCATCAACGCCGGCGCGGTGATGCTCCTGGGCATGGATGGCAAGCTGCAGGTCTCCACCGCCGAGCGGCTCGGAAGCGACTCTTCCGCGCGCCTCGCCGAACTGATGCAGGAGCACCAGCGCAACGGCGGGCAGGGCCTCCTGCAACCCATCGACGACGATATCTACTTGCTGGTAGAGGCCAATGTCACCGCGCCCATACCCATCGCTCGCGTGGTGATGGGCTTCCGCCTGGACGCCGACTTCGCCAGCGAGATGCGTGAACTCACCCACCTCGACATGAGCCTGGTGGCGACGCAGGCGGGCAAGCCGGACATCTGGCTCAGCACCTTGTCGGGCGACATCGAGCAGGAGCTCAGGGGCGAGATCAAGGCCAGCGATGGCGACATCCTGCGCATCGGCGAACGGCGCTACATGGATCGTCGCATGGTGCTGTCCAGTGGCTCGGACTACCAGGTGCTGCTGCTACTGCACAAATCCCTGGAGCAGGCACAGCAGGCCTTCGCACCTCTGGATCGGGACATCCTGCTGATCGCCCTCTGCGCGCTGCTCGGCTCCCTCGCCGGCGCGTTGCTGCTGGCCCGCAGCGTATCGCAACCGGTAAGGCAACTAGCCCTCGCCACCCGGCGCATCGGCGAAGGCGACTACCAGAGCGTCATCGAACTGGATCGCTCCGACGAGCTCGGGCAACTGGCCGGCGCGATCAACCGCATGCGCGAGGATATCGCCGAGCGCGAGCGCCAGCTTGCCCACAACGCCCTGCACGATCCGCTCACCGGTCTGCCCAATCGCGCCCTGGCGCTCGACCGGCTGGGCAGCGCCATCACCGCTGCACGTCCCACCGCGCTGCTGCACCTGGGCATCGGTAACTTCCGCGCGGTCAACGAAGCCTGCGGGCCAGGCGGCGGCGACCTGGCCCTGCAGCAGATCTGCCGGCGCCTGCAGGCCACCCTGCGGCCCGGCGACAGCCTGGCGCGCCTGGTGGCCGACGAATTCCTCCTGCTGCTCGAGGGCGCCGACCGCGACAGCGCGGTGGCCGCGGCGGACAAGCTCCAGCAACTGCTGCTCCGGCCCCTGCGCATCGGCAGCCTCGACGTCGCCATCGACTCGCGCATCGGCATCGCCTGCTACCCCACCGACGGCGGCACGCCGGACGAACTGCTGCGTCGCGCCAGCATCGCCATGCAGGACGCCGCCCAGGCGCCCGGCCACCTGCAGCTCTACCAGCAGGGCCGTGACGACGCCCAGCAACGCCAGGTGGTGCTGATCCGCGACCTGCGCCATGCCGCCGGGCGCGGCGAGCTGGTGCTGCACTACCAGCCCAAGCTCGACATCGCCGAAGGCCGGGTGCTCCAGGCCGAGGCGCTGCTGCGCTGGCAGCACCGGCACCTGGGCATGGTCTCGCCCGGGGAATTCATCCCGCTGGCCGAGCGCACCGGCAGCATCCAGTCGCTCACCGCCTGGGTCATCGAAGAAGTGCTGCGCCAGCTCCAGGAATGGGCGGGGCGGGGGCTCGATCTGCAGGTCTCGCTGAACATCTCCGCCGACGACCTGATGAGCCGCGACCTGGTCGAGCGGGTGTCGGCGCTGCTGCGCAACTACCGCGTGCACCCCGGGCAGGTGGTCTTCGAGATCACCGAAAGCGCGGTCATGGCCGACCCCGTGCAGGCGCTCCGTGTGCTCGACGGCCTGCGCGACCTGGGCATCAGCCTGTCGGTGGACGATTTCGGCACCGGCTACTCCTCCCTCGCGCAGCTCAAGAGCATGCCGGTGCAGGAGTTGAAGATCGACCAGTCCTTCATCCGCGAGCTGGACGAGACCAGCGAGGACGCGGTGATCGTTCGCTCCACCATCGAGATGAGCCACAGCCTCGGCCTCAAGGTGGTCGCCGAGGGCGTCGAGCATGCCCACAGCCTGCGCCTGCTCGAACGCTGGCGCTGCGACACCGCCCAGGGCTACCTGATCAGCCGGCCGCTGTCGGCCAGCGCCTTCGAGGCCTGGATCGCCCAGCCACTGCGCTCACCCGTCGCCGCGGTGCACTGACCATGAACCGATACCTCGTCCTGCTCATAGCCCTGTCCCTGCCCGTGGTTGCGATCGCCGGCGAGGGGCGCCTGCTGGCCACCGGCGGCGCCACCAGCATCGAAGGCTCCGCCGGCGGCGGCATCACCCCCTGGGCGGTGCTGGCCGGCTATGGCGAGAAGGGCGAGTGGGGCGCCACGGCCTTCGCCACCCGTGTCGAGACCGGCGACTACCGCCTCGACGCCGCCGGGGTAGCCGCCTCCTGGGACAACCGCTTGGAGCTGTCCTACGCCCGCCAGCGCTTCGACCTCGGCACCCTGGCCCGCGACCTGTCGTTGCCGGAGAACACCCTCAGTCAGGATGTGGTCGGGCTCAAGGTGCGGCTGTTCGGCGACCTGATCTACGACCCGCTGCCGCAGGTGTCCCTGGGCCTGCAATACAAGCGGCAGAAGGACTTCCTCATCCCCTCCCTGGTGGGCGCCCGGCGCGACGAAGACACCGAGGGCTACCTCGCCGTGAGTCGCCTCATCCTCGGCGGCGCCTTCGGCTACAACCTGCTGCTCAATGGCGGGCTGCGCTACAGCCGGGCCAACGAACTGGGCCTGCTGGGCTTCGGCGGTGACCGGCGTGACGAGCACTCGCTGCTCAAGGAAGGCGCCATCGCCGTGCTGCCCGACCGCCACTGGGCCGTTGGCATCGAATATCGGGAAAAGCCCGACAACCTGAGCTTCGCGGGTGAAAGCGACTGGGCGGACCTGTTCATCGGCTACTTCCCCAACAAGAACCTGGCGGTGGTGCTGGCCTATGCGCGCCTCGGCGAGATCGCCACCCTCGACCACCAGGACGGCGTCTACCTGTCCGTGCAGGGGAGCTTCTGACATGCGCCGCCTGCTCATCGCCGCCGCCCTGGTCCTGGTGGCCGCCTGTGCCCAGCAGCCGCCCAGGGACGACAGCCTCTACCAGGACCTGGGTGGCAAGGCCGGCATCACCCGCATCGTCGAAGGCATGTTGCTGAACATCGCCAGGGACCCGCGCATCGTCGAGCACTTCCGCAACATCGACATCGAACGCCTGCGCGACAAGCTGGTGGAGCAGTTCTGCGTCGAGGCCGGCGGCCCCTGCCGGTACACCGGCGACAGCATGGAGGAGAGCCACAAGGGCCAGCAGCTCACCGAAAGCGACTTCAACGCCCTGGTCGAAAACCTGCAGGACGCCATGGATGCCGAGGGCATCGCCAGCCGCACGCAGAATCGCCTGCTCGCGCGCCTCGCTCCGATGCGCGGTCAGGTCATCCACAGGTAGCATTGCAGAGCGGTGGTTGCACCTTGTGGTGCAACCGGGTTGCACGTCTTGTCGGACAGTCGGAGGATTTGGCAATAACTCCGGAGCTTTTCGAAAGAAAAGGCGGCCTGCGCTCTCTACATTCCGCTGTCCCTTTCGCGCGCCCGGGTCGACACTTGACCGGGAGGCGATCCGACGTAGCCAGACCGGACCAGGACGACCCGGTGCAGTCCGGGTGGCTTGGCGTCTCGTCCTGCGGCGAGGCCTGACGCCTGAGCACCGATGACGGGCAGAGGTTGCACCCCAAGGGTTGCGCCGGGCCCGCAAACCAATCGGTAATTGCCACGAGCAACTGCCAAATGCCAACCAGAGAGATGCGGAATACCCGTCGCGTCTCAATAACAACAAACGACAGGGGAGACCCCCAATGAGTATGAGCAACCCGATGCTGATCACCTTCGTGATCTATATCGCTGCCATGGTGCTGATCGGCTTCGCGGCCTATCGCTCCACCAACAACCTTTCCGACTACATCCTCGGTGGCCGCAGCCTCGGCAGCTTCGTCACCGCGCTGTCGGCCGGCGCTTCCGACATGAGCGGCTGGCTGCTGATGGGCCTGCCGGGCGCCATCTACCTCTCCGGCCTGTCCGAGGCCTGGATCGCCATCGGCCTGATCGTCGGTGCCTACCTGAACTGGCTGCTGGTGGCCGGCCGCCTGCGCGTGCAGACCGAGCACAACGGCAACGCCCTGACCCTGCCGGACTTCTTCACCAACCGCTTCGAAGACAACAGCCGCGTACTGCGCATCTTCTCCGCCGTGGTGATCCTGGTGTTCTTCACCATCTACTGCGCCTCCGGCATCGTCGCCGGCGCCCGCCTGTTCGAAAGCACCTTCGGCCTGTCCTACGAGACCGCGCTGTGGGCCGGTGCCGCCGCCACCATCGCCTACACCTTCGTCGGTGGCTTCCTGGCGGTGAGCTGGACCGACACCGTGCAGGCGACCCTGATGATCTTCGCCCTGATCCTCACCCCCGTCGTGGTGATGATGATCAACGGCGGCATCGAGCCGACCTTCGCTGCCATCGAGCTGCAGGACGCCGCCCACTTCGACATGCTCAAGGGCGCCACCTTCATCGGCGTGATCTCGCTGATGGCCTGGGGCCTGGGCTACTTCGGCCAGCCGCACATCCTGGCGCGCTTCATGGCCGCCGATTCGGTGAAGTCCATCCCCAACGCCCGCCGCATCTCCATGACCTGGATGATCGCCTGCCTGGGCGGCGCGGTCGCCGTCGGCTTCTTCGGCATCGCCTACTTCTCCGCTCACCCGGAAGTGGCCGGCCCGGTCACCGCCAACCCCGAGCGCGTGTTCATCGAACTGGCCAAGCTGCTGTTCAACCCCTGGGTTGCCGGCGTGCTGCTGTCCGCCATCCTGGCGGCCGTGATGTCCACCCTGAGCTGCCAGCTGCTGGTGTGCTCCAGTGCCCTGACCGAAGACTTCTACAAGGCCTTCTTCCGCAAGAACGCCAGCCAGAACGAACTGGTCTGGGTCGGCCGCGCCATGGTGCTGCTGGTGGCCGTGATCGCCATCGCCATCGCCTCCAACCCCGAGAGCAAGGTGCTGGGCCTGGTGTCCTACGCCTGGGCCGGCTTCGGTGCCGCCTTCGGCCCGGTGGTGATCCTCTCCCTGGTGTGGAAGGGCATGACCCGCAACGGTGCCCTGGCGGGCATGATGCTGGGCGCCGTCACCGTGATCCTGTGGAAGAACCTCCTCGGCTGGACCGGCCTGTACGAAATCATCCCGGGCTTCATCCTCGCCACCCTCGGCATCCTGATCTTCAGCCGCATCGGCAACGGCCCCTCCGCCGCGATGATCAAGCGCTTCGACGAAGCCGAGAAGGAATACCAGGACGCCAGCGCCTGATGCCTAGAGCGCCCGGGCCGCAGAGCCCGGGCAGCGAAGAGTTTGATAGTGCTTCAACGGCCCTCGTCCTCGGACCTGGGCCGTTTTTTTTAGCGGTGTCTGCATCAGGTGTTGCTGGGAGATTTCCAGTTCAGCCGATTGCAGAGTTCCGTTGGGGCTTCCGGTTTCGCCCCTCTCCAGGCGAGTCCCTCGCTTGATCATCGATGTGCGCATCACGCTCGGGGCGAAGCGGTTTCCGTAGGGTGGTGTAGAGCGAAGCGAAACCCACGCGGTGGGAATACCCTGAAGGCAACGTGCTTGAGCTTGTTCGTTGAGCCCGCAACAGATGACGCAGACAGTGACTTTTTTATGCCCGCAGAGATCCCCGCCCCACTGAGGCGGGGCGAGTTGCACGTAGTGGAAGGGAAGGGCCCGGCACAGGGCCGGGCCTGGTCGTATCGCGGATGATCAGTTCATGCCCAGCCAGGTAGGCAGTGCCAGGGAAATCCAGGGCACGTAGGTGATGAACAGCAGGAAGACCAGCAGGATCATCAGCCAGGGCATGGCGGCGCGGATGGTGGAGGTGAGCGGCATGCCCGTCACCGCGGAGGTGACGAACAGGTTGAGCCCCACGGGCGGGGTGATCAGGCCGATCTCCATGTTCACGACCATGATGATGCCGAGGTGGATCGGGTCGATGCCCAGCTTCATGGCGATGGGGAAGAGGATGGGCGCGAGGATCAGGATGATCGCCGAGGGCTCCATGAAGGCGCCGGCCACCAGCAGCACGATGTTGACCATGAGCAGGAACATGAAGGGGGTGAGCCCCGCTTCGATGACCCAGGCGGTGATCTGCTGGGGCAGTTGCTCGGTGGTCAGCACGTGGGCGAAGAGCATGGCGTTGGCGATGATGAACATCAGCATGATCGACAGCTTGCCCGACTCCAGCAGCACCTTCGGCGCCTCGCTGAGCTTCATGTCCTTGTAGACGAACAGGGCGATGAAGGCCGAATAGACGGCGGCCACGGCAGCGGCCTCGGTGGGGGTGAACATGCCGGAGTAGATGCCGCCGAGGATGATCACCATCAGCAGCAGGCCCCAGATCGCCTTGCGCGCGGCGCTGAGCCATTCGCGGAAGGTGGCGCGGGGCATCGCCGGCAGGTTCTTCTTCACCGCGATGATGTAGATCGCCACCATCAGCACCACGCCCAGCAGCAGGCCGGGGACGACGCCGGCCATGAACAGCTTGCCCACCGAGGTTTCGGTGGCGGCGGCGTAGACCACCATCACGATGGACGGCGGGATGAGGATGCCCAGGGTGCCGGCGTTGCACACGATGCCGGCGCCGAACGCCTGCGGGTAGCCGGAGCGCACCATGCCGGCGATGGCGATGGAGCCCACCGCGGCCACCGTGGCGGGGCTGGAGCCCGAGAGTGCGGCGAACAGCATGCACGCCAGCACCGCCGCGATGGCGAGGCCGCCACGGATGTGGCCGACGCAGGCGTTGGCGAAGTCGATCAGGCGCTTGGCCACGCCGCCGGTGGTCATGAAGGCGCCGGCCAGCAGGAAGAAGGGGATGGCCAGCAGGGTGTAGTGCTCGGAGGTCTCGAACAGCTTGATCGCCAGCGAGCGCACCGAGTCGGGGCTGAACAGCATGATGGTCACCGAGCCCGCCAGGCCCAGGGAAATGGCGATGGGCACGCCGATGAACATCAGCAGGAACAGCAGCAGGAAGAGGAACAGGATGGTCATTGCTTGCCTTCCTCGTGCTCGGTGAGTTTCAGCGCATCGGCAGCTTCGTCGGCCAGGCCGAGCCCGGTCTGCCGGTTCTGCAGCAGGCGCACGAGGATTTCGCCGTAGCGGATGAACACCATGGCGAAGCCGAGCGGCACGATAAGCGCGATATGCCATTGCATGACGCCGTAGTGGCCGAGGTCTTCCGCGCCGATGGCGGCGGTGAACAGGGTCTGCACCCACTCGAAGCTGGCCACGCCCAGCAGGCCGGCGTAGGCCAGGCAGCAGAGGCAGGCGATGACGCCGATGATGCGTTGGACCTTGCGAGGGGTGAGCCTGACCAGGGCGTCGACGCCGATGTGGCCGGCGGTGCGCACGCCATAGGAGAGGCCGAAGAAGATCAGCCAGGCGAACAGGGCCTTGGTCAGCGAGGTGCTCCAGGTCATGGCCTGGGCCATGCCCATGATGCTGTCGCCGATGGCGAAGAGCCGCTCGCTCGCGCCCTCCCAGCGGTCGGCGAGGCTGTAGAACAGGGTGTAGAGGTTGTTGAGGATCACGTAGACGAAGGTGACCAGCGTCATGGCCGCCAGGAGGAAGGCGATGAAGCCTTCCTCGAAGTGGTCCCAGACGCGCCTTAGGGTGTTCATGGATGGCGTCTCCCGAGCTATGGAAGCGGTGCCGGCGCGGTGGGCCCGCGCCGGCCGGCGTTTACTGGGCCTGGTTGGCCGCTTCGGCTGCCTTGATCAGGTCGGCGCCGATCTCGCCTTCGAACTTCTTCCACACCGGCTTCATCGCGTCGCGCCACTCGTTGCGCTGCTCGGGGGTGAGCTCGATGATCTCGCTGGTCTTGGCCTCGATGATGCGCTGCTTGTCGCCCTGGTTGAGGGCCTCGGCCTGCTTGTTCACCTCGGCGGTGACTTCCTGGGTGATCTTCTCCAGCTCGCTGCGCACATCCGGCGGCAGGCCGTTCCAGAACTTGGTGTTGGTGATCAGCATGTAGTCGAGCACACCGTGGTTGGACTCGGTGATGTACTTCTGCACTTCATGCATCTTCTGCGAGTAGATGTTCGACCAGGGGTTCTCGGCGCCGTTGACCACGCCGGTCTGCAGGCCCTGGTAGACCTCGGCGAAGCTCATCTTGCGCGGGTTGGCGCGCACGGCCTTGAACTGCTCCTCGAGCACGGCGGAGGCCTGCACGCGGAACTTCAGGCCGCGCGCGTCCTTGGGTTCGCGCAGGGGCTTGTTGGCCGAGAGCTGCTTCATGCCGTTGTGCCAGTAGCCCAGCCCGGTGATGTTCTTGCTTTCCATGGACTTCAGCAGGCCCTGGCCCTCGGGGCTGAGCTGGAAGCGGTCGACGGCCTGGATGTCGTTGAACAGGAAGGGCAGGTCGAACAGCTGCACCTGCTTGGTGTACTGCTCGAACTTGGCCAGCGACGGCGCGATCATCTGCACGTCGCCCAGCAGCAGCGCCTCCATTTCCTTGCCGTCGCCGAAGAGCGAGGAGTTCGGGTAGACCTCGACCTTGACCTTGCCGGCCAGGCGCTCCTCCGCGAGCTTCTTGAACAGCAGCGCGCCCTGGCCCTTGGGCGTGTGTTCGGCGACGACGTGGGAGAACTTGATGACGATGGGGTCGGCAGCGTGCGCCAGGCTGGCGGCACCCAGGGCGAGTGCGCAGGCGAGCGCTTTTAACGTGGGTTTGAACATGGGACTTCCTCTTGTAGTTGTAAGCAGATCCATGCGCGGGGAGCGCTACTACGGCTGACAAGAGCAAGTCTAGGCGCTGGCCAGAGGGAAAGCGGTCAGTACCCGGATCACGGCCAGTCTTGTTCTTGTCGGCTCGCTGGCGATCCGATGGCAAGTCCCGTACCAGACGCGCGGGTAGGGCCGGAGGCTCGGGCCTCGAGGCGTTTGGCCGCGAAACCGGGCGGGTTGGAAATGGCGAAAAACCGCCCATTTGTCGCGATTTGGTGGCGGAAATCCGCCGTGTCCGGCGCCTGCCGTGGCCGCCCGTGCAAGCGGGGTCAGTGCGGCCGTATCGAACCGCATTCGCGGCTCAACCAGTCGAAGAACGCCTTCACCGGTGGGTGCCGCTCGCGGCCGGGGACGCAGAGGGTGGAATAGCCCGCGCCCTCGACGCTGATCTCCGGCCGGTAGGGCACCAGCAGGCCGTTGGCGACGCTCTCGGAGACCAGGATGGAGCTCGCCAGCACCAGCCCCTGGCCGGCGATGGCGGCTTGCAGGGCGTAGTGCTCCTCCGCGTATTCGCGTTGCGCCGCGGTTTCCAGCAGGTGCTCCTCACCGGCGGCCTGGCACCAGGCCTTCCAGCCCAGTTCATAGAGCTGCGCGTTGTGCCAGCGGATGGTGATCAGCGTCGGCACCGCCCTGCCCAGGCTGGCGACCAGGGCCGGGGCGCCGTAGACGCCGAAGCACTCGTCGAGCAGGCACTGGCTGTGCAGGCTGGGGTAGTGCGTGGTGCCGTAGCGGATCACCAGGTCGACACTGGCGTCCTGGTGCAGGTCCACCAGGGTATTGCGGGTGTCCAGGCGCAGGCTGATGGCCGGGTGGGCGGCGTAGAAGCGCCCCAGCCGGGGAATCAGCCAGAGCGCGGCGAAGGCCGGCGTGGTGGAGAGGGTCAACTGGCCGCCGCTGCGTTGCGGGCGCAACTGGTCGAGGGTCTGGGTCACGTCCAGCAGCGCCCCGTGCAGGCTGCCGAACAGCTGCTGGCCACAGTCGGTCAGGCGCACGCTGCGGGGCAGGCGCTCGAACAGCGGCACACCGAGCCAGCCTTCCAGGCTGCGGATCTGGTGGGACACCGCCGTCGGCGTCACCGCCAGTTCCTCGGCGGCGGCCTTGAAGCTCAGCAGGCGGGCGGCGGACTCGAAGGTGCGCAGGGCGGTCAGGGGCAGGTTGGCGAACATCTGGGCTCCACGGATGAAATGGATTCATCCTGGTGAACTAAGGGTCATTTGTCCGGAAATACGGCTGGCCCTAGCTTAGTTCCTGTGTTCAGGCCGGTCACTGGCTTGATGAAGACAACCGGAAGCAGGAGCTACAGATGAGTCGTATTCTTTCCATCCAGGGCAGCCCCCGTGGCGAGCGTTCCCACTCGCGGCGCCTGCAGGAGGCTTTCCTCACCGCCTGGCAGGGCCGGGACGCCGACCGCCAGGTGGTGCGCCGCGAAGTCGGCCGCTCGCCCATCCCGGCGGTCACCGAAGGCTGGATCGCCGCCGCCTTCCACCCCGAACCCGAGCAGCGCACCGAGGTGATGAAGGCCGACCTGGCCCTCAGCGACCTGCTGGTGGACGAGCTGTTCGCCGCCGACCGCCTGGTGATCGCCGCGCCCATGTACAACTTCGGCGTGCCCAGCGGGGTCAAGGCCTGGGTCGACCAGATCGTGCGCATCCGCCGCACCTTCGACTTCGACCCGAGCCGCCCGGGCAACCCCTACACGCCGCTGGTGCTGGGGCGCAAGGCGCTGATCATCACCACCCGTGGCGACCACGGCTACGGCCCCGGCGGTGCCAATGCCCACATGAACCACGCCGACACCTACCTGCGCGACGTGCTGGGCTACATCGGCATCACCGACGTCAGCGTGGTGGCGGTGGAGAACGACGAGTTCGGCGGCGACGCCTTCCAGCAGTCCTACCAGCGTGCCGAGCGCGCCCTGGTGGAACTGGCCGAGGTCTTCTGAGGAGGTCGCCATGGCCTGGCTGTTCCTGCTGATCGCGGCGTTCTTCGAAGTGCTCTTCGCCATGAGCATGAAGTACGCCAACGGCTTCACCCAACCGCTGCCCAGCGCCCTGGTGGTGCTGGCGGCCATCGCCGGCATCTACTTCCTGACCCTGGCCATGCGCGTGCTGCCGGTGAGCGTCGCCTACCCGATCTGGACCGCCATCGGCACCCTCGGCACCGTCATCCTCGGCGTGGCGCTGCTGGGCGAGTCCATCACCCCGGTAAAGCTGCTGTCGGTGGCGCTGATCATCGCCGGGGTGGCGGGGTTGAAGTGATACGGAAGCCCGGGGCGGCGGATGGGCTCCACCGGTGTGTAGGGTGGAGGTCGCTTTTCACCTCCACCAGACGGAGTCGAGCGCGGCACGCCGGGGGGCGTGAAACACCGCATCGATGGGTTTCGCTTCGCTCTACGCCATCCTACGAAAGCGCAAGGCATCGCGAATGAATTCGCTCCCACGAGGGCGGTGCTGCGCGCCGCTTGGCGACTGAAGTCGCCCCTACGAAGGTTCCTGTGCATCGGCCCTTCGCAAGGCGTTGCCATTGCCCTAAGCTGCCACGCTTTCCCACCCCATCGAGGCCTTTACGTGAGCTCCCAAGACCCCCTGCACGGCATGACCCTGGCGAAGATCCTCGAAGAGCTGGTCGCCAAGTACGGTTGGGACGGCCTGGCCAAGCGCATCGATATCCGCTGCTTCAAGAGCGACCCGAGCATCAAGTCGAGCCTGACCTTCCTGCGCAAGACGCCCTGGGCGCGGGAGAAGGTCGAGTCGCTGTTCATCGACGTGCGTCGCCGCCAGGAGTGAGCCCTCAGAGCCGGCTGGCCTGCACCGAGGCTTCCGGCATCTGGCACAGGGTGGCGCGGCCGGGTTCCAGGTAGGGCTGGAGGATGGGTGCCATGCCCTTCATCACCTGCACCGGCAGCGCCGAAGTGAAGCGGAAGTTCGAGGCCTGGCTGCCCGCCACGTAGGCGGTCAGCGTGCCGAAGTGCCGGGGCCCCAGGTAGAAGACGAAGGTGGCGGTGCGGTTCAGCGCCTTGGAGCTGATCACCTGGCCGCCGCGCCCCACGGTCTGCAGGCGGTTGTCGCCGGTGCCGGTCTTGCCGCCCATCACCAGCGGCTTGCCGTCGGGCTGGGTGAAGGTGCCCTGCAGGCGCCGCGCGGTGCCGGCGTCCACCACCTGCGAGAGCGCCTCGCGCAGCGCCGTCGCCACTTCCGAGGCCATCACCCGCTTGCCCGGCACCGCCGCATGGCTGAGCTGGGTTTCGTAGGGCGTGTCGGCGGCGAAGTGCAGGCGGTCGATGCGCACCGTGGGCAGGCGTACGCCGTCGTTGACGATGATCCCCATCAGTTCCGCCAGCGCCGCCGGGCGGTCGCCGGAACTGCCCAGCGCGGTGGCCAGCGACGGCACCAGGTGGTCGAACGGGTAGCCCAGCTGGCGCCACTGCTGGTGGATGTCGAGGAAGGCTTCCACCTCCAGCATGATGCGGATGCGCTTGTCCCGCGCGTTCTTGCGCTGCGACTTGAACAGCCAGCCATACACCTCGCTGCGCGGTCCGCCGCTGGCTTCCACCGCCTCGCGGTAGGTCGCCTGCGGGTGCCCCTGCAGGTAGGCCAGCAACCACAGCTCCAGCGGGTGCACCCGCGCCACGTAGCCCTGGTCGTTGAGGTTGAAGGCGCCGGGGCCGTAGCGGTCGTACAGCTGGTCGAGGCGCTTGTCGCCCAGCGCTTCGTTGGGCAGGCGCTCGCGCATGAAGGCGGCGAAGGTGTCGCGGTCGGCCTGGGGTTGCAGGTAGCGGTGGATGGCGGCGAGGCGCGAGGCCCAGGGGCGCAGGCCGTCGAGGAAGGTGGCCATGCGCTCGTCGGCGTCCTTGCCCTTGTACTTGTTCCAGAAGCGCAGCAGGTAGGTCTGGCTCTCGCGGGAGACGAACAGGTCCAGGTAGCCCTGGCGGCGTGGGTCCTTGTCGTCGGACAGCAGCGCCACCTTGCCGCCGTCGGGGCGGTAGATGTCGTGGCGCACGATGTCGCGCAACAGGCGCACGAAGGGCAGGTTGATCGACTCGCGCAGGGCGTCGCGCAGGGTCGGGTTGCGGCCGTTGTCCTCCTTGCGGAAGTTGCTGAAGGTGTGCAGCCCGCCGCCGGTGAAGAAACTCTCGAAGGGGCTGGCCGAGTAGGTGCGGTCCAGCGCCGCCGCCAGCATCGGCGCCAGGCTGCGGTCGCTGGCGCCGGCCAGGTAGTCCAGGGCCCAGCGGCTCAGTGCGTCCAGGGGGTCGACCCGCACCTTGCGCAGCTCCGCCGCCGGCATCTCGCCGTAGCGCGCGTGCAGCGCGGCGATGTAGTCGAGGTAGGTGGCCAGCACCCGCAGCTTGGCGGTGGAGCCCAACTCCAGCTTGCTGCCCTCGTTGATGTCGAAGGGCTGGTCGGTGTTGTCGGTCTGCACGCGCACCTGGTTGCCCGAGGGGGTGCGCTCGAAAAGGGTGAAGCTGTAGCGCACCTCGCGGGTCTTCTCCGGCGACAGCAGGCGCTCACCGAACAGCCCGGCCTGCTCGGCGAACGCCGGTTCGGCGAGGTCGTGCAGGTAGGTGGTGACGGCCTGCTGCAGCTCCCCCTGCAGGCTGCTGCTGGCGGCGAGGTCGAGGCGGTCGAGGTCGTACAGCGGCATCTGCAGCAGGCTCGACAGGCGCGCCCGCGCCAGGCTGACGCCCTTGTTGCCTTCGATGCGCGAAAGCGCCGGCTCCTGCTGCAGGTCACGGAAGACCAGGCGCGCCTCCAGCGCCGCCCGGCCCAGGGCCGGGCGCAGTACGCCGGCGTTGCCCAGCAGGCGCAGGTGGCTGTCGGTCAGCGCCTCCAGCTCCTCGCGCCCGCGTGCCAGGTAAAAGGAGGGCCGACGCTGGGCGATCATCAGCGACACCACCTCTCGCAGCGCCTGGCCCCGCGCCTGCAGGCGCTCGGGCTCTTCCTGGTCCTCGGCGAGGAGGCGGTTGGTGCGTTCGAAGTCGGCGCCGTACCAGACCCGCAAGCCATCGGCCATGCCGTGCACCTCGCCGTGGCCCGGCACCGCGGAGAGCGGCACGCTGTTGAGGTAGTCGAGCACCACGCGCTGGCGAGCGGCCAGGGTCTCGGGGCCGCCCTGGTAGGCGCGCACGCTGGCCGAGGCCATCTGGCGGATCTTCTCGCCCGCCGAGAGGGTGAGGCCGGAGGGCGAGTGGCGGTACTTTTCCAGCTGGGTCGCCAGGGTGCTGCCGCCGGCGCTCTGGCCGGGCATGTCGAGCACCTTGCCGGCCTGGGTCAGCGCCGCCTTGACGAAGCGCGGCCAGTCCACCGCCGGGTTGGCCAGGGGCTGGTCGGCCAGCAGTTGGCGGTTCTCGATGAACAGCAGGCTGCTGGTGAGCAGCGGCGGGATGGCGGAGAAGCCGGCATACAGCTGTTGCGGGTAGCTGAAGCGGTACAGCGGCTCGCCCCGGCAGTCGGCGATGTCGATGCCCGCCTGGACCTTCTCCCGGTACGGCGGGAACAGGCCATGGCGGCTGTAGTCCATCAGCGCCGGGGAGAAACGCACCTGCCGGCGGATGGCATAGCCGCGCGCGTCGAGGCGCTGCAGCATCTGCGGCAGGTAGGCGTAGCCCAGGCGCTTGTCGAAGGGGCCGTCGTGGGGGTACAGGATGGCGTCGCTGGGGCCTTCGTCGAGGCGGTAGGTGAGGGTGGCGGCGTAGCGGCTGATTTCCCGGGACTGCAGCCAGGAGCTGCGCATTTCCTCGCGGGCGGCGTAGCCGAGAGCGGCGGCGGACACGAGCATGAAGCTCCAGAACGCCAGGCGGTGTTTCTTGCGGCGGGGGCGACGGGAGCGCGAGGTCACGTCTTCGAGGCTACCTTTGGGTACCTGGGTGGACGATGCGTCGGTTTGCCATAAAACGCCCATGATCGGATGGCCTGGCTGGCGCGTTACCGCTCTTGTACAAAGCGTAGTAGGTGGGAGCCGGAGAGCGCTCCGAAACGACGGAATACGAGGCGAACAGCCATGTCAGACGATAACCGGCAGCAGATCGAGCGCAGCTGGCGCGCCAACGCCGCCGCCTGGAGCGACGCCGTCCGTGGCGGACGCATCGAGAGTCGCCGCGTGGCGACCGACCGGGCGATGCTCGAGGCGATCGACGCGCGCGCCCCGCAGCGGGTGCTGGACCTGGGTTGCGGCGAGGGCTGGCTGTGCCGCGCGCTGGGCGAGCGGGGCATCGGAGCGCTGGGCGTGGACGCGTCGCCCGCGCTGGTGGAGCTGGCCCGGGCAGCCGGCGGCCGTTTCGAATGCTGGGACTACCAGGGCCTCGCCGAACAGCCCCTGCGCTTCGGCCGCTTCGATGCCGTGGTGTGCAATTTCGCCTTGCTGGACGAGGACCTGCAGCCGCTGCTGGCGGCGATCACCCGGGCCCTGGCGCCCGGCGGCGCCCTGCTGCTGCAGACCGTCCACCCCTGGAGCGCCGCTGGCGAGGAGGGCTATCGCGATGGCTGGCGCCTGGAGACCTTCGCCGCCTTCGAGGGCGCCTTCACCGAGCCGATGCCGTGGTACTTCCGCACCCTGGAATCCTGGCTGGCGTTGCTGGGGCGCAGCGGCCTGGTGCTGGAAGCGCTGCACGAGCCCCGCCACCCCGGCAGCGGCCTGCCGCTGTCGCTGCTGTTGATCGCCCGGCCTCAGGGCTGAATGCGGTAGAAGGTGCGGGGTACCCCGTAGCCCGGGTTGGCCAGGCGCACCGGCGTGGCCTTCGGCGGCTTGCGTTGGTTGAGGCGGTTGCTCAGGTCCAGCCAGGCCGCAAGGGCCGACATCAGCAGCACCCCGGCGCAGGCCAGGGCCACCTGGCCCACCGCATCGAGCGCGTAGAGCGTGGCGATGGCATCGGCCAGCGGCGCCAGCAGCACGCTGAGGCAGAACACTTCCAGCGAATGCATGCCCATGCGGCACACCTCGCGGGCCGGCCAGCGGGTCAGCCAGTCCGTGCGCGGCAGCAGCACGGCCACGCAGTGGGCGAGGGCGAGGAAATGCAGCAGGCGCAGGGGCGAGAGATCGGTCTTGTCCAGCGGATAGAGCACATCGCCCAGCCACTTCGGCATCCAGGCGTCATGCAGGCCCGGCGCTTTCCAGCTGAGGGCGACCACGGCGCTGAACACCAGGTAGCCGGCGGCGGCGAAGAACAGCGGCGACTTCCAGGTGGCCGGCGGCGCATCGGCCGGGCGGGCCTGGGCATGGCGCGCGGCGACGCCGCCGAGCACGAAGAGGAATTGCCAGGCCAGCGGGTTGAAGAACCATTCGCCGCCCGGGTGGGAGCTGAGGTTCCACCAGGGCGCGCACAGGTACAACGCCCCCGAGAGCGCAAGGGCGGCGTAGCTCCAGCGCATCAGCAGCGGCAGGATCAGCGGCAGCCCGGCCAGCAGCACGACGTACAGTGGCAGCGGGTCCATCAGGTTGGGCTTGAAGCGCAGCAGCAGCTCGTCGATCAGTGCCTGTTGCGGGTTGGCGAGGAAGTAGTCCAGGCCCATCTCGTTGATGAAGTTGCGGCTGTCCACGTGGTTGTTGGTGTAGAACACCACGCCCATCAGCACGGCGAGCAGGAAGATGTGGGCGACGTACAGCACCCACACGCGGCGCAGTACGCGCAGGCAGGCCACAGCGTAGCCGTCGCGCAGCAGCAACTTGCCGTAGGCGAGCACGGCCGCGTAGCCGGCGAGGAAGACGAAGATCTCCGCCGCGTCGCTGAAACCGAAGTTGCGTGGCGTGACCTGCCCTAGAGGGTTGTGCGGGATGTGGTCCCAGAAGATGAACACCAGGGCCAGCCCTCGGAAGAAATCGAT